>NZ_JBWKFA010000008.1:0-147281 GCF_056435185.1 Streptomyces sp. NPDC044003 | reverse complement strand
TGGCCTGACGGCCGTACGAAACCTGGTGGCGCGCCCGGCTCCCGGCCGGGCGCGCCACCCCTTGACCCGGAAGATCAGACGGCGGGCGGCACCATGTGCCCGCCGCTCCAGCGACACCGGGTCCGGCTCCGGGTGCGGCGCGCGTCACGCGCGCCGCACCGGCGTCATTTCCGGGACTTTTTCCCAGGCCCGCAGGGCCGCTTCTCAGGCCTGCAGGGCCGCGCGGAGCTCCGGCTCCAGGACGGCGGGACCGCGGGTCGCGAGAGCCGTGAGCGGATCGTCCGGCGACAGCCCGGAGAGCAGCCGCTGCCCGGCCGGCGACGCCCAGCGGGTATACGGATAGACCTCGATCCCCTCGATCAGCAGGCAGAGCCCCGACCCGACCAGCGGCAGCGCGAAACCGGCGACGACCAGGGCACGCTCGTCACCCGGCACCAGCAGCGCGGCGACCGTCCCGAGCACCAGCGTCAGCAGGAACCCCGCCCGGACCGCCCGCACCCCGGCCGCCATCTCCCGGCGCGCCTCCTCGGACACGGCGAGCCCCCGGTCGACGAGTCCCTCCGCGAGCAGACGTACGGATTCGGCGGCGGCGACCACCGGACGCACGGCGGGAACCGGCGACTGCCCTCCGGGCCCGATGGCGCCGAGGACCGCGCGCTCGAACTCGTCCCCGGCGCCCGCGGCGTCCACGACCGTCGCCCAGCCGGTGCGCGCGAGCAGCAGCCGCCGCGCCCGGTGCATCGACACCAGGGTCAGATCGGTGACCCGGAACGGCCCGCCGGCGAGGTAGGCCGCCTCACACACGGTGAGCTCCTCCGTACCGCCGGACGACCCGTGGGGCCGGGCGGCGGCGAGCGAGGCACGGCAGACCCGCACACAGCCGACACCGGCCACGACGAACGCCACCAGGAGAAGCGGAACCCAGATCATGTCCCGGTTGTACGGGAGGAGCGGCGGGGCCGCCACCCGAATGGCCCCTCAGCTGCTGGAACTGGAGCTGGAGCACGAACTGGAGCTGGAACTCGAACACGAGCTGCCGGAGCTGGAGCCGCAGCTGGAGCTTGAGCAACTTGAGCTTGAGCCGCCGCAGCTGGAGCCGGAGCACGAACTGCCGCCGGAACCGCCGCAGCCCGAGGAACAGGACCCGGTGCCCGAGCAGGAACCACCGCCCCCACCTCCGCAGGAACTGTTGGTCGCGCACCACTCGGTCGCCACGTCCAGGGCGGCCGCGTCCGAGGAGGAGAAGTGCGTCGGCGCGGGCCGCCCGCCACCGCGCCGGTTCCGCCGCGGCGGCGCGGAGATCCGGGCGGCGGTGACCAGCTGCTCCCGGAGCACCGGGTCCGGCAGGGCCCGCAGCCCGTGCAGGGCCACGAGATGACCGGCGTCCGCGAGATGGCCGTGCGCCCTCCCGTACGCGAGGACCGCACGGCGGCCGGCCGAGGTGACCTGCCGGGCGGAGACCGACCCGCACACGATGCCGGTGATCAGGGCGGCGAACAGCACGGGCGCCACCTTGAAGACGAAGGGCAGCCGGAACTCGTGGTCGACGGAGAAGTCGATCACCGTCAGGACGATCGAGACCGGGAACAGGACGAAGGCCGTCAGGATCAGGGTGGTGCACCAGCGGGCCGTGGTCCGCCGCGTCGCCGGGTCGACGACCAGCCGGCGCGCCGCGAGACCGTCGCCGATCTCCTGGACCGCCGGGTGCCGCATCACACTCAACCGCAGGTGGTGCAGGGCCCCGTGCGGGGCGGCGGCGTGCTCCTGGAGGACGGCGCGCTCCACCGGGTCGTGCGTGGTGGGGCGGACGACCGCGACGATGCCGGGGCCGCCGATCGCCAGCCTGCCGTCGGCCTGGAGGGCGGCGAGGGCGGTGTCGACGACGCGGGCCGGGCCGCCGTTGAGGAAGGCGACCTCGTACCGGTCGTGGACCGGCCTGCCGGGACCGCCGCGCGTCCGGACGACCCGGGTGATGACGAGGGCGATGCCGAGGGCGCCCGCGAGATACATGAGCACGACGAGAAGGTTCATGGTCATCTCCGTACGAGGGCGTGGCGGGCGGCCCGTACGAGCCGGGTGGCACGGCCCGGCGGGCGGCTGCCGGAACGGTCCTGCCACCACTCCGTGAGCCGCCGCCGTGCCGCCGGGTCCTCCGGACGCCCGGCGAGCAGCAGGTGCTCGACGAAGTCGAGCGCGTCGCGGCGGTAGCCGCCGGTCATGGGACGGGACCGGGCGTACGCGAGGAACGCGGGCCGGAAGTCCTTGCCGAGGATCTCCGGCAGCTCCGGCGCGACCTTCGCGACGACTCCGGCCCGCTTGGCGGCGAGGGCGCGGCTCTGCACCCCGATCCGGCGGGTGTCGAAGCCTTCGGGGACGGGGGTGCCGGCGACGAGGGCGGAGAGGAGCGCGGCCTGGGTGACGGCCAGGCGTTGGCGGGCGTCTTCTCGCGGTGCGGGCTCCTCCACGAGGGGCGTGCCGCCCGGCATCGGGCCTCCGGAGACCCTCGCGCCGGCGCCGATGAGGAGCGCCGCGTCTCGGGGTGCGGGTACCAGCGGTCGGGCGCCGTGCGCGTGGGCTGTGCCCACCTGTTCCGCCCTTGCGGAACGTATGCCCACAGCGGCGATCGCCTCCAGCTCCGCCGCCAGCTCCTTCTCCGGCGGGAAGTCGTCGTCCCGTTCCAGGAGGACCCCCGGCGGGGACACCCGGGACGTGAGGTCCGACAGGATGCCGAGGACCTCCCGCGGCACCGGGTGGGCGTGGGTGTCGTGCCAGACCCCGTCCCGCTCGACCCCGCCCGCCACGTGCACGTACGCGATGGCCTCGACCGGCAGTTCGGACAGGGCCCGGGCCGGGTCCTCGCCCCGGTTGACGTGGTTGGTGTGCAGGTTGGCGACGTCGATGAGGAGCCGTACCCCCGTACGCTCCACCAGCTCCGCCAGGAACTGTCCCTCCGTCATCTCCTCGCCCGGCCAGGCGATCAGGGCCGCGATGTTCTCCAGGGCGAGCGGTACGGGCAGGGCGTCCTGGGCGATGCGCACGTTCTCGCAGAGCACGTCGAGCGCGTCCCGGGTCCGGGGCACCGGCAGCAGGTGGCCGGCTTCGAGCAGCGGGGTCGCGGTGAGCGGCCCCCCGGCCCGTACGAACGCGATGTGCTCCGTGACCAGCGGCGCCCCCAGGGCGACCGCCTTCTCCCCGAGCGCCGCGAGCCGTGCCGGGTCCGGCCGGTCCGCGCCGCCGAGTCCGAGCGAGACGCCGTGCGGGACGACCGTCACGCCGCGCTCGCGCAGCCGGGTCAGGGAGTCGGGCAGATGGTCGGCGCAGATGTTCTCCGCGACGACCTCCACCCAGTCGACGCCGTGCAGGGCCTCCACCGCCTCAGCGATCTCGGGACGCCAGCCGATGCCGATGCCGAGTTCCGTCATGTCCCCCTCCTTCGGTCCTCAGTCATCCACCTGATGACCCCGGTGGGTACGTTCGAACCCCAGGAGGGGGACGTTCAGAGCTTCATTTGAGGTTGCGCACCCGGGTGGCGCTCACTCGCCCAGGTCCAGGCGGTCGATCAGCCCGGCGTCGGTGAAGGCGGCGACCAGGTCGTCACGGCCCTCGGTGAAGTGCGCCCAGCTGTCGCAGTGGACGGGCACCACCCTGCGGGCGCCGAGGATCGTGGTGGCCTCGACGGCCAGTGCGCTGTCGAGGACGATCAGCGCGCCGTCGAAGAGCTGGGGGAAGCGAGGAGCTCCGGCGAACAGGATGGCGGTGTCCACCTGGCCGAACCGGTCGGCGATCTCCTTGACCGGGCCGAGTGCGGCGTTGTCGCCGCTGACGTAGACGGTGGGCAGGCCCTCCCCGGTCAGGACGAACCCGACGACCTGGCCGGTTACCGGCTCGACCTCCTCTCGGGGGCCGGGCCCGTGGAGGGCCGGGACGCCCGTGACGGTGACGGTGCCGCCGTCGGGGCGGTCCAGTTCGACCTGCTCCCAGTCGGCCAGCCCCCTGGCCCCCGCGCCCAGGCGCTGTCCGCCTCCGGGCGTGGTCAGGGTGAGGGCGACGTCGGCGAGCAGCGCCCGGCCGGACTCGTCGAGGTTGTCGGGGTGTTCGTCGTGCGAGAGGAGGACCACGTCTATCCGGCCGAGGTCGGCCGGCGCGGCGGAGGCGGGCGCGGTCTTCGTCAGCCGGCCGCCCGGGACGGGGTAGTCGCGGGGGCCGTCGAAGGTGGGATCGGTCAGGAAGCGCAGGCCGCCGTACTCGAAGAGCGCGGTCGGGCCGCCGAGGATACGGACGGGGAACTGCTCGGTGGGCATGCTGGTGTCGACCATGAGAACCTCACGAATAGATGGTGGCGTATCCGTGAGGATCATAGGGGGTGACTCACGGATGAAGGCAACCCGTACCATGACAGTCATGAGCGAGACCTCGACCGTCGAATCCGTGCACCCGCCCGCGCCGGGAGCGGAGGACCACCTCGCCCTCGACTTCGTCAACAGCGCCGTCGCGCTGGCGGGAGGGCACTTCGCCGACGCCCTCAGCACCCCGGGCGACGTGAACCGGTGGCTCACCGCACACGGACTCGCGCCGGCCGACGCCGGGGTGCAGGAGATGTGCGTCGCGCAACTGCGCGCCCTGCGCGAACACATCAGGTCCCTGTTCGCCGCCCGCGTCGCCGGGCTGCCCGCTCCGCCCCCGGCGCTCTCCGCCGTCAACGAGGCGCTGAGCGGGGCTCCCGCGGCCGCCCTGCTGTACTGGGACGAGAAGAACGGCCCCTACCGTGCGGCGCTCTGCCCCACCGACGAGATCCTCGCCCGCGCGCTCGCGACGCTCGCGGCCGACGCGGCCGACCTTCTCACCGGTCCCGAAGCCGAGCGCCTCACCGCCTGCGGCTCCGCCCCCTGCAACCGTTACCTGCTGCGCCGCGGACGCCGTCACTGGTGCTCCACCCGCTGCGGCGACCGCGCCCGCGCCGCCCGCGCCTACGCCCGCCGTACCCGACCGGGGGCAGACTGAAGAACCCCGCACCAGATGCCGGTGCGGGGTTCGGGGAGCGGGGACGGCGGAGTCAGGCGAGCTTCGGGAACGCCGACACCACCGTGCACGAGCCCGGGGCGATCTCCGTGAAGCCCGCGTCGCGGACGACCGGGAGGCCGCTCGTCGTCAGGCCCGCCCAGGCCTCCGCCGGCGCGGTCCGCACCGCGAGCGGGAATCCCGCCTCGCGCCAGGCCTTCCGGTCGTCCTCCGCCATCGCCCACCACAGCAGCTGCGCCCCGTGGCCGGCCTGCGCCATCGCCTTGCCCGCCGACATGTCGAGTTCCGGGTTCAGCCACAGCACCGGCGCCCCCTCCGGTACGGGGCCGGGCGCCGCCGGGTCGTCGAGGTCGGTGCCCGACACCTGGAGCTTGGCGAGGTCCTTGGGCCAGCCGTCCAGCGGGACCGGCGGGAAGACCCGTACCTCCGCCTCCGCGCCGGTCACCGTGATGCCCGGCAGCGTGTTCGCACGGCGCCACTCCGCGCCCCGCGCCCGGCGCACCACCTTGCGGATCCGGGCGTCCTGCCAGTCGGTGATCGCCTGCGCCCACTCGCCCTCGCCGAGGGAACGGTCGTCCGTGAGGATCTCCAGGACGGCCCGCGCCGCGGTCTCCAGCGCGTCGGTACGCGCCGGGGGCGCGTCGCGCTCGATCCTGACGACCAGGGGGAGGACGAACTGGGGCTTCTCATCGCGGAGATCGGTCTCGTTGCTGCTCACTCGGCAAGTCTGCCATCGCGTCGAGGAGCGATTCTTGTGGGAATCATCCCTTCCGGGCCAGGATGCCCCTCATGAAGAGCGATCTTTTCGCCAGCGAGCACCTCGCCGAGGCGGCCACCTTCCCGGGCATGACCCTGCAGAACGCCAAGTCGGTGAAGTACACCGTGAACGGCGAGATGCTCGCCCGCCAGGGCTCCATGATCGCCTTCCGGGGCGACCTCCAGTTCGAGCGCAAGGGCCAGGGCATCGGCGGCATGCTCAAGCGGGCCGTCACCGGCGAGGGCCTGGCGCTGATGGCCGTACGGGGCCAGGGCGAGGCCTGGTTCGCGCACGAGGCGCAGAACTGCTTCATCGTGGAGATCGAGCAGGGCGACGCGTTCTCGGTCAACGGCCGCAACGTGCTCTGCTTCGACAACACCCTGCACTACGAGATCAGGACGGTGAAGGGCGCCGGCATCACCGGCGGCGGCCTCTTCAACTCCGTCTTCTCCGGCTACGGCAAGGTCGCCCTGATGTGCGAGGGCAGCCCGATCGTCATCCCCGTCACCCCGGAGGCGCCCGTCTGCGTCGACACGGACGCCGTCGTCGGCTGGAGCGAGCAGCTCCGCACCTCGCTGCACCGCTCGCAGTCCCTCGGCTCGATGCTCCGCGGCGGCTCGGGCGAGGCCGTGCAGCTCAGGCTGGACGGCCAGGGCTTCGTCGTCGTCCGGCCCAGCGAGCTCACCCCGCAGAAGAACTCCTCGAACTGAGGCTGTCGCGTTGAAGCTGGAGAACGTCGGGCGGCGGCACGGCCCGCGCGGGCCGTGGGCGCTGCGGCAGGTCTCGCTCGACCTGCCCGCCGCCGCCCTCGTCCGGGTCGTCGGCACCAACGGCACGGGCAAGTCCACGCTGCTCCGGCTGCTCGCCGGTATCGACGCGCCCACCGAGGGCCGCGTCACCGGCCGGCCCGCCCGCACCGGGTACGTCCCCGAACGCTTCCCCGTCGCCCTGCCGTTCACGGCCCTCGACTACCTGGTCCACCTCGGCCGGGTCCAAGGGCTCGGCCGTGCGGCGGCGCGGGCCCGGGCGGGGGAGTGGCTGGAGCGCTTCGGGGCCGGCACGCACGCGCGTACCGGTCTGTCGGAGCTCTCCAAGGGCACCGGTCAGAAGGTCGCCGTCGCCCAGGCCCTCCTCGCCGACCCCGCCCTGCTCGTCCTCGACGAGGCCTGGACCGGCCTGGACACCGGCGCCCGCGCCGAACTGGACACCGCCGTCCGCGAACGCCTCGCGGCGGGCGCGACGGTCGTCTTCGTCGACCACGACCCCCGCCGGCTGGTGGGGGAGGCGGGGACGGTGTACCGGGTCGGGGAGGGGCGGGTGCGGGAGGTGACGTCCTCGCACGAGGGGACGGACGTGGCCGCGCCTCCCGTCCGGATCACGGTCTCCGGCGGTCGGTTGCTTCCCGCCCGTCTGCCCGGCGACCCGCTGACCACCCCCGGTCCCGACGGCACCACCCTCCTCACCGTCGACGCGCCGCACTCCGACGCCCTCCTGGGCGTGCTCCTCGCCGCGTCCTGGCACATCCACCACCTCGGCACCGAAGGCGTACGGGTATGACGGCGCTCCTGCGCTACCAGTCGGGTCTGCTTCTCCGCTCCCAGCGCTGGCTCGCACCGCTGCTCCTCTACGTGGCCTTCATCGGCGTCGGTATCCAGGCACGGGAACCGGTCCTCGGCGCGCTCGGCTTCACCGCCGCCGCCCTGCTCCCGGTGTCCGCCTGGTCCGTACGGATCTGCCTCACCCAGGAACCGCCCGCCGCCCGCGGCGTGGTCGCGGCGGCGGCCGGCCGGGAGCGCGCGCATCTCGCGGCGCTGCTCACCGGCGCCGCCTGGCCGGCCCTCGTCGGCACGGTCGCCGTCCTCGCGGTGACCGCGATCGGCGACCGGCACGGGGTCACCGTGCTCGCCGCCGTCACCGCCGGCCTGCTCGCGGCACTGGCCTGCGCCCTGACGGGTGCCGCCGTCGGCGCGCTGGCCTCCCGCCCCTTCCTCCGGGCCCCCGGCTGGTCCCTCGCGGCCCTCGTCCTCGGTTCCCTCCTGGCGCTGGTGACGACCGGCTCCCCGGCGAAGTACGCCATGACGGCCCTGGTCGCCGGCGCCCGTACGACGACCGCCGACCCGCCCTGGCTCGCCTGCGGCGGCGCGCTGCTCCTCGCGGCGGCGACGGCGCTGCTCGCGTGCCGGGCCACGGCGCGCCTGGAGTAGGGACCGCCGGGCCCTAGGGGGGTGTCCGGGAAGTCCCGCACAGCACCCACGGCGCCCGGCACGCACCCTCGCCGCACCGGCCGAAGACCCAAGTAGCTCCTCCCCCACTCTCGGCTTCGCTCGAGCGGGGGGACCCCCATCGAAGGCCTTCGTCCGGCACGCCGAGGGCACGCACCGGACACCGCGGGCACCGCACGGGACTTTCCGGACACCCCCTAGCGGCTCATGAGCTCCGAGACCTTCACGAAGCGGTAGCCGCGCGCGCGGAGCTCCGGGACGATCCGGCGGATCGCCTGCTCGGTCACGGGGGCCGCGCTGCGCGTGCAGTGCATGACGACGAGCGAACCGGGCTTCACCCCGTCGAGGACCTGTTCGGCGACGGCGTCCGCGTCCTTCGCGAAGGCGTCGCCGCTGACCACGTCCCACTGGACCGCGGTGACCCCGACGGGCGCGAGGGCGCGCAGGGCCGCGTCGTCGTAGCAGCCGCCGGGGAAGCGGAAGTACGGGACGACGTTGATGGCCCCGGCGTCCCGGAAGGCGTCGAAGGCGCGCTGCACGTCGGAGGCCATGTCGGGCCCGGGGACGGTCGGCAGGCCGTAGCAGGGGGACGCGAAGGCGTAGTGGCTGTAGGAGTGGTTGGCGATCTCGAAGCGCGGATCGCCGCCGATGGACTTCGCCTGGTCCGGGTACTCCTCCGCCCAGCGGCCGGTCATGAACACGGTCGCGTCCACCTTGAGCCGGCGCAGGGTCGCGATGAGCTCGGGGTTGTCGAAGTGCTCGCCGCGTGTGGCCCGGGGGCCCTGATCGGCCGTCATGTCGGCGTCGAAGGTGAGCGCGACGACCTTCTCGGTGCCTTTCGCGCGGCGCGTGTAGACGGGGGTGAGGCCGCCGGGCCCGGGGGCCATCGTGGGCGGGGCGGCGGGGACGCGCGCGGGCCTCGGGCCGGGGGCGGCGGCGCTGGCCTTCGGTGCGGGGCTTTCGACGACGGCCGCCTTCGGCTTCGGCGCCGGGACGTCGGCCGCGCCGCTGCCGCAGCCGACGAGGGCGGCGCCCAGAAGACCGAGCGCCGCCATTTTTCGTACAGAAGTGTTCACGATCGGAAGTTAACCGATCAATGTGCTTATCGCTCGCGACTCGACAGCAGCAGCACCCGAGTCCACGCGCTGAGCTGACGCACCATCGCCTGGGCGTGCGCGGCCCGCTCGCGGCGGAAGGGCAGGACGAGCAGGGCGGGGACGAAGGCGAGGGTGACGAGGAGCAGAGGCAGGGAGGCGACCAGAACGATCAGGGCGCGCTGGGCCCATCGGAGCGTACGCATGGGGTTCCTCGGGGTAGGGGGCTGGGACGGACCCCCACCGTCGGCGGCATCCGATACGGTGCGAAAGCCGCAACCGTTGCCGGTGTCGTGGCAACGCTCCGGGGGAGGGGTGCGATGACCGAAGTGGCCCGTACGCAGGGGAGTTCGTCGGAGGTCGAGCGGGGAGAGGTCCCGGAGGTTGCGGAGCTCGGCAACGTGTTGAAGGGCCTGTTCAACCGGCTGGGCATCAGCCAGAGCCAGTACGCGTACCGCGTCCACCTCGACAAGTCCGCCGTCTCCCGCTACCTCGCCGGCCGCCGCGTCGCGCCGCAGGACTTCGTCGACCGCCTGGTGAAGGAGGTGGAGGACCACCTGGGGACCCCGCTCCAACTGGAGGCCAAGGAGGCCCTCCACGGCCGGCGCCTCGAGGCGCTGCGGGTCTGCAGCCCGGACGAGCACCGGCTGGAGAGCCTGCGGGACGAGCTGGAGCGGTCGCGACGGGAGACGCAGCGGGCGTACCGCAACATCGAGGCGCTGCACGCGCTGCTGGAGAAGAAGGAGGAGGAGGCGCGGGACGTCGCGGACGGCCTCACGAGCCTCCGCCTGGACTGGGGCGTGGAGCGGTCCGCCCTGGTCCGAGCCCAGGAGGACCTCCGCCGTCAGGTCGACCGGCTCAGGGAGGACCTGGGGGACGCGGAGCACCTCCGACAGGAGGCGGAACGCCACAGCGCGGACCTGCGGGACACGGTCCTGCGCCTGGAGGAGGAGCTGTCCCGGAGCGCGCCGAACGACCTCCCGCTGGAGGCGTTCAAGAACCTGCTGCTCGCGCTGTGGGAGGAGGAGGACCTCCCGGGCGCGGCACGGGAACTGACCGAGGCGGCGTGGTCGCGTCCGCAGGGGGAGGTGGAGGAACTGCTGTACTGGCTGGGCGAGACGCAGGCGTACACGGAAGCCGAGGCCTTCGCTGTGGATGTGGCACGGCTGAGGCCGCTGGACGAGGTCCTGGACACCTACGACGTCGTGAAGGAGCTCGGCTGGGCGGCGCTCCGGGAGACGTGGACGTCCGCCGTCGCGGCCCGGGTCACCCGGAACAACGCGGCCGTCGTCCGCGAGCGTCTGTGGCACACCGACGTCGACCAGGTGCTGGCAGAGGCCGTGCGCCGGGCGGGGAGCGATGCCGACGCGGTCGCCCTCGTCATCGCGGCCTTCTCGGGACAGCCCGACCCGCCGGAGCTCGTCCACCTGGCGAGTGCGGTGGCCGGCGGACGTCGGGACGACTGGCTGGGGCTGCGCGTCATGGTCGGCCTCGCGGAGGCCGGAAGGGCCGACGTGGCCACGCGTCTGCTCGAAAACGGCCTCAGGGTCGTTTCCTACGACAACCTCCCTCGGCACCTGAAGGACCTCCGGAGCGAACAGATCGACACCCTGTTCGCCCTCGTGCCACGACTGGACGACGGGCTGCTCATGACCATGTTCACCGCGAGCGTGGGGCGTGAGCCGGACCTTCTCGACCGCCTGCTCACCGCGCTGACCCAGCAGGGCAGACTCGACGCCCTCGACCCCACCATGACGAAGTCCCTGGCCCAGGCCATCACCCGCTGGCGCCGCTCACGAGGCCAGTAGCCGCGCCCTGCACTCCTCCACGTCGAAGTCCCCCGGCGAGTACTTCGGGTCCAGTGCCTCCAGGTGCTCCAACAGCAGCTTGCTGATCGCCCAGTTGCGGTACCACTTGCGGTCCGCCGAGACCAGGTACCACGGGGCCTCGTCCGTCGTGCAGCGTTCCAGGGCGATCTCGTACGCCTGCTGGTACGCCGGCCACAGCGCCCGCTCCTCGATGTCGCCCGGGTCGAACTTCCCGTGCTTGTCGGGGTTGTCCAGGCGCCGGAGGAGCCGGGCGCGCTGTTCCTCGTACGAGAGGTGGAGGAAGACCTTGACCACGGTCACCCCGTCCTCCGCGAGGGACTTCTCGAAGCGGTTGAGCGTCGGCGGTCGCCTGCGGTGCTCGCCGCGTACAGGCGTTCCTGGAGTTCGGCGAGGCGCGGCCCGAGGGCGGCGGTGGCGGCGAGGCCCGCCGCCTTGTCGGTGGGGCCGGCGGGGGTCGCCGAGGCGTCGTACGCCGTGAGGTCGATCCGGTCGCCTTCCGGGACGCGGAGGAGCTCACGCAGTACGGGTTCGGGGGCCGTCCGCTTCTTCTTGCCGTCCTGCTTCGCCACCGCCGGCCCCTTCCGCCGCACCGCTCGTCCTCTCCCGATCCTGCGTCGGAACCCGGGCCTCCGCGCCCGCGCGCCTGCCGGGTGCGTGGTGGAAGAGGAGGTTCAGGAGGAAGGCGGCGAGGGCCGCGCTGGTGATGCCGCTGCCGAGGATGATCCGGGACCAGGCGGGGAAGCCGTCGTAGATGCCGTCGGCGACCTCCGGCAGCAGGCCGACGCCGAGGGCGACCGCCGCGATCGTGAGGTTGTGGCCCTGGTCCAGGTCGACCCGGCGCAGGGTGTTCACGCCGACCATGGTGACCGTCGCGAAGAGCACGAGGCCGGCGGCGCCGACGACGGGTCCGGGCAGGGCGGCGACGACGGCGCCGAGCCGGGGGAGGAGGCCGAGGACGACGAGGATGCCGCCCGCGACGGCGGTGACGTACCGGCTGGCGACCTTGGTGATGCCGATGAGGCCGACGTTCTGGGTGAAGACCGTGTCCATGAACGAGTTCATCGCGCCGCCGAGGACCCCGGAGAGGCCGTCGGCCGCGAGCCCGCGTGCCAGGTCCTTGTCCGTGACCGGGCGGCCGGTGGCCTCGCCGACGGCGATCATGGAGGCGGTCGACTCGGTGAAGATCACCAGCATCACCACGCACATCGCGATGACGGCGGTCGGCGGGAACTGCGGTGCCCCGAAGTGGAAGGGCGCCGCGAGGCCCACCCAGTCGGTGCCGGAGACCCGGGAGAAGTCGGTGAGTCCGAGGGGTACGGCGGCCAGGGTGCCGAGCACGAGCGCGAGCAGGATGCCGACCTGGCCGAGGAATCCGCGGGTGAAACGGGTGAAGAGGACGATGAAGAGCAGGACGGCGGCCGCGAGCGCCAGGCGTTCACCGGAGGCGTGGTCGGGGGCCTTCGGGTCGTTCCCGGTGATCAGTCCGGCCGCGACCCCGATGAGGGAGAGGCCGACGACGGTGATGACGGTGCCGCTGACGAGCGGCGGGAAGAACCGTACGAGCCGGGCGAAGGGCACCGCCACCAGAAGCCCGAAGAGTCCGGCGGCCAGCATCGAGCCGTAGACGGCCCGCATGCCGTACTCCTGCTCGACCAGGATCATCGGGGTCACGCCGGCGAAGGTCGCGCCGGTGACGACCGGCAGCCGGATGCCGAGGATCCGGCCGACCCCGAGGCTCTGGACCAGGGTGACCAGGCCGGCGATCAGCAGGTCGGCGTTGATGAGGAGCGCGACGGCCGCCGGGTCGAGACCGGCCGCGCCGCCGAAGACCAGCGGGACGGTGACGCAGCCGGTGTACATGATGAGGACGTGCTGCGCGCCGAGGGCGGCGAGCCGCCCGAACGGTGGCCGCCGGTCAATGGGGTGAAGGGTCACCCGGGCATTCACGCAAGCGCTCGTTGACGGTGTGGGGCGGCCGCGCTACGTCCGTGTAACGCGCGTGGCGCGGCCGCCTGAGCGCTCGTCAGCTCAGCACCACGGGCCCGTCACCGCGAACGTCGTACCGGGCGTGTAGCAGTTGACGTACATCGTCGAGCGGTCCGGGGAGAAGGTGACGCCCGCGAACTCGCCCCACTCCGGGGCCTCCGGCGTCCCGATGTTCTGCGCTCCCCGGGCCACCGCGTACACCTCGCCCTCCGTGCTCACCCCGAAGACGTGCTGCGCCCCGTCGCCGTCCTCGCAGACCATCAGGCCTCCGGTCGGCGCCAGACAGATGTTGTCCGGGGACTCGCCGGGGAGCTGGACGTCGGTGCTCGGGCCGAAGACCACGACGAGGGTGAGCCGGCGCCTGTGCGGTTCGTACTTCCACACCTGGCCGAAGTGCGTGGCCGCCGAGCCGTCCTTGGCCCGCGCGAAGGAGGACACGAAGTAGACGGCACGCCCGCCCCAGTAACAGCCCTCCAGCTTCTGGGCGTGGGTGATGCCCCGGGGCCCGAAGTCCTGGTGGCGGATGGAGGTGGTCGTCGCCAGCGGGTCCGGTACGGGGACCCATTCGATGCCGTCGAAGCGGGCGCCGGCCTCCTGGACGACGGACAGGTCGGGTACGCCGGGCACCCGCATGGCCTCCAGGGCGCCGCCCGCGCGCAGCGAGCCGGTGCCGCCGAGCGGCTTCTCCGGGAGGAAGCGGTAGAAGAGCCCGAAGGGCCGTTCGAAGGCGTCCTCCGTCTCGTACACGATGCCGTTCGTCGGGTCGACGGCGATCGCCTCGTGCTGGAAGCGGCCCATCGCGGTGAGCGGGACGGCTCCGGTGCGGTGCGGGTCGGCGCCGTCGACCTCGAAGATGAAGCCGTGGTCCTTGGTGTAGCCGTTGGTGCCGGCCCGGTCCTCGGTCTCCTCGCAGGTCAGCCAGGTGTTCCAGGGGGTGGGCCCGCCCGCGCAGTTGACGGCGGTCCCGGCGATGGCGACCCGCTCGCCGAGGACGTTGTTGCGGCCGTCGAGTTCGAGGACGGTACAGCCGCCCTTGCCGGCGGGGTCGTACGTGAGGCCGGGGACGGTGGGGACGGCGATCTTCCCGGTGACCCGGTTCTCGTGGTTGCGGACGAGGTGCACCCGGCCGCGGCGGCCGGCGAAGGCGCCCATGCCGTCGTGGTTGCTGGGCACGGGGCCCTCGCCGGAGCGGAGGGGGTCGCCCTGCCGGGAGAGCACCTTGTAGCGGAAGCCGGCCGGGAGGTCGAGGAGACCGGCCGGGTCGGGTACGAGAGGGCCGTAGCCGCCCCGGGCCGGCGCGGCGGCGGCGGTTCCGGCGAAGAGTTCGGAGAGGGCGCCCGTGAAGGCGATCCCGGCGACGGAGGCTCCGGTGCGGGAGAGGATCTGACGTCGTGTTGCGGACATGAGGCAACCACTTTTCCTGTTGGCGGACAGGTGTGTGATGTGACGTGTGACCCGCATGTGTGTATCACGCAGTGTGGTGACACGTGAACCATGCGGGCCGCAACGGCCTCATGTGGCGCGCATGCTGACCAGGTGTCAGGCCAGTTCGGCGGTGAGGGTGATCGTGACACCGGTGAGGGCCTGGCTCACCGGGCAGTTCTTCTTGGCGTCCTCGGCCAGCGCCTGGAACTTGTCCGCGTCCAGACCCGGGACCGTGCCGCGCACGGTGAGGTGGCTGGTGGTGATGCCCGTGCCCGGCACGAAGGTCACGTCGGCCTTGGTCTCCAGGCGCTCCGGCGCGTTCCCGGACTTGGCCAGGACGTTGGAGAACGCCATGTTGAAGCACGAGGAGTGCGCGGCGGCGATGAGCTCCTCGGGGCTCGTCTTGCCGTTCGGCTCCTCGGTGCGGGCGGGCCAGGACACGCCGTACGAACCGAGACCGGAGGAGTCGAGGGAGACGACGCCGGAGCCCTTGAGGAGGTCACCCTCCCAGACGGCGTGAGCGCTGCGCGTTGCGGCCATGGTGGATCCCTTTCGATCGGGTACGGCCACCAAGCTACTGCGCGACGAGCCCCTTCGCGTCGCGGGCGAGCGCGGTGAGCCGGGAGATCGCCCGGAAGTACTTCTTGCGGTAGCCGCCGTTCAGCATTTCGTCGCTGAAGAGCTTGTCGAAGGGGAGTCCGGAGGCCAGTACGGGTATCTCGCGGTCGTACAGACGGTCGGCGAGGACCACGAGCCGCAGGGCCGTCGACTGGTCGGGGACCGGCTGGACGTCGGTGAGGCAGACGGCGCTGAGGTCGTCCGTGAGGGCGCCGTACCGGCTCGGGTGAACCCTGGCCAGGTGTTCGAGCAGGTGCGGGAAGTCGTCGAGGGAGGCGCCCGGCGTGGCGTACGCGGTCTCGGTGACCACCTGGTCGGAGTACGGGGACGGGGCCTCGGGCAGGCCGCGGTGGCGGTAGTCCTCGCCGTCGATCCGCAGCGGCCGGAAGTGCGCCGAGAGGCCCTGGATCTCGCGGAGGAAGTCGGCGGCGGCGAAACGGCCCTCGCCGAGCTTGCCCGGAAGCGTGTTCGAGGTGGCGGCGAGGGCCACGCCCGACTCGACGAGCCTGCCGAGGAGGCTGGAGACGAGGACGGTGTCGCCCGGGTCGTCGAGCTCGAACTCGTCGATGCAGAGGAGACGGTGTCCGCTCAGCGTCTTCACGGTCTGCTGGAAGCCGAGCGCGCCGACCAGATTGGTCAGCTCGACGAAGGTGCCGAATGCTTTCAGCGCGGGCTCCGCGGGGGTCGCGTGCCACAGCGAGGCCAGCAGGTGGGTCTTGCCGACGCCGTACCCGCCGTCCAGGTAGACCCCGCGCGGGCCGCTCGGGGCGGCCGGCTTCTTCGCGAACCAGCGGCGCTTGCCCGCGCCGGTGGCGTGCGCCCCGCCGAGGCCCTCGGCGAAGGTGCTCAGGGCCTTGACCGCGTCCGTCTGGCTCGGCTGGTTCGGGTCGGGGAGGTACGTGTCGAAACGTACGGAGTCGAAGCGCGGTGGCGGCACCATCTCCGCGACGAGACGGTCGGCGGGGACGTGGGGCTCTCGGGAGCAGAGCGAGAGCGGGGCCGCTTCGGGAGAAGCGGCTTCGGTGAGGGCACGGGTCGACACAGTTCCCCACTGTAAGCGCCGTGTCAGACTTCGATCATGCGCCAGCTCTTCCCTGTGACGGACATGACAGCCCCCGCCGCCGCCTCCGACCGGGAGTGGTCGCTCGACGCCCTCGCCGATGCCTACGCGTATCCGGAGGTCGACGTTCCGTGGCTGCGGGCCAACATGGTCTCCTCGCTCGACGGGGCAGGCCAGCACGAGGGGCGCTCCCAGCCGCTCTCCTCCGAGACGGACATGCGGATCTTCGGCGTTCTGCGCGGGCTCGCCGACGTGGTCGTGGTGGGTGCGGAAACGGTCCGCCTGGAGGGCTACCGCCCGGCACGCGCGCGTGAGGCCTTCGCGGCCCGCCGGGCCGCCGCCGGACAGGGCCCGGCGCCCGTGATCGCCGTGGTCAGCGCCTCCCTGAACCTCGACTTCTCGCTGCCCCTCTTCACGGAGCCGCTGGCGCCGACCCTGGTGCTCACGGGTGCCGCCGCGCCCGCCGAGCGGATCGAGGCCGCCCGGGCGGCGGGCGCCGTGGTGCTGACCGCGGGCGACGGGCCCGGGGTGGAGCCGGCCCGCGCGGTGGCGGCGCTCGCGGAGCGCGGGCTCCGGCGCCAGCTGACCGAGGGTGGGCCCCGGCTGCTCGGCCAGTTCGTGGCGGCGGGGGCCCTCGACGAGCTGTGTCTGACGGTCTCGCCGACGATGACGGCGGGTGACGCCCAGCGGATCGCCGGAGGCCCTTCGGTGGCCGTCCCGACACGCTTCCAGGTGGCTTCCGTGCTGGAGCAGGACGGCTTCCTCTTCACCCGCTACCGTCGGATCTGACAATCGGCGGAATTTGTCGTTCCGCTTAGCGTTCGCTGGGCAGACTTACTGTCGCAGACCCCGTGCGGGCACGGGGAAGGATGGTTTCCGCAGAAGGGCTCCTGAGGTGTTCACAAGCGTTCTGATGATCGAGAAGCCCCTCACGTCCGTCGACGTGGAATTCGTCACCACCCTGCACGGCGAAGAGGGCGTGTCCTTCATCGTTCTCATGCAGCCGCGTGGTGACCAGGCCGATGTACTGCTGCGTGCCATCGACGACGTCGCCATGGGCGAACTGAAGGAAGCTACCCGGGAGGGCGACGAACCGGAGGGCAAGGAGGCCCGGCCGCTGGCCGAGCAGGGCCTGGAGGTCTCGCTCCAGGCCCTGAGAGCAGCCGGCTGCGAAGCGGTCGGCCAGGTCGTCGAGGACCACCCGCTCGACAAGATGAAGGCGGTGGTCGCCGGGTCGGAGGCGGACGAGGTGATCGTTCTCACCGCCCCGCACTACGTGGAGGAGTTCTTCCACCGCGACTGGGCCTCCCGGGCCCGCCACAAGGTCGGGGTCCCCGTCCTGAAGCTCTTCGCCCACAGCGAGTAGCGGCACAGCCGGGTCCGCGCCCCGTGCAGGGGGCGCGGACCCGGAGCCGTTGCGCCCCGCCGGGCAGGGGCGCGGTGAGCCACTAGGCTGGGGGCTTCCAGAACCACACACCCCGGGGAGAGATCCGCATGGCACCCGCCATCCCTGCCGCCATGGAACGGCCGCACTTCATCGGCATCGGCGGTGCCGGAATGTCGGGCATCGCGAAGATCCTCGCCCAGCGCGGCGCCAAGGTCGCCGGCAGCGACGCCAAGGAGTCCGCGACCGCCGAGTCGCTGCGCGCCCTCGGCGCCACCGTGCACATCGGGCACGCCGCGGAGCACCTCGCCGACGACGCCTCCGCCGTCGTCGTCTCCAGCGCCATCCGCGCCGACAACCCCGAGCTGGCCCGCGCCGCCGAGCTCGGCATCCCCGTCGTCCACCGCTCCGACGCGCTCGCCTCCCTCATGGACGGCCTGCGCGCGATCGCCGTCGCCGGCACGCACGGCAAGACGACCACCACCTCCATGCTGGCCGTCGCCCTCACCGAGCTCGGCCTCGACCCCTCGTACGCCATCGGCGGTGACCTGGCGGGCCCCGGCACGAACGCCCGGCACGGCGCCGGCGAGGTCTTCGTCGCCGAGGCCGACGAGAGCGACCGCAGCTTCCAGAAGTACGACCCCGAGGTCGCGATCGTCCTCAACGTCGAGCTGGACCACCACGCGAACTACGCCTCCATGGACGAGATCTACGAGTCCTTCGAGGCCTTCACCGCCAAGATCCGCCCCGGCGGCACCCTCGTCGTCGGCGAGCACGCGGGCGCCCGCGAGCTGGCCCGCCGCGTCGCGGACCGCGACGGCCTGGAGATCGTCACCGTCGGCGAGTCCGCCGACTCCGACGCCCGCATCCTGAAGATCGTCCCGAACGGGATGAAGAGCGAGGTGACGGTCCTCCTCGACGGCGTCGAGCACACCTTCACCGTCTCCGTCCCCGGCCGCCACTACGCCCACAACGCCGCCGCGGCCCTCGCCGCCGGCGCCCGCGTCGGCATCGACCCGGCCGAGCTCGCCCAGGCGCTCACCGCGTACACCGGCGTCGGCCGCCGCCTCCAGCTCAAGGGCGAGGCCAAGGGCGTCCAGGTCATCGACTCGTACGCGCACCACCCCACCGAGATGACCGCCGACCTGGAGGCCATGCGCGGCGCCGCCGGGGCCTCCCGCCTCCTCGTCGTCTTCCAGCCGCACCTCTTCTCCCGCACCCAGGAGCTGGGCAAGGAGATGGGCGACGCGCTGGCCCTCGCGGACGCCTCCGTCGTCCTCGACATCTACCCCGCCCGAGAGGACCCGATCCCCGGTGTCACCAGCGAGCTGATCATCGCCGCGGCCGAGCGGGCCGGCGCCGCCGTCACGGCCGTTCGTGCCGTCGACATGGACACCGTCCCCGAGGTCATCGCGGGAATGGCAGGCCCCGGCGACCTCGTTCTCACCATGGGCGCGGGTGACGTCACGGACCTCGGTCCGAAGATCCTCGCCCGCCTGTCGAACTGAGGGAGTGGACGAACGATGGCGTACGAGGTCGAGAAGTCGGACCAGGAGTGGCAGGCCCAGCTGACCCCGTCGGAGTACCAGGTGCTCCGGCTCGCCGGCACGGAGCCCGCCTTCCGCGGTGAGTACACGGACACCACGGCCAAGGGTGTCTACTCCTGCCGCGCCTGCGGCGCGGAGCTCTTCACCTCGAACGAGAAGTTCGAGTCGCACTGCGGCTGGCCGTCCTTCTTCGACCCGAAGGACAGCTCCGCCGTCGAACTGATCGCCGACACCTCCCACGGCATGATCCGCACCGAGGTCCGCTGCGCCCGCTGCGGCTCGCACCTGGGCCACGTCTTCGAGGGCGAGGGCTACCCGACCCCGACGGACCAGCGGTACTGCATCAACTCGATCTCGCTGCGCCTGGAGCCGACGGAGTAGGGGCCTTCACGACGGACGAGGGGCGCGAGGGGCTCAGCTCGGATTCGGTTCCGGGGTGAGCTCCTCGCGGCCGATCCGGGTGCCCGACTTGTAGACGGTCACCGTGCCGCCGCGGATCACATAGCGGTACGGGCTGTTCGTCGCCTCGTAGCCGTCGCTCGTCGCCGTCGCCTTCATGGCGATGCCCGGCTCCCGCTGGTCGCTGAACTCGCCGAAGTAGAAGAGCTTCCCCGAGCCCGTGCGGCAGAGCGTGATCTGCTTGTTCTCCGTACGGAAGGCCTTGACGAGCTCGGCGCCGTCGCCGTCCGGGAGCTCGGCCGCGATGCGGGACGGGCAGGAGGCGGCCTTACTGCTCGGACGGGTCGTCGGCTCGGAGTCGTCCGGGCTCAGCGAGTCGAGCATCCCGGAGCAGCTGTTGGCGAGGAACCCGACGAGCAGGATGGCACCGGCCACGCCCAGACATCCCGTCCCGCAGCCCTTCTCCTTCGGCTTCGACGGCCGGCTCGGCGGCGTGTACACGGGACGCGGGGCCATGGGCCGAGGAGGCGGGGGCGGCGTCGCCGCGGGCGGGGTGTACCTCGGGGTGTAGCCGCCCGTGGCCGGCGGCGGATAGAAGACGCCCGTGGGACGGGACCCGGTCGACCCCGTACGCGGTGGCGTCGGCGTGGTCGGGGGCGTCCGGCGGGGCGTCGGCCGCTTCGGGGCCGGCTTGGGTGCCGCCTTCTTCGCGGGAGCCGGCTTCGGTGTGGCCTTCTTGGCGGGGGCCGGCCGGGGCGTGGACCTCGGCGGCGTGCTGCCCGAGGACGACGTACCCGAGGCGGCCGGTTTGGGCGGAGTGCGCTTGGGCGAGGGGCGCTTCGCCGCCGGACGCGGGGGTGCGGCGGGCGGCGGCAGCTTCGTACGACGGGTCGACCCGCAGGTCGTACAGGCCTTGTCTCCCGCCCCGTTGTTGCTGTCGCAGTCCGCGCATCGCCAGTTGGCCGAGCCAGCCACCCCTGTCGTCCCTCTCTCCGCCGTCCGTCGTCCGGTGTCAGTTGTCGCCGATGTCGGGGCGTGCCATCACGTCCCGGAACAGTTCTTCTGAACGCTGCCCCACCGGGTTGACGATCCAGTCACGTCCCGCGGTCACCCGCTCCAGGACCGCCTCGGCCGAAGCCGGAGCCGGTGTCGGTGCCGAAGCCGAAGCCGAAGCCGAAGCCGGAGCCGGTGTCGGTGCCGAAGCGGGCGCGGGTGCCGGCGTGGCCTTCGCCACGGCCACGGCCACGGCCACGGGGGCCGGTCCCTCGTGCCTCTTCGTCCCGGAGGCCGGGTGGTCCGGGATCGAATGCTCGGACCAGAGCGCGTCGACGAACCGCTGGGCGTCCTCAAGGCGGCCCGGAGGCACCTCCGCGCGCAGGGCGAGCGCCGACTCGGTCGGCGCCCCGCCCAGGAAGGCGAACTCGAAGACCAGCCGCCGGCCCTCCCGATCGTCCGAGGGGTGCAGCGAGGCCGAGACGCAGTGCGCCGACTGCACCTCGAAGACGCCCCCGCCGGGCCAGGAGAACTCCAGGCCCGACGGGGTCGACTCCACGCGAAAACCGTCCCAGGCCAGGATCACAGGCTGTTCGCGATCGTCTCGATGATCTCGTCCATCTCGAACTCCTCCAGCCCCTCGCCCGCCTTGGAGGCGAAGTGCAGGGTGAGGTCCCACTCCTCGGCGATCGGGTCCGACCAGGGGGCCTCCTCCGGGGCGAAGAGCACCAGGCGCTTGGCGGACTGCTCCATCACCGAGGTCTGGCTGCGCGCGTACCCCCACTGCTCGAACAGGTCGTCCAGGCTGCGCGGGATGTGCCGGGGGTAGGTGTGGGTGTCGGCGCCGACCGTGCCGAGGGCGTGGGCGGGCGCGTCCGTGAACATCACGATGACATGGCGGCGCCGGTCGAGCCCGGTCTCCCAGGGGGAGTTGATCGCCAGGGCGAGGGCTTCGAGGCCGGACTCCGGGATGTCGCCGCCGCCCGTCGCGTCGATCGCGGCGACGAACTGCTCGAACTCCCGTGCCTGGGCCGGGAGCTGGAGGAAGTCGGTCTCCTCGATGGCGTTGGACGGATCGTCGCCGAAGTCACGGAAGGCGATGACCTTCAGCCGCAGCTGGCTGATGGACTTGCCCTTCTTCGCCATGACGTCGTCGAGCCGCTGGTGGAACTGGAGGGCGCTCGACTTCACCGTGTCGAGGACGGGGTACATGCTGCCGGTCGCGTCGATGCAGAGGGCGATGTCGACGGCGTACTGCAGATTGCCCTGGTACTGGCCGTGGGCGTCGGTCATGAAGGCTTCTCCTCTGTCAGGGGGTGCGGCGGTCGTCGCCGCGGCCACCGAGGTTGATACGGACCCGGGACGCACCCGGTGCGGGTGCGGGTGCCGGCGGTGGTGCGGGGGTCGGCTCCGGTGGCGGCGCGGTGGGCGGGGTCGCCTCGGTGGGCGGCGGCGTGGATGCGGGCCGCTCCTTCCCCCTCCCGAACTTCACGCGGCTGACCTTCTTCGTCATGCGCGTGCCCCCGGGCTCCGGGATCGGGGGCGGCGGCTTGGTGGTGCCCGGCCTGCGGTGCTGGAGCGTGCACACCCCGGAGTCGGCGAGCGTCTCCAGGAAGACGCCGATGCCGGGGCGTACGCGGGGATCGGCGGCCGTCATCCGGCGCAGCAGGCCGAGCAGTTCGTCGGAGAGCCGAGGGTCGAGCCGGAGTTCCTCCCCGGCGTTCACCGCGTCCGACGGCGAGCCGAACCGGGCGTCGTGCGAGGGGAGTTCACCCGTCACGTACAGATGGGTCATCAGGCCGAGCGCGAAGATGTCGACGGCGCAGGTGAGGTCCTTCGGCCCGGTCGCCCCGTCCTCCTGGAGGTACCGGCGCCACTCCGGCGCGCCGTACGCCGAGTCGCCGGAGATGTCCTCCGGCTTCGGCGGTGCCCCGGACTCGTAGGAGTCGTCGAAGTCGATCAGCTTGGCGACGTGGAAGGCGGCGCCCTCGCGCTTCTGGATCAGGACGTTCAGCGGCTTGAGGTCGCCGTGCACGATCCCGAACTCGTGCAGCATCTTCAGGCTGGCGCCGAGTGTCTTGAGCAGGACCGCTTTCTGGTTCGGTTCCAGCGACTGCGGCCGGTCGAGGCTGGAGGTGTCGATCCGCTCCGTGACCTTGTAGTAGGTGCTGCCCTCGTGGAAGAAGTCCATGGCGAGCACGATGTTGCCGCCGTCGAGCCGGTCCGAGCGCAGCCGCTTCATGATCGTGCGGTGCCGCTCCTCGAACTCCCGGGCGACCTCGCGGCGGATCCGTACGCTCTTGGAGTCGGCGGCGTCGTCCTTGGGGCGCTTCGGCTCCAGGAACTGCTTGATGAAGTACTGCCGGCCGTCCCGCTCCGCGAAGGCCCAGATGCACTTGCCCCCGTTGGCGTTGGTGGGGTCGGTGACGATGCGGTAGCCCGCGATCGTGTCGCCCTTCTTCATCGGTGCTCCTCGGATGCGGGCGGCAGATGGCTCTCGTAGCCGCTGCGGTACGCCTGCCAGCTCTGGTCCTGCCAGGCGCGGATGCGGGCGTGGGTCTCGCGCGGGTCCGCCGGGGCCGTGCCCGGTGCTCCCGCGTCGCCCGGGCGGGCGGGGGTGCGGTCCAGGACGGCCGGGCGGTCCCGCTGAAGGAGTCCGTCCAGCTCCCGGTAGCGCCGCTCGAAGGCGTCGCGCAGCGCCCGGAAGTCCGGGTGGCCGAGGGCGACCAGGGCGAGCGAGGCGTCGTCCCCCGTGTACCTCTGCACCTCGCGGCGCAGCAGGTCGGCCCATTCGGACTCGTTGCTCGACTTCCCGAGGGTGCGCAGCAGCAGGTGCTCGAAGTCGGCGGGTGTGTCGACATAGCCGAAGTACCCGTCGGTCGCGGCGACCAGCACACACGGCAGCTCGAAGGCGGCGAGGTCGTGCGTGTCGACGGTGAACTCGCGGTCCGCGCAGACCACGTTGGTCATCGGCGGATCGGTGCGCAGCAGCTCCAGGGCGTCGCTCTCGCGCGTGTGGTCCCGGGTGAGGACGTGCAGCCCGCCCGTCGCGGTGAGCACGTACGCGCGTGAGTCGCCCGCCCACAGGGGCCGCAGCTCGACCCTCCAGTCGGTCTTGTGCACCTGGTAGTGGACCGCCGCCAGGGTGGTGGGCAGCTGGCGGCGCATGGTGCCGCCGATCTTGCTGCGCCGCTGCGGGGCCTTGGCCAGGAACCACGACAGGTACTCGTGCAGGCTCTCCGGGCCGAGCGGTTCGTTGTCCTGGGCGACCTCGCGGAACCAGCAGTCCGTGGCGAGCCGGGCGATCCGGGCGCCGACCCAGGCCCCGGTGTGCGAGACGCCGTCCTCGTCCTGCCAGACGGGGGTGGCGCCCGCGCCGCCGGAGCCGTCGAACACGGCGAGCAGGCCCTGGTCGGTGCCCCAGTGGTGGGCGACGAAGGGTTCGGCGTCCTCGCCGTGACCGGGGACCTGCTCGGTCCACACCGAGAGCGCCTGCACGCCGCGCGCGGTGCCCTCGGTCGACCAGATGGCCTGGGGCAGCAGTGCCGGCCGCTCCGGGGAGGGCCCCGGTGGAGCGGTGTCCTCCCGAGGGGGAGCCGGAACCGACGGGCCCACGACGCCCGCCGAGGCCGACGGCTGTCGTGGCGCGCCGGGCGAGGGCGGCCCCGCCGGGGGCGGCGGCGGTCCGAGCGGCGCCACCGGGGGCGGTGGTCCGGGGGGTCCCGGGGGCGGCGGCGGCCCGACGGGGGGCTTTCCGGCACCGTGCGGGTGCGGGTGCGAGGAGACGGCGTGCCGGGCCCTGCGCTCGTGGTCGGCCATCAGTGCTCCTTGTCGTGTCCGCGGCCGGGGGTGTCCCGCTTGGTGGTGCCCCGCACCCTGCTGACCCGGGGCGGCGGGGGATCCGCCGGAGCCTCGGCGGGACGGGCCGCCGGCGGCGTGTACCCCGGAGACCCGCCGCCCCCGGGGTACATCTCGCGGCCCTCCGGTAGCGGCTCGTCCTCGGGCGGACCGGACGGCGGACCGGACGCCGTCCGGGACGGAGGCTCGTACCGGGGCCGGGACCGCGGTCGGTCCTCCCGGATCACCTCGCCCCGCAGCCGCCTGGGCCCGGGCTCCTCGTAGGAGGGTTCCGGAGCGGGTTCGATGGCGCGCGCCAGGGAGCCGCGCAGCCGCCCGCGCCGGGCGGCGCCGTCGAAGAGGCCGTCGCTCTCGCGCAGCACCTCCTCCAGGACGGTGCGCTCCAGCTCGGCCTGCTCGAAGGGTTCGCGGTCGGCGTCGCCGCGCTCCAGGACGAGGCGCATGATCTCGCGCTTCACCTCGCGCTTCTCGCCCTCGTTCTTCTCGATCCAGGTGAGCGCGGCCCGGGGCCCCTCCTTCTCCATGATCTCGGCGATCAGACCGTCGAGGCCCTCCTCGCGGATCATGTCGAGGTGGCGTCCGCGCCGCATGCCGGCGAGCCGGGTCTCCCGTACGACGTCCCGGAACTCGCGCCCGCTGGTGGTGATCTCGTCCTCGTCGACGAGGAGTTCGACCTGCACGTTCCGCAGGCGTACCGCGTCGTCGCCGGTGAACCCGGCCATCGCCCCGTTCAACGCCCGCTCGGCCTGGTGGAATTCGGCGATGTCGTACTCCCGCGCGACCTCGCGGAGCGTCTTGCGGAGGTGGCCGAAGAGCGCGCCGCTCATGTCCCGGATGCCGCGGGCCACCACCTGCGCCGGGTCCGCGACCCGGCAGACCAGGTCGACCCGGCTGCGGAAGGAGAAGGTGGGGTCGCGGCTGAGCAGCGGGATGTCCAGGACCAGCCGGTGCTCGGTCAGGTCGACCGTGAACATGCCGCTGTAGGCGCCGAAGCGCGACGACGGGATCTCCTCGCCGCTGCGGATCGTCAGCGACGAGCCGCTCTCCCGCACCAGGACGATCGCGCGTCCCGGCTCCGGCGGCCGGACCGGCTTCGTCAGCCGCCACTTGGGCAGCTCCTCGAAGGACAGCACCGGGTCGTAGGTCTGCTTCTCCACGGGTTCCTCCTTTCTCCTCGTCGGTGCGCTCAGGACGTACGGGACAGGCGTGCGTGCAGCAGGGCCGCGTTGCGCGAGGGCTGTTCGCGCTCGTGCGACCACTTGTCCAGCCACCACAGCAGCCGTGCGCGGTGCGAGCCCGGCCGGCGGGCGATCTCGGTGAGGAGGCCGCCGAGCGCGTCGAGCGCGGACGGTCCCGCCCGGTCGGCGTGGACGTCGATCCAGTCGCGCAGCGCGAGGAGCGCCGTGTCCTGCACGGGCCGGCGGGCCAGGGACCGGGCCCACAGTTCGGCGAGCGCCGCCCGGTGGGCGGGCAGTCCGCTGAGCAGCAGGGGCACCCCCGCGACCCCGTCCACGGGCCCGTCGACGCCGGGCTCGTACGGCCGGGTCGTCGCGAAGACGAAGGCGGAGAGCGACTTCACCACCATGGGGGAGAGGTCCCGGGGCGCGGACCAGTCGAGGTACGCGGCGAGCAGCGCTGCGGCCTGCCCCTGGTGGACGAGGTGTACTCCGCCCCAGGCGACGGACGGCAGGGTGCCCCAGTCGTCGTCGCGGTCCAGGGCGTCGCGCAGCACGGCCACGGCCCGCCCGGGCGCGGTACGGCCGAGGATCCCGCCCGCCGTGTTCGCCGCCGTCCCGGCCAGTCGGCGTGCGCGGGCGGAGCTGCCGCCGCGCGCCCAGTCGTGCAGCAGCGCCCAGACGGCCTCGGTCGAGTCCTCGTCGCCGCCGGCCACGCCGAGGGCGGTCGCGGCGGCCTGGCGCAGCGGCCAGGACTCGCCGGCCGCCCAGGTGGTGAGGTAGCGGTGCACGGCGTAGTGGTGGTCGGCCCAGGCGAGCACTCCGGCGGCGACCGCGGCCCGCGCGCGGACCTCCAGGTCGGTGTGGCCGAGGAGTTGCCGCAGCCAGGAGAGCAGGGGCTCGCGCCAGCCGTCGAGGCCGGTCCACGCGTAGAGCAGCACGACCTGGCCGAGCAGCGGGTTGCGGAAGCGGACGCGGGGCGCGCCGCCGCCCGTGGTGTCGAGCCTGATCCACTGCTGCTCGTCGCCGAGCCGGTCCCTGAACCGTACGTCCGGGGGCGCGAGTCCGGGTTCGGTGAGGGAGGACCGCAGTTTCACCGCGGCTTCGGCGACGGTCAGGTAGCCGCTGTCCTCCAGGACGGCCGCGGCGAGCGCGAACGCCACCGCCTCCGGGTTCCGGTGCCGGTCGAACCAGGCCGTCACCTGGTCGCTGGGGTCGCGCAGCGCCGCGGCCGCGGCGGCCACGTCCCGCCCCGCGGAGATGTCGGCGGCGAGCCGTGCGGCGTGCCGCGCGGCCGGCAGCTCCTTGAGGGTGTCGACGACTCCGCCCGAGGCGAGCCGGGCCCGCAGCGCGGTGTGCGCCTCCGGGGCGGCGCCGAGCCCGAGGACCCGCCGTTCGAGGACGGCGAGGGGGTCGACGGGGTCGAGGACGTGTGCGGCGACCTCCGTGCCGCCGTCACCGCGGACGGCGACGGCGAGGTCCTGGCCGCCCGTGAGCACCAGATGGCAGCCCTTGGCCTTCAGGGCCGCCACCACGGCGGGCAGCAGCCGGGGGAGCGCGTCGAAGCCGCGCGCCCCGGCCGGTCCGTCCTCGACGTGGGCGAGGTATCCGCTGTCCGGCACCGGCGGCTCCCAGCCGGGCGTGAGCAGGGCGGACGCGTCGAGGAGCCGGTGGCAGATCCCGCCGCCGTCGGCGCCCGCCAGGGCGAGCGCCTCGGCGAGCAGGTTGACGGCGGTGGCCTCGCGCCCGCTGCCGGACGGACCCGTCAGGACGAGGAACCGCCGCTCGCGCAGCACGCCGAGCACGGAGCGGTACGCCGACGGCTCGACGAACCGCGTGGTGTGGTCGTCCAGTTCGGCGGAGTCCAGCGGCAGGACCGAGCCCTCGCCCGCGGCGGGCCGCTCCCGGTGCCGCCGCCCGCCGTCCGTGTGGAAGCCGCCGCCGAAGCTGACGGTGTCGTTGAAGAGCGCCAGGGTGCCGATCCGGGTGCCGGAGGCGTCGGCGCTGAGGCGCTGGGCGATCAGGTCCGCGATGGCGCCCGCGCGCTGCGCCTCGGAACGCTCGGCGTCGTCGGTCCCGCTCCCCTCGGCGAGGGAGCGCAGCGCGTCGGACTCGCTGACGGGACCGTCCTGTTCCGGTCCTGCGCCCCGCCGCTCGCGCTCCGGCGGGGCCTTCGCGTCCGCCTCGGCCTCGGGGGGCTTCGGGGCGGGTTCGGGGCTCGGCTTCGTCCCGCCGGACGGGGCGGTGACTTCCTCACTCATGGCACACGGACTTCCGGGAGGGATGGCGGCATGACGGACGGCGTCATGCCGTCGCGAGGGCGCGACGCCATGACGGGGCGGCGCCGCGCGGCGCCGGTCGCACCGTCAGGAGACGTTCCAGTCGCCCTTGATCTCGACCTTCTCGTTGAAGACCTGGGCGTTCTTGATCAGGGCGGCGCTGACCTGCGCACCGCCGCGTCCACCGGCGGCCACGGCCTCGTCGACGAGGCGCCGCAGGTCGTCCTCGAACTGCCGGTCCCGCAGCATGTGGGCCGCGAGCATCCGCTCCAGGTCCTGCTGCCCGGACTCGTCGTCCGGCGCGTCCGTGACGCGCTCAAGGGCGGCCTCGGCCTCGGTGTCCCCGCGGAACCGCGCCCTGATCCGCTCCACGAGCCGGGCGCCGCCGTTCCAGCCACTGCGGCCGGCTTCCTGGCCGGTGGCCTCAAGAGCACCCTTGACGACGAGCGCGACGCCCGCGGCAGCGATGGCGGTCAGTGGATCCATGTGCACCCCCGATTGTTCCTCGCACACGAGTGAGGCCATTCAAGTGGTCCTCGCGGGCATCGCCAGGGGGTCCGCCGACAATGACCGAAAACCGTAGGGCTGCCGGGGGCGCGTGTGGCCGATTCTGCGCGGTGGAACGCGCCCTCTGTCGGGTCGCCGCCCGCGCAGGGGCAGGATGGGGATCACCGCCCCAGCAGCTCAGGAGCTTCCCATGCCCCACTTCGGAGTCCCCGCGGACGTCGACACCTGGTTCGGCGAGTACGGCTGGTATCCCGGCCGGAACGCCGGAGACCGCGCTGCGGCGTTCGTGGCGGAGACCGTCGAGGAGAGCCGGAGCAGCGGATTCCCGCTGGAGCCCGTCGCACCCGCGACCGACTTCCTCACCGAGCACGCCGGGCTCAGGGTGATGCACGACGTCCAGCGGGACGACTACATCGACTTCACGCCCGTTCCCGTCTGGAGCGACACCTTCGAGAACATGGCGGAACTGAGCCGCAGCCTCGGCGTGCGGCTCTTCCCGGTCGGCTGGGACTCCACGGACGGAGAGGTGTACGTCGTGGACGAGCGGAACCGGTTCTTCTGTATGCACCACACCGGCGACTACTACCTGGGCGAGGGCAAGCACGGCGCGATGATCGGCCTCTACGCCTTTCCCCTGCAGGACGCGGAGGACTTCTACGTCTGACCCGGGCGGGGACGGGGCCTCAGTGGACCGAGAACCCGCCGTCCACGAAGAGGGACTGGCCCGTGACGTACGCCGAGGAGGTGCTCGCCAGGAAGACGGCCGCGCCCGCGAAGTCCCCGGCCAGGCCGTTGCGGCCGACCATCGTGCGGGCGGCCAGGGCGGCGACCTTCTCCGGGTCGGAGGAGAGGCGCTGGTTGAGCGGGGTCATCACGAAGCCGGGGACCAGGGTGTTGGCGGTGACGCCGTACGGGGACCAGGCCTCGGCCTGCGAGCGGGCAAGCGACTCCAGGGCGCCCTTGGAGACTCCGTACGCCCCGCTCTGCACGAACGCGCGGTGCGCCTGCTGCGAGGTGATGTGGATGATCCGGCCGAAGCCCCGCTCGGCCATGCCGGGGCCGAAGCGCTGCCCGAGGAGGAACGGCGCCTCCAGGTTGATCGTCATCGTCGTGTCCCACACCTCCTCGCCCAGCTCGCCGAACGGCGGACGGAGGTTGATGCCGGCCGAGTTCACCAGGATGTCCGGCTCCCCGAAGACGGCCGCAGCCTCCTCCGCCCCCGCCTTGATGCCCTCCCGGGTGCTCAGGTCGGCGCTCACCCAGGCCGCCCGGCAGCCGTCGGCCGTCAGCTCGTCGACGGTCGCGACGAGCTCGGTCTCCTTGCGGGCCAGGATCACCACGCTCGCCCCCGCCCGGGCCAGGGCCCCGGCGATGGCCTTGCCGATGCCGGAACTCCCGCCGGTGACCAGGGCGTTGCGCCCTTCGAGCGAGAACAGTCCGGAGAGGTAGCCGGCGGGGGTGGTGCTCATCGGGATCGCTCCTCGTGTCGGTGGCGGGCAGGTACACGCATCCTGGCACACGCCTTTCCCGAGGCGCGCGGCCGCGTGCCGCGCCGGAGCGGTGGCCGCTCCCGGTGTCAGCGCTGTGGGCGGAATCCGTCGAACACCACGGCCAGCGCACGGGTGCGCAGTTCGCCGTCCCACTCGCTGCGCTCCGCCGCCATGCAGATCGCGCTCAGCAGGGCGAGGAGTTCCGGCATGCGCAGGTCCTCGCGCACGGCGCCAGCCCGCTGGGCTCGCGTCAGGAGTGCCTCGATGGCCTCCCGCATCGCCTTTCCGGTCTCCGACATGCCTGCCTTGATGTCGATGCCGGCCTCCGCGAGCACGTCCGCCATGGCGCGCTGCCGGGTGGAGTTCGCGACGATCTCCGTGAAGAAGCCGAAGAACGCGGCGCCCGCGTCCGCGGCCTCGCGCAGGGTCGCCGCGTGGTCGATCAGCCCCTGCACGCGCTCGACGATGATCGCCTCGTACAGGACTTCCTGTGTGGGGAAGTGCCGGTAGATGGTGCCGAGGCCCACCCCGGCCTCCTGCGCGATCGACCGCATGGAAGCGCCCATCCCCTCCCGCGCCAGAACGGTCTCGGCCGCCCTCAGGACGCGCGCCCGGTTGCGACGGGCGTCCGCCCGCATCGGCCTGTCCTCCGCGTTCATGGCCGTCCCACTCCTCTTCTGACTCGTTGACATCCGGAACAGCTGTTCCGTATCGTCCTAACCGGAACACGTGATCCGATTCTAGTGACCTGACCCCGCCCGCTCGCCGGACGAGCAGGAAGGCGCCTCGCGTGGATGTGGAATACGTACGACTCGGCGACTCCGGCCTGAAGGTCTCCCGGGCCTGCCTCGGCACCATGAACTTCGGCCCGCCCGGCGGCCCGGGCGTCGGCAGCTGCGACGAGACGGAGGCGCGCCGTATCGTCGACGCCTTCACGGACGCCGGCCACAACTTCATCGACACCGCCGACGCCTACACCGGCGGCGAGTCCGAGCGGATCGTCGGCCGCGCGGTCAGAGGCCGCCGCGACTCCGTCGTGCTCGCCACCAAGGCGTTCCTCCCGCAGGGAGCCGGACCCAACGACCGCGGACTCTCCCGTGTCCACCTCACCAGGGCGCTGGAGGCGAGCCTGCGCCGGCTAGGCACGGACTTCGTCGACCTCTATCAGTGCCACCAATGGGACCCCGACACGCCCATCGAGGAGACCATGGCCACCCTCGACGGCTTCGTGCGCTCCGGCAAGGTCCGCCACATCGGCTGCTCCAACTTCAGCGCGGCCCAGATCGTGGAGGCCCAGTGGGCCGCGGCCCGGGTCGGCGGAACGCCGTTCATCAGCCTCCAGCCCCAGTACTCCCTGCTGGTCAGGGACATCGAGACCGAGATACTGCCGACGTGCGAACGGCACGGCCTCGGAACCCTCGTCTGGTGCCCCCTGGGCGGCGGCGTCCTGACCGGTCGCTACTCCCGGGACACCACCCCCGACACGCACTCCCGCATGGGCCGGCTGCTCGCCTCTCCCTCACCACTGGCCCGCGCCTGGGCCGAAGACCTGCTCACCGAACGCAACCTGCGGATCGCCGACGAGGTCACGGAGATCGCCACCGGTCTCGGCGCCACACCCACCGCCGTGGCCCTTGCCTGGGTACGGCAGCGACGGGGAGTCACCTCGGTCGTCATCGGCCCACGCACCACGGCCCAACTGGCCGGGAACCTGGCGGGCTTCACCCTGGAACTGCCCGAGCACGCGATCGCACGGCTCGACGCTGCCTCCGACGGGCGGCCACGCCTGACCGTGTGATCAAGGTTCTGTCGGGCAGTCCACTGGGAGGATCTGCGGGTGAGCCAGCCCCTGCCGCAGTTGCCGAAGCCCGAGTTCGTCCTGATCGCCCTCGAGGCGCCACCCGAAGTGCCCACCCAGATCGCTGTCGCTCTCAGGGAGACCGGCATTCCAGGGGGGTTGATCGGATACGAGTACCGGCCATTGAGCGAGCCGGTGTACCTCGGGGGGACCGGGGAGCGGGGGCTGGTCGCCATCGCGACGAGTGGCCTGTTCGGACGTATCGCCATCGACGTGGCCAGTGGTCACGTGGTGCAGATCCCCCATGTCGAGTCATCGACGACCCATCATGTGAACCGCGACCTCGACTCCTTCAGCCGATGCATCGCGGCTGTGATCGCGCGCTTCCCGTTCTATGCGGAGGGCGACGAGGAGAGGTTCGAGGAGGTGGCGGAAGAAGTGCGCGAGCTCGTCTCCGGCATCGACGGGACCGCTCTCGCGGGCGACGGCTTCTGGGAGACCTTCTGCGACGACGTGGCGATCGGTGACTATGCGGACTGGGATGCGTAATCCGGACCAGTCCCCGAGGTTGGTCAGCCGTCCAGGCTCAGGCCGGTGGCAGCGATCAGTCGTCGACGACGTCAGGGCGGTACTGGAACTTCTTGAGCCGACGTTTCGCGCCGCTGGTGATCTAGGGCCTGTCTCCTTGATGAGTCGATCCACTCCCGTGGTCCCGAGGGTTTTCCCGCGTTCAGGTGGTTTGCCGTCTTGTGGCGCATCTTCAGGGCTTCTGCAGCGTTGCCCGGTGGTCCGGCCGATCTGCGGTCCGGCCCACTTGTCGCCGCAGGAGGCCGCGGCGATCACCAGGCGAAGGAGTCGCCCATGGGAACCTTGCGCAACGGCGTCTATCACATCATCTGCCTCGGCTCCGACTCCGAGGCGCGGTACCTCACAGCAACCGAGCAAGGTGTGACCGTTGCGGCTAAGGGGGCTGTGCCGGAAAGAGGGCAAGAGTTTCGCGTGGAGTGCACCGAGGACGGCTGCGCCATCCAGTTCCCAGCCACGATCATCCCTAGTGCTTCCCTGAGTTACAAGGAGCCTCAGTCCGGCGAGAGGCTGATCCTGGGGCCGCTGAGTGATTTCCCCACGCGTATGTGGCAGATCGAGGGACTTCCCGTGCCGACCGTGCCGCAGCCCTTCGTCATGCGTGTTCCCGATACCGACCTGGCAGTGGGAATTTCGCCGAAGTCTATCCACCCGCCTCAGCTCGAACTGATGCTGCTCGGCACCGACGAGCCCCCTGCCTGGGCGTTCGAGTTCCTCCACGAGTGATAGCCGCGTGACGCCCGGGTGAGGACACCGTCCCCATCTGCGGACAGTCACGTAATTCGGCTCTGGCGCTGATCTTGTGACGGCGTCGGATCAGGGCAGGGGCACGGCAAAGTCGTAAATTCCGGAGCGGTTACGTCGCCGATGCGGGCGGTTCGGTCAGTGAGGCGATGCACGTCGTGAGCAGGCGCCGCATCTGGTCTTGTTCGCTGGCATCCAGATTGGCCAGCATGTCTTGCTCGACGCGGCGAACCGCGGCGCTGGCCACCTTGAGCTGGTGGCGCCCGCGGGCGGTCAGCTCGGTGGGCAGGGCCCTGCCGACGGGTGCCTGTGCCGGGCGGACGACGAGTCCCTGGCGTTCGAGGGCCTGCAGGAGCACGTTCATCGACTGCCGGGTGACGAAGGTGCCGCGGGCAAGCTCGGAGTTGGACAGACCCGGTCGCTGGGCAAGCAGCTCCAGGCAGGAGTAATGGGTGATCGTCATGCCCAACGGCCTCAGCACGGCCTCCAGGGCGGAGTGCAGAGCGCTCGCGGCCGCCTTCAGCATGTACCCCAGCGATGTGTCCAGCTCGATTCCGGGCTCACCTTGACTCATGTCAGTAGTCTGACATACGTTGAGGCATGTCAGAAGACTGACATATCCATGAGGAGGTAAGAATCGTGGCCGTTACCGGACCCGACTTCATTTCGCTGCAGGTGCGCGACCTGGAGCGCTCTGCCGTCTTCTACGAGCAGTACCTGGGGCTAAAACGCTCTGACGCAGGACCGCCGCACGCTGTCGTGTTCGACACCAAGCCGATCGCGTTCGCCGTCCGCGACGTCGTCGCGGGCGTCAACCTGGACGCGATCGCGCAGCCGGGCCAAGGGATGGCGCTGTGGCTGCACGCCCCCGACGCACAGGACATCCACGACGCCCTCGCCGCCGCCGGCACGACGATCGTCGCAGCGCCCGTCGACGGGCCGTTCGGCCGCACTTTCACGTTCGCGGACCCCGACGGCTACCAGGTGACCCTCCACGACCGCGGCTGAGCCGGGCGTCCTGGTCTTTGGCGCGGCAGGCGCCCTGAGCGGGCTTCTCGCAACGGCGGTTATGACACCTCAGGTCACGGCCTACTTCATGACTTTCCCGGGCCCCTGCGGGTCAGGGCGTGAGGAGTACGCGTTTGCGCAGGAAGTCGAGGTTGGCTCGTCCATACCCTTGTCTTTTGAGGAGTTTCGTCCTTGTGACCTGCCCTTCGGCCTGGCCGGAGCTCCAGGGGGTGGAGAGCCCGGCGATAACGGCGTCGATGTCGCGGCTCAGTCCGGCAATCAGGGAGTGCAGGGCGGGCAGGTCATCGGCGAGGACGCGCTCCATCCAGACGGGCAGTTGATCGCCCCGCAGGTCACGCATCATGGCGGCGAAGTCGCGGACGTGGTGGGTGACGGCGTCGAGTTCGCGACAGCCAGTCCGGATCTCCTTGAGGTCGGCGGCATCATCGACGGTCAGGTTTCCGGGATCGGTCATGATCCAGCGGACGATGCGGCGGGGCCGTGGAGCCGGGCGGCGCGCGGGTGGCGCAACGGTGGCAGCCTTGAACGGGCGGAGGTAGCGGCGGACGGTCTGGAGGCTTCCGGCGAAACCCAGGGCCACGATCTCCTGGTGGAGTTGGGCACTGCTGTGACAGCCCTCGTTCCACCGCTGGTGGAGGTAGGGCTTGTACTCGTCCAGGATGGTGGATCGGTTCGTCGCTTTGACCAGCAGTTCGTCGACACTGGTGGCGCGGGCGAAGCGGCGCACGGTGGACCGGTCCAGCTGCAGTGTCCGGCAGATGTCCTCCAGCGTGCTGCCGTCGTCCAGGAGCTGTCGCACGGCGGTGTGGCGTTCCCTGGTCCGGGTCACCAGTCGGCGTTCCCGTCCGCAGACGTCGAGCAGCGCGGCAGCCGGTGCCGGCGGCGTCAGCCATATGTCATCGCCGACCGGCGGGGTGGTCGGGACGGTGTTCTCGAACGTGGTCCGGACGCAGGCGTGGTGGGCGGAGACGGTTTCTTCTCCCCGGCCTCGAAGCGGACGACAGCCTGCAACCGGTTCCGCTCCCGCGCGGCCCTCTCGGCGTCGGTCAGCCCACGACCCTGCGCATATCTCACCCCCCAGGAGCTACCGGTGCATGCCCGGCCAACTCGCCTGGATATTCGGCTCCGGCGAGTGCTGGGATTGCCCCGACCGCGTCGCCACCTGCTTGGCCCGCACACTGCATTTCCTGAAACACGATCCTCGGGCCGTTGATCCGCTCCCGCGACCTTGGCTCTCCACGGGAATGCCGGCCTACCGGCTGTCGCCCCAGTAGGATCGCCCGGTGAGTCGACCGTGTTATCCGACGCTCGTCACCTCTTCAACTGCCTATCCCGCAAAGGCTGATGGGCCCGACCCGGGGCAGACATTCGCTTGCGGGAGCTGGGCCGGAGTGATTCACTGGAACTAGCGAATCACCCCCATCTGGTTGAACGAGTCCAGTGTGCTGAGGGTCGAGCCTCGCCACTGAGCCCCCCTCGCAGTGAAGCCATTACGGCGCGCGTCATGCCACGCCGCGCAAACCTGTGCGCGATGAGTCGCGTTTCCATCTGCCGGTCGTGCGTGCGTGTGTCCGACTTCTCTGCGCTGTCTCACAGTGGAAACCGTCACGAAGCCAGGGAGAATTCCATGGCTGTCACTTATGAGTCAAGCCTCTTGTCGGCCGCCGAACAGGAGAGGGCGCCGGCCATCGAGATCGACTTCAGCGAAGATCTCACCTCGGAGCAGCGCAAGATCGCCCAGCGTTCGGTCGAACGTATGGCGGCCGCCGGCGTCGAAGCGCGGGAGCAGCAACGCGCCGTGGAAGCGGGGTATCAGGAGCTCTCCGACGCCATCAACGCTCCCCTCCGGCAACTGGTGGAAGCGGACGAGGCGACGCGCAGGAAGTTCGAGCACCTGCGCGACCACACGCCGCTGAGGTTCGACGAGCCGACCCTTCTGGAGAACGGTGCCGAATACCCGGTCGCGGTCGAAGCGGCCGACATGCATCTTCTTGACGTCCGTGCGACGCAAGTCTTCAGTCCGCCCTATCACTTCGAATGGCGATGGCACAACACCGGCGGAAGTGCCCCCTACACCTCCTCCACCAACCGCCCCGTGGGGCAGGCATCGCTGCAAGGCCGGTGCGGCCCCTGGATTCCGGGCGCCGGCGGCAAGTTCGTCGAAGCGCACGCAGGGTTCGGCCTACTCTTCCGGCCGACCGTCAACGGGCTGCTCTCCGGAGACTCGCTGAGAGTGCTGGGATTCTTCTGGGTCGTGGGAGCCTTCGGTGTCGGCAGCAACGCCACCGTCGAAGGCGGTACGGAGTGCACGATCCTCGAGGACGGCAAGCTCAAGGCCATCAATTCCCACAAGCTGTGGCGCAAGCGCGTCAGCGTCAACGAATGGGCTGACTTCGTTCAGACCAATCCCGTGACAGACACGTCGATGAGGACCCAGTTCCCGATGCGTGCCGGCCACGAGTACACGTTCAACGTGGGCTTCTGGATCTACGCCGACAACACCGCGGGGGTCGGCACCTCCGGGGCGATCTCCGGGCTCGGCGGGCGTGTTCCCAGCATGGTCGTCACCCAGCCCTAGGGGCACGGCGGCCACCCCCACCGGAGGTGGCCGCCCTCTCGGCTTGCCGGGGCAAGCCCTCGGAGACCGTAGCGGGAGGCATCAGGAAAGGCAGCGTTGCCGTACTAGGGTTGCCCGCATGGCCATGCCCTCCTTTCTGACCGCTGTGCGGGAGTCGTACGACACGGTCGCCGCCGACTACGTCGCACGCGTCCCGCCTCCGGCCGAGATGGACCCGATGTCCCGCGCGATGCTGGCGGGGTTCGCCGAACTCGTGCGGACGGCCGGTCCGGGGCCGGTCGCGGACCTGGGGTGCGGACCCGGCCGCATCACGGCGCACCTTGCCGCGCTGGGGGTGCCCGCCTTCGGCGTCGATCTGTCACCGAAGATGATCGAGCTGGCCCGCGACGCCTATCCGGACCTGCGCTTCACCGAGGGCTCGATGACCGCCCTGGAGACGGGGGACGACGAACTCGGCGGCATCCTGGCCTGGTACTCCACCCACCACACGCCCCCGCAGTGGCTGCCGGCGGTGTTCGCCGAGTTCCACCGCGCGCTCGCGCCCGGCGGCTTCCTGCTCTGGGGAGACTACGTCGGCGACGAACGGCTGCAGCCGACCAGCGGCTACGGCCGTGCGGTGTCCTACGAGTCGTACCTCCTGCCCCTGGACCGCGTGGCCGGCCTGCTGGGCCGGGCCGGACTCGTCGTCACCGCGCGACTGGAGCAGGAGCCAGGCGGACGGGCGAACAGACCCCATGCCTGCCTCCTGGCCCGCAAGCCCGAAAGGCCCTGACAGAGCGACAGCACCGCGCGGCGTCACCGGGCCTTGAACACGAACTTCTCGACCTCGCTGCGGGAGAGGTTCCAGAACGTGACCGAGGGGTTCTGGCCGACCGTGACGAACTGGACGTCGTCGGACAGCGCGACGTCGATCGGCGACCCGTCGTCGGTGCTGTTCGGGTCCCGGTACGCGATGCCGAACGACTCGTACGTCGTCGTCTTCTCGCCGCCCAGGAACAGCTTCACGCCCGCGTACGCCTTCTCCTTCGGCCCGATCGTGGCGACGGCCTTCGCCGGGGACTCCATCGGCTGGAGCGGGCTGTCGACGTCCTGGCCGAAGGTGATGAAGGGGTAGTGGTAGAGCGTGCAGGGTTTGTCGGTGACGTTCGTCGCCGTGATCAGGAGGTGCTGACCCGAGTCGTGCGCCCAGTACGACGTGCCGATGGAGACGTCCTGGTCGCCACAGGCCGGGGCCTTCTCCTTGCCGTCACCGCTGCCGCTGCCGCTGCTGGGCTTCGCGGAGTCGGTGGCGGTGGGCTGCGGGGCCTCGGTGCTCGGGCTGGGGGTGGTGGGGGCGGGCGAGGTGGTGTCGGTCGCGGTCGCGGTACTGGACGGGGCCTGGCTCGCGGCCCCGTCCTCCGTACCGCCGTCCGGCCCGCACGCCGTGGCCGAGAGGAGCGCGGCGACGGCCGCGGCTCCCATGGCGGACGTCTTCCAGCTCTTGCGGGCAGCGCGCATGGTGGTCCCCCGTGTACTTCGCATGGCTCGAATGTGGTGCCGTCGAGCTGATGATGCACCGGTGCGGCCGCCGTATTCCGGTGGCCCGTGTCTCGTTACGAACCACGGACGTGGAGGTGATGCTTCCTCATCCGAGCCGGGCGAGGAACTCCGTCCAGGCGGCGGGGGCCAGGGCGAGCCGGGGGCCGGTGGGGTTCTTGGAGTCGCGGACGTGGACGGTGGAGGGGCAGGTGGCGACCTCGACGCAGTCGCCATCGCCGCTGCTGCTGTAGCTGCTCTTGAACCAGGCCAGATCTGTCGTGCTCATAGTGCTCCTCGGATCTCCCGCAACAGGCCCACGGATGCTTCTACAGACAGAGCCTGTGCTCGCATCCTGGCATATCGCTGCTGGAGGATGCTGACCACTTTGGTGTCGGAGAGCAGTTGACCGGTCCCTTGGCCCTCGCAGTAGGCGTACCAGGCATTTTCCTCGGTTTCCAGGAGTTGCAAGGGGCCGCCGAGGCCGGCGTGATGCCCGCGCGACTGCGGCATGACCTGGAGGTCGATGTTGCGTCGCTCGCCGAGGGTGAGGAGGTGGTCGATCTGCTCCCGCATGAGCTCCGGTTCGGTCACCTGGCGGCGAAGCACGTGTTCCTCGATGATGAAGCTGTAGATCGTCCGCGGATGGTCGGTGACCAGTTGCATCCGCTCCACGCGGGCGGCCATCTTCGATTCGATCTGGTCGTCGTTCAACGCCGGGAGCTGCTTCTCGAAGAGCGTCCGGGCGTACCCGGGCGTCTGGATCAGGCCGGGGACGAATCGGTTCTCGAAGATGTAGAACGTCACCGCCAGCGGCTCCAGGCCCGCCCACTTCTCGAACCACTTCGCCAAGCCCTCCCTCCGCGTGAGGTGCTTCGCCGCCGCCCGGATCACCCCGAACGCGTCCAGCACCTCCTCCGCGCGGTCCACGAACTCCTTGGACGGCAGGCGTCGGCCCTGTTCGATCGAGGCGATCATCGGGACCGAGTAGCCGACCATCGGGGCGAACTGTTCCTGCGTCAGGCCCGCGCGTCTGCGGAAGACCTTGACCACTTCCCCGAATGCCTTCAGGCTCTCCGACGTCTCCGGTTCGTTTCCCTTCGGGACCTCGTCCGTCACCCCGCCACCTCCCGTACCCGTGTGCTCGCGCTGAACGCATCAAGGCTCACAGATAGTTACCGGTACGGTCCAGAGTGTGAACTCGTACGCTGCGCAGCGTACGAGTTGCTGAGCTGGTAACTCGTCCCGGCCGCCGCCACATTGGCCCCATGACCTCCCCCGTGACCCGCGAACCCACCGTCACCGTACGTGTGTTCACCCAGCGCTTCAGCTCGACCCCGCGCGGCGCTCGCCTCGCCCGGCGGCTCGTTCTCCATCAGCTGGACCGCTGGCAGCTCCCGTACGGCTCCGAGACATCCGACGTCGTCGGGCTCCTCGTCGCCGAGCTCGCCGCCAACGCCGTCACCCACGGCCGGGTGCCCGGTCGGGACTTCGAGCTGACGCTCTCGTACACGCCCGGGTTGCGGCTCCGGGTCGACGTCTCCGACACACGGGGCGAGCGGCGGCCGACCGCCGTGGCGCCGGGGCCGCTCGACGAGGGTGGGCGGGGCCTGCTGCTCGTCGAGGCGCTGGCCTCGCGGTGGGCGGTGCTCGACCGCGTGCCGGTCGGGAAGACCGTACGGGCCGAGCTCGACCTGCCCGGACCCGGAGCGGTCGGTACGCTGGGCCCTTTCCGCGCTGGCTGGGAGAGTCATGACAAGTAGGTTCACCGAGTTGGCCGTTGACTGCCACAACCCGGAGATGCTCGCGGCCTTCTGGTGCGAGGTCCTGGACTTCAAGGTGATCGACCGGAGTGAGGGTCAGGTCGAGATCGGCTCCTGGGTGCCGACGGTCGAGGAGGTCCGGGCTCGCCAGATGCCGGCCACCCTGTGCTTCATGCAGGTGCCCGAGGGCAAGATCGTGAAGAACCGGCTGCACATCGACGTCAGCCCGATCGACGCCAGCACCGAGGACGAGGTGACCAGACTGCTCGGCCTCGGCGCCACCAAGGCGGATGTGGGTCAGGGAGAGGGCCGGAGCTGGGTGGTCATGGCCGACCCCGAGGGCAACGAGTTCTGCGTCCTGCGGACCCTGGCGCCGTAGAACCAGGGCCGCGGTGGGCTGGGAGCGGCGGAGTTGTTCGCGCCGCTGGTGGGCGGCCGGCGGAGCCGGCTCGACCGAGCGGTTCAGTCGGAGTCGAGCTGGTGGTCCGCCCAGACGTAGCTCTCGGGCAGCAGGTCGGTGATGAGGACGGCTCGGATGCGGTCGCCTTCGCCGACGATGACCTTGAGGGTCGGGAAGTAGTCGAGGAGGACCTGACGGCACCGGCCGCACGGGGGAACCACCCCTCGGTCGCGGTCGCCCACTGCGACGATCGTCTTGAGGTCGTAGGCGCCCTGGGCGGCTGCGGTGCCGATGAGGACCAGCTCGGCGCAGGGGCCTCCGGTGAAGTGGTAGGCGTTCACGGCGGTGACGATCCGGCCGTCCTCGGTGCGGGCTGCGGCGGCCATGGTGTGGTTGTCGCCCTGGCAGCGTGTGCGAGCGACGTCTGCCGCGGCCTCGATGAGTTCGTGGTCGACGGGGTGGGTCTGCCGGGTCATCTTCTTCTGCTTTCGTCAGGTGTCAGGTGACGTTGACCCGTGCGACGAGGGTGCGCAAGCGAATATCGGCGGTGTGCTTGTTCCGCCGGACGGTGTTGCGGCGGATCGTGCTGACCTGTTTCTTGTGGCGGTCACGGCCGGGGCCGGCGCCGCGTGTTCGGCCCGCACCGTCGGTGCGGGCCGAACGTGGCCTCAGACCCGAGCCGCCTCGTACCCGGCCGGGCGGGTCGTGAACGTGCCCCGGCCCTGGGTACGGCCGCGGAGGCGGGACGCGTAGCCGAAGAGTTCGGCCAGCGGGACCGTCGCCGAGACCACCGACGTACCGGAGCGGGTCGTCTGGTCCGTGACCCGGCCGCGGCGGGCCGCGAGGTCGCCGAGGACCGAGCCGACCGACTCGGCGGGCACGGTGACCGTCACCTCGGCCACCGGTTCGAGCAGGGTCATGACGCTCGCGCGGAGCGCCTCGCGCAGGGCGAAGCGGCCCGCCGTGCGGAACGCCATCTCCGAGGAGTCCTTGGGATGCGTGGCGCCGTCCGTGAGCGTGACCCGGACGCCCGTCACCGGGTGGCCGCCGAGGGGGCCCTCGACGAGGGCGTCCCGGCAGCCGGCCTCGACCGCGCGGATGTACTCCTGCGGGACGCGGCCGCCCGTGACGGTCGAACGGAACTCGAACTCCTCCTGCTCGCTGTCCGTCGGTTCGACGGTGATGACGACGTGGGCGAACTGGCCCGCCCCGCCGTCCTGTTTGACGTGGCGGTGGAGCAGGTCCGTCACGCCCTTCGTCACCGTCTCCCGGTACGCGACCTGCGGACGGCCGACCGTGACCTCAAGGCCCCGGTCGCGCCGCAGCTTCTCCACCGCGACCTCCAGGTGCAGCTCGCCGAGACCGGACAGGACGGTCTGGCCCGTCTCCGGGTCGGACCGCACGACGAGCGACGGGTCCTCCTCCGTCATCCGGGCGAGGGCCGTCGCGAGCCGGCCCGTGTCCGTGCTGCGGCGGGCCTCCACGGCGACCGAGACGACCGGGTCGGCGGTCGTGGGCGGTTCGAGGACGACCGGCGCGTCCGGCGCGCAGAGCGTCGCCCCGGCGCGGGCGGACTTGGGCCCGACGACGGCGACGATGTCACCGGCGCGCGCCTCGTCCACCTCGGTCGCCCGGTCGGCCTGGACGCGCAGGATGCGGGCGATGCGCTCGGTGCGGGTGGTGGTGGCGTCGAGCACGGTGTCTCCCTTCCTGAGCGTGCCCGCGTAGACGCGGAGGTAGGTCATGCGGCCGGTGGCGGTGGCGTTCACCTTGAAGGCGAGCGCGGTGAACGGCGCCTCCGGGTCCGCCGGGACCTCGCCGCGTACGGGTGGCATGTCCGACGGGGCCGGGAGGTACGCGACGACGGCGTCGAGCAGGGGCTCGATGCCACGGTTGCGGTACGCGGAGCCGCACAGCACGACCACGGCCTCGCCGGTGAGGGTGAGGTCCCGGAGCGCGCCCGTCAGCGTCCCGGCGGAGAGCGCCGAATCCGCGCAGAACTCCTCCAGGGCCCCCGGATGCAGCTCCGCCACCGTCTCCTCCAGGCCTCGCCTGCGGCGACGGGCCTCGTCCCGGAGTTCGTCGGGAACCGGCAGGTCGGCGAACGTGTCGGCGCCGTCGGCCCACACGTACGCCCGCATCCTGACCAGGTCCACGACTCCGGTGAAGCCGTCCTCGCGCCCGATGGGGAGCTGGACGGGGAGCGGGACGGTGCCCAGGCGCGTACGGATCGACTCGACGGCGCTGTCGAGCTCCGCGCCCGCGCGGTCCAGCTTGTTGACGAACGCGATCCTCGGGACGCCGTGGCGGTCGGCCTGGCGCCACACGGTCTCGCTCTGCGGCTCGACGCCCGCGACGGCGTCGAAGACGGCGACGGCGCCGTCGAGGACGCGCAGCGAACGCTCGACCTCGTCGGAGAAGTCGACGTGACCGGGGGTGTCGATCAGGTTGACGCGATGACCCGCCCAGTCGCAGCTGACGGCCGCGGCGAAGATCGTGATGCCCCGGTCCCGCTCCTGCGGGTCGAAGTCGGTGACGGTCGTGCCGTCGTGGACCTCGCCGCGCTTGTGGGTGGCGCCGGTGAGGTAGAGGAAGCGCTCGGTGACGGTGGTCTTGCCCGCGTCGACGTGGGCGAGGATGCCGAGATTGCGGATGCGCATGGTGGTGCCTTTCGCTGCTGCGTGAAGAACGGGGCAGCGCGGTTCCCGGACGGATCCCTAAGGGATCGTGGTCATGTCACGGGTCGGCGATGGCGGGCGCGCAGCCGCCACCGGCCGGGGCGAGAGGCGAGGATCACGTCGAAGCGGCGCGTACGCACGGTCGGCTCTCCTCGGTAGACACTCGCGGCACGGCACACCGGTCGGTGCGCCGTGCCGCGAGTGTAGGGAGCGCCGCCGCGCGGGCGACACCGGTTTTTCAGGCTGCCGGCTGCAGGAGGTCCCAGCGGTTGCCGTAGAGGTCCTCGAAGACGGCGACGGAGCCGTACGGCTCGTGGCGCGGCTCCTCCAGGAACTTCACGCCGGCCGCGGTCATGCGCTCGTGGTCGGCGGCGAAGTCCTCGGTGTGGAGGAAGAAGCCGACCCGGCCGCCGGTCTGGTGGCCGACCGAGGCCTCCTGCTCCTCGTTCTTGGCCCTGGCCAGGAGCAGCCCGGTGTTGCCGAGGCCGCCGACGCCGGCCGCGCCGCGCGGGCGGACGACGACCCAGCGGCTTCCGTCGCCGCGGTCGGTGTCCTCGACGAGGTCGAAGCCGAGGGCGTCGGTGTAGAAGGCGATGGCCTCGTCGTAGTCACGGACGACGAGGGTGACGAGTGCGATGGACGGCATTTCCTCAACGTAATACGCGGAAGGGGCGGAACCTATCCGTGTTAACCCGCGTGGTCGTGCGGGTTGACCCTTGTCGGACGGGGGGTGCGAACGAGGGTCCGGGGGAGGGGTGGGCGAGGGTCCCCCCTGGTGGTCCACCCGAGGATCGGTCCCGTCCGCTCCTCAGGGGGAGTCGGTCGGCGGGGTCGGGGCGGCGGCTTCTCCGGGCGTGCGCGCCCACGCGGCCCGGCGCCGGGTCTCGTTCTCCTGCGCCATGCGACGCAGCAGGGCCAGGACCGGTTCCAGGAGGAGGACGACGATGGCGGCGTGCTCGGCGAGCCTGAGCCGGTCCTCGGCGTCGTCGAGCTCCTCGACCCGGTCGACGTCGAGCTTCGCGGCGGCCGCGGCCAGTTCGGCGTACGGCAGCAGGTCCTCCGTGCCGTACTCGACGCCGAGGCGGCTGAGGTCCATCAGGCTCGCGGCGAGTGCGCGGCGGTGCGGGGAGTCCGGGGAGACGTCCCAGCCCATCGCGCGGACGAGCTCGTCGACCCGGGGCGCCTGCTCGTCCACCGCGTCGGTCTCGGCGGCGTCGACGGGTGTCGGGAGCGCGTAGTGCACGACGCCGAGGGTGGCGAGCGGGTCGAGGGGCTCGTCGATCGCCGAGAGCACGTCACGGGTGGCGGCGATGGACAGGCCGCCGCGGGCGGTCAGGGCGCGGATCAGGCGGAGGCGCTGGACGTGCTCGTCGCCGTACAGGGTGAGCGTGGCCCCGAGCGGGCGGCCGGGCGGCAGCAGGCCTTCCCGCAGGTAGTACTTGATCGTTCCGACCGGCGTTCCGGACAGACGGCTCAGGTCAGAGATCTTCATGGGCACTCTCGCTCGAAGGCTGTTCCCGGGTGGCCCGGGCGTGGTCCGGGGGTGATCCGTGTGTGAGCAGTCTCCCAGGGGCTCGAATGGACACGTCCACTAGATAGTGCCACTCTCTAGTTAGAAAGTGAAGGTTTCTTAGGTGTCGCCGACCAGCGACGACACCCCACCGAAGCGGGAGCCCTGCATGTCCGAACCCACCCACCTGCTGCGCGTGAGCGCACGCGGACTGCTGCGCCGGCGTGGCGTGTGGCTGCCGTCGGCGGTGATCCTCGGCCTGCTGTCGTTCGTCCTGTCCCTGCTCTACCTGGGCGCCAACAACGACCCGGTCGGCTCGACGAAGGACCTGCCGATCGCCCTGGTCAACACGGACCGGGGCACCCAGGTGGCCGGGAAGCGGATCGACCTCGGCGCACAGATCACCACGAAGATCACCGGATCGGCCGACCTCAAGGAGAAGGTCGACTGGAAGCAGGTCGACCGCCGCACCGCCGACGACCTGCTCGCCCGCGGCAAGGTGTTCGGCGCCCTCGTCATCCCCGACGACTTCTCCGCCTCCGTGGCCGCACTCGCCGGGCCCGCGCAGCGCACGCCGCATCCGCCGACCATGACGGTCCTGACCAACCCCGCCGCCGGAAGCTTCGGCTCCTCCATGGCCACCGAGATCAACCGCAAGGTCGTCGAGACCACCTCCGCGGAGGTCGGCAAGCAACTGGGCCGGGCGGCGGCCGCACACAGGCCCGCACCGGGCTCCACGGGCCACACCGCCACCGCGCACGCCGCACCCGCACCGGGCGCCGCCGCGCAGCTGATGATCGCCGACCCGGTGCACCTCTCCGTCCAGGAGGGCCACCCCCTCGGGCAGCACAGCGGGCTCGGCCTGAGCGCCTTCTTCTACGCGCTCATCCTCGTCCTCGGCGGCATGCTCGGCGCCAACGTCATCCACACCCAGGTCGACACCGCACTCGGGTACATCGCCAGCGACAAGGGTCCGTTCCGCGTCGTCAAGCCCGTCCAGCACGCCACCCGGGTGCACCACTTCCTGGTCTGCTCGGCACTCATGGTCGCCCTGTCGATGCTGACCTCCGCGCTCGCCATGACCGCGGCCGTCGGCGTCATCGGCATCGACGCCTCCCACCTGCCCCTGCTCTGGCTCTTCGGCACCTGCGCCACGGCCGCCATGGGCATCACCGCGCTCGCCCTCCTCGCCGTCTTCGGCACCCCGGGCCCGCTCGTCTCCATGCTGGTCCTGATCGGTCTCGCCATCCCGTCCGCCGGCGCCACCATCCCGATCCAGGCACTCCCGGACTTCTACCGCTTCCTCGCCGGGTTCGAACCGTTCCGTCAGGTCGTCGACGGCGTCCGGTCCATCCTCTACTTCGGGGCCCGGACCGACGCCGGACTCGGCCGCGCCTGGACCATGGTCGGCATCGGCTTCGCCGTGTCGCTCGCCCTCGGCCTCGCCCTCACGCGCCTGTACGACCGCCGGGGCCTGCACCGCGCGACTCCCCACCTGACACACCCGGTCCCGGTGGGCTGAGCCCAGGACCCGGCGTCGCGGGGCAGACGGGAAGGTGACGACCGGCCCCAGGAGCGGCGGCGGTGCGAGAATGCGCCGCATGGACGCACAGGAGTTCGACCGGCTCGCCGTACGGGCGCGGGCGCTCGCCGTGCCGGGGCAGCGCCGGGTCCTCGGGATCGCCGGGGCGCCCGGGGCCGGGAAGTCCACGCTCGCCGCGCGGCTCGTCGCCCGGCTCGACGGGCTCGCCGCGCTCGTACCGATGGACGGGTTCCATCTGGCACAGGCCGAGCTCGAGCGGCTCGGGCGGGCCGGTCGCAAGGGCGCGCCGGACACCTTCGACGCCGCCGGGTACACCGCGCTCCTCGCCCGGCTCCGTACCCCCGTCCCCGGCACCACCGTGTACGCCCCGGCCTTCGACCGCTCCCTGGAGGAGCCCGTCGCCGGGGCGATACCCGTCGCGCCCGAGATCCCGCTCGTCGTCACCGAGGGCAACTACCTCCTGCACGACGAGGGCGCCTGGGCCGGCGTCCTGCCCCTTCTCGACGAGGCCTGGTACCTGGACCTGGACGCCCGCCGCCGCGTCCCCCGGCTCGTCGAGCGGCACGTCCGGTTCGGCAAGGACCGGGCCCACGCCGAGCGCTGGGTCCACGACTCCGACGAGGCCAACGCCCGCCTGGTGGCCCGCGGCCGGGGCCGCGCCCACGTGGTCGTGAGGATGAGTTAGCCCGGCACTACGATCCCAGCCCATGGACATGGACACGGACACGGACAAGGTCGAGCTCGCCTACCGGCCCACCCGGGCCGACATACTCACCGGCGTCCTCGTGCGCGAGCGCCTCCGCCGTCTCCACCTGGTCCGGTGGGGGTTCACCGCCCTCTTCGGGGCCGGTGCCCTGCTGACCCTCGCCTCGCGGCAGCCCTCCGCGGTGTCGTTCGTGCTCGCCGTCTTCTGCGCCGTCCTGATCTGGTCGATGCCCCGCCTCCAGGCCCACCACGTGCTGCGCACGGTCTCCTGGCAGGGCGAGTACCGCGCGACCGTGAGCGGGACCGGGATCACGGTCGAGACCGCGCACGTGTCGCTCCTCCAGCGCTGGTCGGTCTTCCGCGGCCACCGCGAGACCCGCGACCACCTGGTGCTCCTCAGCCGCGACCCGAACATCCTGCTCGTGGAGGTGCTGCCGCTGCGCGGGCTGACCTCCCCGGAGGAGGCGGAGCGGCTGCGCGCACTGGTGGGCCGACAGCTGCCTCCGCTCTGAGCGGGCCCGCGGAGGGGCGCTGCCAGCCGATCGGTTCCTGGCACGCCCCCGCCACGACCAGGGCCTAGTGCCCCCCGCCCGGCACGCCCCATCGCTACGCCGCCCGGCGCCCCCCGCCCGCGTGCTCCGTCGCCGCCATCGCCAGCGCCCGGATCAACGGGTGCGGACGGGTGCCGTCGCCCGCCAGTTCCGGCTGGAACAGGGTCGCCAGGAAGAAGGGGTGCGAGGGGAGTTCGACGACGCGGATGCGACCCTCCTCGTCCGCGCCCGTGAAGCGGAGGCCCTTGGCCCGCAGGGTGTCCAGGTGACGGCTGTCGAAGCCGTAGTTGCACTGGTACCGCTCCGTCGTCCGCTCCGCGCCGAGCGCCTTCTCGGCGAGCGACCCGGGGGTGACCCGTACGACCCCCTCGTGGCCCACGAGCGAGCAGGCGAGCGGCGCGATCAGCAGGTCGTCCGGGTCCGCCGACGGGTCGTACTCGGCGTGCGCCGCCCGCTCCAGGCCGCAGACGTCCCGCGCGTACTCGATCAGGGCGTGATGGAAGCCGGCGCAGGTGCCGAGGAACGGGATGCCTTCCTCGCGGGCCGTGCGGATCGCGGCCAGCGCCCCCGCCTCGCTCGCGTACGGGCTCCCCGGGAGCAGCCACACCGCGTCGAAGCCCTTCACCGAGCCCAGGGACTGCGCTTCGGCCGTCGGGATCCAGTACGCGTCGAGGACGAGCCCGTCCCGCTGCGCGAGGGCGTCGAGGAGGACGGGGATGCGGACGTGCGCGCCGACGTGCGGGGAGCGGTCGCCGACCAGGGCGATCCGGGGCGTGTGCGGGGGTGTGTTCATGGCAGTCATGCTCGTCGGGCGGTCCCGTTCACGTCCAACGATGATTGCTGCTCCTGCCATCGCGGACGCTTATCCTCACCCCGCTAGGGTGGCCGTATGACGAACGATCACGACTGGGAGTCCCGCGTCACCGCCCTCTGGGAGCGTCTCGACGACCTCGAACCCGCCGACTTCCGCGCCCGCGTCGCCGCCCTCGCCGCCGAGCGGCCCTCCGACGACGCGGCCGCCGTCTTCGAGCAGGGCGCCGCCCACGACTCCACCGGCATGCCGGAAGAGGCCGTCGTCCACTACCAGCGGGCCCTGGGGCTCGGCCTCACCGGGCTGCGCCGCCGCCGGGCCGTCATCCAGCTCGCCAGCAGCCTGCGCAACCTCGGCCGCCCCGACCGCAGCGTCGAACTCCTCACCGCCGAGCGCGACATCCCCGCCGAGCGGCTCGACGCCGACGAGCAGGCCCTCTCCGCCGCCGTCGACGCCTTCCTCGCCCTCGCCCTCGCCGACACCGGCCGCGACCGCGAGGCCGCCTCCCTCGCCCTCGGCGCCCTCGCACCCCTGCTGCCCCGCTACAACCGCTCCCTCGCGTACTACGCCAAGGACCTCCTGAAGACCCCCTTCGGGTCCTGAACGGGTGGACCCGCACCTCCTCCGCACGTACGTCACCGTCGCCCGGCTCGCCTCCTTCTCCGAGGCCGCGCGCGACCTCGGCTACACCCAGTCCGCCGTCTCCCAGCACATCGCCGCCCTGGAGAGCGACCTCGGACTGGCCCTGCTCACCCGGCGGCCCGTCGCCCCCACCCCGGCCGGGGAGCGGCTCCTCGAACACGCCGGGGCGCTGCTGCTCCGCCTCGACGCGGCCCGCGCCGACCTCGACCGGTTCTCCGCCGCGCCCCGCGCGACTCTGGACGTCGCCGCCTCCCCGCTCGCCCTCACCGCCCGTACCCTGGCTGCCCTGCCCGCCACCGGCGTCACCCTGCGCGCCCTGCCCCGCGAGCGGGTGCCCGTCGCCGTCGCCACCGGCGAGGCCGACGCCGGGCTCGTCGACGGGATCGCCGCGCCCAGCGACCCGCTGCGGCTCACGGACGTCGCCCCGCTCGCCGCGACCCGCGTCGCCGAGGAGCCCCTCGCCGTCGTCCTGCCCGCCCACCACCCGCTCGCCGGCCGCCCCGGGCTTCGCCTCGACGACCTCGTCGACGCCCGCTGGCTGGACGCGCCCGACGCCGGGATCTCCCTGGACCGGCTGCGGGCCGTCCACGGCGGGCCTGCCGGGCGCGGCTTCCGCGACGCCCTGCGCTACGAGGGCACCGACACCCGCACCCTCGGGGCCCTCGCCGCCGCCGGGCGCGGTCTGGCCCTGCTTCCGCTGCCCGCGGCGCGGAGCGTCCCGGGCGCGGCCGCCGTCCCCCTGGTCGCGCCCCGCCTCGTCCACCGCACCGAACTCCTCCTCCCGGCGGGTACGGGCCGCGAACCGTCCGGCCCGGTGGCCGAGTTCGCCCGACGGCTCAAGGGCTGACATCCGCAGTCGCTACCCTGTGCGCAACGGCGACGGAAGGCGGACGGGTGTGAGGTGGCTGCGACGAGGACCCCGGCGGGACGGCGACGACGCACCGAGGGACCCCGAGTTCGCGTACTTCTCCGAGCGGGAGGCCGCGCTCTTCCGCGGCCGGGTCCGTGAGACCTTCGCCGAACTCGGCCTGGAGGTCACCGTCTACGCCGACCACGTCGTCGACGACAAGGGCCGCCGCTACGGCCTCGGCAACCTCGCCGCCGTCTGCCACCAGGACCGCCGCGGCCCCCGCGTCTGGCCCGGCACGATCCACCGTCACATCGGTCTCGTCGTCCGCGCCATGGAGGGACCCTCCGCGCTCGACACCCTGCGGCCCGAGCAGATCCGCGCCCAGCTCTACCCCCGGGTCGTCAGCGGCGACGGCATCGACGCCGGCGCCTTCGGCTACGCCAGGACGGTCGCCCCCGGGCTCTACGAGATCCTCGCCCTCGACCTGCCGGAGAGCGTCATGATGCTCACCGACGAGGCACTCGAACGGCTCGGGGACCACGCGCAGCTCCGCGACCGGGCCCTGCGCAATCTGCGCGGGCTGCCCGTCGAGGAGCACGAGACGGTCCGCGACGCCGACGGCATGTGCTTCGAGATCATCCTCGGCGACTCCTTCTACACCGCCAGCCGCGTCCTCGACCTCGACGGCGTCGTCCAGCGCGTCACCGGCCTCCCGCTCGGCGAGCACGGCGCCCTCGTCGCCCTGCCCTTCCGGCACCAGCTCGCCTTCCACCCCATCCGCGACACCTCGATCATCCCGGCCCTCGGCGCGATGGCCTCCTTCGCCGCCGCCGGGTACGAGGACGTGCCGGGCGCCATCAGCCCGTACGTCTTCTGGTGGCGCGACGGCACCCTCACGCAGCTCAGCGAGCACGACGAGGAGCGGGGCGACCTGCGGATCGTCGTCGGCGACGACTTCCACGAGCTCCTGGAACGGCTCATCGCCCAGGGCCCCGACCGCCGCTGATCCGGTCACGCCCGTCCGGTATCCGGTCGCGCCCCGCGCCCCCGCCCGGCAGGATGCTGTACGTCGTACCGGACGAGGCCGTCGAGAAATCGAGGAGAAGCCACCATGTCGAGCACGGACGCCCCCGAACAGGTCGTGCCCTTCACCGCGGACGACTACCGGGCCCGGATGGCCCGTGCCGCCGAGTCCGCCGCCGCCGCCGGACTCGCGGGCGTGCTCGTCGCCCCCGGCCCCGACCTGGTCTACCTCACCGGCTACCAGCCGACCGCGATCACCGAGCGGCTCACCGTCCTCGTCCTCGCCGCCGGCCGGGAACCGGTGCTCGTCGTCCCGACCCTGGAGGCCCCCGACGCCGAGAAGGCCACCGGGGCCGCCGCGCTCACCCTGCGCGACTGGACCGACGGCAAGGACCCCTACGCGGTCACCGCCCCGCTCCTCGACGGCGACGGCCGCTTCGGCGTCAGCGACAACGCCTGGGCCATGCACCTCCTCGGCCTCCAGCAGGCGCTGCCCGGCACCTCGTACGTCTCCCTCACCGAGGCCCTGCCGATGCTCCGGGGCGTCAAGGACGCCCACGAGCTCGCCCGGATCGCGGCCGCCGGAGCCGCCGCCGACCAGGCGTACGGCGAGATCCTCAAGGTCCGCTTCGCCGGCCGCAAGGAGACCGACGTCGCCGCCGACCTCGCCCGGCTCCTCATGGAGTTCGGCCACTCCCAGGTCGACTTCACCGTCGTCGGCTCAGGACCCAACGGAGCCAACCCGCACCACGAGGCCGGCGACCGGGTCATCGAGCGCGGCGACATGGTCGTCCTCGACTTCGGCGGCCTCAAGCACGGCTACGGCTCCGACACCACCCGCACCGTCCACGTCGGCGAGCCCACCGACGAGGAGCGCCGCGTCCACGACCTCGTCCGCGAGGCCCAGCAGGCCGGCTTCGAGGCGGTACGCCCCGGCGTCGCCTGTCAGGAGGTCGACCGGGCGGCCCGCAAGGTCATCACGGACGCCGGGTACGGCGAGTACTTCATCCACCGCACCGGCCACGGCATCGGCGTCACCACGCACGAACCGCCGTACATGATCGAGGGCGAGGAGCTCCCGATCGTCCCCGGCATGTGCTTCTCCATCGAACCCGGCGTCTACCTCCCGGGCCGCTTCGGCGTCCGCATCGAGGACATCGTCACCGCGACCGAGGACGGCGGGGGCCGCCGCTTCAACAACACCCCGCACGAGATGGCCGTCGTCGAGTAGGCCGTGCCTACGCGGTGGGGGAGACCAGGGCGGCGATCCGCTCCGGGAACTCCTCCACCACCAGGTGCCCCGCGTCCGGTACGACTCCGAGCTCCGCGCCGCCCAGGCGGGCGCGGACCGCCGGCCGCAACCGCTCCGGCGGCAGGAACACATCGTGCTCCCCGGTCACGGCCGCCGTCGGCGCCTTCCGGGCGCGCCGCTCGGCGAGCCCGGGCGCCCCGCTGGACCGGGCGTGCCGGGCGACGAGCGTCATCCACTCCACCAGCTCCGCCCGGGGCTCGTGCCCGGGCGCGAGCATCGCCCGCAGCAGCCGCGCGCTGCGCGCGGGCGTGGGCCGCAGGAACCAGGCGGCCGAGGCGGCGAGCAGCGCGGGCGGAAGACGCAGCGAGGACAGGCCGCCGGGGGAGACCAGGACCAGCCGCTCGACGGGCGCGGAGGAGGCGGACAGGGCGATCGCCGCGCCGAAGGAGTGCCCGAGGACCGTGACGGGCCGCCCGCCGCAGGTCTCCGCCACGGCCTCGTCCAGCCAGGTCCCGTACCAGCTCAACTTCCCGTCGGCGAGGCCGCGTTCGCCGGAGCTCAGCCCCGGCTGGCCGGGCACGTCGAGCAGGACGACCCGGTGGCCGGCCGCGAGCAGCGCGTCGGCCAGCGGCAGGGAAGCGGCGGCGTTGAAGTTGGTGCCGGGAACGAGGACGACCGTCGTCCCCGCCGGCCCGGGGGAGCCCGCCGTCACCGCGTGCGTCGCCGCGCCCGCCGCGCCGAAGACGTCCCGCTCGTGCGGCACAGGCCACGCGTCGAGCCGGTCGAAGCACCAGCCCCGTATCTGCTCCCGGCCGGCCTCGCTGCGGTAGATGGAGGTCATCGGGAGAGCGTATCCACCGGTCGACGCCCGGCGGTGTCAGCCGTCCGTGAGGACGATCGCCGACTCGCCGGGGAGGCGGAGGAAGCCGTCCGACGCCGGGCCCTCGACCGCGTCCCAGGCGGCCAGGACCCGGTCGCGGCCGTTGGAGCCGAGCGGGATCACCGCCGGCTCCTTGCCCAGGTTCACGGCCACCCGCAGGACCCCGCGCCGGAAGACGAGCCAGCGGGCCTCCTCGTCGAAGGCCACCTTCACGCCCGCCAGGTCCGGGTCCGTCAGGTCGGGCAGGGTGCGGCGCAGCGCGATGAGCTGGCGGTGCCAGGCGAGGAGCCGCTTGTGCGGGTCCCGCTCGCGTTCCGTCCGGTCCAGGACCGACCGGTCCCGGGTGGCCGGCTCCTGGGGGTCGGGGACCTCGTCCTCGGACCAGCCGTGCGCCGCGAACTCCCGCTTCCGGCCCCGCCGTACGGCCTCCGCCAGCTCCGGGTCCGTGTGGTCGGTGAAGTACATCCAGGGAGTGCCCGCCCCCCACTCCTCGCCCATGAACAGCATCGGCACCGAAGGGCCGGTGAGGACGAGCGTCGCCGCGCAGGCGAGCAGACCGGGGGAGAGGGAGGCCGAGAGACGGTCGCCGAGGGCCCGGTTGCCGACCTGGTCGTGCGTCTGGGCGTACCCCAGGAAGCGGTGGGCGGGGGTGCGTTCGCGGTCCACCGGACGCCCGTGGTGGCGGCCACGGAACGTCGAGTACGTGCCGTCGTGGAAGAAGACGCGGGTGAGCGTCTTGGCGAGCGCCGCCATCGGGGCGCGCGCGAAGTCCCCGTAGTAGCCCTGGGACTCGCCGGTCAGGGCGGTGTGCAGGGCGTGGTGGAAGTCGTCGTTCCACTGGGCGTGCACGCCGAGCCCGCCCAGCGTGCGCGGGGTGGTCGTGCGCGGGTCGGCGAGGTCGGACTCGGCGATCAGGAAGTGCTGGCGGCCCTGCTCCTTCGCCAACGCGTCCACGGCGGCGGACAGTTCCTCCAGGAAGGTCAGGGCCCGCGTGTCGGCCAGGGCGTGCACCGCGTCGAGCCGCAGCCCGTCGATCCGGTAGTCCCGCAGCCAGGCGAGCGCGCTCCCCAGGAAGTACGCCCGCACCTCGTCCGAACCCGGCGCGTCCAGGTTCACCGCCGCGCCCCACGGCGTTTGGTGGCTGTCGGTGAAGTACGGCCCGAAGGACGGGAGATGGTTGCCGGACGGGCCCAGGTGGTTGTGCACCACGTCGAGGACCACACCCATGCCGAGCCCGTGCGCCGCGTCCGTGAACCGCTTCAGCGCCTCGGGCCCGCCGTACGGCTCGTGCACCGCCCATGGCGCCACCCCGTCGTACCCCCAGCCCCGCACCCCGGGGAACGGGCACAGCGGCATCAGCTCCACGTGGGTGATGCCGAGGCCCGCGAGCTCCCCGAGCCGCCCGGCCGCCGCGTCGAGCGTGCCCTCCGGGGTGAAGGTGCCGATGTGCAGCTCGTACAGGACGGCGCCGCGCAGCCGCAGGCGCGGGGAGTCGTGGCCCCAGGCGTACGCCGAGTGGTCGACGACCGCGCTCAGCCCGTCGGGCCCGTCGGGCAGCCGGCGCGAGCGCGGGTCCGGCAGCACGGGACCGCCGTCGAGCGAGAAGCCGTACCGGTCGCCGTCCCCGGCGGGCACGACCCCCGACCACCAGCCGTCCCGCTCCGCGTCCCGGTCCAGGGGATGGTCGGAGCCGTTCAGCTCCAGCGTCACCCGGTCACGGGCGCTCGGCGCCCACACCTCGAAGAGCACGGGAATCCCCTCGTCGACGGTCACTCAAGGACGGCTACCGCGACCATCCTGGCAGTCAGGACCCCGACTCGCCCGGCGCGTCCCACACGTAGTTGATCGCGTGCTCGAACGCCACGTAACCCGCACGGGCGAAGGACGCCGCCATCGGCACGTTCCCCAGGTCCGTCGCCGCCCGGATCCTGGGCACGTCGGCGGCGGCCAGGATCCGGGTCCCCTCCGCCAGGATGTCGTCGATGTACCCGTGCCCGCGGTGGGCGGGCAGCACACCGATGTACGCGATGGTGTGGTGGTAGTTGTTCCGCGCGGGGACGACGAAGCCGACCGGCTCGCCGGACTCCGGCAGCTCGGCGACCCGCCACCACGCGCGCGGCGAGGAGTACGTCCCGAGCTCCTCGTCGTAGTGCAGCTCCGCCGCCTCCCGCGCCGACAGGCCGGAGGCCAGATCGGCCCGGCCGTGCGCGTCGAGCGTGCCCTCCATGACCGGCGTCATCAGGGCGAGGAGGTCCTCGCGGTCCCGCACGGGACGGAACGCGAGACGGCCCTTCGGCTCCGGTACGGGGGTGCCGGGCCGCCACTCCAGACGCAGCCGCTCGACCAGCGGACGCGCGCCCGTGCGCTCCAGGACGGAGAACAGGGACTCCAAGCGGGCCCGGCTCTCCGGGACCTCGCGCCAGTCCGCCGGGATGAACCGCCCGAACTCGGGGCGCGGCGCACCCGCCGGGACCACCGCGGCCGTCGCCGTCGTCAGGAGCCGCAGACCGACCTCGGCGCGCTCCTCCGCGTCCAGCTCGGGGGCGAGGTCGAAGAAGTCGAGCGCCTGCGGTGCCTCGCCCGCCGCGTGGGTCCACCAGGCGAGCCGGCCGACGACCCGCTCGCCGTCGAGGGCCACCCACATCCAGGCGGGGAGGCGGCGGCCGGTGGCGAGGTCCTCGGCGAGCTCGTGGTCGAGCTGGTACGTGAGGCGGAGGAAGAGGTCGAGTTCCTCGGGCCCGGCGAGCGGGCGGACGGAGAGGCCGGGCACGAGGGAGGAGGGAACCGCGGCGGCGCGGCGCGGGTCGTGCTCGTCGGGGTGCGGGTTGTGCTTGTGGTGGTGCGGGTCGTGCCGGTCGTGCTCGTCGTGCGGGTCGTGCTCGTGGTGGTGCGGGTCGTGCGGGTCGTGCTCGTGGTGATGCGGGTCGTGCGTGGACGAAGAAGACGTGGTCACGTCGTGTTTCCCCCTGGGGATCTCTGGTGTGGAGACCGCAGACCGTAACAGCGACCCTGCCGTTGCCGGTACGGAGTTTCCCCAGGCCCGGGGCCCTTCTGGACACGTCGGGGCCGACGGACCGACAATCTCGGGTGTGACGACCCCTTTCGAGCTTCCGGCGAACTCCCCTCGGCTGACCGACGCCGAGCGGGACCGCGCGCTGGTGCTGCTCCGTGAGGGCGCCGCCCAGGGCCGCCTCTCGCACGACACCTTCCTCTTCCGGATGGAGCGGGCGCTCCAGGCCCGCCGGCCAGACGAACTCGCCCTGCTCACCGCCGACCTGCGGACCGAGGGCACCTGGACCCGGCGGGTGGTCGGCGCGGTCGAGCGGATGTCCGCGTTCACCGCGCGGATCGGGCGCGCCTGGAGTGCGGAGCGGCTGCCGAAGCTGCTCCTGCCGCACCCCGGCCCGCACCCGCTGCGGATCGGGCGCGACCCGGTCAACGGGCTGCGGCTCAGCCACGAGACGGCCTCCCGTCTGCACGCCGAACTCTCGCTCCAGGGCGGTCTGTGGGTGCTCCGCGACCTCGGGTCGACGAACGGCACCACCGTCAACGGGCGGCGGGTCACCGGCGCCGTGGTGGTGCGGGCCGGGGACGTGGTCGGCTTCGGCCAGATGTCGTTCCGACTGTCGGTCGACTGAGCGGGCCCCCGGGGATCTTCACTCGTTCGGCGGTATGCGGCGGGCGGTGGGGCCCGCGCGGTGATGGGCTGGACAGACGCGGGCCGTGATCTCCGGCCGCGGTACCCACCGCCGATCGACAGGGGGGCGAGATGAGCGACGCGCCGAACCGCGAGCCGAACCGCGGCATACGGAGCGAGCGGCCGGAGGAGCCGGAGGAGCCGGGCGACCCGTGGACCCGCCTGCCGTCGATGGCCCCGGCCACACCGTCGGCACCTTCGGGCACGACCCGTACGACGACGGAGTCCGGCGCCGGCGCCCCGGACCGTACGCCCGGCCCCGGCCCCCTCCCCGGCCACGTGCGCCCGCTCGTCGACCGTGCCGCCGCCGGGCCCGTCCCGCCCGGTGGGCGGACCGTCGCGCCGAGCCCCCTCGACCCCGGTGCCTCGTGGGACCCGCACGGGATCCACCGGACCCTGCGCGAGGAGTTCCCGCTCACGTACGACCCGTTGCTGCGGGCCTGGGTCCTCAGCCGGTACGCGGACGTGGCCGCCGCCCTCACCGACGCGCGCTTCACGCACGGGCACCGGCCCGGTGACCCGCCGTGCGCGCGGGCCCACGTCGACGTCGACGTCGGGGCCCTGCGCGCGGTCACCGAACGCACCGCCTACGTCCTGGCCCGCCGGATCTCCGAACGGCCCCGGGCCGACCTGGTCGCCGACTTCTGCCACTGGCTGCCCGCCGGCACCGTCGCCGCGGCCGTCGGCGTGCCCTACCGCGACATGATGCGGCTCGTCCGCGGCCGCGCGGCCGGCGCGCTGGCGGGGGAGTGCGGCGGCCAGATCGCCGTACGGGAGAAGGCGCTCGCCTCCTTCCTCGGCAACGTCCTCGCGGACCCCGACCAGGTCGCCGCCCTCCGTGACGCGCCCGCCGGTCTCGTCGCCCGCGCCTGGACCGAGTCGCTGCGCCGGGACCCGCCCGTGCAGATCGCCGTGCGCCGCACGAGCGCCGAGGTGCCGGTGAGCGGCGGGGTCGTCCCGGCGGGCGCGTCCGTCGCGCTGCTCGTCGGCTCGGCGGGCCGCGACCCGGAGCGTTTCCGCGAGCCCGACCGCTTCGACCCGTTCCGGGACGACCCGGGGCAGCTCACGTACGGGTCGGGGTTCTGCCCGGCGGTCCTGCTCGCCGGGTTCGAGGCGGAGTACGCACTGCGGGCCCTCTTCACGGCCATGCCCCGGCTGCGTCTGGCCGACGGCTTCCGCTCCGCACCCATGGGGCTCATCACACGGGCCCCCCGGAGTCTCATCGTCCGGCCGGGCGGCTGAGGGTCCCGCGACCGCTGTTAGGGTGACGTGCGCTCGTCAACGGGCGTTCGTTTTACCACTTTCAACGGGGATTCAAACATGAAGATGCGTCATGTCCGTGCGATCGCTGTCTTCGGCATCGCGGTCGTCGCCCTCACCGGCGCCCGCGGCTCGCACGGCGGCAGCTGCGGCGGCAGCTCCGGCAGCAGCCACAGCGGCAGCAGCCACAGCGACAACGACAGCACGTCGAGCAGCAGCTCCAGCGGCTCCGTCTCCGGCAGCTCCGGCAGCTCCAACAAGGCCATTCGCGATGTCACCATCGACGAGTGCAAGTACGACCCGGCGACCAAGAACCTGGTCGCCCGGGTCACCGTGAAGAACGACGGCGTGCTCGACTACGACTACGACCTCACGATGAAGTTCAACGGCGACGCCGGCAGCAGCGCCGTCCCCGCCACCGCCAGGGTGACCGCCGTCGCGGTCGCGGCGGGGGCCTCCAAGAGCGTCGAGCTGTCCACCCAGTACCCCGGAACCGGCGACGGCTCCGAGTACACCGAGTGCGTCGTCACGCGGGCGTCCCGCTCCTGACCCCGGACTCCGCTGCGGCCGGGTCCGTACGGCCCGGCCGCAGCACCGAGGCGAGCAGCAGGAGGCCGGGCAGGATTCCGGCGACGGTCCGGATCGCGGCGACCGGGGCGTCGAAGGCCGCCAGGGCCAGGCCCGCCGCGCCGCAGACCGCGATCGCCGCTCCCAGCGCGTGGAGCGCGGGCCTGCGCCAGGCGACCGCAAGACCGGAGAAGTGCACGCCCACGATGAAGGCGATCCAGCCCACGGAGGCCTGAGGGGTGTGCAGCACCCGGGCGATCACCAGGAGCCCGGCCGCGAGCCCCGCGACCTCGGCCGCCACCACGTACCAGTAGCGCCGGCCGAACCGGGTGCCCGGCTCGCCCGACGCCGCCGCCGGAGTCGGCGGCCGCTCGCCGCGCCGTCCGAAGACGGCCACCCAGATGAAGCCGGCGAGGGCCAGCAGGCGCAGCGGCGTGGCGACCGCCGTCGGCAGGGTTCCCGCGTTGGCCTGGACGAACACGAGTCCGAACGCGGCGCCGATGATCCGCCCGGTCTGATCTTTTGTCATGATCATCAGCTTGTCATGGTCGCGGCACCGTCCTTCACTCCACCCGGGTCAGCAGCGCCACCGGCCGCTCCGCGAAGAGCTCCGCCAGCTTGACCTCCGTCGCCGGTCCTCCCGTGAACTCCCGTACGCCGTCCAGCGCGTCGACCCAACGCCCCTCGGGCAGCACCAGCTCCGTGTCCTGCCAGCCGCCCGCCTGCGCGAGCCGCAGGGAGAGCCGGGTCACGGCCGTGATCGCCCGGCCGGAGCGGGCGAACGCCAGGCAGTGCGCCGCGGCCGGACCCTCCGCCGCCAGCGGGACGTACGTGCCGCCCGGTCCGAAGGCCTCCGGGTGCGCGCGCCGCAGCCGCAGCGCCGCCCGGACCAGAGCCGTACGGTCGTCGTCCTCGCCGACCGCGAACGGCGCCCGGTTGTCCGGGTCGACGAGCGCCCGGTACTCCCGCTCCGTGTTCTGGTACAGCTCCGGCACCCCCGGCATCGTCAGCTGCGCGAGCACGGCGCCCAGCGCGTGCGCCCGGATGTGCGGCTCCAGGGCGAAGGCCGCCTCCGAGGCCGCCCGGAGCGGGATCCGGCCGGGCCCGGCCGCCGCGAACTCGGCCACCGTCCGCTCGTACTCCGCGTCCGGCTCGGTCCAGCTCGTCCGCAGCCCCGCCTCCCGGACGGACTTGAGGATCGCCGGAACCAGCCGGTCCGCGTCCGGGGCGCCGAAGCCGAAGGCCGTCTGCCAGGCCGTCCACGCCACGTGCGCATCCGGCGCGGGCACCCCGGCGACCTCCGCGAGGAGCTCCGCCCACACCTCCGGGCACTGGGAGAGCACCGCGATCCCGGCCCGGACGTCCGCGCTGCGCTTGGTGTCGTGCGTGGAGAGCACGGTGCCGGTGCCCGGCCAGTCCCGGGCGATCCGCAGGCAGTACGCGTGGAACTCCTCCACCGGCACCGCCGGACGCCCCGCGTCGCCGCCGACCTCGTTCGCCGAGAGCAGCGGCGTGTAGCGGTAGAAGGCGGTGTCCTCCACGGACTTGGCCCGCAGCGCGGACGAGGTCTGCGCGAACCGGGCGCGGAACGCCCGGTGTTCGGGCCCTTCGCCGAGTGAGCCGAGCGCCAGGTCCCGTACGAGGTCGACCGCAGCCGCCTCCTCCGGCACCGCGAAGGCGGCCTTCGCGCCGCGCGCCGCCTCCGGGGTCAGCACCTCCTCGCCGCCGGTCCGGTAGGGGCGGTAGACGGGGACCCGGACGAGGAGCTCCCGGACCGCCGTGCGCAGCGCCCAGGGGGCGTGGTCCCGGAGTGCGGGGTCGGCGGCGCAGATCCGGCGGGCGATCCGGGTCAGCGCGGCCGTCTCGGACGCCAGGTCATGGGTGACCACCTCGTACGCCGCGCGGCGCTCGGTCGCCTCCCAGCGGCCGCCACGGTCGCCGGCCTTGCCGACGAACTCCCGGTAGACATCGGCGAGTTCGTCGGCTCCCACCGGGTCGGTGAAGACACCGTCGAGCCGGCGCAGCGCGTCGTACCCGGTGGTGCCAGCGACCGGCCAGGCGGCCGGCAGCGTCTCCTGCCCGGTGAGGATCTTCTCGACGACCGTCCAGCAGCGCCCGCCGGTCGCCTCCGCCAGAGCCTCCAGATAGCCCTGGGGGTCGGCGACTCCGTCCGGGTGGTCGATGCGCAGCCCCTCGATCACCCCGTCCGCGACCAGCTCCACGATCTTCGCGTGGCTCGCCGCGAACATCTCGGGGTCCTCCACCCGCACCCCGATGAGCTCCGAGACGGTGAAGAAGCGGCGGTAGCCGAGCTCGGTGCGGGCGAGCCGCCACCAGCCGAGCCGGTACCACTGGGCGTCGAGCAGCTCGTCCAGCGGCAGCCCCTCGGTGCCCGGACGGAGCGGGAACTCCTGGCCGTCCAGGTGCAGGGACCCGCCCGAGACCCGGAACCGGTCCCGTACCTCCGGGAGTCGCGCGGGCAGCACCGGCAGCAGCATCCGGCCGTCCCCGGCCCGCCAGTCGATGTCGAACCAGCGGGCGTACGGCGAGTCCGGGCCCTCGCGGAGCACGGCGCGCAGCGCGTGGTTGTGGCGCGGGGAGACCGCCATGTGGTTGGGCACCAGGTCCACGACGAGCCCGAGGCCGTGCGCCCGCGCGGTCGCCGCCAGGGCCCGCAGCCCCTGCTCGCCGCCCAGTTCGGCCCGTACGGACCGGTGGTCGGTGACGTCGTAGCCGTGGGTCGAGCCGGGCACCGCCTCCAGGACCGGGGAGAGGTGGAGGTGCGAGACCCCGAGGCCGGCCAGGTACGGCACGGCGCGCTCGGCGGCCGCGAACGGGAACTCCGGCTGGAGCTGCAGCCGGTAGGTCGAGGTGGGTGGAATGGGCGTCATGCGAACGTACGTACCCCGCTGGAGGGCTTCTGTGTCATTGCCCCATGCACCCGTTCGAGTGCATCGCGTTACGTTCGCGTGATGCTCCGGATGTATCGCGACACGCTGTCCCTGCTCGGACCGGCCCTGCCGGTCGTCTCGTTCCTCGGCCGGCTGCCCACCGCCATGTGCCAGCTCGGCAGCCTGCTCCTGGTCGCCGAGACGAGCGGCTCGCTCGCCACCGCCGGCCTCACGGGCGGCGCGCTCGCCGCCGGACAGACCGTCGCCGGGCCCGTCATCGGCCGGCTCGCCGACCGGCACGGCCAGCGCGGGGTCGTCCTCGCGGCCTCCCTCGCCAACGCGGTCGCCGTCACCGCCCTGGTCCTCGCCGCCCTCGCCGACGCCGCCACCGGCCCGCTCATGGCGCTCGGGGCGCTCGCCGGGGCCACCGTCCCACAGGTCGGGCCGCTTGCCCGGACCCGCTCGGTGGCCCTCGCCCGCCGCTCCGGCGCGGACGACCGGCTCGTCGGAGCGGTCCTCTCCTTCGAGGGCACCCTCGACGAGGTCTCCTTCGTCCTCGGCCCGGCGCTCGTCGGCCTCGCCGCCGCCCTCGCCCACCCGGCGGTCGCGCTGCTCCTGGCGGCGCTCCTGCTCGCCGCCTGCGGGACGGCCTTCGCCCTCCACTCGACGGCCCGGGCGACCGCCCCCGAGACGTCGCCGACTTCCACCCGTACGAGTGCCGCCGAACGGACGCGGCTGCCGGGATCCGCGTACGCCCTGCGCGGCACGATGGTCCTCCAGGGCGCCATGTTCGGTGCCTCGCAGGCCGGGATCACCGCCCTCACCGAGGAGCTCGGCGCGCCCGCCCAGGCCGGTCTCGTCTACGCCGCCATGGGTGTCATGAGCGCCGCCGTCGGCCTCTCCATGGCCGCCGTGCCCGCCCGGATCGGACTCACGACCCGCTGGCGCGCCGCGACCGCCGGACTCGTCGTCCTCTCCGTACCGCTGCTGTTCGTCGGCTCCCTGGGCGCGCTGTACGCGGTCGTCGTCGTCCTCGGCGCCGCCTACGCCCCGCACCTGATCACCGTCTTCGGCCTCACCGAGCGAAGCGTGCCGGCTGCCCGGCTCGCCGAGTCGATGGCCTTCCTCACCAGCGGGATCGTGGGCGGCCAGGCCCTCGCCCTGGCCGTCTCGGGCCGGCTCGCCGAAGGCCGGGGCGCCCCCGCCGCCTTCGCGGTGGCGGTGGGGGCGGCCGTGGCCTGCGCGGTCCTCTCCTGGTCGGTACGGGTCAAGAGCCCCGCACGCGCGCTCAGGCCGGCCGGCGCAGAACGGTCAGGCTGAGCGGCGCGAGCGTCACCCGCTCGCCGCCCGCGAGCTCCGGGCCCTCCTGCGGCGGCATGCCCTCCGGGTCCGAGGTGTCCACCACCATCCGCCAGCAACGCCCGTGGCTGTCCGGGACCGCGAACTCCAGCTCCTTCGACGAGGCGTTGAACATCAGCAGGAAGGAGTCGTCGGCGATCCGCTCGCCCTGCGTGCCCGGTTCCGAGATCGCGTTGCCGTTGAGGAAGACCGTCAGCGCCTGCGCGTGCGCCGCCTGCCAGTCGCGGGAGGTCATCTCCTCGCCCTCGGGCGTGAACCAGGCGATGTCCGTCAGCTCGTCGTGGGTGCCCTCCACCGGCCGGCCGTGGAAGAAACGGCGGCGCCGGAAGACCGGATGGTCCCGGCGCAGCCGGACCATCGCGCGCGTGAAGCGCAGCAGCGTGGCCTCCGCCTCGCTGTTCTCCTTCGGCCACCGCACCCAGGAGACCTCGTTGTCCTGGCAGTACGCGTTGTTGTTGCCTCCCTGCGTCCGCCCGAACTCGTCGCCGTGGCTGAGCATCGGCACGCCCTGGGACAGCATCAGCGTGGCGAGGAAGTTGCGCATCTGGCGGGCGCGCAGCTCCGCGATCCCGACGTCCTCGGTCTCGCCCTCCACGCCGCAGTTCCAGGAGCGGTTGTAGCTCTCGCCGTCCCGGTTGCCCTCGCCGTTCGCCTCGTTGTGCTTGTCGTTGTACGAGACGAGGTCCCGCAGGGTGAAGCCGTCGTGGCAGGTCACGAAGTTGACCGAGGCGAGCGGGCGGCGCCCGTCGTCCTGGTACAGGTCGGAGGAGCCGGTGAGGCGCGAGGCGAACTCGGCGAGGGTGCGCGGCTCGCCCCGCCACAGGTCCCGCACGCAGTCCCGGTACTTGCCGTTCCACTCGGTCCACAGCGGCGGGAAGTTGCCCACCTGGTAGCCGCCCTCGCCCACGTCCCACGGCTCGGCGATCAGCTTCACCTGGCTCACCACCGGATCCTGCTGCACCAGGTCGAAGAACGAGGACAGCCGGTCCACCTCGTGGAACTGGCGGGCCAGGGTGGCCGCCAGGTCGAAGCGGAAACCGTCCACGTGCATCTCGGTCACCCAGTACCGCAGGCTGTCCATGATCAGCTGGAGCACGTGCGGGGAGCGCATGAGCAGCGAGTTCCCGGTGCCGGTCGTGTCCGTGTAGTACCGGGGATCGTTCGAGAGCCGGTAGTACGAGGGGTTGTCCAGGCCTCGGAAGGAGAGCGTCGGCCCCAGGTGGTTGCCCTCGGCCGTGTGGTTGTAGACCACGTCGAGGATGACCTCGATACCGGCCTGGTGCAGCGCCCGGACCGCCGACTTGAACTCCAGGACCTGCTGGCCCCGGTCGCCCCAGGACGCGTAGGCGTTGTGCGGGGCGAAGAAGCCGATCGTGTTGTAGCCCCAGTAGTTGGCGAGCCCCGCGTCCACCAGACGGTGGTCGTTCACGAACTGGTGGACGGGCATCAGTTCGAGCGCGGTGACACCCAGTTCCTTCAGGTGGCCGATGACCGACGGGTGCGCGAGCCCCGCGTACGTCCCGCGCAGCTCCTCCGGAAGGTCCGGGTGCAGCATCGTCAGGCCCTTCACATGGGCCTCGTAGATCACCGTGTGGTGGTACTCGGTGCGCGGACGCCGGTCGTCGCCCCAGTCGAAGTACGGGTTCACGACCACCGAGGTCATCGTGTGCGGGCCCGAGTCGAGGTCGTTGCGCGCGTCCGGCCGCCCGAACGGGTAGCCGTACACCGCCTCGCCCCACTTCACCTGCCCCGACACCGCGCGCGCGTACGGGTCGAGCAGCAGCTTCGCCGCGTTGCAGCGCAGCCCGCGCTCCGGTGCGTACGGGCCGTGCACCCGGAACCCGTACCGCTGACCGGGCATCACACCCGGCAGATAGGCGTGTCGTACGAACGCGTCGGTCTCGCGCAGTTCCACCGCCGTCTCCGAGCCGTCGTCGTGCAGCAGACACAGCTCGATCCTGTGGGCGGCCTCCGAGAAGACCGCGAAGTTGGTTCCCGCTCCGTCGTAGGTGGCGCCCAGGGGGTACGCCTGTCCCGGCCAGACCTGCATGGATATGGATTCTTCCTCTTCTGTCCGGGTTTTGTGGGTGTTCTTCGGCCAGATCCTGCCCGAAAGAAGGGCAACCACCTAGGACTTCGCCCCGTCCTACCGGGTGACCGCAGACCTAGAGGGGGAAAGAGGGGGAAGTGTGTACGAAATAGTGCGCCGCCACTTGGGGAAGGTGGTGGCCGGAGCGGCCATGGCGGTGACGGGAACCGCCGTCGCCGTCGCGATCAGCCTGCCGGGCCAGGCGGGAGCGAACGGGGCCGCCGGAACCGGGGGGTCCACCGGCATCGCCGGAGCGGCCGGCACGCCGGCCGAGGGCGGCACGGGCAGTGCCTCCCAGCAGGGGGAGACGGGCGAGCAGGCCACGGGCACCGCGCCGCAGCCCGCCACCGTGGTCCCGGCCGCGGCCGAGGGGAAGAAGGGCGTCGGCAGCGACCCGCTCACCGACGACGAGCTCGCACGGGCCGAGGCACTGGCGCTGACCCCGCCCGCCGCCACCGCCCAGCAGGACGTCAACGGCGGCCGCGGCCCCCAGCGCCTCGGCACCCGGCTCGCCGACCCCGTCCCGGGCGACCCGTCCCGCCGCGCCGAGGTCCGCCTCTACGACTACGCGCGCGACGAGCTCGTCACGAAGACCGTCAACCTCGACAGCGGCAAGGTCGAGAAGTCCGGCGCGCAGCGCGGGGTCCAGCCCTCCGCCCACCCCGAAGAACTGCGCGAGGCCCTGGAGCTGATCCTCGCGAGCCCGCTCGGCAAGGGCGTCAAGGAGGACTACAAGGACGCCACCGGCAAGGAGCTCACCTCCACCGGACAGCTGTGGTTCAACGGCGACGTCTACCGCACCTACCGCGAGTCCAACGTGCCCGCGCAGCTCGCCCGTTGCGGGGAGCACCGGTGCGTCCGGCTCGTCACCAAGGTCCTCAACGGGGCCTGGATCGACACCCGGAACCTGATCGTCGACCTCTCCGCGAGGACCGTCACCCGCGTCGGCTGACCACCGCCGCACCGGACCTCGCCTCTCCACAGCCTCCTCACGACACGTACGAGGGAGTACGTCCCCATGTCCAACCGGAGAATCCCGCGCGCCCGCAAGCGGGGCGCCGTCCTGACCGCCGCCGTGCTGCTCGGCACCGCCACGGCCGCCGCCGGGCCGGTGGCCGGCGCCACCGCCGCCACGGCCCCGCCCGGCTCGACGGCCGCGGCGCCCGCCGCGCCCGACTGCTCGGCCGCGTACCGCATCACGCAGAAGCTCGACGGCGGCACCACCTGGCGCATGTGCTGGCGCTACGACACCGACGCCGGTCTCACGCTCGACCACGTCACCTACCAGCCGCCCGGCGCCACCGCGCCCATCAAGGTCCTCAACAGCGGCCGGCTCGCCCAGATCCACGTGCCGTACGACGACGGCGGCGCCGAGTACGACGACCTCACCGGCGCCGGCTTCGGCTGGGGCCTGCAGAACCTCAAGCCGGCCGAGTGCCCCGGCGGCACCCTCACCACCGTCAAGGTGGCCGAGGTCGGCGACGTCAAGGGCCTGTGCACCACCACGCGGGCGCGCGGGCACGCGTACCGCATGGCCAGCGACAGCGGCTCCAAGGTCTGGCAGGCCCAGGCCAAGGACCTGCTCGTCTACACCGTCAACAAGGTCGGCTGGTACGAGTACATCACCGAGTGGCGCTTCACCGCCGACGGCACCATCGGTGCCAACGTCGGGGCCACCGGCAGCCTCTCGCCCGTCGACTACAACGCCACCGACGGCCGCGGCTGGCCCCTCGGCAAGGGCGCCCGCGGCTACGCCACCAGCCACGCCCACAACGTCTTCTGGAAGCTCGACTTCGGGCTCGACGGCTCCACCAAGGACCGGATCGAGCAGTTCGACTCCACCGTCACCGCGCCCGCCGCAGGCGGCGGCGGACCCACCGTGAAGACGAAGAAGACCGTCGTCACCAAGGAACTCGCCGGCGACGCGAAGAACATGCGCTGGTGGCGGGTGGTCAGCGGCACCGGCAAGAACGCCGACGGCCACGCCCGCTCGTACGAGATCGTGCCCGGGCACACCGACACGCACGCGGGCCGCGGCTTCACCAAGCACGACGTGTACTTCACCCAGGCCCGCGCCTGCGAGAAGTTCGCGAGCAACAACATCGGCGCCTGCGCGGCGGGCGCCGGTGACAGCGTCGACAAGTGGGTCAACGGCGAGACGCTGACCCAGCCGTCCGTGTGGGTCAACATCGGGTTCCACCACATCGCCCGGGACGAGGACCAGCAGCCGATGCCGGTCCACTGGCAGGGCTTCCAGCTCGCGCCCAGGGACGTAACCGCTATGAATCCGCTCACTCCGGCCGATCTCGCCTCCCAGAACGGGCAGCCCGATCTGGGGAGTTGAGGAAGCAGCCTGACGATCCTGCTGCACCGCCTCCCGCTCGCGGAGTACCCTTCCTTGATCGTTGTCACATGGTCATCCAGTCCGCCGGAACGGGTGTCCGGGAGCAGAAGGCGGTGCGCGGGTGAGCTCGGGAGGTCTGGAGCTGCCCCCAGGTGACGCGGGTCACGAGGGGGGTCCGGCCGACCCCGCAGAGGCGCCGCCCGGAGCGGTCGCGCCACCGGGCGCGGCCGTACCCCCGGGCGTGGTCCTGCCGCCGGGCGCGGTCGTGCCGCCCGGCACGGTCACCGTCGGACGACCGGTGGAGATCGGGGCGGAGCTCGACTGGGGCGCCGATGCCTGGAGCGAGGTCCGCACCCGGGCCCAGCGCGCCGGCCGTGCCTACATCTGGCTGAACCTCGTCGAGCAGCGGCTGAGGGCCGTGGTCGCCGCCGTCCTGCGACCCGTGTACGAACCGGTGCACGGCGAGGAGTGGGTGGTGGCCGCGGCCGGGCCGGCCGGCCAGGAATGGGTCCAGCGGGCCGTCGCCGTCCGCGAGGTCTCCCGGCGCAAGGGCTACCTCCTCGACCCGGCCGACGACAACGTGCTGAGCTTCCTCACGCTGCCCCAGCTGCGCGAGCTGATGGTGCAGCACTGGCCCTGCTTCGAGCCCTACTTCGACGACCGGCGCGAGGTCGAGCTCGCCCTGGACGAGCTGGAGGTCACGCGCAACGTGGTCTCCCGCAACCGGGCGCTGTCGCTGACCGTCCTCGCCCAGTCCGAGCGGGCCTCCGCCCGCATCCTGGAGATCCTCGGCGGCGGCGCCGGGGTCCCGTCCGCCGACCGGCTGCCCGTGGACGCGGTCGAGGACCTCGTCGGCGACCGGTACGCGGACGTCGTCTCCGTCCACCCCGACCGGGTCAGGCTCCAGCGGCAGCTGCCCGCCGAGGACCTCTTCGGCGGGGCCCGCCGCCTCGACGCCACCGGCATAGGCCTCAATCTGCTCGTGCAGAACTTCTCCGGCCGCCGCATGGTCCGGCTCGCCGAGTCCGGCTGCCGGACCCGGCTCCTCTTCCTCAACCCGGCGAGCAGCGCCGTCAAGCGCCGCGAGCGCGAACTCGGCCTGAAGAAGGGCGAGCTGAGCCGCTCGGTCGAGATGAACATCCTGCACATGCGCCGGGTCCGTTCGAAACTGCGCGACCCGGGCGCCTTCCAGATCCACGTCTTCGACGAGACCCCCCGCTTCACCGCCTACCTCGTCGACGGCGACGGTCCGGACGGGGTCGGTGTCGTCCAGTCCTATCTGCGTCGGGCCCGGGGCATGGAGGCCCCGGTTCTCGTCCTGCGCGGCGGCGGACGGAACGTCGTCCGGCACGGGCAGCCGGCCCATGACGGAGATCACGGACTTTTCGAGACATACCGGGAGGAATTCGAGTCGGTCTGGCTCGACTCCCGGCCCGTCTCCTGACCCGTCGACGGGGGTAGCCGGAGGCGTTGTCAGTGGTGCGTGCGAGGGTGGTCAGCACCACGGGGGAGATCACGTAAGGAGGACCCGATGGCTTGGCACGGCGACACGCTGGTCGGCTTCGACCTGGAGACGACCGGCACGGAACCGCTGGAGGCCCGTATCGTCACGGCCTCGATCGTCGAGGTCGACGGCGGCGGACAGGTCGGGCGGCGGCGGGACTGGCTCGCCGATCCGGGCATCCGCATCCCGGAGCAGGCCTCCGCGATCCACGGCATCAGCACCGAGCGCGCGGCGGCCGAGGGCCGGCCGGCCCGCGAGGTCGCCGACGAGATCGCGCGGACCCTCACCGCGTACTGGGAGGACGGCGTCCCGGTCGTCGCGTACAACGCCTCCTTCGACCTCACGCTCCTCGCCGCCGAGCTGCGCCGCCACGGCCTTCCCTCCCTGGAGGAGCGGCTCGGCGGGACGGCCATCGGGCCGGTCGTCGACCCGTACACCATCGACCGGGCCGTCGACCGCTACCGGCGCGGCAAGCGGACCCTGGAAGCGGTCTGCGGGGAGTACGGCGTGGTCCTCGAAGCCGCCCACCAGGCCGCCGCCGACGCGCTCGCCGCCGTCCGGGTCGCCGTGGCGATAGCCGAGCGGCACCCCCAGGTCGCCGCCCTCGACCCGGCCGAGCTGCACGAGCGGCAGATCGGCTGGTACCGGACCTGGGCCGAGAACTTCCAGGACTTCCTGCGCCGCAAGGGCGACGCGGAGGCGGTCGTCGACTCCACGTGGCCCCTGCGCGAGACGGTCGCTGCGGCGGTCTAGGACGCCGCCCGGGCGGGTCAGCCCAGCGGCAGCGTCAGATGGGCCGCCCGGTCGTCGGCCGAGGTGATCACCGTGGTGGTGATGGTGTCGGCGCCGGCGTCGCTGAGGGCGTCGGAGTAGAGCGCGTCCTTGCTGTTGACCACGAGCATGAGGCGGTGGCCCGCGGCCACGTCGTAGCCCGCGGCCTGGAGCCTCCAGCTGGTCGTGTGGTCCTGGCCGGGAGTCAGCTCGCTGAGGGTGAGGGGCTCGTGGGTGATGATGCGGGCCGTGTCGTCGGGCGTGACGTCGAAGAGGTACGCCACGAGCGTCGCGGATTCCGCGCTGCTGCGGACGGTGAGCGTGAGCTCGGGGACGCCCCGGACGCGGCGGGCGACGCCGTTCGCGGTGGCGTCGAGGGGGCCCGTGGTCCAGACGGCGAGGTGCTGCCGGTCGAAATCGTCCGTGACGTAGGTCTTCGGGTTGCCCTTCCACTCGGCCTGGCCGGTGATGATGATCTTGTCGACCGCGGTGGCGTCCGTGAGCCGGCCCGCGGTGAACTCCCGCTTCCAGCCGGTGTCCGCCTCCCCGGCGAGGCCGCCGTCACGGCTGTCGGAGCCGACGGAGGTCAGATACCAGCGCTCGGTGGAAGTGGTGAACTCCGACCAGGAGGCCTTGGGCTCGCGGACGGCGGGTTCCGTGATGACCTCCTTCCCGGTCGTCGGGTCGGTCTTCGTCTGGTACGTGAACATGATCTGGCTGTGGACCGCGGGCCATTCGGGCACGCCGTTGGCGGCACCCAGCACATGGTGGTCGAGCCAGGCGAAGGCCTCCTCGACGGGGACGTTCGGCCCGCTGAACGGAATGCTCAGACCGGCGCCCTCGGGAGCGGCGTGGTCGCCGATCCACAGGTTCAGATGCTTGGGCACGGTCAGCCGCTCGAAGTGCTCGACGACCTGGTTGACCGGGAACAGCGTCTCGTGCCAGGTGTTGGAGAGGAACGTCGGGATGTTCCGGTCGTTGGTCTCCTCGACGTACGAGGAGGGCGCCCGCTCCGTGCCCCAGGCGACCACGTCGTCGAGGTGCTTTCCGGCCCTGAAGTTCGCCAGGAGCTCCCGGGTGGCGGGGTCGAACTTCCGCGCCTCGGGGCCGCCGGTGAAGCCGACCAGGGACTTCACGGCCTCCAGGTGCCGGGTGCCGTTGTCGTAGAGGCTGGTGGCGAGATTGCCCCAGGTGCTGAAGGCGACGACCGCGTCGACGCGGTCGGCCGGGTCGTGCGCCGCGACGAGCTGGCTGATGCCGGAGCCGTACGACTCACCGAGGAAGGCGATCTTGCTCGGGTTGAAGTGCTGCTGCGCGTAGTCGATGACCGTGGAGCCGTCGGCCCAGTCGTTCGGTCCGGCGACGTCGATCGTGCCGCCGGAGGTGAACGGCCCGTCGACGTAACCGCCGCCGATCTCGAACGTCTGCCCGATGCCACGCGGGGTGTACGCGAGGACGTGGTAGCCGCGCAGCGCCAACTGGAGGTACGTGTACGCGAAGATGGACCAGCCGAACGGCGTCCAGCCGGCCGGCACGATCACCACCGGGCGGGGCTCGTCGCCGTTGAGCTTGATCGTGTGCGCCGACAGCTTCGCACCGTCGTGCGTGGTGATCCTCGGCAGACCGATGGTCGACCTGGCCCGTACCTGTTCCGTCAGCTCCTGGAGCTCGGGCGTGAGCAGGGACCGCTCCGCCGTGCCGGTCAGCGTGGCGATCAGGGCCTCGGCCAGGTTGGTGGCGGCCGGGTCGAGTTCGGTGGCAGAGGCGTAGATGCCGTGGTCGGCGAGATGCGCCACCTGGGCCGCGGTGACCGCGGTGATCTCGTTGTCGTCCTGCGGGTTGCTCACGAAGCCGTCCTCTCGCTGGGGCCGGCCGACGGGGCGGCCGGCTCGCGCCGGTACTGGAGAGTCCCCGCCGGTTCCCCGGCCTTGCGGCGCGCGGGGAGCGGGGACGGCGGCATCGTTCCAGCTCAGAAGGGATGACTACGCGGAAAATGGACACCGCCCCCGGCTTCCGGCGACGGCTCGGTACTCACTCTCCAGGAGCGTTTGAACGCGCCCACCGCCGAGCCCTCTCCACGGAAACGATCACCTTCCGTCGAGCGTCCGACGGAAGTGGTCAGCCGGGATCAGCGACGATCGGCCGGAACCGGTCCGTCAGGAGTTCTCCTTGAGGAAGGACAGCAGCAGCTCGTTGACCTTCTCCGGCTGGTCCAGCTGGAGCCAGTGCCCCGCGTCCTCGACCCGCTCGTAGCGCCAGCCGCCCGACACGTACTCCTCCGTCCCGGACATCGAGCGCTCGGTGAGGAACCGGTCGCCGGTCGATCACACACCCATCACCGGCACGGACTCCGGCAGCGGCACCGCCGGCGCCTCGACCCCGAACTGGACCTCCGCCGGGATGCCCGCACGGTAGATGTTCAGCGCGGCCGTCAGCGCGCCCGGCGCCCGCAGCCCCTCGATCACGGCCTCCGCGTCCGGGTGCTCGCCCAGCATGTCCCGCAGCCCCGCGAAGTCGTCCCGCGCCAGCCAGTCCTCGGCGAGCCCGGCCAGCTGGAACAGCAGCATGTACCAGGAGCGCTGCTTCTGCTCCCAGCCCGCGGACCGGATCGACGCCAGATGCCCCACGGACAGGATGCTCAGGCTCCGCACCCGGTCGGGGAAGAACTGCGTCAGGCCCTGGGCGATGCCCGAACCCCAGTCGTGGCCCACCAGATGGACCCGGTCGAGCTCCAGCCGGGCGAGCAGCTCGACCAGGTCGCCGACGTGCTTGGCCGGGTGGTACGCCTCCGGGCCGCCCTCGGGACGGTCGGAGGCGCCGAAGCCCCGCAGGGTGGGTGCGACGGTCCGGAAACCGGCCGCGTTCAGCGCCGGGACCTGGTGCCGCCACAGATGGTGGCTGTCGGGGAAGCCGTGGACGAGCAGTACGGCCGGTCCCTCCCCGCTCACCTCGACGTCGAGGGTCACCTCGGACAGTTCGACACGCATCTCAACACCCCGTTCGTTACCGGCCGGTTCGACGGGGAACATGATGTCAGAAGGGGTACCAGCGCACCTCGGGGTCGCCGTCCCGCAGCGAGGCCACCCGCCGCTCGAACTCGGCGAGCGCCTTCGGGTTCGAGGGCGCGTGCTGCGCCACCCACGCGCAGCTCGCGGTCTCCCGCGCCCCGCGCAGCACCGCGCACCCCTCCCACGCGCGGACGTCCCAGCCGTACGCCTCGGTGAACGCCTCGTACGCCGCCGGGTCCAGGCCGTACCGGTCCCGGGAGAGGGCGAGGACCACCAGGTCGTGCTCGCGCAGGTCCGAGGAGAAGGTCTCCAGGTCCACCAGGACCGGACCGTCCGGGCCGACGTGGACGTTCCGGGGGAGGGCGTCCCCGTGGATCGGGCCCGGGGTCAGGTGCGGAGTGAGCGCGGCCGCCGCCGGGGCGAAGGAGTCGCGCCGCTCCCGCAGGAAGGCCGCGTCCGCCGGGTCGATCGCGTCCCCCGCGAGCCGCAGCCACCGCTCGACCCCGCCGAGCAGCTCACGGCGCGGGAGCGTGAACCCGGTCGGTTCGGGCAGGGCGTGGACGGCCCGCAGCAGTGGGGCGAGATCACGGGGCTCCGTGGGCCGCACCGCCTCCGGCAGCCGGTGCCAGACGGTCACCGGAAGCCCGTCCACCAGGCGCGGCTTCTCCTCGGCGGCCCGGACCGCCGGGACCCCGGCGGCTTCCAGCCAGGAGGCCAGCGCGAGCTCCCGCTCGGCCCGCTCGATCAGCTCCGCGTCCCGGCCGACCTTCACCACCAGGTCGCCCAGGGCGAAGACCGCGTTCTCGCCCAGGGCGAGCAGCCGCGCACCCGCGACCGGCAGCCCCGCCCCGCCCAGGATCTCCCGTGCCCGCGCCTCGTCCATCGACCTCTCCCTTACCCGTGTGTTTGCGCCAAAGTCTCCCATCCGCGCAGCTCACCGCGCCCGTCTCCTTGACGGGCCGACGCGCCGTCAGCACCATGGCGGGATTCCGGACGGCGGCAGCAGCGGTGTGGACGGGGGCGGATCGTGAGCGCAGTGACCGCGACCAAACGGCCCGGCCGAGCGCGCACACCACGCGCCGCCCCGGGGACACGCCCGCGCGGCCCCGACCTCGGCGCCTGGTTCCTGGTGCTCCCGGCGCTCCTGCCGATCCTCGTCCTCAGCGTCGGCCCGCTCCTCTACGGCATCGCGCTCGCCTTCACCGACGCCCAGTCCGGCCGCACCCAGGCCACCCGGTGGGTCGGCACCCTCAACTTCCAGGACCTGCTCCACGACACCCTCTTCTGGGACTCGTTCCGCATCGGCGCGGTCTGGGCCGTCGGTGTCACCATCCCCCAGTTCCTGCTCGCCCTCGGCCTCGCCCTCCTGCTCAACCAGAAGCTCCGCTTCCGCTGGCTGGCGCGGGCCCTCGCCATCGTCCCCTGGGCGATGCCGGAGGTCGTCGTCGGCATCATGTGGCGGCTCGTCTACAACCCCGACGCCGGCATCCTCAACGAGACCCTCCGGAACCTCGGCCTCGGCGAGGGCCACGACTGGCTCTCCGGCCTCGCCACCGCCCTCCCCGCCGTCATCGTCGTCGGCGTCTGGGCCGGCATGCCGCAGACCACCGTCGCCCTGCTCGCCGGACTCCAGAACACCCCCGGCGAACTCCACGAGGCGGCCGCCCTCGACGGCGCCGGCGCCTGGCGCCGCTTCCGCGCCGTCACCTGGCCCGCGCTCCGGCCGGTGGCCCTCGCCATCACCGCCCTCAACCTCATCTGGAACTTCAACTCCTTCGCCCTGGTCTACGTCCTGACCAACGGCGGACCGGGCGGCCGGACCCGGCTCCCCATGCTCTTCGCCTACGAAGAGGCCTTCCGCTACGGGCAGTTCGGCTACGCCGCCGCGATGGGCTGCGTGATGGTCGCCGCCGTCTCCGTGCTCATCGCCCTCTCCCTCGTACGCCGTCTGAAAGGGGACCAGGACCGGTGAGCGCCCTCCGGACGAGCGGGCCCGCGCGAGCAGGCCAGTACCTGGCCCTCCTCGCCTACCTGGTCTTCCTCGCCTTCCCCTTCCTCTGGCTGGTCTCCACCGCCTTCAAGCCCGCCCCCGAGCTGGCCTCGCTCCACCCCACCTGGATCCCGAAGGACCCCACCCTCGACAACTTCCGGCAGGCCTTCGACGAGCAACCCCTGCTCAGGGCCGCCGCGAACAGCCTGCTCGCCGCCGTCTCCGCCGCCGTGATCGCGGTGGCCGTCGCGACCCCGCTCGCCTATGTGACGGCCCGTCACCGCGGCCGGCTCGCCGGGGCCGCCACCGGCTGGGTGGTGATCAGCCAGGCGTTCCCCTTCGTCCTCGTGATCATCCCGCTCTTCCTCGTCCTCAAGAACCTGCACCTGATCAACAGCGTCGCCGGGCTCGTCCTGGTGTACGTGGTGTGGTCGCTGCCCTTCGCCCTCTGGATGCTCACGGGGTACGTCAGGGCCGTGCCAGCCGAGCTGGAGGAGGCCGCGGCCGTCGACGGCGCCGGCCGGATCCGTACCCTCGTCTCGGTCACCGCCCCGCTGCTCGTCCCGGGCGTCGTCGCCACCGCGCTCTTCGCCTTCGTCACCGCCTGGAACGAGTTCTTCTTCGCGCTGGTCCTGCTCAAGACCCCCGAGAAGCAGACCCTTCCCGTCGTCCTCACCCACTTCCTCGGCGCCGAGGGCGTCGCCGACCTCGGCCCGCTCGCCGCCGCGGCCTTCCTCGCCACCCTGCCGTCCCTCCTCGTCTTCGGCCTCCTCCAGAGACGGATCACCGGCGGGATGCTGACCGGGGCGGTGAAGTCATGAGACGGTTCCTCGCCCTCGCCGCCGCACTCCTGCTCCTCCTCACCGGCTGCACCGCAGCCGACGACAGCCCCGACGACGGGGTCGTCCACCTCCGCTTCCAGTCCCTCGCCTGGCAGAAGGAGTCCGTCGACGCCAACCGCCAACTGGTGAAGGAGTGGAACGCCACCCACCCCGACATCCAGGTCGAGTACGTCCAGGGCAGCTGGGACTCCGTCCACGACCAGCTCCTCACCTCCTTCGAGGGCGGCGAGGCGCCCGACATCATCCACGACGCCTCCGACGACCTCGCCGACTTCGCCTACGGCGGCCACCTCGCCGACCTGCGACCGCTGCTCCCCGAGCGGCTGCGCACCGACATCCCCGCCCGCAGCTGGGAGACCACCACCTTCGGCGAGGGCGTCTACGGCGTGCCCTTCCTCCAGGAACCGCGCGTCCTCATCGCCAACCGGAAGATCCTGGAGTCCTCCGGCGTCCGCGTCCCCACCCCGGAGAAACCCTGGAGCTGGACCGAGTTCCGGCAGATCGCCCAGGACCTCACCCGGACCATGGGGCCCGGCCGGTACGCGGTCGCCTGGCCCCTCAAGGAACCCGTCTCCGTCAGCCTCAACCTCGGTGTCTCGGCCGGCGGCCGGCTCTTCCACCGGGACCCGGACGGCCGGGTGACCCTCGACTTCACCGAGGCCGACGCCATCGTCCCGGGCACCGTCCACGACCAGGTCGTCACCGACCGGACCGCCCCGCGGACCACGCTCGGCAGCGGCGGCTCCGACACCCTGCCCGGCTTCTTCGCCGGCAAGTACGCCATGGTTCCCCTGGGTTTCGCCTACCGGCAGCAGATCGCGCAGCAGGCGCCCGAGGGCTTCGAATGGACCGTGCTGCCGGCGCCCGCAGGCGACGAAGGGCTCGCCCAGGGCGTCTCCCCGCAGACCCTGTCGATCGCCGAGGACAGCCCCCACAAGAAGGAGGCCGCCCAGTTCCTCGACTTCTTCCTGCGCCCGGCGAACCTGGTGCGGCTCGCGCGCGGCGACTGGATGCTGCCGACCGGCACGGCCGCGCTCGCCGACCCCTCCCTGCACACCGCGCGGGACGGCTGGGCGACCGGGGCGGCGGTGGCCGAAAACCTGCGGCCCGCGCCCGCGCAGTCGGTGCGCGGATACCCGGAGTGGAAGGACAAGGTGGCGACCCCGGCCTTCCAGGAGTACTACAGCGGTGCCATCGACGGTGCCGAACTGCGCAGGCGCCTGGTCGAGGACGGCAACCGGGTCCTCGCCCGCTATCAGCGCAGATGACGGATTCGTGATTACGAAACATTGTTGAATAAGTCACAGATGGGTGAAGGGTCTTCTCCGGAACCTCTCCATCGGACAGTGTTCGAACCGGCCACCGTGCCGCCCCCCACGCGGCACGGTGGCCGACTAGATTGAGCCCATGACGAAGACCTACGCGGCCCTGCTCCGCGGCATCAACGTGAGCGGGCACCGCAAGGTCCCCATGGCGGAACTCCGCAAGCTCCTCGAAGAGCTCGGGCACACGGACGTCCGCACCTACCTCCAGAGCGGCAACGCCGTCTTCACCACCGACTCCGGCGCCGGCGAGGACGAGCTCAGGGGCGCCCTCGAAGACGCGATCGAGGAGCGCTTCGGCTTCCGCGTCGACTGCCTCGTCCGCGACGGCGACTACCTCGCCGCCGTCGCCGACGCCTGCCCCTTCCCGGCCGCCGACCTGGAGGGCAAGCAGCTCCACGCCATCTACTACTCCGAGACCGCCGACCCCGAGCGCTTCGCCTCGATCGACCGGGAGGCCCATCTCCCCGAGGACTTCGCCCTCGGCGACCGCGTGCTCTACCTCTACGCCCCCGAAGGCCTCGGGAAGTCCAAGCTCGGCGAAGCGGTCTCCCGCCCGTCCGTGGTGAAGGGCCTCGTCGCCACCGGCCGGAACTGGAACACCGTGGTCAAGCTCGTCGAGATGACACGGCAGAACTGACCCGAACCGGCCCGGAACCGGGCCCTGATCCGGCCCCGAACCGGCCCCGGATTGGCCCCGGATTGGCCCAGTCAAGAGGTCGCGCAATGGCCCGTGGCCGCGGGCCAACTCCGCACTAGATTCGATGTCATGACGAGCACCGAGCACACCGCGACCACACCCCGCCCCACCGTCGACTTCTACTTCGACCCCGCCTGCCCCTTCGCCTGGATCACCTCCCGCTGGATCCTGGAGGTCGAGCAGCACCGGGACATCGACCTCCGCTTCAAGGTCATGAGCCTGTACTTCCACAACGAGGGCAACACCCTGCCCGACTGGTACCGCGAGCTCGTCGACGCCTCCATCGGCCCGGTCCGGGTGGCGGCCGCCGCCGCCGAACAGCACGGCGAGGAGATCCTGCGCCCGCTCTACACCGCGTACGGCACCCGCATCCACGAGAAGAAGCAGAAGGACTTCGACGCCGTCATCGCCGAGTCGCTCATCGAGCTCGGCCTCCCGCCCGAGCTGGCCGCCGCCGCCCACGACCCGGCCTACGACGCGGCGGTCCGCCGCAGCCACGACGCGGGCAAGGACCCCGAGGCCGAGGGGTACGTCGGCACCCCGACGATCCACGTCGACGGCACCGTCTGGTTCGGTCCGGTCCTGCGGGCGATCCCGCGCGGTGAGAAGGCCGCCGAACTCTTCGACAGCTTCCGGGTCCTCGCCTCCCACCCCGACCTCTTCGAACTCAAGCGCACCCGTACGGGCGGTCTCGACTTCAGCTAGAGGTCAGGCGGTCCTGGCGACCGGGCGGCGGGCCGCGTGGGCGCCGTCGTAGCGCTCCAGGAGCAGGCGGGCCAGTTCGGGGGAGGGGCCCAGGACGTCCGCCAGGATGTCGGCCTCCGTCGCGCCCGCCGCGATGCGGTCCGGGAGACGGCCCGGGGCGATGACGTACGGGGCCACCGCCACCCGCCGGACGCCCGGCTCGGTGCGCAGGGCGCGGACGGCGTCCTCCGTACGGGGAAGAGATGCGGAGGCGAACGCGGGTCGCACGGAGCACCAACCGGTGCGCCGCAGCTCCCGCGCCGTTTCTGCGATCACCGCGATCGCCTCCGGGTCTGTGGAGCCCGCCGAGGCCAGGACGACCCCGGTCGTGCTCTTGTCGGCGGACGTGAGGCCCGCCTCGTACAGCCGTCGCTCCACCGCCGCGATCAGCAGCGGCGAGGGGCCGAGGACCTCCGCCTGGCGGATGTTCAGGGACGGCGGGGCCTGCCGCAGTACGGCGGGGATGTCGGCCTTCGCGTGGAAGGCCCGGGTCAGGAGGAGCGGCAGGGCCACGACCTCCCGTACCCCGTCGGCCGCGAGCCGGTCGAGCACCCCCGGCACCGACGGGAGGTTGAAGTCCAGGAACGCCGTCTCCACGCGCAGCCCCGGCCGCAGCGCACCGGCCCGGCGCACCAGCGCCTGGACGGTCGCCGCGTGCCGCGGATCGCGGCTGCCGTGGGCGATCACGAGGAGGACGGGGCGGTTCATGGTCCGGTTCAGCCCTTCGCGAGCAGGCCGCGGCGGCGGAGCACCGCGCGCTCCAGCGGGCTGAAGATGAGCAGGTCGATGGCGATGCCGACGATCAGGATCAGGATGATCGCCAGGAAGATGCCGGCCATGTCGATGTTGTTGCGGCCGTTCTCCAGGAGCTGGCCGAGGCCGAGGCCCAGGTCCGGCGAGGAGGCGATGATCTCCGCGGCCATCAGCGAACGCCAGGAGAACGCCCAGCCCTGCTTGAGGCCCGCGAGGTAGCCGGGGAGCGCGGCCGGCATCACGATGTACCAGGCGCCCTTGATGCCCGTCGCGCCGAGCGTCTGCCCGGCCCGCAGGAAGAGCGGCGGGACCTGGTCGACGCCGGCGACGAGGCCGTTGGCGATCGAGGGGACGGCGCCGAGCAGGATCACCGCGTACATCATGCTGTCGTTGAGGCCGAGCCACAGGACGGCCGGTGCGACCCAGGCCACCGAGGGCAGCGACTGGAGCCCCGCGAGGATCGGGCCGATCGCCGCGCGCACGAACTTCACGCGGGAGACGAGCAGGCCCAGCGGGGTGCCGATGGCGAGCGCCAGGAGGAAGCCGAACAGGGCCCGGGAGACGCTGGTCCACAGGACCTGGAGGAGCGTGCCCTCCAGCCACATCGTGGTCAGGCTGTCCCACACGGCGGACGGCGCGGGCAGCTTGTACTCGTCGGTGACCTTCAGGGACACCAGGAGCTGCCACACGATCAGGACGAGCACGACGGCGACGACCGGCGGCAGCACCTTCTTGACCAGCACCTCGCGGACCGGGGTCCGCCGGATCTGCACGGTGTCGAGGGCGTCCAGACCGGCTTCGAGGCCGGCGAGGTCGTCGGTCTTCGGTGTGATGTCAGTGCTGGCCATGACGGCGGATCTCCCCACGCAGGTGCTCGGTGATCTCGAGGGACAGCTCCGCGACGGCGGCGTCCTCGATGCGGCGCGGCTGAGGGATGTCGATGGTCCACTCGTGCGCGATCCGGCCGGGCCGGGACGAGAGGAGGACGACACGCTCGGCCAGCCGCACGGCCTCGCGCACGTTGTGGGTGACGAAGAGCACCGACAGCTTCGTCTCCCGCCAGATCCGGGTCAGCTCGTCGTGCAGCACGTCCCGGGTGATGGCGTCGAGCGCGGCGAACGGCTCGTCCATCAGGAGCAGGTCGCTGTCCTGGGCGAGCGCGCGGGCCAGCGCGACGCGCTGGCGCATGCCGCCGGACAGCTCGTGGACCCGCTTGTCGTACGAGCCGCCGAGCCGGACGAGGTTCAGGAGCCGCTCGGCCTCCTCGCGCCGCTCGGCCTTGGGCACCCCGCGCAGCCGCAGGGCCAGTTCGATGTTCTTGCCCGCGGTGAGCCACGGGAAGAGGGCGTGCTCCTGGAACATCAGGGCCGGCCGGCCGCCGGGGGTCTCGATGGACCCCGCGGACGGCCGGTCGAGCCCGGCGACCAGGTTGAGCAGCGTGGACTTGCCGCAGCCCGAAGCGCCCAGGAGGGTGACGAACTCGCCGGGGGCGACATCGAGCGAGATGTCGTCGAGGACGAGCTGCCCGCCGGCGGGTCCGCCGAAGGACTTGGAGACATGCTCGATGCGGGCGGCATGGGTCACCGCCGCACGGTCCTCGGCCTTGGCGAGCGTCGCGGTCGTGGCCATGGTCGTCACCTCCTGGGGATCAGCTGCGGGCTGTTACTTCGCGCCGAGACCGGCGTCGGAGACCTCGGGCTGACCCGCGGCCTTCAGGACCTTGTTGAGCGGCTTCAGGTCGTAGATGCCGGACAGCTCGGGCTCCTTCAGGAGACCGGCCTTCACCGCGTGGTCGGCCTGGGCCTGGAGGGTGGCCGCCAGCGGGTCGTTGGTGAACCCGATGGACGGCCACGCGGCGTCGATCACCTTCGCGCCGAGCGCCTTGCCCGAGAGGGCCTTCAGCTTGGCGTTGGCCGAGGCCTTCGCCTTGTCCTGGTTGGCGTTGATCCACTCGTTGGTCTTCACCGAGCCGCGCAGGAACGCCTCGACGACGTCCGGGTGCTCCTTCAGGAACTTCTGCGACACGATGATGTTCGTGATGACGAACTTCTTGTCCGGCCACAGGTCGGACTCGTCGAGCAGCACCTTCGCGCCCTCGCTGACCAGCTTCGACGCGGTCGGCTCGGGCACCCAGGCACCGTCGACGGCGCCGGAGGCGTAGGCGTTCGGGGTGACCTTGTTGTCCGTGCGGACCACGGAGACGTCGCCCTTGCCGCTCTGGGCGTCGACCTTCCAGCCCTTCTCGGAGATCCAGTTGAGGAAGGCCACGTCCTGCGTGTTGCCGAGCTGCGGGGTGGCGATCTTCTTGCCCTTGAGGTCGTCCAGGGTCTTGATCTTCGCCGGGTTCACCACGAGCTTCACGCCACCGGAGGCGGCGCCGCCGATGATGCGGAGGTTGGTGCCCTTGGTCTTGACGTAGCCGTTGATGGACGGCGAGGGGCCGATGAAGCCGATGTCGATCGAGCCGGCGTTCAGCGCCTCGATCTCGGACGGGCCCGCGTTGAAGGTGGTGGGCACCAGCTTCGTGCCGCCCAGCTCCTTCTGGAGGATGCCCTCCTGGTCACCGACGAGCGCGGTGGCGTGCGTGAGGTTGGGGAAGTACCCGAGCCGTACGGTGTCTGCGGAGAGCTTCTCGCCCTCGGCGGCCACCTTCTTCGTGGAGTCGTCGTTCTTGGCCTCGGAGCCGTAGCCGCAGGAGGCGAGCGCGCCGATCAGCAGCGGCAGTGCGGCGGCGGCGGCCAGGCCGCGGCGCAGGGTCGTACGGGTGGTGGCAGGCACGGGTGGTGTTCCCCTCGATTCAACTTCTCAGCGAAGTCTGCGTTTATGTCGTTCGGGGTGGAGCGGGTGGAGCCGGTTCGTACCGCTCACGCGGCACATCGAGGTCAGCACGCACATCGCGCGACACCTCCCATGCCCGCACCGAGGGCACCGGAGCCCACCCGGCCGCCCTCCTTCGCGAAGGTGGCGTAGACGTTCTCGCTCATGTCAGAAGTCCCACCCTTCTTCCTCGTCCACCGCGGCGACGGCCTTGGTCGTGGCGAAGGACTCGCCCGCCATGCCGGCCGCGAGCGTGGTGCCGTCCGCGGGGTCGATCAGCAGGAACGAACCCGTACGGCGGGAGTCCACGTACGCGTCGAGCGCGAGCGGCTCGGCGGTGCGGACCACGACCCGGCCGATGTCGTTGGCGACCAGCTGCCCGGGGTTCGGGTGCTGGGACAGGTCGTCCAGGGTCAGCCGCGAGGGGATGTCCTTGACGATCGCCTTGACCGTGCGCGTGGTGTGCTTGAGCAGCACCCGCTGGCCGACGGCGAGCGGCTGGTCCGCCACGTGGCAGACGGTCGCCTCGACGTCCTGGCTGGTGGCCGGGGCGTCGCCGCTCGGGGCGAGCAGGTCGCCGCGCGAGATGTCGATGTCGTCGGCGAGCCGGATCGTCACCGACTGCGGGGCCCAGGCGATGTCCACGGACTCGCCCAGCGCGTCGATCCCGGTGATCGTCGACTTCTTCCCCGACGGCAGGACGGTGATCTCCTCGCCGACGCGGAAGGCACCGGCGGCGATCTGGCCGGCGTAGCCCCGGTAGTCGGGGTGCTCGGCGGTCTGCGGGCGGATCACGTACTGCACGGGGAAGCGGGCGTGGCAGGCCGTCAGGTCGTGGCTGACCGGGACGGTCTCCAGGTGCTCCAGGACCGTCGGGCCGCCGTACCAGTCCATGTTCGCGGACGGCTCCACGACGTTGTCGCCGGCGAGCGCCGAGATGGGGATCGCGGTGATCTCCGGGACGCCGAGCTCGGAGGCGTACGTCGTGAACTCCTCGGCGATCGCGGCGAAGACGGGCTCCTGGTAGTCGACCAGGTCCATCTTGTTCACGGCGAGGACCACGTGCGGGACGCGGAGCAGCGCGGCGACGGCCGCGTGCCGGCGGGTCTGCTCGACGACGCCGTTGCGGGCGTCGACGAGGACCACGGCCAGCTCGGCGGTGGAGGCGCCGGTGACCATGTTCCGGGTGTACTGCACGTGCCCGGGGGTGTCGGCGAGGATGAAGCGGCGGCGGGGCGTCGCGAAGTAGCGGTAGGCCACGTCGATGGTGATGCCCTGCTCGCGCTCGGCCCGCAGACCGTCGGTGAGGAGCGCCAGGTCGGGCGCCTCCTGGCCGCGGGAGCGCGAGGCGTGCTCCACGGCCTCCAGCTGGTCGGCGAGGACCGACTTGGAGTCGTGGAGGAGCCGGCCCACCAGGGTGGACTTGCCGTCGTCGACGGACCCGGCGGTGGCGAAACGCAGCAGGGTGGTGGCCGCCAGCTGGTCGGACAGCTGCTCGGTGGACGTGCTCATTAGAAGTACCCTTCGCGCTTGCGGTCTTCCATCGCGGCCTCGGACAGCTTGTCGTCGGCCCGGGTGGCACCCCGCTCGGTGAGCCGGGAGGCGGCGATCTCGGCGATGACGGCGTCCAGCGTGGTGGCGTCGGAGTCGACGGCGCCGGTGCAGGACATGTCGCCGACGGTGCGGTAGCGGATCAGCCGCTTCTCGACCGTCTCCGACTCCTTCGGGCCGCCCCATTCGCCGGCCGTCAGCCACATGCCGCTGCGGGCGAACACCTCGCGCTCGTGGGCGAAGTAGATCTCGGGGAGCTCGATCTTCTCGCGCTGGATGTACTGCCAGACGTCCAGCTCGGTCCAGTTGGAGAGCGGGAAGACCCGGACGTGCTCGCCGGGGGCGTGCCGGCCGTTGTAGAGCTGCCACAGCTCGGGGCGCTGGCGGCGCGGGTCCCACTGCGAGAACTCGTCGCGCAGCGAGAACACCCGCTCCTTGGCGCGGGCCTTCTCCTCGTCGCGGCGGCCGCCGCCGAAGACGGCGTCGAAGCGGTGCTGCTGGATCGCCTCGGTCAGCGGGACGGTCTGCAGCGGGTTGCGGGTGCCGTCGGGGCGCTCGCGGAGCTTTCCGGCGTCGATGTACTCCTGCACGGAGGCCACGTGCAGCCGCAGCCCGTGCTGCGCGACGACGCGGTCGCGGTACTCGATGACCTCGGGGAAGTTGTGCCCGGTGTCGACGTGGAGGAGCGTGAAGGGGACCGGCGCGGGGGCGAAGGCCTTCAGCGCCAGGTGCAGCATGACGATGGAGTCCTTGCCGCCGGAGAAGAGGATCACCGGCCGCTCGAACTCGCCCGCCACCTCACGGAAGATGTGGACGGCCTCGGACTCCAGGGAGTCGAGGTGCGACAGCGCGAACGGACTGTCCGTGGTGTCGTGGACATGAGCGACGGTGGTCACAGCAGACCCCTCTCGGTGAGCAGCGCGTGGAGCTGCGCCGCGGACTCCTGCACGGTCTGGTTCTGGGACTCGATCCGCAGATCGGGTGTCTCGGGCGCCTCGTACGGGTCGTCGACGCCGGTGAGGCCGGAGATCTCGCCCGCGGCCTGCTTGGCGTAGAGGCCCTTCACGTCGCGGACGGAGCAGACCTCGACGGGGGTGGCCACGTGCACCTCGACGAAGGCGGTGCCCTCGGCCTGGTGGCGCTTGCGGACCGCCTCGCGGCTGTCGTTGTACGGGGCGATGACCGGGACCAGGACCTTCACGCCGTGCGAGGCGAGCAGCTCGGCGACGAAGCCGATCCGCTGCACGTTGGTGTGCCGGTCCTCGCGGGTGAAGCCGAGGCCCGCGGAGAGGAACTCGCGGATCTCGTCGCCGTCGAGGATCTCGGCGGCGTGGCCCTCCTCGCGGAGGCGGCCGGCCAGCTCGTACGCGATGGTGGTCTTTCCGGCGCTCGGCAGGCCGGTGAGCCAGATGGTGGCACCGGTCACGTGGTTCTCCTGGGGTGTCTGAGTGTCCGTCATCCGTGCAGCCCGCATTCGGTCTTGGCGCGGCCCGCCCAGCGTCCGGCGCGGGCGTCCTCGCCCGCCTCGACGCGGCGGGTGCAGGGGGCGCAGCCGACGGAGGCGTACCCGTCCATGAGGAGCGGGTTGGTGAGGACACCGTGCTCCGTGACGTACGCGTCGACGTCGTCCTGTGTCCAGCGGGCGATGGGGGAGACCTTGACCTTCTGCCGCTTCTCGTCCCAGCCGACGACCGGGGTGTTCGCCCGGGTCGGGGACTCGTCGCGGCGCAGGCCGGTGGCCCACGCGCCGTACGCGGTGAGGCCCTCCTCCAGCGGCTTGACCTTGCGGAGTGCGCAGCACAGGTCGGGGTCGCGGTCGTGGAGCTTCGGTCCGTGCTCGGCGTCCTGCTCGGCCACGGTCTGACGCGGGGTCAGGGTGATGACGTTGACGTCCATGACGGCGTCCACGGCGTCGCGGGTGCCGATGGTCTCCTCGAAGTGGTAGCCCGTGTCGAGGAAGACGACGTCCACGCCGGGCCTGACCCGGGAGGCGAGGTGCGCGACGACCGCGTCCTCCATGGAGGAGGTGACGCAGAAGCGGTCGCCGAAGGTGTCCACGGCCCAGCGGAGGATCTCCAGCGCGGAGGCGTCCTCCAGATCACGGCCGGCCTGCTCGGCGAGTGCCTTGAGGTCGGCCGCGGTGGCGTCCTGAGTGACCGTCATATGTCTTCCCTCCCAGTGGTGTTGCCCGGAGTCGCCGGGGCGAGGAGCCCCAGGAACTTCAGCTGGAAGGCTCGACTGCACGCGGCGCATTCCCAGGCGCCGTGACCCTGCTCGTTGGGACGCAGGTCCTCGTCCCCGCAGTAGGGGCAGTGGAACGGTGCGGCACGCTCGCTCATGACAGGGCCTCCTCGGAGGCGCGTGCCGCCCAGGTCGCGAAGCGCTCGCCGGTCTCGCGCTCCGCCTGGAAGCGCTTGAGGACCCGCTCCACGTAGTCCGGGAGCTCGTCCGACGTCACCTTGTGACCGCGGAGCTTGCGGCCGAAGCCGGCCTCCAGGCCGAGCGCGCCGCCCAGGTGCACCTGGTAGCCCTCGACCCGGTTGCCGTCGGCGTCCAGGACCAGCTGGCCCTTGAGGCCGATGTCCGCGACCTGGATGCGGGCGCAGGCGTTCGGGCAGCCGTTGACGTTGATCGTCAGCGGTTCGTCGAACTCCGGGATGCGGCGCTCCAGTTCGTCGATGAGCGAGGAGGCGCGGCCCTTCGTCTCGACGATCGCGAGCTTGCAGAACTCGATGCCGGTGCAGGCCATCGTGCCGCGCCGGAACGGGGTCGGGTTGACCCGGAGGTCGAGCGACTCCAGGGCCGCGACCGCGGAGTCGACCTGGTCCTGCTCGATGTCCAGGAGAAGCATCTTCTGGTCCGCCGTGGTCCGCACCCGGCCGGAGCCGTGCCGCTCGGCCAGGTCGGCGATCTTGGTCAGGGTGGCGCCGTCGACCCGGCCCACGCGCGGGGCGAAGCCGATGTAGAAGCGGCCGTCCTGCTGTTCGTGCACGCCCATGTGGTCGCGCCACTGACCCGCGGGCTGCTCGGGGGCGGGGCCGTCCGTCAGCTTGCGCTCGAGGTACTCGTCCTCCAGGACCTGGCGGAACTTCTCCGGGCCCCAGTCGGCGACGAGGAACTTCAGCCGGGCGCGGTTGCGCAGCCGGCGGTAGCCGTAGTCGCGGAAGATCGAGATGACGCCCTCGTAGACGTCGGGGACCTCGTCGAGGGAGACCCAGGTGCCGAGGCGGACGCCGAGCTTGGGGTTGGTGGACAGGCCGCCGCCGACCCACACGTCGAAGCCGGGGCCGTGCTCCGGGTGCTCCACGCCGACGAAGGCGATGTCGTTGATCTCGTGCGCCACGTCGAGCTGCGGCGAGCCGGAGACCGCGGACTTGAACTTCCGGGGCAGGTTGGAGAAGTCCTTGTTGCCGACGATGCGCCGGTAGATCTCCTCGATGGCGGGGGTGCCGTCGAGGATCTCGTCGGCGGCGATGCCGGCCACGGGGGAGCCGAGGATGACACGCGGGGTGTCACCGCAGGCCTCGGTGGTGGACAGGCCGACCGCCTCCAGGCGGTTCCAGATCTCGGGGACGTCCTCGATGCGGATCCAGTGGTACTGGACGTTCTGGCGGTCCGTGATGTCGGCGGTGCCGCGGGCGAACTCCTCGGAGATCTCGCCGATGACCCGGAGCTGCTCGGTGGTCAGTCGGCCGCCGTCGATGCGGACGCGGAGCATGAAGTACTCGTCGTCCAGCTCCTCCGGCTCGAGGACACCCGTCTTGGTGCCGTCCAGACCCTGCTTGCGCTGGGTGTAGAGGCCCCACCAGCGCATGCGTCCGCGCAGGTCGTTGGGGTCGATCGAGTCGAAGCCGCGCTTCGAATAGACCGTCTCAATACGTGTCCGCACATTGAGACCGTCGTCGTCCTTCTTGAACTGCTCATTGCCGTTCAGGGGGGTGAAGTGCCCCACGGCCCACTGACCCTCGCCACGGTGGCGCCCGACCTTGCGGCGGGCGGTGGCGGGAGTGGGGTTTTCCGGAGTGGCGGCCATGGCGTTTCGTCCTTCGGGACTGCGAGAGGGCGGCTCTGACCTGCACACTCGCGCTCAGGTCAGAGGGTGGCGCGTCAGTGCGCAGCAGGGTGGGGCAGAGTCGGGCTGGAAAGAATGCGCGGCGGTGCTGGTTCTCTCAGCGCGCCGAACAGATGGCGCTGGACATGCGGCCGAGGTCGACGTGCCGCCGACTCACCAAGGCAATTCCAGTTCCAGACATGACGGAAGCGTGTCACGGGACTTTGGACCCAGTCCAGCATCGTCCAGGATTTGGACATAGTCGTCTCGTTGCGCGAGACGGTGTGGTGCGGGTCACGCGAAAGGGGCCCCGTTCGGGGCCCCTTCGAGGTGCTGCGGTCGGCGTCTCAGGCGTACGCGCCGGGCCACGGGCCGGGGGTCTGGGCCTCCTCGGCCTCCTCGACCTTGGTGTCGAAGAGCCGGAAGCCGCGCCGCTCGTAGTTGGCCATGGCGTGCGGCCCGTCGAGCGAGCAGGTGTGCAGCCAGACCCGCTTCGTGGCCTCCCGCTCCGGCCAGCGCTCCGCCAGGTCCCAGGCCCGCGCCGTCCCGTAGGAGAGGAGATGGCCGCCGATCCGGCGGCCCCGGAAGGCCGGGATCAGGCCGAAGTAGACGATCTCCACCACGCCGTCGTCCTGCGGGTCGAGCTCCACGTACCCGGCCGGCGTCCCCTTGTCGTACGCCACCCATATCTCGGCGCCGGGCTTCTCCACGATCTCCTGCCACTGCTTGTACGTCAGCGACAGCCGGTCGGCCCAGCGGATGTCACCGCCGACCGCGGTGTAGAGGAAGCGGCTGAACTCCGCCGAGGGCACCTCGGCGCGCCGGATCACCACGTCGTCGCCCTCCGGCGGGGTGGCGGGACGGAGATCGGACGGCGAGGTCTGTTCGAGGGACCAGGTGGTGAGAGTGATGCTCATGGGGTCATCGCATCATGCGGAGCGCCGGATTCCCACTCTGTTCGGTGGGGGCGGACAGGCTGTCCGCCATGCGGACAGCCTGGACGGCCGGGCTCCGGCGCTTCCGGGCGGCCGGCAGAGCGGCGGCCGGCCCGGCTCGGGTTGACGGTGGCCGGCCCTGCTCAAGCCGACGGGGGCCGGCCCGGGCTCAGGTTGACGGTGGCCGGCCCGGTTCAGGCCGACGGCGGTCGTCCCGGTTCAGGTTGACGGCGGCTGGCCCTGCTCAGGCCGACGGGGGCCGCAGCTCGCCCGAGCCGCGCGGGATCAGGGTCACCGGCACCGTGCGGGTCACCGCGCGCGAGCGGTCCCCGTCGAGCCGGGCGAGAAGCTGCTCCGCCGCCACCCGTCCCATCGCCGCCGGATCCTGGGCGACGACCGTGAGGCCCGGCTCCAGGACCCCCGCGAGCGGTATGTCGTCGAAGCCGACCAGGGCCACGTCCCGCCGCCCCGCCTCCGCCAGCGCGGGGAGCACCCCCAGGGTGGCGAAGTTGTTCCCCGCGAAGACCGCGGTCGGCGGATCGGCGAGGGCGAGCAGTCGGCGTACCGCCACCCCCGCCGTGTAGGGATCGTGCGCGGTGACCGCCAGGGCCGGGTCGGGTGCGAGGCCCGCCTCCTCCAGGGCCCGCTGGTAGCCGCGCTGGCGGGTCCTGCGGGTGTACAGCCGGGCCGGCCGGTCGCCGATGAAGGCGATCCGCCGGTGGCCGTGCGCGATCAGATGCGCCACCCCGGTGCGCGCCCCGTCCTCGTTGGCGCTGACCACGGCGTCCGCCGCGAGACCCGCACCGGGCCGGTCCAGGAAGACCAGGGGAAGTCCGCTCTCGCGCTCGCGGCGCAGGAAACGGTGGTCGCTCCCGGTGGCCGGGACGACGAGGAGACCGCTGATCCGGCGGGCCAGGAAGGTGGTGATCAGTGCGTGTTCCGCGGTCTCCCGCTCCCCGGACGAGCCCATGAGGAGCGTGAGGCCCCGGTCCCGTACGGCCTGCTCGACGCCGCCCGCGACCGTGCCGAAGAACGGGTTGCCCATGTCCGGCACGACCAGGCCCACCGTCGAGTCACGCGCCCCCACCCGCATGTTGCGGGCCATGAGGTTGGGCCGGAAGCCCAGCTCCTCGACGACCGCGAGCACCTTCTCACGGGTCGCGGCGGAGACCGGACCGTCCTCGTTGAGCACCCGGGACACGGTCTTCGGGGTCACACCGACCCGCTCCGCCACATCGGCAAGGGTCGGCCGCCGGGTGCCCGCCATGATCACCGCTCCTCGTCGTGCCGGGCCCGGTTCTCAGGCCCTTCGCGGGTCGACCGTACCTCCGTCCCCCTCCTCCACGGTGAGGGCCCCGGTCATGATCGCGACGACCTCGGCCATCGAGTGGTCCCCGGGGCGGATCTGCGCCACCCGGCGGCCGAGCCGCTGGACGTGGATCCGGTCCGCGATCTCGAAGACGTGCGGCATGTTGTGGCTGATCAGCACCACCGGCAGACCCCGGTCGCGGACCCGCCGGATCATGTCCAGCACCTGACCCGATTCCTTCACCCCGAGCGCGGCCGTCGGCTCGTCCATCACCACCACGTGCCGCGCCCAGGCGACGGCCCGCGCCACCGCCACGCCCTGCCGCTGGCCGCCGGAGAGCGTCTCCACGGCCTGGCCGAGGGACCGCAGCCCGATCTTCAGGTCGGCCATGTGCGCCGCCGACTCCTCCCGCATCCTCTTCTTGTCGAGCATGCGGAGGACGGAGCCGAGCGGCCCGCGCCGGCGCACCTCGCGGCCGAGGAACATGTTGCTCGCGATGTCCAGGGAGGCCGCCACCGCCAGGTCCTGGTACACGGTCTCGATGCCGTGGCGTCGCGCGTCGAGCGGGTCGCGCAGCCGGACCGGCTTCCCGTCGAGCTCGATCGTGCCCTCGTCGGGCTGGAGGGCGCCGGTGAGCGCCTTGATCAGACTGGACTTGCCGGCGCCGTTGTCGCCGATGACGGCGAGCACCTCGCCGGGCATGAGGTCGAAGTCGGCGCCGTCGAGCGCGGTGACCTGGCCGTACCGCTTGACCAGTCCGCGGGCCCGGAGGACGGGGGTGGTGGTCTGCGTGCTCATCGGCGGGCCTTCCTGCGGGAGAACTGGTCGACCGTCACGGCGAGGATCACCAGGCCGCCGGTGATCAGGGTCTGGTAGATCGAGCCCACCCCCATCAGCTGGAGGCCGTTGCGGAACACGCCCACGATCAGCGCGCCGACGAGCGTGCCGAGGACCGCGCCGCGCCCGCCGAAGAGGCTGGTGCCGCCGAGCACCACCGCTGTGATGGCGTCGAGGTTGTCGGTCTGGCCTGCCTTGGGGTCGCCGACGCCGGTGCGCGAGACCAGGAGCAGGGCTGCGATCCCGTAGATCACCCCGGCGAGGGTGTAGAGGCCGATCAGCAGCCGGTTGGTGCGGATGCCGGTGAGTCGGGCGACGTCGGGGCTGTTGCCGAGCGCGTACGTGTGCCGGCCCCAGGCGGTCTGGCCGAGGAAGTACGCGAAGGCCAGGAAGAGCGCGATGGTGAGGACCGAGCCGTACGTGATGTCGGTCCGGCCCAGCGGGAAGGTCGCGCCGAGGGCGGTGAGCGCGCCGGGGATCTCGGTGACGGTCTGCTCGTCGGAGTAGATGTGGGTGAGCGCGAAGGCGATGTTGAGCATGCCGAGCGTCACGATGAACGGCGGCAGCTTCACGTACGTGACGAGGGCGCCGTTGGCCAGGCCGAACAGGGCGCAGACGCCGATCCCGGCGACGACCGCGAGGAGCGGCGGGAGGGTGCCGTCGGCGGCGAGCTTCGCCATGGTGATCGAGCCGAAGGCCATCACCGCGCCGCAGGACAGGTCGATGCCGGCGGTGAGGATGATCAGGGTCTGGCCGAGGGCGAGGGTGCCGACGACCATGACCTGCTGGACGACCAGGGAGAGGTTTCCGCCGGAGAGGAACTGGTCGCTCTGGAAGGAGAAGAAGAGACAGGCGGCGAGGAGGGCGACGAGCGGGCCCGCGGTGGGATGGCTGAGCAGCTGCCGTCCGCGTACGGCGGCGGGCGCGGGGGCGGGCGGCGCGGCGGCGACGGGTGTGCTGGTGGTCAACGGTGCTCCTGGGTAGATCGGTTCACGGGGGAAGGGGCACCGGTCAGCCCCAGCAGTTGTCCAGGCCGTACGCCGTGTCCTTCGCCTCCACGCCGGAGGCGGGCCGGTCGGTGACGAGGGTGACGCCGGTGTCGACGTACCCGGAGGCCTTCGTGCCCTTCTTGGCGTACGTGACGACGGCGTCGACGCCCTTGGCGGCCATGAGGAGCGGGTACTGCTGCGAGGTGGCCGCGATCTTCCCGTCCTTGACGGCCGCGGTGCCGGTGCAGCCGCCGTCGACGGAGACGATCAGGACGTCCTTCTCCCGGCCCTTGGCCTTGAGCGCGGTGTACGCGCCGAGTGCGGCGGGTTCGTTGATGGTGTAGACGACGTTGACGTCGGGCGCCTTCTGGAGGCAGTTCTCCATGGCCGTCTGGCCCTTGGCCTGGTCGCCGCCCGTGTCCTGGGAGCAGACCACGGACGGGTCGCCCGCCGGGACGCCGAAGCCCTTGAGGAAGCCGTCGTGGCGCAGCTGTCCGACGGCGACGCCCGGCGCGAGGTCCAGGGTGGCGATCTTCGCGGGCTTGCCGGCCATGGCGGCCTTGGCGTACCGGCCGATCAGCTCGCCGGCCTTGAGGTTGTCGGTGGCGAAGAGCGCGTCGGCGGCGTCCTGCGGGTCGGTGGGGCTGTCGAGGGCGATCACGAGGACGCCCTTCTTCCGGGCCTGCTCGATGGCGGGGACGATCGCCTTGGAGTCGTTGGGCGTGATGAGGATGCCCTTGACGCCCGCGGCGACCATGTTCTCGATGGCCGTGACCTGGCCTTCGTTGTCTCCGTCGAACTTTCCGGCCGCCGTGGACAGTTCGGCGCCCGACTTCTTCGCGGCCTGCTCGGCTCCCTCCTTCATCTTCACGAAGAACGGGTTGGTGTCGGTCTTCGTGATCAGGCCGACCTTCACCGTGCCGTTGCCGCCGTCGGAGGCGGAGCCCTTGGCGCCCTCGCCGCAGGCGGTGAGCAGCAGGGCGGCCGACGCGGTGGCGGCGACGAGGGTCAGGTGCGTACGGAAGGTGCGCTCGGTGCGCTTCATGGCGCGGCTCCTCAGGGATGCAGGGGTGTCGCTGAAGACTCATGTCATCGATGACTTATGTCAACGTTGACATCGACTGAGCCAGGATGATGGACTCCGCCGCGAGCAACGTCAATGCCCCCTACTCGTGACGAGTTGGCAACGGAGGCTTCCGGATGAGCCGCTGGAAAGCACCGCACACCACCCTTCTCGCGGCGGCGCTCGTCGCCGCGAGCATCCCCCTCACCGCACCCTTCCCCGCCCGTGCCGCCACCCCGGCCAGGCCCGCCGCCCTGGCATCAGGGCCGGTCAATCCCGGTTTCGAGACCGGTGACCTCACCGGCTGGACCGTCACCGACGGCACCGCCTTCGGGCCCGGCGCCGTCAGCACCGCCACCACCTACTGGGGCGGCCCCTTCCACCACCGGGGCGGCCACCACCTCTGGGGCTACGCCGCCGCGGGCGACGACGCCACCGGCACCCTCGCCTCCTCCAGCTTCGCCGCCCCCACCCGCCTCAGCTTCCTCGTCTCCGGCGGCTGGGACCCCGAACGACTCCAGGTCGCCCTCGTCAGGGACGGCGACGGCGCCCGGCTGCTCACCCAGACGGGCATTGACGACGAGGCGTACATGCGCGTCGTCTGGGACACGACGCCCTGGCGCGGCCAGGCCGTCCACCTCGAAGTCGTCGACCGCAAGACCGGCGGCTGGGGACACATCAACCTCGACGACGTCCGCGTCGGCGACGCCGCCACACGTGACGACAACGGCCTCACCTTCCGCACTCTCGGCCAGGCCAACCAGCCCACCGCCACCAGGGACCACACCGCCGACCCGCTGCGACCCCAGTTCCACTACACGCCCTACCAAGGCTGGATCAACGACCCCAACGGCCTGATCCAATGGCGCGGCCGCCACCAGCTCTTCAGCCAGCACTATCCGGGCGCCCCCAAGTGGGGCCCGATGCACTGGGCGCACGCCGACAGCCCCGACGCCGTCCACTGGCGCGAACTGCCCGTCGCGCTCACCCCGCCCGCCCCGGCGGCCCCCGCCGACAACAGCGGGATCTTCAGCGGCAGCGCCGTCGACGACGACGGCATCCTCACCGTCGCGTACACGCGGTTCACCGACACCGCCGCCCACCCCGGCGCCACCCCCGAGACCGTCGAGATCGCCACCAGCACCGACGGCACCGCCTTCACCCCCGGCACCGAGGTCATCTCCCAGCCGCCGCCCGGCTCCACCGCCGGCTTCCGCGACCCCAGGCTCTTCCGCGACCCCGTCGACGGCCGCTGGAAGATGGCCGTCGGCTCCGGCGATGCCGGCCGCGGCAAGGTGCACCTGTACGCCTCCGACGACCTGCGCACCTGGACGTACAGCGGCGTCCTCGCCGAGGGCGACGGCACCACCGGCGCGATGTGGGAGTGCCCCGACCTCTTCCCGCTCGACGGCAAGTGGGTCCTGCTGTACTCGACCAACGAGGGTGGCCAGTCCCTCCAGAGGTACGCCGTCGGCGCCTACGACGGCAGCCGCTTCACGGCCGAACGCCACGGGATCCTCGACGGCGGCGGTGACATCTACGCCGCCCAGAGCTACCGGGACGACGTCGGCCGACGGCTCATGACCGCCTGGATGAGCGACTGGAACGCCATGGAACCCACCCGGATCGGTGGCTGGGCCGGCGCCCAGGCCCTCCACCGCGAACTCTTCCTGACCGCCGACGGCAGGCTCGGCCAGCGGCCCGTCGCCGCCGTCGACACCCTCGCCTCGGGACCCTCCATCATGGTCAAGGACAAGACGGTCCAGGGGAGTTGGCGCATCGGACGCGGCGACGCCGTCCGGCTGAGGACCGTCCTCGACCTGACCCGCACCACCGCCGACACGGTCACCCTCCGCCTCAAGGCCTCCACCGCCGAAGCGACGGTCCTCCGGTACGAGAAGACCACCGGCACCCTCACCCTCGACACCACCGACGCGGGGTACGGCACCCCCGCCACGTACACCACCCACGCCGTCCCCGCCGCCGACGGCACCCTCGCGCTCGACGTCCTCGTCGACCGCTCCTCGGTCGAGGTCTTCACCGGTGACGGTGCGGCGCTCACCGCCAGGACGTACCCGCGCTACCGGGAGTCCGACGCGGTCGAGTTCACGACGGGCTCCGGCCAACTGCGCCTGAAGGGCGCCACCTTGACCCCGCTCGGCTCGGCCGTCCTGACCGACTGAGCTCCGTCCCCACCGAAAGGCACCCCCGCATGACCGCGACCCGCCGCCCCGTGGCCGTACTCGGCGAATGCGTCGCCGACGCCTTCGTCGCCCCCGCCGGGACCGAAGGCCCCGGCCTCCGGCTCGACGTACTGCCCGGCGGCGGGCCCGCGAACACCGCCGTCGCGCTCGCCCGCCTCGGCACCCCCACGCACCTCGTCGCCCGCCTCTCCGGTGACGTCTTCGGCGGCCTCTTCCGCCGCCGCCTCGCCGAGTCGGCCGTCCGCACCGACCTCTGCCCCGCCGCCGGCGAACCCAGCACCCTCGCCGTCGCGGGCCTGGGCCCCGACGGCGCCGCCGAGTACTCCTTCCACGCCGAGGCCACCGCCGACTGGCAGTGGACGCGCGAGGAACTGGCCCCTGTCGCCGCAGCGGACCCCGCCGCCCTCCACACCGGCTCCCTCGCCCTCGTCCGCGCCCCCGGCGCCGCGGCCGTCGAGGAACTGCTCGCCCGGCTGCGCCCCACCACCACGATCTCCCTCGACCCCAACGTCCGCCCGCTCCTCGTCGACCCTGCCGCCTACCGGGCCCGCCTCCCGCGCTGGTGCGCCCTCGCCGACCTGCTGCGCCTGAGCGAGGACGACCTCGCCCACCTCCATCCCGGGCTCGCCCCCGAGGACGCCTGCGACAGCTGGCACCGTGCGGGCGTCCCCCTCGTGGTCGTCACCCTCGGCGGGGCCGGCGCCCTCGTCTCGTACGACGGGAAGCGCGAGTACGTCCCCGCCCCGCCCGTCCGGGTCGTCGACACCGTCGGCGCGGGCGACGCCTTCACCGCGGGCCTGCTGCACCGTCTCCACGAGGCCGGGGTCCTCGGCGGCCGCCTCGACGCCCTCACACCGCCGCTGCTGAGCGAGGCCGTCGCGTTCGGCACCGCCGTCGCCGCCGCCACCTGCGCCGTGCGCGGCGCCAACCCTCCGTACGCGCACCAGTTGGCGGGGGCCATGACCTGAGAGGTAATCGACCCCCGCCGCGCCGACCGGCAGGGTGATCACACCGGGACGGCAACGGCCTCCCGGCGATCGGACGAGAGGGCAGGAACATGGGTACGGGTCGGCGTGGTCTGGTGGGCATCGCGATGGCGACCGCGGTCGTGGCGGCGGCGGTCACCGTGACGACGGCGCAGGCGCAGCCGGGCGGGGTCACGGACGCCGTCCGGAGCGACTGCCCGGTGGCGCGGGCGAAGGTCGACCGGCTGGAGGGACGGATCACCCCCAACGCCTGCGCGTTCCTGCAGCGGCAGATCACCTTCGGGGAGCTCCCGACCGGGACCCCGCCCGCGTACGGCGACCTTGGTCACCCCCGGGTCCGGGCGTACCTCGACATCTTCGACCCGGAGGCCACCCTCTGGGAGGCCGGCGGCGAGCCGCAGCGCGGGCGCACCGCGATCGGCACCTCCATCACCGGCTCCCTCGCCCTCGCGCCGAGCCTCACCTACCGGGGCACCGACGTCGTCGCCGACGGCAGCACCGTGATGTTCGGCCAGTGGAACGAGGTCACCCTCAAGGGCCGGACCGTCGCCTACCCCCAGATCGCCCGCAACGTCCTCGGCGACGAGGGCCGCACCCTCCAGGCCCGCCGTTACTACGACCGGGCCGTCCTCTTCCGGGACACCCTGCCCGGGGCCGCACCCGCCCCCCTCTTCGAGGGCATCGCCGACAGCGGCGAGCGCGGCGCCGGCACCCCCGCGGGCCTCGGCGCCGAGGAGGTCCCGGACCGCCTCGCCGCCTGGAACACGGAGGACGTCGACGCCCTGCTCGCCCGTACCGCCGGAGCGCGCCTCTCCGGCCCCGGGCTCGACACCCCGCTCACCACCGAGGCCGGCAAGCGGGCCTACCTGGAGCGGCTCTTCGCCACCGCCGACCTCCACCTCAAGGCCGGCCAGGTCGCCGAGGGCACGGCCACGACCTACGTCGAATGGCACGGCACCGTCTCCGGAGCCAAGGGCACCGGCATCCCCTTCGGGATCGTGGAGCGCTTCGGCCCGGCGGGGGAGTGGGAGCTGTACTTCGACACCCTCCCGCTGGTCGCCGACGCCGACACGATCCGCACCCTCTTCAGGAAGCTGGCGTCGTAGGGCCGGTCCGCACGGCCCCGACGGTGCGCCCGGCCCGGACCGCCGGGGCCGTCGAGTGCGGCAGCAGGTCTCCCGGGCGCTCCGGGCGCAGGACCTCCACCGCGACCTCCTCGCGGAAGCGGTACGGGCGGTGTGCCAGGACCCCCGCCAGGTTCCGCCGCACCCGGGACATCTCCGCCCGTACGGTCACCGTCCGCGTACGGTCGCCGAACACGTCGTCGGCCAGCTCCGCCGCCGTCCGGCCGTCGCGGTGCAGCGCCAGTACATAGAGGAGCTCCGCGTGCCGGGGGCTGAGCTCCTGCTGCCAGCTGCCCGCCGCCCCCGAGACGGCCACCGTCCAGCGGCGCGGCCGGCTCAGGTCCAGGACCACCCGGCTCGCCGCCTCCTCCGAGCCCGGCTCCTCGGGCCGGGACTCCTCCTCGACCCGCAGCAGCCAGCCGCCCGGCAGCGGCTCCACCGCGCACACCCCGAGCGAGGGCAGCCAGACCCGGCCGGCCCGGAACGACTTCGGCAGCGGGATCCGGTCCACCGGCGCGAGCCCGGTCACCGCCGCCGTCCAGCCGTGGTCGTCCACCGCGACGGCCCGGCCGCCCACCCGGCACAGGATCGGCGCCGCCACCGCCCGCAGCCGCTCGATCGACCGGTGGTGCCGCTCCCGCATCTCGGCCTCGGCGAGCTGTGCCACCGAGCCGACCAGGGCCAGCATCGCCGGATGGAAGCTGGACGCGGGACCGGACACGTCCAGGATCCCGAGGAGCCGCTGGTCGCGCGGGTCGTGCACGGGCGCGGCGGCGCAGGTCCAGTTGTGCAGCGACTGCACGTAGTGCTCGGCGGAGTGCACCTGCACCGCACGGCCCAGGGCGAGCGCCGTGCCGACCGCGTTCGTCCCGGTGGCGTGCTCGGCCCAGGCCGCGCCCTCCTCCAGACAGATGCCGTGCGCCTTCCGCAGCACGGAGAGGTTCCCCTGGCGCCACAGGACCCGGCCGTGCTCGTCGGTGACCACCATGATCTGGAGGGAGGCGTCGGCGATGCCGGCGATGCCCCCGCTCAGCGTCTGCATCACCTCGGACAGGAGCGTGCTCCTGCGCCGCTGCTCCAGCTCGTCCCGCTGGAGCAGCACGCTGCTGGTGCTCTGGTCCGGGTCGAGGCCGAGCCGGGCCATGCGCTGCCAGGACGCGTCGATCACCGCGCGGGGCGCGATCGGGGGCCTGCGGCCCGCCAGGGTCTCCTCGCGCACCCGATGCAGCAGCCGGGTGGCCTGGGCGGCGTCCATGGCGGCCAGCCGCTTCATGTCGAGCTGCGTGTTGTTCATCGGTCTCTCCCAGCCACCCGGGGTGCTGTATCGGTTCTGCACGGGGCAGATGTCCGGAGTGTCGGTGCCCATCGTGCCGTCCGGGACCCCCCGGCGAGGCCCGGTTCGGGTAATCCTGCAACCCTTTGCAACTCTGGCGATCGACCGGCCCCCTGGGCGAGGCTGGTGCGAGCGGCGGGTGGTGCCGTGTCGGCGCAGCACCACCCCCGCTTTTCCGCGCGTGCCGGCCTGATGAGACACCCCCTCAGGTCCACCCCTGGTACGCGCGGCACACCACTTCCCGGCTCAGCACACGACCCGCGCCCGCTCCACGAGCGCCCGCAGGTCCAGCGTGTGCGGGAGCGTCCCGAACGCCGCGCCGCCGTCCCCGCCGAGCCGCGCCGCGCAGAACGCGTCCGCCACCTCCGGCGGAGCCCACCGCACGAGCAGCGCACCCTGGAGCACCAGTGCGAGGCGCTCCGTGAGCCGCCGCGCCCGCGCCTCGATCCCCTCCAGGTCCGCCAGTTCGACGAGCAGACCCCGGATCGCCCGGTCGAGGCGGTGGTCGGCGCCCCGCACCGCCCCCACCTCCCGGAGCAGCGCGTCGAGCGCGGCGGGCTCGGTCCGCAGCACCCGCACCACGTCGAGCGCCTGCACGTTCCCCGAGCCCTCCCAGACCGAGTTGAGCGGCGACTCCCGCAGCAGCCGGGGCATCCCCGACTCCTCCACGTACCCGTTGCCGCCCAGGCATTCGAGCGCCTCCGCCACCATCGGCGTACACCGCTTCGTCACCCAGTACTTCGCCGCGGGAACGGAGATCCGCAGCAGCGCCGACTCCTCCGGGGTCCCGGCGTCGTACGCCGCCGCCAGGCGCATGCCGAGGACCGTCGCCGCCTCCGACTCCAGGGCCAGATCGGCGAGTACGTTCCGCATCAGCGGCTTCTCGACGAGCAGCCCGCCGAAGGCCGAACGGTACGAGGCGTGGTGCACGGCCTGCGCCACCGCCTGCCGCATCAGCGCGGCCGAGCCGAGCACACAGTCGAGCCGGGTCGCCGCGACCATGCCCATGATGGTCCGGATCCCGCGCCCCTCCTCGCCGACGCGGTGCGCCCAGGTCGTCCCGTCGAACTCCACCTCGGCGGAGGCGTTCGACCGGTTGCCCAGCTTGTCCTTGAGCCGCTGGATCGCGAAGGCGTTGCGCGAGCCGTCCGCCAGCACCCGGGGGACCAGGAAGCAGGTCAGCCCCGCCGGGGCCTGCGCGAGGACCAGGAAGGCGTCCGACATCGGCGCCGAACAGAACCATTTGTGCCCCGTCAGGACGTACTCCCCGTCGGCCGCGAGCGGCCGGGCCTCCGTCGTGTTCGCCCGGACGTCGGAGCCGCCCTGCTTCTCCGTCATCGCCATGCCGAGCAGCGCCCCCGGTTTCTCCGCGACCGGACGCAGCTCCCGCTCGTACACGTGCGAGAGCGCCGCCGGCTCCCAGACCGCCGCGAGCTCCGGCTCGGCGCGCAGCGCGGGCACCGCCGCATGCGTCATCGACACGGGGCAGCCGTGCCCCGCCTCCGCCTGCGAGGCCACCAGGAAGCCGGCGGCCCGCCGCACATGACCGCCCGGCCGGCCCCACGCGTGCGTGAGCCCGGCCGACACGGACCGCCCGAGGAGCCGGTGCCAGGCCGGATGGAACGCGACCTCGTCGATCCGGTGCCCGTACCGGTCGTGGGTGAGCAGCCGGGGCGGATTCGCGTTCGCCTGCTCGCCCCACTCCCGTACCTGCGCCGAACCGGTCGCCCGGCCGAGCAGCGCCAGCTCCTCACGCGCCTCCGTCAGGAGCTCCGGCGCGAGGTGCCGCTCGACCGCCTCCGCGAGGGCCCGATCGCTCGTGAAGACGTCATATCCGACCAGGGGAGGAGCCTGATTGGTCACGGTGTGGGTGCTCGCTGCCATGCCGATACGGTAAGCAGGTGCAGGCAGCAAGCGAAACACCCGAACGGCCCGAGCGGCGGCCCTGGAGCAGACTCCACCGCGCGCGCGTCCTCTACCGCAACGTCTCGAAGCGGAAGATGGTCTGGCTGCTCCTCAAGGACACCGTCAACTCGTGCATCGAGTACCGGATCCTCGGCCTCGCCGCCGAGGCCGCGTTCTTCACCCTGCTGTCCCTGCCACCGCTGCTGCTCGGCCTGATCGCGGTCCTCGGCTACGCCGACGACTGGACCAACACCGACACCGTCGCCAGCATCCGGGAGAACATCCTCCACGCGGCCGGCACGGTCCTCTCCGACCGGGGCGTCCACCAGATCGCCGAGCCCCTCCTCGACGACATCACCCAGGGCAAACGGCCCGAGCTGATCTCCCTCGGCTTCGCCATCGCCCTCTGGTCGGGATCGCGCGCGGTGAACGTCTTCATCGACACCATCACCGTCATGTACGGACTCGACGGGCGCCGAGGCATCGTCAAGACCCGGCTCCTCGCCCTGCTCCTCTACATCATCGCGCTGCTCATCGGAGCCGTCGTGCTGCCCCTCGCGGTCGTCGGCCCCGACCGGGTCGTCGAGCTCGTCCCCTGGGGCACCGAGGTCGTCGCCGTCCTCTACTGGCCGGTCGTCATCCTGCTCTCCATCGCCTTCCTCACCACGCTCTACCACGTGTCCGTGCCCGTCAGATCGCCGTGGATCGAGGACATCCCCGGCGCCCTCGTCGCGCTGGGGATGTGGGTCCTCGGCAGCTTCCTGCTGCGCATCTACCTGACCAGCCAGGTCGAGGGCCCGACCATCTACGGCTCCCTCGCCGCCCCCATCGCCGTCCTCCTCTGGATCGGCATCTCGGCCTTCGCGGTCCTCGTCGGCGCCGCCGTGAACGCCGCCATCGACCGCGTCTGGCCCTCCGTCGCCACCGCCGCCGCCCGCGAGGCCAACGAACGGGCCCGCGCCGTCCAGGCCGCCGAACTCGTCGCCCGCGTGCGGGCCGAGGCCGAGGACGTCGACGAGGACGACCCGGACATGCCCTCCGAGTTCCCCGAGCGCTGGTCGAAGTTCCTGCCCCCGGACGACGTGAAGTCCCGCCTCCACTCGGGCTGGGAGAAGGACTGACGCACCTCGGGCCGCCCTGGGGCCTGTCTGACCAATCCCGTCGGATCAGGCCCTAGGCTCGAAGGATGTACGAGGAGCGCCCCGCCCTGCTCGACGGGGCCGTGCTGTGGACCCGCACCGCGGCCGCGGGCCCCACGGCGGAACGGCCCGTCCTGCCCGACGGCTGCATGGACCTGATCTGGGCCGACGGGAGCCTCCTCGTCGCCGGGCCCGACACACGCGCGTACGTACCCGGGGAGTTCGCCGCACGGTACGCGGGCATCCGCTTCGCCCCCGGGGACGCCCCCGGCTTCCTCGGCGTCCCCGCCCACGAACTCCGCGACCGGCGGGTCGCCCTCGGCGCGCTGTGGGGCGAGGCGGAGGCCCGGCGGCTCGGCGAGCGGATCACCGACGCCCCCGACCCGGCCGCCGCCCTGGAGGAGCTCGTCCTGCGCCGGGCCGCCGACGACTTCGCGCCCGATCCGCTGCTGCGGGCCGTCGTGGCGCGCCTCGCCGCCGGCCGGGCGGTCGCCGAGACGGCCGAGGCGGTCGGGCTCGGCGCCCGGCAGCTGCACCGGCGTTCCCTGGCCGCCTTCGGCTACGGCCCGAAAACCCTCGCGCGCGTGCTCCGCCTCCAGCGCGCGCTCGCCCTGGTCCGGGCCGGGGTCCCGTACGCGGAGGCCGCCCTGCGCGCGGGCTGCGCCGACCAGGCCCACCTCGCCCGCGAGACCCGGGCCCTGGCGGGGACCACCCTGAGCGCCTACGCGGCTTCTGTGTCCGCGAACAGCGAGACCCCGCTGCCGTCCGGGTCGAGCACCACCGCGTAACGCTGCCCCCACACGGCGTCCCAGGGCTTCAGACGCCCCCGGTACCCGGCGGCGACCAGCTCCTCGTACACCGCGTCCACCTCCGCCGGGGAACCGCAGCGGAAGGCGAGCTCGACCCGGTTGCCGCCCGCCGGGCGCGTCCAGTCGGGGTCGAAGGAACGGACGACGTCCTCCGTGTCCCAGGCCATCCGCAGCCCGCCGGGCAGCGCCGCCTCCACGTGCGGGGCGGACTCGGCGCCGGCCGGGACGTCCAGGCCGAGGCGCCGGTAGAAGGCGAGCGAGGCGGCCATGTCGGAGACGACGAGACCGACGAGGTCGAAACGGGGCGTGATGCGGGGTGCTGTGTCCATGACGGCACGGTAGGCACGGGGCGCGCGGCCGGTCTTGTACGAATCGGACGCAGGTCCCCGTTGCCTCCCGCGGTGTCCGGCCCGGGGGCTACGGTCGGGCCATGAGCACGCGCGCGTACGGACGGACGTCCTGGCCCTGGGCCGCGGCGGCCGTCCTGCTGTTCTGGCAGACCTGGTTCCTCTTCCACGTGTACGCCACCGAGCACTCGGGCGTGCGCTGGGACTGCGACTCCGAGGGCTGCGGCACGAACGACCTCGCGGGCGCGGCGATCCCCTTCGGGGCGGCCTCGGCGCTCGCCGCCGCCGTGCTCGCCGCCCCGTACCTGGGCCTCGGCGGTGCCGGTGTCGGCCTCCTCCTCGCGGCCTTCGGGCTCCTCGTGCGCCGCGAGGACGACCACGCGCTCCTCGCCGCCTACGGCCTCGCCGCGCTGGGCGTCGCCCTCGTCCTGGCCGGAGCGGTCCGGGCCGTACGCCGCGGGCCGGCGGCCGAGGAGGACGACGGGCCCCCGCGCCCGCGTGGCCGCCCCCGGATCCCCGCCCTGCTGCGCCGCCTCGTCGCACCGGCCACCCTGGTCGCCGCCGTCCCGGGGACCCTCGCGGCCACCGGGCTGGTGCACGGTGCCCTCGACGGGCCGCGCTGGATCATGATGCTCGGGCTCAACGGCACCGCCGCCCTGCTCGTCACACTCGGCTCCGCACGGCTGAACCACCGTCCCGGCGTGGCCCGGGGACCCGTTCCCGCCGAGGTGGCCGCCCACGCGCCGGCCCGGCTGAACGCCCTCACCACCCGCGGGACCGCCTTCGTCTTCGACCTGACCGTCCGGCCCGAGCGCGGCGCCCCGTACCGGATCGCGGTCGAGCACCCGCTCGACCTCCAGGACGTCCGCGTGCACCGCGCGGCCCTCGTCCGGCACGACCCCCGCCGCCCCTGGCTCGTCGACCTGCCCCAGGATCCGCCCGCCGCCGAGCTGGCCCGGGCCCGCGCCGCCGCCCGCGCCGAGGACCCGCTCCCCGCCCCGCACCTCTGGTCCCCGCCCCCGGGCGTCCCGGCCCTGCTGCTCACCGGGGTGCTCACGACGGTCCTCGTGACCCTGCTCGCCTGACCGGACGCCCCGGCCGTGGCCTGAAGAAGGGCCCGCACCGTGGCCTGAAAAAACCGTTGGCGCGTGCCGGACCGCTCCGGCTACGGTGCAACCCGTACGCAAGATCGCGAGAAGACGCGATCGCGAAAGACAACAGGAGGTGTGACCGATGGCTGTCGTCACGAAGGGCCTCGCCCACACGCGGATGTTCATCCACACCACCTCCGCGGCCACCGGCTGACCTCACTCTTCCGTCTTTCAGCGCCGGGGCCGCCCCTGTGAAGGGTCCCCCTTGTCTTTCCCGCTTTCCCCCGTCTCGTCTTCTTCTTCCTCTTCTTCCTCGCTCGACGCCCACGGCTGGGACTCCGGCTGGGCCACCGTCTTCGCGCCCTACGCCGCCCAGGGACTCCTCCCGGGGCGCGTGATCCGCGTCGACCGCGGCCAGTGCGACGTCGCCACCGCCGAAGGCGTCGTCCGCGCCGACACGGCGTTCGTCACCCCGCACGATCCGCTGCGCGTCGTCTGCACCGGCGACTGGGCCGCCGTCGACCCCGAGGGCGCCAGCGACCCCCGGTACGTACGGGCGTGCCTGCCGCGCCGTACGGCCTTCGCGCGGTCCACCTCCTCCAAGCGGTCCGAGGGGCAGATCCTCGCCGCCAACGTCGACCACGCCGTCATCACGGTCTCGCTCGCCGTCGAGCTCGACCTCGGCCGGATCGAACGCTTCCTCGCCCTGGCCTGGGAGTCCGGCGCCCAGCCGACCGTCGTCCTCAGCAAGGCCGACCTCGTGCCCGACCCGGTCGGGCTCTCCTACCTCGTCGAGGACGTGGAGACGGTCGCGCCCGGCGTGCAGGTGCTGCCCGTCAGCTCCGCCACCGGAGAAGGCATCGACGTGCTCTCCGCGACCGTCGCGGGCGGCACGACCGTGCTGCTCGGCGCCTCCGGCGCCGGCAAGTCGACCCTCGCCAACGCACTGGTCGGCGAGGACGTGATGGACGTCCAGGCCGCCCGTGACGTCGACGGCAAGGGCCGGCACACGACGACCACCCGCAACCTCTTCGTCCTGCCCGGCGGGGGAGTCCTCATCGACACCCCCGGACTGCGCGGCGTCGGGCTCTGGGACGCCGAGGCCGGCGTCGGCCAGGTCTTCTCGGAGATCGAGGAGCTGGCCGGGGACTGCCGCTTCCACGACTGCGCCCACGAGTCCGAGCCCGGCTGCGCCGTGGCGGCGGCCATCGAGGAGGGCTCGCTGCCCGTGCGCCGTCTGGAGAGCTACCACAAGCTCATCCGAGAGAACCGGCGGATCGTGGCCAAGACCGACGCCCGGGTGCGCTCCGAGATGCTCAAGGAGTGGAAGCGCATGGGCCGGGAAGGCCGTACGGCCATGGAGATCAAGCGCGGAGGCCGGGGCCGGTAGGCCCGGTCCGTTGCCGTCGTGCCGTCGTGCCGTCGTGCCGTCGTGCCGCCGTCCCCGCCCCGATCGTGGTGTCCGAAAACCGCGAGCCGGGGCGGGGCGGCTCCCGCACACTGGGAGCCATGAGGGACGACGACACCCGCTACGAGGCGGTCAGCAGCAGGGACGCGCGGTTCGACGGAGAGTTCTTCTTCGCCGTCCGGACCACCGGGATCTACTGCCGCCCCAGCTGCCCCGCCGTGACCCCCAAGCGGCAGAACATCTCCTTCTACCCGACGGCCGCCGCCGCGCAGGGCCACGGCTTCCGTGCCTGCCGTCGGTGCCGCCCCGACGCCGTGCCCGGCTCCGCCGAGTGGAACGTACGGGCCGACGTCGTCGGGCGCGCCATGCGGATGATCGGCGACGGCGTCGTCGACCGCGAGGGCGTGCCCGGACTCGCCGGGCGCCTCGGCTACAGCACCCGGCAGGTGCAGCGCCAGCTCACCGCCGAACTGGGCGCAGGACCCGTCGCGCTCGCCCGCGCCCAGCGGGCGCACACCGCGCGGCTGCTGCTCCAGACCACCGGGCTGCCCGTCACCGAGATCGCCTTCGCGGCCGGCTTCGCCAGCGTCCGCCAGTTCAACGAGACGATCCGGGCCGTCTACGCCCGCACCCCCACCGCCCTGCGCGCCGAGGCGGGCAGCGGAGCGGGAGCCCGTACCGCGCTCGCCGCCGGGGTGCCGCTGCGGCTCGCCCACCGGGGCCCGTACGCGGCCGACGAGGTCTTCGACCTGCTGGCCGCCGAGGCCGTGCCCCGGGTGGAGGAGGTCGTCGGCACGCCCGGCGCCCGCACCTACCGGCGTACGCTCCGCCTCCCGTACGGCACCGGCGTCGTCTCCGTCGACGAGCGCTCCGTCGGGCGCTGGCTCGAGGCCCGGATCCACCTCACCGAGCTGCGCGACCTGACCACCGCCGTGCACCGGCTGCGCCGCCTCTTCGACCTCGACGCCGACCCGTACGCGGTCGCCGAGCGGCTCGGGTCGGCCGCCGGGCTCGCCGCCGAGGTGGCCGCCCGGCCGGGGGTGCGCTCCCCGGGCACGGCCGAGCCCGAGGAGTTCGCGCTGCGGACGGTCCTCGGCGCCGAGGAGTCGGCCCGGGTCGTCGAGCTCCACGGCACCCCGCTGGCCACCGCCTGCGGCACCCTCACCCATGTCTTCCCTGAGCCGGCGGCCCTGACCGGCCACCCCGTCGCGGGGCCGCTGGCCCGCGCCCTCGTCGACGGAGCCGTACGCCTCGATCCCGGCGCCGACCGCGACGAGGCCGAGCGCGCCCTGCTCGCCGTCCCCGGAGTGAGCCCCGAGGCCGCCGCGCTGATCCGGATGAGGGCCCTCGGCGACCCGGACGTCGCCCTCGTGGACGGGCGGGAGGCGGAGGAGTGGCGCCCCTGGCGCTCGTACGCCACCCGCTATCTGGGCGCGCTGCTCCCGGGGACGTAGTCCTCCAGGCCCCAGCTGTGCACCCGGCGCGGATGGATCCGGATGACCTCCTGGCTGAAGTGCGGGCCCAGCTCGTGCGGGCCCACGAGCAGTTCCGCCTCGCCGCGGATCTCGACGCCCCGCACCCGCCAGGGGCGGACGCTCGCGAGGTCGTCGACGACCAGCGCCACCTTCGGGTTCTGCCGCAGATTGCGCCATTTCTTCGTCCGGCCCATGCGGAGCCCGCCCACCAGGACGGTGCCGTCCTCCTGCGGGAAGAACCCCACCGGATTGGCCTGGGGCTGCCCGGACGGGTCGACGGTCGCCATCCGGGCGAGCTTGCGGCCCTCGGTGAGGTAGGCGAACTCGGTCGCGCTGAAACCCTCGAAATCCCTCATGTGTCCAGGATCGCGCGCAGCTCCCCGATCCGGACCGATCCGAAGGACGCCTGCTAGCCCCAGATCACCGCGCCCGCCCAGGCCCCCACGATCAGCAGGCAGGCGAAGAGCTCGACGAGCACGCTCGTGCCGGCCGCCCGCATCACGGCCCGGGTCGCCGCCCTCGCCTGGCCGTGGCCGCCGAGGCGGAGCCGCTCCGAGAGGTAGATCCCGCCGACGAAGCCGGGGATCGCGCCGACCACCGGGAGCAGGACGAAGCCCAGAACGGCGCCCACCCCCGCGTACGTCACCATGCGCCGGGTGATGCCGACGCCCCGGAAGCGGCGCGGCGGCAGCTGCCAGACGATCACCTGGGTGAGGAGCAGCAGACCGGTCGAGGAGGCGAGGAGGATCCAGGCGAGGTCCGTCCGCTCGTGCAGCGACCACCAGAGCATCGCCGCCCACACCAGCCACGTCCCCGGCACGCCGGGCGCGAGCACCCCGAACAGACCGAGCAGCATCACCGTCGCGATCATCAGGAGCTGCCACACACCCACGCTGCCCAGCGTGCACGACGGCGCGGATTCCCGCAGGTCGCGCGGGGCGTACGGGGTACGGGAGGGGTCAGGCGGCCAGCGGCAGGGCGGCGGCCACGAGATTGCGCTCCTTGCGGCTGATCAGCGGGAAGATCAGCTTCAGGGCGTTCTCGCTGTTCGGGGAGGAGAGGACGAGCGAGGAGTTCAGGATCCGTTCCTTGATCGCCGAGCGGAACAGGCCGTCGCGCGCGATCGTCATCGTGTGCTCGACCGGCTTCGCGAACACCGGATCCGCCCGGAAGATGAAGAGTCGGCGGTCCGTCATCGCCAGGTACATCGGGACCGGCGTCGGTATCACCGCCATCGCGCCACCGCTGAGGACGGCCGACGCCACGCCGAACGCGGCGGTCCGGCGCACCGACACGGTGCTCAGGCCGACGACACACGTCACCTCGACCCGCTCACCGGGCTCCAGCATCGGGGTCACGGTGGCCAGCAGGGCGCGACGGCGTCGTCCGTTCATGGGGGCGGGAACTCCTGAGGAAGAGGGTGCAAGCGGAACCGGCCGCTCACCTTCCCACACCCCCCGGGCTCAGCCGCGGGCGACCCAGTTCCCACACCCCCCGGGCTCAGCCGCGGGCGACCCAGTTCCCACGCCCCCGGGCTCAGCCGCGGGCGACCCAGCCCTTCTCGTACGCGTGCCAGCCCAGCTGCAGCCGGGTCGTCACCCCGGTCAGCTCCATCAGCCCCTTCACCCGGCGCTGCACGGTCCGCAGCCCCAGATCCAGCTGCTTCGCCACGCTCGCGTCCGTCATCCCGGCGAGCAGCAGCGACAGGATCTCCAGGTCCATCACGTCCGGGCCCGGCGCCTCGTCCTCGGTGATCTGCGCGCCCGCCCCGAGCCGCAGCGGCAGCGCCTCCCGCCACACCGACTCGAAGAGGCCCATCAGCGATTCGAGGAGCCCGCTCGCGTGCACGACGATCGCCGCGGGCTCGGCGCCCCGCCCGGTCAGCGGCACCATGGCCAGGGAGCGGTCGGCGACGACCAGCTTCGTGGGGACCCGGTCCGCGACCCTGATCTTCTCCTCGCGCCCGAGCGCCGCCGACAGTTCGAGCAGCCCGGTCGGCAGGGTGAGCACCTCCCGCTCGATCACCACCCGGTAGCGGACCCCGCGCCCGGCCGCCTGCTCCTCGGCGTGGTTCTCCAGGCCGGAGACCGCGATCGGCTTGCCCGTCACGAGGGCGCAGACCTCCTCCTGGGCGCCCAGCTGGAGCTGGAGGAAGCGGTGGGTGACCGCGCTCGCGCCGACGACCACCTCCACCAGGTCGTGCACGGCCGCCTCCTCGGCCTCCGCCCGGTACTCCTCGGCGAGCAGCGCGGCCGCCAGCTCCGCCTGTTCCAGCTCGTGGCGCTGCTGGGTGAGGAGCGCGCCGAGCGCGACCCCGGGCGGCGCGGCGACCCACCGGCCGGTGCGGGCCGAGGACTGGGCCGCGAGCCCTTGCGACTCCAGACGGCGCAGCGCCCGCTCGGTGTCCTGCTCGGGCAGGGCGAGCCGGTGCGCGAGATCGGTGACCTCGGCCGCGCCCAGCGCGACCAGGGCGCGGTACGCGGACTCCTGGCGCTCGTCGAGACCTATCACTCCCAGCATGGATGCCCCACCCCTCGCCGCACCTCCGGCGGGCGTCCCGGATCTTCCAGGGACGTTCGCCGGAGGGATTCGTTCCGTTGGTGACCTGGCGGGAAACGGCCACGGCGTATTCCCGCCTCACCCATCATCCCTGTACCGCCCTCACCTCTGCCAATGTGGCGCCACCGCAGCACCAACAGCCTCCGGCGAGGGGCGTCTTATGCCCATTTTCCGGATTCAGATGGGGAGAGCGATGCGTCCGATTTCGCGCACGGCCCTGGGGGCGGCGACCGCCGTCGTCCTGGCCGTCACCGCGGTCGCGCCGTCCATGGCCGAAGAGCCGCAGGACGACACGGCCGGCAAGCGACCGCTGGTCGGCAGCGAGGCCTCGGCCCGCACCGGCGACGGGGCCGGGACCGCCACGGTGACCCTGGTCACCGGCGATCGCGTCCTGGTCACCCGCGATGCCGAAGGCAACCCGGCGGCCACCGCCCTGCCCCGCGAGGACGGGACCGTCCCCCTGGTCCAGACCCGCCGCTCCGGCCAGGACCTGTACGTCTATCCCGAGGACGCCACCGCCGCGCTCGCCGCCGGACGCGTCGACGAGGAGCTCTTCAACGTCACCGGCCTGATCCGCCAGGGCTACGACGACTCCGCCACCACCACACTGCCGCTCATCGCGGTCTACGGCTCCGACCTCGCCCGCTCCGTCCCCGCCGCCCCCCGCGGCGCCAGGCGCGGCCAGGTGCTCAAGGCCGTCGACGGCGTCGCGCTCAAGGCGGAGAAGAAGCAGGCCGCCACCTTCTGGGCGGAGATCGGCGCCCCGGACGCCCGCTCCGCCTCCGGCATCGAGAAGCTCTGGCTCGACCGCAAGGTCCACGCCACCCTGGAGCAGTCGACGCAGCAGATCCACGCCCCCGAGGCCTGGGCCGCCGGCTACGACGGCAAGGGCACCAAGGTCGCCGTCCTCGACACCGGCGCCGACGCCGAGCACCCCGACCTCAAGGGCCGCATCGTCGCCTCGGAGAACTTCACCGACTCCGACACCACCGGCGACCACCAGGGCCACGGCACCCACACCATCTCCACCGTCGGCGGCTCCGGCGCGGCGAGCGGCGGCAGGAAGAAGGGCGTCGCCCCCGGCGCGGACCTCCTCAACGGCAAGGTCCTCAACGACTCCGGCTCCGGCGCCGCCTCCTGGATCATCGCCGGCATGGAATGGGCCGTCGCGCAGGGCGCCGACGTCGTCTCCATGAGCCTCGGCAGCTCCGTACCCACCGACTGCACCGACCCGATGAGCGTCGCCGCCGAGGAACTCGCCCAGAACAAGGGCACGCTGTTCGTCATCGCCGCCGGCAACTCGGGCCCCACGCACAACACGGTCTCCTCGCCCGGCTGCGCGCCCGACGTGCTCACCGTCGGCGCCACCGACCGCGACGACTCCACCGCCTGGTTCTCCAGCCGCGGCCCGACGATCGTCCACCACACCCTCAAGCCCGAGATCGCCGCGCCCGGCGTCGGCATCTCCGCCGCGGCGGCCGGCGGCCGGGGCGTCTACGCCTACCAGTCCATGTCCGGTACGTCGATGGCGACCCCGCACGTCGCGGGCGCCGCCGCCATCGTCAAGCAGCGCCACCCCGACTGGACCGCCCAGCAGATCAAGTCCGCGCTCGTCGCCTCCGCCGACAGCTCGGTCCCCGGCGACGTCCGCGAGGTCGGCGGCGGCCGCCTCGACGTCAGGGCCGCCATCGACCAGACCGTCCTCGGCGCCCCCGCCGTCCAGGGCGGCACCTTCAACTGGCCGCAGGACAAGAGCGACCGCGCCACGGTCTCCGTGCCGTACACCAACACCTCCGACGCCCCGGTCACCCTCGACCTGGCCGTCGAGAAGGTCACCGGCAACGACGGCTCCGCCGTCCGCTCGACCGTCGCCCGCCTCGGCAGGCACACCGTCACCGTCCCGGCCGGCGCCACCGTCGAGGTCCCGCTCGACCTCGCCCCCGACGCCCGCCTGGAGCGCGCCCAGTACGGCGACGTCACCGGCCGCGTCGTCGCCACCGGCCCCGGCGGCGTCCACGTCTCCACCCCGTTCTCGCTCTACGTCGAGCCCGAGACGGTCACCCTGCGCGTCAAGCTGATCGACCGTCAGGGAAACCCCGCCTCCGGCGCCTCCTCCCTCGACGTGATCGGCACCGACGACGCCACCGGCGAGCGCCGCTTCAACGAAGGAGCCGCCGACCAGGTCTACCGCCTGCGCCCCGGCAGCTACTTCCTCTCCTCCTTCGTCACCACGCCCGACGCGGGCGAGGGCGCCACGCTGAACGACTCGCTCAGCTACCTCGGCCGCCCGCAGGTCGAGCTGAAGAAGGACACCACCGTCGTCCTCGACGCCCGCCGGGCCCACCGGCTGTCGGTGAAGACCGACAAGTCCTCCGAACTCCGCGGCGCCACCCTCGCGTTCGCCCGCTCCTGGGACGACTTCTGGCTGCACGCCGGAACCGCCCAGGGCCCGCGCAGCATCCGCGGCTACTACGCCTCGGTCGAAGGCGGCGCCGACGAGGGCGACTTCGAGTTCGGCAGCTACTGGCGGGCCGCCGCCCCGCAGATCACCTCGCTGACCACCGGCGACGGAATGACCCTGCACCCGCTCACCGCCTCCCTCGGCTCCGACAACCTCGACGGCACCGGCTCGGCCCGCCTCGTCGACGCCGGAACGGGCACGCCGGACGAGCTCAAGGCCGCCGGAGTGCAGGGCCGCATCGCCCTCGTCCGGCTCCCGGACGGCTCCACCGGCGCGGGCACCCTCGCCCGCAACGCCAAGGCCGCCGGCGCCGTCGCCGTCGTCACGTACCACTCGGCCCCCGGCCGCTGGTACCCCTCGGGCGGCTTCACCGGCCTCGGCTTCCCGGTCCTCTCCGTCCCGTCCACGGAGGCGACCGCCCTCCTCGGCAAGCTGGCCGCCGGCGAGGTCACCCTCGCCTGGAAGGCCACCGCGAAGACCCCGTACCTCTACAACCTGGCCTTCCCCGAGGTCGGCGCGATCCGCGACGACGAGGAGTACCGGGTCCACGACGCGCAGCTGGGCCGCACCGACTCGACCTACGGCTCGGCCGGCATCACCACCGACTTCACCGACTTCCCGGCCGCCTACCGCCCCAGCGGCCTCGGCATCTCCTTCGGCTCCCTGGAGACCGTCCCCGCGCCCGGCACCCGCACCGAGTACTACTCCGCCGGTGACACCGCCTGGCAGCAGATGGTCAACAGCAGCTTCCCGTTCGGGGAGATCATGATCGGCGCCCGCCACGCGTACACCCCCGGCGAGCAGCGCACCGAGAAGTGGTACGACGGCGTCATCGCCCCCACCGCGCCGCGCGACACCACCGGCAAGCCGGTCCTCGTCGCCGAACGGCAGGGAAACCTCATCGGTTTCGCCAACGCCATGTGGGGCGACTCCACCCACCATGCCGAGCCCGGGTCCTTCGGCGACATCGGCAATGTGCGCCTGAGCCGTGACGGCGAGCTCCTCGGCGATTCCAGCTGGCCGTTCGGCGTCTTCGAGGTACCGGCCGAAGCCGGGACGTACACGCTCGAACAGAACACCATGAAGATAGGCAGCAAGGTGTGGGCCCGCTCCACATCCGTCAACTCGGTGTGGAAATTCACCTCCAAGCTTGACGAGAGCGTCTATTCTCAGGGCATCCCGATTCTCTTCCCCCGGTACAACCTTCCGGAGGACGGACTCAAGACCCTCGCCGCGACCGACGGCCAGCACATCGGCCTCACCGCGACGGGTCACGCGGGCTACACTCCCGCAGCGCTCACCTCGGCCAAGCTCTCGTACTCCTACGACGGGGGCACGACCTGGACCGAAGCGCAGGTCTCCCAGCAGGGCGACGGCTGGACCGCGACCGTGAACCACGCGGGCGCGACCGGCAGGCAGGTCACCCTGAAGACCGAACTGACGGACGCCAACGGCAACTCCGTCACCCAGACCGTGGTCCGCGCTTACGACGTGCGTTGACCACGCCGGTCCGCCGGGCGTCCTTCCCGTGGGGGGTGGGGTCGCCCGGCGGACCACCCATTTGCGGCAACGGTTTTCCTGATGTCCCGTTTTCCGGCGCCGTGAGCTGTGGACAATAAGGGCATGACTCAGCAGGGGGACAACTGGTGGGACAAGCTCTACGACGACGCGGCGCCGGACACGGCCGCCCCGACGGCCTCGGGTGACACACTCGACGACCACTTCGACACGACACCCCGCGCGGTACCGAGCCGGGTGCCGACCCCGGACCCGGTGACGGCGCCGCCCCGGGTCACCGCACCCCCGCCGCAGACCCCGGCCCCGCCGCCGGAGCCCCCCGCGCCCCCACCCCCGCCACCGGCGCCCCCCGCGCCGAGCGCCCCCCGGCAGGCGCCGCCCGTGGTCGGGGCCGCGCCCTGGGAGGCGCCCGAGGGTGCGGGACCGCGGACCTTCCCGGGCCCGCCTCCGCCCGCCCCCGTGACCGTCGAGACGGACACCGTTCAGGTGCCGGTGTCCGAGGAGCCGGGCCCCGGCCCCGATCCCACCGTCCAGGTCGCCGCGCCGGCCCCCGACCCCGACCTCACCGTCGAGGTGTCCGTGCCCCGGCCCAGGACCGGGTTCGTCGGGAGCCGGCCGCCCACCTACGAGGCCGAGCCCACCGCGCTGCCCGTCGCCCGGCCCGGTGAGCTCGCCGAGCTCGTCGCCGACACCGTCCTCGACGGCGCCCGGTACGGCACCTGCACCCTGCGCGCCGCCTCCGTACGCGGCGACTCCGCCCGCTACCGGGGCGAACCCCGGCGCGACGCCCTGCTCACCGCCCGCTTCGGCCACGACGAGACCGCGCTCGTCCTCGTCGCCGTCGCCGCCGGCTCCCGCGTCGCCGAGGGCGCCCACCTCGCCGCCGCCGACGCCTGCCACTGGATCGCCGAGGCCGTCTGCCGCAGCCACGCCCGGCTCTCCGAGGACATCAGGTCCGGCCGCCGCGGCGACCTCAAGTCCGGACTGCACCGGCTCACCGACCGGACCTACGGCAAGCTGCGGGCCCGCGCCGCCGAGCGGGGCCTCGCCCCCGACGAGTACACGGCGACGCTCCGCTGCCTCCTCGTCCCCGCCGACCCCGCATGCCGCACGCGCGTGTTCTTCGGCATCGGCGGCGGCGGGCTCTTCCGGCTCCGCGACGGCTCCTGGCAGGACCTCGAACCGCTCCTGCCCGAACAGGCCGCCGTCACCGGCGCCCCCGTCGTCGGCTTCGGCTCGACGCCGCCGGTGCCGGAAGCCACCGAGGAGGGGGACAGGTTCACCATGGACCTCGGCATCACCACCGCCCCACCGCTCATCGAGGAGCCCGTACCACCGCCCGCCGAGCCCTTCCGCTTCCGCGCCTCCGTGGCCCGCGCCGGCGACACCCTCCTCCTCGCCTCGCCCGGCCTCGCCGAGCCGATGCGCGGCGAACCCGCCCTCGCCCACGAGCTCGCCGCCCGCTGGGCCGACGCCGAGCCGCCCGGCCTCGCCGCCTTCCTCGCCGACACCCAGCTGAGGGTGACCGGTTACGCCGACGACCGTACGGGGGTGGCGGTCTGGGAGGCGTAACCCGCCGGGCCGTGTGTTGATGGAGCCATGGCCAAACAGAACGTGGCGGAACAGTTCGTCGACATCCTCGTCCGCGCGGGCGTCCGGCGCCTGTACGGAGTCGTCGGAGACAGCCTCAACCCGGTCGTCGACGCGATCCGCCGTACCCGGGCGATCGACTGGATCCAGGTACGGCACGAGGAGACCGCCGCCTTCGCCGCGGGCGCCGAGGCCCAGATCACCGGCAGCCTCGCCGCCTGCGCCGGCTCCTGCGGCCCCGGCAACCTCCACCTCATCAACGGCCTGTACGACGCCCACCGTTCGATGGCCCCGGTGCTCGCGCTCGCCTCGCACATCCCGTCCAGCGAGATCGGCCTCTCCTACTTCCAGGAGACCCACCCCGACCAGCTGTTCCGTGAGTGCAGCCACTACAGCGAACTCATCTCCAACCCGAAGCAGATGCCCCGGCTGCTCCACACGGCGATCCAGCACGCCGTCGGCCGCGGTGGAGTCAGCGTCGTCTCGCTGCCCGGCGACATCGCCTCCCAGCAGGCCCCGGAGAAGTCGGCGGAGACCGCCCTCGTCACCACCCGGCCCACCGTCCGCCCCGGGGACGCCGAGATCGACGTCCTCGTCCGGATGATCGACGAGGCCGACCGGGTGACGCTCTTCTGCGGCAGCGGCACGGCGGGGGCGCACCCCGAGGTGATGCAGTTCGCCGAGCGGATCAAGTCACCGGTCGGCCACGCCCTGCGGGGCAAGGAGTGGATCCAGTACGACAATCCGTACGACGTCGGCATGAGCGGTCTGCTCGGGTACGGCGCCGCCTACGAGGCCACCCACGAGTGCGATCTGCTGATCCTGCTCGGTACCGACTTCCCGTACAACGCCTTCCTGCCCGACGACGTCAAGATCGTGCAGGTGGACGTCCGGCCCGAGCACCTCGGCCGCCGCTCCCGGCTCGACCTGGCCGTCTGGGGCGACGTCCGCGAGACCCTGCGCTGTGTGATCCCGCGCGTCCACGCCAAGAACGACCGCCGTTTCCTCGACAAGATGCTGAAGAAGCACGCCGACGCGCTGGAGGGCGTCGTCAAGGCGTACACCCGCAAGGTCGAGAAGCACGTCCCGGTGCACCCCGAGTACGTCGCCTCCGTCATCGACGAACTGGCCGACGACGACGCGGTGTTCACCGTCGACACCGGCATGTGCAACGTCTGGGCGGCCCGCTACCTCTCGCCCAACGGGCGCCGCAGGATCATCGGCTCGTTCAGCCACGGCTCCATGGCGAACGCCCTGCCGCAGGCGATCGGCGCCCAGTTCACGGACCGGAACCGCCAGGTCGTCTCGCTCTCCGGCGACGGCGGCTTCTCGATGCTGATGGGCGACTTCCTGACCCTCGTCCAGTACGACCTGCCCGTGAAGGTGATCGTCTTCAACAACTCGTCCCTCGGGATGGTCGAGCTGGAGATGCTGGTGGCCGGACTCCTCTTGTACGGGACGACGAACAAGAACCCGGACTTCGCCGCGATCGCCCGCGCCGCCGGTGCCTACGGCGTACGGGTCGAGAAGCCCAAGCAGCTCGCGGGCGCGCTCAAGGACGCCTTCAAGCACAGGGGACCGGCCCTGGTCGACGTCGTCACCGACCCCAACGCGCTCTCCATCCCGCCGAAGATCAGCGCCGACATGGTGACCGGCTTCGCGCTCTCCGCCGGCAAGATCGTGCTGGACGGGGGAGTGGGGCGGATGCTCCAGATGGCCCGCTCCAATCTGCGCAACGTACCCAGGCCCTGAGCGGTGTCCGGAAAGCCCCACCTCATGAATGCGGACGGTGACACGGGGCATGCATCCCCGTGAGCCTGTTCGACGCGACCTGTGGGTGGGGGATATGGCCGGGGAGGCACGACAGCCGACTCAACTGCTCAGAAAGGTGGGATGCGCGGATCTCACCGCGGTGCCGGAGGTGCGACATGCCCTGCGTGAACTGCTGCGGAAGTGGGGCGGACCGGGCGCCTCCGACGTGGCCGAACTGCTCACCAGCGAACTGGTGACCAACGCCCTGGTCCATACCGAGCACGGGGCCGTCGTCACCGCGACGGTCGTTCCCGAGCAGTTGAGGGTCGAGGTCCGGGATTTCGTGCCCGGACTCAAGCAGCCGCCCGTACCGCCCGCCGACGACGGTACGCACGGCCGGGGACTCGTCCTCGTCCAGGCCCTCGCCGACTCCTGGGGAGTCGAGGACCACGGGGTGGGCAAGGTGGTGTGGTTCGAACTGAACGGCGGGGCCGCCTGAGAGGCGGCCCCGCCGGATTCCTTCGTCCCGCGCTCAGCCGAACTGCTGCTCCAGATCCTTGAGCTTGCGCTCCAGGGAGTCGAGACGCGGCAGCGCCTGGGTGTCGTCCTCGGCGGTGAGGTCCACCGTCCGGGACTCGCCGGGCCGGGGCTCATCGCCCCTGACGGCTTGCAGGGAGGGCCGGTGTCGAAGCGGCAGCTGTCCGGGGTCCGCTATGGCGGGCTCCGCGACGGCGGCCTGCACGGCGGCCGTCGCGGAGCCCGAACCACTGCCCGCACCCGGGCCCGGGCCGGTGCCGGATGCGGCGCCCAGCGCCGCCATCTCGACCTGGCGTCCGCCGCCGCGGCCGAGCCCGAAGGCGCGGTGCTGACGGTTGATCGCCTTGAGTCTCGCCCGGTCCAGCTTGACCTGGTCGCGCCGGCGGAGCCGGTTCTGCTCCTTCTCCTTCCGGTCCTCGCGCACCTCGTCGACCGCCTCGTCCAGGGTCCGTACGCCCTCCAGGAGCATCAGCGACCAGGCCGCGAAGGTCTCCCTGGGCGCCCTCAGCCAGCGCACGATCCGGATCTGCGGCAGCGGACGGGGCACCAGGCCCTGCTCGCGGAGCGCGGCCCTGCGGGTCTGCTTCAGCGCCCGGTCGAAGAGGACCGCCGCCGAGAGGGACATGCCCGCGAAGAAGTGCGGAGCCCCGTCGTGGCCCATGCCGCGCGGTGCGTGCACCCAGTTGAACCAGGCCGCCGCGCCCGCGAACAGCCAGACGAGCAGGCGCGAGCCGAGGGCCGCGTCGCCGTGGCTGGCCTCGCGGACCGCGAGCACCGAGCAGAACATGGCGGCGCCGTCGAGGCCGAAGGGTACGAGGTACTCCCAGCCCCCGGCGAGGTTCAGGTTCTGCCGGCCGAAGCCCACGAGGCCGTGGAAGGAGAGCGCCGCCGCGACGGCCGCGCACAGGAAGAGCAGCCCGTACGAGGCGAATCCGTAGACGGCCTCCTTGCGTCTGCGACGCTCCTCGCTGCGTTCCCAGGAGTCGTCGGCCGCGGCCTGGTCACCGGCGCGCTTCCCGCGCGCGAGCACCGCCACCGCCGTCAGGACTCCGGCCACCATCACGCCGCCCGGAAGCAGCCAGTCCAGCGATATGTCGGTCAGTCTCATGCGGTGTCCCTTGCATCGCAGTAGGGCGTTTGGCGGCCCATACTGGCCGACCCCGTGGGGCGCTCAAGGGGTTTCCGGGCAAGAGCACGCCATTGGGGTCGCGGGACATACGAATAGGTGCGATCTGGTCGAACGCTCTTACGGGGAACGGGATGTGAGTTCGATTTACGCCACTCGGACGGGTGGCGTAATCCCTCGGGACCCTCAGGCGGTCGCCGTCAGCCGGCGGACGCGCTCGGCGTCACAGGTGCGCGGGCAGGTGAGGCAGGTGTCCTCGGGGCGCAGGGTGTAGAAGAAGCAGCAGGTGGCCCGGTCGCGGGTGGTGCGCCGAGTGTCGTCCGGCCCCTCGGACCCCGCCAGCTCGCGGAAGCCCGCCCCGCCCGCGTACGGCTTGTACGGCTTGGGGGTGCCCGGCAGGAGCAGTTCGAGCTCGGCCGTCGCCCGCGGCTCCTCGCCGAGCAGGGCCCCGATGTACCAGAGGCCCTCGACGATCTCGTCCGTGGCCATCCCCCACAGGGCCCGGCGGCCGCGCCGCATCCGGGGCCCGAAGCCGCCGAGGACGGCCTCGAAGTGCTCGGCGAGCGAGACGCGCACCTCGGCCCGCAGCGCCTCCTCGTCGGCGACGACCCGGGCGCCGGGCAGGGCGGACGCGGGGTCGTCCGGCAGGCAGGCGAACTCCTCCACGCGGACCGCGAGACGGCCGAGCGCGCGCTGGAAGGCCACGTTCCGGGCGGGCAGGCGGGGTACCCGGCGGTCCAGGAACCAGGGGACGGTGACGAGGAGACAGGCCGGCCAGGCGTACCGGTGCAGTCCGAAACCGGCGACGACGTCGGGGCGGGCCCGGGCGCCGTAGTCCCGCAGTACCTGCGCGTCGTCCCAGGCGAGGAAGGCGTCGAGGCCGGGGCCGCCGGCCGCGAGCTCCTCCGCGCCGACCCAGCCCGCGCCGCGCGGCAGCCGCTCGCCCCGGGCGGGTTCCTCTATGCGCAGACCGGGAAAGACCTCGGCGAGCCGGGCGTAGGAGGCCGCGACGGGCGAGGTGAGGGGCGTGGGCAACAGGGCGGGGACGGTCATGCGGACCACCGAATCGCGAGCGTTGGCAGGTTAGCCTTACCTTACCCGATGAGGGGTGGGCTCTCACCACCCGAGAACCCCTCCCACCTGCGGCGGCAGCCCGTATGCCCCGGATGTCGGTCCGTTCGCCTATGGTGCACAGGGGACCCGGGCGACGCGAGCCGGGCCCGGCACGAGGCCGCAGGAGGACCCGGGTGGAGCAGGGCGCAGCGCGCGAGCGGGCGACGGAGAGACCGTCCCCGCCCTTCGGCGACGCCACAGGTCGTCCCGGCGCGTCCGTACGGGTGCCCGAGCAGGCGCGGGGCACGGAGGCGGCCCGGGGCGAGCACACCCACGACGAGCCCGCCCCCCTCGGCCCCCGCACCGTGCAGCGGCACTCCGTCCGCGGCCAGGTCCTCGAAGCCCTCCGCACCGCCCTCGTCGGCGGCGAGCTCCGCCCCGGCGAGGTGTACTCCGCGCCGGCCCTCGCGGAGCGCTTCGGCGTCTCCGCCACCCCCGTGCGCGAGGCCATGCAGCGCCTCGCCGTCGAGGGCGCCGTCGAGGTCGTGCCGAACCGCGGCTTCCGCGTCACCGAGCGCACCCCCCGCGAGCTCGCCGAGCTCGCCGAGGTCCGCGCCCTCATCGAGGTCCCCGTCATGCTGCGGCTCGCCCGCACCGTCCCGGCCGCCCGCTGGGCCGAGCTCCGGCCGCTCGCCGAGGCGACCGCGGCCGCCGCGGCCCGGGGCGACCGCGCCCACTACGCCGAGGCCGACCGGGCCTTCCACCGGGCGGTCCTCTCCCTCGCGGGCAACGAGCAGCTGCTCGCCGTCGCCGACGACCTCCACCGCCGCTCCCAGTGGCCCCTGATCAGCGCCCCCGCCGTCAGCCACGGCGTCCTCGTCGCCGACGCGGCGGAGCACACGGCCCTGCTCGACGCCCTGGTCGCCCAGGACCTGTCCGTCGTCCAGGCCTTGGTACGAGAGCACTTCACCGGATCGGATTCGTGAGCACGTTCCGGACCTGGCGGTCGTCCGGGTCCGGTTCCGAAGGCACTTCACCGGCTGGAGCCCTGAGCACGCCCCGGACCCGGCGGTCGCCCGGGCCTCGGTTCCGGAGGCACTTCACCGGTTGGATCCCTGAGCACGTCCTGGACCCGGCGGTTGTCCAGGCCCCGGTTCCGGGGGCAGTTCACCGGTTGGATCCCTGAGCACGTCCTGGACCCGGCGGTTGTCCAGGCCCCGGTTCCGGGGGCACTTCACCGGATCGGAGTCCTGAGCCTCCCGGGCGACTAAGGTCGAAGACGTCAGCCGTCCGCACCGCGTCGCCCGTGAGGTGTCCCATGACGTCCGCGACCTCGTCCCCGGCCTGGGACGGTACGGAAGCCGAGGCCGTCGCGCTGCTCGGCTGGCTCACCGATCCCGAGGCGCCCCGGCTCTGCCTCGTCACCGGCGCCCCCGGCAGCGGCAAGACGGCCCTCCTCGGCTGGCTCGCCGCGTACGGCCGCCGCTCCGGCCGGGCCCGCCGCCGCACGGCCCGGATGCTCGTCCCGCTCGCCGGGCAGAGCGCGCTCGGCGCGGCCTGGACGATCGCCGACCGTCTCGGCGTGGTGGCCCGCTCGCCCGGCGACCTCGTCCACGCCCTCGCGACCAGCGATCCGCGGCCCGCCGGCCGGACCGTCCTCCTCCTCACGGATCTGCACGCCGCGGCCGAACCCGCCGCGCTCACCCGGCTCATCGCGGAGCTCGCCGGCGTCGGCCGGATCCGGCTCGTGGTGGAGGCCCGGAGCGGCACCCCGGCCCCCGCCGCCCTGCGTGCCGAACGCCGGGTCACCGTCGTCGACCTCGACGGCGAGCCCGAGACCGCCGACGGCGCCGCCGCGGAGCCGGCGGTGCCGCTGCCGGACCTCTCCGACCCGGCGGCCGTCTGCGCGGCCGACCCGCTGCTCGTCACCACGGCGTACGTCACCGGCGCCGCCCTCGCCGGGGTGCCCGGCACCCTCGACGGGCCCGAACCGTCCGGCCGGCCCGGTGAGGGCACCGCCGACGAGCACGGCGGCCTGCGGGCCGCGTGGATGCGCGCCGGCCAGTCGCTCTGCCGCGAACAGGCCCCGGCGGAACGGGCGTTGGTGCTCCTCGCCGCGCTCGGCGACGGCGCCGACCCCCGGCTCCGCCCCGCTCTCGCCGAGCTCGCGGACGGCGCGCCCTGGCGGGTCCGGTGGGCCCGGCACCGCGGCGACCTCAACCCGCCCTGGCCGGGCCCGGTCACCGTGCTCGGCGCGGCCGGCGGCCCGCTGGAGGGCACCCTCCTCGTCGGCGACCCCACCGGCACCGTACGGCTGCTCCACGAGGCCGACGCGAGCCCCGTCGGGCGCCTCGCGCACAGCGTGCCCGGCCGGATCACCGCGCTCGCGCCCGCCCCGGACGGGACGGTGCTGCTCCTGGACGACCGGGGCCGGCTGCACGCCGTACCGGGAAGGGCGCCCCGGCCCCCGTATCTGGAGCGGCTCACCGCGGCGGTCTCGGCGACCCTGGCCCGCCACCCGGGCACCGCCCTCGCGGCGATCGCGGGCTCGGTGGTGGTGGGGGACCGACTGGGCTCCGTCCACGCCTTCGGCCTGACGGGCCTTCACCAGTCGGCCTCGCACAGCGGCCGGGTCACCGCCGTCGCGGCGGTCGAGTCCGAGACCCCGTTCGTCTGCTCCGGCGGCGCCGACGGGAGCGTCCGGCTCTGGATCCCGGGCCGCGACACGCGCCCCGAACCCCTCGTCGAACGCCCCTCGCCGGTCGTCTCCCTGCACGCGACCGAGACCCCGCACGGGCCGCTGGTCGCCGCGGCCTGGGCCGACGGCCTCGTCGAACTCCACCGACCCGAGGGCGGCCCGACGCTCTCCTTCCGGCCGGGCCCCCCGGTCCGCGCGGTCGCGGTCACGGGCGCCGGGTCCCTCCTCGTCGGAACCGACGACAGCCTGGTCTGTCTCGCACCCAAGGAGGAGTGACGAGACGTCACCAGGCCTTCATCGCCCATGACTTCAGGTCGCCGCCCGAGGCGTCAGCTGGGCCGACAGCCAGGTCGGGACCCCGCCGAGGAGCTGGAAGAGCCGTCTCGCCTCGGCGCGCAGACGGCCCGCCTCCGGTTCCGTCTCCGTGGTCGCAAGGGCCGTGAGCGCCGGAGCCGTGCCGACCAGATAGCCCAGCTCCTCACGGATCCGCAGGGACTCCGAGAAACCGTGCCGCGCCTCCGCCAACTCCCCCTCGCGCAGGGCGAGTCCGGCGAGGTGCCGCCAGGTGAAGGAGAGCAGGAGCGAGTCCCCCTGCGCGGTCGCCCCGGCGTGCGCCCTGCGGTACGCGGCGCGGGCCGCCTGCGGGGAGTCGCCGAGGTTCTGGGCGACGAGCCCGCGCCGGAAGTCCAGGAGCGGCCGCCCGTCGGCGGAGGGGCTGATCAGCGCCGCCGCCCGGCCGAGCGCCATCCGGGCCTCGTCGGCCCGGTCGCGTACGCCCAACAGCGTGGAGGCGTAGGCGAGATAGCCGCGTTCGCAGGCCGCGGCCCCGCGTTCCTCGTCGGTGCCGGCCACCGCCTCGGCCGCCCGGAGCGCCTCCTCGGCGTCGGCCCAGCCCTTCTCGGTGTAGAGGCAGCGCTCGATGAGCAGCGCGGCCCTTTCCAGTGCGGCTGCCGGCCGGTCCGCGTGCGGCGCAAGGAGCGCCGCCGCGTCCGTCCAGCAACCTCGGGAGCGGAGCCGCCATATGGCGGTCTCCACGGGTGTCTCCTTGCCGTAGGCGAGGGACGGATCTTCGCCACCCCTTGATTCGGAACCAGACATGGCGGTATCCGCCACATTGCCCTCCCCGAGCGCGCCATTGAGCTGTTGAGTAGGACGGCATCTCAGCACGAACGGCAGCACCCGGCCAAGGGGTCGGGTGAAAGAATTCACAAACTCGCGCCGGGACGGAGACCCCCGCCCCGATCCGGCGCGACGGACCGCCGGCACGCCGATCGGCCCGTGATCACGCCGGTGATCAGGCCCGGACCCGGTCCGCGGGACGCGTCGCGCGGGAGACGCCGAAGGCCCCGGCACCACTCCTCCGGACTCGCCCGAAGGAGTGAATGGCCGGGGCCCCGAACCGTTCGAACCGGCTCTCGCGGCTCAGCTCATCCGCAGCGCGAGGAAGAAGTCGAGCTTGTCCTCCAGACGGGAGAGATCACGGCCCGTGAGCTGCTCGATCCGGCCCACCCGGTAGCGCAGCGTGTTCACGTGCAGGTGGAGGCGGGTCGCACAGCGGGTCCAGGAGCCGTCGCAGTCCAGGAACGCCTCCAGGGTCGGGATGAGCTCCGCCCGGTGGCGCCGGTCGTAGTCCCGCAGCGGGTCGAGCAGCCGGGCCGTGAAGGCCCGCCGCACGTCGTCCGGCACGAACGGCAGCAGCAGCACGTGCGAGGCCAGCTCGTGGTGCCCCGCGGCGCAGACCCGGCCCGGACGGGCGGCGGCCACCCGGCGGGCGTGCCGCGCCTCCTCCAGGGCCCCGCGCAGGCCCTCCGCCGAGTGCACGGCCGCGCTGACGCCCAGCGTGACGCGCCCGTCGTCGGAGAGGCCCGAGGAGAGCGGAGCCCGTACGGAGGCGAGCAGCGCGTCCGCATGCAGCCCGAGGGCGGGCGCCGGGCCGTCGTCCTCGCTCTCCGGCAGCGGCCCCGCGGCCAGCGGGACCAGGGCGATCGCCTCGTCGCCGCTGTGCGCGACCGCTATCCGGTCGGCCGACTCGGCGCCGATGGTCGCCGGGTCGACCAGGATCTCCTCCAGGAGCGCCTGGGCGACCGGCCCGCCGTCCACGGGGGCCTGACCGGCCTCCTGCTCCCACTCGACGCGGGCGACGACCACCTGCCAGTGCGGGGCCGTGCCGAGCCCGGGCAGCAGCACCGGGGCGGCGACCCGCAGCCGGGCGGCGATCTCGGCGGGCGCGGCGCCCGTCTGCACGAGCTCCAGGACCTCCTGGGCGAGCCGGCGCCGTACCGTACGGGCCGCGTCGCGCCGGTCCCGCTCGACGGCGATCAGCTGGGTGACGCCCTGGAGGAGGTCGAGCCGGGCGGCGGGCCACTCCCCGGCGTCCGCCTCGACGGCGAGCAGCCAGTCCGACAGGACCGTCTCGCGCACGTCCCGGGAGGCGGGCGCGGCGCCCCGTCCGGTGTTGCGGATCGGGAAGAGCGAGTACGTGGCTCCGGCGACGTTCAACCGGTGCGGGCCGCGTCGGCCGGTGCGGGTGGCGGCCAGGTGCTCACCGGCCAGGGTGGCGGCGAGCCCGGCCTCCAGGGGCTCTCCCGCGCCCGCGATCTGGCGGCCGGTGGGGGAGAGGACCCAGGCCCGCAGGTCCAGGTCGGAGCCGAGGAGGTCGAGGACGACCTCGGGTCCGCCGCCCGCGGGTCCCGAGGTCATGAGCCGCCGGTGGCGGTCGACGACGGCCGCCAGGTCGCCGGCCCGCTCGCCGGAGACCTGTCGAACAACATGCTCGGTGATCGTCGCGAACGCAACGGACTCGTTCACAGCGAAGAGCGGAAGCCGGTGGCGCAAACACGCCGCCACGAGATCGTCGGGGATGTCGCCGAGCTCGGCCTCGCCGGCGGCGAGGGCCGCCACTCCGGCCGAGGCCAGGATCCGGACGAAGGGCTCGGCGTCGGCCGGTTCCGTACGCCAGGCGAGGCCGGTCAGCACCAGCTCGCCGCCGGACAGGTACCGGCTGGGGTCCTTGAGGTCCGTGGTCATCACGCCTCGGACGGTCCGGTCCAGCTCGTCCTCGCCGCCGAGCAGGCGCAGCCCGAGCGCGTCGTTCTCCAGCAGTGCGCGCAGCCGCATCGTGTCGCCGCCGTTCCTTCGTTCGGTGATGGTGGGTGTCGCGTTGTCGACGGTGGGGTGGTGCCACCGTTTCCAGGGGGAAACGGCGAGGGTTCTGTTCCCCGCCTTTCGTTCGAATCTACAAGACGACGACGGGGACCGGCCAACTCCTTCATGTTTTCGGTGACTGCACCCGGGCGATCGTGGCTTGTGTACTAGGCCACACACCGCGTGAACAGCACATGAACACGATGTCGAGGGCCGGCCGTCCCCCCGGACCCACTAGCTCGACCCCCGATCACCAGAATCACTAGAAGAGAGCCACCATGGACTTCCTTCGCCCCGCCAGCTGGGAGGAGGCGCTCGCCGCCAAGGCCGAGCACCCCACGGCCGTGCCCATCGCCGGTGGTACCGACGTCATGGTCGAGATCAACTTCGACCACCGGCGCCCCGAGTACCTCCTGGACCTGAACCGTATCGAGCTGCTGCGCGAGTGGGAGGTCGGCGAGGAGAACGTCCGCCTCGGCGCCTCCGTTCCGTACACGCAGATCATGGAGAACCTGCGCGCAGAGCTCCCGGGTCTGGCGCTGGCCTCGCACACGGTCGCCTCCCCGCAGATCCGCAACCGCGGCGGCGTGGGCGGCAACCTCGGCACCGCGTCGCCGGCCGGCGACGCCCACCCGGCCCTGCTCGCCGCGGGCGCCGAGGTCGAGGTCGAATCGGTGCGCGGCAACCGCTTCATCCCGATCGACGAGTTCTACACGGGCGTGAAGCGCAACGCGCTCCAGCCCGACGAGCTGATCAAGACCGTCCACATCAAGAAGGCGGACGGCCCCCAGCAGTACTCCAAGGTCGGCACCCGCAACGCGATGGTCATCGCCGTCTGCGCCTTCGGCCTGGCCCTGCACCCGGAGACCCGGACCGTGCGCACCGGCATCGGTTCCGCCGCGCCGACCCCGATCCGCGCCAAGGAGGCCGAGGCCTTCCTGAACGCGGCTCTGGAAGAGGGCGGCTTCTGGGACAACGGCAAGATCATCACCCCCTCGATCGCGAAGCAGTTCGCCGACCTCTGCTCGGCCGCCGCCAACCCGATCGACGACGTCCGCGGCACCGCCAAGTACCGGCGCCACGCCGTCGGCATCATGGCTCGCCGCCAGCTCGGCTGGACCTGGGAGCAGTACCGCGGCGCCGGCCGCACGCTTGAGGGAGCTGCATAACCATGCGCGTCAATTTCACGGTCAACGGTCGTCCGCAGGAAGCCGACGACGTCTGGGAGGGCGAGTCCCTCCTCTACGTTCTGCGTGAGCGCCTGGGTCTGCCCGGCTCCAAGAACGCGTGCGAGCAGGGCGAGTGCGGTTCCTGCACCGTCCGTCTCGACGGCGTGCCGGTCTGCTCGTGTCTCGTCGCCGCCGGCCAGGTCGAGGGCCGCGAGGTCGTCACGGTCGAGGGCCTGGCGGAGTACGCCAAGGAGCGCGAGGCGCACGGTGGTTGCGCCACCGGCGCCTGCGGCACCTCGGTCGACGCCGCCAAGAAGTGGGAGGCCAAGCCCCAGGACTCGCAGACCGGTGAGGGCATCGAACTCTCCCCGATCCAGCAGGCGTTCATCGACGCCGGCGCGGTCCAGTGCGGCTTCTGCACCCCCGGTCTGCTTGTCGCGGCCGACGAGATGCTGGAGCGCAACCCGTCCCCGACGGACGCGGACATCCGCGAGGCGCTCTCCGGCAACCTCTGCCGCTGCACCGGTTACGAGAAGATCCTCGACGCGGTCCGCCTCGCGGCTGCTCGCCAGGAGCGTCAGGGAGAGGCGGTCTGACGATGGCTCAGAACACACTTCCGGTGGGTACGCCCACCGACGTCACCCAGAACCACGTCAAGGGCGGCATCGGCGAGTCCACGCTCCGCCCGGACGGCACCCTCAAGGTCACCGGTGAGTTCGCGTACTCCTCGGACATGTGGCACGAGGACATGCTGTGGGGCCAGATCCTGCGCTCCACCGTCGCGCACGCCGAGATCGTGTCCATCGACACCTCCGAGGCCCTCGCGATGGACGGCGTCTACGCCGTCCTGACCCACGAGGACCTGCCGGCCGCGAAGAACTACGGCATGGAGTTCCAGGACACCCCGGTCCTCGCCTACGGCAAGGTCCGTCACCACGGTGAGCCGGTCGCCCTCGTGGCCGCCGACCACCCGGAGACCGCCCGCCGCGCCGCCGCGAAGATCAAGATCGAGTACCGGGAGCTCCCGGTCATCACGGACGAGGCCTCCGCCCTCGCCCCGGACGCGATCCTGGTCCACGAGAACCGCGACGACCACCACTCCGGCCACGTGCCGCACCCGAACATCGTGCACCGCCAGCCGATCATCCGCGGCAACGCCGACGAGGCCGCCAAGCGCGCCGACGTCATCGTCAAGGGCGAGTACACCTTCGGGATGCAGGACCAGGCCTTCCTCGGCCCCGAGTCCGGCCTCGCCGTACCGGCCGAGGACGGCGGCGTCGACCTGTACGTCGCCACCCAGTGGCTGCACTCGGACCTCAAGCAGATCGCCCCCTGCCTCGGCCTGCCCGAGGAGAAGGTCCGGATGACCATGGCCGGTGTCGGCGGCGCCTTCGGCGGCCGCGAGGACATCTCCATGCAGATCCTCGCCTCCATCCTCGCGCTGCGCACCAACAAGCCGGTCAAGATGGTCTACAACCGGTACGAGTCCTTCTTCGGGCACGTCCACCGGCACCCGGCGAAGCTCTACTACGAGCACGGCGCCACCAAGGACGGCAAGCTCACGCACATGAAGTGCAAGATCGTGCTGGACGGCGGCGCGTACGCGTCGTCCACGGCCTCGGTCGTCGGCAACGCCTCCTCCCTCTCGGTCGGCCCGTACGTCATCGACGACGTCGAGATCGAGGCGATCGGCCTCTACACCAACAACCCGCCCTGCGGTGCCATGCGCGGCTTCGGCGCGGTCCAGGCCTGCTTCGCCTACGAGGCGCAGATGGACAAGCTCGCGGCCAAGCTGGGCATGGACCCGGTGGAGCTGCGCCAGCTCAACGCCATGGAGCAGGGCACGATCATGCCGACCGGCCAGGTCGTGGACTCGCCGGCCCCGGTCGCCGAGCTGCTGCGCCGGGTCAAGGCCCGCCCGATGCCGCCGGAGCGCCAGTGGGAGACCGCCGGCGAGGGCGCGGACGTCCGCGCGCTGCCGGGCGGCCTGTCCAACACCTCGCACGGCGAGGGTGTCGTACGGGGCGTCGGCTACGCCGTCGGCATCAAGAACGTCGGCTTCTCCGAGGGCTTCGACGACTACTCGACCGCCAAGATCCGCATCGAGGTCATCAACGGCGAGGCCGTCGCGACCGTCCACACCGCCATGGCGGAGGTCGGGCAGGGCGGCGTCACCATCCACGCGCAGATCGCCCGTACCGAGCTCGGTGTCCAGCAGGTCACCATCCACCCCGCGGACACGCAGGTGGGCTCGGCCGGTTCGACCTCCGCGGGCCGCCAGACGTACATGACCGGCGGCGCCATCAAGAACTCCTGCGAGATCGTCCGCGAGAAGGTCCTGGAGATCGGGCGGCGCAAGTTCGGCTCGTACCACCCGGCCTGGGCCAACGCCGAACTCCTCCTGGAGGGCGGCAAGGTCGTCACCGACGGCGGCGAGGCCCTCGCCTCCATCGCGGACGTCCTGGAGGACCAGGCCGTGGAGGTCGAGGAGGAGTGGCGCCACCGGCCCACCCAGGCCTTCGACCTCGTCACCGGCCAGGGCGACGGCCACGTCCAGTACGCCTTCGCCGCGCACCGCGCGGTGGTCGAGGTGGACACCGAGCTCGGTCTCGTCAAGGTCATCGAGCTGGCCTGCGCCCAGGACGTCGGCAAGGCGGTCAACCCGCTCTCCGTGGTCGGCCAGATCCAGGGTGGCACCACCCAGGGCCTGGGCGTCGCGGTGATGGAGGAGATCATCGTCGACCCGAAGACCGCGAAGGTGCGCAACCCCTCCTTCACGGACTACCTGATCCCGACGATCCTCGACACGCCGACCATCCCGGTCGACTACCTCGAACTGGCCGACCCCAACGCGCCGTACGGCGTCCGGGGCATCGGCGAGGCCCCGACCCTGTCGTCCACCCCGGCCGTCCTCGCGGCGATCCGGGCGGCGACGGGCCTGGAGCTCAACAAGACGCCGGTCCGCCCCGAGGCGCTCACCGGCACCCTCTAGGACTCTCCGGGCGGTGTGTGCCTCCCAGGAACGTCACACTTCCGCCGCCCGCACCGCCCGGAGCACTCCCCCCTGGGGATACCCGCATCACCGCAGTACCCGCTTCACCTCAGTACCCGCTTCACGGCAGTACCCCGTTCGTCTCGGGCCGTCCCCCGGGTCGTGCAGCCAACGAAATATCCCAAATCCCGCAGATTCAACGTCAGAGCTTCGAAGTCTGATGCGGGTGCCCCTTTGAACCTTGGGAGTAGGCCCCATGACCCAGTCGTCTGTGGAGCCCAAGACCGCCTCGGAGGACGCGGGCTCCGGCTCCAACGTCCCCGCCGGCCGTTCTTGGCTCGACCGGTACTTTCACATCTCGGAGAGAGGATCCACCGTCGCGACGGAGATCCGCGGCGGCGTCACCACCTTCATGGCGATGGCGTACATTCTCCTGCTCAACCCGATCCTCCTCGGGGGCCCGGACGTCGACAAGCACGTCCTCGCCACCTCCGCCGTCATCACGGCGACCGCCTTCGCGGCGGCGGTGACCACTCTGCTGATGGGCTTCGTCGGCAAGGTCCCGCTCGTCCTCGCGGCGGGACTCAGCGTCTCCGGTGTGCTCGCGACCCAGGTCGTGCCCCAGATGACGTGGCCCCAGGCCATGGGCATGTGTGTCGTCTACGGTGTGGTGATCTGCCTTCTGGTGGTCACCGGTCTCCGTGAGATGATCATGAACGCGATTCCGCTGCCGCTCAAGCACGGCATCACCATCGGCATCGGCCTCTTCATCGCGCTGATCGGCTTCAACAAGGCCGGCTTCGTCGGCGCCGGTCCCCAGTTCGGTCCGCCCATCACCATGGGCTCCGGCGGCGAGCTCATCGGCTGGCCCGTACTGATCTTCGCGGTCACCCTGCTCGCCATCTTCGCCCTCCAGGCCCGCAAGATCCCGGGCGCGATCCTCATCGGCATCGTCGGCGGCACCATCATCTCGCTGATCGTCAACGCGGTCGCCGACATCCCGGCCAAGGGCCCGGGCTCCTGGGCCAACGGCGCCCCCGAGCTCAAGGGCAGCGCGGTCTCCAGCCCGGACTTCTCGCTCTTCGGCGACGTCTCCTTCGGCGGCTGGGGCGACGTCGGCTACATCACCGTCGGCGTCATCGTCTTCACCCTCGTCCTCGCCGGCTTCTTCGACGCCATGGCCACCATCATCGGCGTCGGCACCGAGGCCAACCTCGCCGACGACAAGGGCCGGATGCCCGGCCTCTCCAAGGCGCTGTTCATCGACGGCGCGGGCGGTGCGATCGGCGGCGTCTCCGGCGCCTCCGGCCAGACCGTGTTCGTGGAGTCCGCCACCGGCGTCGGCGAAGGCGCCCGGACCGGCCTCTCCTCGACGGTCACCGGCCTGTTCTTCGCGGCCTGCCTCTTCTTCACGCCGATCACCCAGATCGTGCCCCGTGAGGTCGGCTCCGCCGCCCTGGTCGTCATCGGCGCGATGATGATGATGAACGCCAAGCACGTGAACTGGGGCGACAGCTCCGTCGCGATCCCGGTCTTCCTGACCGTCGTCCTGATGCCCTTCACCTACAGCATCACCCCGGGTGTCGCGGCCGGCGTCATCGCCTACACCGTCATCAAGGTGGCGCAGGGCAAGGCGCGCGAGGTCGGTGCCTTCATGTGGGCCCTGACCGCGATCTTCATCGTGTTCTTCGCCCTTCACCCGATCGAGGGTTGGCTCGGCGTCAGCTGACACCCGACAATCACCCTCCGTACACACCCAAGGAGACCGACATGCTGGACATCGCCGAAGAGCTGCACCGGTGGGTCGAGCAGGGACGCACGTTCGCCGTCGCCACCGTGGTGGCCGTCGGTGGCAGCGCGCCCCGGCAGCCGGGAGCCGCACTCGCCGTCGACAGCGACGGCACGGCGATCGGGTCGGTCTCCGGCGGGTGTGTGGAGGGCGCGGTCTACGACCTGTGCGTCCAGGCCCTCGAAGACGGCAGGACCGTCGTCGAGCGCTTCGGCTACAGCGACGAGGACGCCTTCGCGGTCGGCCTGACCTGCGGCGGCATCATCGACATCCTCGTCACCCCGGTGCGCGGCGGGGTCTTCCCCGCCGCGCTGGCCGCCGCCGTCGCGGGGGAGGCGGCGGCCCTGGCCCGGATCGTGGACGGACCGGCGGACCTGTTGGGGCAGGCGCTGCTGGTCCGTCCCGACGGCTCGTACGAGGGGAAGCTCGGCGGCCACCCCGAGCTGGACCGCACCGCGGCCGGCGAGGCCCGCGCGATGCTCGACGCCGGCCGCACCGGCACCGTGGAGATCGGTGAGGACGGCAGCCGCTGCGGACAGCCGCTGACCCTCCTGGTCGAGTCCTCCGTCCCCGCCCCCCGCATGATCGTCTTCGGCGCCATCGACTTCGCCGCCGCCCTCGTCCGGGTCGGCAAGTTCCTCGGCTACCACGTCACCGTCTGCGACGCGCGGCCGATCTTCGCGACCCCCGCCCGCTTCCCCGAGGCCGACGAGATCGTCGTCGACTGGCCCCACCGCTACCTGGAGTCGACCGAGGTCGACGGCCGGACCGTGCTCTGCGTCCTCACGCACGACGCCAAGTTCGACGTGCCCCTCCTCCAGGCCGCCCTCAGGCTTCCCGTCGCCTACATCGGCGCGATGGGCTCCCGCCGCACCCACGAGGACCGCAACGAGCGGCTCCGCGAGGTCGGCGTCACCGAACTCGAACTCGCCCGCCTGCGCTCCCCGATAGGCCTCGACCTCGGCGCGCGCACGCCCGAGGAGACCGCCCTCTCGATCGGCGCCGAGATCGTCGCCAACCGCCGCGGCGGCAGCGGCCTCTCCCTCACGGGCGCCCACACCCCGATCCACCACGACGGACCGCGCGAACCGGACGGACGCATAGGTTCGGTCGCATAGCTCCGTTCCCCGGACCGCGCCGGTACCGGCGGATAGATTCTGGGCGTGGATCCGCTCACTCCCGAAGACCCGACGCACGTAGGCCCGTACCGTCTCATCGCCCGTCTGGGGGCGGGCGGGATGGGCCTCGTCTATCTGGGCCGCGACGACGTCGGCCGTACGGTCGCCGTCAAGGTCGTCCAGTCCGAGTACGCCGCCCAGCCGGAGTTCCGCAGACGCTTCGCCCGCGAGGTGGCGGCCGCCCGGAGAGTGGGCGGGAGCTGGACCGCGGACGTCCTCGACGCGGACACCGAAACCGGGGTCGCGGTGCCCTGGGTCGCCACCCAGTACATCGCCGGTCCCGACCTGACCACCGTGGTCGCCCGGGACTTCGGCCCGTTGCCCGAGCACTCCGTCCGCGTCCTCGCCAACCGCCTCGCCCTCGCGCTGCGCGTCGTGCACGCGGCCGGCCTGATCCACCGCGACCTCAAACCGTCCAACGTCCTGGTGACGGTGGACGGGCCCCGCGTCATCGACTTCGGCATCGCCCGCGCCATGGACAGCCTGGCCGGGGACAGCCTGCACACCCGCACCGGCATGCTGATCGGCTCGCCCGGCTTCATGTCCCCGGAGCAGGTCCGCGGCCTCGAACTCACCCCCGCCAGCGATGTGTTCTGCCTCGGGGCCGTCCTCGTGTACGCCGCCACCGGACGCCTCCTCTTCGGCGCCACCGACACCGGTCTGAACGCCCACCTCTTCCGGGTCGCCGAGGAGGAGCCCGACCTCACCGGCGTCCCCGAGACACTGCTCGGCCTCGTCCGCGCCTGTCTGGAGAAGGACCCGGCCGCACGGCCCACGCCCGAGCGGATCGCCGCCCTGACCGACGGGGACGACGGCGGGGTCTGGCTGCCGGGTGAGGTCCTCGTCCAACTGGGGCGGCACGCGGCCCGGTTGCTGGACTACGTGCCGGCGGCGCGAGCCGGGACGCCCACCGCGCAACCCGTGACGGAGACGGCACCCCGGAGCCCGGCCCCCGCACCCGCCCCGGCGCCCGCACCCGCCCCGGCACCCGACCCCGCGTACACCCCGACGGCTCCGGCCCACGAGGTCGTCGCCCCGCCGCCCCGCCGACGGCGGGGCCTGGCCGTGCTCGTTCTCGCGCAACTGGCGGTGCTCCTCGGGGCCATGGCCCAGGACCCGTTCCACTTCGCCATCGGCCGCAAGAGCCCGGAGTCGTTCGCCTTCGCGGTCTCCTTCGCGGCACTGCTGCTGCTCGGCGGACACCTCGCCGACCGCCTGGGCGGCCGACGGACGCTGTTCGTCGGCCTGACGGGACTCGCGGCGGCCTGCGTGCTCGGCGGCTCGGCCGGCGCGTTCGCCCCCGCCGCGCTGATCACGGCCCGCGCCCTCCAGGGCGGGTTCGGCGCGCTGGTGACGGTCGCGGCGCTGACCCTGGTGGCCACCGGTTTCCCCGAACCAAGGGCACGGATCAGGGCCTTCGGCGTCTACGCCACGGCCGGCATCGGCGGGCCGGTCGTCGCGCTGCCCCTGACCGCCGAGCTGAACCGGGGCCCGGTCCTGGGCGTCGTCGCGCTCCTCGCCCTGATCGCCCTGGCCGGGGCACGTACCCTGCCGGACGACCGTCCGGACCGCACCGGCACCCGCTTCGACCTGCCCGGAGTCCTGCTCGGCACCTTCGGGACCGCCCTGCTCCTCCACGGCTCCGTCGAGGCATGGCCGGACTGGGGCGCCCCCCTGGCCGTGGGCCTGCTCTCGGGAGGAGCGGTGCTGTTCGCGGCCTTCCTGGGGTGGCAGAGCGCCGCGTCGCACCCGCTGCTGCCCCCGTACGTCCTCAAGGACCGCAGCCGGCTGGGCGGTGTCCTCACGATGCTCCTCGTGGGCGTCGGCATCCTGGCCCTCCTGCCGCCCCTGACGGTCATCCTGACGTGGGAACTCGGGTACTCCGGGCCCCTGGTCGCACTGGCCATGCTCCCCATGGTCGCCACGGTCGCCGTCGGTGCCACCCAGGTCGCTCCGCGACTGCTGGGCCGTGGCGTGGCGCCCCGCGCCCTCGTCGTGGCGGGCCTGGTGATCACCCCGCTCGGCGTGGCCCTGACCATCGTCGCCCTCGAGAGCGGCGGCGGATACGCCGTCCTGCTCCCCGCCATGTTGCTCGCGGGCTTCGGGATCGGTCTGGCCTTCACGCCGCTCTTCGCCGCCGCGGTCGGCCCCGGCCTCGGCGGGCACAGCGGCGCGGCCGCCGCCGCCCTCCTCACGGCCCAGACGCTGGGCACGGGCTTCGGCGCGGCACTCGTCGGCGACTACGACGGGCCGCCCTGGTGGGCCATCGGATTCCTGCTGCTCGCGGGTCTCGTCGCAGGCCTGATGGTGACCGCCAGGACCCGCGCCTGATCCCGCTCTACATGCCGAGCAGGCCGCGGAGGTGGGCGCAGGCGGCCGACTCCGTGTCGTGCTCGGCGACCGGTTCGTACGCGCCCCGTTCGTACACCCCGGTCTCCCAGCCGCCGCCGCCCGGCCGCGTCCGCAGATAGACGAAGTCGGGCGGGGTGGGCGCCGGTTCGTGGACGCCCTCGATCCAGTAGTACGCGGCGGGCACCCCGGCCTCCCGGAGTGCCCGCTCCAGCGCGCTGCGGTCGGTCACGCGGGGACGCGCACCAGGTAGCCGTTGTCGAGCAGCCACTTCACGTTGAGGCGCTGGCCCTCGCCCGGGTTCAGGAACGCCGGGTCCAGCTTGATCTGGCGGCCGCCGCCCGGCTGCTCGAACCAGGGCGCGATGGAGCCCTCCCAGACGACGAAGGTCCTCGTCACCTCGTACAGGTGGTAGTCGCAGGGGAAGGCCGCGTCACGGGTGTTGAGGTTCTGCGGGGGCAGCGCCCGCTCGGCGTAGGCGTCGCCGGCCGGGGCCAGGTAGGAGCCGTACTCCGAGCCGAAGCGGTCCAGACGCTCGCCCTCCTCCAGGAGCTCCGGCGCCTTGTCGACGGTGCCGTTGACCTCGGCGAAGCCGTCGTTCGGCGGGTACTTCCAGCTGCCGGTGTCGGCCGGGCCCTCCCAGTACTTCTTCAGGAAGTCGGCGGAGGAGAGCTGCCCGGTCCGGTGGTAGCGGTTGAGGAGCGGGCCGACCGGCTCCTGCCACTTCTTCGGCAGGAACTGCGGGCCGAGCCGCTTGTCGCCCTCGAACTCCCCGGTGCAGGGGGCCGGGGGAGCGGCGACGGGCTTCTCGGCGGGGGCGGCCTGCGCCGCGGGGGCCGCGGCGAGGGCGGCGGTGACGCCCATGGCGGCGAGGACGGCACGGATCCTGAGGACGGTACGGCTGCGCTCCACGCGGAGGCTCCCTGGGATGGGGGTCAGTGGCGCGGCACACAGTAGTGGATCACCTGCGCAGAGTGATCGAACGCGGGACGGAATCAGGCCACGCGTTGCGCCTGGGGGCCCGCTCAGGCCTTGCGGAGGCCGCTGAGCAGCAGTTCGGCCAGCTGTTCGTACGCCTCGGCGTCGGCGAGACCCGTCGCCGCGGCCACCTGGCGGCGCTGGATGCGGACCATCACCGAGGAGATGACGTCGGCCGCGAAGGTCACGTGCACCTCGCGGAACACCCCGGCCCGCACGCCCTCCTCGATGAGCTGCTGCACCCGGCCCGCCGCCGCGCGCGTGTTCCGCTCGTACACCTCGGCCGCCGGCTCGAAGGCCGCCACGTCGTCGAAGAACTCCGGCGAGACGGGCGCCAGCTCGGCCGAAACCGCCCGCAGATAGGCGGCGAGCCGCTCGGCCGGGTCCGTCGCGGCGGCGAGGACCGCCTCGACCCGGGCCGTGGCGCGCCGGAAGAAGTGCACGACCGCCGCCCGGACCAGCTGCTCCTTGCTGCCGGCCAGGCCGTACAGGGTCCGCTTCGAGCAGCGCAGCCGCGCGGCGAGATCGTCGAGCGTCAGCCGGGCGAAGCCCTCGCCGACGAGGAGGGCGACGAGCTCCTCGAAGAGGGCGGAGCGGCGCGCCGCTCCGCGGCCCGTCAGCTTGGGGGCGTCGGCGGCGGAGGTCTCGATCACCCCGCCAGTATTCCAGGCCGGCCCGCCAGGGGGTTACGGCGGCACCCTTCTGCGCTACGCTAACCGGTACTGCAGTACCTGCCCCAGTACCACTTTGCGCGCCGCTGGAGTCGCCATGGATGTCGACCGCCTGCTTCCCACCCCCGAGGCAGCGGACCTCATCGCCCTCACCCGGGAGATCGCCGACAAGGAGCTCTCTTCGCGGGTGGACGAGCACGAGGCCGCCGAGAGCTATCCCGAAGGGCTCTTCTCGACCCTCGGCGAGGCCGGGCTCCTCGGCCTCCCGTACCCCGAGGAGTACGGCGGCGGAGGCCAGCCCTACGAGGTCTACCTCCAGGTCCTGGAGGAGCTCGCCGCGCGCTGGGCCGCCGTCGCCGTCGCCACCAGCGTCCACACCCTCGCCAGCCACCCCCTCCACACCTTCGGCACCCCGGAGCAGAAGGAGCGCTGGCTGCCCGCGATCCTCGAGGGCCGGACCATCGGCGGCTACAGCCTCTCCGAGCCGCAGGCCGGCTCCGACGCCGCGGCCCTCACCTGCAAGGCCGAGCGTCAGGACGACGGCAGCGGCTACCGGATCACCGGCACCAAGGCCTGGATCACCCACGGCGGCAAGGCCGACTTCTACGCCCTCTTCGCCCGTACGGCCCCCGGCAGCCACGGGATCTCCTGCTTCCTCGCGCCCGGCGCCACCGAGGGCCTGAGCTTCGGCGCGCCCGAGCGCAAGATGGGCCTCCAGGCCGTGCCGACGACGGCCGCGTACTGGGACGGTGCCCTCATCGAGGAGGGCCGGCGGATCGGGGACGAGGGCCAGGGCCTCCAGATCGCCTTCAGCGCGCTCGACAGCGGCCGCCTCGGCATCGCCGCCTGTGCGACGGGCCTCGCCCAGGCCGCCCTCGACGCCGCCGTGGCGTACGCCAACGAGCGCACGACCTTCGGCCGCCGGATCGTCGACCACCAGGGCCTCGGCTTCCTTCTCGCCGACATGGCCGCCGCCGTCGACGCGGCCCGCGCCACCTACCTGGACGCGGCCCGCCGCCGTGACCTCGGCCGCCCCTTCAGCCGCCAGGCCAGCGCGGCCAAGCTCATCGCCACGGACACGGCCATGAAGGTCACCACGGACGCCGTCCAGGTCTTCGGCGGCTACGGCTACACCCGGGACTTCCCGGTCGAGCGGTACATGCGCGAGGCGAAGATCATGCAGATCTTCGAGGGCACCAACCAGATCCAGCGGCTCGTCATCAGCCGGGGGTTGGCGACGGCCCAGCAGCACGCGCGGTAGCCGCCCGCAGCGTCGTGTACGCGGCCCAGGCGTCCAGGAGCGGTGGCATCGCCGACCGCCGGCGCCCGGGCCCGTGCGTCACCGCGTACCGTACGGCCGCCGGGGTGGCGTCCGGGAACGCGGAGCGGAGCAGGGCGACCGCCCCCGTCACGAAGGGCGCGGCGGCGCTCGTACCGCTCAGGAGGACGGGGCGGCCGTCGAGGCCCACGCCGGGGACGCGGTCGCCGGGAGCACCGACTCCGTTGCGGCCGATCGAGACGCCCCGGTTGGAGTGGGGCAGGGGGCGTCCGGCGTGGTCGTACGCGACCACCGGGATGACCCACGGGTGGTCGGTGAGCGGGGAGGAGCCCGTCCGGCCCTGGTTCCCGGCGGCCACCACGACGATCACGCCCCGGTCGGCGGCGTGATCGAGCGCCGCGTCCAGGGCGCGGTCGCGGACACCGGAAGGCGCGGGCTGGGCCAGGCTCAGGTTCAGGACATGGGCGCCCGCGTCGACGGCCTCCGTGATCGCCTCCGCCAGCTCCGCCACGCGGACGCCGGCCAGACAGGTCGCTGGGCCGCCGTCGGCCGGATGATCCGCGAAGAGGGGCCGGGACAGCAGCGTGCAGCGGGGGCACACGCCCCGGTCCCCGGCGAGGAGCGCGGCGACGGCGGTGCCGTGGGCGCAGCACACGTCCGCGCGGGCGCAGGATCCCGTCCCGGCGGCCGCCTTGGCGGCCGGACGCAGTTCCCGGACCGGACGGCCCGCGAAGGCGGGGTGGTTCGGGGCCACGCGGCCGTCGATCACGCCGACCACGACCGAGGACCGGCCGGAGGTGCGCGCCATGAGCGGCGTGAGCCCGACCAGGTCCAGGGGGTCCATGCGTACCTCTCTCCGCCCCTGCCGGGGGACTCCTGCCGGGGGACTAGTAGGTGTACAGGTGGCCGAACGGGTCTATGGGGCCGAGCGGGTCGCACTCGTGGTGACACGTCTCCGAGCAGAGGTTCAGGCAGTCGCCCGCTTCGTAGGAGGGGCGGTCCTGGCACACGTCGGCGCAGATGTTCGAGCACAGCGTGTCGCAGTGGGTGTCGATCTGCGGACGGAGCAGGTCACCGGGGGCGGCGGGCCGGGCGGGCCGTGCGGCCGGGAAGGTCGGGGCAAATCCTGGCAGGCTCATGGCGACTCCAGCGGGGAGGAGCCGGTCGCCCGGCCTTGCCGGGGCCGGGCGAGCGTTCTCGTGGACACTACTCGTGCGCGGATCCGAATCCGGGGACGCCCCTCAGGCGTCACCACCACGGATCCTCCGAGCAGAACGCCTTCAGGCACTTCCTCACGCACGTGCGGAAGTCATGGCTGCCCTTGCAGTTGTTGCGGCAGACCGGGCCCAACTCCAACTCGCAGAGGGCGTCCTGAGGACGGACCAGATCGCCGGTCCGTGTGTCACGCGTCGGTGGTTCGACGGCAAATCCGGGGATGCTCATGTCCGTTCGCCTCCTTCTCTCTTCCTTCTCTCTGTCGCCCGGGCCGGCGTTGCCCGGGTCAGCGGACGAAGTACTCCTGGAACGGTGTCACCGGGAAGGGGAAGTACCCGGCGAGACCCACGCGGACGAAGTACTTCTCGACCACGTTGGTCTGGAGGTTGGTGTAGGAGAAGACGACCGTGATGACGGGCTGCGACCGGGTGCTGAGCCGGGAGGGACCGGCTTCCACCGAGGAGAGGACGCAGCCCTCCGCGCGCTTCTCGTTGGTCTTCTGGTACATCTCCTGGCACCGCACCGTCAGATAGTTGAGGACCCGGCCGACCGGGTCGGTGCCGGCGTTGTCGCTGAGCTGGAGCAGCCGGTCGAGCAGCGCTCCGACGCCCTTCTCGAACTCCTTGCGGGGGGTGCCCTGGGGGCGGTCGATCGCTCTGATGAGTTCCTTGCGGTCGAAGCCCCAGGTCTTCACCACGCCGACGACGGGGACGGAGAGCCCCTGGCAGGCACTCGGGGGCGCGATCGGGCCGAGCGCGCCGACCACCACGGCGAGGTCGCGCCCGTCGTTCACCGGACGCAGCGCCTCCACCAGCTCGTCGAGCCCGGTGGGGTCCGTGGCCTCCAGGATGTAGGTGTCGACGCCCTGGACGGACAGGACGAAGCACATCTGCCGGGCGAGATAGCGGTTCTCCGGGGCGGAGAGCACGCGGTACATCGCGGCGGCGTCGGTGCTGTCGGTATGCCCGCCGGCTCCCGCCACCTGGAAGAACTCGTGCTGGATCGAGACGTTGGGGAAGACGGCACGGACGCGGCCGAGCACGTAGACGTAGTCGCCGTCGCCGTCGTCGGCTTCCCCTCCGCCGCCGGGGGAGGCGGCCGCGGTACAGCCGCAGGACGACTGGACGACGGTCGGATCGTCGGCGTGCACGGGGCCGGGATCGCGCAGGGGCCCGAGATCCTCCGCCGCGAGCACGGGGTCGGGCGGAGCGGGCTGGGCGTCGTTCTCCGGCGAGAGGCCCGCGGCGGGGGCGGTGTCGACGATCTCGGGGTTCATCAGTCACTCCTCACACGCACTCTGTCGGGACGTCAGGAGCGTGGGCGCTCACGGGGTCCGTCCATCGGGCAGGTGCCGCGCACGGTGCTCGGAGGTACCGGCACGGCGGCTCAGCGGTCCGGCCCGCCACCGATCGTCATCCACCGGTTCAGCGCCTCGGCCCGGCGGCCGCAGCCACCGCAGGGGCGGATCCCCACCGCCGATGTCACCCGGGCGACGGCGTCGCCCAGGCCGATCTCCGTATCCTCACCGCCGGGCCGCGCGAAGCCGGGGATGCGGACCCGATGCCGGGGGCCGTCGTGGCGACGGCTGTCACGGGAGCCGTGTGCCGTCCCCTTCCGGGCCTCACCCCGACTGCCCGTTGAGTGGTCAACCATCCTGCTCACATCCCGGACTTGGGCCGTTCGGCGCCGACGGCGCGCTCCCACCCCCTTTCATGCTCCTCCCGAAGGGCGCCGCCCGCACGCCGACTCGGGCTCGCGCGCCGACCAAGGAGCGTGGCGCAGTCGAGTCCGGCTCTTCCCGGGCTACTTGCCGAGCGCCGCGACGCCGGCCCGGGCGAACTTCTCGTCGAGGTCGCCGGACGGGGCGCCGGCGACGCCGATGCCCGCGATCGGGGCGCCCTTGGCGGTGACGGGGGCGCCGCCGGCGAGGAAGAGGGTGCCGGGGATGTCCTTCAGGGTCGGGGCGTTGGTGAGGCGCTTGGCGAGCTCGGAGGTCGGCGCGTTCCAGGAGACGGCGGTGTACGCCTTCTTGACGGCCGACTCGTAGGACTGCGGGCCCGCGCCGTCGCCGCGCAGGGTGACGATGGTGTTGCCGTTGCGGTCGACGACCGCGACGGAGACACGCTGGTTCTCCTTCTCGGCGGCGTCCAGGGTCGCCTGTGCGGCCTTCGTGGCCGCCTCGATCGTCAGGTGCGTGGAACGGGCCGTGTTCTTCTTCTCGGCGTCCGCCTTCGCGGTGGCGGCGGCCGGCGCGGCCGCCGTGTCCTCGCCGGTGGCGCTCGCGGAGTAGGCCCCGAAGCCGCCGAGGGCGAGGGCGGCGACGATCGCGCCACCGGTCACGGCACGGGTGCGCGAGGAGGCCTTCTTCACGTGCTTCATGGGATCTGCTCCAGTGAACTCGGGGAACCGCGGGGGCCGTCGGGATGCCGTGGCCCGTTCTGCTCTCCATCCTGGTGCCGTACCCTGCCGCCGTCCGTCGTCGTCCCGGCTGCACCCGGTTCCCCGGGCGGTGGACCCCGGGGTCATCCGATCGGTTGACCCTCCTCCGCCCACCGCGCGGCCAGTTCGGTGAAGGCCCCGGCCGCCGCGCTCCGGTAGCCGGCCGCGCGCCGGAGGAGGACGACCTCCCGGGACGGCAGCGCGGGGGAGAGTGGGACCGGGCTCAGCCAGGGGTGGTCCCGGGTGACGGCGTCGGGCAGGACGGTGGCCAGCGCGGTGCGCCGGACGATCTCGGTGAGCGCGGTCACGGAGTTGGCCTCCACCGCGATCGCCGGCCGGACGCGGTGCTCGGAGACGTACGCGTCGATGTGCAGCCGGGTGGCGAAGTCGGCGCTGAGGAGCGCCAGGTGATGGTCGTTCAGTTCCCCGGCCCGCACCGGTTCCGTACGGCCCGCGAAGGGATGGCCGGGGCCCACGACGAGACCGAGGGTCTCCGTGAACAGTTCCGTGGCCTCGACGCCCGGGAGGTGCTCGCCGTGGAAGGCGATGCCGAGATCGAGCCGGTCGGCGAGGAGTTCGGCCTCGATGCGGTCCTGCGGCAGCTCCCGCACCTCCACGCCGATGCCCGGATGGCGGGTGTGGAAGCCCGCGACCAGGGGGCCGGTGAGGTACGCGGTGAACGTGGGCGTGACCGCGAGCCGGAGGTGGCCCCGGGACAGGTCGTGCACGTCCAGCACGGCCCGCTCGCCCGCCGCCAGGTCCCGCAGGGCGCGCCGGGCGTAGCGCGCGTAGGTCTCCCCGGCGTCGGTGAGGCGCACGGTGCGGCCGGTGCGGTCCAGGAGCTGCGCCCCGAGGGCCTTCTCCAGCTGCTTGATCTGCTGGGAGAGCGTGGGCTGGGCGATCCGCAGCTCTTCGGCGGCGCGGGTGAAGTTCGCGTGCTCGGCGACGGCGAGCAGATAGCGGAGATGACGGAGTTCCGGCTGCATACAGCCGACTATAGATCTCATCTATTGCTGAGATCGACAGCAGGTCTTGGACGCTATAGGTCCTGGTCGTGCACGGTAGGGACATGCCCCACTTCGCCGAGGGAATCGCCCGCTTCCAGCGGGAGGTCTTCCCTGCCAAGGCCGGCCTCTTCGCCCGCCTGGCCACCGCCCACCGGCCCGGCACGCTGTTCATCGGCTGCTCGGACGCCCGCGTCGTACCCGAACTGATCACCCAGACCGATCCCGGCGAACTCTTCGTCATCCGCACCGCGGGCAACCTCGTCCCCGCCCACACCCCGGGCACCGACGGAGTCACCGCCGGAGTCGAGTACGCCGTCACCGTCCTGGGCGTCCGGGACATCGTCGTCTGCGGGCACTCCGCCTGCGGCGCGATGACCGCGCTCGCCGAGGGCCACGACCTGAGCGCCGCGCCCGCCGTCGCCGCCTGGCTGCGGCACGCCGACGCCTCCCTCGCCCGCGCCGCCGCCGGCGGGACGGTCGACGTGACCGCCGGGACCGTCGACGCCGCCCGCGGGACCGTCGACGTGGCCGCCCTGGTCCGGGAGAACGTCGCCGCGCAGCTGGCGAACCTGGCCACCCATCCCTCGGTGGCCCGCGCCCTCGCCGCAGGCGAAGTACGGCTGCACGGCTGGGTCTTCGACATCTCCGACGGCACCGTCGAGGAACTCCCCGCCACGGCGCGCCCCGCGCTCGCCGCCTGATCCCCCTCCGTAAGAACCCTTCAGGAAAGGACGTACCTCTCATGGTGCACGCCCAGTTCGACCCCACCGCCCGCCGCGCCCTCGCGATCGCCGCCGTCGACGCCAAGATCCGCAAGGACCTGAGCTGGCAGCAGATCGCGGACGCCGCCGGCCTCTCCGTCGCCTTCACCACCGCCGCCGTCCTCGGCCAGCACGCCCTGCCGGAGGAGTCCGCGAAGGCCGTCGCCGAGCTCCTCGGCCTGGACGAGGACGCCGTGCGCCTGCTCCGGACGATCCCCACCCGAGGCTCGCTCGACGGCGCCGTCCCCACCGACCCGACCGTCTACCGCTTCTACGAGATGCTGCAGGTCTACGGCACCACGCTGAAGGAGCTCGTCCACGAGCAGTTCGGCGACGGCATCATCTCCGCGATCAACTTCAAGCTGGACGTGAAGAAGGTCGCCGACCCCGAGGGCGGCGAGCGCGCCGTCATCACCCTCGACGGCAAGTACCTGCCGACCAAGCCCTTCTGACGGTCGATCAGCCTGTGGCGGAGGCCTGGCTCTCCTCGGCGCCGAGGAGAGCCAGGGAATCGGCCCACAGGGCGTCGAGGCGGCCCGGGTCGTCGTACAGCTTGGCGAACAGGACCCGGCCCTCGAGGAGGGCGACCAGGGCCCGCGCGGCCGCGTCGGTGTCGGCGACCGTGACCTCGCCGCTCGCGCGGGCCTCGGCCACGGTTCCCGCGACCAGGGCCACCTGCTCGTCGAAGATCTCCCGCAGCCGCTCGCGGACGCTCTCCGTCCGGGTGCTCAGCTCCAGGGCCAGGTTCCCGAGGAGACAGCCCGTGACCGTGCCGCAGCTCTCCCGGCCGGCCCGCAGCTCGGCCTCCGTGAACTCGTACAGGCGTCGCAGCCGCCGGAGCGGAGGGACGTCCCCGCCGAGCGCGCGCGTCCACTCGGCGCGCTGCCCCGCCCAGTGCTCCTCGACGACGGCCAGGGCCAGCTCCTCCTTCGACGCGAAGAAGTAGTAGAAGCTGCCCTTCGGCACACCGGCCGCCGCGCAGATCTCGGCCACGCCCAGGGCGGAGTAGCCGCGCGACAGCATCAGCGTCCTCGCGGCGGTCAGGATGCGCTCGCGCGCGTCACTCGTTCGCCCCATGGCGAGAGTGTACGACCGGTCGACTATCCGCCGTCCCGGCCGTCCGGCATCCCCTTCCAGGGGTGCGGCCTGCGGTTCTATGGTGGGCGGCGCAGATCGCGCGGACCGCGCGGTCCTCCGCGGGCACGCGCCCGATCCGGCGGCCAACCCGGCGGCAGGGTCGCACCCGCACGACACGAACGAGGAGTTCCATGGACATCGCCGGCTCCGCCGCTCTCGTCACCGGCGCCGCTTCCGGCCTCGGCGCCGCCACCGCCGCCGCGCTCGCCGCCCGTGGCGCCACCGTCTACGGCCTGGACCTGGACAAGGCCGTGGCCGCCGCAGGGCCGCTGCCCGAGGGCGTCCGGCTGCTCGCCGCGGACGTCACCGACGAGGACCAGGTCCGCGAGGCGCTCGCCGCGATCGACGCCGACGGCGCCGAGCTGCGGCTCGCGGTGAACTGCGCGGGCATCGCCCCCTCCGCCCGCATCCTGGGCCGCAAGGGACCGCACGACCTCGACCTGTTCCGTGCGGTGCTCAACGTCAACCTGCTGGGCACCTTCAACGTGATGCGGCTCGCCGCCGAGGCCATCGCCCGCCACGAGCCCGACGAGCACGGGCAGCGCGGCCTCGTCGTCAACACCGCCTCCATCGCGGCCTTCGAGGGCCAGGTCGGCCAGATCGCGTACGCCGCCTCCAAGGCGGGCGTCGCCGGGATGACCGTCACCGCCGCGCGCGACCTGGCCCAGTTCGGCATCCGGGTCGTCACCATCGCCCCCGGCATCGTCGACACCCCGATGATGGCCGGCTTCGGCGAGGACGTCCGGGCCGGTCTGGCCGCGAGCGTCACCTTCCCGCAGCGCCTCGCGCGCCCGGAGGAGTACGCCCGGCTCGTGACGATGATCGCCGAGCACGACTACCTCAACGGCGAGACGATCCGCATGGACGGCGCCCTCCGCATGAGCGCTCGCTGAGCCTCCGTACCCTAGAGAGTGCACTCGGTGCCGGATTCTTCCGGCACCGAGTTCCACGCGGACCCCGTCTGGGTGTTAGGTTCGGGCCATGGGAACAGCGTCGACGAACTCCACGAAGCCCGCGATGCGGGACTCCCTCATCGCCGCGGCCTTCCAGCTCTTCCTGGAGCGGGGCTACGAGCAGACCACCGTCGACGACATCGTCACGCTCGCGGGCGTCGGCCGGCGGTCCTTCTTCCGGTACTTCCCGTCGAAGGAGGACGTGGTCTTCCCCGACCACGAGCAGTGCCTCGCCGACATGACCCGCTTCCTCGCCGCGAGCGCCGACTCCGACGACCCGGTCGTCCGCGTCTGCGACGCCGCCCGGCTCGTCATGCGGATGTACGCGGAGAACCCCACCTTCTCCGTGCAGCGCTACCGGCTCACCCGCGAGGTGACCGGGCTGCGCACGTACGAGCTGTCGGTGGTCTGGCGGTACGAGAAGACCCTCGGTGACTACCTGCGCACCCGCTGGGCCGACCGCAAGGACGGCACCCTGCGCGCCAACGTCGTCGCGGCGGCCGTGGTCGCCGCCCACAACCACGCCCTGCGGCACTGGCTGCGCTCGGGCGGCGAGGGCGACCCGCTGGCCGAGGTCGACGGGGCCCTGGAGTTCGTGCGCGGCACCTGGGCCACCGGCCAGGCCGTGGACGCGCCGGCCGAGGAGGCCGAGGACGTCGTCGTGGTGATCACCAAGCGGTCCACCCCCATGTGGCGCGTGGTGCGCGAGGTGGAGTCGAGCCTCGGCGAGAGCTGAGGGGATCACAGAAGGGCCACAGGGTTCTCAGTATCTCGAATTGAGGGAACTCAGGTCTTTATTTGATGGCACTCAGTGCCATATCTTTGCTCCATGCACGGTCGAGCCGCCGAGTGCAAGGAGAAGGCATCGTGTTCCACACGGGACTGAGGAGCGGGACCGCCATCCAGGTCGAGGATTCGGCCCCCGACTCCGAGCTGTACTTCCAGCGCTGCCGCTGGTGCCACACCACCACGTTCCAGCGCCTGCTCTGTCCGACCTGCGGGTCGACCGACCTGGCGCCCGAGCTCAGCGACGGCGAGGGCGTGATATCCGTACGCCGCGGGGTCGCCGCCGCCGATGCCGACCTCTGGCCGGTCCATATGACCGAGGGCTTCGTGGTCCGCTGCCGCGTCGACGGTCCGCCGCACGCGGTGCGCCCGGGAGTCAGGGTCAAGGTCTCCGGCACCGCGGTCTCCGGGCGCAGGCCGGTCGTCCGGCTCTGCGAGGAGGCCCCGCTCGACGGCTGGTACTGAGCGCGAACACGACGAAGGGGCGGGTGGCACTCTGTGCCACCCGCCCCTTCGTCGTGGGTGAGGTCAGCGCGCGCCGATCTCGTCCGTCAGCTGCGGCAGCACCTCGAAGAGGTCGCCGACCACGCCGTAGTCGACCAGGTCGAAGATCGGGGCCTCGGGGTCCTTGTTGACCGCGACGATCGTCTTCGAGGTCTGCATGCCGGCCCGGTGCTGGATCGCGCCGGAGATGCCCGCCGCCACGTACAGCTGCGGCGAGACCTGCTTGCCGGTCTGGCCGACCTGGTTGGAGTGCGGGTACCAGCCGGCGTCGACGGCGGCACGGGAGGCGCCGACGGCCGCACCGAGCGAGTCGGCCAGCTTCTCGACGACCGCGAAGCCCTCGGCCGCGCCGACACCGCGGCCGCCGGAGACCACGATCGCGGACTCGGTCAGCTCGGGGCGGCCGGTGGAGACGCGCGGGGTGCGCGAGACGACCTTGGCGGCGTTGCCGGTGAACGCGACGGTGACGTTCTCGACCGTACCGGCGGCCGGGGCGGCCTCCGGGGCGGCGGAGTTCGGCTTGACGGTGATGACCGGCACGCCGTGCGAGACCGTCGACTTCACCTGGTACGAGGCGGCGAAGACGGACTGGGTGGCGACCGGGCCGTTCTCGCCGGCCTCCAGCTCCACGGCGTCGGTGATCAGGCCGGAGCCGAGGCGGAGCGCGACGCGGGCCGCGATCTCCTTGCCCTCGCCGGAGGAGGTCACCAGGACGGCGGCCACCCCCTTGTCCTTCGCGATCTGGGTGAGCGCGTCGACCTTCGGGACGACGAGCTGCTCGGCGAACTCGGCGCCGTCCGCGACGTACACGGTGGCCGCGCCGTACTCGCCGGCCGTGGAAGCGATCGAGGCGGCGGCCTCGCCGGCGCCGAGGACGACCGCGGTGGGCTCGCCGATGCGGCGGGCCAGGGTCAGCAGTTCGAGGGCCGGCTTGCGGACCGCACCGTCGGCGTGGTCCACGAGAACCAGGATCTCAGCCATGATTCCTTGCTCCTGAGGTGGTGTGACGGTGGGTCAGATGAACTTCTGGGTGGCGAGGAACGCCGCGAGCTGCTTGCCGCCGTCGCCCTCGTCCGTGACGATCGTGCCCTGCGTACGGGCCGGGCGGGCGGCCGCCGAGTCGACCAGGGTCCACGAGCCGGCGAGGCCGACCTCGTCGGCGTCGATGTCCAGGTCTTCCAGGTCCAGCTCCTCGACCGGCTTCTTCTTGGCGGCCATGATCCCCTTGAAGGAGGGGTAACGGGCCTCGCCGGACTGGTCGGTGACCGAGACGACGGCCGGCAGCGGGGCCTCCAGGTGCTCGGTGGCGGCGTCGCCGTCACGGCGGCCCTTCACGAGACCGTCCTCGACGGAGAGCTCCGAGAGCAGGGTGACCTGCGGCAGGCTCAGGCGCTCGGCGAGCAGCGCGGGCAGCACGCCCATCGTGCCGTCGGTCGAGGCCATGCCGCAGACGACCAGGTCGAAGCCGGTCTTCTCCAGGGCCTTGGCCAGGATCGCGGAGGTGGCGATGACGTCGGAGCCGTGGATGTCGTCGTCGTTGACGTGGACGGCCTTGTCGGCGCCCATCGACAGCGCCTTGCGCAGGGCGTCCTTGGCGTCGTCCGGGCCCACGGTGACGACGGTGACCTCGGCGTCGTCGGACTCCTCCGAGATGCGCAGGGCCTGCTCGACCGCGTACTCGTCGAGCTCCGAGAGCAGCCCGTCGACGGCCTCGCGGTCGGTCGTCAGGTCGTCGGCGAAACCGCGGTCGCCGGTCGCGTCGGGGACGTACTTCACACAGACAGCGATCTTCAGGGTCACGGCCTGTCTCCTTTCGAGAGGCTGGTGGTTACGGGAGGTTGCGGGCCATGACGATGCGCTGGACCTGGTTGGTGCCTTCGTAGATCTGGGTGATCTTGGCGTCGCGCATCATGCGCTCGACGG
>NZ_JBWKFA010000007.1:0-512128 GCF_056435185.1 Streptomyces sp. NPDC044003 | reverse complement strand
GTGGTCGTCTCCGGCCTGTGGCACGTCCTCACCGAGGGCCATGTCGTCACCGACTGGACCGCCGCGCTGACCGCCGAACACGGAAACGTCTTCGCGATGGTCGGCGTGGCGCTGCTCGTGTTCCCGAAGCTGGCGCTCGGTCTCTCCGGCTTCGAGACGGGCGTGGCCGTCATGCCGCACGTCCAGGGCGATCCGGGCGACACCGAGGAGAAGCCCGCCGGCCGGATCCGGGGCACGAAGAAGCTGCTGACCACGGCCGCCCTGATCATGAGTGTCTTCCTGATCTTCACCAGCTTCATCACCACCGTGCTCATCCCGCAGCAGGAGTTCGAGTCCGGCGGCCAGGCCAACGGCCGTGCCCTCGCGTACCTCGCCCACGAGTACCTGGGCAACACCTTCGGCACGATCTACGACATCTCCACCATCGCCATCCTCTGGTTCGCCGGCGCCTCGGCCATGGCCGGCCTGCTCAACCTGATGCCCCGCTACCTCCCCAAGTACGGCATGGCCCCGCACTGGGCCCGCGCCGTGCGCCCGATGGTCATCGTCTTCACCCTGGTCGCCTTCCTGGTGACCTGGATCTTCGACGCCGACGTCGACGCCCAGGGCGGCGCGTACGCCACCGGTGTCCTCGTCCTGATCTCCTCGGCCGCCATCGCCGTGACGATCGCGGCCCGCAAGGCCGGGCAGAAGGGGTGGACCATCGGCTTCGGCGTCATCTCCGCCGTCTTCCTCTACACCACCGTCGTCAACGTCATCGAGCGCCCCGACGGCGTGAAGATCGGTGCCTGCTTCATCGCCGGCATCATCCTCATCTCGCTCCTCTCCCGGCTCGGCCGCGCCTTCGAACTGCGCGTCACGCACGTCGAACTCGACGAGATGGCCGAGCGGTTCATCCAGGACATCTCACGCCGCACACCCCGCTACATCGCGAACGAACCCGACAACCGCGACGCCGACGAGTACCGGGCGAAGAAGGACCAGATCCGCGCCGACAACGACATCCCCGGCACCGAGGACTTCGTCTTCGTCGAGGTGACGGTCACCGACCCGTCCGAGTTCGAGGCCGGTCTCACGGTCAAGGGCGAGGTCCTGCACGACCGCTTCCGGGTCCTGACCGTGGAGAGCTCGTCCGTCCCCAACGCCCTCGCGGCCCTGCTGCTCCACTCCCGCGACCTGACCGGCACCCGTCCGCACATCTACTTCGAGTGGACCGAGGGCAACCCCTTCGCCAACTTCATCCGCTTCTTCCTCTTCGGACAGGGCGAGATCGCCCCGGTCACCCGGGAGATCCTGCGCGAGGCCGAGCCCGACCGCGACCTGCGCCCCCGCGTGCACGTCGGCTGAGCCCCGGCCTCAGCGCGAGAGGCGGAACCTGAGCCGGCAGATCACGGCGTCCGTGTCCCTGCGGACCGCGTGGGCGACGACCGCGCCCCGCTGGTTCTGCAGCAGCCGCTGCCACAGGTGCTCGGGCTCCGCCTCCGGAATGAGGACGGTGACCCGGGTGTCCGGGTGGGCGGCGGCCAGCTCCCGTACGTAGCCGGCGATCGGCCTGCCGAGCGAGCGGCGCTCGGAGGCGAGCCGGACGAGCGGGACCCCGGGGTTCCACAGCGCCCAGTCCCGCTCCAGGGCCTCCGTCGCCTCCCGGTCCTCCGGGTCGGCGTGGCACACGGTGACCGCACGCACCTCGTCGCCGAGGGAGACGGCGGCGGTCAGGGCCTCGCTGGTGACCCGGGTCAGGGACGAGACCGGGACCAGGACGAGGGAGCGCTCGCGGTGCGGTGGCTCGGGGACGTGCCCGACGCCGAGGCGGGCGCCGATCGTCCCGTACGCCCGGTGGACGCCCTCGAAGAGCAGGACGAGGAGCGGAAGGGCGATCACGATCAGCCAGGCGCCGTCGTGGAACTTGGTGGCGGTGACGACGACGGCGCTGACCCCGGTGAGAAGCGCGCCGAGGCCGTTGAGGAGCGCCTTGGCCACCCAACGGGGCCCGCGTTCGCGGCGCCAGTGCCGGACCATGCCGGTCTGCGCGATCGTGAAGCCGACGAAGACGCCGATGGCGAAGAGCGGGACGAGGGTGTTGGTGTCGCCGCCGGAGAAGACGAGCAGCACGGCGGAGACGACTGCGAGCCAGAGCACGCCGTGCCGGTGCACCTGCCGGTCGGCCTTGAGGCCGAACACGTGGGGCACGTAGTTGTCGCGGGCCAGCAGCTTCAGGAGCACGGGCAGACCGCCGAACGAGGTGTTCGCGGACAGGGCCAGAAGCACCATGGTGGCGAACTGGACGACGTAGAAGGCCGCGTTGTGGCCGAGCGAGGCGTCGGCGAGCTGGGCGAGCACGGTCACGCCCTCGACCGTCTGGAGACCGAAGCGGGAGATCAGCACCGACAGGCCGATCAGCATCACACCGAGCAGCGCTCCGAGGGCGACCTCGGCCCGCATGGCCCTGCGGGCGGCCGGGGCGCGGAAGGACGGCACCGCGTTCGCGATCGCCTCGACGCCGGTGAGCGCCGAACAGCCGGAGGCGAAGGCCTTGAGCAGGAGCAGCGCGCCGACGGTGGTGGCGTCGTCCGCCAGGACCGAGGCGTGACCGGCGGAGGCCTCGGTCGAGACCGGGGCGTCGCGGAACAGGCCGACGACGATCAGGACCAGGATCGCGCCGACGAAGACGGCGGTCGGCACAATGAAGGCGCGGGCCGAGTCGACGATGCCCCGCAGGTTGACCGCCGTGATGAGCACGAGGACGGCGAGACAGATCCACAGACGGTGGCCGTAGAGCTCCGGAAGGGCCGACGTCAGAGCGGCGACACCGGCGGTGACGGCGACGGCCACGTTGAGGACGTAGTCGAGGACGAGCGAGCCCGCCGCCACGAGGCTGGTGCGGCGGCCGAGGTGGGTCTTCGCCACGGCGTAGGAGCCGCCACCGTCCGGGAACGCGACGATGACCTGCCGGTACGAGGCCACGAGCACGGCCAGCAGCCCGGCGATGGCCAGCGTGACGGGCAGGGTGAAGCCGAGCCCGTACCCGCCGGCCGCCGCCAGGACCAGGACGATGGCCTCGGGGCCGTACGCCACGGAGGCCATGGCGTCGAGGGACAGCGCGGCGAGCCCGGTCACCGCCGTCAGCTTGTGCCGGGCACCGGTATCGGGAGGCTGTTCGGTGCCGGGTGCGGCGTCCTTCGCGGTGGTCAGAGCGGTCATGGGGCGGACTCCTTCGTACTCATGTCCGCTCAGCGTGAGCCCTGGTCAGGACGGCTTCCGTCCCTCCTGGCGCGTTCTTTGCGCCCGAGTGCCCTCTCTTCACGCGTTCTTGACGTGGGCCGCGGTGAAGAAGCCCCCGACCGGCACGAAACGGGAGCGTCCCGCCCTACGGAGACGTCGCGACGCCGCTACGAGAGGCCCTGGGCGAGCCCGGCCGCGATGCGCTGTCGCTCCTGCCGGGTCAACCGCCCTCCGGGCATGCCGCGACTATGACTTTCGACGGGAGCCATTGCAACGCAACGTTGCGTTTGACCGCAGACCATTGCATCAATTTCCGTGCCTGGCCTGGGGATTCACACTCCGGGCATTGACGGCACTCTGAACGCAACGTAGCTTTCGATCAACACCGAACACGTCATATCGCGAGATGAGGAATGGCCATGACCGAGCCCCTCCACACCGTCACGACGCTGCCGACCGAGCGTCCTTCCGGCTGCCCCTTCGACCCGCCTGCCGAGCTGCTCGATGCCCGCGAGCACGGCCCCATCAGCGCCTACACCCACCCGGGCGGAAAGCCCGGCTGGCTGGTCACCGGATATGACATGGTGCGTTCGATCCTGGCCGACCCGCGGTTCAGCTCGCGCAAGGACCTCATGAACGTCGTCGACTTCGAGCTTCCCCCGGCGCCGCCCGGTGAGTTCCTCCTCATGGACGAGCCGGAGCACAGCCGCTACCGGAAGCCCCTGGTGGGCAAGTTCACCGTGCGACGGATGCGGATGCTCGCCGAGCGGATCGAGCAGATCACCGCCGAGTGTCTGGACGCGATGGAGGCGGCCGGCCCGTCGGCGGACCTGGTGACCGTGTTCGCCAAGCCCATCCCCACCATCGTGATCTGCGAGATCCTGGGCGTGCCGTACGAGGACCGGGCGTCCTTCCAGGAGCAGATCGACACGTTCATGGGCGGGGAGGTCAGCGACGAGGAGCTGATCGCGGCCTACACCGCGACCCAGGAATACCTGGCGCAACTGGTGGCGGCCAAGCGCGCGAACCCCACCGACGACATCCTCAGCGAACTCACCGACAGCGACCTCACCGACGAGGAACTGAGGGGCATCAGCCTCATCCTGCTGGCGGCCGGATTCGACACCACCGCGAACATGCTGTCCCTCGGCACCTTCGCGCTGCTGCAGAACCCGGCCCAACTGGACGCGCTGCGCGCCGATCCCACGCTCACCGACGGGGCCGTGGAGGAACTGCTGCGGTACCTGAGCGTCGCCAAGACCTTCCACAGGACGGCGCTGGAAGACGTCGAGCTGGGCGGCCAGACCATCAAGGCCGGCACGACGATCGTCCTCTCGTACAACACCGCCAACCGCGACCCCGAACGCTTCGCAGACCCTCACGTGCTGGACGTCCGGCGGCCGCACGAGGGGCACCTGGCCTTCAGCCACGGCATCCACCAGTGCCTCGGCCAGCAGCTGGCACGCGTGGAGATGCGGGTCGCCTTCCGCGCGCTGATCGACCGCTTCCCCACGCTGCGGCTGGCCGTACCGGCCGAGGAGGTCGCCCTGCGCCCGGAGACGGCGGACATCTTCGGGGTCAAGAGCCTCCCGGTCACCTGGGACGCGAAGTGACCGCGCCGCGTCTGAGCGTCGACCGTGAGCGCTGCATCGGCGCCGGCATGTGCGCCATGACCGCCCCCGACGTCTTCGACCAGGACCCCGACGACGGACTCGTACTCCTGCTGCACCCCGAGCCGCCCGCCGCCCACCGCGTAGCCGCCCGCATGGCCGCCGGCGTCTGCCCCTCGGGGGCGATCACCCTCCAGGAGCCGGCACCTCGCAACTCCTAGGAAGAGCGGCGACGTTGTCAAGACTGTACGGGCAGCAGCGCGGCTCCGAAGACAGCCCCTGGCTCATCGCCGTGACGCGGCAATGAGGCAGGGGCGCCTTCTTCAGATGCCGAGCTGTCCTTCGCCCTTCGAGCCGGTGTCGAGGACCTGGTCCACCGGCGGCGTCGACACCTTCACCGGCTCGTCGAACCGGGAGAACGAGAGTCTCATCTCGTTGCCCTGGATCAGGCCCACCATGTGCCGGAGGTAGGGCTCGCCGTCGGCGGCCACGTACAGGGTCAGGCCCTCGTTCCCGTCGGGGCCGCGGAGCGGGATGAGCCGCTCGCCGTCGCGCTCCACCACGGGCAGCTGCTGGACGCCGACTCCGTCCCGCGGTGCCTTCGACAGCGCCTTGTCCAGGTCGCACTGGTCCTTCACGGCGGAGGTGAACGACGTGACCCTGAGGTACTTGCCCCGGGCCTGCGCCGTGCGCTTCTCGGCCTGTGCCGCGGCTTCGGGACCGCGACGGGCGGCAGCCACACGCATCTCCGTGAGTGCGACGTCGGTGTAGCGGACGTAGGACGCGTCGTCGCCTGCCACCCTGATGAGCTCGCCGCGTTGCATCGGCCCCATGTCGAAGGTGCCCCTGCAGTTGCCGCTCCGATCAGCCTGCACGGTGATCGCGGCGCCTCCTCGGGGAGCCCGGAGGGTGAACGAGATGCGCATCGAGTCCGCCTCACGCAGCAGGTCGAACGCCTTCTCGGCCGTCCGCTCGCCGGGCGGTCGTCCTCCGGACGTCTGCGGCGCTCCCGTGCTGCTCTTCGGGGAGGCGTCCGTGTCCGCCGTTCCGCCGGTGCATCCGGCCGACATCACCAGCACCAGGCAGATCCCCGCCACCCGTCCCCACTGCCAGGGGTGTTGTCTCTGCATGCTTCGCTCCCTTGTGGTCACGGCTGGGATCGGATCACGGCGACGCAGCACAGCGCCGCGAGGATCAGGCTCGCCGCCGCGGGCCCTGCGAGGGCCCGGGCGGCGGTGTCCGGAAGGATGCGGTCGGTCGGCGGGACGGCGTCCTGCGGGTCGAAGACCATCGTGAGGTTCTGGCCCGGGCGTGCGCCGGCGCCGCAGGTGCGCCATGCCTCGGTCGCGACCGGGGTGCCGTCGGGGAGCCGTACCGAGCAGGAGTTCTTGACGTAGTCCCGTCCCTCGTAGCGGTGGACGTGAACCTCGGTCACGACCACGGTCCGCGCTTCACCGCGCGCCGCGAGGACGGCCTGCGCCGTCTGGCCCGGTATCCACCATGCGAGGGCCCCGCCGAGCAGGGCGACCGCGCCGACCAGGACACGTCCGGCGTTCGTCGAGAAGAGGTACCAGGCGGCGGCCAGGCCCACGACGACACCGATCACCGAGCCCGCCGTGCTGAAACCGGTCAGCACACCCGTCACCGCGGCGCCCGCGACCAGGCCGGCGGTCACGAGGCCCACGACGGCGCCTTCCCGCACGAGCCGGGCGGGTGGCCGTCCCTCGAAGTTCGCCGGGCCCCACAGGAACGCCCCGTCGTAGGACATGCTGCTCCATTCGTCGTTCGGAACCGTGCGGAGAGGGAGCCGCCCGGGGTGCGGGCGCCGGGCGTGCCCGTACCCGCACCCCGGGCGGCTGGAATCATGTCACCATCCGCTCTCCCCGTAGACGGTGGTGTAGCTGGTGCCCCCGGCCACGTCGAAGAGCGTCACCAAGGTGACGCCGCCGCCGACGGTGTACACGGGATCACCGTCGCTGTTGACGACCCACGGATTACTGAAATCCGTGGGGAACGACCATTCGTCCTCGGAGTTGACCGCCCGGCTGTACAGGCCGTGGACGCCGAGCAGTGGGCCGACCGACGCATCGGCGCCGACGCCGGAGCCCGCGAGCTGGTTGAAGCTGTCCGCGTTGCTCCAGACGATGTCGAGGCTGGCGGAGGCTCCGTCGCCGACCGCCGGGCCGTGGCTCTCCGTGAAGCCGATGTCGTAGTCGCCGTTGCTGTTCTGGACGACCATGAAGCATCCCTGCTCCGCGTAACCGGTGTACATCGCGCCGCCGATGCCGGCGCAGATGCCGGTGGAGCCGCCGTCGCTGCCACCCTGGGTGAATCCGGTCAGCAGTGTGTGGGTCACGCCGCCGAGGAAGTTCTCCCACGCGGGGATGGGCTTGGGCTGCGGCGCCGGGGCCGCGGCCGGCTCGTCCGTGGACGGGGTGTCGTCCGTGGTCAGCTGCCAGCCGTTGCCCCATTCGCCCGGACCCGACGGCGTCTCGACGTCCTGGTTCATCCGGGGACAGGTGAAGCTGTTGTACCCCATGCAGTCCGGCTCGTGGCCGTCGAGCTCCACACGGCCGACCGGGTTGCCGCCGGTGAAGGCGTAGCGGTTGGCGGTCATCGGGTCCTCGCCGAGCCGCATGTCGGCCAGGGCGCCGTTGTACATGTCCCGGGTGGTGAAGCGGTTGAGCTCCGGGTTGTAGTCGCGGAAACCCATGTCGTAGGTGCCCGAGGAGACGTCCCACCGCTTGGCGTTGTAGCGGTACGGGTTGAACGCGTCCTTGGCCGGGTCGTCCGGGTTCGGCTTGTCGCGACCGGTGAACTCGCCGGCCTCGTCCTTGCCGTAGGCCGTGTACCCGTACGTCGCCGAGGTGTCGCCGGCCGTCGTGGTGACGGTCTCGACGTCGCCGCGCGCGTTGTAGCCGTACACGCCCAGTTCCTCGGTGGCTCCGGGGTTCTTGAGCTGGGACAGCCGTTCGCCCCAGGGCGAGTACTGGTACGAGGCGGTGACCGCGCCCGCGACCTCTTCGCTCAGCACGTCGGCGGAGAGGCCGAGGTAGTTGAACGTGGTGGTCTTGCCGCCGCCGGTCTTGCTGGTCGTGCGGTCGAACGGGTCGAAGGCGTACTGCGTGACCGACTGGCCGCCGCCGCTGGTGAGCCGGGACGTCTCGACCACGTGGTCGAAGCCGTCGTAGGTGTTCCGTTCCACCACCTTGCCGCCGCCGGTGACGGTCTCCAGCCGGCCGAACGGGTCGTAGTTGTAGTTCGCCACCGCGCCGGAGATCGTCGCCGACTGCAGGCGGTCGCGGTCGTAGGTGAAGGCGGACGTCACGCCCTTGACCGTCTGCGCGACGACGTTGGCGTTGTCGTCGTGCACGTAGGTCTCGGTGGACGCGGACGTCCCGCTCTTGGTGACCTTGGCGATGCGGTCCACCGGGTCATAGGTGTAGGCGGCCGTGACGTCGATGTAGGTCGATGCCGCGTCCGCGCTCATCTTCCGGCCGATGTCCTGAGCCGGGTTGCCGTTGGCGTCGTAGCTCAGGGTGTGCTGGGAGACGAGCGTGCCGTTCGCCTTCTTCTCCGTCCTGGTCTTGACGGACCCGTCGAGGAAGTAGGTGTGGTCGACCGTGTTCCCGTTGGCCTTGGTCTCCTTCAGCTTCTGGCTGCGAGCGGTGTACGTGTACGAGCTCACCCTCGGGGAGCCGTCGGTCGGGGACGAACCGACCGACACCGAGGCGACGAGGTCGCGCAGGTCGTAGGTGTACCTGGAGAACTGGTCGGGGTGCGTGACCGTCTCCGGCAGACCGTTGGCGTCGTAGGTGAAGGAGGTGTTCTTCTTCACCTGTCCGTCCAGCGACTCGGTGACCTTCTGGACCTGGTCGAGGCCGGTGTAGGCGACCGCGTAGGCGTCGATCCGGGCGCCGGAGGAGGCGTCGTCGATCGACGTCAGGTTGGCGTTGGCGTCGTATCCGTACGTGAAGTCGTTCTTCTCGGTGTCGGCCTCGCCCGTGGCGTTCCGGACGAGCTTGACGCCGTCGGCGACCACCTTGCCACCGCTGTTCTGGAACAGCTGGAGCTTCGCGGCGCCGCTCTGCGCGAAGGAGTACGAGCCGAGCGGTACCCAGGTGCCGTCACCGGTGTTCTGGTCGATCGTCTTGTCCGTGGTGCCACCGGCGTGCGTGACCGTGTACTTCGCGGTCGTGGCGGCTCCGGTGACCTTCGGGTACTTCACGTAGACGGTGTACGTGCCGTCCTTCGGGATGCCGAGCGTCCAGGTGAAGGCGTCCGTACCGGCGCCGGCGGCGTGGATCTGGTGGTCGTAGCCGTGCTGCCCGGTGGCGACGGCCTTCGTCCACGTGCCGGTCGCGGCGGTGTTCTGCGTGTCGGAGTTGTCGACGAGCACCACCGCGCTGCCGACGGGCACGCCGTCGTCCGACCGGGACTTCAGCTTGCCGTCGGGGAAGTACGACCACGTCATCGTACGGTTCGAGGAACCGCCCGCCGAGGTCAGCGTGCGCGCCGTCTGCTTGCCCAGCGCGTTGTACTCGTAGCCGGTGACGATGGACCACGGATCGGTGGACGACTCGACCCAGCCGTTGTCGAAGTACGTGTACGTGGTGTCGTTGCGGACCGTCTGTCCCTCGGACGGCGGTGCCGACACGGTCTTCACCCGGCCGACCTCGTCGTACGTCGTCTCGGTCCAGACCTTCCTGTTGTACCGGGCGTCCGCCGGGTCGTACGGCTGGATCTGCTGCTTCACCCGGTTGAGCGCGTCGTAGCCGGTCTCCGTGGTGAAGTCGTCGGCGGCGGTCGTGTCGACGCCTCGCGGGCTGATCACCTTGGTCGTGTTGCCCACCTGGTCGTACTCGTACTTCGTGGTGCGGAACGTGGTCCCCTCGTACGGGGCCTTGACCTCCTTCTCCTTGCCGCGCTCGTCGCGTACGACCGTCGTGGTGTTGTTGTCGGCGTCCGTCGTCGACACGACCAGAGAGTCCTTGTCGTACGCCTTCGCGGTCGTCTTCCCGGCGGCGTCGGTGACCGTCGTGACCCGGTGGTTCAGGTCGTAGGCGGTCTTGGTGGTGTAGTCGGTGGCGTCGGCGGTCGCGTTCTTCTTGGGATCGACGACCGTGACGAGGTTGCCGACGTTGTCGTACGCGTAGGACAGCTTGTTCCCGGCGGCGTTGACGACGGACGTCAGCTGGTTGACCGCGTCGTAGGTCCGAGTGGTGCGGTAGTCGTTCGGGTCGCCCGAGGTGAGTGTGCCCTTGGGTTCGGTGGTGGAGGTGAGGTTGCCGGCCTTGTCGTACGAGTAGCCGGTCCGGCGCTCGTCCGAGGTGGCGGTGTCCTTCGGCGCCGTGGCCGAGACGACCTGGTCGACCGCGTCGTAGACGGCGGTGGACACCGCTCCGTTCGGCGCTGTCGACGTGACGATGTTGTCGTTGGCGTCATAGACGGGGGCAGGGGTGGTGATGAGAACGCCCTGGTCCTGCTTCTTGGGCACCGTCCGCTCCGTGCGGCGGCCGAAGACGTCGTACGCCTGGGTGGTCTTCTTGCTCAGGGCGTCGACGACCTCGGTGACCTGACCGCGATCGTCGTAGGTGAACCACGTCGGGTTGTTCAGGGCGTCGGTGATCTTCGTGGGGTAGCCGGTGGGCCCGAATCCGCTGTTGACGGTCGGGTTGCCGTTGGCGTCGGTGGCCTTGGTGAGCTGGCCGTAGGAGTCGTACTCGTACGACGTGGTGTAGTCACCGGCGGTACCGGTGGTGGCGACGCCCTTGGGGTCGGTGACCGTCTTCAGGTTGCCGACCTGGTCGTAGCCGAACTGCCACTTCCGGCCCTCCGGAGAGGTCTTGGCCACCAGGTCGGCCGAGAAACCGTCCCCACGGGTCAGGTACTCGTACGTCGCCGCGTTGGCCGGGAAGACCCCCGGGGCGCAGTCCGAGGACGCGGGCACGCCGGCCTTGTTGTTCTCCGCGTCGCGCTGCCAGCGCGGATAGCCCGTCTTCTGGTCGTAGCAGTACGCGGTCTTGGCGCCGTTGGCCTCTTCCAGGTACGTGACGTTGTTGTCCGCGTCCCAGGCCAACTTGGTCGTCTCGGACTTCGCGTTCGTGCTCTGGACCGGACGGCCGAAGTCGTCCGTCACGTAGTCCGTCGCGTGGTTCTCCGCATCGGTGACCTCGGTGTCGGTGAACTTCGGGTTGGCGGCGTCGGCCGCGTACGCGAAGGTCGTGGCGCCCTGGAGACGGTCGGTGACGGTCTTGGTCCACCAGTGGTACTTCGGGTCGTCACCGGTCTGCGGGGCGTAGTACGTCATTCCCGTGGCGTTGCCGCGCGGGTCGGTCGCCTTGACGAGCTTGACGTTCTTGTTGCCCTGGGTGGCGTCGTACTCGAAGCCGAAGACCTTCGGCTGGGTCGAGCCCGCACCGTCGGTGATCTTGGTGAGCAGGCCCTTGTCGGAGAACTCGAAGGTGACCTTGCGGCCCGAGATGTCGGTCATCGACTTGATGTGGTCGATGATCTTCGGGTTGCTGCTGTCGGCCTTGGAGTAGTACTCGACGGTCAGCGACTGCCGGCCGGCGGGGTCGGTGATGTACTTGAGGAACTTGGTCGGCTTGTTGTTCGACTTCCGTTCCTCGTAGGTGTACATCTGCGTGTTGCCGTTCTTGTCCACGACGGACGTCATGTAGCCGTCGCAGCCGAAGAGGAACCGGGTGCCGTCGGGACGGGTCAGCGTCCAGGCGTCGGGGATCGGGTCCTTCAGCGGGGTGCAGTCCAGGCCCGACTTGGCGGTCAGCTTGTAGTGGACGCCCGCGGGGGCCTTCCAGGAGCTCGTTGCGGAGTCCCAGCGGAAGACGTGGGTGGTGCCGTCACCGTCCGGGAGACGGATCTCGGTCGGGTTGGGCTTGGGGTGGAACTCCAGCGGCGCGCCGAGCCGGGTCGGGCCGGCGACCTGGAAGGACCAGCCGTGACCGGAGACGGTGTCGGAGGTGTCGAGGCTGTTGTACGCGAACCTGGCGAAGGTGTTGATGCCACGGCCCGGGTTGGAGAAGGCGTTGTACTGCCACACGCTGTTGCCGGACGCCAGGTTGTTCATGACGGTCGAGCCGGCACCGGTGTTCTTGCCGGTGTAGGAGTAGAACTTCTCCATGCCGAGCTGGTTGGAGGTGGGGTCTTCCACCGCCACGTTCTGCTTCAGGCCCGGGACGCCGGAGGTGCCTGAAGTCCAGGTCCCGGTCGTCTTGTTGTAGACGTCCCAGGTCAGCACGTAGTCGGTGCGCTTGTTGCCGTTGTCCGAGTTGATCGGGGTCTTCACCACGGCCTGGAGGTCGATGCTGTCACCGGGGGCGACGTTCGCCGGCAGGGCGGTCTGGACCTGGTTGCCACCGGTCGTCACGTCCGTGCCGTCGGGCAGCGTCCACTTGTAGGTGAGGACGTTGTCGGCCGAAGTCCAGTTGGCGTCCGTGGTGTTGGTGAGAGTGAAGTCGACCGTGTAGTCACTGTTCGGAGTCATCCGGGCCGGGGTCTGCGGCGCGTAGTACGTCGACTCGGTGGTGGAGTCGATGTACGTGACCACGATCCTGGGCGCGAGCCTCGGCTCGGCGCCCTCGGACGACAGGAACAGGGTCCGCTCCTGCTTGGCGACCTCGTCGGCCATCTTGATGGCCACGCCCTTCTGCGAGGACGGGGTCGTGACCCAGGACTGGGCGAGTGAGGTGACGTTCCAGTCGTGGCGGGCCGGGTCGTTGGTCTTGGCCCCGTTGTCGGACACGACGGCGCCGAAGTCGCCGCCCTGCATGGTCCAGTTCGTGGCGGCGTCCGCCTTGACCCAGGTGGCGGACTCGTCGAAGTCGCGTGTCAGCGGGCGCAGTTCGTAGACGGCGCCGGTGGCGTCCTGCGCGGTCTGGGTGGACCACAGGCGCACGTTCGCGTCCAGGACCCGCGCGGTGGCGGGGATGCCGAGGGCCGGGAACTTCAGCAGGGCGCGGGTGTCGTCGTAGGTGGCGGAGTTGTTGCCGACGGACAGCCAGTTCTTCGGACCGCCGTCGTCGATCGTGTCGTGCGCGGTGGTGGTCTGGAGCGAGGACAGGGTGGTGTCGTGCGTCGCGGTGAGCACCTTGGTCGTACGGCCGGCCTTGGGCAGGCGGACGAGCTGGGTGGGGGCGGCGACGACCTGCCCGTCCTTCGTCTTGACCGCGACCATGTAGTAGTACGCGCGGCCGTACGGATCCGGGTCGTCGCCCTTCGTCGGCACGGCGGAGGTGTCCGTGAAGGACGTCGTGCCGGGGGCGACCGGTGCCACGAGCGTGGCGGCCGACGGGGTGAAGGTCTGGCTGATGGACCGGTGGACCTGATACTCGACCAGGTCGTCGCCGGTCCCGATCGGGTCCTTCTCCTGGTACGCGGACCAGTTCAGCTCCGCGCCGGTGTCGTGGATCGTCGTCGGGGCGGAAAGGTCGACGCCCTGCCGGCCGAAGGTCAGCACCAGGCGCGGGTAGTTGGCGGTCTCACCGCCGTAACCGAACTCGGAGCCCTCGTAACGAGGCCCGCCCTTGGGTCCGTTGGCGGACTCGTCACCGGCCTTGATCACGAAACCGTTGTTCGTGTACGTCCCGTCGATCCACTGCTGGACCGTCTTCGTCACCGGGAACGTGTGCCAGGTGTTGAGTTCACCGGGCTGCTTGGTGACCACACCACCCTTCGTGAACCGCACCGCGTCCGCGAGCACGGTGGTGCTGGTGGACGCCGGCCCGTCACCCAGGACCACCTTGCCGAGGGTTCCGGCCTTGAACGGGTGGTTGCCGAGGGTCTTCCACACGCCGGCCGTACCGGCCTGCTGGTTGACGAGGTACTGCTTGCTGCCGCCGTCGTACGTCACGGTGTACGGCGCGTTCGTCGCCCGGTCCGAGGCAGGGACGTAGTGCGTCTCGACCTGGTACGTGCCGTCCTCGGGAAGACTCGGCTGCCAGGTGTAGGTGTCACCGGCGACCGAATCCTTGTTGTACATGTACGTCTGGTTCACCGCGTACTGCGTGTACGCCGTGTTCCCGGAGGCAGGCCAGGCACCCACAGCCGCGGTCCGGCCGGCCTCGCCGTTGTCGACGACGACCGCCGTGCCCGACAGCTCACCGGTGAAGGTGTTGGCGCTGTCCCAGGTGGCCGTGTCCTCCGACCACGCCTGGGTGGCACGGTGGGCCTCCAGCTGGACCTCGGAGTCGCCGGTGGTGTGGTACTGGTCGAACCACAGCTTCAGGTCGGCGGAGTCCAGCTTGGTCCCGGCGGGGATGCTGCCGACGGGGAAGCGGATCAGTGCGCGTGACGCACCCGTCGACGTGTTGCCCACGGACAGGCGCCAGTTGTCCTTGTAGTTCGTCGCCGGGCCGTCCGACGAGATCATCACGTCCTGCGCCGTCGACGGCGTCGGCGCGATCGAGATCGTCGGATCGATCGTGACGGGGTACTGCCGCTCGGACGCGGCCAGCCACTTCGCGTCCGGCGTGACGGTGAGCTTCCAGCCCTTGCCGGACCGGCTCAGCTTCTGCGCCACGTTGCCGCTGTAGCCGGAGCCGTACGCGGCCTTGGCGTCCTTCTTCGCGTCCGTCATGAACGCCGCCGGGATGACGAGGACCGGGTCCGCGCCCTCACCGAAGAAGGAGATCGAGCCGTCCTTGTTCTGCTTCGGCGTCAGACCACCCGCGTCCAGGGTGAACGTGAAGGACACCGGACCGGACGGCTTCGCGCCCAGAACGATGTTCTCCTTCACCCGCCCCGGACCGACCCCGTACGACAGATCCGCACCGGACACTGCGTCCTTGTACGTCACCGTGTCCCCGGCCGCGACCGGGGACAGGTTCCCCGCACCGCCCGCCAGACCCAGCGTCACCACGTGTCCCGCGGCCTCGAACCTCAGCAGTCGGCCCGCGTCCGAGCCGAACGACGTGCGCGCCGCGTTCGTCGTGTTGGTGAACGGGAAACCCGCCACCGAACCCGGCCGGACCGTCGGGTCGATGTCCTTCCAGGACTTCCCCGCCCGATACCCGGTCGGGACGGCCGACACCTCGGCCTGCACCCGGCCGTCGGACAGCTGCCAGTACCGCGCGTTCGCCGTCCGCCGCGCCGTCAGCTCCGCGACGCGCTTCGGCTTTAAAGCCGCCTTGCCGTTCGGCAGCTTCTCCCGGCTCGGCAGCACCGGCGTTCCGCCGGTGCGCGGGGCCTCGGGGGTGACTTCGCCATCGGAATCCGAGAACCAGCCGTCGAAGACGCTGGTAATACCCTCGCCGTCATCGTTCGAAACTGGTGACGCATAGGCGACTTGTGGCAGCATAGTTCCGGCCACCGCCGCAACCACGAAGCAGGCTATTGCCCGCCCGTATCTCACTTTCACGCCATTCCCTCCATCGGTGCCCTCGCTCCGTAGCGAAAAGGGCACACCGAAGCACCAGCTCGGTCGTTCCGTGCCGGGCATGGGTTGAGCACGTGCGTCGAAACACCTCAGGGCGCGCCGAACCAGGCCGTTCTCCTCACAGCGGAAAGCGGCCTGATCACGTTGCGCCGATCATGGCGGGGGATTTCTAGTCAGGCTGTTGCGTCTGCGTCAACTGAGTTCACATACGGCGCATTTGAGAACAACGAAGGAAGATTGACATTTCGTCAACTCCTTCAGGGGGCGCACAGGCGTCCGACTTGGCGCGTCCGTCTCCCGACCGCGGCTGAACGATGCGGGCCGGCAGCCCGCGCCACCGCCGACCGGAGTGCCTCATGACCAGCCCCACCGCGTGCCGACCGATCGGCTTGCCGTCCTCGGGCGTGCCGCCGGCCGGGTGAAAGACGCCCGGCATCTGCCGAAGCGGTCACACGGCCGTAGGCCCCGCCCAGCGCGGGGCGTCGCGCCGACGACCCTCCTGCTCTCGCCCAATCCGCCGGAGTCGTCGGCCTGGGTGAGCAGGCCGAAGAAGGTCACCACCGCGGTGACATCGACTGCGGCAAGGCCTCCGACTCAAACGCAGGTGTACTTCGTGATGCGCGAGGGCTCGGCGGAAGCCTCCGCGATCCACCGCGCGCCCGTGGAGCAGCAGCAGAAGTTCTGGGCCGAGCGGGTCCGCGACGTCGGCTGGCTGACCGAGCGCTTCATCGAGGGCATGAAGACGAGCCCCTTCTTCTGCTCCCAGGAGATCGTCCAGGTGCGCATCGACAGCTGGTCCAAGGGCCGAGTGGTCCTGGCCGGAGATGCTGCACACTGCGCCTCCCCGTACAGCGGGATGGGCATCTCCGGCGGACTGATCGGGCGTGGTGGCACGCTGGACTGGACGCCTTCCGCCGACGGCACGGGCACGACACCAGCAGTACAGAGTGGCATTGCCTCTCTACCGCTCGGCGGTGCCGTCCTCACCATCGATCTCGTAGATCCGCTCTTGAAGCCGTTCACCGGCCCACTCCAGCCCGACGCCCAGGTCAAACCAGTGCCGATCCTTCCGCGTGGCGGGCCGTGAGAGGTTCACCGCCGCCCAGGAGAACACCCCCAAGAGGACGGAACGCCCGTGCTGCCTTGTCCGAACGGACAACGCAAACGGTGCGGCGAATGCCGCGCGGGTCACCAGCATGAGCTGCTCATCCTCAGAACCTGGACGCCCACCCGTGAGAAACCGAGGCGTTTCAAGGATCTTCACCCACTCGACCACCGCGTCTGCCACCTGGGCGCGCAGGGACTCCTCGATGCCTTCCCGGACGGCCATCGCGGGATCATCGCCAAGCCAGCCAAGCCAGTGATCAGGATCTGTGAGCTTGCTGAAGTCGTCCTGTGGCACCCCGTGACGGGGATTCTGCTGGTACTCACCTGTCAGCTTCCCGCTGCCATCCACCACCCACGCGCCGCGGATGGCCTCGGGAGGTACGTAGCCGTTCGGGTCGTCGATATACCTCGGGTCGATCTCGGCGACGCTGCCACCGGGATTCTCGGCAGCAGCAGCCAGCAGCGCCGGCTCGTCCGGTACGCCCCTACGTCGGCTTCGTGAACCAAAAAGCCCCACGTTCCCACCCCCACCCTTGCCCGCCTCGTTGACCCGGATTGTGCCGCAGCGGTCAGGACCGCATGGCCACAGCTGATGCCTGGTTCGGGGCACCGGTACGCCTATCCAGGTCACCTCCGGACGTCACCCGGGCGAGAGACGCTCGGTGGGGGTATGTCGTTTCACGCAAGGTGACCTTGGGACCCATGAGGAGATCAGCTATGTACGCAGTGATTCGGCGCTACGAAGGAGTGACGGACTCTGCCGAGGCAGGACGCCGAGTGGACGAGGGATTCGTGCCTCTCCTCCGCCGAGTCCCCGGCTTCGTGGCTTACTACTGGGTGGACGCCGGGGACGGAGTGATGGTCTCTACCAGCGTCTTCGAAGACCAATCCGGGGCCGAGGAATCGATCGAACGAGCGGCGGACTTCGTAAGGAACAACCTCGCGCCGCTGCTCCCCAACGGCCCTCAGATCACAGCAGGCCCGGTCGTGGCTGCAGGGTAGCGACCTACCAAGTGGGTCGCTGGATCCCCACCACCTCCACTCCGACGGCTCGCCCTTCACGGAACTCCGGCCAGAGCCACATTCAGCGAGCTTCATCAAGGCATGCGCGCGAGCGTCTGGACGAGCACGTCGACGACAATCCACTCACGGTGCTGAAGGCGGCCGGAGGGCCTTGGTTCAGGGGAAAGCGCGGGAGGTGGTCGGCCGCCCGCGCTCGGGGGTGGGGACTACGGGCGGCCGGCCCTTCGGGCTTCCGTCCTGTCGGATGCCGTGTTCCGAGCGTAGGGTGCGAGGGGCGAGGGAGGCCTGCAGGAGGGCGTTATACGGACCGCGCGGGTGACTGGACCAGGCATTCGGCGGAGCCGTTGCCAGTGTGATCGCCCTCGGCCCGGTGACTGCGGCGCACAGTGGGAACGTGGATGTGGAGAAGATCGCCGAGGAGCTGTACGGGCTGAAGCCGGCCGACTTCGTCGCGACGCGGGACGCGTACGTCGCCGAGGCCCGTAAGGCCAAGGACCCCGCCGTAGCGAAGGCGATCGCCGCGCTGCGCCGGCCCGCGCTCGCGGCGTGGGCCGCGAATCTCCTGGCTCGTCAGCGGCCGGAGGATACCGGGCAGTTCCTGACGCTGGGGGAGACTCTCCGGGAGGCCCACCGGACGCTCGACGCCGCGCAGCTGTGGGCCGCGAGCCGACAGCAGTACCAGCTCGTCACCGCGCTCGCCCGGACGGCCGCAGCCCTGGCACGCGAGGCGGGGCAGCCGGTGAGCGAGGCGGTGCTGCACGAGATCGAGCAGTGCCTCCACGGTGTGCTCGCCCACGCGGATGTCGCCGAACTGTGGGCGAAGGGCCGGCTGGTGAAGGTGCCCGAGGCCGCGGTCGGATTTGCCGCCATCGCCCCGGAGACGGCGCCCGCTCGGCCGGCCCCGGCGAAGAAGCCCGCGCCGAAGGAGAAGCAGGGCCGTGAGGATGCGCAGCGGCTGCGGGACCTCGAGCGGGCCCGTGCGGCGGGGCAGGAGGCCGATGCCGAGGTCGTCCGGCGCGAACAGGAGCTCAGCGAGGCCCGCACCGCGCAGGAGGCTGCGGCGGCGAGCGCTGAGGAGGCCGGCGAGCTGGTCCGCCGCCTGGAGGGCGAGATCCAGCAGGCACGGCAGGCCAGACGTGACCAGGAGGCCGCTGCGGCGGAAGGCAGCACGACCGTCAGGACCGCCGAGCGGGCCCTGCACGAGGCTCGCCGTGCCGCTCAGCGGGCCCACCGCGCGGTGGAGCGCCTGGAAACAGCGGAATAAAACCCTTGCGGCTCACCGGACGGGCGGCCGCCCCGACTGAGGCGCCCTCCTCGAGGAGCGCGACGTCTCCCACCTGCCGGCCGGAGCCTGGTGGTCAGGAGGAGGCGTCGAGATGTGCGCGGCGGGCGGTGACCAGGGGAGCCGAGCGAGGGGACCGGACGCATCCGCAGTCCGCGCTGCTCGTTGGCGTCACGATCACCTGCCAACGCCTGATCGGACCCCCTCCATGCCTGACACCGTCGACATCGCCTCCCTGCACCTGTCGATTCGCCACCGCCCCGTCCTCACAGCATCCAGCGAGCTCGTTCCCCCGCAGTCGCACTTTCGAGAGAACCCCGGATAAGCCGAGGTGATGTCATCTGAGACGTCTGGCGTCCTCTTCGTTCCATATCGAGATCACGTGCCCCTCGCCATACCGCTCGACAACATTTGCTCGGGCTTCACTCAACGACGAAGCCATCAGCCGAAATCGAATTTCCGATTGACCGGTGATCCGAATAAAGCCGACGTACTCGCGCTTCGGGACTCCCAGCGGGGCGCCCATCGTGTCTCCCCTCGCCTGGCGGGCTGGCGCCCGATGGGACCTGACGGTATCCCGTGACCAGGCGGACTTGGAACTCCTCACGAAATCATCTTCGAGATGGTTGGATCGCTCCGAGATCGGTGACTCAGTGCTTCAGTCGACTGGCAGGCTTCCGATCTGGCTGAGCAGGGGCAGCCCTGCCTGCTCTCCGGGCGTTCACCTCACATGCGGGTCGCGTAGGCTGGATCGGAAATGCCATGACCTGCGGCGATGGACCGTGGCACAGTCTCCGCATGTCCAACGACATCGCCTACCCCGTCTTCCGTACCCCCGACCCCATACTCGCCCTGAGCGTCGCGCGCCGCCTCATGGAGTTCGGCCGCTGCGAATACACCAACGTCTCCCTCTACGCAGAGCTCCGCTCCGTCGCCGAGGTGCGGCAGGGTGCGAAGGAGCTACCCGAGGGGTGGTTCCGGGGACAGGAACGGTACGGGGAGTTCGACAACCGGGTGCCGTTCGAGGACCGCCCCGCATGGCTCGTAGGCGTCCGGGGGTCCGCTCTGCCGGCCGACCCGACCGCGTACGAAGAGCGGCTGCCGGTGGACTACGAGTTGCTCGACCAGGCGGTCGGCAGCGTTGAAGACGCCTTCACGGCGGCGATCGGTCCGAGCGTGGGCGAGATCAACTGGCAGGACCTGAGCTGGCCGGACGCGCCCGAGGTGGGTTTTCACGGCGAGTCCAAGCACGCAGAGGTGACGCTCCTCCTCAACACCCGCACCCGCGAGTACGACGAGCCTGCCGATGATCACACCGTCCTCGTCCACGTTCGCAGCGTAGACGTCGACGGCCGTCAGCTGAGGGAGCCGTACGCGCACTGGCTCGCCGGACAGGTGGGACTCACCGTCATCGGGCCCGGACAGCGGTGTTGAAACCTGGTGGTCACCCCGATGAGTCGCGGCGGCAGCCGTGTGCCCCTGGCACGCCCGCAGCGTCATGAGGCAGCAAAACCTCCGAGGGCAGTCAGCGCACAGGGCAGGTGGCGTAGGTCCGTAGAGGCGTGAAGCGCTGACGGGCCGAGATGGATGAGCTTCCCGCTCAACCAGGCAACTGAAGCACGCAGTCACACGGGTACGGGGTGGCTCGCGGAAGCCGTGGGAAGTTGATGACGAGCTATGGGCGGTGATCGAGCCGCTGTTGCCCAGGGTCCAGCGTCGGCCGCGTGATCCGGGACGCAAGCGGCATCCGCATCGGCTGGTGTTCCAGGGCATCCTGCTCGTGCTGCACACCTGCCAGGGCGGAACGTTTGACGGTCTCGCGGGATCGGCCGCATTCCACCGGGGTGGAGTCCACGACCCATACGCCGTCGCTCCCCACCGAGGTGGTGGTGGCCAGGATCCGGTTGACGCTTCGCATCAGACCGGCGGCCTTGCGCAGCCGCTTGTTGTGGCCGGACTGCTGGGGCAGGACCGTAGAGCGATGTATCAATCGCCTCAAGCAGTGGCGCGGGCTCGCCACCCGATATGACAAGACCGCCACGATCTGTCTTGCCGCGCTCCACATCGCCGGGATCTTCATCTGGGCCGCGAGGTGACGTCAGTCGTCGAACCAGACGACGAGCCTGACGTCGTCGCCGCCGTGCAGTTCGGCGAGGGTGCGCATGACGGTCCAGACAGGGCCCCATTCGTCGTCGGGCACGGCGTCGCGGCGCCGGAGGCGCTCAACACGGAACATCTGGTCTCCATCGATCCACTGGGAGCCCTCCGGGAAGTGCTTGCTGGGCCGGACCGCGATATGAGCCGGCTGTCCGCAGAGGTCGACGAATCGCTGAGGAGCGGAGTAGTGCCGCTGGAGGAACTGCCAGTCGCCTTGCGGATCACGGTAGTACTCGCGGATGTGGGCATCGGGCCAGGCGGACTCCTCATCCCAGTCGACCCGCTTGATCTCTGCCCAGCTGACCCAGCTCGCGCTTCGCCCGGCCGTCGTCTCGTGGCCGTCGCGGACGCGGTTCGACACGTCGGCGGGCAGTCCACGAACAGGAGCCACCGGCACGAACTGTTCGTTGTCGCAGACGCCGAACAGACACCCAAAGGCTTCGTAGTTCCTCGGCACCTTCAGGTGGTCCAGGTCGATGGTGGCGTGCCAGAACGAGTCCGCCTCATGGTCTCGATAGTCACGGTGGCACTCGATGAAGCCCCAGATGTCCTTGCCCATGCCGCGATGATGCCGGGTTAGCCTCCAGCAGACCAGGCATTACTCTCCCCCCGAACTTGATCCAGAAGACACCCCCTAGCCGAGTACGGCCTGCATCGTGGCGAGGGTGACCAGTTCGGTAACGCTCAGGCGGGGCGTGAGGCCGACCGGCGGGCGCCACGACGCCAGGTCGGGATGCTCCTTCAGCATGTCGTCAGTCCTCTCATAGAGTGCTGTCGCGAGGGTGTCCACGTCGTTCGTCACAAAACGATCTTGGACACCCTCGTTCTCGTCTCCGCAGGCACCCCTTGGACCACACCACCAGGAGGAACCAGTGTCATACCCGCAACAGCTCACCCCCGAGGAGAAGCTCGCCGACGCGAAGAAGCTGTTGAGCCTCCCGCGTATCGTCGTGATCTGCGGCTCCACCCGCTTCATGACCGAGATGAACGAGGCCGATCTGCGGGAGACCAAAGCCGGAAAGATCGTCGTCAAACCGGGCTGTGACATGAAGTCGCCGCACGAACTCTGGTCCGATCCTGTCGAGGCCGAGGCGCTGAAGGTTCGACTCGACGATCTGCACCGGGCGAAGATCCGGCTCGCTGATGAGGTGCTCGTGGTCGGCGACTACATCGGAGACAGCACCCGAGCCGAAATCGCCTACGCCCGGTCGCTGGGCAAGCCCGTGCGGTTCACGCACCCCGTAGTCGACCCTGCCGCCTGACCGCCCGCTGCCGCCTCGACAACCAGGGCCGGCAGTCCTCGCCGAGCAGCTCGCCAACGGTCTGATCGTCGGGCTGTTCCAGGGCCGCGTCGAGGCTGGCCCCCGTGCCCTCGGCAACCGCTCGATCCTCGCCTCCCCTCGGGAGCCGGGCGTCGTCGAGCGGCTGAACGCCACGGTGAAGTTCCGGGAGCCGTTCCGACCCTTCGCCCCCATGGTGCTCGCCGAGCGCGCGTCGGAGTTCTTCGCTCTCGGCCAGGAGGCGCCGTACATGTCGATGGCGTCCGGCGTGACCGACAAGGCACGTGAGCTAGTGCCGGCCATCGTGCACGCCAACGGCACCTCTCGCCTGCAGACCGTCACCCACTCGCAGAACCCGTTTATGCACGAGGTCCTCCGCGCCTTCGCCCGGCGCACGAGCGTGCCAGTGCTGATCAACACCTCACTCAACGTCAAGGGCAAGCCGATCTACGGAACACCGGAGATGGCTCTCGACTGCCTGGCCAACTCGGGGCTGGACGCCCTGCTGCTGGAAGGGCGGTGGATCACCAAGTGAGGATCGGATACAGCTTCTGGGGTTTCCTCGGCAACGGGATCACCAACACACCGGACGGGGGCCGCAGCCACCGCCGCCCCCTGATCGACTCCCTCCTCGACCGCGGCCACGAGATCGTCTTCCTCCAGGCCAACCGAGACCTAATCGAGGCCGGCGACGACCTGGGCAACGGCTACACCTTCCACAGCGGCAGCCCGGACATCGACGCTCTGTTTCTGGAGTGGCGCTGGGTGATCGACGGACGCAACACCACACCGGCCTGTCCGGTGGTCACCGGTGCCGCTGCCGCCGTGCTGCGGACAGCGACAGCCGGCGCGATGCGTCCGCTCCTCGGCGCGGGAAGCGTGGGCCACCGGTTGCACGAGGCCCTGTCGGCGCTGGTCGTGGTGGGCATCGCCGCCGCACTGACCCGTGTGGCGGCCGCCGTGGCCACGTATGCCGAGCGTCTCATCACTCCGCGGCTCACCACCGAGGCGGACACCGCTCTGGTCGCGGCGGTCTGCCGCGTCGAGGCATCGGCGTACGCAGTGGACGGCTTCTCCGACCGCCAGGAAGCCGCGGAGATGGGCGTGATCCGCACCCACGTGATGGTCAGCGACACGCAGCGGTTTCTGTCCGCGCTGGTCAGGATGGTCACGGCCGCGGGGGCGCTCAGCGTGCTCAACCCGCTGCTGCTGCCGCTGTTGCTGCTCGCCGTGCTCCCGGCCGGCGTCGGCGCGGTGCTCACCGCCCGCGTCGACTACGAGATCCACTACGCGAACATCGCCGACCGCAACGTGCGCGGCATGGTGCGCTGGTGGTCGACGAACCCCAAGTACGGCGACGAGGTCCGCGCCAACTCGATGACCGACTACCTGCTGTACTGGTACAGCTCCCTGTCCGACCGCTGCGACCGGCGGAACCTGGCCGCGGCCCCGCGCACGCTGTGGATCTCCCTCGTCTCCTCCCTGGCCGCCGGCGCCTTCCTGCTCGCGACGTGGGGTGCGCTGGCGTGGCTCACCGCCACCGGACGGATCGCCGTCGCGCTCGCCGCGACGGCCGTGGTCGCCGCTCACCCAGCCCGCAGGGACTCTGTTCTTCGGACACCGCGCGAACGAGTGCACCTGGGCCGCCCGGCCGACCGCCGCCGCACAGGACCAGGAAGCCTGCCGCCGGATCCGATCCGGATCACCGCCGCCGAGGCCGGCATCCTGCAGACCTTCCCCAGCGACTACCCCTGCGCCGGAAACAAAGGCCAAGTCTTCGGCCAGATCGGCAACGCCGTCCCCCCACGTCTCGCCGCGCACCTCCTCGCCCCGCACCTCGACCGCACACTCTCCGCCGACGACTTCACCCTGGCCGCCTGATGCCCCACGCTTCCGACCCCTCCGACGAGGAACCGCCGTACGAACCGACCGAACACGAGCCGGTGTATTACGCCGAACAGGCACTGCTCGGCGCCCTCCTCCTCCGGCCCGAGCACCTCTCCCAGGCGGACGCACTGGAGGACGACGCCTTCTCCAACGCGACGCACGGAGCCCTCTTCGCCGCCATGCGGACCGTCCGGGCGCTGGGGCGCCCGTCCCCGCCGAACGGCCTGGACTGGCTGCGCGCCGTCCTGGAAGAAGCCCGCCAAGAGGCGCCGGCCCTGACCGCCGCCCACCTCCACCTACTGATCTCCGCCTGCCCCCGCACCGAACACGCCAGCACGTACGCGGCGATGTCGCGCACGCCCGGCGCTCCATCCGCATCCATGCCGAGGCCCTCGGCCAGGCTCTGAATCGCTCCCTGCCAGCGGGAAGCCGGACGGGGAAGACCTGCGGACGGGTGACCGCATCCAGTGCGACACAGGCGATCCTGTTGCACATCATCCGCGAGCAATGCTCAAGACCTGCGCATCAGCCCTGGGAGGGACGCGGAAGGCGTACGTTCCCGATTGATCCTGTGATGGTCACCGAGTAGGTCCGCGTTCGCAGCGCGGTCGGGAAGGCACGCCCGTGCTCAGTGTAGTCACCGCCGAAGGCTCCACCGAATCCGGCTCCCTGATCGACGAGATCGTGCGCGAGGGCGCCCGCCGGATGCTCGCCGCCGCCCTGGAAGCCGAAGCCAACCAGTACGTAGCCGAGTTGGCGGCCGAGATGGACGGAGCCGGCCGCCGCCTGGTGGTCCGCAACGGCTACCACCAGCTGCGGAAGGTGACTACCGCGGCCGGGACGGTCGAGGTGAAGGCCCCGCGGGTGAACGACAAGCGCATCGATGCCCAGACCGGCGAGCCCAAGCGGTTCTCCTCCACGATCCTGCCGCCGTATAGCCGCAAGTCCCCAACTCTTGACAATTACTCACGCCGCAGGCGCCGCCAACCGTGCCGCCGTCACGGCCAGCACCGCTCGTACGCATGCGAAGGAACCCCGACCGACCGGTACCGGCCCTCGCTGGCCTCCGCTTGCCTGACCGTGATCACCATCTGACAACTGACGGGGACAGCAGCGCTGACGAAACCTCAGCCTTGTGAGGCGAGCGCCAGCGCGGTGAGCATGCGGTGGGTCTTGCTGTCAGGAATCCCGGACAGCGTCACCCCTCGTTCGAGTACGGCCTCTTCGAGCTTGCGCAGCTTGCGCTCGGCCCGTTCCTTGAACTCCTCCGTGTCGTCCCCGTTCTTGGGCTTCACACGGATCGAAGCCTCCAGGAAGTTCAGGCCGACGGCTGACCACGCCTCCAGGTCGACCTCCAGGTCGTCGAGCGGAACGTCGTCCGCCTTGGTCGAGAAGATCGGCCCCAAAGCGACCAGCCCGTCGAACCGGACATCGCGCGCACAGGCGTGCAGGAACTGGTCCTGCACCTCGTCGATCGACGCGGAGGGATCGGCCCCGGGCTCAACGGCGGCAGCCAGTGCTCCCGGCGGGTGACTGTGCACCAGGGAGGCCGCCAGCACGCGGCCGTGCCTCGACCAGTCCTCCTCGATCTTGTACGTGAACGGCTGCACTTCGAACGGGGCAGAGAACCGGCCCACCAGCTGTTCCCGGGTACAGGGACGCAACTTGACGACCAGGTCGTCCGGACCGCCACCGGTCCTGAGCCGTATGATCACGCCGCCGTCCAGGAGCGGTACTTTCCCCTGCGCGACACCGTCCCGGTCCTCGGCAAACCAGATCCGACGCGTCATCAGCGCTCCCTGCGAAGCACCGAGCGCCGACAGTGCCCCCGCTACGTCACCCTCGATGTTCACCTTGATTTCGACCGGCAGCAGGTCCATGCCATCACCCCTGCACGCGTCTCAAAAGCCCGTGAAACTCTCCCTTCCAGGATATCGGCACCGCTTCTGGGCCGCAGTCCGGATCCTCTACGCACACCGCCCTGACCTCCACGGCCACCGACCAGACCTCCCTGATCCGTCGAGCCTTCAGCCGGTTCGCCAGAACCTCGGGGGGCCAGGCGGTCGCCGTCACATGCTTCACCCCGCCGAAGCGGGAGCTGGTCATCCAGTCCTCGCGGGCCTTCCGGTCGGTTCCGTCAATCGGCGAATATCCGGGGTGCGCGGACCGGAGCACCGACACATCTGCCGAGGCTCGACGCGCATGCTCCCTGACGTGGGCCTCTGCAGTCTCGGCGAGACCAGCTTCGATGGCATCCACGATCGCGGTGCGCTCGGTGAATGAGAGCCCGTGCGGTGGCCCGGTCCGGCAGGCTCAGCCTGCGGAGGCTCTCGCACGTAGCCCACCGCCTCCCGGCGCGCCCGTTCGACCTGGGGCAGGGTCGTAGCGGCGGAACACGTCCGCGGACCGACCCGGGCGGGTGGCAGCAGCCCCCGGTATCCGTAGAGTCGCTGGGCGTTGAGGCTGGGCCTGGTCCTGGCCTCGAACTCTCCGGGTCGCTCGACAGGACGCGTCCGCGCACGAGGCGCATGGTCCGGCGGGCCGCCTCACGCCCTCACGTCGGCGCCTGTCCGGTTGGATGCGTCGGGCAGGGGGAGTTCGATGCGGAACGTGCAGCCCTGACCGGGTGCGGTGTCGAGGGTGAGTCGGCCGTCGTGGGCGGTGACGAGGGCATGGGCGATGGCGAGGCCGAGGCCGGAGCCGCCGGTGGTGCGGGCGCGGGAGTCGTCGGTGCGGTAGAAGCGGTCGAAGACGCGGTCGCGTTCGGCGGGGGTGAGGCCCGGACCTTCGTCGGCGACTTCGAGGACGGCCCGGTCGTCGACGGTGCCGACGCCGATGCGGATCGGTGTGCCGGGCGGGGTGTGGGTGACGGCGTTGCCGATGAGGTTGGTGACGACCTGGCGGAGCCGGGCCTCGTCGGCGACGGCCGGGGCGGTGGCGGGCTTTCCGCCGCCTGGACCCGTGAGGGTCACGGGACGGGTCGCGTCCAGGGCGCGTACGTCGTGCAGCGCGTCGGCGGCCAGCGTGCGCAGGTCCATGGGGGCGAGGTCGAGATCGAGAACGGGTTCGCGGGCGGAAACCGCGTCCTCGTCGAGGCGGGCCAGGAGGAACGTCTCCTCCACCAGCTGGGTGAGGCGTTCGGACTCGGCGGCGATCCGGGTCATGGTCTGGTCGACGTCCTCGCGGGTCGGCAGGGCGCCCATCCGGTAGAGGTCGGTGTAGCCCTTGATGCCGACGAGCGGCGTGCGGAGTTCGTGTCCGGCGTCGGCGAAGAAGCGGCGGGTGCGGGCCTCGGCTTCCGCGCGGGCCTGGAAGGCGGTGTCGATCCGGTCGAGCATCTGGTTGAGACAGGCGGTCAGGTGGCCCACCTCGGTGTGGGGGGCGGCCAGTTCGGGGACGCGATGGGAGTAGTCGCCGGCGGTGATGGAGGTCGCGGTCTCCTCGATGCGGGTCAGCGGTCGCAGTCCGGAGCGGACGGCGAACCAGCCGGCGGCGGTGAGCAGCGCGAGCAGGGCGGCACCCACGGTCAGGGAGAGGTTCCGCGTCTTGGTGACGGTGCGTTCGACCTCGGCGAGGGAGGTCGCCACGACCACGCTGCCGCGGTCCTCGGCCCTTTCAGGGGGGAAGACCTGGACCCGCTGAGTGAGGGCGATGACCCGCCACTCGTGGTCGCCGTCCTTCGCGGGGACGGTGAAGCGGCCCATGCGGTGACGATCCCCGAGGGCGGGGAAGGGGTGATTCCCGGGAACCTCCGTTCCAGCTCGTCGAGCCTTCGTCGGGCCTTGTCACTGCGGCGAGTGGGGTCTATCGCCGACAGCAGTTCGTACTGCCCCCAGCCACAACGGCTGGGGGCTCCCTTCGTTCGTCGGCGCTGTTCCGTGGGCGGGTAGTACCCGAGAAGCACTTCGGTCAGGTGAACGAGGGCGTCGTCGGTGCAGTCGGTCGTGGCGGCCTCGATAAGTTCACGGGATGCCCAGCGGGGGCTGTCCACGCAGCCCAGGCGGAGGTTTCGCTGGTCGCTGCAGAGCCAGTCGAGCGCCTCGTCGGCCATTCCCAGGGTGGTGTGCAGCCGGCAGGTCAGGAAGCGAGCGATCTCCGTTGCCGATCCGCTCAGCCTCGTCAGGGTGTCGGCCGCGGCAGCCGGGTCGGTGGCCGGCAGGGCAAGCAAGGCGGTGTCGAGGGCAGAGAGCAGCTCGGCGTCGACACTCCCGCCGTCCCGTTGCCGATACTTCCAGCGACCGCCCGACTGCTGGTCGGAGCCATCAGCGGATTGGGCGATGTCCAGGACGAAGGGCAGGACGTTGTCCGTGTACGCCTTGGGGGCGGTCTCGGCGATCCGTGACAGGACGGTGGACGCGGTCTGCGAGTAGGCCGAGAGGTAGTCGGTCCCGACCGGCTTGCTGGTGCCGGCGTGGAGTGCCAGGGTCCGTGCCCGGTCGAGGTAGGTGCCGACAAGTCTGACTGCCGGAGCGGGGTCGGTCTCGGAGAGGACATAGAGCAGACCAGAAGTCGCTGTTGCTCGCGAGGGGGCCGCGGGCCTCGTCTGCCTGCCCTCTCTGGATCAGGTCGACAGCCAGGTCGACGAGGCCTGGGGTGAGGGACCATTCCAGGAGTGTGAGGAGACGCTGTCGCCACTCGGGTGTGGTGCTGATGTGGGGGCGTACCAGCTCTGTTGCCCGCTCTGGCCTGTGCCGTGCTGCGGCAAGCAGTTCGGCGAACGCGGCATCGGCGGTCTCGGCGGCGCCCAGCCAGCGTTCCCACCTGCCGTCGTGGTCTGCGGCATCGAACCAGACAGGCAGCGCCAGCAACCGGCGCACCTTGCTCGCGACCGGGCTCGCGTCCCAGGCGAACGCCTCGATGGCCAGCCAGTCCTCCAAGGCCGCGTCGAGCTGTCCGAGGACGGTGGTGATCACGTCGTGCAGGTGGGAGCGGATCCGGGTGGAGCCGAGCAGACGTGCTGTGGTCTCGCGAAGCCGATCTCGGTCTGTACCGGCCAGGTGCTCGAGGATTTGGCGGGTCTGCGCCCGTCTGAAGAGATGCTGTCCGGAGTCGGCCAGGAAGTCGTGGACGTCTCTGCCCGTGGTGAGGAAGGACCGGGCGAAGAGGTAGTCGAAGTAGGTCTCGTGGAAGAAGCCGATGTACTCCTCGTCGCCCACCAGGACTCCCTGCGACTTCAAAGCCTCGACATCCTCCAGCGGGTAGCTGTCGAGAAGGGCGAGGGGCGCCTGCAGACTCTCCCGTTCGCTCATGAAGGCGCACAGGGCGCCGGTGAGGCCCTGCCAGTCGAAGCGTTCCCTGCGGAATCCGATACGTCTGCGCACCTCCTTGGTGTATCCGCCGTAGAGCTGCTGCAAAGTCCGGTAGGACACGGCACGGGCTGCAGGAGGAAGGGCGCTGAAGACCGCCAGGTGCAGGGGGGTGCGCAGCAGCTCCAACGTCACCGGGCTCAGGCTGTCGGAATCGGTCCCGCCGGCGGCGAGCACGGCGCGCACCGACTCTTCGGCCAGTTCTCCCACCGGGAATCTCGCCGCTCGTACATCTGCGGCGATCAGCCTGCCGAGCCTGCCGTCCTGTTCGATGTCGACCGTACGGGCCACCAAAAGCACCTTGATGTTCGGCGTGACCGACAGTTGAGCTAGAACGTCTTCCACAGCTTCGAAGGCATCCGCCATGCGACCGCTGTACAGGCTGACAGCGTCCAGTTGGTCGATGACGAAAAGCCCCGGCCCCCCGTCGGCGACTCCAGGCAGCAGGATGCCGGGCGAATCCTCCAGATTCATCATGGCGCCGAGGTCTCTTGCCGTTCGCACCGACGGATCGGCTCCGTCCATACGAACGGCGGCGATCGGCCACCCTTGGTCTGCGAGCCGCTCCACCACATCCGCGGTAACGGTCGACTTGCCCGAGCCCGCTTGCCCCTCGCACAGCACGATCTGAGGACCGTCCTCCGCCACCAGCCGACCCTGCAGCTGATCAACGTGAGGGCGCGCAGCCAGTTCGAGGGTGGGCGCGCTACAGCGCACGCGCCGCAGGAACCTGTCTTTGGTGCCCGCCAGAGCATTGAGCGTGTTGCTGTCTCCGGCCAGCAGCCGGGGACGGACTCCATCAAGGGAAAGCAAGTGGTTGCGGATCTCCGACCCGGTGAGCCACTTGTGGAGGTTCTCGTCCAGGTATCCGCTCAGCTGCCTGACAATCGCCTCAGGATTTCCGACGAACAGCTGCTCGTAAGCGAGGTGGACCAGACGCCGCAGGTTCTCCGGTGGGTAGTGCTCCACGTGCATGGACCGGAGATATCGCCAGGCGGTCTCCCGACCTACGGGTTTGCCATCGTCAGTCCAGATGCCGAGAAGGGTCGTGAAGGCGTCCCCCTGGGTCTCGGTGAGAATCCCTTCGAACTCGGTGAGAGCGACAGCTGCCCTTGCGCGGTCGGCAAGATCGCGCAGTTCGGGCGATCCGGTCGAGAGGACGAGTCGCACTTTCTTGCCACTCGCAAGGTGACCTGCGACAGCCTTCAGAATCGTTGCCGTCGCACGTAGCGTCCAGGGCCCCTTCGAAGGCACGTCCTTCACCTGATCGCACCAGGTGTCCCCCTTGGTTTCGATCACGAACTCGATGCCGTCACCGGCCTGCCCCGGAGGCTCAAGGCGGATCCGCGAGGCCTCTCCGCGCAGGAGGTCCGCAACCCTCAGTGCGGTCAACCAGTCCTCGCACCGGTTGCCCGCCTTGTCCGCTGTCCCGCCCGACAACCCCATCGCGCATCACTTCCTCAGGACACCGCAACAGACTCCTCGGCGGGGAGCCCACGACTGAGAACCCTATTCCGCCGTCCTCGTTCGTGCTCAACGTTCGCCATGCGTCCAGCACGGCCACCCGCCGTCGAGCCGGTCGTCGCCACCCCTGGGCAGCGCTCAAAGCCGGCGGCTCGGGATCGGCCGCTTCCGACCGCCGACGCACCGGTGCACAGCCGCACCCCTGCACCGATAATTGCGCCATCATGCACAGGTGCAAAGAGCGCTCACCACAAGACGCCCTGATACTCCGTCAGGAAAGTCGGCAACGGGTCAGCATCAGTACCGCGCGAAACCGCTCCCAAGCGCCATGGACCGCCAAGATCAATAACAGGCATCACTCACCCTGACCTGCGAAAAGCCTGCTCAATCACGTGCCTGCTAGTCTCACAAGGAGGTATCCATGAGGATGTTGATCAACGTTCCGGAGACCGTCGTCGCCGATGCGCTGCGGGGCATGGCCGCGGCGCATCCCGAGTTGACCGTGGACGTGGAGCGGCGTGTCGTGGTGCGGCGGGACGCGCCCGTGGCGGGGAAGGTGGCCCTGGTATCCGGGGGCGGGTCCGGGCACGAGCCGTTGCACGGGGGGTTCGTGGGCCCCGGGATGCTGGCGGCCGCCTGTCCGGGCGAGGTGTTCACCTCGCCCGTGCCCGATCAGATGGTGCGGGCCGCGGCGGCGGTGGACAGCGGAGCCGGGGTGCTGTTCGTCGTCAAGAACTACACGGGTGACGTGCTGAACTTCGAGATGGCCGCGGAGCTCGCCGAGGACGAGGGCATCCAGGTCGCCAAGGTCCTCGTCGACGACGACGTGGCGGTGACGGACAGCCTGTACACGGCGGGGCGGCGCGGGACCGGCGGCACGCTGTTCGTCGAGAAGATCGCGGGCGCGGCCGCCGAGGAGGGCGCCCCGCTGGAGCGCGTGGAGGCGATCGCCCGGCGGGTCAATGAGCGGTCCCGGTCCTTCGGGGTGGCCCTGAGCGCCTGCACGACCCCGGCCAAGGGCAGCCCGACCTTCGATCTCCCCGAGGGGGAACTGGAGTTGGGGATCGGTATCCACGGTGAGCCGGGCCGGGAGCGGCGGGCCATGATGACCTCGCGGGAGATCGCCGACTTCGCCGTCGACGCCGTCGTGGAGGACCTGCGCCCATCCGGTCCGGTCATCGCCCTCGTCAACGGCATGGGCGCCACCCCGCTCCTGGAGTTGTACGGCTTCAATGCCGAGGTGCAGCGGGTGCTCGCCGAGCGGCACGTGCCGGTCGCGCGGACGCTCGTCGGGAACTATGTGACCTCGCTCGACATGGCGGGCTGCTCGGTGACCCTGTGTGAGGTCGACGAGGAGCTGCTGCGCCTGTGGGACGCTCCGGTGCAGACGCCCGCGCTGCGCTGGGGCCGGTGAGACGGGGATGGGAAGGGGGAGCGACGACGTGACGGAGACCTTCGGCGCCGGGTTCCTGGTGCGCTGGCTGGCCGCGGTGGCCGAGGACGTCGACCGGGAGGCCGACCGGCTCACCGAGCTGGACTCGGCGATCGGCGACGCCGACCACGGCGCCAATCTGAAGCGGGGCTTCGCCGCCGTGACGGAGACGTTGACCAAGGAGCCGCCGGGGAGCCCGGGCGCTGTGCTCACCGCCGCCGGGCGGCAGCTCATCTCGACGGTCGGCGGCGCTTCGGGCCCCCTGTACGGGACGCTGCTCCGGCGCGCCGGGAAGACCCTGGGCGAGGAGGCCGAGGTCGGTCGGGAGCGGCTGGCGGAGGCGCTCGACGCCGGTGTGGCGGCCGTGTCGCAGCTGGGCGGTGCCCGGGTGGGCGACAAGACGATGCTGGACGCGCTCGTGCCGGCCGTGGAAGCGCTTCGGAGCTCGTACGAGGCGGCCCGCGCCGCCGCCGAGGAGGGTGCCCTCGCGACCGTACCCCTCCAGGCGCGCAAGGGCAGGGCCAGTTATCTCGGGGAGCGGTCGATCGGGCACCAGGATCCGGGCGCGACCTCGTCGGCGCTGCTGTTCGCCGCGCTCGCCGACACCGCGCGCGCGGAGGGGGCGCGATGAGCCCCGCGGCCGGAGGGGCGGAGATCCCCGCTCCGGCGGGCCCAGTCCTTGTTCCCGCGCCCGTCGGCATCGTGCTCGTCTCGCACAGCGCGGCGGTCGCCGCGGCGGTGGCCGAGCTGGCCCGGGGGCTCGCCGGTGGTGGCGACCTGGCGCCCGTCCTGCCCGCGGGCGGGACGCCGGACGGTGGGCTCGGGACGAGTGCCGAGCTGATCTGCGAGGCGGCGAAGGCCGTCGACCGAGGGGCGGGGGTGGCGCTGCTGGTCGACCTGGGCAGCGCGGTCCTCACCGTGAAGGCGCTGCTCGCCGAGGGCGACGAGCTTCCCGAGGGCTGCCGCCTGGTGGACGCGCCGTTCGTCGAGGGCGCGGTCGCCGCGCTGGTGACGGCGAGCGCCGGCGGGGACCTCGACGCGGTGGCGGCCGCGGCCTCGGAGGCGTACGCCTACCGCAAGGAGTGAGGGTCGGATCCGTGTGCGTGGAGTGACCGAGGGGCCGCGCCGGGTGGCGACCGTGTGGTGATCCAGCGGGCCGCATCGATGTCGCAGGGCCCTGGTGTACGGACATCCGGTGCGGTACCGGTGCGGCCCGCGCTCGTACGGATCCCGAAGGCTACCGAGTAGTAGATATCACTCCCAAATTCTTCTGCAACTAGTTGCAGAAGGCGCGCGGGGTCACCTAGAACTGAGGTCGACGACCCCTGCGGTCGACGACCGCTGCGCGAGGAGGCGCCCCCATGACCCCGTACCCGCACCTGCTGAGCCCGCTCGACCTCGGGTTCACCACCCTGCCCAACCGGGTGATCATGGGGTCGATGCACGTCGGCCTGGAGGAGACCGAGCACGGTTTCGAGCGCATGGCCGCCTTCTACGCCGAGCGGGCCCGGGGCGGCGTCGGCCTCATCGTCACCGGCGGCATCGCACCCAACGAGGCCGGCCGGCCCTGGGACGGCGGCGCCAAGCTCACCACCGCCGAGGAGGTCGCCGAGCACCGGCTGATCACCGACGCCGTGCACGCCGAGGGCGGCCGGATCGCGATGCAGATCCTGCACTTCGGCCGGTACGCCTACCACCCGGGGCTCGTCGGCCCCAGCCCGATCAAGGCGCCCATCAGCCCCTTCGTGCCGAACGAGCTGTCCGACGCCGAGGTCGAGCAGACCGTCGAGGACTACGCGCGCTGCGCCGAGCTCGCCAAGGAGGCCGGCTACGACGGCGTCGAGGTGATGGGCTCCGAGGGCTACCTCATCAACGAGTTCATCGCCGCCGCCACCAACCGGCGCACCGACCGCTGGGGCGGCTCGTACGAGAACCGGGTCCGCTTCCCGCTGGAGATCGTCCGCCGGATCCGCGAGCGTGTCGGCGAGGACTTCATCCTCGTCTACCGCCTCTCCATGCTGGACCTCGTCCCCGGCGGCTCCACCCTGGAGGAGGTCGTCCAGCTCGCCAAGGAGATCGAGGCCGCCGGCGCGACCATCATCAACACCGGCATCGGCTGGCACGAGGCGCGCATCCCCACCATCGCCACCTCCGTGCCGCGCGGCGCCTACACCTGGGTGACGAAGAAGCTGATGGGCGCGGTCTCCGTGCCGCTCGTCACCTCCAACCGCATCAACACCCCCGAGGTCGCCGAGGAGATCCTCGCCGACGGCCGCGCCGACCTCGTCTCGCTCGCCCGTCCGTTCCTCGCCGACCCGGAGTTCGTCGCGAAGGCGTCCGCCGGTCGCGCCGAGGCCATCAACACCTGCATCGGCTGCAACCAGGCCTGCCTCGACCACACCTTCAGCCTGAAGATCACCTCCTGCCTGGTCAACCCGCGTGCCTGCCACGAGACCGAGCTGGTCCTCTCCCCCACCCGCCTCGCCAAGCGCGTCGCGGTCGTCGGCGCGGGCCCGGCCGGTCTGGCGTGCGCGGTGTCGGCGGCCGAGCGCGGTCACTCCGTCACCCTCTTCGACGGCGCCGCCGAGATCGGCGGCCAGCTGAACATCGCCAAGCGGGTGCCGGGCAAGGAGGAGTTCGACGAGACGCTGCGCTACTTCCGCGTCCAGCTCGCCGAGCGCGGCATCGACGTCCGCCTGAACACGTACGTGTCCTCCACCGACCTGGAGGGCTACGACGAGGTCGTCGTCGCGACCGGCGTCACCCCCCGCACGCCCGGGATCGCCGGCGAGGACCACCCGAGCGTCCTCAGCTACCTCGACGTGCTGCGGGACGGCGCGCCGGTCGGCGAGCGCGTCGCGATCATCGGCGCGGGCGGCATCGGCTTCGACGTCGCCGAGTTCCTCACCGACGGCGGCGAGGGCGCGAGCCAGGACCCCGAGACGTACTTCCGCCAGTGGGGCGTCGACACCTCGTACGAGAACCGCGGCGGACTGCGCGCGCCCGAGCGGAACGCGCCGCCGCGTCAGGTGCACCTGCTCCAGCGCAAGACCTCCAAGGTCGGCGCGGGCCTCGGCAAGACGACCGGCTGGATCCACCGCACCGAGCTCAAGCACCGGGGCGTGACCATGGTGGCCGGCGTGTCGTACGAGCGGATCGACGACGCGGGCCTGCACGTCACGATCGACGGCGAGGCGCAGCTCCTGCCGGTCGACACGATCGTGCTCTGCGCGGGACAGGAGCCGCGCCGCGACCTGTACGAGGCGCTGGTCGCCGCCGGCCGCTCGGCGCACCTGATCGGCGGTGCGGACGTCGCCGCCGAGCTGGACGCGAAGCGGGCGATCGACCAGGGCACGCGGCTCGCGGCGGCCCTCTGACCTCCGGTCCGTGATCACCGTGGCCGGCCGAACCTAGGATGCGAGCATGTCCCTCCCGCACGCGATCCTGACCGCGCTGCTCGAAAAGCCGTCCTCCGGCCTCGAACTGACGCGCCGCTTCGACAAGTCGATCGGCTACTTCTGGTCGGCCACGCACCAGCAGATCTACCGCGAGCTCGGGAAGCTGGAGCAGGCGGGGCACATCCGCGCCCTGCCCGCTCCGGTGCCCGCGCGGGGGCAGAAGAAGGAGTACGAGGTGCTGCCCGCGGGCCGGGCGGAGCTGACCGAATGGGTGGGCAGGGCGGAGGACCCGAAGCCACTCCGGTCGGCCCTGCTGCTGCGGATGCGGGCGGCGGCGATGGTGGGGGCGGCGGGGCTGCGGGCCGAGCTTCGGCGGCACCTCGCCCTGCACCAGGCCCAGTTGGACGAGTACCTGGTCATCGAGGCCCGGGACTTCCCGTCGGAACGCCGCCGGACCGAACCGGACCGGCTGCGCCACCTCGTGCTGCGGGGCGGGGTGGATCTGGAGCGGTTCTGGGTGGGGTGGCTGACGAACGCGCTGGCGGAACTCGGACCGGAGGGGTAGCTCCGCCCTCTCACGCCCCCCGTTCCAGGCCCGGCGCACGCGACGCGGCCCGCATCGGCGTGGATACTGGTCAGTTGTAGTTCCACGACACGAAAGGGCGGGTATGACCGACGACTTGGGGCGCCGCGCGACACGTCACGCGGTGGTCATCGGGGGAAGTCTCGCTGGACTACTGGCCGCTCGGGTACTCGCCGAGCACGCCGAGAAGGTGACGGTCGTCGAGCGCGACCGCTTCCCGGAGGGACCCGAGGCCCGGCCCGGCGTCCCGCAGGGCCGGCACCTCCACGTCCTCATCGCGGGCGGGCAGCAGGCCTTCGACGAGCTGCTCCCCGGCTTCACGAAGGAGCTCGGCGAGCTCGGCGCGCCCAAGGTGGGCGTCCCGGAGGACATGGTCCAGTGGCAGAACGGCAAGTGGTTCCGCCGGACGCCCGCCAGCGCGCACTTCTACTCGGGTGCGCGCCCGCAGCTGGAGTGGCTGGTGCGGCAGCGGGTGTTCGCCGACCCGCGGATCGAACTGGTCGAGGGCCACGAGACGGTGGGCCTGACCGGCGACTCCTCGCGGGTCAGGGGCGTACGGCTGCGGGAGCGCGGCGCGGGTGCCGAGAAGGAGACGCGCGTCCTGGAGGCCGATCTCGTGGTCGACGCCTCCGGGCGGTCCACCAAGTCCGCCGACTGGCTGGCAGGCATCGGCGCCGAGGCCCCGCACGAGGAGACCATCGACACCGGTCTCGCGTACGGCACGCGGGTCTACCGCGCCCCGGCCGGGGTTCTGGACAGCGACGCCATGGGCTACTTCATCGTGCCCAACCCCGCCCAGGAGTACGGGGCCGTCGTGCTGCCCGTCGGCGACGGCACCCATCTGGTCACCCTCTCGGGGCTGCGCGGCAACGAACCGCCGACGGAGGAGGGGGCGTTCGAGGACTACGCCAAGCGGATGCCGCACTCCGTCATCAGCGAGTGGCTGGCGCAGGCGGAGCCGGTGTCCCCGGTGTACGGCTTCCGCAAGACCGCCAACATCCGTCGCCGGTACGACCGTCCGGGCCGCCGCCCGGCCGGTTTCCTCGCCACCGGCGACGCGCTCTGCGCCTTCAACCCCATCTACGGGCAGGGCATGGCGGTCGCCGCGATCTCCGCCGTCGCCCTGCGCCGGGCGCTCGCCGACGCGAAGCGCACGCCGACCACCCAGCAGGTGCAGCGCGCGCTCTTCGACGCGTCCCGGCAGGCCTGGGACATCTCGACGGGCGCCGACAAGAAGATGCCCGGCGCCGTCGGCGGCGCGGCCGGTCCCGGCGCCCTCGACAAGGCGGTCGGCTGGTACATGAGCCGGGTGCAGGCGCGGGCGGCGGGCGACCCGGTCGTCGGCGTCCCCTTCCGCAAGGCGCTCACCCTCACCGCCCCGATGACGGCGCTGTTCGCCCCCGCGGTGGCGCGGGCGGTGCTCTTCGGGCCGGTGCGCGAGACGCCGGCGGAGCCGCCACTGCGCCGTACGGGCGGTTAGCGGCGCGAGGGGGCGGCGGTGGACCTGCCACCGCCGCCCCCTCGGCTCACGTGCCGATCTCGAACGTGGGCGGCTTCAGGCCCGCGAGACAACTGGTGTCCGGCGCGGTCGGGCTGTCGAAGAACGAGACGGTCATCGTCTGCGCGCACTTCGAGTCGGCGAACACCACGTGGGCGACGTACGGCACCGTGACGACCGTGGACCTGCTCAGCGTGCGACCGGCGTACGCCCCGCTGCTCGGCGCGGTCTGGGAGTCGAAGCCACCGGACAGCACGAGGGTCGGGATGTCGCTGCGCGTCACGCTTCGGATCGAGCGCGGCGCCGGGGGGATGTCCCAGACTCGGCAGTCGTCGTGCATCCAGGGGAGAAGCGGAGCATTGGCCAGCACCGAGCGGGGGAACGACGGGAACAGGCGCCGCCCCGCCCGAATGATGTCGGCCTGGCTCTCGTACGGTGTCCACTCGCTGCAGAAGACGCCGTTGGCGATCCCGAGGGAGGCCCTGCCGATGGCCTGCGGGCTGACCTTTCCGCCTGCCCACTGCTCGGCGATCCGCCGCGGGTTGCCGTGGGCCAGTTCGTCGATGGAGCGGGGCACTCCGGGCGCGAGATGGCTGGCGAAGGTCAGCCAGGTCACCAGGACTCCGCCGTCCAGCGTGACCCTCACCGGCTCCGTGCGGCCCGGGACGGTGACCGTGGTGGTGACCGGTCGGGCCTCCAGTTCGACGACGAGTCGCTCGAAAGTGGCCTTGAGGTTCGGATAGCGGTTGTTGCAGGCGGGCTGCTCGGCGCAGGTCTTGAAGATGCTGTCGAAGCCCTCTCGTGCGGCCTTCCAGGTCACGGCCCCGCCGGCCAGGGACGGCGGCAGGACGCCGTCGATGCCGACCGACCGGATGCCCTTCGGGTGCAGGCGCATGTACTGGAGCGCCAGGTCGGTGCCGTAGGAGATGCCGAACACGTTCCACTGCCTGATGCCCAGCGCCCTGCGCAGGTCGTCGTAGTCGGCGGAACTCTCGGTGCCGGCGTAGGTGCCGAGGTCGGCCCCGCGGCTCACCAGCAGGTCACGGCACTTCCGCGTCTCCTCGACGTGCAGGCGCCCGGTGGACCGCGCACCGAAGACGAGATCCAGGTTGTTCGCGACGAACTCGTCGACGTTCGGGCAGGTGAGCTCCGGGTCGGCCGAGTAGGTCCCGCGCTGGGACATGAAGATCAGGTCGCGGTCGCGGTTGAGGCCGCCGTCGAGCGCCATCTGGATCTCGGAGACCGCGTCGTCGCCGGGCCCGCCGGCGAGCCACACGATCGGGTCGGGCTGCGGTGTTCTCGTGGCCGCCGGGATGATCGCGACCCCGAGGGTGATCTTCTTGCCCCAGGGCCGGGAACGGTTCTCGGGCACGGTGAGGGTGCCGCAGTTGGCCGTCTCCAGCGGGGGTGACGGATCCGCGGTCCTCGGGCAGGGGCCGGGTTCGAAGTGGGCGTGGCCTCCGGTCCCGGCGCGGGTGCCGAGCGGGGCCGGGGCGCCGGACTCTGCGTGGGCGGGCGTCACGGCGAGGCCGGCGAGGAGGCCTGCGGTGAGGACGCCGGCGGTCGCTCCGGTCAGTGCGGCCGGGAACCGTCGCGCGGTGCGCCGATGGTGGGGTGGGCATGGGGACATCGTGCGTGCTCCTGTCAGGGGGTGATGGTGAACGGTCGTGGCTGGAGTCCTGCCACGCAGCCGGTGTCGGGCGCGGTCGGACGGGCGAGGAAGGAGGCGAGGACGCTCGCCGCGCAGGGCTGCTGGGGCACCACCCAGTGGCCGATGCCGGGGATCCGGACGGAGGTCGAGTTGGGCAGCGTGGCGGCCGGGACGTGGGCCCAGCTCGCGCCTGTCTTCAGGTCGAAGGTTCCGGAGAGGAGGAGCGTCGGGATCCTGCTGAAGGTGGACACCCGCTGGATCGCGGTGCGGTCCGGGACGTTCCAGGCCCGGCACACGTCGTACTCGAAGGGCAGCTGCGGCGGCTGCGCCAGGACCGTGTCCGGCCACCCGGGGAAGTTCCGGCGCCCCGCCTCGAGCACGTCGTGCTCGGAGTAGCCGGGCACCCATTCGGCGCAGGCGATCGACTTCGTCAGGCCGTAGGCGAACGCGCCGATGACGGTCGCCACGTCGACGGCACGGGCCCGCGCGAAGCGCTCCGGGTTTCCGTGGGCGAGTTCGTCGAGCGCCGCGGGGACATCGACGGCCTTCACGGTGTTGGCTACGAGGATGTTGATCAGCGCGCCCCCGTCGAGGTCGACCTTGACCGGGGCCCCGCCCCCCGGCGGCTCGGCCATGAGCGTGAGGGGGTGCGCCTCGAGGCGGCGGACCTGCTCGTCGAGCGTGCGACGGAGGTGCGGGTAGCGGCTCTTGCACCGGGGCTGGGCCTCGCACGCCGCGAAGATCTCGCCGATCCCCTCGGCGGCGCTGTCCCAGGTCCACGGCATGTTCACCACCGTCGGGGGTGCGAGCGAGTCGATCGCCACCGAGCGGATCCCCTGGGGGTGCCGACGCATATAGGTGAGAGCGAGGTTGGTGCCGTACGAGTACCCGTAGACGTTCCACCGGTCGATGCCCAGCGCCGTGCGCAGGTCGGCGAAGTCCGCAGCGTTCTCGGTGGTGTTGTACGAGCTCAGCCGGATCCCTTCGGACGTCAGCCGGTCCCGGCACTCCTTGACCGCGCGCACCAGCAGCCGCCCGGTCGAGGGGGCGTCGTAGCGCAGCCCCACGGCCTTCACGTTGAAGTGGTCGATCTCCGGGCAGGCGAGGTTCGGCTGTGAGTACCGCCCGCCGCGCTGGGACACGACGATCAGCTCGTTGTTCCGGTTCACCCCGGAGGCGATGAGGAAGGGGATGTTGTCGAAGGCGTCGCCGCCGGGCCCCCCTTCCATGAACACCACCGGCTCGGCGGCCGGCCTGGACGAGGTGGCCGGGATGATCGCGACGGCCAGCCGGATGGTCCGGCCGCCGCCGCGGTGGGAGCGGTTCTCGGGCACCTCCAGGAAGCCGCAGCGTCCGGGGACCGGGTCGGGCGTCTGCGGGCAGGCACTGGGCACGAACCGCGCCGGGCCTCCTGGACGGGGCCCCCGGTCGGGGGGCGACACCGTGTCGCCCGTTCGCGAAGTGTGCCCCGTCGCCGGGGAGTTCGCCGCGCTCGGGCCGGCCGCACCCAGGAGGGTGAGTCCGGCCGTCACGAGCGCGAGGCCCGTGCGCGCGCCTGGGGATCGTCGTCTGCCGTACGGGCGCCGGGCGCGCGCTCGTACGGTGCCTTCTTCCGTCATGTGATCGGTCTCTCTGTGGACCACGGCCGTCCCGACCGGGACGACACCGCGTGGCTCAGCCCGCCACCTCATGGTTCGTGGGGGCACTGTGCCTGTCAGCCTGCGGTCGTGGTGGGACCCCCACCACTCGTGAGCTCCACTCGGAGCAGTTCAGGCGCCCGGGGCCGCCGTCACCATGCCCGAGGCGATGGCCGCGCCGAGGGCCGCGTAGTCGTCGGCGTTCTGCCCCGCGTAGGACAGGGCGAAGTCGGCCACGGCGTGGTCGAAGACGTCCGCGGATCCGAGGTAGGCGGCGATGGCGATGCGGTCGCCCGAGCGGGCGTGGGCGCGGGCCAGGGCGCGGCCGCAGAGCTGCGCGTAGTCCCGCAGGGTGGCCGGTGACATCGTCTCCACCTCGGCGGAGCCCTTCATGTCGCGCAGCTGCCGCCAGTAGAAGTGGCGCTGCTCGGGTCCGGTCATCCAGCCGAGGAAGATGTCGCTGGCGGCCTGGGTGAGCCGCTGGCCGGAGACGACGCGGTGGCCCTGGTGGGGGTAGGCGCTCGGCGTCAGGTACGGCTCCAGGACGGAGCGGCCGGCCTCCTTGATCTGGAGCATGAGCGGGTCGCCGTCGTCCCGGCCTTCGAGGAGGACGATGAAGCAGCGGGTGCCGACGCTGCCGACGCCGACGACCTTCCGGGCCGCGTCCACGAAGTGGTAGCGGTCGAGGAGGACGCGGCGCTCCTCGGCGAGGGAGCTGCGGTAGTCGCTGAAGATCTTGCCGATGGTGATCCGGTCGACGTCCGTGGCGCGTTCGAGGAGCGGCGGGTCGTCGACGATGTGCCGGTCGCCGGCCTCGTCCCTCTCGGTGAGCTTGGCGAGGGCCTGGAGGCTGGTGCGGCGGCGGGCGCCGGCGAGCCGTTTGGTGAGGCGGGCGCGGTCCTCGCCGCGTACCACGCGGAGGATGTCGTCGGCGGCGATCCGTTCGTACCAGACGGCGAGCTCGCCGAGGCCGGCGAGGCGACGCATGGTCGTGCGGTACGACTCGACGGCGACGAGCGCGGCGCGGTGCGCCTTGGGCTTCGCGCTGCCGTTCTGGAGGGCTGCGACGGTGACGCTGGCGGCGAGTCTCTTCACGTCCCACTCGAAGGGGCCGGGGAGGGTCTCGTCGAAGTCGTTCACGTCGAAGAGGAGCGACCGTTCGGGTGAGGCGTACACCCCGAAGTTGAGCAGGTGGGCGTCGCCGCACAGCTGCACGGTGAGCCCGGTGTGGCGCTCGGCGCCGAGGTCGGCGGCCATGACGCCGGCGGCGCCGCGCAGGAAGGCGAAGGGGGAGACCGCCATCCTGGCGTAGCGGAGGGGGACGAGGTCCGGCAGCCGGTCCAGGGACTCGCGCTCCAGGACCACCAGCGGGTCGGGGCGCTGTGATCGGGGTATCCAGCGGCCGTGGGTGGCTCGGGGGACGCTCTTCCGGGCCGCCTTGCCCCGCGCGGCGCGCTCCGACTCTGTCGTCATCCGGCCTCACCCGCCTTCTCCCGCCGAGATGCTCTCGGACCGGTCACCTGGAACCTCATTACACGGCCCGCCACACGTTTCGGCCACTCTGCCGGACCGGTCTGGCAAAATGGTTTAGACCAATGATAGGAATTGATCACCCACCCGAACCATGCTGTCACGCTGAGCAAAGAGAGGGTTGATCATGGCCGAGCCCGATTCCGAGACGGTGGCGGACGTGCCGCTCTATCTCCGGGTCGCCGCCGCCCTGCGTGAGGACCTCACCCAGCGGCTCATCTCCCCCGGCAGCCGGCTCCCTTCGGAGCGAACGCTCTCCCAGCGCTACCACGTCAACCGGCAGACCGTCCGCAGCGCGCTCCAACTCCTCAGGGAGGAGCGGCTCGTGGTCACCGACCGGCGCGGCACCTTCGCCGCCGCCGAGACCGCGCCCGAGCCGGCCGCGCCCGCCCTCACGGCCCGTCGGCCGACGTTCCCCGGGGGTCCACGGGCGGCCGAGGCACTGGTGCGGGCCTCGCTCACCTGGGAGCCGCCGCCCACTCCCCTGGCGGCCCGGCTCCTGCTCACTCCCGGCGAGCCGACGCTCGTCCACCGGCACACGGTGCTCGGGCCGCACGGGGCGGCGCTCCAGCGGGCGGTGTCGTGGTTCTCCCGGCCGGCCCTCGCCGAGATCCCGCAGCTCTCCCGCTACCGGCGGGGCAGGGACTGCCGCCAACAGCCGGATCTGCGGCTCCTCTACCACTGGATGCACCAGGCGGGGCTGCGGATCACCCACCGGGAGTCGGTCGGCGTCCCGCCCGGCCCGGCCACGGCGGCGGAGGGCGGTACGGCCCGGCTGATCGTCCACCGGGTGGTCAGCGACCAGCACGGGCACGCCCTGGAGATCACCGACATCGACTTCTCGGCCCAATCGGCCGCCTGGACCTACGAGTTCAGCGCCTGAGGGCGGAACCCGGCTCCCGACCGGCAAGGGGGCAGGAGCCGGGTTCCGCCGTCAGATGATGCCCTCGGAGATCTCCGCCTCCTCGCGGGCGCTTCCGTACGCGGTCGGCGTGCCGTACGAGCGGCGGGCGACGTACCACCAGACGCTGGCGAGGACGAGCACGACGGCGAGCGCGATGGCGGCGTAGTTCATGGTGTCGACGTTCACCGGGGACTTCTGCGGCAGGCAGAAGAGGACGGTCACGAACGCCACCCAGACGACGGCGATCCAGCCGATCGGCCTGCTCCAGCGGCCGAGGCTCCACGGGCCGGGCACGAAACGGTTCCCGGCGCGCAGCCGCAGGTAGACCGGGATGGCGTACGCGGGGGTGATGCCAATGACGTTGATCGCGGTGACGGCGCCGTAGGCCGTGGCCGAGTACAGCGAGGGGACGGCGAGCAGCGCGGCCACGACGACCGCCAGCCAGACCGCGGGGACGGGGGTCTGGGTGCTGCCGCTGACCTTCCGCCAGAGCGAGGAGCCGGGAAGGGCGTTGTCGCGGCTGAAGGCGAAGACCATGCGGCTCGCGGCGGCCACCTCGGCGTTGCCGCAGAAGAGCTGGGCGACGATCACCACGAGCAGCAGGACGGCGGCGCCGCGGGTGCCGAGCGCGTCCAGGAAGATCTGGGCGGGCGGGACGCCGGTGGCGCTGTTCTGCGTGCCCGCGTAGTCCTGGATGGCGAAGGTGAGTCCGGCCAGGAGCGCGAAGCCGGCGAGCCAGGAGGCCCAGATGGACCGGACGATGCCCTTGGCGGCGGTGACGGAGGCGTTGGAGGTCTCCTCGGAGAGGTGGGCCGAGGCGTCGTAGCCGGAGAAGGTGTACTGGGCGAGGAGCAGGCCGATCGCGGCGACGTAGAGCGGGTTGGTCCAGCCGGTGTCGTTGACGAACTTCGTGAACACGAACTCGACGGACTGGTGCCGGTCGGGGACGAAGGCGAGCGCGCCGACGATGACCGCGACGCCGACCAGGTGCCACCAGACGCTGACGGAGTTGAGGACGCTGACGAGCCGCACGCCGAAGAGGTTGAGTCCGGCGTGGAGCAGCAGGATCGCGAGGAAGATGAGGAAGGTGGAGCCCGGGGTGGGCACGAAGCCCCACTGGAGGTTGAGGAAGGCTCCGGTGAAGAGGGCCGCGCCGTAGTCGATGCCCGCGATCGCACCGAGCAGGCCGAGCAGATTCAGCCAGCCGGTGTACCAGCCCCAGCGGCGCCCGCCGAGCCTGTCCGCCATGTAGTAGAGAGCGCCGGAGGTCGGGTAGGCGCTGGTGACCTCGGCGAGGGCGAGGCCCACGCACAGGACGAAGAGGCCGACGCCGATCCAGCCCCACAGCATCACGGAGGGGCCGCCGGTGCCCATGCCGAAGCCGTAGAGGGTCATGCAGCCGGAGAGGACGGAGATGACCGAGAAGCTGATCGCGAAGTTGCCGAAGCCGTCCATGCGGCGGGCGAGGACGGGCTGGTAGCCGAGCTCTCTCAGTCTCGCCTCCTCGTCCTGGGACGGTGGCTTGCGGGTCGCGTCGATCGGGGCTTCGGTGCGGGACATGGGGGACCTCCGGGGGACGGGGGGAGCGGGGGTGGGGGGTGGAAGCAGGGGGCGCCGGGGGCGCGGTGGCGCGTCAGCCGCTGAGACAGCGGGCGCGGGCGCGCAGGAAGACCTCCTCGGCGAGGGCGCGGTCGTCCGGGTGAGCGGTGCGGTAGGCCCAGGGGAGGGTCGTGTAGTACGGGCCGAGGGCCTCGAAGACCCGGGCGGCGTCGGCGAAGCGGAGGGCGCCGAAGAGGGCGTGCGCCAGGTGGTTGAGGTCGAGCAGCGAGGCCTCGTCGGTGGCGCAGAAGAGGAACCAGGTGTCCAGGGCGCGCTGCGCGTCGCGTAATGCGTCCTCGGCGACCCAGTGGAGGTCGAGGGCACGCTCGTGGCCGCGCTCGCGCCGGTAGCGCTCGACGCGGACATAGAGCGGGAGGGCGTGCAGGGCGGAGCCGACGGGCGCCGAACTGGCGGCCCAGTACGAGTAGTTGACGGCCTCGGAGAGAGGGCCGGAGCGCCGGGCGTAGACGAACTGGAGCATGCGGTGGTGGGCCTCGCGGTTGTGCGGGTCGCGCTTCTCCACCTCGGCGAGCAGGCCCCAGGGGCCGGGCGGCAGCATGGGCGCCGGCGGGGTCTGCCGGTGCTCGGCCATGCGCTGGCGTCCGTCGAGGGCGGCGAGGGCGAGCAGCCCGACCCAGGGCACGGGGTCGGCGGGCGACCGCTCGGAGGCGTCGCGGCAGGCGGTCCAGGCCTCCTGCCAGAGCTCGCGGGTACGGGCGTGGCCGGCGCGGTGGGCGCGGACGGCGCGCTCGACGGCGACCCGGCTGTGCATCACGGTGGCGGCGAGGCTCTCGGGCTGCTCGGCCTGCCAGATGGGGACGACGTCGCTGCCCGCGGCGACGGCGGCGAGGACCTGGGTGCGCCGGGTCCACGCCTCCCAGTCGGCGGTCTCGTCGAGCAGCCGGGCCATGGACACCCAGCGGCCGGTGCGTAAGTCCTGGACGGCGTTGCGCAGGGCGTGGTCGTGGCCGGCGGGGTGGTAGACGGGCCGGAATCCGTGTCCGGCCATCAGGGGGTGGGGGGTGCTGTGGATGACATGGGTCCTCGGTGGATGGAGGGGGTGGTCAGTCCCCCGGCGGGCGTCCCGGCCGTTGATCGGCGATCACTATAGAGGGCTCTGGACGCGACCGGTCCACTTTCTTTTTTGACAGTAACTATTAGGCCAACGACTGAATTTGACTTACTGTCAGGTACGACGGGCGACCTGACGTGCTCGGCCGCCGAGGCTTGACGAAGGGCCCGGGCGGCGGCACCCTGACCCTTTTCGGTGATCGGATGATCACGGAGCGGTCGAGCGACGGGAGCAGCGGGATGACGGGCGGAGCGGTACTCGCCGTCGACCAGGGCACGTCCGGCACGAAGGCCCTCGTCCTCTGCCCCGAGCGCGGAGTCCTCGGCACCGGAACGGCCCCCGTCCGGCCCCGCCATCTCCCCGGCGGCCTGGTCGAGGTCGACCCGCGTGAGCTGTACGACTCGGTGGTCGCCGCCGGGCGGGCGGCGCTCGCCGAGGCGGACACGCGCGTCGTCGCCGTGGGTCTCGCCAACCAGGGCGAGACCGTGCTCGCCTGGGACCCCGCCACCGGGGAACCGCTCACCGACGCCCTCGTCTGGCAGGACCGCAGGGCCGCCTCCGTCTGCGCCGGTCTCGACGCCCACGCCGAGGAACTGCGCCGCATCAGCGGGCTTCCGCTGGACCCGTACTTCGCGGCGCCCAAGATGGCCTGGATCCGCCGCCACGCCACCGGCGCCGGCGTGGTCACCACCAGTGACGCCTGGCTCGTCCACCGGCTCACCGGCGCGTTCGTCACGGACGCGGCCACCGCCGGCCGGACCGGCCTCCTCGACCTCGACACGGTCGCCTGGTCCCAGACCGCCCTCGACCTGTACGGACTCGGCGGCGAGGCACTCCCCCGGGTCGTGGACTGCGACACCCCGGTCGGCACCACGACCGCGTTCGGCCCCGCGCTGCCGCTCACCGGGCTCATGGTGGACCAGCAGGCGGCGCTGCTCACCCAGAGCGCGGACGACCCCACCGCCGCCAAGTGCACCTACGGCACCGGCGCCTTCCTCCTCGCGCAGACCGGCCCCGAGCCCCGGCGCGCCGCCTCCGGCCTGGTGAGCTGTGTGGCCTGGCGGCTCGGCGGGCGCGTCACCCACTGCCTCGACGGCCAGGTGTACACGGTCGCCTCGGCCGTGCGCTGGCTCACCGACCTCGGCGTGATCGCCGGGGCCGGGGAGCTCGACGCGGTCGGCGGACGCGTGCCGGACGCCGGCGGCGTCACCTTCGTCCCCGCGTTCGCGGGGCTCGCCGCACCGTGGTGGCGCGGGGACGTACGCGGCTCGCTCACCGGACTCGGCCTCGACACGGGCCCCGGCCATCTGGTGCGCGCCCTGTGCGAGGGCGTCTGCGCCCAGGTGGTGGAGCTGGCCGCGGCCGCCGCCTCGGACCGGGGCGCGCCGCTGACCGCGCTGCGGGCCGACGGCGGTCTGACCCGCTCGGCCCTGCTCATGCAGACCCAGGCCGATCTGCTGCAACTCCCCGTCGAGGTCGCCTCGTTGCCCGACGCCACGGCGCTCGGGGTCGGCGCGGCCGCCCGGCTCGGACACCAGCCGGGGCTCACGCTCCGCGAGGCCGTACCGGAGTGGAAGCCCTCGGCCGTGTACGAGCCGCGGATCTCGTCCGACGAGGCGGCGGAGCGCCTGGGACGCTTCCGTTCGGAGGTGTCGGCCCTGGTGGAGCGGTCGGCGGGCGCGGCCGGTGCGGGAGACGGCACCGGCGGCGGGGCCGTATGACCGTCACGCGGACCGGGCCCGTGCCCGCCGGGGAGGCCGCGGAGTACGACGTCGTGGTCGTCGGCGCGGGGGTCGTCGGCTCCGCGATCGCCCGCGCCCTGGCCCGTCACCCGTTGCGGACCGCGCTCGTGGAGGCGGCGAACGACGTCGGCGACGGCACCTCCAAGGCCAACACCGCCATCCTGCACACCGGTTTCGACGCCGCGCCCGGCACCCTCGAAGCCCGCCTCGTGCGCGAGGGGCACCGGCTGCTCAACGCGTACGCGCGCGAGGCCGGCATCCCCGTGGAGCCGCTGGGCGCGCTGCTCGTCGCCTGGAACGAGGAGCAGCGAGCGACGCTCCCCCGCCTCGCGGAGAAGGCCGAGCGCAACGGCCACCGCACCACCCGTCTCCTCTCGCACGCCGAACTGGCCGCGCGCGAACCGCACCTGGGCCCCGGTGCCCTGGGCGGGCTCGAAGTGCCGGGCGAGTCGGTGATCTGTCCCTGGACAACCACCCTCGCGTACGCCACGCAGGCCGTCCGCTCCGGCGTCGACCTGTATCTGAACTGCCGGGTGGAGAAGGTGCGTCCGGGCGAGCCGTACCACCGGCTCGTGACCCGGCGCGGGGTGCTCAGGACCCGCCTCCTCGTCAACGCCTGCGGTCTCCACGCGGACGCGTTCGACGCGCTCGTCGGCCGGGAGGACTTCACCGTCACCCCGCGCCGGGGTCAGCTGCTCGTCTTCGACAAGTTCGCCCGCGACCTGGTCCGGCACATCCTGCTGCCGGTGCCCGGGCCGCTCGGCAAGGGCGTGCTCATCTCGCCGACGGTGTACGGGAACGTCATGCTCGGGCCCACCGCCGAGGACCTGGACGACAAGACCGCCACGGGCACGACGGCGGACGGTCTCGCCGGGCTGCGCGAGCAGGGCGGCCGGATCCTCCCCGCGCTGCTCGACGAGGAGGTCACCGCCGTCTACGCGGGGCTGCGGGCGGCCACCGGTCAGGAGGACTACCGGATCGCCGCCCACCCGGGCCTGCGGTACGTGACGGTGGGCGGGATCCGCTCCACCGGGCTCACCGCCTCCCTGGCCATCGCCGAGCACGTGCTCGGCCTCCTCGCGGACTGCGGGCTCGAACCGGGTCCGGCCCGTCCGCTCGCCCCGGTCCGCATGCCGAACCTCGGCGAGGCCTTCCCCCGCCCGTACCGCGACGCCGAACTCATCGCACGCGACCCGGAGTTCGGGTCGATCGTCTGTCACTGCGAGCGGGTCACCCGGGGGGAGATCCGGGCCGCGCTCGCCTCGACGATCCCGCCCGGCGGCCTCGACGGGCTCCGGCGCAGGACACGCGCCCGGGGCGGCCGCTGCCAGGGGAACCACTGCGGCGCGGAGGTGCGGGCGCTGTTCGAGGAACGGCCGCCCGAGCAGGGGCCGTACGGAGAGGGAGCACGGTGAACCGTACGGTCGACGTCCTCGTCGTGGGCGCGGGGCCCGCCGGGCTCGCCGCGGCCGCCCGGCTCGCGGCGGCGGGAGCGGGCCGCGTCGAGGTCCTGGAGCGGGAGGCCGCGGCGGGCGGGGTACCACGCCACTGCGTCCGGCCGGGATTCGGCGCGGACGCACGGGGGCGCGCCCTGGACGGCCCGGCATACGCCCGGCGCGCGGTGCGGGAGGCACTGCGGGCGGGGGCGGTCGTCCGTACCGGCGTCTCGGCCACCGGCTGGGCCGGGCCCCTCACCCTGGAGGTCACCGCCCCGACCGGTCTCGAACGCGTCCGGGCCCGGGCGGTGGTCCTCGCGACGGGGGCCCGGGAACGGCCCCGCAGCGCCCGGCTCGTCCCGGGCACCCGCCCCGCCGGGGTGCTGACCACGGGCGAACTCCAGAGGACCGTGCAGCGGTTCGGGTCGCGCGGGGAGCGCATCGGACGGCGGGCGGTGGTCGTCGGCGGCGACCCGGTGGCCCGGGGCGCGGTCCGGACGCTGCGTGCGGCCGGGGTGGAGGTGGCGGCCGTCGTCACGGGACTCCCGTCCGCCGCGGTGGCGTTCGCGAGGGTCCCGGTTCTCACCGGCACGGTCGTCGCGGAGCTGCTCGGACGTGGCCGGCTCACCGGGGTCGCGGTGCGGGGCCCCGACGGGCGGACGGCGGTGCTGCGGTGCGACACGGTGGTCTTCACCGGCGACTGGATCCCCGACCACGAGCTCGTCCGTGCCCGTGGCCTCGCCCTCGCCCCGGCCACCCGGGGCCCCGTGACGGACCACGGCTTCCGCACCTCCGAGCCCGGGGTCTTCGCGGTCGGCAATCTGCTGCGCGGGGTGGAGCCCGCGCTCGTGGCCGCCGCCGAGGGGCGGGCGGCGGCGGAATCGGTGCTCGAACGGCTCGGCGGCCGTCCCTGGCCGGGTGCCGGGGTGCCCGTGGCGGCGTCGGCCCCGCTGCGCTGGGTGACGCCCGGTCTCCTCGGCCCGGAGGCCGCCCCCTTGCTCGTCCGTCCGGAGCGGCGGCTCGTGCGCCCGGTCCTGACCGTCGCCCAGAACGGCGTCCCGCTGCGGCGGGAGCGGTTGAGCGGGACGCTCGTCCCCTGGCGTTCGGTACGGCTCGGGGCACGGTGGACGGGGGACGTGGACCTCGCGGGCGGCCCGGTGACCGTCGCCGCGGAGGAGGAGGGCCTGTGGTGAACGTGCCGGGTGCACGCGTTGCTAGGGTCCAGGAATGACGCGCCTGAAGATCGAGATATCCGTTCCGGAGAGTCATGCCGACGCTGTGATCGAGGCTCTCCACACGGCCGGTGCAGGACGGGTGGGCGAGTACGCGCGGTGCTCCAGCGTCTGGAAGGTGACCGGCAACTGGCAGGCCCTGCCCGGCGCGCAGCCGTACGACGGTGAGGTGGGCGTCGTCCAGCACAGCGAAGAGTGCCGGATCGAATCCGTCTGTGACGCGGATCAGGCCGGCGCCGTCCGCCAGGCTGTCCTCGATGCCCACCCCTACGAGCAGGCAGTCATCCACTTCCTGCCGCTGTACGAGCCGTAGGCGACGTCGGCGGGTGTGCTGATCACCGCCATGGGGTGATGGCTGCGTCGGCCGGGTGCTTCGGACAGACTGGTCGCATGTCGGACAAACGCAGCGCGGGTCTTCTGGTCTTCCGCCGTACGACGGACGGTGGCGTCGAGGTTCTCATCGGTCACATGGGCGGGCCCTTCTGGGCGTCCCGCGAGGAGTCGGCCTGGTCGATCCCCAAGGGGGAGTACGAACCGGACGAGGCCCCCGAGGCCGCGGCCGCCCGTGAGTTCCAGGAGGAGCTGGGCCTCCCGGCCCCCGACGGCGAGTGGTTCGCGCTCGGCGAGTCCCGCCAGCGGAACGGAAAGCTCGTCACCGTGTGGGCCGTCGAGGGCGATCTCGACCCCGCCGGGGTGGTGCCGGGGACCTTCGTCATGGAATGGCCGCCCCGGTCCGGGATCCGGGAGGAGTTCCCGGAGATCGACCGGGCGGGCTGGTTCGCCCCGGAGGCCGCCGCTCCGCTGCTCGTCTCCGGACAGCGGGTCTTCCTGGAGCGGCTGGCGGAACACCTCGACGGGCGGGCCTGAGCCCGATTGTCAGACCCGTAGGAGAGGGTGGTGAGCGCCGAACTGTCGAGAGGGAGCCCGACATGACCACGATCACCGCCAGCGAGCGCGCGGCCGCCCAGGCGTACCTGCGGCTGCTCGAATCCACTCAGGCCGTGCTGACCGACCCGCAGCTCGCCCCGTACGCCGGGGTGATGCTCACCCATCCGATGGCGGAGGCGGACGAGGCGCTCCGCGCCGCGGGTCTCGCCGGGAACGAGGACCGGCTGCTGCGCCTCGTCTCCTCCCTGCGGGCCTCCCCCGCGACCGTCTGGGGGCGCACCGGTTGACGCGGGACGCCCGTCACGGCCGGGGCGGGGGCCCCGGCCGTGGCCGGCCCGGTGCGTCGTCAGACGCCCGGGCGGACGGGCAGGGCCCGGACGCTGTTGCCGACGAAGCCGGAGTGGCGGGTCAGCTCGGTCTCCGGGACGGCCAGGTCCAGGTCGGGGAAGCGGGTGAACAGCGTCTCCAGGGCGATCGCGGCCTCCATCCGGGCGAGTGGGGCGCCCAGGCAGTAGTGGGGGCCGTGGCCGAGGGAGAGGTGCTTGACCGTCGCGGCGCGGGTGATGTCGAAGCGGTCCGCGTCCGGGCCGTGGGCCTTGGTGTCACGGCCCGCCGCCGAGTATCCGGCGAGGACCGGCGTGCCCTTCGGGATGACCGTGCCGTCGACGGTCAGATCGCGGGTGGGGTAGCGGAACGGGAAGTAGCTGACCGGGCTGTCCCAGCGGAGGGTCTCCTCCACCACGTCGGCCCAGTCGGCGCGGCCCTCGGTGACGAGGGCGAGCTGGTCGCGGTGGGCGCAGAGCGCACGGACCGCGTTGGTGACGAGGTTCAGGGTGGTCTCGTGGCCCGCGACGATCATCAGGAGCAGGGTGCCGATGAGCTCGGGCTGGCTGAGCCGGTCGCCGCCCTCGTCGCGGGCCGCGATGAGGGCGCTGGTGAGGTCGTCGCCGGGGGCGGCGGCCTTGGCGGCGGCGATCGAGCCCAGGAGCTCGACGAGTTCGCGGTTGGCGGCGACGGCCCGCGCGGGCTCGGTGTCGGTGGCGACGACCAGGCTGGAGAGGTGGTGCAGCCGGTCCTGGTGGGCCGGGTCGACGCCGAAGAGTTCGCAGATGACGCCGAGCGGCAGGGGCAGCGCGTAGTGGCGGCGGAGATCGGCGACGCCGTCGCCTGCGCGGGCGGCCTCCGCGAGTCCGTCGAGCAGTCCCGCGGTGACCGTCTCGACGCGCGGGCGGAGCTCCTCGACCCGGCGGGCGGTGAAGGCGCTGCTGACCAGGGTGCGCAGTCGGCGGTGGTCGGCTCCGTCGGCGGTCATCATGCCGGGGACGGTGGCGAAGGTCCGCAGCGGCCAGCCCTCGGGTATGCGGCCCTCGGCGAGGGCGGTGAAGTGCTGGGGGCTCTTGGCGACGTCGGGGTGGGAGAGGAAGTCGCGCAGCGCGTCGTGGCCGAGCACCGCCATGCCCTCGATCTCGCCGGGCAGCACCACGGGAGCCACGGCGCCCTCGGCGAGCAGCCGGGCGTTCGCCGCGTGCGGGCAGCCGCCCGCCGGGTCCATGCGGTACGGCGGGCGGCCGGCGGCCGGGGTGGTGGGCGGTGTGTTCAAGGAAGGGACTCCTCACTGCGGATGCGGACCGGTGCGGGCACGTGCGGCTGGTGCGCGTCATCGCGGGCCGTCGAGGGCCGTTGAGTGTCGTTTCGGCACGTGAGCGGTCAGATCCTACGGTCAACCCCGCTCCGTTCGTACGGAGTTGTCCGGCGCGCTGTGCTCGTCCCGGCCGCCGCGGCCGAGGAGTTCGGCCAGGCCCCGGCGGGTGGCGGCCACCACCACCCGGTCCCCCACGCCGAGACGCCGCTCCGGCCGGAGGCGCGGGCCCTCGCCGGAGCCGGCGGCGCGTCCGTCGAGGGCGACGACCCGCCAGGCGCCGGGACGGAAGGCCTCGGCGACCGTCCGGCCGTCCAGGAGCGGGTGGTCCGCGACGTCCACGGCGGCGAAGAGGAGGACCCGGCGCTCGACGGGCACGGCGCCCAGGACCTGGCGGCCCATCATGGCGCCCGCGAAGGCCGGTGCGGCGAGGTGGGAGACGCTGCGGCTGCGGGTGAGGGCCCCGGGGTGGGCGGTCCGCAGGGTGCGGAAGACGGCGGTGGCGAAGTCGTCGTCGTACAGCCGCAGCACGACCCTCAGGTCGGGGGTGACGGAGCGGGCGGAGAGCGCGGCCTCCAGATTGGTGATGTCGACACTGGTCAGGGCGAGGAGCGCGTGGGCACGGTGGATGCGGGCCGCCTCCAGGACGCCCTCCTCGGTGACGTCGCCGATGACGGTGGGGACGCGCAGCCGGCGGGCGACGGCGATGCCCCGGGCCTCCGGGTCGGATTCGACGCACACCACCGGGATGTTCAGTCTGCGGAGCCGGGCGAGGACGCGGGTGCCGACCTTGCCGAGCCCGAGGAGGACGACGTGGCCGGAGAGTCCGCGCGGCGGGCGGCGCAGGGTGGTCGCGGTGCGGAAGGTGCCGAGGCCTTCGAGGAGGGCGGCGACGATCACCGGCAGCAGGAGGAGGCCGACGAACCCGGCGAGGATCTGGAGCAGCTGGCGGCTGGTCGGCTCCCCGACGGCGGGGTCCCCGATGGCGAAGATGTCGAGGAGCGTCAGATAGGCGGCGTGCAGGGGGTGGTCGCCGGTGGTGAAGGTGGACGCGAGAGCGAGCGCCAGGACGGCGGCGACGGCGCCCGCGAGGGACCAGCGCAGGCGGCGGGAGAAGAGAGAGGCGACGGGCAGCGCGGAGGCCGCGAGGCGGGCCGCCGGCAGGGCCGGGCCGGCTGGGGTGACCGCCTCGAGGGTGACGGCGGCGCGCCCGGTGGCGGCGGCCACCGTCCGGTCGTCCGGCAGGAGGCGGGGGCCCGCGTCGCCGCTGCGCTCGGAGCCCTCGCAGCCGGCCGGGTCGCCGGCGGTGGCGGAGAGCAGGGCGAGGGTGCAGAGCCCGGGGTCGGGTGCCTGGCCCGCGACGGGCGGCCGGTCGACGGCGTGCAGCAGCAGTCCCCCGGCCTGGACCACCTTGCTGGTGCCCGCGACGGCGGCCGCGGCCAGGCCGGGGGCGGCGGTGTCGACGTCGGACAGGACCGTGGTGGCGGCGTCGAGCTTCTCGGGGTCGAGACCGGGTTCGGCGACGGCCGCGGCCTGGTCGAGGAGCGTTTCGAGGTGCTGGCCGAGCTTGCGGTTGTAGAGGCGGATCACGAGGCGGAGCCGGGGGTTGAGGCGGCGGGCGGTGAGCGCGGCCCGGATGTTCGTCTCGTCGTCCTCGTGGACGAGGGCGAGGGCGGCGGCGCGTTCCGCACCGGCGTCCCTCAGGGCCCGGTCGTCCGTCTCCGCAGCCTCGACGACCCGCAGGGTGCCGGTCGGATCGGCGCCGTCCTCCGGGGTTCCGGGCGCGGCTCCGGCGCCGGTGGTGCGGGTGACGGCGGCGGTCACCCGCCCGAAGAGGGCGAGTGCCCGGCCGGCGCGGCCGGCGGGTGTGCGGGGCGCGTCGGGCAGCGCCGGCACCAGGAGGGTGACCTGCTCCCCGTACACCTCGTGGAGCTCGCGCGCGAGGCGGTGGGCGAGGGCGTCGTCGCCGCACACGATCATGTGCCCGGCGGGGGCGGTGCGGGACTGCCGCTCGATCCGCGGCGCGGGCGCGCCGAACGGGCCGGCGGGGGCGGGCACGGGCCGGGCCGCCGGTTCGGCGGGGGCGGCCGTGGGCGTCCCGTCCGGAACGGCGTTGCTCTGATGCGGGTATGAGGGCACGTCACAAGGATGCCCTGCGCACCGACAGCGGTTCCGGTCCCCTCGACGGGGTCGGGACCACCCGGGCGGACGCACGACGCGCCGCCGTACGCCACACCCGCTACCCCGGTCGGCGCACTCCGATCTGCGGGGTCCGCGCCTCCTTCCTACGGTGGCTGAATGATCGTCACGTCAGCTGTCCGTCATGCCGCCGCCGGTTCCGCGGCGCTGCTGTTCGTGCTGCCCGTTCCGGCGGCCGCCGCCTCTCCCGCCACTCCTGTCTCCCACGTGGCGACCTCGGTCGGGGAGCCCACCCCGCCCGCGCGCCAGTACGTCGACCGGGCGCGGCTCGACCGGAAGGGCACGCAGGTGCAGCGGCTGCCGGGCGCGCCCTCCGTGCCCTCGGTGTCCGCCCTGTCGTGGGTGGTGGCGGACGCCTCCTCGGGCGAGGTGCTCGCCGCGCGGAACGCGCACCGGAAGCTGCCTCCGGCCAGCACCCTCAAGGCCCTGTTCGCGCTCACCGCGCTCCCCCACCACAAGCCCTCCGAGCTGCACACCGTGGCCGATTCCGAGCTGACCGGCATCGGGGCCGGGAGCAGCCTGGTCGGCGTGAAGGAGGGGTACACGTACAAGGTCTCGGACCTGTGGAACGGGGTCTTCCTCAGTTCGGGGAACGACGCCGTGCACGTCCTGGCGGAGATGAACGGCGGCTGGGAGTCGATGACCCGGCAGATGCAGGAGAAGGCCCGCTCCCTGGGCGCCGAGGACACCCACGTGGTCTCCCCCGACGGCTACGACTCCCCCGGCCAGGTGTCCTCCGCGTACGACCTGGCGGTGTTCGGCCGGACGGGGCTCCAGGATCCGGAGTTCGCCCGGTACTGCTCGACGCGGTACGCGGACTTCCCGGCGGGCTCCTGGTCGTACGGCATCGCCAACACCAACCGGCTCCTGACGGGCGAGAACGGCGTGGAGCGCTACCCGGGGATCCTGGGGATCAAGAACGGCTACACGAGCAACGCGGGCAACACCCTGATCTCGGCGGCCCGGCGCGGCGACCGGACGCTCGTCGTCTCGGTGATGAACCCTCAGGAGGGCGGCGGGTTCGCCGTGTACGAGGAGGCGCGGGAGCTGCTCGACTGGGGCTTCGAGGCGGCGGGACGGGTGCAGCCGGTGGGCTCCCTCGCACCGGCTCGGGCCGAGGCGGCGGCCGACGCGGGCACGCGGGCCGTGTCGGTGACCCGTGACGGGCACGGCACGAAGGCGGCGCCGGTGGCGCCCCCGGCGGGCGCCGGGCTGGGGGCGCAGGCGCTGGCCGCGCCCGGGAAGAAGGCTCCGGAGGCGGAGGCCTCGAACCCGTCGGCCGGGCTTCCGCTGGCCCTGGTGGGCTCGGCCTGCGCCGCCGCGCTCGCCCTGTGGGGCTGGCGGCGCAGGACGGCCCGCAAAGCCTGAGGTCCTCGCTTCGAGGGCCGCCGGTCGTGCGGTGCCACGGGAGACACCGGCCCCGGTCGTGCCGGGGACGGTTCGGCGGGCGCCGCACGATCCGGGTCCTAGCCTGCGGGAACACCGTTCGGGACCGGCCCGGACGGTCTTCCCGAGGAGTGACCCGATGACGGACAGTACGCCCGCCGCCGTACGGATCGCCGAGCGGTTCCGCGAGGTGAACGGCGACCATCCGATGACCGCCGCCGACGACAGGTACGTCTCCGCCCAGTTCGTACCGCTGGAGGCGCTGTGCGCGGCGCTGGGCCGGGACGCCGACGAGGTCCGGGGGCTGATGCTCGGGGGTCTGCTGCCGCTGCCGGGCTATCTGCGGTCGGACGGCGCGGAGATGGTGCCGCGCGATCTGTTCGCGCTCGCGGAGGCGGCGGGCGGTCCCGACCTGCTGCGCGCGTGGTTCACCGAGCACTGGGAGGACCCGGTCCGGGGCGAGGAGGAGTGGGCGGCGTATCTGAGCGGCCGGTACGTGTGCCTGCACGAGGTGACTCCGGCGAACATCCGGCGCAAGGAGGAGCTGACGGCGGAGATCACCGCGTGTCTCGCGACCGCCGGGGCGGATCCCTCGACGGAGTGGCGCGGCGGCCTCCACGCGCGCGTGGACGCGCTCGACGCCCTGGAGCCGGCGTTCACCGCGTACGACCGGCTGCGCTTCGGCGGCCCCACCTCACGGGACACCTGCGTGGACGCGCCCCGGGCGCTGTTTCCCCGCCCACGGGACTGAGCGGCGACCCGGTGGCCGAGGCCCCGGACCGCCGCTGCCGGACGGGTCAGGCGCCGACGTACTCCGCGAGGTGCTCGCCGGTCAGGGTGGAGCGGGCCGCGACGAGTTCGGCGGGCGTGCCCTCGAAGACGATCTTTCCGCCGTCGTGGCCCGCGCCGGGGCCGAGGTCGATGATCCAGTCGGCGTGCGCCATGACCGCCTGGTGGTGCTCGACGACGATGACCGACTTGCCGGAGTCCACGAGCCGGTCGAGGAGGCCGAGGAGCTGCTCGACGTCGGCGAGGTGGAGGCCGGTGGTCGGCTCGTCGAGGACGTAGACGCCGCCCTTGTCGCCCATGTGCGTGGCCAGCTTGAGCCGCTGCCGCTCGCCGCCGGAGAGGGTGGTGAGGGGCTGGCCGAGGCTCAGGTAGCCGAGTCCGACGTCGGCGAGCCGGGCGAGGATGCGCTGCGCGGCCGGGGTGTGGGCCTCGCCGGTGGCGAAGAACTCCTCGGCCTCGGTCACGGACATCTCGAGGACCTCGCTGATGTCCCGGCCGCCGAGGAGGTATTCGAGCACCGAGGGCTGGAACCGCTTGCCCTCGCAGTCCTCGCAGGTGGAGGAGACGCCGGCCATCATCCCCAGGTCGGTGTAGATGACGCCCGCGCCGTTGCAGGTGGGGCAGGCGCCCTCGGAGTTGGCGCTGAACAGCGCCGGCTTCACGCCGTTGGCCTTGGCGAAGGCCTTGCGGATCGGGTCGAGGAGCCCGGTGTACGTGGCGGGGTTGCTGCGCCGGGAGCCGCGGATCGCGCCCTGGTCGACGGAGATCACCTCCTCGCCGGCGGGGATCGAGCCGTGCACGAGCGAGCTCTTGCCGGAGCCGGCGACCCCGGTGACGACGGTGAGCACGCCGAGCGGGATGTCGACGTCGACGTCGCGCAGGTTGTGCGTGGACGCGCCGCGGATCTCCAGGGCGCCGGTGGGCGTGCGCACCGACTCCTTGACGGCGGCCCGGTCGTCGAGGTGGCGGCCGGTGACGGTGCCGGCGGAGCGCAGGCCCTCCACGGTGCCCTCGAAGCAGACGGTGCCGCCCGCCGTACCGGCGCCGGGTCCGAGGTCGACGACGTGGTCGGCGATGACGATGGCCTCCGGCTTGTGCTCGACGACGAGCACGGTGTTGCCCTTGTCGCGCAGCTGGAGCAGCAGGTCGTTCATCCGCTGGATGTCGTGCGGGTGCAGGCCGATGGTGGGTTCGTCGAAGACATACGTGACGTCGGTCAGCGAGGAGCCGAGGTGGCGGATCATCTTGACGCGCTGCGCCTCGCCGCCCGACAGGGTGCCCGACGGCCGGTCGAGGGAGAGATAGCCGAGGCCGATCTCCACGAACGAGTCGAGGGTCAGCTGGAGCGCGGTGAGCAGCGGCGCCACCGAAGGCTCGTCGAGGGCGCGGACCCAGTCGGCGAGGTCGCTGATCTGCATCGCGCAGGCGTCGGCGATGCTGATCTTCTTGATCTTGGAGGCCCTGGCGCCCTCGCTGAGCCGGGTGCCGTCGCAGTCGGGGCAGGTGGTGAAGGTGACGGCCCGCTCGACGAAGGCGCGGATGTGGGGCTGCATGCCCTCCTTGTCCTTGGCCAGGAAGGACTTCTGGATGCGCGGGATCAGACCCTCGTAGGTCATGTTGATCCCGGCGATCTTCATCCGGACGGGCTCGTGGTGGAGGAAGTTCTGGAGTTCCTTCTTGGTGTACTTGCGGATCGGCTTGTCCTGGTCGACGAGGCCGGACTCGCTGTAGAGCCGGTAGTTCCAGCCGCCGGGGGTGTAGCCGGGGATGGTGAGCGCGCCCTCGGCGAGCGACTTGGAGTCGTCGTAGAGCTGGGTGAGGTCGATGTCGGAGACGGTGCCCCGGCCCTCGCAGCCCGGACACATGCCGCCGGTGCGCTCGAAGGTCGCCCGCTCGGTCTTCCTGGTGCCGCGCTCGACGGTGATGGCGCCGCTGGCCCGGACCGAGGGCACGTTGAAGGCGTAGGCGCTGGGCGGGCCGATGTGCGGCTTGCCGAGGCGGCTGAAGAGGATCCGCAGCATGGCGTTGACGTCGGTGGCGGTGCCGACGGTGGAGCGGGGGTCGGCGCCGAGGCGCTGCTGGTCGACGATGATCGCGGTCGTCAGGCCTTCGAGGACGTCGACCTCGGGCCGGGCGAGCGTGGGCATGAAGCCCTGGACGAAGGCGCTGTACGTCTCGTTGATCAGCCGCTGCGACTCGGCGGCGATCGTGTCGAACACGAGGGAGCTCTTGCCCGAGCCGGAGACGCCGGTGAAGACGGTGAGACGGCGCTTCGGTATCTCGATGCTCACGTCCTTGAGGTTGTTCTCGCACGCGCCGTGCACGCGGATCAGGTCGTGTCGGTCGGCGGCGTGGGGGACGGACGCCCGCTCGTCCGGCCTCGGGGCCTTGCTCATCGTCTCTCCAGCCTTCGCGCGGTACCTGACGTTGATCCTTCGCGCCCGTGGCCGAGCGCGTCGAGCACGGGGGCGAAGGTCATGGCTGTCACGCTAGTGGCGGCACGATGACGACGCTTCTCGATTCCTGATCTCCTCCCGAGGTCACGTACCGTTCGGCCGCGAGGACGGCCTCCCGGGCGGTGCGTTCTCCCATGAGGACGCACAGGGTGTATGCCGTGTCCTCGAAGCGCCGGCGGGCCGACAGGTCGCCCGGCCTGTCCAGCACGGACCGCTCCTGGACGCGGAAGTGCCGGAGCAGCCGTTCGACGGTGTTCCTGTCGGGCAGCAGCATGGCCGTTCTCCTGTCTCCTGAGTCGCTTCATATTCCCGGTCGTCGGCCGCGCCCGCGAACCGTACGGACACGCTCTGTGAGCGGGGGTGCCCGGGGAGGCCGCCGGAGTGCGCTTCCGCCGCCGATGGCGGAGGGTCGGAGACATGAACCCGAGCACGATTGCGCGCGTCGTCGTCACGGGCGCCACCGGCAACGTGGGAACGAGCCTGGTCCGGATCCTGGCGCGCGATCCGGGCGTCGGCTCGGTCCTCGGTCTCGCCCGGCGCAGGCCGGGACTCGATCTCCCGGGGGTGGAGTGGGCCGAGCTCGACCTCTCCCGGGAGGGGGACGAGCCGCGGCTCGCGCAGTACGTGGCGGACGCGGACGCGGTGGTGCACCTGGCCTGGCGGTTCGGTCCGACGCACGACCCGGTGGAGACCTGGCGGACCAACGTCCTGGGCGCGGTCCGCGTCTTCGACGCGGTGGCGGCGGCGCGGGTCCCGGTCCTGGTGCACGCCTCCTCGGTGGGGGCCTACTCCCCCGGGCCCGAAGGCGGCGCCCCGGTGTCCGAGGCATGGCCGACGCACGGCTGGCCGGGCGCCGCGTACACCCGGGAGAAGGCCTATCTGGAGCGGGTCCTCGACACCTTCGAGCGGGACCATCCGCTGACCCGGGTGGTGCGGATGCGGTCGGCGTTCCTGTTCAAGGAGGAGTCGGCGAGCGGGCAGCGGCGGATCTTCGCCGGGCGGTTCTTCCCGGGGCAGCTGGTGCGGCCCGATCTGCTGCCGCTGCTCCCGGAGTTCGAGGGGCTGCGCTTCCAGGTCCTGCACACGGAGGACGCGGCGGACGCCTACCGCAGGGCGCTCCTGCGGGACGTCCGGGGCGCCTTCAATCTGGCCGCGGAGCCGGTGATCGACGGCGCGACGCTCGGCGAGCTGCTGCACGCCCGCCCGGTGAAGGTGCCGGCCGGCGCGGTACGGGGTGCCTTGTCGGCGGCCTGGCGGCTGCGGCTCGCCCCGGCCTCCCCGGGGCTCTTCGACGCCCTGCGGCACCTGCCGCTGCTTGCCACGGAGCGGGCCCGGCGGGAGTTGGGGTGGGAGCCGGCGGCGAGCTCGCTGGAGGCCCTGGAGGCGTTTCTGCGCGGGGTCCGCGCGGGCTCGGGCGACGACACGGCGCCGCTGGCGGGACACCGCATCGGCTGACGCAGACGTCGGCGCGATGCGGCACTCCCCGGCCGTCGGGTACCGCGTCAGCGCGCCCCGGTGGTCCAGTCGACGAGGCGTATCCCGGCGCCCGCGGCCTCGCGGCCGCGGCAGTGGGCGCGGTGGCGGCGCAGCAGGGCGTCGATGTCGAGGTGGCGGGCGAACTCGGGGCGGGCGGCGAGGCGCTGGGCGTAGGCCCACAGGGCGGGGTGGCCGGCGACCCGCTCCATGGCGGCGGCGTCGAGGTGCCAGCGGTGCACGGTGTCGAGCTGGACGAGGGTGACCCAGACGTGCACGTCGGCGGCGGTGGGCGCGTCGCCGAGGACGTACGGCCCGCGGGCGAGGCGGCGTTCGAGGGAGCCGAGGGCGGCGAAGAGGACGGTGAGCGGGTCGCGGTGGGCGGACTCGCCGTCGAGGCCGAGTTCGCCGGCGCGCTGGGCGGCCCGGTTGACGCTCCGCTCGCACAGGTCGGCGATCGCGTCGACGGCGTCGCGGTGCTCCTCGGGCAGCAGGTCGGGGCCGTCGCCCCGGAAGCGCAGGGCGAGGTCCCGGAGGATGTCGGGGACGTGGGTGCTGACGATCCGTCCGGTCCATCCGTCGCTGAGTACGGGTGCGGCGGCCGGACCGGTGTAGAGGTGGGCGCTCGCCTCGTACAGCGGGCGGAGCGCGGCGTACCCGCCGTCGGGCGTGTCGGGGGTGTCGGGGAGCACGGTGAGCGGGAGCGTGTCGTCGAGTCCGAGGAGGCCGTGGGTGAGGGCGATGCTCAGACACCGGGGGTCGGACGGGTCGACGTGCAGGCGGTAGCGGTGCGGCACGGCGTAGTGGCCGCTGCACGCGTCGCGGCCGATCCGGCCCCGGAAGGGGGGTACGGCGGAGGCGGGCAGGAGCGAGGACGGGACGACGACGGACATGCTTCTCCCTCGGGGGTGCTCGGTGCTGGGTCGGGCGGCGGGCGGCGGTCCGGTCACGACGGTGTGACGCGGGGCCGCGCGGGGCCCGGAGGCAGCAGAGGTACGGGAAAGAGGAGACGGGCGGATCGCGGCGGGCGCCCCCGGTCCGGCGGATCAGGCCTCGGCGGACGGGCGGACGCCCGGGCGGGCGGGGCGACTCGCGGCGCTGCAGACCCGCAGCAGATCGATGTGCCTGCGGGACGTGAGGGGCAGCGAGCGCGGGAGGGGCGCGGCGGGTGAGGTGTCCCTCCGGCCGGTGCGTCCCATGGTTTCCTACCTGTTCGCTCGGTTTCCCGTCCATGAGTGTCCGGCGGGTCACGGGTGACGTCAAGGGTGCGGTACTGCTCGTCTCACGGCATGGAACGGGCCGGCGGAACGGGCCCGCCCGGACCCGCCGCGCGGGCCGGGGAACCGGCGCACGGATCCGCCGCGCGGATCGCGGAACAGGCGCGCGGATCCGGTCACGTCCGTGCGGAATAATGCGCGCATGCGCATTTCAGCCAGGGCCGACTACGCGGTGCGGGCCGCCCTCCAGCTCGCCGCAGCCCAGGACGCGGGGCCGCTGAAGGCCGAGTCCATCGCGGTGGACCAGGACATCTCGCACAAGTTCCTGGAGGGCATCCTCGGCGACATGCGCAAGGGCGGCCTGGTGCAGAGCCAGCGCGGCGGCAACGGCGGGTACTGGCTGGCCCGGCCGGCCGAGACGATCTCGGTCGCGGACGTCATCCGCTGCGTGGACGGCCCGCTGGTCTCCGTACGCGGGGAACGGCCGCCGGACCTGTCGTACACGGGGCCCGCCGAGTCGCTGCTCACGCTGTGGATCGCGCTGCGGGCGAGTGTCCGCGGGGTGCTCGGGGTGTCCCTCGCGGAACTCGCGGCCGCGAAGCTCCCGCCGGAGATCGTCGCGCTCGCGGACGATCCGGAGGCGTGGACCAACCCCTGACCCGTACAGGGTCGACCTCCCACCACCTGCGCGAACCTGACACGGTCCCGCTCACCGATACGAGCCTGTCCAGCCTGTGGACGCCCCTTGGGGCCAGGCGGTCGCCTCTGTCAGTATCCCTACTATTCCAGTGGGGATACTAGGGATCAGGTGAGGTGACGTGAGTACGCCGAGGAAATCGCCGAAGAGACCAGCGATACGCACCGCCTCCGCACCACCCGGCCGGCCCGCCGACCGGCCGGCCGACGACGAGATCTGGCCGCGCGTCACCCGCGAGCTGGCCGACGACCTGGCCGCCGACGCCCTCGCCAGGGACCGGGCGGGCAAGGCCCCCTTCGACGAGGTCGCGCGGCTCCAGGAGGCGGGCCTGCCCGCCCTCCTCACCGCGCCGGGACCGACCCGGCGGGGCGCGGACTGGCGGGCCGCCTGCGCGGTCGTACGGGAGATCTCCGCCGCCGACAGCTCCGTCGGCGAACTCCTCGCCCACCACTACGCGCTGTCCTGGAGCAGCCGCTTCTTCGGCCCCGCGGCACAGGACGCCGACGACGCGCCGTCCCCCGCGCTCTCCCTCGACGTCTGTACGGCCGAGGAACGCTGGCTGCTCGCCGGCGGCGTCGAACCGCCGCGCGCCGAGACCGACCCCGGGCTCACGCTCACCCCCGCCGACGGTCCCGGCGGCGGCTGGATCCTCGACGGGCGCCGCGCCTTCGCCTCCGGCGTGACCGTCGCCGACCGGCTCGTCGTCGGCGCCCGGCCCGGCGGCACCGGCGACCTGCTCGTCGTCCTGGTGGACCCGGCCCACCCGGGGGTCTTCACGGACGCGGGTACGGACCGGGTCGGGCAGCGGCTGGCCGGGGCCGGCATCGTCACCTTCGACCACGTCCCGGTGGATCCCGGGCACGTCCTCGGGGTCCTCCCGCACGACGAGCACGCCGTCGCGCCGTTCACCACCCTCGCGCCGCTCGCCCTGCGGCTGCTCCTCGTCCAGGTGGGGCTCGGCATAGCCGAGGGGGCGCTCGCCGAGGCCCGGGACATCAGCCGCGCCGGGCAGGCCGGCCCCGGCCCCGCCGACCGCGAGGGAGACCCCTCGGTCCTGGACGGCGCCGGGGACGACCCGTACCTCCTCCTCGCCTACGGAGAGCTGGCGACGGCCGCGCACGCCGCCGCCGCCGTGGTGGAGCGGGCGACGGACGCCCTCGCCCGGGGACTGCTCGCCGAGTGGTCGCTCGGCCTGGAGGAACGCGCCGACATCGCCGTCCTCGTGGCGGCGGCCGAGACCGTCACCGGCCGGGCGGCCGTCCACATCACCACCCGCATCCTGGAACTCGTCGACGGCACGGCGGGCGCCGACGTCCGGGGCGGCGGGCCGGGCTTCGACCGCTTCTGGCGCAACGCCCGCGCGCTCACCGCCCCCACCCAGGCGGCCCACCGGCTCCGGGACATCGGGGACCACTACCTCAACGGCACCCACGCCCGCCTTACGCTGCTCGCCTGACCTCCCTTCGAGCGGCCTCCGAGCCTGCGAAAGGCCGCACGAAGGGCCGGACGGAGGCCGCACGAAGGCCGCACGAAAGACCGCACGAAGGGCCGGACGGACCGTCATGTCGGGACGTCCGGCCCTCTCGTCAAGCCGCCGTATGGCCCAAGCTGGAGGGAGCAGGGCCCGGCCACCCGGCGGGCCCGTCACCGCACCGACGGAGGCAGCCTGATGAGTCGTGAGATCGTCGCAGGAGTGGACGGTTCCCCGGAGAGCCTCGCCGCGGCCGACTGGGCCGCCCGCGAGGCCCTGCACCGGGGCCTCCCGCTACGGCTCGCGCACGCGTGGCGCTGGGAACCGCTCGACATCCCCCTGGTCCAGGACCCCGAGGAGCAGCAGCGCGCGGCGTACGCCGTCCTTCGCGAGGCCGAGGCCGCGATCGCCGAGCGCCACCCGGGGCTCGCGCTCACGGCCGAGCTGCTCCCCGACACCCCGGCCGCCGCGCTGCTCGGCACCGAGGAGCGGGCCGAGCTGCTCGTCATCGGCTCGCGCGGATACGGCGCCGTCATCGGCTTCCTGCTCGGCTCGTACGGGCAGCAGATCATCGCCGGCGCCACCCGCCCCGTCGTCGCCGTCCGGTCCCGCGACGGCGAGCAGGCCGAACCGCCCTCGGGGTACGTGCTCGTCGGTCAGCACGGCAGCCCGGAGGACAGCGCGGCCGCGCTCGGCTTCGCCTTCGAGACGGCCGCCGCGCGCGGGGCTGCGGTGCGGGCCGTGCGGGCGTGGAGCCTGCCGCCCCTCTACGCGTACAGCCCAGCGTCGATGCGGCTCGCGGACGAGGCCGGCGGGCTCGTCCCGTACGAGGAGAAGGCGCTGCGCGAGGCGCTCGCCCCCTGGCGCGAGCGGTACCCCGACGTGCCGGTCGTCGAGCACGTCGAGCTGGGCAGCGCGGGGCAGGTCCTCCTTTCGGGCTCGGGCGGCGCCCAGCTCCTGGTGGTCGGCCGGCGCGCCCGGCGCGGGGCCGTCGGGCCGCGGATCGGTTCGGTGGCGCACGCGGCGCTCCACCTCGCGCCCTGCCCGGTGGCGGTGGTCCCGCAGGGCTGACAGGCTCGGACGTGGGTTGACGCGCTGCGTTGACGAGGAGTGTCGGGGCCGACGGGGCCGGAAAGTCTTACCGCCGTCGCCCCGGTGGCTCTCCGAGCGCCGGACCGAACGGCGACCCCGGCGAGAGAGCGGAGCTCCATGCGGCACCACGACCGTCCCGGCCACCCCGACGAGCACGAGCCCACCGACCGCTTCGCGAGCCCGCGGCCCCCCGCCGCGGGCCGGCACCGGAGAACGGGCGGGATGCGGGGGCGCGGCCCGCGCCGTCCGTCGTTCCGTACCGCCGTCACCCTCGCCGGAGCGGCGGCCGTCGTGCTCACGGTGGCGACCGGGATGTACGTGGCCACTCCCGCGACCGGCACGACGGCCACCGAGGCCGCCGCCCCGGAGCGGCCGACGGCGGCGGCCGGGAAGGCCGCGGGGTTCGTGCGGGACGTCGTGGAACTCGCCAACGCCGAGCGGGAGAAGGCCGGTTGCGGCCCGCTCCGCTCCGAGGGACGCCTGCGGGCCGCCGCGCAGGGACACGCCGACGACATGGCCGCCCGCGGCTACTACGAGCACCACAGCCCGGAGGGCCGGGACGCGGGCGACCGGATCACCGGCGCCGGGTACGCGTGGTCGACCTGGGGGGAGAACATCCACCGCGGGCCGAAGACCCCGGCCCGGGCCATGGAGGACTGGATGGACAGTCCCGGGCACCGGGCGAACATCCTCAACTGCTCGTTCAAGGACATCGGCGTCGGGGTGACCCTCGCCGTCAACGGGCCGTGGTGGGTGCAGGACTTCGGCGCCAGACGCTGAGCGGCCGCCGTCTCCCGTTCAGGAGGCGGGGGCGGCGAGCTGCTGCACCCAGATCCGTCCGCCGGGGGAGGACACCGACGCCACGCCGGTGTCCCGGTACCGGCAGTCGAGCATGTTCTCCTCGTGCATGGCCCCGTCCCGCCAGTCCTCGACGACGGTCTCCGGATCGGTCGCGCCGCGTGCCAGGTTCTCGGCCCAGGCGCTCCAGTCGTATCCGGCGGCGGTGATCCGCGCGTCCGCGAACTCGCCCTCGGGGCTTCTGTGTCCGTAGTAGCCGCGCGCGGCCATGTCCCAGGCCGAGCCGCGGGCCGCCTCGACGAGCCGGGGGTCGGTCCGCAGCGGGGCGCAACCGGCCTTCGCCCGGAGGCGGTTGACGAGCGTGGTGACCCGCTCCCCCGGGTCGGCGGCGGGCGTCGGGCGCGTGGTGCGCCGGGGGGTGGGGACGGCGGTCGTCGGCACGGGGGCGGCGACGGTGACCGCCGGGCTCGGGGAGACCGTGGCCGGGGCGGTCGTCGCGGGGGGCTCGGCGACGGGCCGTTCGGGCCTGACCCGTGCCTCCGGCTGCGGCGGTACGAGGAGGGCGACCGCCCCGAGGACGGCGACGGCCGCGAGGCCGGCGCCGGTGGCGCGGCGCAAGGAGGGCCGGCGAGGTGCGGCGTCGGACGCGCCGGGCTGCGAGGACGGGTGAGCGGCGTCGGGCTCGCCGGGTCGCGAGGACGTGTGGGCAGCGTCCGACGCGCCGGGTTGCGAGGACGCGTGGGCGACGGTCTCCACCGCCGGTCCGTCCGCGGGCGAGGTCGCGAGTGTCAGGGGCGGGACGAGGCCGATGCCGACGAGGAGGCCCTCGACGGGAGCGAGTCCGCTGCGGCCGGTCGCGCGGGAGCTGCAGGCGGCGCAGGTGCGCAGATGGCGGGCGATCCTCTTGCGCCAGAGCGGGGAGGGCCCGCCGTCCCAGGCCGTGAGGGTCTCGGTGAGCTCCGGGCAGGGCGGCAGCGCGTCCAGCGCGCGGACGACGGCGCGGCCGGTGTCCAGGCGTTCCCTCATCCGCTGGACGCGGACGGCGGCGTGCGCCGGGGTGACGCCGAGGCCTTCGGCGAGCTCGGCGCGGGTGAGTTCGCCGGCGGCTTCCAGCCACCACAGGGCGAGGAGTTCGGCGTCGTCCTCGTCGAGCCAGCGGGTCGCGCGGGCCACGTCGCGGCGCTGCCCGGAGAGGCCGAGGCGGAGGATGGTGAGCTCGGTGAAGTCGCCGGCCGGGTCGGCGAACTCCGCGGCCCGGTCGAGGCCGGGGACGGGCGCCCGCCGGTGTTCGTGCCAGCGGCGCCGTATCCCGTTCATGGCGATGGCGACGAGCCAGGACCGGAAGCGGGAGGGATCGCGCAGGCCGGTGAGGCCGTCGAGGGCGCGGACCATCGTCTCCTGGACGATGTCGTCCGTGTCGGCGTGGCCGTCGAGGGCCCGGCCGACGATGTTGTGGACGAGCGGAAGGTGCTCACGGACCAGGGTGTCCCTGGCGTCCGTGTCACCCGCCCTGGCCGCCTCCACGAGCGCGGCGGTGCGCCGCTCGTCGCTGTGCATGGGTGTGCTCCCTCATCCCTGGTCCGAGTCCCCCGTCGTCAGGAGACCCGCGGGCACGGGAGGGATAACACTTTCCGAGGATCCGTGGCTACACCGGTGGTGCCGCGGGCAGGGTCGGGACCGTGGCCCCGTTCCCCTCCCGGACGGCCGCCACGACGGCGTCGTGCAGGTCGCGGCTCTCCTCCTCCGATCCGCACGGAACGGGACTGCCCGACATGGTGAACCAGTCGGATGCGCCGCTGTACTGCACGGCCACGCGTGCCTCGCGCTCGGCGAACGTCGTGTGCACGGTCAGATCGCCCGTGACGACGCCCGCCTCGTCGGTCAGCACCCCACCTCGCCCGGTGTAGACACCGGCGGTCGTCCAAGATGCCCAGCTCATGCCCTCCAGGGTCACACCAGGGGGTGAGATGCGCCACCGACGGGACCGCCCCGGCCGGAGGGATTCCGGCCGGGGCGGTACGGGTCGCGCGCCGGGGCGGACGACGGTCTCGCGCCGGATCAGGCGAGGGACGCGACGGCCTCGTTGAAGGTGGCGGACGGGCGCATCACGGCCGCGGCCTTGGCCGGGTCGGGCTGGTAGTAGCCGCCGATCTCGGCCGGGGAGCCCTGGACGGCGACGAGCTCGTCGACGATCTTCTGCTCGTTCGAGGAGAGGGTCTCGGCGAGCGGGGCGAAGGCCTTGGCCAGCTCCGCGTCCTCGGCCTGGGCGGCCAGCTCCTGGGCCCAGTAGAGGGCCAGGTAGAAGTGGCTGCCGCGGTTGTCGATACCACCGAGGCGACGGGTCGGCGACTTGTCCTCGTTGAGGAAGGTGCCGGTGGCGCGGTCGAGGGTGTCGGCGAGGACCTGGGCGCGGGAGTTGCCCGTGCTGGTCGCGAGGTGCTCGAAGGAGGCGGCCAGGGCGAAGAACTCGCCGAGGCTGTCCCAGCGGAGGTAGTTCTCCTTGACGAGCTGCTGGACGTGCTTCGGGGCGGAGCCGCCGGCGCCGGTCTCGAAGAGGCCGCCGCCCGCCATCAGCGGGACGACCGACAGCATCTTGGCGCTGGTGCCCAGCTCCAGGATCGGGAAGAGGTCGGTCAGGTAGTCGCGCAGGACGTTGCCGGTGACCGAGATGGTGTCCTCGCCGCGGCGGATGCGCTCCAGGGAGAACTTGGTGGCCTCGACCGGGGACAGGATCTGGATGTCCAGGCCCTCGGTGTCGTGCTCCGGCAGGTACTGCTTGACCTTGGCGATGATCTGGGCGTCGTGGCCGCGGTTCTCGTCCAGCCAGAAGACGGCCGGGGCGCCGGTGGCGCGGGCGCGGGTGACGGCGAGCTTGACCCAGTCCTGGATGGGCAGGTCCTTGGTCTGGCAGGCGCGGAAGATGTCGCCCTCGGCGACCTCCTGCTCCAGGAGGACGGTGCCCTCGGCGTCGACGAGGCGGACGGTGCCGGCCTGGGCGATCTCGAAGGTCTTGTCGTGGGAGCCGTACTCCTCGGCCTTCTGCGCCATGAGGCCGACGTTCGGGACGGAGCCCATGGTCGACGGGTCGAAGGCGCCGTGGGCGCGGCAGTCCTCGATGACGGCCTGGTACACGCCGGAGTAGCTGTGGTCCGGGAGGACCGCGAGGGTGTCGGCCTCCTGGCCGTCCGGGCCCCACATGTGGCCGGAGGTGCGGATCATGGCCGGCATCGAGGCGTCGACGATGACGTCGGACGGCACGTGCAGGTTGGTGATGCCCTTGTCGGAGTCGACCATCGCCAGGGCGGGGCCCTCGGCGAGCTCGGCCTCGAAGGAGGCCTTGATCTCGGCGCCGTTCGGGAGGGCGTCGAGGCCGTTCAGGACGGTGCCGAGGCCGTCGTTCGGGGAGAGGCCGGCGCCGGCGAGCACCGCGCCGTAGGTGGCGAAGGTGTTCGGGAAGAAGGCGCGGACGACGTGGCCGAAGACGATCGGGTCGGAGACCTTCATCATCGTGGCCTTGAGGTGCACGGAGAAGAGCACGCCCTCGGCCTTGGCGCGGGAGACCTGCTCGCCGAGGAAGGTGCGCAGGGCGGCGGCGCGCATGACGGCGGCGTCGACGACCTCGCCGGCGATGACCTTCAGCGGCTCGCGGAGCTCGCTGACGGTGCCGTCGGCGGCGGTGAACTCGAAGCGGAGGGTGTCGTCCTTGGCGATGACGACGGACTTCTCCGTGGAGGCGAAGTCGTTCTCGCTCATCGTGGCGACGTTCGTCTGGGACTCGGGGGTCCAGGCGCCCATGCGGTGCGGGTGGGTCTTGGCGTAGTTCTTGACCGAGCCCGGGGCGCGGCGGTCGGAGTTGCCCTCGCGCAGGACCGGGTTGACGGCCGAGCCCTTGATCTTGTCGTAACGGGCGCGGACGTCCTTGTCCTGGTCCGTCTGCGGGTCGTCCGGGTAGTCCGGGAGGGCGTAGCCCTGCGCCTGGAGCTCGGCGATCGCGGCCTTCAGCTGCGGGATGGACGCCGAGACGTTCGGCAGCTTGATGATGTTGGCGCCGGGCGTCTTGGCCAGGTCGCCGAGCTCGGAGAGGGCGTCGGCGATGCGCTGGCCCTCCTCCAGGAACTCGGGGAAGACGGCGATGATGCGGCCCGCGAGGGAGATGTCACGCGTCTCGACCGTGACTCCGGCCTGCGAGGCGTACGCCTGGATCACGGGCAGGAACGAGTACGTCGCCAGGGCGGGCGCCTCGTCAGTGTGGGTGTAGATGATGGTCGAGTCAGTCACCGGGTGCTCCGCTCCACGTCTGCGTCTGCGAGATTGCTCGACATCAAGATATCTCGTGATCGTGCTCCTCGGTAAAGGGCCCCACGAGCTCGACGTCGCGGGGGACGCCGGCGGCCTCGACGAAGGGTCCGCGGAGCCGGTACGCGGCGGGGGCGCCGTCCACGTCGACGCGCCGGAGCACGGCGAGCAGGATCAGCCCGGCGGCGGCGACCACTCCGGCGGCGAGGGCCTGGCCGCAGCGGTGCGCGAGCCGGAGCTCGGCCGGGTCGTAGGGGGCGGTGGCGGGCAGCGTGAGGGTGTCGCCGAGCAGCCAGAGTCCGGCGCCGAGGCCTGCCAGGGCGAGGAGGGCGAGCGGGACGGTCACCGGGAGGCCGGGGAGGGCGGGTCCGCGGCGCGGGCCGGGGCGGACCTTGCCCCGGCGGGCGATGACGGCGAGGAGGCCCGAGGTCACGGCGAGGGCGACGAGGGCGGCGGCGATGACGTCGCCGGGCCGGTGCTGCCCCGCCGCGATGGTGTAGGCGCCGACGGCGGCGGCCCAGAGGGTCGCGGCGCCGACGGCCAGGGCGCGCTGCCGGTAGGGGACGACGAGGACCAGGCCGAGGGCGATGCCGACGGAGAGCGTGGTCTGGGCGCTGGGGAAGCCGCTCGGGACGAGGGCTCCGGCGGGGTCGACGAGCCGGGGGCGGGGGGCGTACCGCTGGAGGAGCCCGGTGACGGCGAGGGCGGTGACGACGACACCGGCGGCGGCGCCGGTGAGGGCGTACCGCTTGCGTATGAGGCCGGTGGCGAGGAGGAGGACACAGCCGAGGACCAGCGAGAAGGTGGTCAGCCCGGCGAGGGAGGGATGCTCGCGGAGCAGGGTGACGGCGGCGGAGTCGGCGCGGCGGCCGGTGACCGCGGCGTCGCCCCAGCGGCGGCCCGTCGCGGTGAGCACGAGTCCCGCGTAGACGATGGTGAGGACGAGGACGGCCCCGAGGCAGGCACGGCGGGTTCGGGTGCGGACCCGTGTGCTGAACGAGCCGGCGGCTTCGCCGGCCACGGCGGCGTACCACCAGGTGTCACCGGTCTCCAGCGGCCTCGGGGTGCCGCCGGCGCGGAGCCTGTCGTAGGAAGCCATGCCCCGATTCGAACCCACGCGCGCCCGTGGCGCCCGCTGGACTCACCCGAACGACATGCCTGGTGCCTGTCCGGCCATGCGCGTCGACGGGAATGGCCGGACAGGCCCCAGGGAGTGTCTTGCCGATCAGGGCCGGGTCAGGCGTCCTGGCGCGGGCGCTGGGACAGGATCAGGAGGATCAGTCCGGCGAGGAGGAAGCCCAGGCCGGACCCCTGGACGGTGGAGCGCGTGCCGCGGTCGTCGAGGAGCGCCGTGGAGGCCTGGATCGCGAGCGCGGCCCCCATCAGCAGCTGTCCCCAGCCGAAGAGCGACGGCCGGTGGACATAGCCCCGCTGCCAGGGCATGACCCAGCCGCTGACGAGCGTGGCCGCCCCGCCGGCCAGCAGGAGCACGCCGAAGACGGCGCTGGGAAGCGCGAGGTACCAGGACACGGTCCACCCCCTGATGTTCCGGCACCGTGCCGGAAATCGACGCGATCATGCCACAGCGAGGGGGTGGGTTCGGACGCGGTCGTGGCGGCGGGTGCCGTACAGGGTGAACGCCGTGTTCACCAGGGCGACATGACTGAGCGCCTGGGGCGTGTTGCCGAGCTGGCGGCCGGCCACCGGGTCCCATTCCTCGGCGAGGAGCCCGACGTCGTTGCGGACGTCGAGGACCCGCTCGAAGACGGTCCGGGCCTCGTCGGCGCGGCCGGTCATGGCGAGGGCGTCGGCGTACCAGAACGTGCAGGCGACGAAGCTCCCCTCGGTGCCGCCGAGATCGTCGAGCTCGTGCGTGCCGCCGTCCCGGACGTCGCCGTACCGACGGAGGAACCCGTGGTCGTCGAGCCGCTCCATCGCCCGGACGGTGCCGAGGACGCGAGGGTCGGCGGCGGGGAGGAAGCCGAGCCGCGGGATCAGCAGGGCGGTGGCGTCGACCTGCCGGCTCCCGTAGTACTGGGTGAAGGAGCCCTGTTCCTCGCTCCATCCGCGGGCGCAGATCTCCGCGTGCAGTTCGGAACGGAGCGCCTGCCAGCGCGCGAGGGAGCCGCGCAGTCCGGCGAGGCGGGCGAGGCGGACGGCACGGTCGGCGGCCACCCAGGCCATGACCTTGGAGTGGACGAAGTGGCGGCGCGGGCCCCGGACTTCCCAGATGCCCTCGTCGGGTTCGCGCCAGCGTTTGCCGAGGTACTCCAGGAGCGAGGCCACCAGGGACCAGGCCGCGGGGTCGAGGTCGACGCCGGCCCGGACGGCGGAGTAGACGGTGCTGAGGACCTCGCCGTAGATGTCGAGCTGGAACTGGCCGACGGCCGCGTTGCCGAATCTGACGGGGCGCGAGTTCTCGTAGCCGGGAAGCCAGTCGGCGTACGTCTCGGAGAGCCGCCGCTGCCCCTCGACCCCGTACAGCGGCTGGAGGTCGGCGGGGTCGCCCGCGACGGCGCGCAGCAGCCAGTAGGTCCAGGCCAGAGCCTCCCTGCGGTATCCGCTGCGGAGCAGACAGGAGAGGGTGAAGGTGGAGTCGCGCAGCCAGCAGAAGCGGTAGTCCCAGTTGCGGCCGCCGCCGATGGACTCGGGGAGGGAGGCGGTGGCGGCGGCGACGATGCCGCCCGAGGGGGCGTAGGTGAGGGCCTTGAGGGTGAGCAGGGAACGGATCACGGCCTCGCGGGCCGGCCCCTCGTAGCGGAGGGCGGCGGCCCAGTCGTTCCAGAAGGCGAGGGTACGGGCGAGGGCGGCGGCGACACCGGCGGGCGAGGCGGGCGGCGGCGCGGGGGCGTGCGAGGGGCTCCAGCCGAGGACGAAGGCGACCCGCCGGCCGGCCGTGACGGTGAACTCGCAGCTGGTCCGCTCGGGGGTGACGTCCAGTTCGACGCCGGGCCCGCAGGAGAGGTGGGCGGCGTCCGGTCCGGCGACGGAGACGACGGTGCGCCGGTCCGTCGAGCGGGTCCAGGGCACGATGCTGCCGTGGTGGAAACGGACCCTCAACTCGCCCCGTACGGCGACCCGTCCGGCGATCCCCTCGACGACGCGGACGATCCTCGGGGAGTCCTCGCCCGGGCTGCGCGGCGGCATGAAGTCCGTGATCCGGACGGTTCCGGAGAGGGTCTCCCAGACGCTGTCGAGAACGAGCGTGTCGCCGCGGTAACTCCTGTGCGTGCAGCGGGCGTTGCCTACCGGGGCGAGGAGCCAGCGGCCGTGGTCCGGCCCGCCGAGGAGGGCGGCGAGGCAGGCCGGCGAGTCGAAGCGGGGTGCGCACCACCAGTCGACGGACCCGTCGGTCCCGACGAGCGCGGCGGTCTCCAGGTCACCCACGAGGGCGTAGTCCTCAATTCGCCCTGCCATGACGGGATTGTATTCCTCTGACGGAACGCATGCAGAAAGGACCTGGTGACAGGGGGGGGAATGACCCGGCGGCAGGGCGGGTCATTCCTTCGCGGCGGCCCGTATATTCTTCCGCTTTTCTTGACGGCGTCGCCCCGGGCGCAGGATTCTGAGAAAGCGGGCCGGCCACCGAAAGGCCGAACCGACGAGTAAGGCCGTACCGATGAGTAGCGATTCGCATGCGCATCCCCTGCGCCGGTCGACCGACCGGGCACCCCGTGCCGGCACCCTGACGGTGAGTCTCGTCCTCACGGTCCGCCCGGACGGCGGGGATCCGGGAGCGGCGCTCGACCGGCTCCTCGACCAGGTGCCGTCGAGCGTGCGGGAGCTCGTCCTGATCGGCGGACCCGCCGGAGGGATCGAGGAGCGTGCCGGGCTCGGCGTGCTCCGGCTCGGAACCTGGGACTTCACCCGGGGCGACATTCCGCACGCGGCCCTGCTCGCCGCGACCGGGGACCTGGTCGTCCTGATGAACGCCGACGGAAGCATGTCGCCGCAGGAGATCCCGCATTACCTGCACTATCTGGAAAGCGGTTACGACTTCGTCAAGGGATCGCGTTTCATCGCGGGCGGGGATTACGCCGACTATCCGCTGTCGCGGCGGATCGGACACCGCGCGCTGCTCCGGGTCGCCCACCGCCTCTACGGCCAGCACCTGACGGATCTCTGGTACGGATTCTGCGCGTTCCGGCGCGCCTTCGTCGACCTCCTCGACCTGCGCGAGGACGGGGTCGAGCTGGGGGCCGAACTCGTCACGCACGCGCTCCACTACGGGCTGCGCGTCGCCGAGGTGCCGAGTCTCGAACTGCCGCGCCGTCACGGCCCGTCGCATCCCCGCACGATCCGCGACGGCGCCCGCATCCTCGGCGCCCTCCTCGACGAACGGCCGCACAACGCGCTGTCGCGCCTCGCGCGCGGCCCCGCGCGCGGCTCGCGCGACGCTTCCGGTTGACGAAACGCCCCCAACAGTGCTACCGCTGAGGTGAGCAACATTTCTGGACAAACCAGACAGTGAGCGCACACCCTCGGCAGGGTCGGTTGCCGGAAGAGGCTCGTCGTGACCTCCATCCATTCCAGCCGGACGCCGGTGGCACCCGTGCCGCACCCTCTGCGGCGGGTGACCGACTGGCCCCTCGCCGATGCCCGGCGCCGCTCGCTCTGCCGTCCCCCGCACCGTCCGACGGCCCACCCCGCCCGCCGCGCCACCGACCGGTTGGGCCTCGGTGCCGCTCCGCCCCGCTGCCTGACGCGCAGGCAGCGGGGCGCCGGGCGGCGGCGGCGCGCCCGTACGACGCACACCCGCGCCGCGCGGCGCGGTCGCGGCTCGGGCCGATCGTCCGACGCGTCCGGCTCATCGGGCTCACACGGCCCACGCGGTGCGTGCGGTGCGTGCGGTGCGTGCGGTGCGTGCGGTGCGTCTGACCGCACCGTCACCGCCCCTGTCACCGCTCCCGTCGCCTTCGCCTTCGTGAGGGCCGCGAAGCCGCGGAGGCGGGTGCCATGACGAGCGTCCGCGGGCCTCTGCTCGTCGCGGTGTCGGGACCCGACACCGCGGGGACGCCCTCGTTGGTTCGCCGGCTCGGGACACTGCTCCGCGAGCGCGGCGTCACCGTCGTCACCGTCCACGGCCACGGCTGCCTCCTGTGCCGCCGCCGACTCCCGGTTCCGCCACGCGTGAGGGAGACGGGGGAACCGGGTGGGGACGTGTGGGCACGGCGCGCCTCGGATCCCGAGCGCCGGGGATCCCGGCTGCGCCGTGCCCACGCGTTCCTCGACGCCGCCGAGCTCGCGGCCCGGATCGCCGCGGCCCGGCTGTTCGCGCGGACACGGGCGCACGGCGGGCAGGCCGTTGTCCTGACGGACCGCGGCCCGCTGGACAGCCTGGTGAAGTTCGACCCGCCGGCCTCCTCCGGGGCGGCGTCCGCCTTCCGCCGGATCGCCGGAGGCTACGGTCTGACGCTCCTCGTGGAGACCGGGCCCGGGGCCCGGCGGGGCCGCGGCCGCGAGGAGACCCAGAGACCGCCGACTGTGCCCTGGGGCCGCTACCGGAGCTGGTCGCTGCGGCTGACGGGCATCGCGCGCCTCGACGGCGAACGAGCCCCGTCCCTGGTGGCGGGAGCTGCCCTGGAGCGGATCCTCGACGAGACACGGGAGCGGGAGCCGGTGACCGCCGGGCCGGAGCCCGAGCGGGGCGGGGAGCGGCGGCGCGTGGTGCTGTCGGTCTACGACGACGAGAACGACCCCGCCCACCGGGGCGACGGGCCGCTGGTGGCCGCCAAGGTGGCGCGGCGGCTCGCCGAGGACTTCCGGGTGACCGTCGTGACGGCGGGCCGGCGCGGCGGTACCGAGGACCGGGACGGCATCCGGTACGTCCGGCTCCGGGTGGGCCGGGCGGGCCCGCGCGCCGGCCGCCTGCTGTTTCTCGCGATGCTGCCGTTCGCGGCCCGCCGGATCCGGCACGACCTGTGGCTGGAGAGCTTCACTCCCCCGTACTCGACGAGCTTCCTGCCCCTGACGACCGGCGCCCCCGTGGTCGGCATCGACCACGGGGGCGCCGAGGCCCCCTGGTGGCGCCACCATGTGCCGTTCTTCCTGGTGGAGCGGCTCGGCCTGCGCTGCTACCGGCACATCGTGGTGACGAACGCGGCGGACGCTTCGGTGGTCCGCAGGCTCAGCCCCCGGGCCGACGTGCAGGTCGTCCCCAACGGGATCGAGCAGCCCTTCCCTGACGAGGCCCGGCTCGGCGCCGGGCAGTTCATCCTTTTCCTGGACCGGATCGACACCTGGGCGAAGGGCCTGGACCTGCTGCTCGACGCCTACGACCGGGCCCGGCCACCGCTCGACCTGCTGCTCGCGGGCACGGGCACCCCCGCCGAGGAACGCCGGTTCGCCGCGCTTCTCGCCGACCGCACCCGCGACCCCGGGCTCCGGATCCACTGGGTCGGGCCCGCCGGAGAGGACCGCAGGCGCCAACTGCTGCGCGACAGCGCCTTCCTGGTGATGCCGTCACGGCACGAGACCTTCGGTCTGGTGGCCCTGGAAAGCATGGCCTACGGCAAGCCGGTGCTGCATTTCGACCTGCCCGCGCTGCGCTGGATGCGCGACGGCGGCGACGTGGCCGTGCGGCCGTTCGACGTGGCGGCGTTCGGGGCGCGCATGACCGAACTGGCCACGGACACGGCGCTCCGCCGCCGGCTCGGCCACCGCGCCGGGATCGCGGCCCGGCACTACACGTGGGACGAGACGACGGGCCGCTATCTGGCCCTGGCCCATCGGCTTCTCGACTCACCCGCCGCCGTACGGCGGCCGAGGAAGAGGGGTGCGTCGTCATGGCAGACGACCCGCTGACCGGTTTCGTCCGCACCCTCCTGGGCACCGGCGCCCCGATGCTCGTGCTCTCGCCGCATCTGGACGACGCCGTGATGTCCTGCGGCGCGCTGCTCGGCTGGGCGGGGCGGCGGGCCCCGGTGACGGTCGCCACGCTGTTCACGGAGGCCGCGCCGCCGCCGTACACCCTCTCCGCCCGGCAGTACCTGAAGCGGGCCGGGGCCCAGGACGCGGAGGCGCTGTTCGCCGACCGGCGCGAGGAGGACCGGCGGGTCCTGGAGCTGCTCGACGCCGGCCTGCGCCATGTCGGCCTGGTCGACGGTCTGTTCCGGCGGCTGCCGCGGTTCGGCCTCGGCACCGCCGGGCTGGCCCGGGTGCTGCCCGAACTGGTGCATGTGTACCCGACGTACCACCTGCACCTGTCCCGGGGCCGGGTCTCCGCGTACGACGCCGAGACCCTGCGCGTGGCCGAGGAGACCGTCGACGCGCTGCTGCCCGCCCGCTCCGGCGGCCTGGTGCTCGCGCCCCTCGGCGTGGGCGGGCACGCCGACCACGTCCTGGTCCGCACCGCCGCCGAGCGCAGCGGCCGCCGGGTCGTGTACTACAGCGAGTTCCCGTACAACCAGACGGCCGCCGCCGACACGGAGTTCACCGACCGGCACCGTCTGGTGGCCCGTGCCTGGGAGCGCGACCTCGACCGGAAGGCCGAGCTGATCCGCTGCTACCGGACGCAGACCGAGGCGCTGTTCCCCGGGGGCGGCATCCCTCGGGCGCCCGAGGTGTACCTGCTGCCCGAGGCCACCGACACGGCCGTGTCCCGGGGCGCCGGCCGACTGCGCGGCACCCGGGCCCGGACCGCCGGAGGTGTGGGGTGACCGCCCCGCGCACCGTCCCCGTCCCCGCGCCCGCCGCGACCGGGCTGGCGGCCCCGTGCCGGCAGCCGTCGCCGCTGTGCCGGGCGCCGGGCCCGGACGCCGCGGAGGTCCCCGATGGCGCGCCCTGAGCGGCGGCCCCGTGTCCTGCTCCTGACCGGCAGCCCGCTGGACGGGCCGGAACGCTGCGGCGTGCGGCTGGCCGCCGACGTCCTGGGGGCGCTGCCCGACGTGGACTTCGTCTGGTTCACCCAGGGGCCGCGACGGCGCCAGGCCCCGCCGGAGCGGGGCCGGCCGGTCCGCGTCCTGTCCCGGGACGGCGGGCCGCACGCCGGCGACCGGGTGCAGTCCGCGCTCGCCGGGGCCGTGTTCGCGCACCGGGTCGACCTCGTGCACGCCTTCCTGAGCATCGGCCGTGCCTTCCCCGCCTTCTCCTGGCTGTGCCCGCTGCTGCTCGGGGGGCGGCCGGTCGTGCACACCGTGCCCGGGGTGGCCGACAACCGCTCGCTGCGGCGCGCCCGGCCGCTCGGGACGACGGTCGCCCTGTCCGAGTCGATGGCCCGCCGGCTGCGGGCTGCGGAGTTCGGGGACGTCCGGGTCGTCCCGCCCATGGTCCGGCTCGACGAGTGGCCGTACCTGCCGCGGCCCGAGGGGTTTCCCGCGGTCCTCTTCGCCGGGCACCACGATCCGCACGGCGGCGCGGAGGTCGCGATCGAGGCGGCCGCGGTGGCCCACGGGGAGGGGGCCAGGTTCCGGTTGGTGCTCGCGATGCGGGGACGGCCGGGGCAGGACGCCGAGGCCCTCGACGAGGCGCTGCGGGAGCGGGCCGGCGCGGCCGGGCTGCCCGACGTCGACGTGCGGGGATACGTCGACGACATGCACGCCCTGCTGGCCTCCGTCCAGGTGCTGCTGTTCCCGCCGCCCCGGCTCGGCGGCGGCGCGGACATCCCGCTGACGGTGCTCCAGGCGCTGGCCACGGGCCGGCCGTCGATCCTCAGCGACCTCCCGCAGTTCGCCGACTTCGGCCACGCCGTGCTGCGGGCCCCGGCGGGCGACGCGCGCCGCACCGGGCAGCAGCTGGCGTGGCTGCTCGACCAGCCGCGCTCCTGGGACATGCTCGCGGAGCGGGGGCGGGCCCTCGTCGAGGACCATTTCGGCCCCGAGCGGTTCGCCGCCCGGTACGCGGCGCTCTACCGGGAGCTGCTGGCCTGACGGCCCGGCCTCACCCCCGCGCCGGTGAGGAGGATCCGTCCGGCCGGGTCGCCGTGAGGAGCAGGACGCCGGTGTCCCCGTACTCGGGCAGGGTGCGGTCCTTCGCGAGCCTGATGATCCGCGGCCCGGTGGTGCGGGGGCCGAACACGGCTCGCAGGGCGTCCTCGTCGATCGGGCAGGCGGGCCAGACCGGACCGGTGCCGATGCGGTAGCTCGGCATGCGTTCCATGAAGGCGGCGATGAGCGTCCCCCCGGGGCGGACGGCGCGGACGAAGGAGTCGCAGACGGCGGTGAACTCGCCGAAATCCTCGGTGACGCTCTCGGCGACGAAGTTCATCGAGGCGAGGTCGTACGTGCCGGGGACCAGGTCGTCGGCGGTGCCGCGGACGACCCGGACCCGGCGGAGCGCCTCCGCGCACTCGGCGGGGAGGGCGGGGTCGAGGGAGCGGCACAGGGCGTAGAAGGGCCGCCAGCTGTCGTCGATGCCGTAGGCGAGCTGTGCGCGTAGATAGCGGACGCTGGCGGCGCTGGGTTCGAGGGCGTCGACGCCGCGGCTCGCGGCGCCCGCGAGCATCAGCGGGTACAGATTGGGTCCGGCGCCGAGCTCCAGGGTGCGGGAGAGGCTCCCGGGGGCGAAGCGCCGGTAGACGGCGGCGTGGTGGCGGATGACGCCGATGTCGCAGGGGTGGAGCCTGCGGTAGTTCTCGTCGAGGTAGGCGTCGACCGGCCAGGCGTTCCAGTCGGCGTCCCGGTTGCGGCGGACCCGGCCCGTCTCCTCGGGGCCCGGCGGATTCGGGTCCATCACTCCTCCGCGGCCCTTCCGGCGGTGACGGAACCGGTGGGCGCGGCGGGCTGCAGTACGAAGCGCGCGGCGAGCTGTGTGAGGGCGTCGCACAGCTGGTCGATCTCCTCGTCGGTGTTGGCGGCGGTGATCTGGATGCGGAAGCCGACCCGGTCCCGCGGAACGAGCGGGTAGGACGCGAGCGTCACGTAGATGCCGTGCTCCCAGAGGAAGGTGGCGACGGCGTCGAGGTCGCCGGCGTCGCCGAGCGGGATCTCCACGATCGGCAGGCCGTCCGTGTTGGGGGTGGCGATGCCCAGGGCCCGCACGTGGTCGAGGACGCGGGCCGTCCTGCGGTACAGCCGGGCCCTGATCTCGTCCCCCCGCTCGTCGTTCAGTTCGAGTCCGGCGAGGGCGGTGGCGAGCGAGGCGGTCGGCGAGGGCCCGGAGTACAGGTACGGGGCCGCCGCCACCTTGAGGTGGTCCTTGAGCCACCTCGGTACGGCGAGGAAGGCGAGCAGCGAGGAGAAGGCCTTGGAGAAGCCGCCGACCAGGACCAGGTTGTCGTAGGTCTCGCCGAGGTGGCGGACGATGCTGTTGCCGCGCGAGCCGTACGGGCTGGTCTCCCCCGCGCGGCGCTCGCCGATGACGCCGAAGCCGTGGGCGTCGTCGACGTACAGCAGGGCGCCGTTCTCCCGGCAGATCCGGGCCAGGACGGGCAGGTCGGGGAAGTTGCCGGTCATGCTGTTGACGCCGTCCATGCAGACGAGCCGGCCCGCGTCCGGGGGCGAGCCGCGCAGCAGCGCGGCCAGCTCCTCCGGCTGGTCGGCGCGGAAGCGGTGGATCTCGGCGCCCTGTCCCCGGGCGCCGACGCAGCCGTCGTACACCGTGCGGTGGGCCTGCGCCTCGACGAAGACCTGTCCGGTGCCGGCGAGGAGCGGGATGACGGACTGGTGGATGAGGGTGATGGTGGGCAGCAGCAGGGTGTCGGGGGCTCCGAGGAGTGCCGTGAGCCGCTCCTCGATACGGGGGTAGAGCCGGGGGCTGCCGATGAGCCGGGACCAGCTGGGGTGGGTGCCCCACCGCCGGACCTCGGGTTCGATGGCCTCGATGATGGCGGGTTCGAGGTCGAAGCCGAGGTAGTTGCAGGAGGCGAAGTCGACGAGCCAGTCCTCGCCGACGCGGATGCGGCGGCCGTCGACCTCGTCGATGACGGCGTCGCACATGAGGCTGGTCCGCTGGAGGTGCTCCAGGTCCCGCCAGCGGGACTCGCGCGGGGGGCGGACGGAGCGGACGGCCGGGACGGGACCCGCGAGCCGCACGCCGGGGCGGGCGGGCGGCGCGGTGCCGACGGGCGGGGCGCGGTGCAGATAGGACTCGGTCTGGTGGGCGGTCATGGGGCGGGCGAAGAGGAAGCCCTGCCCGTACCGGCAGCCCATCCGGGCGAGCAGCGCCCGCTGTTCCTCGTGTTCGATGCCCTCGGCGACGACCTGGAGGCCGAGGACGTCGGCGATGCGCACGATGCCCTCCACGAGCGCCACCTGCTGCGGGTCGGTCGTGATGTCGTCGATGAACGACTTGTCGACCTTGAGGACGTCGATGGGGAACTCGCGGAGGTAGCTGAGCGAGGAGAATCCGGTGCCGAAGTCGTCGATGGCGATGCCGACGCCCAGCTCCTTGAGGGCGGTCATGGTGGTCCGGATCTGCGCGTCCTTGCGCATGAGGACGGTCTCGGTGAGCTCCAGGAAGAGCGAGCCGGACGCGAGCCCCGAGGAGTGCAGGGCGCGCCGCACCTCTTCCAGGAAGCCGGGGTCGCGGAACTGCCGCGGGGAGACGTTCACGTTCGCCCGCAGCGGTGCCTGACGGGGGTGGAGGCGCTGCCAGCGTGCGATGTCGAGGGCCGCGTGTTCGAGGACCCAGGCGCCGAGCGGCATGATGTGGCCGCTCTCCTCGGCCAGGGTGATGAACTGGTCGGGCGGCACCATCCCGCGCCGGGCGTGCGGCCAGCGGATGAGCGCTTCGAGGCCGGCGGGGGCGCCGCCCTCCACCTCGACGATCGGCTGGTAGCGCAGGGCGAAGGCGTGGTCGGCGATGGCCGTGTCCATGCCCGCCTGGAGTTCGTGGCGGGCGACGAGCCGGGAGTGCAGCTCGGGGTGGAAGAGCCGCCACCGCTTCTTGCCGGCGGCCTTGGCCGCGTACAGGGCGAGGTCGGCGTGGCCGAGGAGTTCCTCCGCGTGCGCGCTGTCGAGCACGGTCGCGATCCCGACGCTGGTCGACACGGAGACGGCGCCGTCGGTGAGGTGGAACGGCTGGCTGAGGGTGTGCACGATCTCGGCCGCGAGGGCCTCGGCGTCGCGGGGCTCGCGCGCGCCCTCGATGAGGACGGCGAACTCGTCGCCGCCGAGCCGGGCGGCGGTGTCGGTGAGCCGCAGGACCGAGGTGAGGCGGCGGGCGACGGCGACGAGGAGTTCGTCGCCGACGGAGTGGCCCATGGTGTCGTTGACGACCTTGAAGTCGTCGAGGTCGACGAAGAGCATGCAGGTCAGGGTGGACTCGCGGCGGCCGCGGAGCAGCGCCCGCTCGATGCGTTCGAGGAGGAGGACGCGGTTGGGGAGCCCGGTCAGGGAGTCGTGGAACGCCCGGTGGGTCAGCTCCCTTTCCAGCTTCCGCTGCTCGGTCACGTCCCGGAGGGTGAGGACGAGGCCGTGGACGGTGCGCTCGTCGCGCAGGTTGCTGCACCGGACCTCGACCTCCAGTTCGCCGGAGCCGCCGTGCAGCAGTTTCCAGTCGTCCCGGGCGTCGGCGGCGCCGCGGGCGCGCGCGTCGGCGACGAGACGCAGGGCGCTCGCCGTGTCGGCGGGGGCGAGGAGGTCGGTGAGCGGGGTTCCGGGGAGCAGCGAGCGGCCGAACATCGACTCGGCCGAGGGGCTGGCGTACCGGATGCTGTCGTCGTCGTCGACGATCAGGATGACGTCCGAGGTGTTGTGCACGAGGGTGCGGAAGTAGGCCTCGCTGGTGCGGCGGTTGACCTCCTCGCTGAGTCCGAAGCGTTCGAGGGCGAGGGCTGCCTGGGAGGCGAGGGACTGGGCGGGGGCCGCGATCTCCGCGATCTTCTTCTCGGGTCCCGCGAAGAGCATCACGCCGAGCAGCGGTTCGCCTCCGGCGGGGGCCTGGAGCTCCAGGGGGCAGAGCAGGACGTGGGTCTCGGGTGTGATCTCGGCGGCGATGGACGGATCGAGCCGGGTCAGGGGCAGCAGCCGGGGGCCTTCGGCGACCAGTTCGGGCCAGGGGGTGCCGCGGGGCCTGATCAGCTCGTCGGTGCGGCAGCTCCAGGGGTGTTCCGCGGTGGCCACGGCGGTGAGGCCGCCGCGGCGGTCCCGGGTGAGGAGGAGGACCTGGTGGGAGGTGCCGGGTGCGAAGAGGGTGGCGGAGGCCGCCTCGACCGCTCCGGCGACCTCGCGGGGGCTGAGGGCGGCGACGAGGGAGGCGGCGGCGAGTCTGAGGCTGCGTTCCCGGGCCTCGGCCTTGCCGTGGTCGTTCATCATGCCCCAGAGCCGGGCGAGGACGAGGAGGAACATGATCGCCGAGAAGATCGCGATGACACCGATGTCCTCGCTGCGGTCGTGGCGCAGCGACTGCAGGAGCAGCAGGATCGGGGCGACGAGGGAGGCGGCGGCGAGCAGCGCGAGCCGTCGCTCGGCGATGCGCGGGGCCGGTTCGGGGGCGCGTTCGGTCAGGCCGGTCATGGACGGGTGCAGGGCGGCGAGGCCCCAGGCCGTGAAGAAGACGACCCAGCCGAGGTCCCAGGGGGTGCCGACCATCCAGGTGCCGTTGAGCTGCTGGATGCCGTAGATGACGTCGGACGCGAGGATCCCGCAGGTGCCGAGGGTGAGGAGCTGCACGGAGCGGGAGCGCAGCCCGCCGGGGACGAGGAGCCGGGCGAGCATCGCCAGCATCAGCACGTCGCCGAGGGGGTACGCGACGGAGATGGCCTTCTCGGTCCAGGACATGCCCTCGCTCCGGGCGAGCGGGGTGATGAGGTTGACCCAGCAGAGCAGCGCCAGGCCCGAGGTGAGGATCAGCGCGTCGAGGAGGACGGCGAGGTCGCGGCCGACGGCCCGGTAGCGGATGAACCCGAACAGGCCGACCGCGAACAGCGGGTACGTCGCCAGGTAGAGGGCGTCGGCGACCGACGGGAAGGGTCTGGTCTGGCCGAAGAAGGCCTCCAGGGCGTTGTACGCCGTGTCGCCGCTCACGAAGGTGAGGTTGGCCGCGGCGAGCACCAGCCAGGGCCAGCGCCGGGCGGGCTTGTGCAGATGGACCCCGACGAGGATGGCGACGACACCGCTGAGCCCGATCAGCGCCCACAGGACAGTGTGGCGGGCGGGAATCTCCAGGTACGCGACGGTCAGCAGGGTCACGAACAGGAGGTAGAGCAGGGTCCAGGTGCGCAGTGCCCGGGAGTCGGGCTGCCGGTTCGGCCGGCGCAGCGACATCGTCCACCGCCCCCTTGCCGGGTCGGACGCCGTCGGCAGCGCCCTGGTCGCGGATACGGACCCCGTACGGTGTCCATTCTCCGAGGCCCCCGGGAGGGCTGCATCTCGGCACCCGGTGCCTGTGTTCCCGGGTCAGGAGGAGTCGCGGACCACGAGTTCGGTGGGCAGCATCCGGCGGGGCTGGTCGTCGGGGTCGCCGGGCGAGGCGATCTCCTGCAGGAGGAGGCGTGCCATGGTGCGGCCCATCTCCTCGATGGGCTGGCGCACGCTGGTCAGCGGGGGGTCCATGTGCCGGGCGACCGCCGAGTCGTCGACGCCGACGAGGGCCACGTCCTCGGGGACGCGGCGGCCGACCTCGCGCAGGACGCTCCGCGCGCCGGCGGCCATCACGTCGGAGGCGGCGAAGACGGCGTCCAGGTCGGGCCGGCGGTCCAGGAGCTCCCGCATGGCGCGCCGGCCGCCCTCCTCGGTGAAGTCGCCGTTGGCGACGAGCGTCGCGTCCGGGCCGAGGCCGGCCTCCGTGAGGCCCTCGTGGTAGCCGTCGAGGCGGCAACGGGCCACGTACATGTCGAGGGGGCCGGTGATGGTGGCGATCCGCTGCCTGCCGCGGGTGGCGAGGTGGGCGACGGCGGCCCGGCCCGCGCCGGTGTTGTCGGAGTCGACGAAGGCGACGCGCTCGGCCTCGGTGCGCCGGCCGTTGAGCACGGCGGGCAGGCCGAGGGCGCGGACCTGGTCGGGCAGCGGGTCGTCGCCGTGCACGGAGACGAGGAGGACGCCGTCGACGCGCTGCGCGGCGAGGTACTGCTCGAAGCGCTGCCGCTCCTGTTCGCTGCGGATGAGGGTGAGCAGCAACTGCTTGTCGGCGTCGGCGAGTTCGGCACTGACGCCGCGGATGATGTCGAGGAAGTACGGCTCGGCGAAGAGGCGCGCCTCGGTCTCGGGGATCACCAGGGCGACGGCGTCGGTGCGGCTGCCGGCGAGGGCGCGGGCGGCGCGGTTGGGGACGTAGCCGAGTTCGGCGACGGCTCGTTCGACGGCGGCCTTGGCCTGCTCGCTCACCTTCGGGGAGCCGTTGATGACGCGGGAGACCGTGCCGCGGCCGACTCCGGCCCGGGCCGCGACCTCCTCCAGGGTGGGCCTGCCGGTCTGCCGCCCGCTCACCGCCATGTGCCGCTTCTCCCCTCGGGCCGCCCGTCCCGCCTGCGTGTGCACGCGAACCTATCAGGCGGGGCGGCGGGGGCCGGGGGCCCTGGCGGAACGGCTGGGGCGCCTCGCCGGCTGGGGCGGGACCCGCTCGGGTCACGCTCCGCGTCGGCGATACCCCGCTCCGTATCACTGCAGGTCAAACCGCCCTTATGTGCATAAGACACTCTTTCGGCGTACCGTCGTGTGGTTCCCCCATTCCTCGACGCACCGGGAGAGCGTGTGCCCCGCTCCACCACCGACCATGCCCCGACGCCCCGTGAGGGGCGCCGTCCGCGTCTTCGGACGGCGGCGATCGCGACGGGTGTGGTCGCGGTCGCCGCGGGCGGCCTGTATGTGGCGGGTCTGCTCGCGACCGGGGACGACATATCCGCCGGCACCCGCGTCGACGGCGTGGACATCGGCGGCATGAGCCGCGCCGAGGCCGAGGCCAAGCTGACCGCCGCGGCCCCCGCCTCCTGGAAGACGCCGATACCCGTGCGGGTCGGCGACCGCGCCGCCACCGTGGACCCGGCCTCCGCCGGACTGACCGTGGACGTGGCGAAGACCGCCGACCGCGCGGCCGACCCCTCCCGTGACCCCTTCACCGTGATCGGGCGGCTCTTCTCCTCCGGCGAGCGCGAGGTCCGGCCGGTCCTCGCGTACGACGAGGCCAAGACCCGGGCCGCCGTCGCCGACCTCGCCGAGCAGAACGACCTGAGCGTCCGTGAGGGGTCCGTCGCCTTCCGGGACGGCAAGGCCGTCGCGACCCAGCCGGTGACCGGCCGGAAGCTGGACACCGGGCAGGCCGCCGAGACACTGCGTGCCTCCTACCCCGCCGCCACCGGCGCCGGCCCGGTGACGCTGCCCGTCGGCCTGACCCAGCCCAAGCTGCCCGCGGCCGAAGTGAACCGATTCCTCGACACGTACGCCGAGCGCGCCGTCTCCGGGCCCGTGACGCTCACCGCCGGCGACCAGCGGCTGCGGATCTCCGCAGCCACCCTCGGCGACCACCTCACCGTGAAGAACGACAACGGCCGCCTGACCGCCTCCCTCGACGAGGACGCCCTCCTCCGCGACCCCGACGTGGCGCGCCCCCTCGCCGCCCTGAGCGGCGCGCCGGTGGAGCCCTCCCTCGGGGTACGGGACGGCAAGGTCGTCGTGGAGTCGGACGGCCGGGCGGGTCACGAGGTGACCGCGAAGGCCCTCGGCGACGCCGTGCGCCCGCTGCTCACCAAGTCCGGCGACGCCGCCCGTACGGCCCCGGTGGCGACCCGGGTCACCGAGCCCGAGCTGTCCTCCGGCTCCCTGGCCCGCCTGGGCATCACCGAGCAGATGTCGACGTTCACGGTGAACTTCCCCACCGCCCCGTACCGGACGACGAACATCGGCCGGGCGGCCGAGCTCATCAACGGCTCCCTGGTGCAGCCGGGCGAGGTGTGGAGCTTCAACAGGACGGTCGGCGAGCGGACCCCGGACAACGGCTTCGTCGACGGCACGATGATCCTCGACGGCTCGTACCGCTCCGCGCCCGGCGGCGGCGTGTCGGCCATGGCCACCACCGTCTACAACGCGATGTTCTTCGCGGGCGTGCAGCCCGTCGAGCACGGCGCGCACTCCTTCTACATCGAGCGCTACCCGGCCGGCCGCGAGGCGACCGTCGCCTGGGGCTCGCTCGACCTGCGGTTCCGCAACGACACGGGCAAGCCGATCTACATCAAGGCGAGCGCCACCGACCACTCGGTCACGGTGAGCTTCCTCGGCACGAAGAAGTACGACTCCGTGGAGGCGGTCTCCGGACCGCGCACCAACCTCACGCAGCCCACCAAGCGGGAGGGCACCGGCGAGGCCTGTGTGCCGCAGCCGCCGCTCGAGGGCTTCGACATCTCGGTGGACCGCGTCTTCAAGAACGGCGGCACCGAGGTCAAGCGGGAGACCTACAAGACCCACTACACCCCGCGCGACGAGGTGACCTGCAAGCCGGTCGCCAAGGACGGCGCCCAGGACACCGCGCAGAACGGCCTGCAAGGCGGCGACCGCCGCTGACGGAAGGGTGTCTTCCCGTTCGGCCGGGGCATGACTTCGGAGCGCGGCCCGTCGGTACCTCCGACGGGCCGCCCCGAACCTCCCCGGACCGTCGGAGGCACGCCTTGGCACAACGCAGCGACCCCTTCGAGCGGCTCCTCGGCGAGGCCGCACGCGCGGGCACGTACCCCGGCGCCGCGTGGGCCGTGGGCGACGCCCGCTCGACCCTCTCGTCCGGGGCGGTCGGACTGCTCGACCCGGCGGACCCGGGCGGACCGGCGCGCCCCGACACGCTCTTCGACGTCGCCAGCCTCACCAAGATCCTCACGGTCTGGGCGGTCGTCGGCACCCTCGTCGACGCCGGGAAGCTCGACCTGACCGCCCCGCTCGGCTCGTACTGGCCGGAGGCCGCCGGCCGGCCGCTCGCGGGGGCCACCGCGCACCACCTCCTCACCCACACCGCGGGCCTGCCGCTCCGCGCCAACCTCCGGCACCTGTACGGCTCCGATCCGCAGGACGTCCGCGACGGCGTCCTCGCCGAGCCGCTCCGGCACCGGCCCGGGGAGGCCGTCGCGTACACCGACCGGGCGGCGCTGATCCTCGGCTACCTCGCCGAGCACCTCACCCGGCAGCCGCTCCCCCGGCTCGCGCAGGACCGGGTCTGGACGCCCCTCGGCATGGCGGAGACCCGGTACGGGCCGCTGCCCGCCGGGGCGAGGGAGCGGTGCGCGCCCACGGAGTACGACGCGGAGAGCGGCGCCCCGCTCCGGGGCGTCGTCCACGACTTCTCGGCCCGGCTCCTCGGCGGCGCCTGCGGAATCGCCGGGGTGTTCACCACCACCGCCGACATCGGCCGGTTCCTGCGCCATCTGCTCGTCCCGGAGCCGGGCACCTTCTCCGCGGCGTGGACCGCGGCCTCGCTGCGCGTCCACACGGGGCCCCTCGTCCCGCCGCGCGGCCTCTTCTGGCATCCGGCGCCCGGCATGGAACCGGCGGAGGACGTCTGGGCGCACTTCGGCTTCACCGGCACGGCCCTGTGGGTCTCCCCCACGAGCGGCCGCTGGGCCGTGCTGCTCACCAACCGGCTCCGCCTCACCCGGGACCCGGACCCGCTGACCCGCGTCAGGAACGCCTTCCGGACCCTGGCCTTCCGCTAAGACCGGGTCCCTTCCTCCAGGGCCCGGGACGCGAGGGCCTTCAGGCCCTCCAGGCACTCGTCGATCCGCTTGGCGAGGTTGTGCCGACGGGCGAGCTCCAGGCACGACTCCCAGGTCTCGCCGGCTGCGTCCCACTCCCCGAAGTGGTGGTGGGCGCGGGCCGTGAAGACCAGGCAGTCGGCCGTACCGCCCTGGTCGTTCATCCGCAGGCGGATGGACAGCGCCTCCGCCAGGACCTCGAACGCCTCGTCGCGCTCGCCGAGGACGCGCAGCACGTCGCCGTAGTTGGTGAGGGCGGTGGCGAGGAACACCCCGTGGCCGGTCCCGCGGATCAGCTCGATGACCCTGCGGTAGTCCGCGGCCGCCAGGTCCGGTTCGCCGAGCATCTTGTGGACGTCCGCGATCCGGCTGAGGAGGAGCACCTCGCCGCGGGTGTTCCCGGCCTCGCGGTAGAGGTCGCGGGAGCGTACGGCGTGGACGAGCGCCTGCTGGGAGTCCTCCAGCTGCAGGTACACCGCCGACATGTTGCCGAGGATCGACGCCCGGGCCGCGAGGTCCCCGCGTTCGGTGAAGAGGTCCAGGGCGATCCGGAGGTGCTCCAGGCAGGCCTCGTTGCGGAAGGCCATGCCGTGGGCGACGGCCGTGCGCCGGTGCAGCCAGGCCTGCCCGAGCCGGTCGTCGTGCGCCCGGGCGATGTCCATGGCCTGCTCGAGGCAGGCGTCCCACTCCCCCGTCCACCAGTGCGTGCTCGCATGGCCGAAGAGGCCCACGGCGAGCCGCCAGGCGATGTCGGAGCGGCCGAGCTCCCCGGCCCTGGTGAGGGCGTCCCGGACGGCCGGCAGTTCCTGCGCGGTCCACCGGATCGCCTCGTCGTCGTCCGCGAACTCGGGCAGCGACAGGTTCTTCAGCGCCTCGCCGTCGAGCGGCGGCGGGGACTGGGTCTCGCGGGTGGCCGTGAGCGTCGCGGCCGCGAGGGCCGCGGCGTACCAGGAGAGCAGCCGGAGGAGCGCCGTGGTGCGCTCCTCCTCGGTGTCCTCCTCGTCCCGCTGCGCCGCGTACTCGCCGAGCAGGTCGTGCAGCTGGTACCGGTCGGGCTCGGGGTTGAGGACGAGGTGGGCGTCGGCGAGGACGTCGAGGACGGCCGCGGCCCGGGCCTCCGTGACGTCGAGGAGCGCGGCGGCGGACTGCGGGGTGACCGCGTGCGCCGACCACACCCGCCCCAGGAGCCTGAAGGCCCGTGCGGCCTCGCGCTCCAGGGGCTGGTCGCTGTCCCGCATGGCCACGTAGCTCATGGCGAAGGTGCGGCGGACGTCGAAGCCCCCCATGGCGAGGGTGTCGAGCCGGCCCTGGTGGGGGGTGAGCCGCTTCGCCAGGAGCGCCAGGGGCCAGGAGGGCCGGGAGGCCAGCCGGCCGCCGACGATGTGCAGGGCCAGCGGCAGGCCCCCGCAGGCGGCCATGATGTCGGCCAGCGCCTCGGGCTCGCTCCGTACCCGCTCGGCGCCGGCGAGCTTGGCGATCAGCGCGTGCTGGTCCGACTCCGGCAGCGGGGAGAGCGGGACCTTGGCGGAGCCCGGCAGGTCGGCGAGCAGCTGGCGGCTGGTGATCAGGGCGGCGCTGGGCCCGCCGGCGGGCAGCAGGGGCGCCACGTGGGCGGCGTTGCGCGCGTTGTCGAGGACCAGGAGCACACGGCGCTCGGCGAGCGCCGAGCGGAAGAGGAGGGCGCGGTCGTCGGTGTCCTCGGGCAGGGCGTCCTGGTGGACGCCCAGGTCGGACAGGAACCGGGCGAGCAGCTCGTGGGCCGTGCGCGCCCCGCCGACGCAGTAGCCGCGCAGGTCGGCGTAGAGGGCGCCGTCGGGGAAGGCCTCGCGCACCCGGTGCGCGACGTGGACCGCGAGGGCGGTCTTGCCGACGCCGCCCATGCCGGAGACGACGACGGCCCGGACCCGCGCGGTCCCGGACCCGGCGTCCGCCGGGGCGTCCGTGCCGCCGAGGAGGGCCCGTAAGGCCGCGACCTCGGCCTCCCGGCCCGTGAAGGCGTCCGCCTCGCAGGGCAGCTGGAAGGGCGGGCGTACCGAGGCGGGGCGGGGGCGGTCGTGGGGCGCGGGTTCTCCCGCGAGCACCTCCGCGTATGCCTCCCGGACCGCCGCGCCGGGTTCCGTGCCGAGCTCGTCGACCAGGTTCCGGCGCAGCCGCTGGAAGACGGAGAAGGCCTCGGCCTGGCGGCCGGAGCGGTGCAGGGCGAGCATGAGGCTCCGGTGGAAGCCTTCGCGCAGCGGGTGCTCCCCCGCCAGGGTGGTGAGCGGGGCGACGGCCTCGTGGTGGCGGCCGAGGCGCAGTTCGGCGTCGAAGCTCCATTCGAGGGCCTGGAGGCGCGCCTCCGCGAGCTGGTGGATCCGGAGCGCGGGCGTCTCGGTGTCGGAGTAGGGGGCGAGGTCCGCGAGGGGGGTGCCGCGCCACAGCGGCATGGCGAGCTCGGTCTCCCGGCGGACCGTCTCCCAGTCCTCCCGCCGGTGCGCCTGCCGGACGGCCCGGACCCGGGCCTCGAAGACGTCGGCGTCGAACTCGCCCTCGTGGACGGTCAGCTGGTAGCCGGGGGCGACGGTGCGCAGCCGCTCGTCGGTGCCGCCGTCGGCGGCGGCGAGGACGCGGCGGAGCCTGGTGAGGTGGTTGGCGAGGGCGGCGTCGGCGCTGGCGGGGACCGAGGCGCCCCAGAGGGCCTCCTTGAGGGCGTCCCGGGAGACCGTGCGGTTGGCCTGGAGCAGCAGTGCGGCGAGGAGGACGCGGACCTTGGGGCCGGTCACCGGCCGCAGGTCCGTACCGTCGTGGACGACGAGTGATCCGAGCAGCCCGAACTTCACCACCATGCCCCCGCATCAAGGTAGGAGGGCCCGCCCGCCTGCGGCGGATCCCGACGTGACCCATCGTACGGTTCGGCACCCCTTGATTGATCAAACCGGCCGCGGGTTACCATATGAGCGCCGCCTAGCTCGAAAGATAATCTTGTGACTGTCAATGACGACTCGTTCACCAGCTGGAAGAACCGCGAGGAGATCGCGGAGTCGATGATCCCGATCATCGGGAAGCTGCACCGGGAGCAGGACGTCACCGTCCTGGTCCACAGCCGCTCCCTGGTGAACAAGTCGGTGGTCAGCATCCTCAAGACCCACCGCTTCGCCCGGCAGATCGACGGCGAGGAGCTCTCGGTCACCGAGACGCTGCCGTTCCTCGAGACGCTCACGACCCTCGACCTGGGCCCCTGCCAGATCGACATCGGTGTGCTGGCCGCGGACTACAAGACCGACGACCGCGGTCTCTCGGTCGCCGAGTTCACCGCCGAGGCCGTCGCCGGCGCCACCGGCGAGAACAAGATCGAGCGCCGTGACGGCCGTGACGTCGTCCTCTACGGCTTCGGCCGCATCGGCCGCCTCGTCGCCCGTCTCCTCATCGAGAAGGCCGGCTCCGGCAACGGTCTGCGCCTGCGCGCGATCGTCGTCCGCGGCGGCGGCGACCAGGACCTCGTGAAGCGCGCCTCGCTGCTGCGCCGCGACTCCATCCACGGCCAGTTCCAGGGCACGATCACGGTCGACGAGGCGAACAGCACCATCGTCGCCAACGGCAACACGATCAAGGTGATCTACGCCAACGACCCCTCCGAGGTCGACTACACGGCGTACGGCATCGACAACGCCATCCTGATCGACAACACCGGCAAGTGGCGGGACCGCGAGGGCCTCTCCAAGCACCTGCGCCCCGGCATCGACAAGGTCGTCCTGACCGCGCCCGGCAAGGGTGACGTGCCGAACATCGTGCACGGCGTCAACCACGACACGGTCAAGCCGGACGAGCAGATCCTGTCCTGCGCCTCCTGCACGACCAACGCGATCGTCCCGCCGCTGAAGGCCATGGACGACGAGTACGGCGTGCTGCGCGGCCACGTGGAGACGGTCCACTCGTTCACGAACGACCAGAACCTGCTCGACAACTACCACAAGGCCGACCGCCGCGGCCGTTCCGCGCCGCTCAACATGGTGATCACCGAGACCGGTGCCGCCTCGGCCGTCGCCAAGGCGCTGCCGGACCTGAAGGCCCCGATCACCGGCAGCTCGATCCGCGTCCCCGTCCCGGACGTCTCGATCGCGATCCTGAGCCTGCGCCTGGGCCGCGAGACCACCCGCGAGGAGGTCCTCGAGTACCTCCGCGACGTCTCGCTGCACTCGCCGCTGAAGCGCCAGATCGACTTCACCACGGCCCCCGACGCCGTCTCGATGGACTTCGTCGGCTCGCGCCACGCGTCCATCGTCGACGCCGGCGCGACCAAGGTCGACGGCGACAACGCGATCCTGTACCTGTGGTACGACAACGAGTTCGGCTACTCGTGCCAGGTCATCCGGGTCGTCCAGCACGTCTCCGGCGTGGAGTACCCGACCTTCCCGTCCCCGGCGGTCTGATCTCCGACAGCACGACGGCACCACGGCGCGCCGCACCTCCCACAGGGGGTGCGGCGCGCCGCCGTTCCGCCGCGGGAACGCGGCGAACCGAACACCGGTGCCCCCGCGTCCCTCCCGCCATGAGGACGCTCACCCACGGGATACGTCAACTGCTGCGCTTCGCGGCCCTGGAGGCGCGCTGCTGCGCCTTCGCCGTCGCGCTCGTCGGCGGCATCGCCGCCTCGACCCTGCTGCCCGAGCTGCCGGTCGCCCGCTACGACCTGCTGCTCCTGTACGGCGTCGCGCTCACGGTCCTCGCGTGGAAGGTCGGCTGGGACACCGGCCGGGACGTCGCCGTGATCGCCGGATGCCACGCCATCGGCCTCGTCTTCGAGCTGGTCAAGGTGCGGATGGGCTCGTGGAGCTATCCGGAGGACGCCCTGACGAAGTTCGGCGGCGTGCCGCTGTACGGCGGCTTCCTGTACGCGGCGCTCGGCAGCTACGTCTGCCGCGCCTGGCACCTGTTCGACCTGCGGCTCACGGGCTACCGGCCCCGGGTCACGGCGGTCCTCGCCGGGGCGGTGTACGTGAACTTCTTCAGCCACCACTGGCTGCCCGACGCCCGCTGGGCCCTGGCCGCGCTGCTGCTCGCCGCCACGGCGGGGACCTGGGTCCGGTTCCGGGTCGGCGAGAGCGACCTCCGGATGCCCCTGGCCCTGTCCTTCGTCCTGATCGGCTTCTTCCTCTGGGTCGCCGAGAACGTGGCCACCTACGTCGGCGCCTGGAGCTACCCGGACCAGCTGGACGGCTGGCAGCCGGTCTCCCTCACGAAGTTCGGCGCCTGGGCGCTGCTCGTCACCGTCACCTTCACCCTCACGGCAAATCGGACATTCTTCGTGCATGCCCGCCGAGATCGTGCTACAGTCGAGCCCAGTTGCAGTCGTGGTTCCCAATGAACTGACAAGTGCCTTCGACGATTCGACATCGTCGGGCACTTTATGTGTTTTCGGTGCAGTTTTCCGGACGGGGCAATCATCACGGCGACGCCGGGATCCGCACAGTGCGGTTCCCAGGGCTACGCCCCGAAGGAGATAGTCATGGCTAATGGCACCGTGAAGTGGTTCAACTCGGAAAAGGGCTTCGGCTTCATCGAGCAGGAGGGTGGCGGCCCGGACGTGTTCGCCCACTACTCCAACATCGCCACCTCCGGCTTCCGTGAGCTCCAGGAAGGCCAGAAGGTGACCTTCGACGTCACGCAGGGCCAGAAGGGCCCGCAGGCGGAGAACATCCTCCCCGCCTGACGTTGACACGTCCGACGCGGCCGGGGCCCCCACCCGTGTGGTGGGGGCCCCGGCCCGTCGCATTTTCCAGACTTCTCCACGGACCAGGTGCCGCATGAACACCACGCCCCCCAAGGACGCCTCGGCCGAGGCCGTGACCTTCGCCGCGTTCGGCCTGCCGGCCGACCTGCTGGCGGAGCTCACCCGCCGCGGTGTCGAGACACCCTTCCCGATCCAGGCCGCCACGCTGCCGGACGCCCTCGCGGGCCGTGACGTCCTCGGGCGCGGGCAGACCGGTTCCGGCAAGACGCTCGCCTTCGGCCTGCCGCTCCTCGCCCGCACCGCCGGGCGCCGCGCCGAGGCCCGCAAGCCGCTCGCCCTGGTCCTGGTCCCCACCCGCGAGCTGGCCCAGCAGGTCACCGACGCCCTCGCCCCGTACGCCGAGATCCTGAGGCTGCGCCTGGCCACCGTGGTCGGCGGTATGTCGATCGGGCGGCAGGCCACCGCGCTGCGGGACGGCGCCGAGGTCCTGATCGCCACCCCGGGCCGGCTCATGGACCTCGTCGAGCGCAAGGACTGCCGGCTCGACCGGGTGGCCGTCACCGTCCTCGACGAGGCCGACCGGATGGCCGACATGGGCTTCCTGCCCCAGGTCACCGAGCTGCTCGACCAGGTGCCGCACGGCGGCCAGCGGATGCTGTTCTCGGCCACCCTCGACCGGGACGTCGACGCGCTGGTCGAGCGCTACCTCCAGGACCCGGCCGGCCACTCCGTCGACCCCTCGGCCGCCGCGGTCTCCACCATGGAGCACCACGTGCTGCATGTGCACGGCCCCGACAAGTTCGCCACCGCCACGGAGATCGCCGCGCGCGACGGGCGCGTGATCATGTTCCTGCACACGAAGGCCTCCGTCGACCGCTTCACCAAGCACCTCCTCGGCAGCGGTGTGCGGGCCGCGGCGCTGCACAGCGGCAAGTCGCAGCCGCTGCGGACGCGGACCCTGGACCGCTTCAGGACCGGCGAGGTCACCGTCCTGGTGGCCACCGACGTGGCGGCCCGCGGCATCCACGTCGACGAGCTCGACCTCGTCGTCAACGTCGACCCGCCCGCCGACGCCAAGGACTACCTCCACCGCGGCGGGCGCACCGCACGCGCCGGGGAGTCCGGACGCGTCGTCACGCTGGTCACCGACGAGGAACGCCGGGACGTGGCCCGGCTCCTGACGGAGGCGGGCATCCGGCCCCGTACCACCCGGGTCCGCTCCGGCGAGGCCGAGCTGACCCGTATCACCGGCGCCCGGAAGCCCTCGGGCGTACCGGTCGACGGGAGCGCGCCGAGCCAGGAGGGCGCCAAGCGCGGCGGCGCGGCCTTCCGGGGCATCGGCACCGTCCCGGGCCGCCCGGGCCGCGCGAAGAACGAGTCCCGCCGCGCCGCCGAGGCCCGCAAGACGGCCGAGGCCCGCCAGGCCGCGAGGGTCCGCCGGGGCGGCTGAGGCCGCTGGGGTCCGCCGGGGCGGCTGGGCCCGTGGGGTCCGCCGGGGCGGCTGAGACCGCGAGGGTCCGCCAGGGCGGCTGACCGGTCGGCGTCCTCGCGGAGAAGCCGACGGCGTTCCTGCCGGGGCCCGGCCTCCGGGTCAGCGGTCCCGCTGCGGAGCCCTCGTCGTGACCAGCACGCCCGCCAGGAGGCTCGCGAGGAGCAGCAGCCCGGCAGTGGACCAGAGGACGGCGGAGTAGGCGTCCAGGACGGCCGCGTTCGTCTGCACGACGGACTCGGCCGCCGCTCCCGGGAGCATCCGCGGGTTGACCAGGACACCGTTCCGGACCGCCTCCACGAGGGGCTGCGGCAGACCCTGGAGTGCGTCGAGGCGGCCCGAGACCGCCGACGTGACGACGGTGTCGAAGAGCGGGACGGCCAGCCATCCGCCGAAGCCCTGGGCCGCGAGCACGGTCGCCGCCGTGCCGCCGGAGCCCTGGAAGCCGCCCGTTCCGGTCACGGTGGCGAGCAACGGCCCCAGGGCCGTGCCGAGGCCCAGGCCGACGAGGACGATGCCGGGCAGGACGACGGAGGCGTACGAGCTGTCGGCCTCCAGTCCGGCCAGGAGTCCCGTGCCGACGGCCGCGAGGACCAGCCCCGGGACGGCGAGGAGCCGGGGCGCGAGCCGACCCTGGAGGAAGCCGGCGACCTGGGTGGCGACGAGGACGGCGCCGGCCATGGGGAGCAGGGAGAGGCCCAGCTGGGACGGGGTGTGGCCGAGGGCGTTCTGGAGGTAGAGGGACAGGATCAGGAACAGGGTGGGCGTGCCCACACCGGCGAGCGCGAGCGCGAGGAGGGAGCCCGCGCGGTCGCGGTCCCGGAAGAGCCCGGGCGGGACGAGCGGGCTGCTTGTCCGGGTCTGCCACCACACGAAGGTCGCCAGGAGCGCCGCGCCGGCGAGCAGGAGGAGCACGGTCAGGGGTGTGATCCAGCCGGTCTCCTCGACCCGGTGGAGGCCGAAGACGAGGGCGGCCAGCGCGCCGGTGCCGAGCAGCAGGCCCGGTGCGTCGGGGCGGGCGGGGGTACGGGCCGACCGGTCGTCCCCGAGGAGGGCGGCGGGGACCACGGCGATCAGGGCGAGCGGGACCACGGCGTACAGGCTCCAGCGCCAGCTCATGTTCTCGGCGAGCCAGCCGCCCGTGAACCCGCCGACGGCCAGGCCGCCGGCGGCGAACACGGCGTAGATCCCGAAGGCCGTGCCGCGCTCCTTCGGGTCGGTGAAGCCGCCGGCCACCAGGGCGAGCGCGGCCGAGGAGAGCAGCGCGGCGAACACGCCCTGGAGGGCGTGCGCCGCGATGAGCACCCCGGCGGCGGGGGCCGCTCCGCCGACCGCGGAGGCCACGGCGAAGCCCGCCAGTCCGATGATCGCCACCCGCTTGCGGCCCAGGAGATCGGCGAGGTGTCCGCCGAACAGCAGCAGGGCACCGAAGGCGATCGCATAGACGAAGGACATCAGCCGGAGGTCGTCGAGGGAGAGACCCAGGTCCTGCTGGATGACCGGCAGCGCGACGTTCGTGCTCATCGCCCCGACGAGGACCAGGAACTGCGCCAGGACGGCGGCGACCAGGCCCCACCACCGCCGGGGTGACGGACCCACCGGGCCGGCCGGGGCGGTGGGCGGGCCCCACGCTCCGGGCACGGCGTCCACGGCAGGCCCGAACCCCGGGGCCGCCCGGTTCCCGCCGGCCGGCGCCGTCGGGGTGTAGGCGGGGTGCGGAGGGTACGGCTGGGGCTGGGCCGGGATCCGCGGGTCCGGCACCGGCGCCCGCGTCTCCGGGGCGAAGTCCAGCAACTTGGCGGCATGACGGCCGAGTTGGGCGAGTACCGCTCCGGGCAGCCATTCCTCGGAGGGGTCCGCCGCCATGCGCGCCGCCACGTCCGCGGGTGTCGGCCGCCGGGCAGGATCCTTGTGCAGGCACTCCCGTACGAGATCGATCAGCGAGTCCGGCACGCCCGTCAGGTCCGGCTCGTCCTCCGCGATCCGGAAGAGGTGCGCGCCGAGTCCGGTGTCGGTGGCGCCGAAGAGGAGCCTGCCGGTGGCGGCGTACACGAGGACGGCGCCCAGGCAGAACACGTCGCTGGCCGGGGTGAGTTCGAGCCCGCGCACCTGCTCGGGCGACATGAACCCCGGCGAGCCGATCAGCATGCCCGTGCGGGTGTGCAGGCTGTCCCCGCCGAGGCCGTCCATGGCCCGCGCGATACCGAAGTCGATCACGCGCGGCCCGTCCACGGTCACCAGGACGTTGGACGGCTTCAGGTCGCGGTGGATCAGTCCCGCCGCGTGCACGGACTGGAGCGCCACGGCGAGCCGGTGGGCGAGGACGCGCACCGAGTGCTCGGGCAGCGGACCGAAGTCCTTGGCCACCACGGTGGTGAGGTCGGGCCCGGGGATGTACTGGGTCGCCACCCACGGCACCGGCGCCTCGGTGTCGGCGTCGAGCACGGCCGCCGTCCACTCCCCTCCCACCCGCCGCGCGGCCTCCACCTCGCGCGCGAAGCGCCGGCGGAACTCGGGGTGCTGGGCGTGCTCGGCCTGCACCACCTTCACGGCGACCGTCCGCCCGGCCTCGGACCGGCCGAGGTACACCAGTCCCATCCCGCCCGCGCCGAGCCGGGCGATGAGACGGTACGGGCCGATGCGCGTCGGATCTTCGGTGATCAACTGGTCCACGGCAGCAACATAGTTGAGGTTCGCCCGGCCCGGTGCGGGATCAACCGAACCATGGGCCGCATCACGAGGACGAGCGCCGTCCGGCCTTCCGGGGCCGGACCCTCCCGGCCGGGCCCCGGGTCCCGCGTCCCGGCCGGTCACGGCTGCCCGGGCAGGGCATACGGGTCTCCCGGTACCGGCTGCCGCTGCGGGCGGGGCGCGTACCAGGGCTGCGGCGGGTGCTGCATGGGTCCTGCCTTTCCTCCTCGTCGACCGGGCCTTCGGGCGCCCGGGCGGTCCGGTCGACGGTGGCGACGTCTCCCTCGCTCGACGACGCGGGCCGGCTGCCGCCCCCACGGCGGCAGCCGGCCCGACGGCGCCCACCCTGACGCGGCGCGCTGCAAGGCCGATGAAATGCTGCTGAAGCGAAGGTCTTGGGAAGCGGTGCGGGCACCGCGCGCACGGGGGACGTGGGGGCGAGGACGTGAGTGTGGAACCGATGGGCCGCGGCCGGGCCGGGGCGGGCGGGCCCCTGCGGATCGATCTGCTCGGGCCCGTCCGGGCGCTGCGCGGCGACGTCCCGGTCGTCCTCGGTCCGGTACGGCGGCAGGCGGTGCTCGCCGCCCTGGTGCTGCGCGCCCCGGGCTTCGTGACGTACCGGCAGCTCCTCGACGACGTCTGGGGAGCCGAACCGCCGGGCACGGGCCACCGCGTCCTGCCGAGCTATGTGTACGCGCTCCGCAGGGCACTGGACACGGCGGACGCCGGTCCTGACCGGTCCGTGATCGGCGGCGGGCGCGGCGGCTACCGCTTCGAGCCCGGCGGGGCCCGCACCGACCTCGCCGAGCTCGCCGAGCAGGCGGCGCTCGGCCGGCACGCGAAGGCCTCCGGGGACCTGGCCGGCGCCCTCGACGCGGGCGGCCGGGCGCTCGCGCTGCTCCATGGGGAGCCGCTGCCCGGCCTGCCGGGCCCGCTCGCCGACACGGAGCGGCAGCGGCTCGTCCGGCTGCGCCGGGCCCTGCAGCAGGAGCGCGCGGAGTGCCTCATCCTGCTCGGTCGCCACCCGGAGGCCCTGGACGGCCTGCTTGCGGCGTCCGGGGCCCTGCCGTACGACGAACCCCTCGCCGCCCTGCGGATGCGCGCGCTGTACGGCAGCGGCCGACAGGCCGAGGCGCTCGCCGTCTACCGCGAGACCCGCGCCCGGCTCCTCGAGGAACTGGGCGTGGAACCCGGCGAGGACCTGCGCCGCGTGCATCAGGCGGTGCTGCGCCGGGACGACGCGCTGCTCCTCGGCCGGGGGGCGCGGGCCGCGGGCGCGCAGGCCCTGTGGGCCACCGCCGCGGACCCGGACGAGCCGGTGCACGCCGGCCGTGCGGAGAACCCCGACCGACCGGTCGACGCCCGCCACTCGGGCGTCCCCGACAGCCCCGCCCGCCCGCGTCACAACGAACTCCCCGGTGACACCGCCTGTCTGATGGGACGTGAGGCGGAGATCGCCGTCCTCACCGCTCCCGTCCACCCGGGCGCCGTCTCCGTGATGACCGTGGACGGGACGGCGGGGGTCGGCAAGACCGCGCTCGTCGTGCGTGCCGCCTGGGCGCTCGCCGACGAGCACCCCGACGGATGCCTGTTCGTGGACCTGGAGGCGCACGGCGCGGACGGCCCGCACCGGGCCCTGCGCCGGCTGCTCCGCACGGTACGGGGCTCCGCCGCGGAACTCCCCGCCGAGAGGGACGACGCGGACGGCCTGGCGGACCTGGTCGCGGCCTGGCGGGCGGCCACCAGCGGGCTGCGGCTGCTGCTCGTCGTGGACGGGGCGCGGAGCGCCGAGCAGGTCCGTCCGCTGCTGCCCGCAGGGCCGGGGAGCCGGGCTCTCGTGGCGGGCCGTCAGCGGCTGCCCGGTCTCGACGCCGACGCGAGGCTCACGGTGGAGCCGCTGGACACCGGTGACGCGGTCGGACTGCTGCGCGCGTTCCTCGGGGAGGCCCGGGCGGACCGCGAGCCCGAGGCGGCCGTGGAGCTCGCCCGACGCTGCGGCGGTCTGCCGCTGGCGCTGCGGATCGCGGGCGCCCGGCTGCAGAACCGCCCGTCCTGGACGCTGTCGTTCCTCGCGGGCCGGATGTCCGACGACGCGCGCGGTCTCGACGAGCTGCGGGCGGAGGACCGCAGTGTGGAGGCGGCGTTCCGGCTCTCGTACGAGCGACTCGAACCCGAACTGCAGCGCGGGTTCCGGGTGTTGGGGGTCGTCCCGACGGTCCTGTTCGACGGGCTCGGCCCGGCCGCCGCGCTGGGCCTTCCCCGCGCGCACGCCGAACGGATCCTGGAGGACCTGGTCGACGCGAGCCTGCTCCAGGAGCCGCATCCGGGGCGCTACCGGCTGCACGATCTCGTCCGGGCCCACGCCCGGCGGCTCGCCGACGCGGCGCCCGGGGAGGCGGCCGCGGACCGCGCGGCCGTCCTGCGTCTCTACACGGCGGCGGGCCGGCTGGCGGGCGACTGGGGTCCGGAGGCGTTCCCGACGGGCCCCGACACCGCCGGCGCCCCGTTCGCCGGCCCGCGGGAGGCGGCGGCGTGGCTGGACGCGGCGGGCGGGGAGCTGGTCGACGTGGTGGCGTACGCGGCTGCCGCCGGGGAGTTCGACCACGCCTGCTGGATCGCGGAGGCCCTGGTGGACCATCTGCTGCGGCACGGCCACCCTCACGAGGCCCGGGCCGCCCTCGAACTCGCCCTGCCCTGCGCCGACCGGGCCACCGACCGGCGGATGCCGTCCTCGCTCCGCACCTGCATGGGGGTCGTCGACGTCCACCGGGGTCGGTTCCGGCAGGCGCACTCCTGGTTCACGGAAGCGCTGCACAGCAGCACCGGCGCCCGGGACCGGACCCGGGCCGTCGCCGGAATCGGCGTCTGCGCGTGGACGCAGGGCCGCGTCGAGGAGGGGACCGCACGCCTGGAGGAGGCGGTGGAGCTGGCGGCGGGGCTCGGCGACGACTGGCTGACCAACGTGGTGACCTGCAACCTCGGCGCGATCCACCACCAGCAGGGGCGGCACGAGCAGGCGCTCGAGCTGTACCTCTCGGCCCTCGCGCTCGCCGAGAAGAGCGGCAGGCCCCGCACGATCAGCAGCAGCCTGTGCTTCGTGGCCGATGCTCAACTGGCCCTGGGCCGGGCCGCGGAGGCCGTCGGCGTGCTGCGGCGGGCGGCCGGTCTCGCCCGCGAGGCCGACGACGCGACGCTGTACGCGTCGGCCCTGTCCCGCCTCGCCACCGCCGAACACGCCCGGGGCGAGCTGCACACCGCCGTCGACACCCACCACGAGGCCCTGTCCACGCTCACCGAACACACCAGCACCTGGCTGGAGATGGAGATCCGCATCCGCCTCGGCAGCACCTACGCGGCGGCGGGCCGCCGCGCGGAGGCCCGACAGGAGTTCCGGACGGCCCTCTCCCTTCCCGACGCCGGCGACCACCCAATGCAGTACGACCACGCCCGCGACGGCCTGGCCGCCACGGGCGACCGGGCACAGGACGCCGCCGACCGGTAGGCGCGCTGATCCGCCCGCGCGAAAAAGCCCGTGCCGCCACCGGCGGGAGGTCGTACGATGATCGCGATGACGACTCACCTCCTTCACAGATCGGGGGTCCCGTCCGCGCAAGGTGAGTGCTGATGACCACTCCCCCCGCGTACGAGGATTCCCACCTCTCCCGCTGGCTGCGCGTGCGCAGGTTCGCCGTGCCGCCCTCCATGATCGAGACCGCGACCACCCGCCGTCAGGCCGGGGACTGGGCAGGCGCCTGCGCCGCCGCACACATCGACGTCGATCTCGACCTCCGCGCCCTGGCGCGCAGTCACGGCACGGAACTCGCGGCCCGCGTGCGGGCCGATCTGCGCCTGCTCGCCCCGGACCTGCTGCGCTGGCACATGCCGAGGATCGCCCCCGACGGGCTGTTGCGCCCGGCCCTCACCGTCGCGCTCGCCCGGTACGGCGCCGAGGAGCGCGACGGTACGGCGGCCCCGCTGTGCCTGGTGGCCCGGACCGCGCCCGCCTGGGCGGACTCCGGGCAGCGGATCAGCCTCGCGCTCTGGGGCCCGCCCTCCGGCACCGGCCCCGCGCGCTCCCATCCGCACCCCCATCCGCACCCCCGGTTCCGGCTCGACCTGCACCGCCATCTCTGGGACGCGAGCCGGGCCGGTGAACTACGCACGCGCTCCGGGGCCGACGCACCGCCCCCTGGCCTTCCTGCGCCGGATCCGGACCTGCCGCAGGGCGGACTCCACTGCGCCGTGGACCGGTGGACGGACGAGGCCGCGATCCTGCTGCGCGCCGAGGGCCGGCCGGCAGGCCCCGTGACCGTACGCCTGGGCAGGGGGCGCCGACTGCTCCTGGACGCCGACCCGTCCGGGACCCCGTCGTCCGCGCCGTCCCGGGCCGCCCCGCGGACCGCACCCGTCCGGCGCGCCTCCGCCTCGCCACCCGTCCTGCCGGACGCGGCCACCTGGCTGCTGCCCGATGTACAGCTGTTGCGTGCCGGGCTCGTCGAGGCCGGGCAGCTGCACCCGCTGGTCGCCGCCGCGCTCGTACCCGGCCACATACCGAGCGGTCCGCCGCGGCCGCCCGACCGGGCGGGCGCGCCGCGCCTGGTGGAGTGCCGGGGTGCCGCCCATCGGATCGGCCTGGTCGACGGCGTGCTGACACCGCTCGACCACGACCCGGTCGAACTCCGGCGCGAGGAGCTCCTTGTCGCGCTGACCGGCACCGCGCTCCCCTGCGTACGGGCCGTCGACGAGGCGCACCGGCGTCCGGAATGCCTCACCGGTGTCCGCGAGCGGCTCGACCACGGTGACATCGCCGGCGCGCTGGCCGTCGTCGAGGGCCTGCTCGGTCCCGCCGCACTGCTGCGCGACGGCGCTCTCCGGGACGTGCTGGAGGCTGCGGCGCGGCGGCGCGTCACCTACGGGCTGTACCGGGCCGGGCTCTTCGGCCCCGCGCCCGGCCGGGAGCCCGCTCCCCCTCCCCTGCCCATCCGCAGAACGCGTCCCGACAGCCGCCGCACGCGCACGCGTGGCGCGCACCCGCGCCACGCCCTGTCCGCCTCCCCCTCCTCTTCCACCTCCCGCTGACGGAGTTTCCGTCTCCCCCTTCTCCTTCCTCAGGTGATCTCCCATGCCCACACGTGTGTCCTCCACCGCGGCCTCTGCCACCGAACTCGACGTCGCCGGCACCCTGTTGTCCCTGCTGCGCGACACCACCACCGAGCCCCGGCCCGACCCCCAGCTGGAGGCGCTGACCCTGGCGGTCGCCGCCGACCTGCCGGTGCTCCTGTGGGGTGAGCCGGGCATCGGCAAGACCGCGGCGCTGATCCAGCTCGCCGCCTCGCTCGACCTGCCGCTGACCACGGTCATCGCGAGCGTGCACGAGCCCACCGACTTCTCCGGCCTGCCCGTCGTCGGGGACGACCCCGCGGAACAGGGCGTGCCGATGGCCCCACCGGAGTGGGCCGTGCGTCTGGTGCGGGCCGGCCGGGGCCTGTTGTTCCTGGACGAGCTGTCCACCGCTCCCCCGGCCGTCCAGGCGGCTCTGCTCCGTCTCGTCCTGGAGCGACGGATCGGGACTCTGGTCCTGCCGCCCGACGTACGGATCGTCGCCGCCGCCAATCCGCGGTCCTCGGCCGCCGACGGCTGGGAGCTGAGCCCGCCGCTCGCCAACCGTTTCGTCCATCTGCGCTGGACCCACGACGCCGAGGTCGTGGTCCGCGGCCTCGGGGGCGTCTGGCCGCGCGCCACGCTCCCCCGTCTCGACCCGGAGAAGCTCACGGAGGCCGTGGACATGGCCCGGCGGGCGGTCTGCGGGCTGCTGACCACCCGTCCGGCGCTCGTGCACCGGCTGCCCAGCGGCGAGGCGCTGCGGGGCGGTCCCTGGCCCTCGCCCCGGAGCTGGGAGATGGCGCTGCGGCTGATCGCCTTCGCGACCGCGGCCGGTGTGGCGCGGGACGTGCTCTCCCAGCTGGTCAGGGGAGTCGTCGGGGACGGTCCGGGGCTCGAACTCCTGGCCTGGATCGACCGGATGGACCTCCCGGATCCCGAACTGCTCCTCGCCGATCCCGAGGGGGTCGAGCTGCCCGAGCGCGGAGACCGTCGCCAAGCGGCGTTGGAGGGGGTCGTGGAGGCGGTCGGCCGACGCCCGGAGAAGTCCCGCTGGGATGCGGCGTGGGCACTGCTCGCCCGGGCGCTGGAGTCCGGGGCCCCGGATCTGGTGGTCGTGCCGGCGACGACACTGGCGGGGTTGCGCCGCGAAGACTGGGATGTCCCGGAGTCGATCGAGCGGCTCGCCGGCGTCGTGTCCCTGTCCCGGCGCGCGAACCGGGCGGGCGACCGCGTGACGGCGGCTGCGTCGGCGGGCGCGGGGGCGGGGCGATGAGGCCGGGCGAGGCCGCGCCGAAGGGATGGGCCGGGGCGCTGGATCTGGAGAAGCTGTACGCCGCCCGCCTGCACGCCGTACGTGTCCGGCCGTATCTGGCGACCGCGTTGTTCGCGCTGCACACCGTGGAGTCGCGGGAGGTGCCGACCATGGCGGTGGACCGCCACTGGCGCTGTTATGTCTCACCGGCCTTCGTCGACCGGACTCCGGTGGAGGAGCTGGCCGGGGTGTGGGTGCACGAGGTGACACATCTGCTCCGCGACCACCACGGGCGCAGCGACCGGGTGGCGCGGGAGCGCGGTCTCACGGGTTCGGGCGAGCGGCTGCGGATGAACATCGCGGCGGACTGCGAGATCAACGACGACGTGTTCGGCGACGGGTTGCCGATGCCCGAAGGGGCGGTTCATCCGAAGATGCTGGGGCTTCCCGAGGGGGAGCTCATGGAGGACTACCTGCGGCAGTTCCAGCTCGGCCTGCGGACCAGGGACGCGGGCTGGCTGGACTGCGGCAGCGGCGCCGACGGCCTGGCACGAGCCTGGGATCTCGGGGCGGACGGAGCCCGAGGGCTGAGCGCCCAGGAGCAGGACGCCGTGCGGTTCCGGGTGGCCCAGGCGATCAGCGGCCGGCCGGGGAGCACGCCGAAGGGCTGGCGGCGGTGGGCCGAGGAGGCGTTCCATCCGCCGCAGGCGTGGCGGGAGTTGCTGGGGGCGGCGGTCAGGTCGGCGGCGTACGGTTCCGGCGCCGGGGACGACTACTCGTACGGGCGTCCGTCGCGGCGCTCCGCCTCCGTGCCCGGCGCGGTGCTGCCGAGCCTGCGGCGCAGCCCGCCCCGGGTCTCCGTCGTCATCGACACCTCGGGTTCGGTCAGCGACGCCGAACTGGGCAGCGCGCTCCTGGAGGTCACGGCGATCTCCAGGGCGGTGGGCGGTCGGCGCGATCTGGTCACCGTGCTGCCGTGCGACGCGGCGGCACGGATCGTCCATCCGCTGTGCCGCGCCGAGGGCATCCCGCTCCTGGGCGGTGGCGGCACGGATCTGCGGACCGGTTTCGCCGCGGCCCTGCGGGCGCGCCCGCGGCCTGACGTGCTCGTGGTCCTGACCGACGGTCAGACGCCGTGGCCGGCCACTCCGCCGCCCTGCAGGACGGTGGTGGGCCTGTTCCCGCGCGCACGACGGTTCCGTTCGTGGGACGAGGACGACCCCGACCATGTACCGGCCGGGCCGCCGGAGTGGGCCCGGGTGGTCGACATCGGCTAGGGGGTGCTGTGCGGGACTCTCGCACCACCCCCTGGCCGTCCCCGAGGCGACGTGAGGCGTGTCACATGGAACGTTCGAGGCGTACGGGGCCTCCTTCAGGTGTCGGCGCCCCGGGCGCCCGATCCGATCTCGACCTCGACCCCGATACGGAGGGGACCCCATGGCGGTCATCGACATCGAGCGGCCTCGTGCGGCCCGCGGCGGGCTTGCCGTCGCCGTGCTGCTCGCCGTTCTCGCGCTCGTTCACGTCTACTGGGCGACCGGGCTGACGTGGCCGGCCGCCGACGAGCGGGGGCTCTCGCTCGCCGTTCTCGGCAGTGTCGTGTCCTTCGGTCCCGCGGTGGTGCTGCCGCTCGCGGTGGTCGAGGGGTGCGCGGCGGTCGCCGTGGCCGCCCATGCGCGCGGGGTCCGCGGTCGCCGGATCCCACGCCTCGTCACGTATGCCGTCGCCGGCGGGATGCTGCTGCGCGGGGTAGCCGGTGTGGTGTGGATCGTGGTGGGCCGGGACGGTTCCGGGGCGGCCTTCCCCTGGCTGAACGCGCTGCTCTACACCCCGCTGAGCCTGGTCTTCGGCTGGACGGCCCTGCGTGCCGCCCGCTGAGGCCGCCGGTCCCGTCGACCGGGGTGTCGCGCTCGTCCGGGCCGCCCGGCGGGGCGACACCCTGGCCCTGCACGACCTGCTCGACCACCTCACCCCGTACATCTCCCGGATCTGCGGGCCCATCGCCCTCGACGACGGGCCGGACGCCACCCAGGAGGCCCTGGTCGCCGTCTTCACCTCGCTGCGTTCGCTGCGGGAGCCCGAGGCGCTGTACGGGTGGGTGCGGGCGATCTCCGTACGGGAGGCGGTACGGGTCGCCAGGCGGGCGGCGCGGGCGCGGCCGGCGGAGCTCCCCGACGTCCCGGAGCGGGGTGATCCGCAGCTGGCCGCCGACATCGGCGACGTCCTGGCCCGGCTGTCGCCGGCGCACCGGGCGGTGCTGGTGCTGCGGGACGTCGAGGGGATGGACGAGGAGGCCGCGGCGGCGCTCCTCGGGGTGCCGGCGGGCACGGCGAAGTCCCGGTTGCACCGGGCACGGCAGAGCTTCCGAAGGGCGTGGTCCGCGTGAACGGCGAAGAGGCGATGATCGACGACGTGCGGCGGCTGCGGGTGATGGGCGCCGCTGTGCGGGGCGCGCGGATCGTGGAGGACGTGCTGCCCGCGCCGCTCGACGTGGTGTGGGCGGTCATGGGCGATCTGGAGGGCGGCTTCGGTGAGTTCCAGCCCGACATGCGGTCGGTGCGGGTGCTGCGCCGGGACGGCGACCGGGTCGAGGCCCTCGCCCGCAGCCGCTACGGACTGCGGGCCCGGTTCCACGGGGTGCTGCGGCCGGGCTGGTGCTGGCTGCAGAGCAGGTTCCTGGTCATCGGGATGGCGGCGGTCGACGAGGGCGGCCGGACCCGGGTCGCGCTCACCGGCGGTGTCCGTGTCCCGGGGCGGGCCGCGCTGGTGCCGTTCGGGGCGCGCCGTGAACTGGAGCGGGCCATGGCGCGCCTCGCCGAACGGGTCGCCGGTCAGCCGGTCAGGAGGCGTTCTCCGGGCTGGTGATGTTGACCATCCAGGTGATCCCGAAGCGGTCCGTGCACATGCCGAAGACGTCGCCCCACATCTGCTTCTCCAGCGGGACGGAGACCGTGCCGCTGCCGGAGAGCTGCTCCCAGTAGCCGCGGAGCTCGCCGTCCTCCTCGCCGCTCACGCTCACGGCGATGTTGGTGCCGGGCTGGTGCGGCATGCCCGGGGGGACATCCCCGGCCATGAGGGTGAAGCCGCTGTCGGTCTCCAGCATGGCGTGCATGATCTTGTCGGCGTTGGCCGCGGCCTTGTCGCCGAACGCGCCGTAGGTGTTGAGCGCGAGGGTGCCGCCGAAGACCTCCTTGTAGAACTCCATGGCCTGGCGGGCGTCGCCGTCGAAGGTGATGTACGGGTTGAGGCGAGGGGGCACGAGCCTCCCCTTTCGTGACGGGTCGGTGGTTCCGGCCGAGGCTAGAGGACGCCCCGCCGCCTGCCGGTGCGACGCCTCGGCCGGCGGCCCGGAATTCGACCTGTTGCCTCAACCCGCCGGTACCTCACCGCGCCGTCACGCGTCCTGGATCCGCCGGAACGGCCGGTCCGCCTCCAGGGTGAACGCCACGTCCAGGAGGGTCCGTTCGCTGCCGGGGCGGCCGGAGAACATGACGCCGACGGGCAGTCCGTCGTCGGTCGCCCGGGTGCTGGGCAGCGAGATCGACGGGGTGCCGACGACGTTGTCGACGGGGGTGAACGCGACGTATGCGAGGATCCGCTCGATCAGCGTCGTATAGGGGACCGTGGGGGCGAGGTGGCCGATCGGCGGCGCCGGATGGGCGAGGACCGGGGTGAGGAGGAGGTCGAGTCCGCGGAAGGCCGCCGCGTACGCCACCTTCGTCCGCTTCAGCCTCCGCAGCACGCCCGGGGTGCGCCGCCAGTTCTCCACGTACGTCGCGCGCAGTCCGCGGCTGAGGCCGTCCATGCGGTGCCGGTCGAAGTCCGGTCCGAAGCTCCGGCCGGTGGCGCCGAGGAGGAAGGACAGCATCCCCCAGTAGGTGAGGAAGTCCTCGGTGAAGCGCGGGTCGACGGCCATCTCGACCGGCTGCACGGTGTGGCCGAGCCGTTCGAGCCTCGTCGCCGTCTCCGTGACGGCCTCCCGGGTGGCGGCGTCGGAGGCGACGCCGTTCGGCGAGTCGAGGAGGAATCCGATGCGGAGGCGTCGCCCGGAGGGCCCTTCGACCAGGCCCACGGGCGGTAGCTTCGGATTGCGCCAGTGGCTCTCGGCGGCGGCGAGGAACGCGGCGGTGTCCCGTACGGAACGGCTCACGACCCCGTCGACGACGAGGTCCAGGGGCAGCCGGCGGCTCTGGTCGTTCGGCACGACCCGGCCGCGGGTCGGCTTGAGGCCGACGAGCCCGCAGCAGGCGGCGGGGATCCGGATGGATCCGCCGCCGTCGTTGGCGTGGGCGATCGGGACGGCGCCGGCGGCGACGAGCGCCGCGCTGCCGCCCGAGGAGCCGCCGGCGGAGTGGCCGGTGTTCCACGGGTTGCGGACGGGTTCGGCGTTCTCGTACTCCGTGGTCGGGCTGAAGCCGAACTCGGGCAGCCGGGTCTTGCCGAGCACCGTGACGCCGGTGCTCAGGAACTGCCGGGTGAAGGGCGCGTGCCGGCGCGCGGCCCGCGGCGTGAAGGCCGCGCTGCCGTGGCCCGTGGGCAGCCCCTGGTGGTCGGTGTTGTCCTTGACGAAGGTCGGGACCCCGGCGAAGGGGCCGCCGGTGCCGGGCGACGGAGAGTCGGCGTGCACCTGGACGGCGTGGAGCCGTTCCTCGACGGCCCGCACCCGCTCGGCCGCGTCCCGGGCGGCCTCGGCGGCGCCGACCTCGCCGCGGCGGATGGCCGCGGCGAGCCCGACGGCGTCGTGTTCTCCCAGGGCGTCGTCCCGGAAGGCGTGCACCCTGGTCTTCTCGTCGTACGTCGTCACCGCTGCCTCAGCCCCCGGCCGTGTGGATGGTCACCCACCATCATTGCCTACCGGCGGGTAACAGGCGAGGGGTCGGCGCCGGGTCATCGCCCTTGGAGCGCCTTGACGTTGTCGCCGAAGGTCCACCCCTTCGAGCCGTCCCAGTTGGCCGACCAGGTCATCAGGCCCTTGAGCGAGCCGCCGTAGTGGTTCCAGGCCTGGGCCACCGACGACGGCGCCATGTACCCGCCACCGGCGCCCGGCTGCGCCGGGAGGCCGGGGACCTGCTTGTCGTACGGGACCTTCACGGTGGTGCCCTGGATCACGAGCCCCCGGTTCAGGCAGTCGGTCTGGGCGACGAACCCGGCGACGGTGCCGGCGGAGTAGGAGTCGCCGGAGCATCCGTACATGCTGCCGTTGTAGTACTGCATGTTGAGCCACCACAGGCGTCCGTTGTCCGCGTACTTCTTGACGATCGGCAGGTACGCGCCCCAGATCGACCCGTACGCCACGCTGCCGCCCGTGACGTAGGCGGTCTCCGGCGCCATCGTCAGGCCGAAGCCGGCGGGCATGCGGGCGAGGACCCCGTCGATGATGTGGACGAGGTTGGCCTGCGAGGTGGACAGGGTGCCGATGCTGCCGCTGCCGACGAGGCCGGTCTCGATGTCGATGTCGATCCCGTCGAAGTTGTACGCCTTCAGGATCGGCACGACGGTCTCGACGAACCGGTCGGCGACGGCGCGGGAGCTCAGGTCGATCCCGGCGGCGGCGCCCCCGATCGACATCAGGATCGTCGCGCCTGCGGCCTTGGCGCGGCACATCTCCGCCGGGGTGGCGACGCGGACGGTGCTGTCCATGCCGTCCTCCCACAGCACCGTCCCGTCCGAACGGATCACGGGGAAGGCGGCGTTGATCACGTTGTAGCCGTGGGCCGCGAAGCGCGGGTCGTCGATGGGCGCCCAGCCGAAGGGCGGATGGACGCCGTTGGCCGAGCCGTCCCAGTTCTCCCAGTACCCCTGGAGCACCTTCCCGGCGGGCTTCGGCTTGAGGGCGCAGGTGTCCGCGGCGGCGGAGGACGGGGACTGCGCGGGCTTCGTGTCCTCGGCGGCGGCGGGGCCCGCGAGGACGGCGGCGGCGAGCAGGGTGGCGAGCCCCGCTCCGAGGACACGGGTGATCCGGGGGCCTGGCATGCGTGCTCCTGGGGACGTGGGGGGATGGTCCTGGGCATGGCGCGCGCTCCAGCAGACGGTAAGTTGGTCCAGACCTTTCGTCAACCATCCATGCGCGCACGGGAGTTGCCGCGCCCATCACGGCCAGGGCCCGCCATGTCCACGCCTCGCCCGTTCGGGTCACCGTGAGTGACGACGTGCGTGCGTCGGCGGCCCACGAGACGATGGAGACGGAGAGGGATCGCCATGAGTGAGTTCGACATCTGGAACTACCGCCCGAGCACCGGGTACCGGCAGGGCGTCGATCTCGTCGGCTACAAGGTCGAGGCCACGGACGGGACGATCGGGAAGATCGACAAGCACACCGAGGACGTCGGCTCGTCGTATCTGGTGGTCGACGTCGGGACGTGGATCTTCGGCAGGCGGGTGCTCCTCCCGGCCGGGACCATCGAGCTGATCGACACCGCCGAGGAGAAGGTGTACGTCGACCGCACGAAGGACCAGATCAAGGACGCCCCCGACTTCGACGAGGCGAAGTACGGCGGCGAGTCCAGCTATCTGGAGCAGTTCGCCCAGTACTACGGCCAGCCGCACATGTGAGAGGCGGCCGGGCCCCTGCCCGGCCGCCACCGGAACACGCGAGACAGGCTGACGACCGTCAGGCGACGGTCAGTTCGTTGACGGCGATGTTGCCCCACTGGCGGTTGGCCGCCTTGACGACGATCCGCAACTGCGAGGCGTCGACGGGCGTGGGCAGGGTGAGGGTGCGCCGCTCCACGGTGGAGCTGTTGCTGTTCCAGGTGATCGCGGCGTCGGTGAGGCGGGTGGTCCAGGCCGAGCCGTCCCAGGTCTGGATGTCGACCCGGGTGAAGCCCTGCCCCTGGCCGAAGTGGGTGGCGAGGGTCGGTGCGCCGATCCGGCGGACGGCCCTGAGGTCGAGCGTGATGCTGCCCGGGAGCGTCACGCCGACCGGGCTCGCCCAGCTGGTGGCCTCGTTCGCGTCGGCCACGGCGGCGATGGTCCCCTGTCCGGTGCCCATCGTGGTGGAGGCGAGGGGCGCCCCGTAGCTGCCCGGCGCGCCCTGGACGGCACCGACGGCGACGGTGGCGGGGAGCGGGGCGCCGAGGATGTCGTGGCCGCCGTTGCCCGTGACGGCCAGGCCCGCGTCGATGGCGGCGGAGCCGGAGAGCGGCCGGTAGCCGCTCAGGTCGGTGCGGGAGGTGGCGGTGCCGGGGGCGGTGAGCTTCGGGTCGCCGGTGAGGGCGGCAGTGTCCGGCGGGACGGGTCCGCCGCGGTAGAGGTTGTTCCGGTAGGTGATGCCGGCGGTGTCGTGCGGGCCGGGCCACGGTGTTGTACTCGACGAGGGTGTCGGCGACCTGGTTGGGGTCGATGCCGCCGGAGCCGACGTCGTGGACGTGGTTGCCGCGGATCACGAGACCGGTGCTGGGCGTGAACGGGCCGTGCTCGCCGGCGGGGATGTTCAGCTCGCCCCACAGCGAGGTCCAGCCCTCGCGCTGCATCCAGGTGGACCAGGTGGTGATGCCGTACGCCTTGGTGTCGGCGATCTCGCTGTTCTCGATCAGCATGCCGGTGTAGTACGTGGGGGCGCTGTTGCCCCGGACGTTCACGAGGATGCCGGCCGAACCGATGTTGCCCTTGCCGAGCTGAGCGACGCCGTCGATCCCGTGGACGTGCAGATTGCGCAGCGTGATGCCGGGGACGGCGCCGATGTCCTTGGCCCTGACCTCGACGCCGACCCGCCAGGTGGTGGAGCCGGTCCCGTTGGTGACCTCCAGGACCGTCCGGCCGGGACCACGCGGAGTTCCTGGGCCGGCTGCGGCCGCACCTGGCCAGGCTGGACCGGATGGGCGTGCGCTACCGACCGCTCGACGCGCCCTCCCCCGTGGACCGGCCCGAACCCTCCGTCCGGCGGTCGCGCCAGGCCGGGACGAGGGCCGTGAGCATCAGGGCGGCGGTGAGGACGAAGGCCGACGGGTAGCCGGTCCGGGCCGCGAGGAAACCGAAGCCGACGGCACCGAGGCCCATACCCGCGTCGAAGGCGAAGTTCCACAGGGCGCTGACGGTTCCGTAGCCGGAGGCGGGGACCCGCGCGTACATCAGCGTCAGGGTGGCGTTCTGGGTGAAGCCGAAACCGATCCCGAACAGGGTCACACCGATGACGACGGCGACCGGACTGTGGGTCAGTGCGGTGAGCAGCGTTCCCCCGGCCGCGAGGGCGAGGCCGGGCAGAAGCAGTACGGCGGGACCGTGCCGGTCGCCGTGCCGACCGGCCACCCAGCGGGCCGCGGTCGCCGCGGCGGACTGGGCGAACAGGGCCGTGGCGACGACACCCGCGGAGGCCGAGGGGACGGCCAGCGGGAGGAAGGTGACCAGGATTCCGGCGGCGAGGGCGGTCGCCGCGAAGACCAGGGCGGGCCGCGACAGCGCGGCCGTCCGTATCCCGGCCGCCACCCCGATCACCCGCTCCGAGGTGGGTTCGCGGTCCGGCAGTCCCGGCACCGAGGCGACGGCGGCCAGCGCGGCCACGGCTCCGGCGGCGAAGACCGGGCCGTACCCCACGTGCGCCGCCAGCCACACGCCCAGCGGCAGCGCCACCAGGGACGGGACACCGGACACGATGCCGACGACCGCCAGCCCCTCCCCTCGGCGTGCGGCCGGGATGAGCGCGGCCGTCAGGGCGCCGCCCGCGACGACGGTGAAGGCGAATCCGAGACCGCGCAGGACACACACCGCCGCGATCCAGGCCGGGCTTCCGGAGGCGGAGAACGCGAAGGCCGGCGCGCCGAGGAGGACGAGTCCCGCCCCCAGCACGAGGCGGTAGCCGAAGCGGGCGACGAGCCGGGGGGTGGCCAGCTCGCCGCCGACCGTGGCGAGCATCAGGGCGCCCGTGGTGAGCCCGGCGGCATCGCCGTGGCTCCCGCCGGCCTCCTCGGCGTAGAGGGGGACGACCGACAGGAGCAGGTAGAAGCTCGTCGAGGCGCCGATGATCGAGACGAAGCGCAGCAGCAGGGGCCGCGTCACCAGGGGCGGCCGCGAACCGGCGCCCTCTGCTCGGGAGTTGAGGATCTTGGTCATACGACGACGCTAAGGGCGGAGGCAGCCCGTCGGTAAGATCCGGTTCCCGGCCTCTGGACCTCGGTCCGGCCGGTCGCCCGGGCCGCCTCGGAGCGGTTCGAAAAAAACTTCGGCGAGAGCTGAATCCTCTCGGGACCTCCCCGTCTCTTATGTGTGTACCGGTCGAACGGGCCGGACTGAATCGGGAGGAAACAGCAATTATGGTCACTGCCCTCATCGTGGTCGGCGTGGTGCTCGTGGGTGCGTGCAGCTGGCACCTGATGCGGCGCTTCAACAAGAGCCGAAGCTGACCAGCGCCTGCGCGCGGGGCGCCTTCCGGTATGAGTAGCACATGAACCAACGCTTCCCCTGGCCTGACGAGCGGCTGATCAAGGCCGCTCAGGACGGCGACGTCACGTCGCTCACCACCGTCGTCATGGAATCGCAGCCGCATGTGCGCAAGTTCGCCATATCGCTGTGCGCCTCGCCGCAGGACGCGGAGGACGCGGCCCAAGAGGCGCTGATCATCCTGTACCGGAAGATCGGCACCTTGCGAGCCACCGGCGCGCTTGCCTCATGGATGTTCCGGATCGTGCGCAACGAGTGTCTCCGGCAGGTACGGCTCCTCGTCGCTCGACGTGACGAAGTGCCGGCCGAGGCGGAGGGAAGCGCGGAACCGTCCGCCGAGGAGGCGGTGCTGTACCGGTTGGAGGTGGAGCGGATCGCGGCCGCGGTCAGCGCCCTTCCCCGTGACCAGCGGCAGGTCCTGATCATGCGAGACGTCCAGGGCCTGCCCGGCAAGACCGTCGCTCATGCGCTCGGCCTGAGCACCGCGGCGATGAAGTCGCGGCTGCACAGGGCACGCGCGGCGCTGCGTCACGCGCTGGAAGCGACCGACCAGGCACCAGATCAGGCCATCGACCCACCAGTCGAAGGAGACTCACAACCATGACCATGACCACTCTGAACGTCGTGAAGCCCCCCGAGGGCGTGCAGGCCCCGGTGATCGCACCGACCGCGACCCAGGTCGCGACGCCGCCCGCGGCGCCGAACTTCGCGAGCAAGTCCGTCCCGCGGCACCTGGCGCGCGGCCTGATCGGCTTCGGCCTGATCATCGGCTCCCTCGCCATGGTGCCGGTGGTCGGCCCGGCCGCCCTCCTCGCGGCCCCCCTGTCGCTGGTCGCCTTCAAGGGCTGCCCCACCTGCTGGATGGTCGGCCTGGCGCAGACCATCTCCCGGGGCCGACTGGAGCGCCAGTGCGTGGACGGCGTCTGCACCCTCACCAAGGCGCACCCGGCGGCGAAGCACGGCTGACGCCCCCGGACTTCCTGCCTCCCGCCCCGGCCTGACTTCCACCCTCCCGCAGAGCGTCCCGGAAGGTGGTGTCACCGGGTCGGGAGGTTTCGGCTGTGCCCTTTTACAGGCGTGAGACGGCTGTCTCATCGAGCCTGCGCAAGCACCCCCCCGGACTATCCGTCACATTCGTTTTGCATACCAACTCGCCGCCCTGGCCATTGGTTTACGGAGCGGCGCCTCGGTGCTAGGGTCCAAAACGAGTTTGAGACTGGCAGGGCCGCCGAGTCGGCAACGCCATTGATCGTGCTTCACGGGGGGAGCAGAACACTATGATCCGCCATGCCCAGATTGGGGCGGCAGATGACCGTACCGTCGCTGTCGTCGGCCTTTCCTGCCGTTTACCCGGTGGTGCGAGCCCTGCCGAATTCTGGAATCTTCTGAGGAACGGCCGCGACGCCATTGCGGAGCCGCCCGCGGATCGCGCGCACCTCGGCGTCCGGGAGGACGGTTCGCCGCGCCCCGGTGGTTTTCTGCCCCGCGTCGACACCTTCGATGCCGAGTTCTTCGGGATTTCCCCGCGTGAAGCCGCCGCGATGGACCCGCAGCAGCGCCTCGCACTCGAGCTCGCCTGGGAGGCGCTCGAGGACGCCGGCATCGTCCCGGCCACGCTCGCCGGCACCGCCACCGGCGTCTTCGTCGGCGCGATCGCCGACGACTACACGGCCCTCACCCACGCGGCCGGCCCCGAGGCCACCTCCGCGCACACGGTGACGGGCCTGCACCGGGGCATCATCGCGAACCGGATCTCCTACGCCCTCGGGCTCCAGGGTCCCAGCATGGTGGTCGACAGCGCACAGTCGTCTTCGCTGGTCGCAGTGCATCTGGCCTGCGAGAGCCTGCGTCGCGGCGAGTCCGTGACGGCGCTGGCCGGCGGCGTCAACCTCAACCTCGCGCCGGAGAGCACCGAGGCCCTCGCGGCGTTCGGCAGCCTCTCGCCCAACGGGCGATGTTACTCGTTGGACGCCCGGGCGAACGGGTATGTGCGAGGTGAGGGCGGCGGCGTGGTCGCGCTGAAACTCCTCAGTCGGGCCATCGCCGACGGGGACCGCATCCACTGTCTGCTGCACGGTGGAGCCGTCGGCAACGACGGCGCGAGTGAGACGCTTCCCACACCTGACGGAAAAGCCCAGGAACGCGTCATACGCGATTCCTGGGAAAACTCCGGTTTACCTCTTGGACACGCGCAGTACATCGAAATACACGGGTCTGGCACCCGGGTCGGCGATCCCATCGAAGCCTCTGCTCTGGGTGCCGTATTCTCCTCCTCCCGCACCCCGGATAATCCGCTCCGGCTCGGCTCGGTCAAGACGAACATCGGCCACCTCGAAGGGGCCGCGGGCATAGCGGGGCTCGTCAAGACGATTCTCTGCATCAAAGAGCGGGAAATCGTTCCAACGCTCAACTATCAGACCCCCAATCCACAGATCCCGTTCGAGGATCTACGGCTCGCACCCGCCACCGAAACCGGGCCGTGGCCGAATCCCGAGGGTCCGCTCCTCGCGGGTGTGACATCGGTCGGAATGGGCGGTACGAACTGCCATCTGGTCCTCGGCGAATGGCGGGACGAAACCGCCCCGACCGCCGGGAACGAACCGGACCCGACAAACCCCTCCGCCGCATCCGATTCCCTCGCATGGGTGCTGTCCGGACGCGGCGACACGGCACTGCGCGCCCAGGCCGCCCGCCTGCGCGAACACCTCGCCGCCCGCCCCGAGTCCGACGTCGCCGAGGTCGCCCGCGCCCTCGCCCACGACCGCACCGCCTTCACCCACCGCGCCGTCCTGACGGGCACCGGCCGCGACGAGCTCCTCGGCGCCCTGGACGCGGTAGCCGACGCCCGGGTCACCCCGACGGCGGTCGAGGGCAGCAGCCACCGGGCCGTCCGCGAGGCCGTGTTCGTCTTCCCCGGCCAGGGCTCCCAGTGGGCCGGCATGGCCGCCGAACTCCTCGACAGCTCCCCCGTGTTCGCCCGGGTCGTCGAGGACTGCGAGCGCGCGCTCCGCCCGTACCGCGACTGGTCGCTGACCGATGTGCTGCGCGGACGGCCCGACGCGCCCGCCCTGGACCGCGACGACGTCGTGCAGCCCGCCCTGTGGGCCGTGATGGTCGGACTCGCCGCCCTGTGGCGGGCGGCCGGTGTCGAACCGGCCGCGGTCGTCGGCCACTCGCAGGGCGAGATCGCCGCCGCCACCGTCAGCGGCGCCTTGACCCTCGACGACGCCGCCCGGCTCATCGCCGTACGCAGCACCGCTCTCGGCGCGCTCGCCGGACGCGGCGGCGGCATGCTCACCGTGTCGCTGCCCGCCGACCGGGTCCGCGAGGACCTGGCCGGATTCCCCCGCCTGAGCGTGGCCGCCGTCAACTCGCCCGGCATGACCGTGGTGGCCGGCGACGGGGACGCCCTGGACGCCCTGGCCGCGCACTACGGCGAGGACGTGCGCACCCGGCGCGTCCCGGTCGCCTACGCCTCGCACAGCCCGCACGTCGACGCCGTACGCGACACGCTGCCCGCCGAACTCGCCGGCATCGCACCGCGCGCCGGGACCGTGCCGCTGCACTCCACCGTGACCGGCACCGCCCTGGACGGTTCCGAGCTGGACGTCGACTACTGGTACCGCAACCTGCGCGAACCGGTCGCCCTCGAGCCCGTCGTACGGGCCCTGCTCGACGCGGGGCACGAGCTGTTCATCGAGATGAGCCCGCACCCGGTCCTGGCGCTCGCGGTCCAGCAGACCGCGGAGGCCGCCGACCTGCCGGTCGCCGCGCTCGGCACCCTGCGCCGCGGTGAGGGCGGACGGCAGCGCCTGCTGCTCGCGTTCGGCGAGGCGTTCTGCCACGGCGCGGAGGTGGACTGGTCCGCCGTCCTGCCCGCCGGTACCGGCCGCGCCGAGCTGCCGACGTACGCCTTCCAGCGCCGCCGCCACTGGATCTCCGGACGGCCCCACGCCGCCCGGCCCCTGACGCCCGCCACCACGCCGGCTCAGCAGACCGCGCCGCTCCACGAGGACACCGCCGAGGCCCCCGGGGCCGAGGCGAACATCTCCCTGACCGGCCCGGCCTCCCTGGAGCTCGTCCGCGCGCACACCGCCGCCGTCCTCGGGTACGAGTCCGCCGCCGAGGTCGAGCCCCGGCGGACCTTCAAGGAGCTGGGCATCGACTCGGCGATGGTCGTCGAGCTGCGCAACCGGCTCGTCACCGCCACCGGGCGCAGGCTCCCCACGACCGTCGTGTACGACCACCCCAGCCCCGCCCGGCTGGCCGCGCTGCTCGCCGACGCGCCGCACGAGGCCGTCACGGCGCCCGAGGCCCGTACCGACGAGGACGACCCCGTCGTGATCGTCGGCATCGGCTGCCGGTTCCCGGGCGGGGTGGACTCCCCCGAGGCGCTCTGGCGGGTCGTCGCCGAGCAGCGCGACGTCATCTCGGGCTTCCCGGCCGACCGTGGCTGGGACCTCGACGGCCTCTACCACCCGGACCCCGCCCACGTGGGCACCACGTACGTCCGCAACGGCGGCTTCCTCGAAGGCGCCGCGGAGTTCGACGCCGAACTGTTCGGGATCTCGCCGCGTGAGGCGCTCGCGATGGACCCGCAGCAGCGCGCGTACCTGGAGGTGTGCTGGGAGGCCCTGGAGCGGGCCGGAATCGCCCCGGACTCCCTGCGCGGCACGCAGACGGGCGTGTTCGCCGGTGTGATGGCCCAGGAGTACGGTCCGCGGCTCGGCGAGGCGGGTGCGGGTGCCGCAGGCTTCGGCCTGACGGGGACCACGCCGAGCGTCACCTCGGGCCGCGTCGCCTACACGCTCGGCCTGCAGGGCCCGGCCCTGACGGTCGACACCGCGTGCTCGTCGTCGCTGGTCGCGCTGCACCTCGCGGTGCGCGCCATCCGGTCGGGCGAGTGCTCGCTCGCCCTCGCGGGCGGTGTGACGGTCATGTCGACACCCGGCATCTTCGTGGAGTTCTCGCGGCAGCGGGGACTCGCGGCCGACGGCCGGTGCAAGTCCTTCTCGGCCGACGCGGACGGCACGGCCTGGGCCGAGGGCGTCGGTGTCCTCGTCGTGGAACGGCTGTCGGACGCCCGGCGGCTCGGACATGACGTCCTCGCCGTGGTGGCGGGCACCGCCGTCAACCAGGACGGCGCCTCCAACGGCCTCACCGCCCCCAGCGGCCCCGCGCAGGAGCGCGTCATCCGGGCCGCCGTGCAGGACGCCGGTGTCACCTTCTCCGGCGTCGACGCGGTCGAGGCTCACGGGACGGGCACCGTCCTCGGCGACCCGATCGAGGCACAGGCCCTCCTCGCCACCTACGGCAGCGAGCGCGACGGCCGGCCGCTCATGCTCGGCTCCCTGAAGTCCAACCTGGGACACGCGCAGGCCGCCGCCGGTGTCGGCGGCATCATCAAGATGGTCATGGCCCTGCGCCACGGCGAACTCCCCGCCTCCCTCAACGTCGGCAGGCCGAGTGGGCTCGTCGACTGGGCCGCCGGCGGCGTCGAGGTGCTCACCGAGCCGCGCCCCTGGCCCGCCGCCGACGGCAGGGTCCGGCGCGCCGGCGTCTCCTCCTTCGGCATCAGCGGCACCAACGCCCACGTGGTCCTCGCCGAAGCCCCCGCCGAGCCCCGCACGCCCGCGGACGGTACCGGGGACGACGGCACCCACCCGCTGTGGGTGCTGTCCGGGCGTACCGAACCGGCGCTGCGCGCCCAGGCCACCGCGCTCGTCGACGCGCTGGACACCCTCGACGAGGGGTCCACCACCGACCTCGGGCGCGCCCTCGCCACCACGCGTACCGCTCTCGGCCACCGCGCGGCCGTCGCCGCCGAGGACCGCGCGGAGGCCGTCGCGGCGCTGACCGCGCTCGGCCGCGGGGAACCGCACTCCGCCCTGGCCCTCGGCACGGCACGTACCGACGACGGCCTCGCCTACCTCTTCACCGGGCAGGGCAGCCAGCGCGTCGGCATGGGACGTGAGCTGTACGAGGCCGAGCCGGTCTTCGCCGCCGCCCTCGACGCGGTCTGCGCCGAACTCGACGCCTGCCGCGCCTCCGTGCCCGGGACGCCGCCGGTGCGCGAGGTGATGTTCCACGACGCCGAGGCGCTCGACCGGACCGAGAACACGCAGTGCGCCCTCTTCGCCCTCCAGGTCGCGCTGTTCCGGCTCCTGGAGCACCGGGGCCTGGCGCCCGACGCCGTACTCGGCCACTCCATCGGTGAGTTCGCCGCCGCTCACGTCGCCGGGATCCTCACGCTGTCCGACGCCTGCACCCTGGTCGCCGCGCGCGGCCGGCTCATGCAGGCTCTGCCGTCCGGCGGTGCGATGACGGCCGTCCAGGCCTCGCAGGACGAGGTCGCCGCGCTGATCGCGGGCCGCGAGCACGAGGTGAGCATCGCCGCCGTCAACGGCCCCCTGGCCGTCGTCGTCTCCGGTGACGTCGAGGCCGTCGAAGAGGTCGCCGGCACGTTCGCCGCCCTCGGCCGCAAGACGCGCCGGCTCGTCGTCAGCCACGCGTTCCACTCCCACCGCATGGACGGGATGCTCGACGCGTTCGCCGCCGTCACCGCGCAGGTCGCCTATGCGGAGCCGCGCGTCCCGATGGTGTCCACCGTCACCGGTGAGCCCGTCGAGGTCAGCGCCGACTACTGGGTGCGGCAGGTGCGCCGGGAGGTCCGGATGTCCGACGGCCTCGCCGCCCTGCACGGGCTCGGCATGCGGACCTTCCTCGAACTCGGCCCGGACGGTGTCCTTTCGGCACTGGGCCAGGACTGTCTGGACGACGACGCCCTCGCGTTCGTCCCGGTGCTGCGCCGCGGCCGGTCCGAGCGCCGCACCCTGGCCTCCGCGCTCGGCTCCCTGCACGTCCGGGGCCGCAGCCCCGACTGGCAGGCCGTGTTCGGCGCGGGGCGGACGCCCGCCCTGCCCACGTACGCCTTCCAGCGCGAGCGCTACTGGCTGACCGCGCAGGGCACCGAGGGGCCCGCGGGGCACCCGCTGCTCGGCCCCGCCGTCGAGCTCGCCGAATCCGGGCAGGCCGTCCTGACCGCCCGGCTCGGCCGCCGCAGCCATCCCTGGCTCGCCGACCACGCCGTCCTCGGCTCGGTCCTGCTGCCCGGCACCGCCTTCCTCGAACTCGCCGCCCGCGCGGGCTCGCAGACCGGGACGCCGCGGGTCGCCGAACTCACCCTCGTCGCCCCTCTGGTGATCCCCGAGGACGGCCGCACCGAGGTGCAGGTCGTCGTGGCCGCGCCCGGCGAGGACGGCCTGCGCGCTCTGACCGTGCATGCCCGTGCCGAGACGCCGGACGGTGCCGTCGAGCCGTGGACCCTGCACGCCACCGGCGCGCTCGCCCCGCACGACGGAGCCCCCGCGCCCGCCGCGGCCCGGCCCACCGGCGAGGGCGAAGCCCTGCCCGTCGACGGCTGCTACGAGGAACTGGCGGCCTCGGGCTACGCCTACGGCCCTGTCTTCCAGGGCCTGCGCGCGGCGTGGCGGCACGGCACCGACCTGCTCGCCGAGGTCGCCCTGCCGGCCTCCGTCACCGACGCCGCCTCGTACGGGCTGCACCCGGCGCTGCTCGACGCGGCCCTGCACCCGATCGTCATCACCGCCCTCGAAGACGGCGGCCGACGGCTGCTGCCCTTCTCGTGGCGCGGCGTGACCGTCCACCAGCCGGGCGCCCGTTCCGTGCGGGCGCTGATCACCGGGACCGGTCCGGACGCGGTGTCGCTGACCCTGCTCGACGAGTCCCACGCGGTCGTCGCCGAGGTCGAGGAGCTCGTCCTGCGCCCGGCCGGCGAGGAGGTGGCCGTACCGCGCTCCCTCCACCGCCTGGACTGGAAGCCGGCCACGGCGGACGGGGAGGCGTCCCCGTCGGCCGCCGTGCTCGGCTCCGCCGACCTGGGCGTCGGTCCTCGGTACGACGACCTCACGGCCCTGGGCGAGGCCCTCGACGCGGGGCTTCCCGCCCCCGAGGTGGTCTTCGCGCCGGTCACGGTTCTCGGGGAAGGCCTCGCGGCCGCCCAGGACCTCGGGGACGGTCTTGCGGTCACCCAGGACCTCGGGGACGGTCTCGCGGCCACCCAGGACCTTCGGGACCGTCTCGCGGCCGACTCCCCGGCCGTCGTGCACCGCGCTCTCGCGCTGCTCCAGGCGTGGCTGGCCGAGGACCGGCTCGCCGACTCCCGGCTGGTACTCGTCACCCGGGCGGCCGTGGCCACGGCGCCGGACGCCGACGCGGACCCCGACATCGCGGCCGTATGGGGTCTGGCACGGTCGGCGCAGACCGAGAACCCCGGGCGGGTCGGACTCCTCGACGTGGAGACCCCGGAGGACTGCCGTACCGCGCTGCCGCTGATCGGATCCGAGCCGCAACTCGCCGTACGCGAGGGCGCCTTGCTGGTACCCCGGCTCGGCCCGGCTTCGGCCGGCGGCGCCCTGGTGCCCCCGGCCGGCACGGCCGCGTGGCGGATGGTGGTGCGCGAGCGCGGGACCCTGGACCACCTGGCCCTCGAACCCTTCCCGGAGGCCCTGGCCCCGCTGGGCGACGGCGAGGTCCGCATCGCGATGCGCGCCGCGGGCGTCAACTTCCGCGACGTCCTGGGCACCCTGGGTCTCTACCCCGGCGATCCCGGTCCGCTCGGCCTCGAAGGCGCCGGTGTGGTCACCGAGGTCGGGCCCGGCGTCACGGGTCTCGCCGTCGGCGACCGTGTCATGGGCCTGTTCTCCGGGGCGTTCGGCCCGATGGCCGTCACCGACCACCGGCGGGTCGCCGTCATGCCCGCCGACTGGACGTTCGCCGAGGCGGCGTCCGCGCCCATCGTGTTCCTGACCGCCTACCACGCCCTGGTCGACCTCGCCGGCCTGGGCGAGGGCGAGCGGGTCCTGGTCCACGCGGCGGCGGGTGGCGTCGGCATGGCCGCCGTCCAGCTCGCCCGGCACCTGGGCGCGGAGGTGTACGGCACGGCGGGCCCCGGCAAGTGGGACGCCCTGCGTGGCCTCGGCCTGGACGGCGCGAACCTGGCGTCGTCCCGGACCCTGGACTTCGAGGCGGCGTTCGGCGCGGCCACCGAAGGCCGTGGCATGGACGTCGTACTGAACTCGCTCGCCGGCGAGTTCGTGGACGCGTCCCTGAGGCTGCTGCCGCACGGCGGTCGCTTCGTGGAGATGGGCAAGACCGATCTGCGCGACCCGGCGCTCGTCGCGGCCGACCACCCCGGGGTGGACTACCGCTTCTTCGACCTGCTCCAGGAGCCGACCGAGCGGATCGGCGAACTGCTCACGGCCGTCCTGCGCCTGCTGTCCTCGGGTGCTCTGACCCCGCTGCCGGTCAGCACCTGGGACGTCCGCCGGGCACCGGAGGCCTTCCGGTACGTCAGCCAGGCGCGCCACATCGGCAAGGTCGTCCTCACCCTGCCCCCGGCCTTCGACCCGGAGGGCACGGTCCTGGTCACCGGCGCCACCGGAGCCCTCGGCGGACTGGTCGCGCGGCACCTCGTCACCGAGCACGGCGCTCGCCATCTGCTCCTGGTCAGCCGTCGCGGCGCCGACGCGCCCGGCGCTCAGGAACTCGCCGCCGAAATCGGTGAGTTGGGTGCGGAGGTCGTCCTCGCGGCCTGTGACACCGCCGACCGGGACGCGCTCGCGAAGCTGCTGGCCGGCGTACGGCTCACCGCCGTCGTCCACGCGGCCGGAGTGCTCGACGACGGCGTGATCACCGCGCTCACTCCCGAGCGCCTCGACACCGTGCTCGCCGCCAAGGCCACCGCGGCCCGGCACCTGCACGAGCTGACCACGGACCAGGACCTCGCGGCCTTCGTCCTCTTCTCCTCCGTCATGGGCGTCATCGGCGGCGCCGGCCAGGGCAACTACGCCGCGGCCAACGCCTACCTGGACGCCCTGGCCCAGCACCGCAAGGCGCAGGGACTCCCCGCGGTCTCCCTCGCCTGGGGCATGTGGGCGGACACGGCGGGACGGCCGGGGGCCGCCGGAATGGCGGGCACCCTGTCCGAAGCCGACCGGGTGCGCATCGCCCGCACCGGCCTCGCGCCCATCGACCGGGCGGAGGGCCTGGCCCTGCTCGACGCGGCCCTGCGCGTGGACTCCCCCGCGCTCGTGCCCGCACCCATCGACCGTGCCGCGCTCGGCGCCCTCGGCGCCCAACTGCCCGCCGTCCTGCGGGACCTGGCACCGGCCGCCCCTCGACCGGCCCAGGCGCCGACGGCCGCGTCGGCGCCCCGGACGACCGAGACCCTGCGCGACCGGCTCGCCGCACTGAGCACGGCCGAGCGGGAGGAACTGCTCCTCGATCTCGTCCGGGTGCAGACCGCCGCCGTACTCGGCCGGTCCTCCGCGTCCGGCATCCCCGCCGACCGGCCCTTCAAGGACATGGGCTGCGACTCCCTCACCCTGGTGGAACTGCGCAACAGGCTGCAGACCGCCGCCGGTCTCCGGCTGCCGGCCACCTTCCTCTTCAACTACCCGACACCGCTCGCGGTCGTGGGCCATCTGCACAGCGAACTGGCCCCGGCCGAAGCGGAATCCGCCACCGACTCCGCCGACTCCTCGTCCGCACCCGGCCTGGTCGAACTCGACCGGCTGGAAGCGGCGCTCGTCGGGCTGCCGGACGACACCCAGGACGACGTGCGCGCCGAGATCGTCCAGCGGCTCCAGGCCCTCGCGGCCCGGGTACCGGCTCAGCGCGCCCCGGCCGAGGACGATCTGTCCGCCCGGGTCCAGTCGGCCTCGGTCGACGAACTCCTCGCGTTCATCGACTCCGAACTCTGATCCCACGTCCGCGACGCCGGACCCTCACCCCTCTCATCCTTCGCCGCGCGCGGCGTGCCCCCGGGCACGCCGCCCGGGCAGCCATGCCCGAAATCCGCGCACGCACGGCTCCACAACGCCTACGGGGGCACCCACACCATGACAACAACGGACAACGACAAACTCGTCGAATACCTCAAGCGCCTCACCGTCGACCTCCACCAGTCCCGTCAGCGGGTCCGTGAACTGGAGGCGGGAACCAACGATCCGATCGTGATCGTCGGCATGGGCTGCCGTTTCCCGGGCGGCGTGGACTCGCCCGAGGCGCTGTGGCGGGTCGTCGCCGAACAGCGCGACGTCATCTCGGGTCTGCCGACCGACCGGGGCTGGGACCTCGACGGCCTCTACCACCCCGACCCGGAGCACTCCGGGACGTCGTACGTACGCAACGGCGGCTTCCTGCAGGGCGCCTCCGAGTTCGACCCCGCCTTCTTCGGGATCTCGCCGCGCGAGGCCCTGTCGATGGACCCGCAGCAGCGGCTGCTCCTCGAAGTGTCCTGGGAAGCCCTGGAGCGGGCCGGCATCACGCCCGGTGCGCTGCACGGCACGTCGACGGGCGTGTTCCTCGGAGCCATCGCCCAGGAGTACGGTCCGCGGCTCGGCGAGGCGAGCGCGGCCGCCACCGGCTTCGGCCTGACGGGAACGACGGCGAGCGTGGCCTCGGGCCGTGTCGCCTACACCCTGGGCCTGCAGGGCCCGGCCCTGACGGTGGACACCGCGTGTTCGTCGTCGCTGGTCGCGCTGCACCTGGCGGTCAACGCCCTGCGCTCCGGCGAGTGCTCGCTCGCGCTCGCCGGCGGTGTGACGGTCATGTCGACACCGGGCATCTTCGTCGAGTTCTCGCGCCAGAAGGGGCTTGCGCCCGACGGTCGCTGCAAGTCGTTCTCGGCGGACGCGGACGGCACGGCCTGGGCCGAGGGCGTCGGTGTCCTCGTCGTGGAGCGGCTGTCGGACGCCCGGCGCCTGGGCCACAAGATCCTTGCGGTGGTGGCCGGTTCGGCCGTCAACCAGGACGGCGCGTCCAACGGCCTCACCGCACCCAGCGGTCCGGCGCAGGAGCGGGTGATCCGAGCGGCCGTGCAGGACGCGGGAGTGCCCTTCGCCGGTGTCGACGCTGTCGAGGCGCACGGTACGGGCACGGTGCTCGGCGACCCGATCGAGGCACAGGCCCTCCTCGCCACCTACGGCAAGGAGCGCGACGGCCGGCCGCTCATGCTCGGCTCCCTCAAGTCCAACCTCGGCCACTCCCAGGCGGCCGCCGGTGTCGGCGGCGTCATCAAGATGGTCATGGCCCTGCGCAACGCCGAGCTGCCGGCCTCGCTCAACGTCAGCAAGCCGAGCGAGCTGGTGGACTGGGCCACCGGCGGCGTCGAGGTGCTCACCGAGCCGCGCCCGTGGCCCGTCGAGGAGGGCAAGGTCCGGCGCGCCGGCGTCTCCTCCTTCGGTATCAGCGGCACCAACGCCCACGTCATCCTCGCGGAAGCCCCCACCGAGCAGCCGGCCGACGAGGTCACGCCGGACGGCTCTCTCGACGGCTCGGGACTGCCGTGGCTGGTCTCGGCCCGTACGGCGGACGCACTGGCCGAGACGGCCGGACAGCTGGCCGCGTACGTACGGGAACGGTCCGGGCTCGGCCCCGCCGACGTGGCGCTCTCCCTGGCCGTCGGGCGCTCCGCCTTCGAGTCGCGGGCCGTGGTCCCCGGCGCCGACGGGCGTGACGGACTGCTGGCCGGTCTGGATGCCCTGGCCTCCCGGCAGGTCGACGGCGAGAACGGCGTGTCCTCCTCCCGCGCCGTGTTCGTGTTCCCGGGGCAGGGTTCGCAGTGGGTCGGCATGGCCACGGCCCTGCTCGACTCGTCCCCGGAGTTCGCCCGCGTCATCGGCGCGTGCGAGGCGGCCCTCGCGCCGTTCGTGGACTGGAGCCTCACGGCCGTCCTGCGCGGCGAGGACGACGCCCCCGGCCTCGACCGGGTCGACGTCGTCCAGCCCGCCTCCTGGGCCATGATGGTCGGCCTCGCCGCCCTGTGGCGCACCGCCGGCGTGAACCCGGTCGCCGTGGTCGGTCACTCGCAGGGCGAGATCGCCGCCGCCGTCGTCGCCGGTGGGCTGTCCCTGGAAGACGGCGCCCGCGTGGTCGCCCTGCGGTCCAAGGCCCTGCGCGTCCTGTCCGGCGGCGGCGGCATGGCCTCCCTGAAGGTCCCCGAGACCAAGGCCGAGGAACTGCTCGCCCCGTGGCACGGGCGGATCTCCGTCGCGGCGGCCAACGGCCCGTCCTCGACCGTGGTCGCCGGGCAGCCCGAGGCCCTCGACGAGCTCCTCGCCCAGTGCGAGGCCTCCGGCCTCTGGGCACGGCGCATCCCCGTGGACTACGCCTCCCACTCCGCCCACGTCGACGAGATCCAGGACACCCTCGCCCACGAGCTGAAGGACGTCAGCCCGCAGTCGGGCCGGATCGCCTTCCACTCCACCGTCACCGGCGCCGTGCTCGACACCGCCGAACTGGACGCGGCCTACTGGTTCCGCAACCTCCGCAGCAAGGTGCGACTCGCCGAGGTCGTCGAACAACTGGCAGCCCCCGACGTCGTCTTCGTCGAGATCAGTGCTCACCCCGTCCTCGTCTCCGGCATCACCGAGACCCTCGGCGACACCGGCGCCGTCGTCGGCACCCTCCACCGCAACACCGGCAGCCTGGAACGCTTCGTCCAGTCCGCCGCCGAAGCCTGGTCCCACGGCGTGGCCGTCGACTGGCCGACCGTCCTCCAGGCCTACCGCGCCCACGCCGTCGAACTGCCCTCCTACCCCTTCCAGCGCCAGCGCTACTGGCTGGAGGCCGAACCCGCCTCCACCGACGCCCGCGGTCTCGGTCTGGCCTCGGCCGGGCACCCGCTGCTCGGCGCCGTCGTCGAGCTGGTCGAGGAGGACCGGCTGGTCTACACGGGCCGTCTGGCTCTCGACACGCAGCCGTGGCTCGCCGACCACGCCGTACAGGGCACCGTCCTGCTGCCCGGCACCGCGTTCCTCGAACTCGCGATGGCCGTGGGCGCGCGGATGGGCTGGCGACGGCTCGCCGAGCTGACCCTCCAGGCCCCGCTGCTGCTCCCGGCCGGCGAAGCCGTACAGCTTCGGGTGACCGTCGAACCGCCGGCCGCCAACGGGCAGCGTGAGCTGGCCGTGCACTCCCGGCCGCAGGACGCCGACGCGGGCGCCCCGTGGACGCGGCATGCCGCGGCGACGCTCGAACTCGACGACGAGACCGCGGACTTCGACCTCGTCGAATGGCCGCCGGCCGGCGCCCGGGAGATCGACGTCGAGAGCCGCTACGACACCCTCTCGGAGGCGGGCTACGACTACGGCCCGGCCTTCCAGGGCCTGCGCGCCGCCTGGCGCTCCGGCCGCGACGTCTACGCCGAGGTCGGCCTGCCCGCCGAGCTGGACGCCACGGCCTTCGGCGTGCACCCGGCGGTCCTCGACGCGGCCCTGCACGCGGTCGGTCTGCTCCGCGAGGACGGCGGCACCGTCCTGCCGTTCTCCTGGTCCGGCGTCAGCCGCTACACCGAGGGCGCCGACGCCCTGCGGGTGTGGCTGAGCCCGCGGGGCGACGGCGTGGCCCTCCGCGTCACCGACGCCTCGGGGAAGCCCGTACTGTCCGCCGAGTCCGTCACGATGCGGCCGTTCACCGCCGACCTGGCCGCCGGGCGCGGCACCGACTCGCTCTTCCGCATCGAGTGGCAGCCGGTCCCCGGCGCCACGGCCGACACCGACGTGTGCCTGGTCGCGGACCTGGCCGACGTACCGGACGCGGTGCCGCAGATCGTCGCCGTTCGATGTCCCGGCACCGACCGATGTCCGGACACCTCGCAGGACTCCGAAACCACGGGAGCCGTTCTCGCCGAGGCCGCCCATCGGGCGGCGCGCTGGGCTCTCGACCTGGTCCAGGAGTGGCTGGCCGATGCCCGCTTCGCCGGCTCCCGCCTGCTGGTGCTGACCGACGGCGCCGCGGGCCCCGAGGTCGACAACCCCGCCGAGGCAACCGTGTGGGGCCTGATCAGGACCGCCCAGTCCGAACACCCGGACCGTTTCGCCCTGTTGGACTCGGACGAGGCGCACGAGGCCGGGACCGTCCCCGGGGCCGTGCTCACCGAGCCGCAGCTCGCCCTGCGAGCGGGCGCGCTCCTCGCCCCCCGGCTGGTCCGGCACACGCCCGCCGCCGACCTGACCGGCGCCACCCCGCTCGACCCGGACGGCACCGTGCTCGTCACCGGCGGAACCGGCGTGCTCGGCGCCTCGGTCGCCCGGCACCTGGTCACCGAGCACGGCGCCCGCCGCCTGCTCCTGGTCAGCCGCCGCGGCGCCGACGCTCCGGGAGCGGATGAACTCTCCGCAGAGCTGGCCGAGTTGGGCGCCGAGGTCACCCTCGCGGCCTGCGACACCGCCGACCGCGACGCGCTCGCCCGGCTCCTCGGCGGCGTACGGCTCACCGCCGTCGTCCACACCGCGGGTCTGCTCGACGACGGCGTCGTCGAGTCACTGACGGCGGACCGGCTCGCGGCGGTCCTCCGACCCAAGGTGGACGCCGCCGCGCACCTCGACGAACTGACCGCCGGCCACGACCTCGCGGCCTTCGTCCTGTTCTCCTCGGTGGCGGGCGTGCTCGGCAACCCGGGCCAGGCCAACTACGCCGCCGGCAACGTCTTCCTCGACGCGCTCGCCGCGCGCCGCCGGGCAGCGGGCCTTCCCGCGACCTCGCTCGCCTGGGGTCTGTGGGCCGAGCGCACCGGCCTGACCGGCCACTTGGACGACGACACCCTCTCGACGCGCGGCATCGCGCCGCTCTCCACCGAGCAGGGCCTCGAACTCCTCGACCGGGCGCTCGCCGACGACCGGCCCGTCCTCGTACCGGCCCGCCTCGACCCTGCCTCGCTGCGCACCGACGCCCTCGCCGGAACCCTGTCCCCGCTGCTCCGCTCCCTGGTACGGGTCCCCCAGCGGCGCACCGGTGAGTCCGGCCTGCGCCGCAGGCTCGGCCGGATGTCCGAGGACGAGGGCCGCCGCCTGCTGCTCGACGTCGTCCGCGCCCAGCTGGCCGCGGTCATCGGCAGCGAGTCGAGGGACGGGATCGACCCGGACCAGCCGTTCAAGAGCTTCGGCATCGACTCGCTGCTCGCGGTGCAGCTGCGCAATCGCCTCAACTCCGCGACGGGCCTCCGTCTCCCGGCCACGCTGGTCTTCGACCACCCGACGCCGGCCGCCGTCGTCGACTTCACGCTCGCGCTCGCGCGGGAACGTGCCGAGAGCGCCCCCGCGCAGCCCGTCGCGGCCGTCGCTCCGCGTACGGACGGCGACCCGATCGTGATCGTCGGCATGGGGTGCCGCTTCCCCGGCGAGGTGGACTCGCCCGAGGCGCTGTGGCGGCTCGTCGCCGAACAGCGCGACGTGATCTCGGAGTTCCCGGCCGACCGTGGCTGGGACCTGGACGGCCTCTACCACCCCGACCCGGACCACTCGGGCACCTCGTACGTGCGGCACGGCGGGTTCCTCCACGAGGCCGCCGAGTTCGACCCGGCCTTCTTCGGGATCTCGCCGCGCGAGGCGCTTGCGATGGACCCGCAGCAGCGGCTGCTCCTCGAAGTGTCGTGGGAGGCCCTGGAGCGGGCCGGCATCACGCCCGGCTCGCTGCACGGCAGTGACACCGGGGTGTTCGCCGGGGTGATGTACCACGACTACGGCGGTGGCGGCCGGCTTCCGGAGGAGGCCGAGGGCCACTTCCTGACCGGCACCGCCGGCAGTGTCGCCACGGGCCGGGTGGCCTACACGCTCGGCCTGCAGGGCCCGGCCCTGACGGTCGACACGGCATGCTCGTCGTCGCTGGTCGCGCTGCACCTCGCGGTCCGCGCCCTGCGATCGGGCGAGTGCTCGCTCGCCCTCGCGGGCGGCGCCGCCGTGATGTCCACGCCCAACACCTTCATCGAGTTCTCGCGGCAGCGGGGACTCGCGGCCGACGGCCGGTGCAAGTCCTTCTCGGCCGACGCGGACGGCACGGCCTGGGCCGAGGGCGTCGGTGTCCTCGTCGTGGAACGGCTGTCGGACGCCCGGCGGCTGGGCCACGAGGTCCTGGCCGTGGTGGCGGGATCCGCCGTGAACCAGGACGGCGCCTCCAACGGCCTCACCGCCCCCAGCGGCCCCGCGCAGGAGCGCGTCATCCGGGCCGCCGTGCAGGACGCCGGGGTGTCCTTCTCCGGTGTCGACGCGGTCGAGGCGCACGGGACGGGCACCGTCCTCGGCGACCCGATCGAGGCACAGGCCCTTCTCGCCACGTACGGCAGCGAGCGCGACGGTCAGCCCCTGATGCTGGGCTCCCTCAAGTCCAACCTGGGACACGCGCAGGCCGCCGCCGGTGTCGGCGGCATCATCAAGATGGTCATGGCCCTGCGCCACGGCGAACTCCCCGCCTCCCTCAACGTCGGCAGGCCGAGTGGGCTCGTCGACTGGGCCACCGGCGGCGTCGAAGTACTCACCGAGCCGCGCCCCTGGCCCGCCGCCGACGGCAGGGTCCGGCGCGCCGGCGTCTCCTCCTTCGGCATCAGCGGCACCAACGCCCACATCATTCTGGCGGAAGCACCCACCGAGGAATCTCCTGAAGTCCCGGCAGACGAGGACCGGTTGGACGGCGCGGGCCTGCCGTGGCTGGTGTCGGCGCGTACGGCGGACGCACTGGCCCAGGCCGCCGAGCGGCTGGCCTCGTACGTACGGGAACGGCCCGAGCTCAGCCCGGCCGATGTGGCGCTCTCCCTGGCCACCGGGCGCTCCGCCTTCGAGGCGCGGGCCGTGCTGCCCGGCGCCGACGGCCGTGACGGGCTGCTCGCCGGCCTCGACGCCCTGGCCTCCCGCGAACTCTCCGGCGTGACTGCGGCGGTCTCCGGCGCCAAGCCGGGCCGCACGTCGGGCGCTGCCGTCGTGTTCGTGTTCCCCGGGCAGGGTTCCCAGTGGGTCGGCATGGCCACCGCCCTGCTCGACTCCTCTCCGGAGTTCGCCCGCGTGATCAGCGCGTGCGAGGCGGCCCTCGCGCCGTTCGTGGACTGGAGCCTCACGGCCGTCCTGCGCGGCGAGGACGACGCCCCCGGCCTCGACCGGGTCGACGTCGTCCAGCCCGCCTCCTGGGCCATGATGGTCGGCCTCGCCGCCCTGTGGCGCACCGCCGGCGTGAACCCGACGGCGGTCGTGGGTCATTCCCAGGGCGAGATCGCGGCCGCGGTCGTCGCGGGCGGTCTGTCCCTGGAGGACGGCGCCCGTGTGGTCGCCCTGCGGTCCAAGGCGCTGCGTGTCCTGTCCGGTGGCGGCGGGATGGCGTGGCTGAGCGTCCCGGAGGCGCAGGCGGCAGAGCTGCTCGCGCCGTGGGACGGCCGTGTCTCCGTCGCCGCGGTCAACGGCCCTTCGTCGACTGTGGTCGCCGGGCAGCCCGAGGCCCTCGACGAGCTCCTCGCCCAGTGCGAGAACTCCGGCCTCTGGGCACGGCGCATCCCCGTGGACTACGCCTCCCACTCCGCCCACGTCGACGAGATCCAGGACACCCTCGCCCACGAGCTGGAAGGCGTCGCCCCCCGTTCGGGCCGGATCGCCTTCCACTCCACGGTGACCGGTGGCGTACTGGACACCGCCGAACTGGACGCGGCCTACTGGTTCCGCAACCTCCGCAGCAAGGTGCGACTCGCCGAGGTCGTCGAACAACTGGCAGCCCCCGACGTCGTCTTCGTCGAGATCAGTGCTCACCCCGTCCTCGTCTCCGGCATCACCGAGACCCTCGGCGACACCGGCGCCGTCGTCGGCACCCTCCACCGCAACACCGGCAGCCTGGAACGCTTCGTCGAATCCGCCGCCCAGGCCTGGTCCCACGGCGTGGCCGTCGACTGGCCCGCGCTGCTCGCCCCGTACGACGCTCGCACCGTCGAGCTGCCCTCCTACCCGTTCCAGCGCACGCACTACTGGCTCCTGAACGAGCCCGCCGCCGCTCCCCGGAGCGCGCCGCGACCGGTGGCCCGACCCACCGAGCAGGTCGCTCTGTCGGGTGTCCGCATGCCGTCGTCTCCGCTCGCGCAGGCGCAGTTCGCCCCGCGGCTCGACCCGGTGACGCACCCCTGCCTGGGCGACTTCGTCGTCGGCGGCCGGCCGGTGGTCAGCGCCGGTGTGCTCGTCGAGTCGGTGATCGAAGCGGTGACCGAGCTCGCCGGGACCGGGCCGGTGTCCGTGGAGGACCTCGAACTCCCCGTCGACCTGGTGCTCGACCCGGTCGGCATCGACCCGTCGGCGGCCGGAGCCGAGCGCGCCGCCCAGATCGTCCTGGACGCGGACCGGTTCCGCTACTACGCCCAGGACCCGACGGGCGGCTGGCAGCTGCACGCGCAGGGCCGGGCCAGGGCCGGTGCGCCGGCCGCGCCCACGGTGACGCTCGCCCCGGTGGGTTCGGGTCGCGAGCTGTCCGGCGACGAGCTGTACCGGATGCTGTGGCAGCGCGCCCTGTACCTGGGCTCCGCCGCCCGCTGGGTGGAGCGGATCAGGCTCGGCCGCGGCGAGGCCACCGCCGAGATCCGGTCCGCGCTGCCCGGTGAGGCGGAGCCGTACCTGATCCACCCGGGGCTCGTCGACGCCATGTTCCAGACGGCGCTGGCCTGCTTCCCCACCGACGGCCCCGCCCTGGTGCCGGCCGGTCTCGACCGCTTCGTCCACTACGACCGCGGCGGCGCCCAGGACGGGCTCCGATGTCATGCCGAGCTGTTCGACGGCGGCACGCGGGCGCGTATCCGGCTCATCACCGCGCAGGGCCGGCTCGTCGCCGAGGCCGACGGCGTGCGCTTCGTCCCGGCCCTGAACCGGCCGGCTGCGGAGCCCGCCGCGACCCCGGCACCCGCGGCCGACCACGTGGCGCCGGTCGTGCCCGCACCGCAGCGGCCGGCCACGGTCCCGACGACCCCTGCCCCGGACCCGACTCCTGCCGACGTTCCCGTGGCGGCACCCGAGGCGGTGCGTGCCCTCGTGACGCGGACCGTCGCCCAGGCGCTCGGCACCGTGGCGGCCCGGCTCGACACCGGGCAGTCCCTGCAGGCGCTCGGCCTCGACTCGCTGATCGCGATGAAGATCCGGACGGCGCTGAACCGGGAGTTCGACGTCCTGCTGCCGATGACGGCGTTCCTGAACGGCCGCAGCACCGAGGACATCGCCGGGGACGTACTGGACGCCCTCGGCACGCCCGACGCCGAAACCGACACCGAAACCGACGCCGACACCGACACCGACACCGCAGCCGAGTCCCCGCAGTCCGCCGCCGCGCCCGGCGACGACGTGGAGCGTTACGAGCCGTTCGGGCTGACCGATCTCCAGCAGGCGTACCTCGTCGGCCGTGGTGACGCCTTCGAACTCGGCAACACCTCCACCTACTTCCAGATCGAGATCGACCTGGAGAACGTGGACCTGGACCGGCTCGGCGCGTCCTTCCGGGCGATGGTCGAGCGGCACGACATGCTGCGGGCCGTGTTCACCGCCGAGGGCGAACAGCGCGTCCAGCGCGAGGTCCCGGCCTATGCGATCCGTACGACCGACGTGTCCGCGCTGGCCCCGGCCGAGCGCGAGGCCGCGCTGACCGCCGTCCACGAGGAGATGCGGCACCAGGTCTTCGACACCGCCCGCTGGCCGCTGTTCGACGTGCGGGTGACCCGGATCGACGACCGGGTGATCCGGCTGCACGCCGGCTTCGACGCCCTGATCATCGACGGTTTCAGCACGTCGATCCTGTTCAAGGAGTGGGCCGCGCACTACCGCGGCGAGGAGCTGCCGGAGCTGGAGCTGCACTACCGGGACTACGTCCGGCAGGCCCGCGAGCTGGAGGGCGGGCCCGAGTACGACCGGGCGCTCGCCTACTGGCGGGACCGGCTCGACACGCTCCCGGCCGCGCCCCAGCTGCCGCTGGCCGTGGACCCGTCGAGCCTGGACCGGCCGGTGTTCAACCACCGTGGCGCGACGCTCCCGAAGGAGGAGTGGGCCCGCTTCAAGGAGCACGCCGCGACCGCCGGGGTCAGCCCGTCCGCGGCGCTGTGCACGGCGTACTCGCAGGTGATCGCGGAGTGGAGTGCCACTCCCGACTTCTCGCTGAACCTCCTGTACTTCAACCGGCTGCCGCTGCACCCGCAGGTCGGCGACGTCATCGGCAACTTCTCCACCACGCTGATGCTGGAGATCCGCGACTCCGTCGAGGACTCGTTCGCCGCCCGGGCGAGCGAGGTGCAGGCCCGGCTGTGGAGCGACATGGAGCACAGCCAGGTCAGCGGTGTGCAGGTGCTGAGGGAGCTGAACCGGGCGCGGGGCGCCTCGGTGCGGGCCGCGGCGCCGGTCGTCTTCACCAGCCTGGTGAACTTCGCGGGCCGGCAGGAAACGGAGCGGCGCGGAGTCGTGCAGTACCTCGCCGGGATCGGTGAGAACGGCCGTCAGGTGAGCAGTTCGGTCCGCACCCCGCAGGTGTGGCTGGACCACCAGGCGGTCGAGGAGGCCGGTGAACTCGTCCTGAACTGGGACGTGATCGAGGAGCTGTTCCCGGCGGGCTGCGTGGACGCCATGTTCGCCGCGTACCAGCGGATGCTGCACGAGCTGTGCCGCGACCCGGAGGCCTGGCAGCGGCCCCGGCCGGCGCTCGTACCGGCGGCCGACCTGGAGGTGCGGGCCGAGGCCAACGCCACCGACGGGCCCGTGCCCGACGGTCTGCTGCACGAAGCGGTGCTCGCCCAGGCCGAGGCCACTCCCGACGCGCCCGCCGTCATCTCGCGGGCGCTGACCCTGACGTACGGGGAGCTCGACCGCAGGTCGAACCAGGTGGGTCACGCGCTGCGCGCCCAGGGGGCCGGCCCCGGCGACCTGGTGGCGATCGTCATGGACAAGGGCTGGGAGCAGGTCGTCGCGGCGCTCGGCATCCTGCGGGCCGGGGCGGCGTACGTCCCGATCGACGCCCGGGTGCCCGTCGAGCGGCTGCACGTGCTGCTCGACAGTGCCGGGATCAGCCAGGTCGTCACCCAGCCGTGGGTGGACGACACGGCGGACTGGCCGGAGGGCGTGGTCAGGACCGTGGTCCGCGCCGACGACAAGGATGAGGACAGCCCGCTCGGCGAGTCCGGTGCCAAGCCGGGCGACCTCGCCTACGTCATCTTCACCTCGGGCTCCACGGGGCTTCCGAAGGGCGTGATGATCGAGCACGGCGCCGCCCTGAACACGGTGGTCGACGTCAACGAGCGTTATGGCGTCACCGCGGCGGACCGGGCCCTCGGACTGTCCGCGATGCACTTCGACCTGTCGGTGTACGACGTCTTCGGACTGCTCTCGGTGGGCGGCGCCCTGGTCCTTCCCGAGCCGGCGGCGCACCGTGAGCCCGCCCGGTGGGCGGAGCTCGTCGTCGAGCACGGGGTGACGATCTGGAACAGCGTGCCCGCGCTGATGGAGATGTTCACCGAGCACGCCCTGTCGAACGGGCTCACCGGGCTGCCGGTGCGGCTCGTCATGATGAGCGGTGACTGGATACCGGTGTCGCTGCCCGGACGGATCCGGCTGCTGCTGCCGGACGCCGAGCTGTGGAGCCTCGGCGGCGCCACGGAGGCGTCGATCTGGTCGATCCTGCACCCCATCGACGAGGTCCCGGACGACTGCGTGAGCATTCCGTACGGCAAGGCGATGCGCAATCAGCGCTTCCACGTGCTGGACAGCGCGATGCGGCCATGCCCCGTGTGGGTGCCGGGAGACCTGTACATCGCCGGCGTCGGTCTGGCCCGCGGCTACCTGAACGACGAGGTCAAGACCAGCGCCGCGTTCCTGCACCACCCGGTCACCGGTGAGCGGCTCTACCGCACCGGCGACATGGGGCGCTTCCTGCCGGACGGCACCATCGAGTTCCTCGGCCGTCTCGACTCCCAGGTGAAGATCCAGGGCTACCGGATCGAACTGGGCGAGGTCGAGGCCGGGCTCACCCAGTGCGAGGGCGTGCGGTCCGCCGCGGTCGTCGCGGCGGGCGAGCAGCACGGGCCCAAGCGGCTCATCGCGTACGTCGTCCTCGACGAGGGCCGCGAGGACACCGAGGAGCAGATCACCGAGGCGCTGCGCCGGGTGGTCCCGGCGCACCTGGTGCCGCAGCGGGTCCTCGTCCTGGACGAGCTGCCGCTCAGCGACAACGGCAAGGTCAACCGGGCGGCCCTGCCCGCGCCGGACGAGGTCGCCGTGGAAGGTGCCGGCTTCGTGGCGCCCCGCGACGAGGTGGAGCGCCGGCTCGCGGAGATCTGGGCGGAGTTCTTCGGCGTGACCGAGATCGGGGTGACCGCGAGCTTCTTCGACCTCGGCGGGGACTCGCTGCTCGCGGTCCGGCTGATGGCCAGGATCGCCCGCGGCCTGGGCCGCAGCCTGCCGCTGTCCACGCTCTTCGCCCGTCCGACGATCGAGCTGCTCGCCCGGGCGGTGCGTGAGGCCGACAGCGGCGAGGACGGCCGCGAGGCGCTGGTGCCGGTGCGCACGGGCGGTTCCCGGACTCCCCTGGTGTTCGTCCACCCGGTCGGCGGTGACGTGCTCTGTTACGCGGAGCTCGCCGAACTCCTCGGCGACGAGCAGCCGTTCTACGCCCTCCAGGTGCCCGACACGGAGCTGACCACCGTGGAGGCGATGGCCGCCCACTACGTGACGGCGGTCCGCGAGGCGCTGCCGGACGGTCCGTACCGGCTCGGCGGCTGGTCGATGGGCGGGATCATCGCTCTGGAGATGGCGGCCCAGCTCACCGCGGCGGGCGCCGAGGTGGAGCTGCTCGCCGTGATCGACCTGATGGTCGAGCCCGGACCGGCCGAGGGCGCGCCCGTCTCCGACGAGCAGCTGCTGTCCTGGTTCGCCCGGGACCTGGCGGGCCTCGCCGGTGTCGACTGGCAGCTGCCGGCCGAGGCCTTCGACGGCCGCCCGCCGGTGGAGGTGCTGTACGCCGAGGCGCGGGGAGCGGGGGCACTGTCCGAGGACATCGACCTCGACACGCTGAGCGCCATCGTCGGCCGGTTCCGGAACAACTACCGGGCCCTGCTGCGCTACGCGCCCAGCGGCTTCGCCGGGCGGGTCGTGTCGCTGCGTGCCGCGGACGGCGGTGCGACGGTCGAGACCGCGAACCGCTGGATGCGGTACTTCCCCGGCGACGCCACCCTCGTCGACGTACCCGGCGACCACTACACGGTGATGCGCGGCGAGCGGCTGCGCGCCCTGGCCGGCGAGCTGCGCCGGGCCCTCGACGCGCACTGAACCGAACCGGCCGGGCCGCCGCGCGGGCGGCCCGGCCGGTCCACCCCGGACCGGTCCCGCGGTGCCGCGGGCTCCGGGTCCAAGAAGTGAGGACATTCCGTATGGGAATAGATCAGGCCGACCCGACGAGGCGGCCGACGAGCACACTGCCGGCCACCGTGCCGGTCGCCGTCATCGGGGCGGGCCAGTCCGGCCTCGCCGCCGCGTACCACCTGCGGCAGGCCGGGATCCGGTGTGTGCTGCTCGACGCCGGGAGCGAGGTGGGCGAGACCTGGGCGCGACGCTGGGACTCGCTGAAGCTGTTCACGTCCGCGCAGTTCTCCGGCCTTCCCGGGCTGCCCTTCCCCGGCGCGGGCGCGCACTACCCCGGCAAGGACGAGGTGGTGGCGTATCTGCGGGAGTACGCCGAGCGGTTCGAACTCCCGGTGCTGACCGACCACCGTGTGCTGTCGCTGCGCAGGGACGGCGACGGCTATCTGGTGACCACCGCGCACGGCGAGTGCCGGGCCGGCCAGGTCGTGATCGCGACCGGCGCGTTCGGCGCGGCGCGGGTCCCGGACTTCGCGACCGGGCTCAGCCCGGACGTGCCCACCCTGCACACCAGTGAGTACCGGGGCGCCGGGCAGCTGCCGCCGGGCACCGTGGTGGTCGTCGGCGACGGCAACTCCGGCCGGCAGATCGCCGCGGAGCTGTCCGAGACCCACAGCGTGGTGCTCAGCTGTGGCGAGGCCGTCTCTCCGCCCCTGCCGCAGACCGTCGTCGGCCGGGACATGTTCTGGTGGATGAGCGTCCTCGGTGTGATGAGCCTGCCGGTGAACATGCAGGCACCGGACCCGATCGTCGGCGACCGGGTGCCCGAGCTGGTCGCGGGCGGCCGGATGCGCACGGTGGGCCGGGTCACCGGGGCCGACGGCGCCGAGCTGCTCGTCGCGGACGGCGAGCGCGTGAAGCCGTCCGCGGTGATCTGGGCGACCGGCTACCGCACCGACTGGAGCTGGCTCGACCCGCGGATGCTGGACGAGGACGGGCAGCCCCGGCACACCGAGGGCACCGGGGTGCTGCCCGGCAGCCACTACCTGGGGCTGTACCGGATGCGTACCCGCGGCTCGGCGCTGATCGGCTTCGTCGGCCGGGACGCCGAGCGCGCGGCGGCGGCGATCACGCCCGCCGCCCAGAACACCACGACCGCCCCTCCCACGGCAGAAGGTGAGCCGTCATGACCACCGCCACCACGACCGAACTCGACGTCCTCGGCGCCCTGTTGGCGTTCGACTTCATCGGCTTCGCGCAGAAGTCCGCGGCCCTCGACCCGGCCGGACCGCAGTACGGTCGGGCGGTCCGCGCCGCGTTCGGGCTCGCGGCCCGGCGGCGCTTCCCGCAGGGCGCGACAGCGCAGGAGATCAGCGGGTACGTCGCGGAGTTCCTGGGCTCGCTGGAGGCCGGCGCGGAGGACTTCGACCCGGCGGAGCTCGCCCGCCTCATCGCCGACGGCCTGGACGCGGACTCGGGGCGGGGCGATGAGCACCCGGACCCCGAGAGGACGATGCAGGCGCGCCTCGTACTGACGCTTCGATGGGTACGGGAGCTGGGCCTCGGCCCCGACGAGCAGCGGGAGTTGCTGGCGGAGGCGGAAGGCCTGTCGGCGGTCTGAGACGTACGGGAGGCGGCGCTCCGGGCGGTCCGGGGCGCCGCGTCCGCGCTCATTCCCGGGTGGTCCGGGGCGCCGCCTTCGCTCTCACTCCCGGGCTGCCCCGGTCTCGTCCGGCGTCCAGACGTCCAGCGCCGCGTCCCCGTACAGGGCGCGTACGGCCCGCTTGTCGTACTTGCCGACGCTGGTCTTGGGTACGGCGTCCACGAAGGACCACCGCTCCGGGATCCACCAGCGTGCCACCCGGCCGGTCAGGAACTCCCGCAGCTCGTCCCCGCCGACCCCGGCGCCGGGCACCAACGAGACGCAGGCCAGCGGGCGTTCCTCCCAGCGCGGGTCGGGTACGCCGACCACGACGGCCTCCAGGACGGCGGGGTGCTCGATGATCGCGTTCTCCAGCTCGATGGTGGAGATCCACTCACCGCCGCTCTTGATGCCGTCCTTGAGCCGGTCGCTGACCACCACCCAGCCGCCGGGCTCGATCACGCCCAGGTCGCCGGTGCGGAGCCAGCCGTCGTGGAACTTCTCCGGGGAGTCCTCGGTGTTGAAGTACGCGCCGGTGACCCACGGTCCGCGGAGTTCGAGTTCGCCCACCGAGGTGCCGTCCCAGGGCTGTTCGCTGCCGTCCTCCGCGATCAGGCGCACCTCGACGAAGGGCATCACCCGGCCGCTCTTGGCCAGCCAGTCGACCTCGTCCTCGTCGGGGGTGTCGTGCGGGGGGACGGCGAAGGTGGCGAGGGGGCTGGTCTCGGTCAGGCCCCAGCCCTGCTTGAGGCGGACCCCGTAGCGGTCCTTGAGCGCCTTGAGCAGGGCGCGCGGCGGGGTCGCGCCGCCGCAGCCGGCGAGGCGTACGGCGCTCAGGTCGAGCGGGTGCTGCTCGCCGTGGTGGACCAGGCTGTTCCAGATCGTGCAGATCGCCGCGACCGCGGTGGGCCGCTCCTCGTTGATGATCCGGGCGAGGTCGGGGGTGTGCAGCTGCCGGCCGTTCATGATCAGGTCGGAGCCGGCCAGCCAGGCGGCGTAGGGCCAGCCCCAGGCGTTGGCGTGGAACATGGGGACGATCGGCAGGACGCGGTCGCCGTCGTGCATCGCGAATCCGGCGCCGGCGGAGACGCCGAGCGTGTGCAGGGTGATCGAGCGATGGCTGTAGGCGACGCCTTTGGGGTCTCCGGTGGTGCCGGTCGTGTAGCAGAGCGCCGCCGCCTCGCGTTCGTCCAGGTCGGGCCAGTCGAAGCCGGGCCGCTCGGCGGCGAGGAGTTCGTCCCAGCGGTGGACGGCGATGTGCGCGGGGAGGTCCGGGTCCGGCGCGTCTCCGATGACGACGACGTGGCGTACGGTGCCCAGCCGGTCCCGGAGGGGTTCGAGCATGTGCAGGAGGGTCGCGTCGACGAGGAGGACGGCGTCCTCGGCGTGTTCGACGATGTAGCCCAACTGGTCCGGGTGGAGGCGGAGGTTGAGGGTGTGGAGCACCGCGCCCATGCTGGGTACGGCGAGGTAGGCCACGAGGTGTTCGGGCGTGTTCCAGGCCAGGGTGGCGACCCGTTCGCCGAGGTGCACGCCGAGCCGGTCGAGTGCGGAGGCGAGCTGCTCGGCCTGGCGGGCGATGTCGGCGAAGGACTGTAAGGAGCGTGCGGTCGACCCGTCGGAACATCGGACCACCCGGCTCTCCCCGTACACGCGTTGACCGTGCGCGAGGATGTCGCGAACCAGCAGTTCGCGGTCCTGCATCGTGCTCTTCATGGTGCGGCCCCTTGGACGTGCGCGGTGAACAGGACGGGTTCAGCCCAGGTACTGGATGTCTCCCAGCAGGGAGCTGCTGACGTGCTCGTGGTCCAGGAGGTTGACGCGGGCGTTCATCTTGCCGCTGCCGGCTGCGAACTCGTAGTTGCCGGAGCCACCGATGATCTTGAAGGTGCCGGTGGGGTAGACCATGGTGTCCGACGTCAGCGGCGCGGTGAGCGCGTAGCTGATGTTGAGCCGGTCACCGTCGGGTTCCGTCATCGTCGCCGTCCCCTTGATGTCGTACTTGCCGGGGATGGTCGCGGTGCACACGACTTCCTTCTGCGCCCAGGTGGCGGTGGTGATCGGCCTGCCGGTGGAGGTCCCGGTCCCGGTCACGTTGTAGCCGTTGCAGCCCACGGTGTCGGGATGCACGGTGGCGACCACCGCGAAGTTGCTGGTGATCTCGACGGTCGGAAGGTACGCCTCGGCGGCGACGGCCGAGGGGCCGGGTTCGGCGGCGACGGTGACGCCGGCCGTTCCGCCGGCGATCAGTACCGCTCCGGCCACGACACCCGCCGTGCGGGCATACCAGTGACGGGCAACTCTTGCCATGTTCTCCCCCGAAACGTGTCAGCTCTTGCCCAACTACGCCCTGCAGGAGGGCTGTTGGGGACAGCTTCCCCGATCGGGGACTCCCCCGTCGAGACGTTCGACACGCGCGTCGCGAGCAGTCGGGACGGCAAGCAGACGGAGCCGGCTTCGATGACGACGAAGCCGGCTCCGATGGCGGAGGACGTCGACAGGACGTCATCCGCTGCTGTGTGACCTCAGGTCAGATCTGCCAGCGGTAACCCATGGTTCCGGACAGGGTGGCACTGACGTGGTCCTTGTCCAGCAGGTTGACCGTGGCGTTCATCGTGCCGCCGCCGACCGCCTCGTCGAAGTTGCCGTCGCCACCGGTGATCGTGAAGGTGCCGGTCGGGTAGACCATGGTGTCCGACGTCAGCGGCGCGCTGAGGTGGTAGGTGAAGTAGAGGTGGGCACCGTCTGCCTGCGTGACGGTGACCTTCCCGTTGATGTCCCACTTGCCGGGGACGGTCGCGGTACACGCGTCCTCGGTCTGCGACCAGGTGCCGCCGCCGGTGATCCGGTTGCCGGTGACGGTCCCCGACCCCGTCACCTTGTAGCCGTTGCAGCCCACCGTGTCCGGGTGCGTGGTCGTGACCACGCCGTAGTTCCCGAGAGCGTTGAACGCGGTCCCCCCGGGCGGCGTCGTGGCCGCGTTCGAGACGCCGGCCGCACCGCCGACGAGCAGTGCCGCTCCGGCCATCGCGCCTGCTATGCGCGCCGACCGACGAAGAGCAAGTGTTGCCATGATTCCCCCCGCAATTGTCAGTTCTTGTCGAACTGGGGCCACTTGGAGGCCCGTTGACGACAGTTTCCATGATCTGGCGCCCTTCCGTCGAGGAATTCAGGCCAACGTTTCCGGAATTCGGTGAACCGGTACCTGAGTGCGGACGGCCGCGGCGGGCACCGCAGAGGGCGTCGTCGCCCCGCGCTCGGCCACCCCGCCGCGCCACGGCTTCATCCGCGGGCCGCTCGGGGCGAGTTGACCGCCACGGCTTCTGTTGTCAGAGTGGACAACAAGATATTGTCCACTCTGACAACAGGGAAGGGCCATGCCCGCTGCACGACGCCGGCGCACCCCGGACCAGGCACGCGCCGAGATCCTGGACGCCGCCACCGAGCTCATCGCCCGGCACGGACCCGACGGTGTGGGGCTGCGCCGGGTCGCGGAGGCGGCCGGGGTGACGCACGGGCTCGTCACCCACTACTTCGGGACCTACCGGGCGCTGGTGCGGGCCGTCCTGGAGCGCGAGAACGAACGCAAGCGGGAGCTCGTACGGGAGCGCATGCGGGCCGACGGCAGCGTGCCGTACGCGGCCGGCATGACCGAGGTGCTCTTCGAGATCCTCGCCGACGAGCGCTACGTCCGGCTGTGGACGTGGTCCCAGCTCCACGGCTGGGACGGCGAGCCCGCCCCGGACTCCCCCACGAACCTCTCCCGCCTGGTCGACGTGATCGAGGATGGCGTCCGCTCGGTACTCCCCCCGCCCGAGGGTCCCGACCGGGCGCGGATCGAGATGGTCGTCCTGCTCGCCATGTCCGGCGCGTACGGCTACGCCCTCGGCAAGCGTTACTGGCTCACCGACCTCGGCCACGACCCCGACGGACCGGGGCACGACGCCGCCTTTCGCACCGCGCTCTCTTCCGTCCTCGCCGCCCACCTCGGAGGGTTGACATGAACCGGCACGACCTGGACATCCTCGCCTCGGACCGCGAGCGTTGCGACGCCGAGGAGCGGCTGCGGGCCGCCGTCGAGAACGGCCGCCTGCCGCTGGCCGATCTCTCGACCCGGCTCGACGAGGTGCACGCCTCACGCACCCGGTGCGACCTGGAGGAAGCCTGCCGCGGCCTGCCGCGGCCGGGACCGCGAGACACGCTCGTGGTGGACCGGCCGCCGACCTCGCGCGGCTTCGTCGCGGGCGTCTTCGGCGGCTTCGAACGCAAGGGCGCCTGGGTCGTGCCGCCCCGGATGACGCTCTGGTCGATGTGGGGCGGCGGCACGATCGACCTCACGGAGGCGCGCTTCAGCGAGCAGGACACCGAGATCCGCGCCGTCGCCCTGTGGGGCGGCACGAAGATCGTCGTCCCCGAGGACATCGAGGTCGAGGTGCGGGGCTTCGGGCTCTTCGGCGTCTTCGACAAGCGCGCCGCGAAACGGATCGGCAAGCCGGGCACACCCCGCGTCGTCATCAAGGGCCTGGCCCTCTTCGGCGCGGTCGTCACGCGCACCAAGAAGTAGCAGCGGGGTCAGGGCGGGATCGCCTCGATCGTCTCCCTCAAGTGACGCAACAGCGCCCCGAGTTGACCCACGGGCGGAGTGGCCGGCGCCAGCCGGAGTGCCCGGGGGCGGTGGGGCCCGGGGGCGAAGGCGCCTGCGGTGGACACGAGGGTCCCCTCCTCAGCGAGCACGGCCACCACGTGGTCGGGCCGTTGATGCGGCTCCAGACGCCTCGAACGGTGACGCCCCCCCTCAGCGCACCCCCTCCCAGAGGAGCCGTTCCCCCGGACGCGGGTCGTCGACCGGGACGGGCTCGGGCGTGGCGCCGAAGGCCATCGTCGTACGGTTCGCCGTGTCGTACGCCTTCCAGCCCGGGCTGCCCGTCTCCGCGAAGCGGACCCAGGCGCCGTGCATGGCGTCCGCGAGGGCCTGGGGCGGGTCGGCGCCGAGCAGCGGCGCGTACGACGGTTCGCGGAGGCGGTCGAAGACGAAGGGGAGTTCGAGGGCGTGGCAGGCGCCGAGGGTGCCGTCGAACCGGGGTGAGCGCCAGGCGAATTCGTAGAGGTACGAGCCCGGCACGGATTCGGCGAGGCGGATGGCGGGGATCCGGTAGAACCAGTCCGTCGCCACCGCGTCGAGGAGCTCGCCGGGCGCGGCGTCCGGGCGGGCGGCCCGGTAGACGGGGAGGGCCTCGGCCGGGTCGAGGCCGTAGGCCGCGGTCATGGCACGGAGCGAGGACTCGGGGAAGACGTGGAGGCGCTCCGTGGGGACCAGGAACAGGCGGTACTCCTCGCGGTTGCTGCCGATGAGGAGGTCGACCTCGCAGTCCGCGCCGGGCAGGGTGAGCTCGGCCCGCACCGGCTCGAAGGGCATCATATTGAGGACGGCCTCGCCCCACCGTGCCGGGTCCGGGTCGGAGCCCACCTCGCCGCGCAACTCGGCCTGAACGGTGAGGAGTTGTGACCAGGGAACGGATGCGAAGGCCTCCGGGGTCGCCTCCCCGATCCCCAGCTTCTCCGCCAGTCGGGCCGCGATCAGCGCTGCCGACGACGGGCGCAGGAAGTGGTGGCAGGCCCCGCTCTGCAGGATCGCCCGGCGGAACAGCCCCCGGGCCGCCCCGGTGGTCAGGAGTGCGCCGATGCTCATCGCGCCCGCCGACTCGCCGAACAGGGTCACCCGGTCCGGGTCGCCGCCGAAGGAGGCGATGTTGTCGCGGATCCAGCGGAGTGCGGCGATCTGGTCGAGCAGGCCGCGGTTGTCGGGGCGGCCCGGAAGACGCAGGAAACCGTCCGCGCCCAGGCGGTAGTTGAGCGTGACGCAGACGACGCCGTCGCGGGCGAAGGCGCCGCCGTCGTATCCGGACGCGGAGCCGGAGCCGTTGGTGAACGCCCCTCCGTGCAGCCACACCATCACGGGGAGACCGGCGCCCGGTTCCGGCGCAGGGGTCCAGACGTTGAGGTTGAGACAGTCCTCCCCCGGGATGTCGTTCTCCGGGATGAGGGCGTCGAAGGGCGGGGCGTAGGGGGCGTGCGGTGCCGTCGGCCCGTGGGCGGTGGCGTCGCGCACGCCCGTCCAGGGCTCCGGCGGGGCGGGCGCCCGGAAGCGTCGCGCGCCGAACGGCGGAGCCGCGTACGGGATGCCGAGGAAGGAGCTCACCCCGTCGGGCGAGGTCCGGCCGCGGACCTCCCCCTGCCGGGTACGGCACACCGTCATGCCGACAGCACTTCGAGGAGTGCCTTGCCGAACTCCTCGGGGCGTTCGAGGTGGACGGAGTGCCCGGCGTCGGCCACGGCGACCTCCCGCACGCTCCCGCCGGCGGCCGCGTAGCGGTCCAGGACGTGCCGCGTCTGCTCCAGCATCGGCTGCGCCGGGCTGCCGTCCCATCCCGGCACCGCGCCGACCGCGCCCAGGTGCGCGAGGTCGAACATCGAGGTGTCCGAGACGATGATGTCGTCCTCGCCCCGGATCCACAGGACCGGCGGCTTGGGGTCGACGAGGTGCAGGTCGTCGACGCGGAAGTGGTTCGGGGCCATGCAGTTGAGCACACCGCGCGTGCCCGGCGCGAAGCCGGGCCAGGCGGTGGACGGCTTGCTGTCGCCCGGATAGTGGTCGTCGCCGAGGCGTGTGGCGAGCATGGCCTCGACGTACGCGTCCTCGTGCTCGGGGCGGAGCGGCGGCTTGACGTAGCAGGCCGTCAGGACGGAGCGCGGCGAGGTCGGGGAGTCCTCGCTCCGGTCGCCCTCGGCGAGCAGCCGGACGAACTCCGGGTTGGCCGTGCCGCCGCCCGATCCGGCGCCGTCCGGGGAGTTGAGGGTGCCGTCCACTCCGTGCGTACCGCCGAAGCCGTACGGGGAGACCGGGCTGACCAGGGTGAGGGAGCGCACGGCGGCCGGGTGGTCGCGCAGGAACTGCATGACCACGCCGCCGCCCATGGACCAGCCGACCAGGTGGGCCCGGTCGATGCCGAGGGCCGTGAGCAGCTCGGCGAGGTCGTCGGCGTAGTCCCGCAGGCCGCGGGTGGCGTCGACGGGCAGCGGGTCGGTGCCGCCGAAGCCGCGCAGGTCGACGGCGAGGGGGCGGTACCGGTCCGGCAGCGTGGTGAGGGTGGAGTGCCAGAACGCGGAGGAGGAGACGTTGCCGTGGACGAAGACGACGGCTTCGCCCTCGGCCCTGGCCTCGGTGATCTGCTGGGTCAGTCGCCCGGTGGTGACACGGCGGGTGTGGAGCGGGTTCATGGCGTCGGGGTCCTTGTCGCGTGTGATTCAGGAGAGCCAGGTGGCGACCTGGGCGGCGGCGGCGCTGTGCCAGCCCAGTTCGAGGTGGTTGGCGGTCGCGATGGTCGCCTTGCCGCCGACGGTGGGGATGCCGGTGGTGTCGAGGGCGCTGGAGATGAAGACGACGCCGTCGCTGGGGCCGCGGTTCTCGTTGAAGATGCCGACGATGTCCGCGGAGCCGCCGGCGAGGAGGTAGGTGGTGACGGAGGCGGGCACTCCGGCGCTGTGCAGCGGGGCGATCAGCGATCCGGCGTCGATGGCCGCCTGGATGCCCGCGCCGGCGGTGTAGAAGCCCTGGCCGCCGTAGTAGGTCGTGTACCAGTCCTGGGCGGCGCCGTCGACTCCGTACACCCCGTCCCAGCGGGCCAGCATCTGGCGCTGCCCGGGGTAGTTGTCCTGACCGCCGGACGGGGTCATCGAGAACTCGGGGTGTGCCGTGTACAGGCCGTAGCAGGTCATGTGGGAGTGCGGGGAGGGCGCGTTGATCTTGCCTCCGCACTCCGGCCAGATGGAGAAGTCGTGGGCCCAGCCGTGGGCGTACGGGTAGTCGTAGCCGCCGTTCGGGCCGCCGAGGGTGATCAGCCGGCGGACGTCACCGGCGTACGCCCGTCCCCAGCCGGGCTTCAGGGAGGACACGTACGCGCGGGTCGACATCTGGCCCTTGCTCCAGCCGACCAGGTCCACCGAGGTGACGCCGAGCTTCGCCTTGATGACGGCGATCGCGTCGCCGACGATCTGCGCCTGCATCAGGTTGTCGCCCTGCTTGTGCGCGAATCCGACGGCGAAGACGCGGTGGCCGCGCTCGGAGAGGTACTGCATGAGCCCGGTGGACGGGCAGGAGGCGGCGCCGCAGCCGTAGCCGCCCGATTCACCGGGGTTGGCCCAGGCGCGGTCCGCGGTGTCGTTCGCCCCGTGCACGAGGAGGACGGGGGTGGTGCGGCTGCCGGTGTTCCAGCCGGGGGCCGAGTAGAGCAGGAACCGGCCGGAGGAAGGCCGGGAGACGCCGCCGAAGTACGTGACGCGCTTGCCGTCCTGGTCGCCGCGGCCGTCGGCCGGGAAGCCCTCGGTGCGGAATCCGGTGGTCGTGTCGAGGTAGCGCTCGACCCGCTCCCAGCCGTTGCCGACGGTCCCGGCTCCGTAGCTCGCCTCGAGGGTGAGGTACGAGGGGACCGCCGCGCCGCTCGCGGTGGCGGGTGACGCCACCACGGCGGCCGCGACGACCCCCACCACGGCCAGGACACGGGCTGCGCGCAGCCGCCACCGGCGCCCCGGACTCCGTCTGTCGTCGGCCATGTCCCGGCCTCCCCCACTCGTGCGCCCGCGGCGCGTCGCTCCGGTGCCCGTCCTGGCACCGGGTCTGCACACGGTAGGTGGGCGGACGGACCACGGGGCATGTGGTCACGCCACACAAAGCGAGCTGCGGGCATGGACGGGGACCGCACAAGCAGAGGTGCGTCGGTGCCCTACTTCAGGTAGCCGAGCACCGTCATCATCCCGGCTTCCGCGTGGTAGACGTTGTGGCAGTGGACCATCCACAGCCCGGGGTTGTCGGCGTCGAAGTCGACGTCGAGCCGCTTGCCCGGCAGCACGATCGAGGTGTCCTTGCGCGCGCCGCCGTCCGCGAGCGCGTAACTGTGGCCGTGCAGGTGCATGGGGTGCCACATCGTCGTGCTGTTCACGAACGACAGCCTGACCCGCTCGCCCGAGCGGACCGGGTAGCGCTGTGCCGGGTCGTACTTCCTGCCGTTGACGGCCCAGTCGTACGTCATCATCGAGCCGGTCAGCTCGAACTCGATCGTCCGGTCCGGACGGCCCGGTTCCAGCCGTACGGACTCGGCGGCCTTCAGCAGACCGCCGTGGACGACCTTTCCGTCCAGCTCCTTCGGGCGCGCGGAGGCGGTGGGCGCCGCTCCGCCGCCGCTGCGGAGGACCGCGAGGGCGGTGCGGTTCTTGCCCTCGGCGAGCGCGGTGAGCGGGAAGACCCCGTTCCCGACGGTCACGAGGGCGTCGAGGCGCTCGCCCATGCCGAGCAGGAGCGCGTCGGCCTTCGTGTGCTCGACGGGGAAGCCGTCGGCGTGCGTGACGGTGAGCCGGTGTCCGCCGAGGGCGAGCCGGAAGGCGGTGTCGCCGCCGGCGTTGATGACGCGGAGCCGGATCCGGTCGCCGGGCTCGGCGGTGAAGGTCTGCGGCTTGTCCGGCGTACGGCCGTTGACGAGGTAGTACGGATAGCCGACGTCCCCGGCGTCACCGCCGAGCAGGTCGCTCGTGGCACCCATGAGCATGCGGGAGGGGCCGGACGGCTTCGGGGACGGCGACCTCCTCGTGGTCATCGACATGTTCGACATGTCGTGGCCCTCCATGCCGCCGGAGCCGGATCCGGAGCCGCCGTGGTCCATGCCGCCCATGTCGCCCATGCCCTTGCTCAGCTCGGCGAGCACGGCGTCCGGGGTGGAACCGTCGACGCCGTCGACCCAGTCGTCGAGGACGATCACCCACTCCTTGTCGTACGCCAGGGGCTCCTTGGGGTCCTCGACGATCAGCGGGGCGTACAGGCCGCGGTCCTGCTGGACGCCGGAGTGGGGGTGGAACCAGTAGGTGCCGGGGTGCGGGACCGCGAAGCGGTAGTCGAAGGAGCCGCCGGGCGCGATGTCGCGCTGGGTGAGGCCGGGGACCCCGTCCATGTCGTTGCGCAGCGCGAGTCCGTGCCAGTGGACGCTGGTGGCCTCGGGAAGGTGGTTGGCGAGGGTGAGGGCGAGGGTGTCGCCGGCGGTGACCCTGATCTCCTTGCCGGGGAGGTCGTCCCCGTACGCCCAGGAGCGGACGGTCCGGCCGCCGCCGAGGTCGAGCGGGGTCTCGACGGCCGTGAGCTTGAAGGCGCGCTCCGGGCCGGGCTTGCGGAGGGCCTCGGCCGCGCCGACCTCCTTGCTGTCCGGCGTGAGGTAGTCGGAGCTCGGCGACGTGCCTGTTCCGCCGGAGGAGTGGTCCATGCCGTTCATGGCACCGGAACAGGCGGTGAGCAGACCGGTACCGGCGGCCGCGAGGCCGGCACCGAGGACGGTACGACGGGTGAGTCGGGACATGACTGTGGAACCTCTTGACGTGGTCGTTGCGTGAGCAGGGGCTTTCCGCTCGGTGCGTGGAGCGGCCGGTCTGCCTATATGCGCAACAAGGAGAGGCGGGTCAGGAGGGATCCGGGTGGCGCGGGCGGCGGGATCGCCCACAGGGCGTGGGCGATCCGCGCGGCGGGCGGTGCGTCGACTCCGCGGCGGCGGCGTACGAGCACGCCGCGGACGGACAGGAGGATGCCGATCCCGGCTCCGAGCACGGCCAGGCACACGGCGGCGACACCGGCCCCGTGCACGGGCGCGGGATGCTTCGCGCGGTCGGCGTCGGCCGCCGCATGCCCGGCCGATACGTGCTCGCTCGCGGCGGCCATGTGCCCGGCCGATGCGTGCGCGGCGTCCGCCTGCTCGCCGGGGTGGCCGAGGACGTGCATCAGCACGATGCCGACGAGCAGCACGGCGGCGAGCACGAAACGGCTCCACCACGTCGCCGCCCTCGGGCGCCTCCTGGCCTCGGATCTCACCCGGACATCATACGGGGAGGGGGTATGGGTTTCACCTCATGCCGGGTCCGGCGCCTGGTCCGTGCGCGAGGCGGCCGTGGCCAGGATGCGGTCGAGCAGCGCGTCGAGGCCGTCCGTCAGCTCCTGGTAGCCACCCTTCTCCGCCAGCAGGGGAACGGTCTCGCGCAGCCGGGGAAGCTCACGGGCCGGCATCAGGTGGAGACCCAGACGGAACGCCGGATCGGGCTCGTCGGGGTTGTCCACCATGGCCCGCAGGTCGCTGAAGATATAGCCGAGCACCCAGGCCGTGACCGCCCGGTAGGCGGTGACGACGCCCTGTTCGTCGAGCCCTGCACGGTCGAGCAGGGCCAGGATCCGCTCGTGGGCCTGCAGGACCGCGAGAGGGCGGCGGGCCAGCGGGACGGCGAGCAGCCGGGTGGCGAGGAGCGGCACGACGTGCGGGTGGGCGAGGGAGATCCGGTACAGGGCGCAGGCGCCGCGGCGGAGTTCGGCGCGCCATTCGGGCAGGTCGGGCGACTGCCCGAGGGGGGCGGGCTCCTCGCGGGCGAGGTCCGAGTGCAGCTCGGTGTAGAGCTGTTCGACGAGACCGTCGAGGAGTGCGTCCTTGCTGGGGGCGTAGCGGTAGAGCGCCATCGCCTCGACGTCGAGTTCGGCGGCGACCCGCCGCATGCTCAGCGCGGACAGGCCCTCGCGGTCCACGACGTCGAGGGCGGCGGCGAGCACGCGCTCACGGCTCAGCCGGCGCCGGCCGCGGCGGCGCTCCGTGCTGTGGCCGATGTCCACCTTCCGGCGGTCCGGCTGGGGGCTGCTGGCCATGGGGTGCCTCCGGCTCGATGTCGCAGTGCGACTGGTACCGACTATATCCGAACGCCTTGAAGGCATATATTTACACCATAAGTGGACATTTATTGACAGGCGCGACAGGGCGGCGCAATATGTATGTTTAAAACGTAGACGTACAGCGACAGCGCGTCTGCACCGTCCTCCGCTGGAGGCCGCTGACATGGACGGCAACCGCATCCCCCGCACCGAGTGCTCCGAGCTGAACGACCCGCAGCCTCGCTCCCGGCCCCGGCTGACCCTCGTCATCCCGACGCGCAACGAGCGCGAATCCGTCCCGCTGCTGCTCAGCGCCCTGGAACCAGCCTTCGACGGGCTGCCCGTCGAGATCCTCTTCGTCGACGACAGCGACGACGACACCCCGGAGACGGCCGCGCGGCACGCCCCGGCCTGCCGGCTGCCGGTCCGCATGCTCCACCGCGACGCGGGCGCCCGGGAGGGCGGCCTTGCGGGGGCGGTCCTCGCCGGCGCACGCCACGCCCGGGGCGAGTGGGCCCTCGTCATGGACGCCGACCTCCAGCACCCGCCGGAGGCCGCCGCCGCACTCGCACGCACCGCCCTGGGACACGGCGTCGACATCGTCGTCGGCACCCGCTACGCCGGGTCCGGATCGACCGGTGACGGGCTCGACGGCCCCGCCCGCCGACTCGTCTCCCGCGGCAGCACGCTGCTCGCCAAGACCGTCTTCCCCATCCGACTCGCTGGCGTCAGCGACCCCATGAGCGGGCTCTTCGCCTTCCGTACCGCCGCGATCGACCCGGACCGGCTCAGCCCCCTCGGCTTCAAGGTGCTCCTCGAACTGCTGGTCAGAAACCCGGGCGCCCGCGTGGCCGAGGTCGCCTACCGCTTCGCGCCCCGCGCGGCCGGCACCTCCAAGGCCTCGCTGCGCGAAGGACTGCGGTTCCTGCGGCACCTGGCCCGGCTCCGCCGGCCCGAGCTCCGCGCGGGGCGCCACGGCGACACCGGCCCCGACTCGGCAGCCGACCGCTCCGGCCTCGGCACCACCGCGCGGTTCCTGGCCTTCGGACTCGTCGGCCTCAGCGGCATCGCCGTCAACACCGCCGCCCTCTGGTTCTTCCACACCGTCGCGGGACTCCAGCAGCTCCTCGGCGCCACCCTCGCCACCCAGGTGTCGTCCCTGTGGAACTGGGCCCTCCTGGAGACGCTGGTCTACCGCGGCGGCCGGGGTGGCGGCAGACGCGCAGCCCTCGGCCGGGGCATCGCCTTCCTCGCCCTGAACAACCTGCTGCTGCTCGGCCGCCTGCCGCTCCTCCAGGCGCTGGTCCTCGCCGGGGTCGGACTGCTCACCGCCAACGTCATCAGCCTCGTGGTGCTCTTCGTGGCCCGGTTCCTCTTCAGCGACCTGCTCATCTACCGCGGCCGCCGCGCCGACGGAACCCGCCGCGACCCCGTGCGCGTGCTCGTCGCCCCGGGCGCCACCGTCCCCGGCTCCCCGCGACCCGCCCCCACCCCCACGCCGCCCGCGGCCCCCGAGGCCGCCCCGGCCCACCCCAAGCGCCCCCGGTACCTGACCTACCGCTACGACATCGCCGGCACCGTCACCATCGGCTCCCAGATACGCCTGCCCGAGCTGGAGTTCTTCCGCGCCCAGTGGGTGCCGCCCGGCTCCTGCGACATCACCGTCCGCGTCGGCGACGTGGGCCGCCGCTTCCCGCGCCACCGCGCGGTCATGACCGAGATCCCCGGCCGCGGCGCACCGCAGCCCACCACCGTGCAGTACGAGGAGCAGCTCGGCCGGTTCGGCGCCAACTTCCGCGTCGACATCGGCGACCCCATCGCCGTCCTGGTCAGCCCGCTGCTCGCCCGCTCCCCGCACGTGGTCTACACGAACGTCCTGGAGGCGCTGCTGCGCTTCGTGCTCGTCTCGCGCGACCGGATGCTCCTGCACTCCGCGTGCGTCGAGCTCGGCGGCACCGGCGTGATGCTCTCGGCGCTCACCGACACCGGCAAGACGTCCACGGTCCTGCGGCTCCTCAGCGAACACGACGGGCGGTTCCTGTCCGACGACATGACCGTCGTCGACGCCGGCGGCAACGCCCTGTGCTTCCCCAAGCCGCTCACCATCAGCGCGCACACCCTGCACGCCGTACGCTCCGACGACCTGACCCCCCACGAATGGCGCCGGCTGCAGCGGCAGAGCCGCCTGCACTCCAAGGAAGGCCGCTCCTTCGCCTTCACCCTGGCCCGCCACAACCTGCCCATCATGGGCATCAACGCCGTCACCCAGATCCTCGTGCCGCCGCCGAAGTACGCCGTCGACCGGCTGGTGGACTGCCGGCTGAGCAGCGCGGTCAAGGTGACCGAACTGTTCGTCATCGAGCGCGGTGAGCCCCGGCTGAGCGAGCTCGGCCACGACGAGACCGTGAGCCGGCTGCTCGTCAACACCGAGGACGCGTACGGCTTCCCGCCGTTCCGCTACTTCGCCCCCGCCATCACCGTCGACGGGCTCGACCACGCCCGGCTGCGCAGCCGCGAGCGGGACGTCCTGTCCGGCTTCCTCTCCGGCGTACGCACCCGCGTCCTGGCCTCCGACCACTTCGGCTGGGCCGACGAGATTCCCACGCTGCTCGCCGCGGACCGGCCGCCCGTCAACGGCCGCCCGGTCCTCGAGGCCGACGGGCATCCGTGGCCGCACTGGGAGCCGGAGACACCCGAGGGCGCAGCGCCGCAGCCCGTACGGTCCGGTGCCCTGCCCCTCTACACGGCCGTTCCGACCGACTCCGGTGCCTCTCGTACGAACGACCCGGGTGGGAGGACACCATGAGCCGTCCCACGTACTCCGCCTCGGACGCGACGGCCGCCCCCGAAGCCGACACTCCCGCGCGGACCGCCGCCGGCGGCCCCCGGGGGACGGCCCACGCCCAGGCTCGCCGGGCCCGCGACACCCTCCGCCCGCGCCGGCGTCCCACCGCCGACTGGATGGTGCGCTGCGCCCTGCCGCTCACCGCCATCCTCGCCCTGGCCGCCTTCCTGCGGTTCTGGCAGCTCACCCAGATCGGCCTCAACAGTGACGAGGCCGTCTACACCGGCACCGCCGCCTCCCTGGCCGGCGACCCGGCCATGCAGCCGGTGTTCCCCGTCTTCCGCGCCCACCCCGTCCTGTTCACCGGCTTCCTGTCGCTCTTCCTGCGCGGCGGCACGGACGAGTACACGGCCCGCGCGGTCGCCGCCTGCGTCGGCGTCGTGACCGTCGGCGTCACGTATCTGCTGGCCCGGAGGCTGTACGGCCGGGGCGCGGGGCTCGCCGCCGCGCTGCTGCTCGCCGTCATGCCGTACCACGTGGTGGTGACCCGTCAGGTGCTGCTCGACGGGCTGATGACGCTGTGCGCGACGGTGGCGCTCTACTGCGTCGTGCGGTACGTGCAGGCGGACCGTGACGGGCTCCCCTGGCTGCTCGGCGCCGCGGGGGCGCTCGGGGCCGCCGCACTCTCCAAGGAGACGGCGCTCGTGCTCGTCTGCGGCCTGTACGTCTTCTTCGTCCTCAGCCGCACGGTGCGCATACGGTGGCAGCACGCCGTCCTCGCCACCGGCCTCCTCGCTCTCGTCGTCGTCGCCTTCCCGCTCGCGATGTGGCTCTCGGGCCGCAGCGCCACCGGGCAGCACTACCTGCAGTGGCAGCTGTTCCGGCGTGCCAACCACCCGATGGGCTTCTACGCCACGACGCTGCCGCAGGTCCTCGGCTGGGCCGTCCTCGCGGCCGCCGTGGTCGGACTGGTCTGGCTGCGTCACCGCAACGGCTGGCGCGAGGGTCTGCTGCTGTGCTGGATGGCCGCGCCCGTGCTGTTCTTCACCCTGTGGCCCGTCAAGGGCTTCCCGTACCTGCTGCCGATCGCGCCGCCGCTCGCCGTGCTCGCCGGCCGGACGATCGGCGCCCTCGCCGGGCTCCGGCCGCGGGCCGGCCGGCTGCGGGTGTCGCCCCGCCGGCTGTCGGCCGCCGGTGCCGTCCTCGTCGCGCTCGCCGTCGCGCTCTCCCTCGCCCTCCCCTCGGCGGCCCGCATCACCGCCACCCCGACGGGCTCGTTCCTCGCCGGTTCCGGCGGCCTGGCGGGCGGCCGCGAGGCGGGCCAGTGGGTGCGCGACCACGTACCCGGCGGGGCACGGCTCCTCGCCGGCGGCCCGTCGGTCGCGAACGTGCTCCAGTTCTACGGCGGCAAACCCGTCTCGGCGCTGTCGGTGAGCGTCAACCGGCTCTACCGCAACCCCTCGTACACGCCGGTGCCCAACCCCGACCGTGCGCTGCGCGACGGCGAGTTCCAGTACGTCGTCTGGGACTCCTACACCGCCCGGCGCGCCCCGTTCTACGGCGAGAAGATCCGGCAGCTGGTCGACAAGTACCACGGCAAGGCCGTCTACACCTCCGCCGTACGGGTTCCCGCGTCCTCCACCGACCCCACGCCCACTCCGGTCATCGTCATCTACCAGGTGCGTGTGTCATGAAGCCGCTGACCGTCCGTCTGCTGACGGCGCTGGCCGGCGCGGCGCTGCTGCTCGGCCCCGCCACGGCCGCGACCGCGACCGGCGGCGACCCCGGCCCCGACCCGGGCGCCGGCACCGCCGCCGCACATCGCGCGACCACCCCCGTCCAGCACTTCATCTACGTGATGCAGGGCCCCCGGACCTTCGACAACTACTTCGGCACCTACCCCGGAGCCGACGGCATCCCCGCCGGAGCCTGCCAGCCGCGCACCGTCGGCGGCCCCGCCTCCGACTGCGTGCGGCCCTACGCCCTGCACGCCAAGGCCCCCGCCCCGCTCACCCCGAGCCGCAGCATCATCGCCCAGCAGATCAACGGCGGGCGCATGGACGGCTTCGTGTCCGCGTACACCCGGCAGGGCAGGGACGGCACGACCGTCATGGGCCACTACGACGCCCGGGACGTGCCGTTCGACTGGGCCGCCGCCGACCGCTACGTACTCTTCGACAAGTTCTTCTCCGCCGTCCCCTACGGCACCGCCACCGAACGCTCCTACTGGGTCTCGGCGGCCCCTCCGTCGCCGACGGGCACCCGGCCCACCATCTTCGACCGGCTCCAGCAGGCGGGGGTCAGCTGGAAGTTCTACGTCGAGGACTACCGGCCCACCGAGAACTACCACGCGCCCGGCGCCACCCAGCCGGTACGCGCCCCGCTGCTCGGCTACGCCCGCTTCGTCGACGACCCCGCCCTCGCCTCGCACATCGTGGACCTGGACCAGTACTACCGCGACCTCGACAACGGCACCCTGCCGGCGGTGGCGTACGTCGCCAGCTCCGGCTCCTCCGAGCGCTCCGCGCGGGCCATCCCGCCCGGCCAGAAGCTCATCCGCTCGCTGGCCACCCAGCTCGCCCTCAGCCCGTACTGGGACAGCTCGGCGCTGCTGTGGAGCCACGACGGCTCCGGCGGCTGGTACGACCACGTGGCCCCGCCGGCCGCCGCCGACGGCCCGCGCGGCCTGCGCGTCCCGGCCGTCCTGATCAGCGCCTACGCGCCGGCCGGGCACATCGACCACCGGGTGCTCGACTCCTCGTCCGCGCTGCGCTTCATCGAGGACAACTGGAACCTGGCACCGCTCGGCGGGCGGGACACCACCGCCGCCAGCCTCGCCGCCGCCTTCGACTTCTCCGCCGCGCCGCGACCGCCCGAGGTGCTCGCCGTCCCCTCCGCGCGCCCCGTCGTGCGGCCGGTGAACGCCACCGTCGTGTACGCCGTCTACGGCGGCGTCCTCGGTGCGGCCGCACTGCTCGTCGTCGGCACCGCCCGGCTCGCCGCCCGCAGGCGCTCGGCGGCGGCTCCGCAGGTCCCGTCGCCGGGGTCCGGGCAGTCGGCGCGGTCCGACGCATCGGCGCGGTCCGTGCCGTCCGGCCCGTCGGCCCAGTCCCGCGCGCCGGAAAGGAGCCGACCGTGAACCGCCGTACCGCACGCCGCCACGCGGTCGCCCTCCTCGCCGTGCTCGCGGCGCTGCTCCTCGCCTTCACCGGGCCGGTCGCCGCCGCCCAGCCCTCCGCCGGCACCACCGGCCCGCACCGTGCCGCCTCGACCGTCACCGTCACCTTCCGCACGGTTCCCGCGGTGCCCGGCGTCCGGCTGGTCTTCGGCGGCCAGACCCTCGTCACCGGAGCCGACGGCACCGCCTCGTACACCGGCGCCCGCACCGCGGACCGCCAGTCGCTGCAACTCCTCGACACCTCCGTCGACACCCCGGACGCCCGCTACCACTTCACCCGCTGGGCCGGACAGCGCGACCCGGACCAGACGTTCCGGAGCCGCGTCGACGGGCTGCCGCTGCGCGCCGACTACACCGTCACGGCCGGGTTCACCGTGCAGTACCCGGTGACCGTCGCCTTCACCGACCAGCACGGCGCGCCCCTGGACCCGTCCCTGGTCTCGACGGTGAAGGTCAGGGGCTCCGACGCGCGCATCACCGACCTGTCCGTGTCCGGGACGACCTGGCTGGACGGCCTCGTGCCCGTCTTCCGGAACAGCAGCCTGACGCCCGTCCCGGTCGACTACACCCTGCGGAGCCTCGTCTACGACGGCGTCCAGCTCGCCGACGCCGGACGGCAGGGCTTCCGGCCCGGACCGGACCGGCACCTCACGTTCACCGGCGCCTTCCACGACCTGACCGTCACCGCCCACGACGCGCTGTTCGGCTCCGCCACAGGCGAGAAGGCCACCGTCACCGACCCCGCCGGGCACGTCACGACCGTCGCGCTCGGAGCGGACCACACCGCCGTCCTGGCGCACCTGCCGCGCGGCCGGTACACCGTCGAGGTCAAGGCCCCCGGCGGCAGCTCGAACCCGCGCGAGATCCAGCTGTCCCAGGCGGTCACGGCCGACGTGACCGTCGTCAGCCGGACCGACGTCCTCGTCCTCGCCGGCGCCGGCCTGCTGCTTGTCGGGATACCGGTCGCGATCCGGCTGATCCGCCGGACCCGCCGCACCGCCGCGGGCCCGGCCCCCGGCACCGGTACGGGTACGGGGCGGAGAGCCGCCGAGCCGCGTGAGCCCGCACCGGAGGAAGAACCGGAGCAGCCGGAGGGAGCGGAGAAGGCGCCCCCCACCTCGTGCCCCGGGGCGGCGGCCCGATGATGCGGCGGCTCTGGGCCCTCCTCGCCGCACTCGTCCTGTGCTGGCCGGGCTTCAGTGCCGCATCCGCGGGCTCCCGGCCCGCCGTCGCTCCCCCGACCGGCGAGGGCTCCCGTCCGCCGTTGCTCGCCTACTACTACCAGTGGTTCAACCAGGGCTCCTGGCAGCGGGCGAAGACGGACCTGCCGCTGGCGGGCCCGTACTCGAGCGACGACACCCAGGTGATCGACCGCCAGATCGCCGAGGCCAGGTCCGCCGGGATCGACGGGTTCATCGTCGGCTGGAAGCACGGCACCGTGAACGACCGGCGGCTGCGCAAGCTCGTCGACGCCGCCGAGGCCAGGAACTTCAAGCTCGCCATGATCTACCAGAGCCTGGACTTCCACCGCCGCCCGCTGCCGGTCGCCCAGGTCGCCGCCGACTTCCGGTACTTCCGCGACCACTTCGCCGACAGCCCCGCCATGTTGCGTGACGACGGCCGCCCGCTGACTGTGTGGAGCGGCACCTGGCGCTACTCCCATGCCGACGTCGCCCGCGTCACCTCCGCCGTCCGCGGCGAACTGCGGGTCCTGGCCAGCGAGAAGAACGTCGACGGCTACCGGCGGATCGCCGACGTCACGGACGGCGACGCCTACTACTGGTCCTCCGCCGACCCCGAGACCACCCCCGGATACGCCGAGAAGCTCCAGGACATGGCACGGGCCGTGCACGCCGACCACAAGATCTGGCTCGCCCCCTGCGCGCCCGGCTTCGACGCGCAGCTCGTCGGCGGCACCAGGCCCGTCCCCCGCCGCGACGGTGCCACGCTGGCCGCCGAGTACGCCGCCGCACTGCGCTCCGCACCGGACGCCATCGGGCTGATCAGCTGGAACGAGTTCTCCGAGAACACCCATGTCGAGCCCTCCCGCGCCCACGGCGACCGCTTCCTGCAGGTGCTGCGCGACCTCCGCGGAGTCCCCGCGACCGTCTCGTACGAGGAGAGCGGGAACATCCCCGTCCGGCCGGTCGCCCGGCCGGACCCCACCCGTGGCTACTGGGCGCTCGTCGGCGTGGCCGTGCCCCTGCTGCTCGTCACCCCGCTCGCGGTGCGCCGGCTGCGCGCCGCACGGTCCGGGCCCGCCCCTGCCGCCGGGCAGGGGACGGACCCGGGGCGGAACGTCAGCAGGTCACCGGCGTCGACGTCGCCGCGGTGTTCCCGGCCAGATCACGAGCCCTGACCTCGTAGGTGTACGTGGCCGGGCACACGGCCGTCTTGTCGCTGAAGGTGAGCACCGTCGCGGGGACCGTCGCCATGTACGTGCCGTCGCGGTACACGTCGTACGTCGCGAGCTGCGTGTTGTCGGTGGCCGCGCCCCACGTCAGCTTCATGGTGGTGGAGGCGGTGCGGGTGACCGTCAGGGAGGAGGGCGCGGACGGCGCCGTACCGTCGGCGGAGAAGTCGTAGGACAGCGCGTCGAACGAGTTGCCGAGGGAGTCCGTCGGGGTCACCGTCAGCGTCGAGCCGAGGACCGACACGAGCAGGAAGTGGTGCACATGGGCGTCGGACGCGGGGATCGGCACCGAGGAGGGGCAGCGCTTGCCCACGTTGGAGCTGTAGGACCAGCCGAGGGCGTACGCGTCCGTCGGGTCGCAGCCGTGGCCGCCGACCGAGCTGAGCTTGGCCCCGGCGCCGCCGGTCACATAGCTCGGGACGCCGCCGGGCGGGGCGACGTTGCGCTGGTAGATGTGCGAGTGGCCGTTGAAGACCAGGTTCACGCCGTTGTCGTGGAGCAGCTGCTCCAGGGTGTCGGTGCTGCCCGGGTTGTTCTTCAGGTACTCGTCGTCCGGCTCCGTCGGGTCGTCGGAGCGCAGCGGGAAGTGGAACGCGGCCACCTTGACGCCGCCCGGGTGCGCGGCCAGGTCCTGCTGGAGCCACTGGTACTCGGCCGAGGTGGGCGTCCAGTGGGCGGCGGCGTCCACCTGGTAGACGTCGCAGTGCGTGGTGCCCTCGCAGTTGTCGCCGTCGGCGTTGCCGACGTTGCTGTCGCTCCAGGACGCGTCGAGCACGTAGAAGCGGACTCCGCCGCTGCTGAAGGCGTAGTACGTCGTCGGGTAGGTCGCCGGGGTGCTGCCGAAGAACGACGGGTAGCTCACCTGCGCGTAGACGCCGTTCGAGGCCGCGGTGACGGCGGGCTGCGGCCAGGTCGACAGGAGCGTGGCGGTGCGGCCGTGGTTGCCGTTGGTGGAGAACATCGGCAGGGTCTGGCCGGGCACGGCGTAGTACTCGGGCGCGAAGACGCCGCTGATGTTGACGCCGGTCTGCTGGAGGTCGCCGTAGTTGGTCGGGCTGCCGCTGGGGTACGCGACGTCGCCGGTGGAGAGCGCGAAGCGGGCGCCGCCGGCGGCCAGCCGGGACATGACGTTGGCCTGGTCCTGGTTGAGGGCCCCGCTGTTGACGCCGTTGCTGGTGGTGTCGCCCCAGTCGCCGAGCACCGCGAACGTGAAGGGGGCCGGCGAGCCGTCCGGCACCATCGTGGTGAACGCGGGCGAGGAGTTGGTGCCGAGGAGGTCGATCGGGGTGGCGTCGCCGGTGAAGACCCGGTAGCAGTACGGGGTGTCGGGGCTGAGGTTCGGCACGGTCACCGAGTTGCTGTACTCGGTGACCCCGTTGACGGTCATGGTGGTGCCGAGGGTGGCGGAGGTGACCGAGTTGGCCGTGCAGTTGCCGAGCGGGCCGTACTTCACGGTCTGCCGGCTGCGGGTGCTGGTCGCCCAGGTCACCCGGACGGAGCTGGGCGTGAGATCCGTCAGGTAGGGGGCCCGGGTGAGGACCGGGGAGGCGCCGGGCAGGTCGGCGTGGGCGGGCGCGGTGCCGAGGGCCGCCGACAGTGCACCGAGCGCCACGGCGGCGCCGGCGAGGTGGAGGCCTCGGCGTCGGCGTCCGACGGATGCGAACACAGGCATTCACTGGTCCTTTCAGCCTCCGCCGCGGCCGGTCGGAGGCGTCGGCCAGGAGACGGTGGGGACGGAGGCACCGTCGGGAACGTAGGCGCGGCCGGGGGCCGGGGCGGGCCAACGCGGCCGGACCGCGGTCACCGGGCCGTCGCATTCACTCGTTCGGGGCGCGTGGTGTCGGCCGGTCGGGCGACAAGGCGTGTCCTTCGGGCTCGCTCGCCTCCCGGTACGGGAAGAAGGGACAGGGCCCATGCCCCCGCGCCCCTTGCCTGGGGTTGCCCGATCCGCCGCTCCCTTGGAGGCCCCCCGTGCCGGCACGCGATTCGCAGGACGCCACCCGCCGTCGGTCCGTCGGCCGGCTGCGCGCGATCCTGGCGGCGGCGGCCGTCGCCGCCTCGACGGCGGCCGCGCCCGCCGGTGCCGCGGCGCCGGCGCCGCGGCAGCAGGACGACGCGTCCGACCGTGCCTATGTCGCCAACTCCACCGCCAGGACGGTGTCGTTCCTCGACACCGACACACGGACCGTCACCCACACGGTGTCCGTGCCGTCCGGCGCGGCCGACGTGGGCGTCTCCCGGCGGATGCACCGCGCCTATGTCACCGGCGGCCACGACTCGCGCACCGTCACCGTCCTCGACACGAACCGGGCGAGGGTCGTCGGCACCATCCGGGTCGGCAACCGGCCCGAAGGGGTCGCCGTCAGCCGGGACGGCCGACGCGCCTACGTCACCAACGCCGACTCCGGCACCGTGTCCGTCATCGACACCAGCCGGAACCGGGTCGTGCGCACGGTGCGGGTCGGCACGTTCCCGCAGGGCCTGGCGATCTCCCCCGACGGGAGTCGTGTCTACGTCGCCAACCTGCTGTCCGGCAGCGTGTCGGTGATCGACGCCGAACGCGGCCGGGTCGTGGCGACCGTGGAGCTGGGCACCGGAACCGCCGCCTACGACGTGGCCGTCAGCCCGGACGGCACCCTGGCGTACGTCAGCACGGGCAACGGCACCGAGTACGTGTCCGTCCTCGACACCCGCGCGGCCACCGTCCTCGACGCCGTGCCGGTCGAGGCCGGCGCGGAGTCGCTGGCGGTGGCGCCCGACGGGACGGAGGTGTACGTGAGCGCCGGCTTCGGGAACGAGGAGGTGTCGGTCATCGACACCGAGGTCGGCACCGTCGCGCGCAGCTTCCGTGTCCCCGGCGGCGCGGAGGGCCTCGCCCTCGGCTACGAGGGGCGGCAGATGTACGTCGCGACCGGGCTCGGCTCGCGGTCCGCGGTCTTCGTCGACACCGAGACCGACCGGGTCATGGGCAGCACGACGGTCGGCTCCGGTCCGATGAGCGTGGCCGTCGAGGCCGAGCCGGAGCCGGTGGCTCCGCGAGCCGGTACCGGACGGCGCGTGCACTGGAAGACGGGCGAGAAGCAGTCCGGCAAGCGCTGAGCGCCCGCGCCGTGCCCATGACGACCCTCGCTGCCGGGGTCTCCGACTGGTGGTCGCCCGACTACTGGATCTCCACCTTCGGCCTGATCGGGATCCTGGTCATCGTCTTCGCCGAGTCGGGGCTCTTCGCCTTCCTCCCGGGCGACTCGCTGCTGTTCACCGCCGGCCTGCTCGTGGCCGACGGCCGGTACATCCACCAGCCGCTGTGGCTGGTGATCGTCCTCCTGGTGGTGGCGGCCGTGCTCGGCGACCAGGTGGGCTACGCGATCGGCACGTTCCTCGGGCCCCGGCTCTTCAAGCGGCCGGACTCCAGGTTCTTCAAACGGGAGAACCTGGACAAGGCGCACGAGTTCCTCGAGAAGTACGGGCCCAAGGCGATCGTCCTGGCCCGCTTCGTGCCGATCGTGCGCACGTTCGCGCCGATCGTGGCGGGTGCCGGGCGCATGAGGTACCGCACGTTCCTCACGTACAACGTGATCGGCGCCGTCAGCTGGGGCGCGGGCGTCACGCTCGCCGGCTACTGGCTCGGCCGGATCGGCTTCATCAAGGCCCACGTCGAGATCATCCTCATCGCGATCGTCCTGGTCTCGCTGATCCCGGTGGCCCTCGGTGTCGTCAAGAGCCGCCGAAAGGCGAAGGAAACCCCCACGGACACCTCACCGTCGTCTCCCCGCGACCGCTGACGTGGGTTCCCCGACCAGAGGCGTGAGTTCCCTGATAGAGAGGGGCGGAAGCACACACGACAGGTAAGGCCACACGAGCATGAGTGATCCGGTCGGGCCCCAGGCCGCCCCGCTCGACGCGTCCGTCGACGCGCTGTCCGACGTACTCGACATGATCCACCTGCGCGGCGAGGCGCTGACCACGGTCCGGGCGGCCGGCGGGACCGGTGTGCGTCACGCACCGGGAGAGCGGGCGCTCCACCTCGTGGAGGAGGGTCCGGTCGAGCTGGTCGTCGAGGAGGAGACAGGGACCCGACTGCGGCTCGGACAGGGGGACATGGCCTTGCTGGCGACCGGCACCGCGCACCGGTTGAGGGCGGTCGAGGGGGACGCCTCCTGGATGAGCGGCCGCTTCCTCGTCGAGGAGAACGCGGCCTCCCCGCTGCTGGCGTCGCTGCCCCGGGTGATCGTGCTGCGGGGCGCCGACCCCGGCCTGGAGTGGCTGCCCCTCAGCGCCGGTCTGCTCGCCGCCGAGATCGCCGACCCGAGCGCCGGGTCACGGGCCATGGCGTCCAGACTCCTGGACCTGCTGTTCATCAAGGCGCTGAGGGCCTGGTCCGACACCGACGGCGCCGGCGGCAGCCCGGGATGGCTGACCGCGGCGCTCGACCGGTCCCTCGGGCCCGCCCTCTGGGCCATCCACCGCCACCCCGAGCAGCCCTGGACGGTGGAGGAGCTGGCCGGCCTCGCCTCGCTGTCCCGGGCCGCGTTCGCGGCACGTTTCACCCGGTTGGCCGGAGACCCTCCCGCCCGCTATCTGGCGCGGCTGCGCCTGGCACGCGCGGCCGACCGGATCGCGACCACCACGGAAGCCGTGGGGGCGATCGGCAAGGCCCTGGGATACGAATCCGAGGCGGCGTTCTCCCGCGCCTTCGCCCGCGAGTACGGCACGGCCCCCCCCCGTTCCTGGCGCGCCGACCGGAACGGATAGTGCCCAGCCTGGACGACGGGCCCGCGGCACCGTGTCGGCCACCGCTCTCCGTCGCGCCGAGCGTTTGGGCAAAGAAAGGAAGCGAGTCGATCATTCCGCTCCCCTCACCACCGGAATAGCGTTTTCCGTGTCGGCGGAATGCCGACGGGCCACGGCGTCGGAGCACGCGGCCGAAAGACGAGCCGGCCGACAGCGGGCACCGCCCCCGGCCGGAGAACAGGGTGAGACTCATGGAACGAGAAGCGGCCACGGACACCGTCGTCCTCATCCACGGCCTCTGGATGACCCCGCTGTCGTGGGAGAACTGGGTCTCCCGCTACGAGCAGCGCGGGCTCAAGGTGATCACCCCCGGCTACCCCGGCATCCAGCCCGGCACCGCCGGAGTCCAGGCGCTCCGCGACGACCCGTCCCCGCTTGCGGGCCTGGGGGTGACCGAGGTCTTCGACCACCTCAAGCACGTCATCGGCGGGCTCGACACGAAGCCGGTCATCATGGGGCACTCGTTCGGCGGCGCCTTCGTCCAGCTCCTCCTCGACGCCGGTTACGGCTCGGCCGGCGTGTCCATCGACGGTGCGGCCGTGAAGGGCGTGAAGGCGCTGCCCTTCAGCGAGATCAAGGCGACCTTCCCGGTCCTGCACAACCCGGCCAACAAGAGCCGCGCGGTGCCGATCACCGAGAAGGAATTCCACTACGCCTTCACGAACAACCTCACCGTGGAGGAGTCGAAGGCCGTCTACGACCGCTACTCCGTCCCCGTCTCGGGCCGCATCCTCTTCCAGGGCGGATTCGCGAACTTCACCCCGAACGCGACGACGACCGTCGACTTCGCCAACGACGACCGCGCGCCCCTGCTGTTCATCTCCGGCGGCAACGACAACATCCTGCCCCCTTCCGTCCAGCACGAGAACTACGAGAAGAACGCCAAGCGCTCCAAGGCGATCACCGCGTACAAGCTCTTCGACGGCCGCAGCCACTACACCTGCGGCGAGGCGGGCTGGGAAGCCGTCGCCGACCTGGCCCTCGACTGGGCGCTCGCGCCCACCGCCGGCGACCTCGACCAGCACTGACCACCACTAACCCCCGCCGCCCCTGAAGGCATCGCCCCTCGGTCCCGGCCGGGCTCGGCCGCCACCCGGCTGCACCATCAGCGGCGGTGGCGCGGCGGCCGGGTCCGGCCCGGCGAGCGCGTGGTCGCGCTGCGCGCCGACATCGACGCGCTGCCGGTCAAGGAGGACAGCGGCGAGAGCTTCGCGTCCACTGTCGTGGACCAGGACCATCCCGGCGGCCCGTTCCCCGTCGCGCACGTCTGCGGCCACGACGGGCACACCGCCATGCTGCTGGGCGCCGCCACGGTCCTGGCCGGCGTCCGCGAGCAGCTGCCCGGCTCGGTGCTGTTCGTCTTCCAGCCGGCCGAGGAGGGCGCACCGGCCGGAAGAAGTCCGGCGCGAAGCAGATGGTCGCCGAAGGGGCGTGCGACGACCCGTGTCGGCGCCTCCTTCCGAGGGCCAGGCCGTCCGCAACGACACCATCTACACGTACTTCGACAACGGGTGGGTCGAGTCGTCCACCGACCCGTGGGCCATCGTCACCAGCTACGACTACGACGAGCTGGGCAAGCAGACGGCGCGCACGCTGACCTCGGCGGGCGGTTCCTCGAACCGTACGATGACGTGGTCGTACTTCCCCGACGGCAAGCTGAAGTCCCGGTCGGACAACGGCGTGCCCGTCGGCAGCGCGGTGGTGCTCGTCGACAACTCCGACACGCAGAACACCGCCGCGACCGGCACGTGGACGAAGGCCGTCGCCACCGGGCAGCACGGCTACGACCACCAGGTCCACGCTGCCGGCACCGGCACGGACGCCTTCACCTGGACGCTGAACATCCCGAAGGACGGCACGTACAGCGCGTACGTGAAGTACCCGAAGGTCACCGGCGCGGCCACGACCGCGAAGTACACGGTCAGCCACGCCGGCGGCACCACGGACAAGGTGGTCGACCAGACCACCGGTGACGGCACCTGGGTACCGCTCGGCTCGTACTCCTTCACGCAGAGCGGTGCCGCGCGCGGCCGCGACGGTGGCAGCACGGGCATCTGCGCCGGAATCGGCGGCGCGATGTTCACGGGCTACGCGGAGCAGGGCTGCTTCATGGTCGTCCAGACCGGCAACGGCGACTACGACATCGGCTTCACCGAGAGCCACGGTCCGTCCGTCGGCAGCGGAGCCTCCGCAAGCCTCGACATCGTCCGGAGCAACGCGGACAGCTTCAACCAGCTCGCCGGTTCCGGCGTCGGCGCCGATGCGTCGGTCGGCCCGCTGCTCGGCGTCCACGGGCTGTACGGCCGGGCGGTCGACTCCGAGGACGAGTGGTCGTTCCCCACGGACTTCAGCAACCCGTGGGTCGTCAACAGCGACGGTGATCCCGTGTACACCGCCGGCGGCGGCGTCGCCTTGGTGACCGGATGGGACGTCGGCGGAGGCACCAGCTTCACCACCGTCTGCGGGGAGAGCGGATGGTGACATGGTTCCAGCCGCCCGGGGTGCGGGTACGGGCACGGCCGGCGCCCGCACCCCGGGCGGCTCCCCTCCCCCAAGGTCCGAACGACGAATGGAGCACCATGTCCTACGACGGGGCATTCCTGTGGGGCCCGGCGAACTTCTCCGGACGGCCGCCCGCCCGGCTGGTGACGGAGGGTGTCGTCGTGGGGCTGGTGACCGCCGGCGTGATCGCGGGAGCCGCGGTGACGGGGGCGTCCACGGGCTTCCCGGCGACCGGGTCGGTCGTCGGCGTCGTGGCGGCCCTGGCCTCCGCCGGGTATCTCTTCGCCACGAACGCGGGACGTGCCCTGGTGGTGGCGGTCGCCCTGCTCGGCGGGTTCCTCGCCTGGTGGATACCGGGTCGCGCCGCGGAGGCCGTCCTCGCGGGGCGCGGCGTGAGCCGTACGGTCGTGGTGACCGAAGTCCACGTCCACCGCTACGAGGGGCGTGACTACGTCAAGAACTCCTGCTCGGTGCGGCTCCTCGACGGCACCCCGGTCCTGACCGAAGCGTGGCGCGCCTGTGGCCGACGCCCGCCCGGGGCAGCACCTCACGATGGCCTTCGATCCGGAGGGCGCCGTCCCGCCGACCGATCGTGTGCTTCCCGCCACCGCCGTCGAGGGCTTTGCGGTGCCGGCGGCGGCGAGTCTGGCCCTCGCAGCGCTGTGCTGTGTCGCCGTGATCCGGTCCCAGCCGTGAGAGGGTGAGGCCGCGCAGGCCGAGGGGGCCATCCGCGCGGATGCGGCGAGCAGGAAACACAGAGGGGTGGGCCCCGACCGGAATCCCGGTCGGGGCACACCCCGTTTCGCACGGCCGCCTACGTCAGCCGATGGCCAGCTTCTGCGTCCAGCCCACCCCGTTGGTGTTCGCGATGATCACCGTGCCGGAGCCGGGCAGCACGCTCGGCTGTCCCCCGTAGAAGCGCACCGCACCGTCCTTCGCGAGCGTCCAGACGTCGGGAACGCCGTCGCCGTTGGCGTCCGGGGTTCCCGTCAGCAGCGGGATGCTCAGCCGGGACCAGCCGCCGCCGGTGTAGGTGATGTCCACACCGCCGGGGGAGGCCGAGTTCGCCGCGGCCGTCAGCGAGTCGATGTCGACACCGCCGCCGGCGGCGGGCTTGCCGAGCCGCAGGAACAGCTTGGCGTCCTGGTCACCGCGGTACAGCAGGTCCGTGACACCGTCACCGTTGATGTCCTGCGCCGTGATCAGGTCTCGGCTCAGCCAGTGCGTGGTGTTCAGCGGGATCGCCTGCTGCACCGACGCCCCGTTGTAGCCGGTGAACATCCAGATCTCGCTGCCGGTGATGGCGAAGAAGTCGGGCTTGCCGTCCGCCGTCGCATCCCCGGCGGCCACGAGCTGGCGGTACGCAGCCGGGTCCGGGGCGTTCTCGGGCAGCAGGATCTCCTGCCGCTTGTCGATGTTGACCGCTCCGTACCCGTCGCCGGGGTACACCCAGAGCTTGCCGTCCTTGCGGGCGATCAGGTCCTGGAAGCCGTCACCGCCGTACACGTCGCCGTTGTGCGTGATGAGCGTGTTCTTCCAGTACCCGGAAGGAACCCCGACGTACGTCGGCAGGCCGTCGTTGCCGTTGGGGTCCTTCGCCGGGTTGCCGCGGTACGCACCCGCCATCGAATAGCCGAGGTCACCGGTGCCCTTGACCAGGTCGGACTGCGACTCGGACGGGTACATCCGCAGGTTGCCGTTGGCGTCGACGACCATCAGGTCCGGCAGCTTGTCGCCGGTGAAGTCGCCGGGGGTGTCGGCCTGGTCCCTCGGGGTCAGGTAGAAGAGGTACTTGAGCGGCTCGGAGCGGTGCCCCGCGTCGTCGACGGCGCGGACGTAGAGCACGTTCGGGCCGGCCAGCGGCGGCTTGACGCCGGTGACGGGCGTGAGCGTGGTCGTCGCGGCGCCCGCGGTGCGTTCGGCCTTGAAGGGGTACGAGCCCTGGTTGAAGCCGTACTCGAAGTAGTCGACGTCGGTCTGCGCGGCCTTGAGGCTGAACGTGCCGGCCTCACCGAACTTCTTCTTGCTCCAGATCGAGTCCTCGGCACTGCTGCCGAAGCCGTTGTCGAGGGCGTCCGCATCCGGGAAGTCGGTGGAGGTCACCGTCGGCGGAGTGGGCCGCGAGCTGTCGAAGACGAACCGACACGGGGTCTTGGACGGGGAGTAGCCCGATGCGGCACCGGCCTTGTCGACCGTCTTGGCGCGCCAGGAGTACGTCTTGCCATCGACCAGCTGGAGGCCGGTGGCACCCGTGGCGAACGGGTCGGTGTGGGTCGTGCCCGAACCGCCCCCGACCGGGGCCTTGCCCTTGGCTCCCAGCAGGTTGCCGCTGCCGCCGCTGGGCCACAGTTCGAAGTTGACCGACGACAGGTTGCCGTCCTTGTCCTTGGCGCCGGCCCAGAAGGTGATCGACGAGGAACCGACGTTGATGTACGGCGCCGTCGTGTCGCAGCTGAAGTCGGGCGTCAGGTCCAGGTTGGTCGGCGTGTCCGGACGGCGGTTGTACGCGAGGTCGACGTGCGGGTCGTTGCCGCCGTCCGCCTGGAACTTCTTCCACGCGTACTGGTCGTTCTCGTTGCCGGCCTTGAAACCGATGGTCATCGTCGGCCAGCCGCCGTTGACGGCGCGCTGCGCGGTCGACTTCACGTCGAAGCTGACGTACTTGTCCGGGCAGGAGGCGGACTTCCAGCCGTGCGCGAACTTGCCGCCGCCGATCCGGTTGCCGGAGTGCATCGACGGCGCGTTCTTCCAGTTGGTCTTGGAAGTGATCGGCGTCGTGATGTGGACGTCCATGGTGCGGGCGTTGCAGGACCAGGCGTACGTCTCCAGGGCGTAGAGCTTGGCGCTGGAGACGATGGCGCCCTTGAGGTCGGGATCCCAGTCGATGCTGAAGAAGGACCGGGAGGTGCCCCAGGTGTCGGACTCGAAGCCGACGCGCGCCTCGTGAGTGCCGCCCTTGTTGAAGTTCTTGCCGTTGTAGAAGTTCGCGTACGGGTGCCTGCTGTACGCCGTCGTCCAGTCGTTGGTGTGCTTGTTGACCGAGGGGTCGATGAACACCGGGTACACCGTCGACGGATCGGCCAGCATCTCCTGGTCGGGTGTGATCGTCCAGGTCGAGCCGTCGAGGTCGGTCTCCACCACGGTGCCGTGCGAGTCGGGCTGCGGCCCGTTCAGCGCCGGCAGCGACAGCGTTGCGGCGGCGCCCGTCTGGGTGGGCTCGGGGCTGGCCTCCGCGGGTGCCGAGGGCTCGGGGCCGGTGCCGCCGGTCGCCGAGGGGTCTGCGGCCTCGTCGGTGGCCTCGGGCAGCACCTCGTTGAAGACGTCGCCGTCGTCGCCGTCGTTGACGGAGTCGGTGGGCTCGGGAGCCGCTGTCTCCGACGCGGTCGGTTCCGGAGCCGTCGAGGCCGGGGACTGCGAGGGCAGCACTTCCTCCCCGGGGCTGGCCGTGCTGCCGGCCTGGCCGTCGGTCATGGCGGGGGTGCCCGCACTGTCCCACATCAGCGGGGTGGGGGACTCGGCGACGTCGGCGTCGGCCTGGTCCACGGCGCTGACCACGCGGGTCAGCGGGTCGAGCGCGAAGGTGAGGTCGGGGGAGGAGAGCCCGTAGGAGAGCTGGGCGACCTTCGGGTTCGCGGCGGCCTGGCGGTTCTTGACCACGAGCAGCTGCGCGAATCCGCCGTCGTCGGCGGTGAGTACGAGGTCGGCCCCGGGCAGGATCTCCGGGTACAGGGCCCGCGACCCGTCGATGACGGGGGTCGGGATGGCGTCCGGCCAGGTCACGACGATCTGGTGGTCGCCGACGGTGAGCGTGGCCAGGGTGTTTCCGGTGCCCGGTGTGATCCCGGACAGCAGCGACACCCGTCGCACGGACGCCCGTGAGGCGCGCTCGCCGTGCTGCCCGGACTGGTCGCCCTGCTCCGGCTCCTTGGCGCCGCCGGAGAACACCACCGGCGCGTTCACGGCCTTCGGCGCCCAACCGCCCTCGACCTTGGTCAGGTTGGTGTCGATGGCCTTCCAGGTCCCGCCGACCTTGGCCCGGACCGGGCTGGCGTGGATCCTCCGCATCAGCGTCCCGTCGGGCTTGGCCCAGGTCGTCGAGTACGCGGTCCGCAGTGCTGTGGCCTCCACCGGCTGGTGGGTCTTCGCGGCACGCGCGGCGGCATCGGATTCGCCCAAGGGAACACCCGGGCGCGAAACTTGTGAATTGCCTGTGTGTCCGTCGTCGACCGGCTGGTTCAAGCCCACCCAGGTCAGCCCGGAGGCGATGACGACGGCCGTCACGCCCGCTGCCAGCGCTCGCCGTCCGGGCGCACGGCGCCATCTGCTCGTCATGAGCGAACTTCCCTTTCCCCCCACCGGCCTGGCCCTCGATCGGGTCTTGGCCAGCCTTTTTCTTGTCCCAGTCACGCCGGCGCGGGTCGCCCCCGGGCGTGACGATGCCTGCAGATCATGACTGACGGGGGAGGTGCCGGCGTGCGGTGTCGCGGCGGAACGGGAAACCAGCAGCATGGCCGGATCGTCATGGCAGGTGGATGGCGATGGGCCGTCAGGCGTTCAGAATCACCTCACAATATCGCCAAAATCGCCCAAAAAGCGTGCTGCTCTCTGCTGAATTGGCGCAAAACAAGCCGATTTTCGGCCAGTTGGCGCCACTTGAATCTATTGGCCTGTACACGCCCATTCAGATAAACAATCAGCAACTGTCGGCAATTATGGTGTAACAATCCGTGATAAGTGTCACTTGATCACTCCCCGGCTGGTCTTTGTCCCTCGCGATCGCACACAATCAGCGCCGTTTGATGTGGGATCACCTGGCCTCCGACCAGGGCCCTTTCCAAAGTCCGGGGGGACTTTTCGTGCCAGCTCTTCCATCCGCGCGCCGTCGCCTGCGCAACGCCATCGCACCGGCGCTCGGTGCCGCGATGCTCCTCGCGCTCCTGCCGACGCCATCGTGGGCCCAGCCACCGGACCCGGACGCGGGCACCGATGCGGTCGCCCGGGAGCCCCTCGTGCTCGAGGGCCTGCCGGGCGGCCGGTTCACGACCGGCCGGACTTACGACGCCAATCTCGAACGCATCGACGCGCCCGCCCCGGCGAACCTGGAGCAGCCCCCGGCCGGCACGGCAACCCGCCCGCCCGCCGCGTTCGGCACGGTGGACTTCGGTTCCGGAGTCCAGCCCGCGACGTTCGCCACCCCCGCGGCCGACCCCGCCCCCGTCCCGCCCACGCAGGTCGGGAGCCTCCCCGTCAAGCTCGGCCAGTCCGACGGCGCGCCCGCGCCCACCGGCACCTGGCAGGTGGACGTGGCGAGCCCGACCGCGCCCGTCTCGGACGGCGTCGACGGCACCGTCCTCACCGTCACCGCGCCGAGCACCGGCTCCGTCCCGGTCTCGGTGCAGCTCGGCTACGAGGCGTTCCAGAACGTCAACGGCGCCGGCTGGGCGGGCCGCCTGCGCCTGGTCCAGTTCCCCGAGTGCTACGCGACCACCCCGGACATCGAGGAGTGCCGCCAGTACGAGGAACTGGAGACCGTCAACGACCCGGCCACCAAGACCCTCACGGCCACGGTCGACACCGCGGCCGACGGCACCACCGTCCCCGCCGTCGCAACACAGCCCGCAGCGTCCGGTTCCGGCATCATGCAGGCCGCCTACGTGCAGCCCGCGGCCGCCGGCGGCGACAAGGCCTTGGTCGGCGCGATCGACTCCGGCTCCGGCGAAGGCGGCTCGTTCAAGGCCACCCCGCTGAGCGGGAACGGCAAGTGGACGGCGGGCAGCTCCTCCGGCGCCTTCAGCTGGAGCTACCCGATCGACGTGCCGCCGACCCCGGCCGGCCCGAGCCCGAAGATCGCCTTCAGCTACAACTCCCAGGCGGTGGACGGCAGGACCGCCACCTCCTCGCCGCAGGCCTCCTGGATCGGCGAGGGCTGGGAGTACGACCCCGGCCACATCGAGCGCCGCTACCGCACGTGCAAGGACGACACCAAGGCCACGGCCGCGGGAACGCCCAACAACACGGCCAAGAAGGACCAGACCTCCGACCTGTGCTGGGTCTCGCACAACGCGGTGATGTCCCTCAACGGCACCACCTCCGAGCTCGTGCGCGTCGGCAGCACCGACATCTACAAGCTCCAGGACGACGACGGCACCCGCGTCCAGCTGAAGACGGGGGGCGACAACGGCGACAACAACGGCGAGTACTGGATCGTCACCACCGCCGAAGGCACCAAGTACTACTACGGCCTGAACAAGATCGGGGGCGGTCACGCCGACACCGACTCGGTCTTCACCGTCCCGGTCTTCGGCAACCACCCCGGCGAGCCCTGCTACGCCACCACCTTCGCGGCCTCCCGCTGCAACAACGACACCAAGAAGCAGCAGGCCTGGCACTGGGGCCTGGACAAGGTGGTCGACATCCACGGCAACGCCATGGTCATCGACTGGGCGAGGTCCATCAACTACTACGCCGTCAACAAGAAGTTCAAGACCCCCGAGAGCTACTACCGCGGCGGCATCCCGGACTCCATCGAGTACGGCCTGCGCGACGACGACCTGGGCGGCACCCCTGCCGCCAAGGTCGACTTCCTGCACGCCCAGCGCTGCGTGGCCACCGGCACGGCCTGTGACTCGGCGAACTTCGACAACACGAAGGACCCGGCCGCGTACCGCCCCTGGTGGGACACCCCCGGCAACCTCAACTGCAAGTCGGACTCCAAGCTCTGCCCGGCCTTCCCGTCCTTCTGGCTCCGGATGCGGCTCAGCGCAGTCGCCACCTACGCGACCCGGCCCGGCACCACCGGACTGGTCAAGGTGGACCAGTACGTCCTGCGCCACTCCTTCCCCCGGGACTGGTACAGCACCTCCCCGGGCATGTGGCTGAACTCGATCGCCCGCTACGCCTACACGCCCGGCGCCACCAGCGGCACCGTGCTGTCCAAGGCCGGGGTCAGCTTCGAGCCCTACAGCGTCGGCCCCGGTGAGCCCCTGTCCGGCTACCTCAAGGACAAGCAGCTCCCCAACCTGGTCCGCAAGGACAGCAAGGACCAGCGCCCCGGCTTCACCCGCCCGCGCATCGGCACCGTGAAGACGGAGCACGGCGGGCAGATCGACGTGGTCTACCGGGGCGGCTGCCAGTACCAGCCTTCGGTCGCCCCCGAGGACAACCACGGCACCTGCTTCCCCACCCGCTGGTCCCCGGACGGCGAGGAGAAGAAGCCGGCGCTCGCCTGGTTCAACAAGTACGTCGTCGACTCCGTCACCGAGTCCGACCGGATCACGGGCGTCTCCGACCGCGTCACGACCTCGTACGCGTACACGGGCGCCGCCTGGGGCAAGAGCGACGACGAGATCAGCAGGCCCGACCTGCGCACGTACAGCGAATGGCGCGGCTTCCAGCAGGTGGCCACCTCGCAGGGCCGCAAGGTGAGCACCACCCCGCAGACCAGGTCGTACGCGGTCACCCGCTACTTCCGGGGCGCGGGCGGCGCGGTCAAGGACTCCACGGGCAAGGAGACCCTGGTCGCGGACGACCAGCCGCAGTACTCCGGCATGCCCGCGGAGACGATCACGTACGACGGAGCGGGCGGCCGCATCGTCGGCCGGACGCTCAACTTCCCGGCCTCCACCCAGGTCGCCTCGCGCGACCGCGACGGCGGGGTGGGGCCGCTGACGGCCTTCCGCACCCGCATCGCGCGCACCGACTCGATCAAGACCGTCGGTAGCAGCTGGCAGGCCCTGCGCACCACCTCGAAGGTCGATGCCACCTACGGCCTGCCGACGTCGGTGGAGACCGCCGTCGTCAAGCCGAACGGCACGGGCGAGACGCTCAGCGACTACACCTGCACGGTCAAGCAGTACGTGCACAACACGGACCTGAACCTGATCGGCCTGCCGAGCAAGGTCCGCAAGACCGCGACCTCGTGCGCCGACTACGCGACCGGGACCGGCGCCAACCGGCTCCTGATCAGCGCGGTCGCCAACTATTACGACGGGCTCCCGTTCGAGTCGGTGCCGGTCCGCGGCCTGGTCACGGCGAACGCCGAGTCCAATGGCACGGGCGACCACTACAGCGTGGTCACGCACACGACCTACGACCCGCTGGGCCGCGTCCGTACCGTGAAACAGCCGGTGGTCGGCACGACGGAGACCCAGTACACGCCGGGTGACACCGGCGGTCCGGTCACGTCGATCAAGAAGATCAACCCCAAGGGCCACACCTCCGTCACCACGTACGACCCGGGCCGCGGCCTGCCACTGACGGTCACGGACACCAACGGCCGCACGACGCGCACCGAGTACGACGTGTTCGGCCGCCTGGTCAAGGGCTGGTCGGCTTCCCGCTCCACGGGCACCCAGACCCCGGACGTGATCATCGACTACCGGGTCGCGGAGGTCACCGCCACCGAGACCAGGCCGACGTCGGTGACGGTCCGCACGCTCAAGGACGACGGGGTCACGTACTCCTCGCAGGTGTCGATCTACGACGGCCTCATGCGGGCCGTCCAGACCCAGCGCGAGGCACACGGTCCCGGCCGGATCGTCATGGACACCCGGTACGACGACCACGGCCGGGTCGGCGAGCAGACCAGCTCCTACCTGGCCAAGGGCGAGCCGACCGCGGCACTGTTCCAGCGCGTCAGCGACACGCTGGTGCCCAGCTCGGTCCGCACCGCCTACGACGGCCTGGGACGCGTGGTCCGCAAGACCGCGCTCCAGGAAGGCCGTGCGGTGGCCTCGGACGTCACGGAGTACGGCGACGACTGGACCATCGCGCGTCCCGGCGGCGGTGCCGCCCCCGCTGTCCGCACCGTCACGGACGTCCTCGGGCGCACCGTGCGCATCGACCACTCGACCGACAAGGCCCAGTCGAAGTGGCGCTCGACGTACTACGGCTATGACGCCCGCGGCAACCGCACCGAGATCAAGGACGCCGCGAACAACGTCTGGTCGTACACGTACGACACCCGGGGCCGCCTGGAGTCGTCCGTCGACCCGGACATCGGTGCCGGCTCGTTCGAGTACGACGACCTCGACCGGCAGATCAGCGCCACCGGACCGAAGGGCACCACGTACACCCAGTACGACGCGCTCAACCGCATCGTGGCGGTGCGCCAGGGTTCGGCGACCGCGGCCCCGGTGAAGGAGTTCACCTACGACATGCCCGGTGCGCTGGGCAAGCCGGTGAGCTCCGTCCGGCACGACGCCACGGGCGACTACGTCTCCCGGGTCACGGGCTACGACGTCGAGTACCGGCCGACCGGCCGTGAGGTGGTCATCCCCGAGAACAACCTGACCACCGGCGTCGCCGGCACGTACACGTACGGCTTCACCTACACCAGCAGCGGAAAGGTCCTCACCGCCACCCTCCCGGCGGCCGGTGGGCTGGCCGCCGAGAAGCTGATCACCCGCTACAACGAGGACGATCTCCCGGAGTCCACCTCCGGACAGTCCTGGTACACGACCGACGTGACCTATTCGGCGTTCGGGGAGCCGCTGCGGACCGTGAGCGGGTCGCAGCCGAACCGGGTGTGGACCACGAACTTCGTCGACGAGAGCTCGGGCCGCCTCCAGCGCACCGTCTGGGACCGCGAAACCCCGGACTCGCACCGGATCTCCGGCACCTACCTCTCCTACGACCAGGCCGGCAACCTCACCTCGGCCGCCCGCAAGGAGGTGGACGGCACCACGGAGAGCTGGGACAACCAGTGCTTCACGTACGACTACCTGGGTGAGCTGGTCCACGCCTGGACCTCGGGTCTGGCGGCCGGCAAGACCGGCTGCAAGTCCTCCTCCGGCGCCACCTGGGGCTACCAGGCCGACGGCGGGACCTCGGGTGGCCCGGTCGCGGACGCTCCGAGCACGCTGACCGACGGCACCGCCCCGAGCAGCCAGCTGACCGCGTCGATCACCGCCGCCGGGCCGGCCTCCGCCACGGTCACCCCGAACCGGGGCGGCTACTGGCAGTCGTTCACCTTCGACGTCGCCGGAAACCGCGCGTCGATGACCGAGCACGACCTGGCGTCCCCGGCGGCCGACGACAAGCGGACGTACAGCTACGGCATGACGACCCCGGGCAACGGGACCACACCGCCGGTGCTGACCCAGCCGCACGCCCTCGCCGGCGTCGACCGCGCGACCGGCACGGACTCCTCCTTCGTCTTCGAAGGGGGCAACCAGACGCAGCGCACGCTGCCCGGCGGCTCGCAGAGCCTGACGTGGAGCGAGGAGAACAAGCTCACCTCCGTCACCGGTTTCGGCGACGGCGAAGGCGCGATCATCGGTGTGGGCGGCAGGTGCCTGGACCTCGAAGCCGGCGCCACGACCGACGGCACCGCCATCCAGATCTACCCGTGCCACAACCAGGGTCCGCAGAAGTGGTCCACGACGGGCGACACCCTGCGCATCAAGGGCAAGTGTGCGCTGGTGAACGTCAACCTCGTGCAGCTCGGGGCCTGTGACGGCAGCGCGGCGCAGAAGTTCACGGTCCGGGCCGACAAGAGCATCTACCACGTGGCCTCCGGCCGATGCCTCTACGTGCCCGGCACCACCGACGCCAACAGCACCAACCTCGCGGTGGGCAACTGCCACCCCACCGACGCCGACCAGCAGTGGACCGTCGCGGACCGCGAGACGTACGTCTACGACGCCGAGGGCAACCGGCTGCTGCAGAACTCGGCCGGCGGCACGGTCCTCCACATCGGTGAGACCGAGCTGTCGACCGACCCCAACGGCAAGGTGATCCGCGCCGCGCGGACGTACTCCCAGCACGGTGCCCCGTCCGTGGTCCGGGTCAGCACCAACGGTGCCACCACGAACCACAAGCTGACGGCCCTGCTCGGAGACGCCGTCGGAACCGCGACGACCTCCGTCGAGCTGACGGCCGGCCAGGCGGTGACCCGCCGCCAGTTCAAGCCGTTCGGTGAGACGCGCGGCACCAAGCCGAACTCGTGGGTCAACAAACGGTCCTACCTCGGTACCGGAATCGACGACTCCGCCACGGGCCTCACGCACCTCGGCGCCCGCGAGTACGACCAGGCGACGGGCCGGTTCCTGTCGGCCGACCCGCTGATCGACTTCACCGATCCGCTGCAGATCAACGGGTACGCGTACACGAACAACAACCCGGTCACGAAGTCCGACCCCGATGGACTGATGCCCATCGAGTGCTGGGAGAGGGTCGCGGTCTGCTCCGGCGGCAAGATCGTCTCGGCGTCGCCGCCGCCCTCCGTGCAGCCGTCCCTGGCGCTCACGCAGGGCAAGGTCAACGGAAAGACCGTCATCTACAACGACCGGGGCGTCCCGCTGACCGTGCGGGAGACGAACCCCAAGGCAAAGGCGTCCGAGCAGACCGCCTTCAAGTACATGAACGAGGACCTCGTCAAGGCGGGCCAGTACTACGACTCCAAGACGGGCAACGGCTCGCAGTACCTGTGGGGCGATGAGGACAACGGCGTCATCAAGCAGCAGAAGGCGCTGATGCACGATGCCAACGGAAACCACTCGATCATGGGCACCACGGCCGACTTCGTGAAGGTGACCTGGAAGGACAACAAGATCGTCAGCGTCGAGACCTGGGACGCCACCGACAGCACCGCGGACATGACCAGGCCGGGGGGTGCCGACGGGACGGAGAAAACGATCAAGAACAAGATGGATCCCAACGTCAAGGCGCAGTCGCCGAACGTGGTGTTCGTGGCCGAGAACTTCGACCAGGCCGAAGCCATCCGGGACAAGTTCGTCGGCAACTCCAACGTCCGCGTGATCTATCCCGACGGAACCTTCGACACGCACCGTGTCGCGCCGCTCGTGCGCAAGCTGCCCGGCGGCGGCACCGTCACCACCCTCCCCGGTGAGGACCAGGCCCTGGCCAAGAAGATGCTTGCGGACCTGCCGGCACGGTCCGGCGGCGGCCGTGGCGGCGGCGGCACCAGCCGGCTCGGCAAGCTCTTCGGCGCGGCGGGGGTCCTCGGAGACATCCTGTTCATCTACGAGGGCATCAAGATGGTCAGCGAAGGCTGTGACGGCGGCATCACCACGCCGTGCGGCCCGGTCTACAACCCCCCGGTGTAACGGAAGGCGACGAGAGACATGGCGAAGGAACGGGTCACGGTCTGCCTGCCGCCCTGCGAACCGGCCGACCTCCAGCAGGCGATCGAGCGGGCCATGGCGCCCTACCGGTACGAGCGGGAGGACATGCCCGCCGACTGGGTCGGCGAGTGGGACTACTGGTACGTGTCCGGAGCGGGCTGCGAGTTCCCGGTGGTCGCGGGTCACGAGGGTGACCCGCGGCTGGTCCGGGAGGAGCTGGAGCTCTCCACGGGCCCGCGTGTGCTGCCTCCCGGGCTGTGCGACGGCGGCCCGCGCGGGCTGCTCGACCTCGAAGCGGCGCGGCGGCCCGCGGCCGAGCAGGCCGAGCGGAACTGGGCCGACTGGCACGAGCTGGCCGCCGCCCACCCGGCCGCGCAGCCGTTCGGAGTCTTCCGGGACCGGTGGCTCGCCGATCCGGCGGGCCGCTCCCACGGGGACGTCTGGGCGGAGTACGCCGCCCAGCCCGCGATCAAGGCGCTGCACGACCGGCCGGAACTCCGGGACCGGGTGGGCAGCCAACCGCAGGACCTGCTGGGGACCGACCGCGCCGCATATGTGGCGCGCGAGGCCGCGGACGTCCTGCCCACGCCCGCCCTGCTGACCCTGGACGGCACCTGGGTCGGTATCGCGGGCGACGAGCGCCGGGCCTGGTTCAACACCTACCTGGACGGCCTGCCGCCCGAGGCCATGGTCGTGCGCGTGCTGTACCACGGCTAGGCCGGTTCGTTCGGAACACTTCCGATGGCCGAGGTCGTCGTTGATGACGATGTCCGTGTGACACACCGCATCAGCGCTCTGACCTCGGCCTTCGGTGTCCTTGCCAGCATGATGCTGCTTGCTCTTGCCGGCAAACCTGACACCCGCCCATTCGCCCCGGCAAGCGCCGCTTGCTGGGGCTCAGCGGGCCGGGCATGGGGACAGCGCGCACCCTCGCTCTCCTAACTATGGCGTCCCACCACATACGCCTGTGACCTGCGGGTTTCTACGGTGTGGCGACACGAACACGTCCCCGTCACCCGCTCGGAAGTGGTGCACATGGCCGCCGCAACTCACGCTCCCACGCCCCCCGGATCCCTCAAGCGGATCGTCGCCGCCAGTCTCATCGGCACGACCATCGAGTGGTACGACTTCTTCCTGTACGGGTCCGCCGCCGCGCTGGTCTTCAACAAGCTGTTCTTCCCCGAGTCCGACCCGCTGGTCGGGACGCTGCTGTCGTTCCTGACCTACGCGGTCGGGTTCGCGGCGCGGCCGCTCGGGGCGCTCGTCTTCGGACACTACGGGGACCGGCTCGGGCGGAAGAAGCTGCTGGTCCTGAGCCTGCTCCTGATGGGTGGGGCGACGTTCGCGATCGGACTGCTGCCCACGCACGCCACCGTCGGCTCCGCCGCTCCGGTGCTGCTGACGACGCTGCGCCTCGTCCAGGGCTTCGCGCTCGGCGGCGAGTGGGGCGGCGCCGTCCTGCTGGTGTCCGAGCACGGCGACGCGAAGCGGCGCGGATTCTGGGCCTCCTGGCCGCAGACCGGGGCGCCGGCCGGGCAGCTGCTCGCGACCGGTGCGCTGTCCGCGCTGACCGCGCTGCTCTCCGACGCCGCCTTCGCCTCCTGGGGCTGGCGCGTTCCCTTCCTGCTCTCCGGCGTCCTCGTGATCGTCGGCCTGTGGATCCGGCTCTCCGTCGACGAGTCGCCCGTCTTCAAGGCCGCGCTCACCGCCGCCGAGGAGCGCAAGGCGCTCGCCGGGCAGGTCGAGAAGATGCCGCTGGTCGCCGTGCTCAGGCACCACTGGCGGGACGTGCTGATCGCGATGGGCGCCCGCATGGCGGAGAACATCTCGTACTACGTGATCACCGCGTTCATCCTCGTGTACGCGACCACCCAGGTCGGGCTCACCAAGCAGACCGCCCTCAACGCCGTCCTCATCGCCTCCGCCGTCCACTTCGCCGTCATCCCCGCCTGGGGCGCGCTCTCCGACCGGATCGGCCGCCGCCCGGTCTATCTGATCGGCGCGGTCGGCGTCGGGGCCTGGATGTTCCCGTTCTTCCTGCTCATCGACCACGGCAGCTTCGGCTCCCTGCTGCTCGCGGTCACGGTCGGCCTGGTCCTGCACGGGGCGATGTACGCGCCGCAGGCGGCCTTCTTCTCGGAGATGTTCGCGACCCGGATGCGCTACTCCGGCGCCTCCATCGGCGCCCAGTTCTCCTCCGTCGCCGCCGGGGCGCCCGCGCCGCTCATCGCGGTCGCGCTCCTCGACGACTACGACAGCTCGACCCCGATCGCCCTGTACGTGATCGCCGCCGCGCTGCTCACCGTCGTCGCGATCGCCTGCGCCCGCGAGACGCGCGACCGCGACCTGTCCGAGGTCGCCGAGGACGCCCCGCAGGCCGCCGCCCCGGTCCGCGCCGACGTCTGACCGGAGCCCGGCACCGACACCGAGCGGCCCTCTCCGCCCATCCGGCGGAGGGGGCCGCTCGGTGTCGGTGGGGTCTAGCTGCCGGGCTTGAGGTGCTGCAGAACGCCCATGCCCACGGTGAAGCTCGCGGCCAGGCTGGTGCCACCCGCTCCGAGGATGGCCAGGGGGCCGCCGTTCACCGCCATGACGACGACAACGGCCACGAGGGCCACGACGACGGCGGACAGGGCGACGATCGCCACGTCACGTCCGGGATGCCTGCAGACGTTCGACTGAGTGGCATGAGCCGACACGAGGGTGCCTCCATTGACTTGTTCTTCGCTCGGACAGGGCACACCTCACCGAGGTGGGACGTGCTCCATGGTGGGGACCGGTCAGCGCGTCCGGCATAAGCCGGCCGGCCGGGGCCACGCTGCGAGCGATGCAGCCAATGAGACCTCCGAACAGGCGTGTCGGTATCTGCGGCCAGGCTAACTGCTCGTCAATTCTGCTGCCAGACACCGAAGTTAAGCCGCCAACTCATTGGCTTGATCTCACCGACGCGACGCGTCCCCGCCGTTCAGCGGGCGACGGCCGACGACATCGCGTGCAGGCGCAGGGCCAGTTGGATCTCCAGGGCGCGGGCCGGGGACTGCCAGTCGGGTCCGAGGAGCCGGCCGACGCGCTCCAGGCGCTGGGCCACCGTGTTGACGTGGACGTGGAGTTCGTCCTTGGTACGGGCCGGGCTCATGCCGCTGGCGAAGTAGGCGTCCAGGGTGCGGACCAGGTCGGTGCCGCGGCGCCGGTCGTAGTCGACGACCTGACCGATCGTCCGGCCCACGAAGCCGTCGATGTCCCGGCCGTCGGCGAGGAGGAGGCCGAGGAAGCCGAGGTCCTCGGCGGCCGCGCCCTGGCCCGAGCGGTGCAGCAGGACGAGCGCGTCCAGGCAGCGGCGGGCCTCCTCGTACGCGACGGCCACCTGGTCCGGGCGGTCGAGGACCGTCCGTACGGGAGCGGAGGCGCCGACGGTGACCGGCTCGCGCAGGGTGCCGCCGAGGCTCCGGGCGGTCTGGCGGGCGAGGTCGGCGGCGCTCTCCCCCGGCCCGAGCGGCAGCAGCAGGACCGTTCCGCCGTCGCGGGCCGAGGCGAGTCCGCGGCGGGTGGCGGCCAGGTGCGAGGCGGCCGACCACAGACGCCGGCGGTCGGCGCTCTCGCGGTTGCCCGCGTCGGGGTCTGCGGCGTCGCCGGCGGCCCGGTCGACACGGGCGGCGAGCACGACGTGCGGGGCCTCGCTGTCGGTACGGAGGCGGGCGGCGCGCTCGCGCAGCAGGCGGCGGTCCCGGTCCGGGGCGTCGAGGAGGTCGTCGAGGAGCTCGCCCCGTACCCGCTGTTCGGCCTCGCCCGCCGAGCGGCGGGCGAGCAGCAGCAGGGAGGTCACGAGGGCGGCGCGCTCCAGGGTGCGCTGGTCGACGGGGTCGAGCTCGGGCTGCCCGTGGAGGACGAGTGCGCCCAGCGTCTCGCCGCCGGCGGAGACGGCGGCCACCCAGTCGTCGCCCTCGCGGACCGCGTGGCCCCCGGCGCGGCGGGCGGAGCCGGCGCCCGCCTCGGTGAACTCGACGGTCCCGCCGAGGACCTCGGAGACGGCGTGGGCCACGTCGTGGACGCCGCCGCCGTGCAGGACCAGCTCGGAGAGCCGGTCGTGGACCTCGGAGGCACGCTCGATGACAGCGCTGTGCTCACGGATGATGTCGTTGGCCCGCTCCAGCTCGGCGAGGGCCGAGCGGGTCTCGGCGAGCAGGTTGGCGGTGTCGATGGCGACGGCGGCGTGCGCGGCGAAGGAGCCGAGGAGCGCGACCTGCTCGCGCTCGAAGACCCTGGCCCTGCGGTCGGCGGCGAACAGCACGCCGATGACCTGGCTGCCGAGGCTGAGCGGCACGCCGAGGATGGCGACGAGGCCCTCGTCCCGTACGGCCGCGTCGATGGTGCGGGTGTGCTGGAAGCGCGGGTCCGCGAAGTAGTCCTCGGTGACGTACGGGCGGGCGGTCTGGGCGACGAGGCCGCCGAGCCCCTCGCCCATGCCGAGTCGGACCTGCTGGAAGCGGGCGGAGACGGAGCCCTCGGTGACCCGCATGTACGTGTCGCCGGCCGCCGGGTCGTTGAGGCTGAGGTAGGCGACCTCGGTGCCGAGGAGCGACCGGGCGCGCTGCACGATGGCGTGCAGCACCGCGTCGAGGTCGCGGAGTCCCGCGAGGTCGTGGGCGGTGGCGAAGAGGGCGGAGAGCTCCGCCTCGCGGCGCCGCCGCCCCTCCAGCTCGGCCCGGACCCGCAGCGCGAGCTGCTTGGCCTCTTCGAGTTCGGCCAGCGCCTCGGGGCCCGCGCCGCTCGCGCGGGCGAGCAGCACGGGCCGGTCGTAGGCCTCCGTCGCCGCTCCCCGGGCGAGGAGTTCCAGGTAGGAGACGTGTTCGTGGGACATGGACACAGGGATACCTGCCGTACGTGTGGTCGCACCACCCCTGTGGACAAGCTGCACAGGGATCTTCGTCAGTGGGCGGTCCAGCCTCCGTCGAGGGTGAGGGAGCTGCCGGTGATGAAGGAGGCCTGGGGGGTGCAGAGGTAGAGGACGGCCTCGGCGACCTCCTCCGGTTCGATGAGCCGCTTGAGCGCGGAGTCCTTGAGGAGGATCTCGGCGAGGACGCGCTCCGGCGGGATGCCGTGGGCGGCGGCCTGGTCGGCGATCTGGCTTTCGACGAGCGGGGTGCGGACGTAGCCGGGGTTGACGCAGTTGGAGGTGACCCCGTGCGGGGCGCCTTCGAGGGCGGCGGTCTTGGAGAGGCCCTCCAGGCCGTGCTTGGCGGCCACATAGGCGGACTTGAAGGCGGAGGCGCGCAGTCCGTGGACGGAGGAGAGGTTCACGATCCGCCCCCAGCCCTGGCCGTACATATGGGGCAGGGCGCCCCGGATGAGCCGGAAGGGCGCCTCCAGCATCACGGTGAGGACGGTGTGGAAGACGTCCGGCGGGAACTCCTCGATGGGGCGGACCAGCTGGATCCCGGCGTTGTTGACGAGGATGTCGGTGCCGGCGGCCGCGGCCTCCGCCGCGTCCAGGTCGGTCAGGTCGAGGAGGTGGGGTTCGAGGGTGCCGGGAAGCGCGCCGGCCTCCTCGGCCAGGGTCCGAAGGCCCTCGGCGGCCCGGTCGACGGCTCTGACCCGGGCCCCGGCGGCGGCGAGCCGCAGCGCGCAGGCGCGCCCGATGCCGCCGGCCGCGCCGGTGACGAGCGCGGTGCGGCCGGTGAGGTCGAGGGCGAGGCCCGCGGCGCGGGGCAGAGGCGAGGCGACGTCCGCACCGGGCTCGGTGCCGGGGACGGTGATGGGGGCGCTCATGCTCCGCAGCCTATGAACGGGCCTCTCCCCCACCGATGTGTGTCGAGCCCATAGTTCAGTCGGTTGCTGTGGTGCGGAACCATGCGGGTTCATCGGCGAGCGCCTTCTCGATCCGCAGGTACGAGAAGCGCTTCATCTCCGGCAGCCGGTCCACCTCGAACCAGCCGACCTCGGTCGACTCGTCGTCGTTGACCCGCGCCTCGCCCCCGACGGCCCGGCAGCGGAACGCGACGTCCAGGTACTGGCAGATGTCGCCGTTGGGGTAGACGACGGGCTTGCGCAGGGTCTCCACGAGCAGGATCCGCTCGGGCACGCAGCGCACGGCGGTCTCCTCGTACACCTCGCGCACCACCGCGTCGGCGGGCTGCTCCCCCGGGTCGACGATGCCGCCGACGAGCGCCCAGAGGCCGTTGTCGGCGCGCTTGCCGAGCAGGACCCGGCCCCGGTCGTCGAAGACGACGGCGCTGACGCCCGGCAGGAAGAGCAGCTGGTGGCCGGCCGTCTTGCGCAGTTCGCGGATGAAGTCAGGAGTACCCATGCCCCGACCCTAGATCATCTGCGGATCGGGGCCGGGGGCGCATCGGGCCGCTCCGGAGCCTCAGGCGGCCGGGGTGCGCCGGGCGCGCACCGCGCGGGCGCCGGCCCAGCCGAGACCGGCCGCCGCGAGCACCGCGAGGAGGGCCTCGGGCAGGGTGCCCAGGCGGGTCGCGGGGGTCTGCGAGGAGCGCAGCGGCACCTTCTCGACGAGGACGTCCGGGGTGAACATCTTCGTCTGCGCGACGATCTCGCCGTCGGGGCGGATGATCGCGCTGACGCCGCTGGTGACGGGCACGACGACCGACCGGCTGTGCTCGACGGCGCGCACCCGGCTCATCGCGAGCTGCTGGTAGGTCATCTCGCTGCGGCCGAAGGTGGCGTTGTTGCTGGGGACGGAGATGAGCTGGGCCCCGTGCGTGACGGTGTCCCGCACGGCCCAGTCGAAGGCCGCCTCGTAGCAGGTCGCGAGGCCGACCTTCGTACCGGCGAGGTCGAAGACGCCGACCTTCGTACCGGCGCCGAAGTCGCGGCTCACCCGGTCGACGTTGCTGTTGAAGATCCGTACGAAGGAGCGCATCGGGATGTACTCGCCGAAGGGCTGGACGTGCCGCTTGTCGTACGTGGCGACGGGGCCGCGCTCGGGGTCCCACTCGATGAGGGTGTTGCGGAGCTTGCCGGTCTCGGGGGTGACCACGGCGCCGATCACGGTGGGCACGCCGATCTCCCGCACGGCGCCGTCGATGACGTCGGCCGCGTCGGCGTTCGCGTACGGGTCGATGTCGGAGGAGTTCTCCGGCCACAGGACGAAGTCGGGCTGCGGCTCGCGGCCCTCCTTGACGGCCTGGGCGAGCTCGCGGGTGCGGGCCACGTGGTTGTCGAGGACGGCCCGGCGCTGGGCGTTGAAGTCGAGGCCGAGGCGCGGCACGTTGCCCTGGACGGCGGCGACGGTGGCGGTGCCGTCCTCGGCGGAGTCGTCGACGAGGGGCAGCGCGGCGAGGGCGCCGGTGACCGGGACGAGGACGGCGAGCGCCGCGGCGGCGAGCGGTCCGCGCGGGACGGTGCCGGTGGCCCGGTAGGCGCGGAACTGCCGGTACGCCTCGTACAGGCCGAAGCCGCAGAGGGCGACGGCGAAGCCGAGCACCGGGGTGCCGCCGACGGCGGCGAGGGGCAGGAAGAGGCCGTCGGCCTGCCCGAAGGCGACCTTCCCCCAGGGGAAGCCGCCGAAGGGCACGCGCGCGCGTGCCCCCTCCGCGAGGATCCACACCCCGGCGGCGAAGAAGGGCCACCCGGGGAGCCGGGAGACGGCCGCGATGCCGAGGCCCGCCGCGGCCACGAAGAGCGCCTCGACGGCGGCGAGCGCGAGCCACGGACCGGCGCCGACCTCCTCGCCGGTCCACACGAGGAGCGGCAGCAGGAAGCCGAGTCCGGCGAGGTAGCCGAGGCCGAACCCGGCGCGGAGACGGCGGCCCCGCAGGGTCCACCCGAGCAGGGCGAAGGCGGGCAGCGCGAGCCACCACAGGGGGCGCGGCGGGAAGCTCAGGTAGAGCAGGAACCCGGACAGCAGAGCCGCCCCTGGCCGCACGAACCGCCGGAGCCGGGAGACCGGCGTGGGTGCGGTGTCGGGTCCTGGGGCGTCGACGGGGGTGATGGTGGCGCTCACCTTGGGGAGTCTACGTGTCGTCCCTGTCCGCGAGGAGGGCGGTACGGCCCGCCCGCGGGGCGTCCTGCGGGCGGTGCGCGGGGGTGTCTCGTCCGCCCGGTCAGACACCGGTCGCGGCAGGTGGGACCGGCGGCGCCGGGTGGCGGAGGCGGGCGCGGATGACGCGGACCGCGGATTCGGCGTCGTCGACGGTCACCGTGAAGGTGAGGCCGTCGCCGAGGCGCAGGACCAGGCCCTCGCCGCGCCGGACGACGACGGCCGTGCCCTTCTCGGGCCGCCAGCGGTAGCCCCAGCCGCCCCACTGGCGGGGGGTGACGCTGGGCGCGAAGTCGGCGCCGACGACCTGGGCGAGCGGGATGCGGCGGCGCGGCACGCCGATGTGGCCGCAGCGGACCTCCATGGCGAGGTCGTCGACCTTCACGGCGACGTGGACGAAGGCGAGGGTGCCGAAGAGGACGAGCAGTCCGGCCGCGACGCAGCCGATCACCGCCATGAGGAGGGCGGCGATGCCGGAGGTCCACGCGGACTCGACGGCGAGGGTGATGCCCAGCGCCATGCAGGCGGCGCCGGCGACCGCCGCGACCCACTGGAAGCGGTTGGTGGCGCGGCCGGTCCAGACGGCCGGTGCCGGCTCGTCGGCGCGTGGGTTCGGGTTCGGGGAGTGCTCCCTCATAGGGGGAGAGTACCCAGGATCGGGCGGCGCAGCGCGCCGGAGCGAGGTCGCCCGGTGACGCTCGGTGAGGGACGTCAGTGCGCGGCGGCGGTGGCCGCGAGGGTGCGGCCCTCCGCGTAGCCGAGGGCCGCGGCGGGGAGCTGCCCGGGCCGTCCGCTGAGGAGGACGGAGAGGGTGCCGGTGGGGTCCGCGTCGGGCGCGGGCTCGGCGCCGATCCGGCGCAGGGCCTGGGCGGCGACGGCGTCGGCGGAGCCGTGGAAGACGATCGGCGGCAGCCCGGCCCGGCGGCGGGCCTCCAGGGCGGCGAGGATCCGCTCCTCGACGAGTTCGTAGTGGGTGCAGCCGAGGACGACGGCGCGGACGTCGGTCGGGGTGAGCGCGGCGGCTGCGGCGACGGCGGCGTCCACGGCGTCCCGGTCGCCGTGCTCCACGGCGTCGGCGAGCCCCGGGCAGGGCACCTCGGTGACCTCGGCGCCGTCGGCGAAGTCGCGGATGAGTCCGCGCTGGTAGGCGCTGCCGGTGGTGGCGGGGGTGGCCCAGATGGCGACCTTGCCGCCGGCCGCGGCGGCCGGCTTGATCGCGGGCACGGTGCCGATGACGGGGATGTCCGGTTCGAGGGCGGCGCGGAGGGCGGGCAGGGCGTGCACGGTGGCGGTGTTGCAGGCCACGATGAGCGCCTGGGGCCGGTGCTCGGCGGCGGCGAGGGCGACGTCGAGGGCGCGCCCGGTGAGGTCCTCGGGGGTGCGCGGACCCCACGGCATGCCGTCGGGGTCGTTGGAGAGGAGGAGATCCGCGTCCGGCCGGAGCCGCCGCACCGCGGCGGCCGCGGGCAGGAGGCCGATTCCGGAGTCCATGAGCGCGATCTTCACCCGGTCACCCTAGCCGATGTGCCTTGCGCCCCCCGCGATCTGGGGCAGACTGCCGCGAATGAGTACCTTCGCATGGTTCTCGATCGTCTCCCTCGCCGCCTGGGTCTGGCTGCTGCTCGGCCAGGGCTTCTTCTGGCGCACCGATCAGCGGCTGCCGCCGGCGCGTGGGACACGGCGCGGCGCGTGGCCGGGGGTGGCCGTCGTCGTGCCGGCGCGGGACGAGGCCGAGGTGCTGCCGCTGAGCCTGCCTTCCCTCCTCGTACAGGACTATCCGGGGACCGCGGAGGTCTTCCTCGTCGACGACGGGAGTACGGACGGTACGGGGAAGCTCGCCGTGGAGCTGTCCGGCCGGTACGGCGGGCTGCCGCTGACCGTCGTGTCGCCGGGAGAGCCGGAGCCCGGCTGGACGGGGAAACTGTGGGCGCTGCGGCACGGCATGGCACGGGCACGCGCGCGGGGACCGGAGTACCTCCTCCTGACGGACGCGGACATCGCGCACGAGCCGGACAGTCTGCGGCGGCTCGTCGCGGCGGCCGTCGACAACGATCTCGACCTGGTGTCGCAGATGGCCCGGCTCAGGGTCGCGAGCTTCTGGGAGCGCCTGGTGGTGCCGGCGTTCGTCTACTTCTTCGCCCAGCTCTACCCGTTCCGCTGGATCAACCGGCCGCGTCCGCTGGCGACGGCCGCCGCGGGCGGCTGTGTGCTGCTGCGGACGGAGACGGCGGTGGCGGCGAACGTGCCGGAGGTGATCCGGCAGGCCGTGATCGACGACGTGTCGCTCGCGCGGGCGGTGCGGCGGGCCGGGGGCCGGATCTGGCTGGGGCTCGCGGAGCGGGTCGACAGCGTCCGTCCGTATCCGGGGCTCGGCGAGCTGTGGCGGATGATCACGCGGAGCGCGTACGCGCAGCTGCGGCACAACCCGCTGCTGCTCGCGGGGACGGTGGCGGGTCTCGCCCTGGTCTATCTGGTGCCGCCGGTGGCCCTGGTGGCGGGGGTGTGGGGCGGGGACGCGGTGACGGCCTGGGCGGGCGGGGTCGCGTGGGCGGTGATGGCGGGGACGTACGTGCCGATGCTCCGCTACTACCGGCAGCCGCTGTGGCTCGCCCCGCTGCTGCCGTTCACCGCGTTCCTGTACCTGCTGATGACGGTGGACTCGGCGGTCCTCCACTACCGGGGCCGGGGCGCGGCGTGGAAGGGCCGGACGTACGCCCGCCCGGAGGCGGCACCGGACCGGTGAACGGCCCGGTCCGCCCGAGGGCCTCCCCCTCTCACCGCCGCCAGGCGGCGCTGCGCCAGGCGCGCTCGGGCGGAGGGCTCACGGACGGGTGCACGTAGCAGTCGTCGCAGCCGAGTTCGGCGGCCCAGCGGTAGCCGCGGGCCTCCAGGAAGCCCCGTACCTCGGCCCGGGCGGGCAGCCAGTTGTGTTCCACCGTGAGGACGCGGACGGCGTACTCGTCGAAGGGGAAGCTCCTCAGGATGGCGAGCTCGGAGCCCTCGGTGTCCAGGCTCCAGTAGTCGAGGACGCGGGGCGCGCCGCAGGCGCGGAGCACGGACCGCACGGTCCTGGCCGGCCGCCGGACCGTCGGCGGCGGCGCGCCGGGGGATGTGCCGAGGACGTCGCGGGCGCAGGCGAGGAGGGCCGGGTGGTAGGCGTCGAGGATGCCGCCGACCGTGCCGGCCTCGACGAAGTCGACCTCGCCGGTCCTGTCGTACAGACAGCAGTTGACGCGGTGGCAGCGGCGGTTGCGCACCAGCTCCGCGTAGAGCAGCGGATTCGGCTCGACGCAGATCCCCGACCAGCCGTACGCGGTCTCCAGGAGGTGCGTGTTGCTGGCGTCCACGCCGTCGGAGGCTCCCGCGTCGAGGAAGAAGCCTCCGCGCAGTCCGTTCAGGGCGTGGAGCACGAACAGGTCCTGCCCGTACTGCGACGGACTGGCCGCCCCCCTCAGCATCGGGCCCTGGTCCGGCCGAAGGCGGCGGAACGCCAGGCCGCGGTGCCGCCGCCCGCGCGGGACCCGGCGGCGAGGTCGCGCTGCGGGTTGCGGTGGTCCACGTCGTCCTCCCGCTCGCCGTACAGGAGGGTGATGTTGATGCGGTGGTTCTCGTAGCCGGGCCGGAAGCGGACCCCGTCGGTGCCGTGGAACAGGTCCGAGTTGAAGAGGACGGCCCGGTTGGCCCGGTAGGGGACACGGACCGCGTCCACCCCGTGGGACGCCAGGTACGAGCCGATGACGTCGGGCCGCCCGTTGTACGTGTCGAAGTCCCAGTCCGGCGGGGCGTCGGCGCGGTGCACGACCAGGCCGCCGCTGTCGGGGTCGAGGTTCGCCTCGGTCGGGGTGATCCAGAAGTTGACGTTGACGGCCGCGAAGTCCGCGTGGGTGTGGCCGGAACGGGGCAGATCGGGGCCGTTCTTGAAGGCCCACAGCTGCCGCAGCGGATAGCGGTCGCCGATGACCCGGGGCAGCGCGCCGGCGAGTTCCTCGGCGATCTGGAGCAGCAGGGGGCAGTTGAAGCCGTCGCGGAAGAAGGCGCCGAGCCGGCCGTGGGCGTAGCGGTTGGCCGACCACACGGTCGACTCCAGGCAGAAGGCGCGCAGGGACTCCAGGGCCCGCGGGCTGAGCAGGTCGTCGATCACGACGATGCCGCAGCGGTCCGCGAGGTACGCCTCCTCGACGGCGCCCGGGTCCCAGCCGTCCCCCAGCGCCCGGTCGAGGCGGGGCGCGGTGCCGAGGTGGAGGAGCCGGTTGTAGACGTGACCGACGGCCGCCGTGTCCGCCGGGGTCATCGGCACCTGGCCGAAACGGCCCTCGGCGGCGAGCCGTTCCGCGATCGTCTCGTACGCGGCGACGACCGTGTCGTACCCGGCGCCGAGCAGTCCGCGCGCCCGGAGGTGGCGGAGCTGCTCGACGTCGTGGCGCAGCTTGGGGACCGAGAGGTACGGGACGGGCGGCGGCCGCAGGGCGTCCGGGGGCACGGCGGGGCGTCCGTCGGGGGTGGCGCCGCTGCGCCAGCGGACGTGGGCGTGCAGCCGGCCCAGCTCCCCGGCCGTGGTGAAGTCGTGGGCGTCCATGGCCTGCCAGGCCGTGGCGTCGAGCCAGCGCAGGTTCTCCTCGGTGGCGGTGCCGGGCCGCAGCCACAGCTCGGCGCAGTCGTCGGCGCGGCCGAGCCGGGCGAGCCGGACGGTCCGTTCCCGCAGCTCGGCTTCGGAGAGGGTGGCCGGCTCGGCCGCTTCGGCGGTGGTCACCGGGTGCCGACGGGACGGTCGAGGAGCCCGTTCTCGCGCAGCTCGACGGAGTACTGCATGAGGGCACGCAGGGCCACCAGGGCGGGGGCACCGCCGGAGGAGACGTGCGTGCCGCTGGACTCGGTCAACGGATCCGTACCGCTCCCGCCCGTCGACATCTGCGTCCCACTCACCTCGGTCGCCGAGATCGACACATGCGTACCACTCGACTCGGTCAACGGATCCGTACCGCTCCCGCCCGTCGACATCTGCGTCCCGCTCACCTCCGTGGAGGTCCTCGCGCCGAAGATGCCGCTGTCGGCGATGACGTCCACGAGGGGCCCGTCGAGGACTCCCGCTCCGCCGGCGACGAGGGCGGTCACGACGTGCGAGGCTCCGTTGTCGACCACGGCGCGGCCGAAGTCGGTGAGGACCGCGGCCGAGTCCGCGCGATCATGCCGGGGCCGCCGGGCGACGTCCCGGATCCAGCGGACGAGGCCCGGGTTGGACATCACCGCGTAGACGAGCCGGTTGGTGTCCTCGGCCCGCCCGGGTTCGAGGCGCTCGCCCCGGACGTACTCCGCGAGGATCTGGGCGGGGTCGGTGACGAACTGCTCGCGGAGCAGGAAGTCCGATGCCATCGCCTTGAACAGCGCGTCCACCCTGCGCGCCACCGCGGCACCGCCCAGTGCCGTCGTCGCCCGTCCGCCGTCCCTGTCCTTGAGGTCCACGCCTGCTCGCTCCCGCTCGTCACGACGCCGCCGCTCATACGGGCAGCCCGGCCGATCGGAATGTATCCACCCCAAAGGAACAAGAGGCGCATATCTGTCCTATTTCGGCCCCTCGTTCACTACGACGGTCGACGACGCGCCCGGTGACCCCGGGTCAGTCCGCCGGCCGCAGACCGAAGGTGTCGGCCAGGCCGTCGGCTCCGGCCTCGGTCACATGGACGACCCGGGGGCGCGAGCCGTGACGCAGCCAGCGCAGTTCGAAGAGCCGTGCGGTGAGCGCCGCGCCGACCGCACCCGCGAGGTGGTGGCGCTGCTCGCTCCAGTCCACGCAGTAGCGGATCAGGGGCCGGCGGGCCGGCAGCAGGTCCAGGTCGACGCCGAAACGGGCCAGCGACTCCCGGCCCGTGGCGGTCAGGCGGTAGTCGACGTCGTGGCCGTATCCGGACGTCCCGTCGCGCACGGACTCCTCGGGGCGGTGGGTGCCGTCGTGCCCGGTGAGCAGGCCACCGGCGAGCAGGGAGTCCAGCAGGTCGACGCCGAGTCGGCCGGCGAGATGGTCGTAGCACGTGCGGGAGCGGCGCAGGGCGCCGGCGGTGCTGCTCTCGCGCAGGGAGGTGACCGGGAGGGGCGGCGCGATGACGGCCAGCGCCTCCAGGGCGAGGCTGACGTCGGGGTCGGCCAGACGGTAGTACCGGCACCGGCCCGAGCTTTCCATGGTGACCAGTCGCGCCTCGACGAGCTTGCTCAGATGGGCGGACGCGGTCGCGGCGCTCACCCCGGCCTCCGCGGCGAGCAGACCGGCGGCCAGTGCGCGGCCGTCGCCGAGCGCCTTCAGCATCCGGGCGCGGGAGGGATCGGCGATCAGCTGTGCGGCCCGGGCGATGTCGGGCTGATGGTGCACCTGGTCCTCGAATCGACCGGTCGTCGTCCTTGCCATGCGGCAAGCGTAGGCCGGGGACATTTAGACCGTCGGCGAAGTGTTGCGCCTCAAGACTGGATCGCATGACATCCACCGGTCCCTCCTTCTCCCCCGCGCGTGCCCCCGCCTCCTCCGTCGATCCGATGCCGGACCGTCCGTCCCTGTCGCTGCCGCCGCTCATCGCGTTGAGCCTCGGATACTTCCTGGTGATGCTCGATGTCACGGTCGTGAACGTGGCCGTGCCCGCCGTCCACGATTCGCTCGACGCCGGCTCGTCCGACCTGCAGTGGATCGTCGACGGGTACAGCGCCTTCTTCGCGGGGCTGCTGCTGGTCGGCGGTGGACTCGGTGACCGCTTCGGGCATCGGGCGCTGTTCCTCGCCGGGCTCGGGATCTTCGCGGCCGCTTCGGCGGCTTGCGCCCTCGCGCCCTCGACGGGGGTCCTGATCGCGGCCCGACTGGTCCAGGGCGCTGGGGCCGCGCTGCTGGTTCCCGCGTCGCTCGCCCTGTTGCGGGCGGCCTATCCCGACCGGGCCCAGCGCGCTCGGGCGGTCGGCCACTGGGGGCTCGTCTCGGCGGTCGCCTTCGGTGCCGGACCCGCGGTCGGCGGGCTGCTGGTCGCGGGGTTCGGCTGGCGCGCGGTGTTCTGGGTGAACCTGCCCGTGGCCGCGGTGGCGGCGCTGCTGACTCTGCGCCACGTACCCGCCCCGGGTCCGAGGGCCCGGCCGGGCCGGGCGGATCCTGCCGGTCTGCTGCTCGGCGTGCTCGGGCTGCTCGGCGTGGCCGGTGCGCTCAACGAGGCGGGGCCCGCCGGCTGGTCCTCGCCGGAGGTGCTGGTGCTGTTCGCGGGGGGCGTGGTGTGCCTGGCCGCCTTCGTCGCCGTCGAACTGCGCCTGGAGAAGCGGGCGGCGGTACGGCCGGAGGGCAGGCGACCGCTGCTGCCGCCGTCGCTCTTCCGTGAGGCCGGGCTGACCGCGACGAACCTCATCGGTCTGCTGCTGAGCTTCGGCTACTACGGGCTGCTGTTCGTCGCCACGCTGTACTTCCGGCAGGAACGTCAGCTCAGCGCGCTGAGCACGGGGTTCGCCCTGCTGCCGTCGGTCTGCATGGGCTTCCTCGCGGCGCCGCTGTCGAGCCGTCTGACCGCCCGGAGCGGTCCGTACGCGCCCATGGCCGGGGCGCTGCTCCTCGGGAGCGCCGGCTTCCTGGGCTGGTTGGCGGCGGGCCCCGACACCCCTTACCCCGTGCTGCTCTTCGCGCTCATGGCGACGGGGCTCGCGACACCGGTCACCGTGGTGGCCGCCACCGTGGCCGTCATGGAGGCGAGCCCCGCGGACAGGGCCGGTACGGCGTCAGCGGTGTTCAACGTGTCCCGCCAGGTGGGCAGCGCGATGGGCGTGGCGCTCTTCGGCACGCTGATCGGCGGGGAGGCCGGCCTGACCGGCGGGCTGCACGTTTCGGCGGTCATCGCCGCGGCGGCGTTCCTGTTGGCGTCGGGCCTCGCGGCGGTCGCCGGGCGCCGTACCGGGGTCACCCGGGCGGCGTGAGCGGACCGGATGTGCCGCCCGCCGCTTCACAAGGATGTGCCGTCGCTTCACAAGGATGTGCCGTCTGCCGCTTCACAAGAAGGACGGGGCCCCGATACGTGCCGACACGGCGGTCGCAGTTACGGTCGGTAATAGCTCGATAATCCTGAGTTTCGAGCACTCAAGATCGAAAGTCCGTCACCCGGGTCGGCGTTGACAGATGTCCCCCGACGGAAGGAAAAAGCCCCCGCCGTTAACGCAGCCTTTAACAATGTTTTAGCAGGTCAGGCCGCCAAAACCAGCGTAAAACGGATGACCCGAAGATAGGGGCTCCCCAACCAGCACATCGTGGGCTTAACTTATGTGCCATGACCTCCCCCCGCTCCACCTATGGAGGCGGTTTCCACACCGCGCCGTCCTTCCCGGACACCCCGATCTACGACTCCCTGGTCGCGGAGCGGGGCACGCCTCAGATCGCCCCGATCCGAGTGCCCGCCGCCTACGACACCGGCAGCAGCTTCCCCGCGAGCGGCTCCTATCTGCCGGCGCTCCCCGCGGCGCTGCCCGCCCTCCCGGCGGCGCCCAGCCCGCAGCCCGCCCCTTCGTACGGCGGCGGGTACGGCTACCCGCAGCCCTCGGCGCAGATGGCCCCCGTCCCGCTGCAGGCCGCCCCGGCCCCGTACATCCCGCAGCAGCAGGTGGCCCCGCGCGGCTACCCGGGCGGCCAGTACCCGCAGCAGCCCCGCCCGGCCGCCGCCGGCTACGAGGCGATGCGTCCGGCGGCCCCCCGGCCCGCGCCGGTCCCGGCCCCCGCGCCGTACGACGACCCGTACAACCGCCCCTACCAGGGCGGGGGTTACTGACCGGCTTCGCCACCGGCCTCCGTCGGGGCCGGGGCGGCTGGCAGGATGAGGACATGCCTACTCCTGTACTCCGCTCCGTCCACGTCCACCCGGTGAAGGCCATGCGCGCGCTGGCCCGCGCGGAGGCCGAGGTGCAGCCCTGGGGGCTCGCCGGGGACCGCCGCTGGACCGTCGTCGACGCCTCGAACACGGTCGTGACCCAACGCCGTCACCCCCGGATGGCCTTGGCCACGGCGGAACCGCTGCCCGGCGGCGGGATCTCCCTGTCCGCTCCCGGCCACCCGACGCTGGAGGTCGAGGTACCGAAGCCCCCACCAGTCACGCCCACGATCACGGTGGAGATCTTCGACCAGTTCGTGGAGGCGGTCCCTGCCGACGCCGCCGCGGCCGCCTGGCTCTCGGCGTACCTGGAGAGCGACGTACGGCTCGTGCACATGGACGCGCCCGAGCACCGGCGGCCCGTGGACCCCGACTACGCGCTGCCCGGCGAGACCGTGAGCTTCGCGGACGGCTATCCGCTGCTCGTCACCACCGTCTCCTCGCTCGACGCCCTCAACTCCCTGATCGCCCAGGGCGACCACGCCGACGAGGGCCCCCTGCCGATGAGCCGGTTCCGGCCGAACCTGGTGATCGAGGGCACCGCCCCCTGGGCGGAGGACGGCTGGACGCGGATCGCCGTCGGAGAGGTCACCTTCCGGGTGGCCCGGCCCTGCGGGCGCTGCGTCGTCACCACGACGAACCAGCTCACCGCCGAGCGCGGCAAGGAGCCCCTGCGGACCCTGGCCCGGCACCGCAAGAGCGACGGCCGCGTCATCTTCGGCCAGAACCTCGTCCCCGAGCACACCGGCACCGTCCGGGTCGGTGACACCGTGAAGATCCTGGACTGAGGACGGCCCGGGGGTTCGCATCACACTTCGCCCGGCCGACAGGCGGGGAACCAGGCACCGGGGCACACTCGTTGGAGGAGCGGTGAACAACGAGGGGGTCCATACGTGCGTGCAGCCATCGGACTCTGGCGCTGGCGGCACAATCCCCTGCGCCGGACCACTGATCTCGTCGAGGCGTGGGTCGCCTTCGCGGCGGCCGTACTGCTCTGTCTCGCGGTGCCGCTGACCGGCTGGGCGGCCGGCACGTCCGCATACGGCTCGCTGTCGCGCGCGGTCCGCACGCAGCAGGAGCAGCGGCTGCCGACGACGGCCCGGGTGGTGCGGCTCGCCGACGGACCCGTCAGCGGCCCCCGGTCCGTCGAGACCCCCGGGGAGGAGCGGCTGCGGCGCTCCGTCGTGGCCCGCTGGACCGCGCCGGACGGCTCGGTCCGCACGGGAACGGTGGCGACGGCCCGGCAGCACTCCGCGCCCGGCGCCGCCTTCCGGCTCTGGACGGACCCGGACGGACGTCCGGTGCCGCCGCCGATGCAGGCGGGGACGGCGCGTGCGCACGCGATCATCGCCGGTCTGACGGCCGCGCTCCTCACCGGTCTCCTGGTGGAGCTCGTCCGCCGCCTCGCGGTCCGCAGGCTGGAGCTGCGGCGGTACGCACGCCTCGACCGCGCGTGGGCGGCGGCAGGCCCCGACTGGGGCCGCACGGGCACGGGAAGCTGAACCCCGCACCCACCCCGCTGGGGGTTCGGGTTCGATCGCTCGGCGACCGAACCCGACCGCCCCGGACCGGCGGTGACGCGTGCTGGGTGGCCGTCGGCCGCCGGTGGGGCTGCGGGCCGGCGACCCGTCAACCCGGCGGCGCCGCGCGCGCTACGGTGGGGCATCGGATCAGCGGCGAGGCATGAGGCGGGGGCAGGACACACCCATGGCACAGGGCACGGTCCAGGTGACGCACACCGGCACATCGCGGTGGCGGCGCCGCACGGGTGAGTACCCCTCTCTCGCCGCCGCCCTGGAGGCCGCCGGCGACGGGGACGTGCTCACCGTCGCGCCCGGCACCTACCGGGAGAACCTCGTGGTGCGGCGGGCCGTCACCCTGCGCGGCCCCGAGGGCGGGATCGGCTCGGTGCGGATCGCGCCCCCGGACGGGGTGCCGCTGACTCTCCGCGCCTCCGTCACCGTGCAGGACCTGCACATCGAGGGGCAGGACGTCGCCGCGCCCGCGCTGCTCGTGGAGGACGGCACGCCCGAACTGCTCGATCTGCGGATCATGACCCGCTCGGCCGCCGGGATCGAGGTGCGGGGCGCGGCCCGGCCCACGGTCCGTCGTTGCACGGTCGACAACCCGGCCGGGGTCGGCATCGCCGTGCTCGACGGCGCGGGCGGGGTGTTCGAGGAGTGCGAGGTGGTCTCCGCCGGTCAGGCGGGCGTCTCGGTGCGCGGCGGGGCCCATCCGCGTCTGGAGCGCTGCCGGGTGCACCACGCCTCCGGCGCGGGGATCGCCGTGACCGGCGAGGGCAGCGGTCTGGAGGGCGTCGGCTGCGAGGTGTACGAGATCAAGGGCGCCGGTCTGCAGATCGCGGCCCGCGCCACCGCCCACCTCACCGACTCCTCGGTGCACCGCACCTCGGCCGACGGCATCACGCTCGACACGGACGCGGTGCTCACCCTCTCCGACTGCGACATCCACGACGTCCCGGAGAACGCGGTCGACCTGCGCTCGCGCTCCGTCCTGACGCTGACCCGGTCCACCGTCCGCCGCTTCGGGCGCAACGGCCTGTCGGTGTGGGACCCGGGGACGCGGGTGGACGCCAACCAGTGCGAGATCCACGACAGTACGGGCGACTACCCGGCGGTGTGGGTCAGCGACGGGGCCACCGCCGTCCTCGACGCCTGCCGGGTGCACGACGTACCGGACGCGCTGTTCGTCCTCGACCGGGGCTCGCGCGTCGACGTCGTCGACAGCGATCTGACGCAGGTGCGGAACACGGCGGTGTCGGTGAGCGACGGGGCCACGGCCCAGCTCGACGACTGCCGGATCCGGGAGGCCTCCACGGGCGCCTGGTTCCGGGACCACGGCAGCGGCGGCACCCTCGGCGGCTGCACGATCGACTCCGTGCAGACCGGCGTCATCGTCACCAAGGGCGCCGACCCCACGATCGACCGGTGCACGGTCACCTCGCCCGCCGAGGCCGGTTTCTACGTGTCGGCGGAGGGCCGCGGCTCCTTCCACGGCTGCCGGGTGACGGGCAGCGGCGGGTACGGCTTCCACGTCACGGACGGCTGCCGCACCACCCTGCGCAAGTGCCGTACGGAGCGGTGCGCGCGCGGCGGTTACGAGTTCCCCGAGGAGGGCGCGAGCGCGGAGGACTGCACCAGCGACGAGAGCGCCGTCCGCTCCTCCGTGCCCGACGGCGGCACAGTCCTGACGGCCACCCAGTCGGCGGGCCTGCTCGGCACGGTGCCGGCACCGCGCGCCCCGGTGGCCGCGCCGGCCCCTCCGGAAGCCGCGCCCGAGGCCCGTTCCTCGCAGGACGTGCTCGGCGAACTGGACGCCCTGGTGGGTCTGGAGAGCGTCAAGCTGGAGGTGCGGACCCTCACCAACATGATCGAGGTGGGGCGCAGACGCCAGGAGGCCGGACTCAAGGCGGCCTCGGTCCGCCGCCATCTCGTCTTCACCGGCAACCCCGGCACGGGCAAGACGACGGTCGCCCGGCTGTACGGCGAGATCCTCGCCTCGCTCGGGGTCCTGGAGCGCGGGCACCTGGTGGAGGTCTCCCGGGTGGACCTGGTCGGCGAGCACATCGGCTCGACGGCGATCCGTACGCAGGAGGCCTTCGACCGGGCACGCGGCGGAGTCCTCTTCGTCGACGAGGCGTACGCGCTGTCACCGGAGGACTCGGGGCGGGACTTCGGCCGCGAGGCGATCGACACGCTGGTGAAGCTGATGGAGGACCACCGGGACGCGGTGGTGGTCATCGTCGCCGGATACACGGCGGAGATGGAGCGCTTCCTCACCGTCAACCCCGGTGTGGCCTCGCGGTTCTCACGGACCATCACCTTCGGCGACTACGAGCCGGAGGAACTTCTCCGGATCGTCGGCCAGCAGGCGGACGAGCACGAGTACCGGCTCTCCCCGGGCACGGACGAGGCGCTGCTCACGTACTTCGAGAAGCTCCCCAAGGGCCCGGCCTTCGGCAACGGCCGTACGGCGCGGCAGACCTTCGAGTCGATGGTGGAGCGGCACGCGGGCCGGGTCGCCGCGCTCGCCGAGGCGAGCACGGACGACCTGACCCTGCTCTACCCGGAGGACCTTCCCGAACTCCCCTGACCGGCCTCCTCGTTCGCCACACGCTGGTGGGGAAGGGCCGGCGGGAGCCGGTCGAGGAGTTCGGAGCGGTGGCGGGCGAACGCCGGATCGGCCTGGTAGTCGGAGTGGCCCAGGATCGGTTCGGGCAGCGGATGCGCGCGGGTGCGGCCGTACGCGACCGGGTCGAGCAGCACCGCTCCGTCGACGGCCGGCCGGCCGTCCTCGGCGGGCACCCTGACGGGGCCGCCGATCGGGTCGGTGGCGCGGTACAGATTGCTCCAGCAGTGCACCGTACGGTTCAGGGCACGCAGCGCCTCGGGGCCGAAGTACGCGGGGAACCAGCGGCCGTAGAGCCGCTCCAGGGGTGAGCCGTAGGTGAGCAGGGCGACCCGGCTCCGGGTGGCGGGCTGCAGCTGCCAGACGGCGGCCGCGGCGAGGACGCTGCCCTGGGAGTGCCCGGAGATGACGAGCCGGCCGCCGGTGCCGCGGGTCCAGGAGCTCATCCGCCAGGTGAGGTCGGGGACCGCGCGCTCGGCGTAGCAGGGCGGGGCGAAGGGGTGGGCGGCGCGGGGCCAGAAGGTGCCGACGTCCCAGAGGATGCCGATGGTGCGGCGGGCCGAGGCGTCCTTGTAGGCGCGGCGGCCCCAGGTGACGAACAGCAGGAAGCCGAGGCCGATCATCCAGGAGCCGAGGGCCTGGGTCGCGGAGGCGAGGGAGGCGATCGCGGGGTGCGCCCCGTCGAAGGCCCGGCCCGGGACGTTCCCGCTGGCCCAGGCACCGGCGACGGACGCGGCCCCGAGGAGCAGGGTCGCGCCGGAGACGACGCCGACGAGGACGGGCGCGGAGTCGGTGAGCGAGGCGCGGGCCCGGCCGGCCGCGATCTGCCCCGTACGGACCGGGTCGCGTTCGTCGTCGGCGTCGTAGTCGTCCTCGACGGAGGAGCGCAGTCGCCGGGCGTCGAGGAGCGTCCGTACGACGAGGAGGGCGGCCGGGGCGAGGAGCAGCAGGAGCAGGACGGGGATGACCGAGGCCTGCCAGCTGAGGAGGACGGGCGGGCCGATGCGTACGCCGCCCCGGGCGGCCGGGCCGTCGAGCCAGTCGGCGACGCGCTGGGCCACTCCCCCGGACATGACCCCGGCGAGCGCGCAGGCGAGCATCGCGACGGCGGGCCCGCCGAGTCCGCGCAGCGCGGTGCGGGGGTCCCTGCGGGGCCGCTGGAGGAGCAGGGCGACGACGCCGAGGGCGACGACGAGACCGCCCTGGACGAGGGTGAGGGCGCCGAAGACGGCGTCGCCGGGAAGGGTGCCGGAGGAGGTCCGGCCGGGGCGGGACCAGCCGGCGTGCACGGCGGTGAGCGCGAGCAGGACGAGGGAGGCGGCGGGCAGCCAGGAGACGAGGGCCCGTTCGATGCGCAGGTCGAGCCGGCGTTCGCTGCGGCCGCGCCGGCAGACGACCCAGAGCACGACGACGGCGAGGACGGCGACGGCCGCCTGGAGGACCCAGCCGAGAACCGTACGGAGGCCTGGGGTGCCGGCGTCGTGGCGGGCGGTGGCCGTGACGAGGGCGGCGGCGACCGTGAGGAAACCGGCGGCGGTGTGGGCCGCCCGGAGACGGGCGACGAGCCGGCGGCCGTACCAGAAGCCGGGGCGGCCGAGCGCGGGCCGGAGCTCGACGGGACCGGCGGGGTCGGCGGCGTCCGCGGCCTCCGTGTCGGCCGTGTCCGCCGTGTCCGCCGTGTCCGCCCGCGGCTCCGTGACGGGCGCGTCGTACCCGGTGGGCGGGCGCTGCGCCTCGTACGCGCTCCACGTCCGGTTCGAGAGATACCAGAGCAGTCCGACGAGCGCGGTCGGCACGAGCGCGGCGAGGGCGAGACGGCGGCCGGGCGGGGACCACCAGCCGCCGCGGCCCTCGGAGAGGAAACCGAGCCACGAGTAGGCGTCGGTGCAGGCGGGAAGGGCGGCGCACTGCCAGGCCGTCAGGTCGAGCGCGACCTCGCAGGCGGCAGCGGTGAGGAGCACGGTGAGGCTGAGGGCGACGAGGCGGACGAGGACCCCGTAGAGCCGCACGAGCCCCGGCCTGCCCTCGGCGGGCGGCCGCATCCAGTGCGCCAGGTTGGCCACCATGAAGGGCAGGAGCAGCAGCCACAGGGCGCGGGCTCCGTCGCCGGAGGTCAGATTGGACCAGCAGTACGCCTCCGGGACGGGACGCGCCGCGTACCGCTCGGGGTGGTCCTCGGCGTCGAGGTCCTCGCCCCGCCGGAACATGGCGGCGGTCCGGTCGCCGGTGACCCGGACGGTCCTGGGGTCGTCGAGCATCGACTCGGGGGTCGCTCCGCCGACTCCGTGGACGAGGAGTTCGAGCGCCGCGCCCCCGCTCTCCGGGGCAGATGTGGCAGGGGACACTGAGGGGACTTCCTCTCAGAGTGGGAAGATGCGACGTCGGCAACAGGATCGCGGAAGGCCGTGCGACCGCGCACGGACTCTCACCGAATCCGACACTCATCCCCTTGTCTCCTGCGGAAGGACCGGCCCCGGCGGTGACTGACAACCAGAACCTCCTCGCGGAGCAGCGGCGTGCCCTGATCCTCGACGAGGTACGGCGGCGTGGCGGCGTACGGGTCAACGAACTGACCCGGCGTCTGAACGTCTCGGACATGACGATCCGCCGCGACCTGGACGCGCTGGCCCGGCAGGGCATGGTCGCGAAGGTGCACGGCGGGGCCGTTCCGGTGGTCGAGGCGAGCACCCACGAGCCGGGCTTCGAGGCCAAGTCGGTGCTCGAACCGAGCGCCAAGGACGAGATCGCCCGCACGGCGGCCGCCCTGGTCGCGCCGGGGACGGCGATCGCCCTGTCCGGCGGGACGACGACCTACGCGCTCGCCCGGCACCTGCTCGACGTGCCGGACCTGACGGTGGTCACCAACTCGGTACGGGTCGCGGACGTCTTCCACGAGGCGCAGCAGACCGGCGCCGGGGGCGAGGCACGGCGCGGGGCGGCGACGGTCGTCCTGACCGGCGGGGTCCGCACGCCGTCCGACGCGCTGGTGGGACCGGTGGCCGACCGGGCGATCCGCTCGCTCCACTTCGACCTGCTGTTCCTGGGGGTGCACGGCATCTCGGTGGAGGCCGGCCTTTCGACGCCGAACCTGGCGGAGGCCGAGACGAACAGCTGCCTGATGCGCTCGGCGCGGCGGGTCGTGGTGGTCGCCGACCACACCAAGTGGGGCACGGTGGGCCTGAGTTCCTTCGCCTCCCTGGACGAGGTCGACACGTGGGTGACGGACCGGGGCCTGCCGGAGGGCGTCCGCGCGGAGGTGGCGGAACACCTGCCGGGACTCATGCTGCCCGGCGAGGCCGAGGCGTGACCCTCTTCCGGGTCGAACGGACGGTGCCGCTGGGTCCGGAGGAGGTGTGGCGCCGGCTCACGGACTGGCCGGCGCACGGTCGCCAGGTGCCGCTGACCCGGACGGTAGTCCTGACACCGGGCCCGAACGGGACGGGGACGCGCTTCACCGCCCGCACGGGCATCGGCCCGCTGTCCTTCGACGACCCGATGGAGGTCGTGCGCTGGGAGCCCCCGGCGGCCGGTGGTTCGGCCGTCTGCCGCCTGGAGAAATACGGCCGGGTGGTACGGGGCTGGGCGCAGGTGGAGGTGACGGGGACGCGGGGCGGTGGCAGCCGGGTGCTCTGGACGGAGGACCTCGCGGTACGGGGCGTACCGAAGGCCTTCGACCCCGTGCTGGCCCGAGCGGGCCGCGCCGTCTTCGGCCGAGCACTTGAGGGCCTCCTCCAAGACCGGTGACCCCCGTTGTGGGCAATCGTTCCGCTGGGGCGGAACGGGTGGGCACAACGGACCAGCGCCCTGCCGGCGCCAGAAGCTTCCGCGCCCTGACCCGCACCCCTTGGTGCAGCGCAGTCGTGGTGCGGGTCCAGGCTCGGAACGCGGAGGCGCCGCTAGAGGGCGCCGTCCCGTGTGCCCACCCGTCCCGCCCCAGCGGGACGATTGCCCACACGGCGGTGCGCGCCGCCCCGCATGGGCACGGGCTCACGCGGAGGGCGCCGCCCGGCCGGCCGCGGCTCACGCGGAGGCCTGGGCTGTTGACAGCGCGTCAGCTAAGGTGCTTCCTCCGATCGCGTCCCCCGGGAGGGCCCATGGCACGTCGACTGAGGCCGGTGGAGCTCGACTTCACCGCGTCCGCGCCCGTCCGCCTCGTCTTCACCGCCACCCTCGCCGCACCCCCACCCGCCGTCTACCGGTCCCTCGCCGTGGAGGTGGGGAGCCTGCCGGCCTGGTTCACGGCCGTCACCTCCGCCGTTCCGACGGGCGACGGCGGAGGCCGGACGGTCCGGCTGCGGGGCGGGATCGCCTTCGACGAGACGATCCTGGCCTCGGAGCCCGACCTCCGCTACGCCTACCGGGTCGACGCGACGAACGCCCCCGGCGTGACCGCGATGGCGGAGGAGTGGGCCCTCTCCCCCGCCGGGACGGGCACCCGGATGCGCTGGACCATGGCCGCCGACGGCGCGACCCCGTTCCGGCTCGCGCTGCGTCTCGCGGCGCCGGGCGTGGGGTTCTCCTTCCGGGACGCGGCGCGCCGGCTGGACCGGCGGCTCACTCCGGCCAGGCCCCCGTCGCGAGGAACCGCTCGATAGCGGCGGAGTACGGGGCGATGTCCAGACCCTGGGCGGCCAGCCAGTCGTCGGAGTAGTACTTGTCGAGGTACCGCTCGCCGGGGTCGCAGATGAGGGTGACGACGCTGCCGGTGCGCTCGTGGGCGACCATCTCGGCCACGATCTTGAAGGCGCTCCACAGGCCGGTCCCGGTGGAGCCGCCCGCCTTGCGGCCGATCGCGGTCTCCAGAGCGCGGACGGCGGCGACGCTCGCCGCGTCGGGGACCTTCATCATGCGGTCGACGGCCCCGGGCACGAAGCTGGGCTCCATGCGGGGGCGGCCGATGCCCTCGATCCGCGAGCCGCAGTCGGCGGTGGCGTTCGGGTCGTGGTGCGTCCAGCCGTCGAAGAAACAGGAGTTCTCGGGGTCGGCGACACAGATCCGGGTGTCGTGCTGCATGTAGTGCACGTAGCGGGCGATCGTCGCCGAGGTGCCGCCGGTGCCGGCGGTGGCGACGATCCACGCGGGCTCCGGGTAGCGCTCCAGCTTCAGCTGCTCGTACATCGACTCGGCGATGTTGTTGTTGCCGCGCCAGTCGGTGGCCCGCTCCGCGTAGGTGAACTGGTCCATGTAGTGGCCGCCGGTGCGCTCCGCGAGGGCGGCGGCCTCCTCGTACATCGTGCGCGAGTCGTCGACGAAGTGGCACTGACCGCCGTGGAACTCGATGAGCCGGCACTTCTCGGGGCTCGTCGTGCGGGGCATGACGGCGATGAAGGGAACGCCGATGAGCTTCGCGAAGTACGCCTCGGAGACCGCGGTCGAGCCGCTGGACGCCTCGATGACGGGCTTTCCGGGACGGACCCAGCCGTTGCAGAGCCCGTAGAGGAAGAGGGAGCGGGCGAGGCGGTGCTTGAGGCTGCCCGTGGGGTGGGTCGACTCGTCCTTGAGGTAGAGGTCGATACCCCACTTCTCGGGGAGGGGGAAGCGCAGCAGATGGGTGTCGGCGGAGCGGTTGGCGTCGGCCTGGACCTTGCGCACGGCCTCCTTCAGCCACGACCGGTACGCCGGGTCGCTGCGGTCGACGTCGACGGTGGCCGCCGCCGCGGCCGCGGTCTCGTGGGTGGTGCTCATCCGTCGCTCTCCTCGTGTCTCCTCGCGGGTCCCCCAGTGCCGACAATACCGCTCCCACCTGGGCAAACGTTCCCTTTGACGATCCATAGGCCTGCCTTGTGGAAGCCCTTCCGCAGGGCTACTGGTGCGGGCGGCGAGGGCCCGGCACACTGGGTACGGCAACCGGGTGAAAGGGGCGGATCGGCATGGCGGAGCCCGAGTTCAGCGCCAGGGGTGTACGGATCGCACGCTGGCCGCGCTCGCTGACGCGCGCGGGAGAGGTGCGGATCGAGGACGGCCGCCTCGCGCTCCTCACGAGTTACGGCAGCGAGATCGACAGTGCGCCGGTCTCGGCGGTACGGGCGGGGCGGCCGTGGTTCGCGAAGGCGGACGAGACGGTGGCGACCGTGAACGGCACGCGGTACCGGCTGACGCTGCACGCCGACGGCGACCGCGGCCGTGACGGCGGGGACGCGGAGACGTCGGGGCGGTTCCTCGCCGCGCTGAAGAGGGCCGCGGGACGGTCCTGAGCTGCGACGGCTCGCGGCGAGTTGCGAGGCGGTCACGGCTGGTCCAGGCTGGAACCCACCTCACTGAGGGTTCTGCGGTGGTGACGCTGCGATCTGGGTCACCGCCCCTTCTGTACCGCATGACAGATCCGAATCTTCGTCTTCTTCCGGACCACTTCGGGGAGTCGCAGCCGTGATCAGCGAGCCGAGCAGGTACTACGCGGTGGAGCTTCAGGCCCTGCCGTCGCGGATCGGACAGGTCCGCCGCATCATCTCCGCACATCTCCGACATTGGCAGCTGGACGCCTTGGTCGACCAGGCCGTTCTCGGTGTGACGGAGCTTCTGACGAACGTGCACCGCCACGCCCGACCGGACAAGCACTGCACGGTCGAGCTCGAGCTGCTGCTCGACCGTCTCACCGTCTCCGTCCGGGACCACGATCCCCGCCTCCCCGAGGTCTGCCACACGGAGGTGTTCGACCCCGTCGACGACCTCGACGCGCTCGCCACCTCCGGCCGCGGGCTCGCCATCGTCGGTGCGGTCAGCGAGAGCTGGGGCATCCGGCCGTGCGGCGCCGACGGCAAGGTCGTGTGGTTCACCCTCACGGCGCCGCCCGTCGGCGACCCCGTCGAGGAGTGCGCGCGCGCCGGGTTCGGCGTCGGCATCGAGGCCCCCTTCGCGGGCGTCGGCTACAGCCGGCTCCCCGGCGTGCCGCTCAGCTCGCCGGCCGAACCGGTGCCGGCCCCGTCGGTCGCCCGCCCGGTCCTGGCGGGCCGAGCGGGCTGACCGACCCCGGGGAGCGCAGCCGCCGCGCGTCCGTCACTCCGTCGCGATCGCCCGGAGGATCTCCAGGCGGGACGCCCGCCGCGCCGGCCTCCAGGCCGCCACGGCTCCCGCCACCAGACCGACCAGGGCCACTATCGCGAGCCGTGCGGTGGGTACGGCGAACGCGAACGCGCTGTCGCCCGTGGCGCGGACGAGGACCCAGCCGAGGAAGCCGCCGAGCACGAGCCCGCCGACCGTCCCGAAGGCGGCGACCAGGACGGACTCCCAGCGGACCATGGCCCGCAGTTGGGCCCGGGTCTGTCCGACGGCCCGCAACAGGCCCAGTTCCCGGGTCCGTTCGTGGACGGAGAGCGTCAGCGTGTTCGCGATGCCGAGCAGCGCGATCAGGACCGCGAGCGCGAGGAGCGCGTAGACGAGGGTGAGCATCATGTCGATGCCGCCCGCCGAGGCCTCCGCGTACTCCTCCCGGGTCTGCACCTCCGGATGGCCGTACTGGTCGGCGACCTTCGTCACGGCCGCCTTGCCCTCCTCGGCGCCGACACCGTCCGCGAAGTCCACGGCGACCAGCCGGTCGGCGTCCTGGGTGCGGTGCGGGGCCCAGGCCTCCCGGGTGACGAGGTAGTCGCCCGCGAGGTCGGCACGTTCGTACACCGCGCGGACCGTGAAGGTGTGCCGACTGCCGTCGGTGAACGTGAGGACGGCGGTCCGGCCGGGCGTCAGACCGGAGTCGGCGGCCTCGTCGGCGGCGACGGCGAGCCCGTCCGTACCGAGTCCGCTCAGGGAGCCCCGTACCTCCCCCAGGTCCAGCACCCGGGCCAGCGCGGCCGGGTCGGTGACCGTCACCGCGCGGCCCCGGCCGTCCACGTCCGCGACGCCGCGCCCCAGGCCCACGGCCGTGTCGACCTCGGGCAGCGCGGCGACCGCCGGGGCGAGGCGGGGGCTGAGCCCGCTGCCGCCCGCGCCGAACGAGGGCGCGCCGATGGCCACGTCCCCGGCGAAGGAACGGTCGACGGTCCGGTCCATGGTCGCCTTCAGGGAGGCGCCGAAGACCGTGAAGAGGGTGACGACGGCGACGCCGATCATCAGGGCGGTGGCGGTCGCCGCCGTACGGCCCGGGCTGCGCAGGGCGTTGCGGCGGGCGAGGCCCCGGTTGACCCCGCGCAGCGGGCGGCCGAGCACCCGTACGGCGAGCGAGGCGGCGACGGGTCCGAGGACCACGAACGCGGCGACGGCCAGCGCCGCGCCGGTCGCGGCGAGCCACAGCGACGGCGTGCCGAGGACACCGGCGAGGACGGTGCCGACGGCGGTGGCGAGCAGGGCGCCGCCGGTCAGCGCGCGGCGGCGTGAGGTGCCCGAGGCGTCCACGTCCGTCTCGCGGAGCGCGGCCAGTGGGGCCGTGCGCCCGGCCCGTACGGCCGGCAGGAGCGCCGAACCGGCGCAGACGGCGAGCCCGACACCGAGCGGCAGGACGAGGGAGGTGCCGGAGACGACGAGGTCGCCCTCGGGGAAGGGGAAGCCGATCGCGGGGAACAGCGCCTGGAGCCCGGCGGCCACGCCGATCCCGGCGAGGAGCCCGGCGAGGGAGGCGAGGAGTCCGACGGCGAGCGCCTCGGCGAGGGTGCCGGTGACGACCTGGCGGCGGGCGGCGCCGATCGCGCGGAGCAGGGCGTTCTCGCGGGTCCGCTGGGCGACGAGGACCGCGAAGGTGTTGTGGATCGTGAAGACGGAGACGAGGACGGCGACCCCGCTGAACACGAGGAGGAAGGTGGTGAAGAGGTCGAGGAAGCGGCCGGAGACCATCTCGGTGTTCTCCTCGGCGGCCTGCTGACCGGTGATCGCCTCGACACCGTCGGGGAGGGCCGGCGTCAGCGCGGCGACCAGCTCTTCCTGGGAGACGCCGGGCCCGGCGCGTACGGCGATGCTCGTCGCCTCCCCGGGGTGCGCCGTCAGGTACTTCTCGGCGTCGGCGCGGGTGAGACCGGTCCAGGTGACCTGTCCCATGCCGTCCGCGCCGCCGAAGGTGGCCAGGCCGACGACGGTGATCTTCACCGGGTCGGGGGTGCGCAGGACGGTGGTGTCGCCGATGGCGAGACCGGCCGTCTTCGCCGCGCCCCGGTTGACGACGGCCTCGCCGGGGGCGCTCGGCTCGCGGCCCTCGGCGAGGCGGTACGGGTTGAGGGCGGGGTCCGCGATCCAGTTGCCCGCGAGGGTGGGCGGGCCCTTGCCGCCGACGGGGCTGCCGTCGGCGGAGAGGAGCTGGCCCGCGCCCTCGATGCGCGGCGCGGCGGCGGCGACCTCGGGTACCCGGGAGAGGCGCTCGGCGAGGGCGGCGTCGACGGGGCCGCGGGTGCCCTGGGTCTCGCCCGCGGCGGTCACGGTGACGGAGCTGCGGACGATGGCGTCGGTGCCGCGGGTGGCGCTCGTGAACATCGAGTCGAAGCTCGCGCGGAGGGTGTCGCCCATGACGAGGGTGCCGGTGAGGAAGGCGACGCCGAGGAGGACGGCGGCGAAGGTGCCGAGGAAGCGGCGCCGGTGCGCCCGGAGCGAGGAGCGGGCGAGGCGGAGGGTGGCGGGGGTGTTCATGGCGCGCCTCCGTGGGTCAGGGCGGGTACCGCCGCTCCCCCGTCGAAGGCCTTCATCCGGTCGAGGACGCGGTCCGCCGTGGGGCCCGTCATGCGGTCGACGAGCCGGCCGTCGGCGAGGAAGATCACCTCGTCGGCGTGGGCGGCGGCGACCGGGTCGTGGGTGACCATGACGACGGTGCGACCGGTGTCGCGGACCGTACGGCCGAGCAGGCGGAGGACCTCCTCGCCGGAGCGGGAGTCGAGGTTGCCGGTGGGTTCGTCGGCGAAGACGACGTCGGGGTCGCCGGCGAAGGCCCGGGCGACGGCGACGCGTTGTTGTTGGCCTCCGGAGAGTTCGCTCGGCCGGTGGTGGAGCCGGTCACGCAGACCGACGGTGTCGACGAGCCGGTCGAATCTCTCCCGGTCGACGGTGTGTCCCGCGAGGTCGAGCGGGAGGGTGATGTTCTCGGCGACCGTGAGGGTCGGCAGCAGGTTGAAGGCCTGGAAGACGAAGCCGATCCGGTCGCGGCGCAGCAGGGTCAGGCGCCGGTCGTCGAGCGTGGACAGGTCGGTGTCGCCGACGAGGGCGGCGCCGGAGGTGAGGGTGTCGAGTCCGGCGGCGCAGTGCATCAGGGTGGACTTGCCGGAGCCCGACGGGCCCATGACGGCGGTGAAGCGGCCGGCGGGGAAGTCGACGCTCACCCCGTCCAGGGCCCTGACCTCGGTGTCGCCGCGCCCGTAGACCTTCACGGCGTCGACGACGCGGGCGGCGGGGAGCGGGGCGGGAGTGGTCATGTCCGTCGCCCCTTGGGGTTGGCGGCGCGGCCGAACTGCTCCTCCAGGACGCTCAGGCGCCGCCAGTACTCGTCCTCGTCGATCTCTCCGGCCGCGAAGCGGTGGCCGAGCAGGGCGATGGGCGAGTTCTCGTCCGGTCCGTTGTCGCGGCGGAAGTCCCCGCCGGGCCGGAAGTCGCGTCCGCGGCGCCAGCCGGCTCGGCGGGCCACGGTGATGATCCCGATGACGACGGCGGCCCAGACGAGGGGGAAGAAGAGGACCCATGGGCCGGGGCCGGCGTGGGCGAGTGTGTTCATGAGGGTTCAGCTCCTCGGTGGTCTCCGGTGGTGATTCGAGACTCGCTCCGGGAGGGGGTCCGGGTCGTCGTACGGGCAGCGGCTTCTCGCGTACGACGGCGGGAGTACGGCGGGCGCCTTCGGGCTCCTTCCGTTCTGTACCTACTGGTATGTACAGTGCCGTCATGAGCATGAACACCTCGGAGCGGCTGATCGAGGCGACCCGCGAGCTGCTGTGGGAGCGGGGTTACGTCGGTACCAGCCCCAAGGCCGTCCAGCAGGCGGCGGGGGCCGGTCAGGGCAGCATGTACCACCACTTCGCCGGCAAGCAGGACCTGGCGCTCGCCGCGATCCGGCGCTCGGCCGAGGAGCTGGGGGCGGCGGCCGAGGCGGTCCTGGGCGGTGCGGGTCCGGCGTACGCCCGCATCGAGGCGTATCTGCTGCGCGAGCGCGACGTCCTGCGCGGCTGTCCGGTGGGGCGGCTGACCATGGACCCGGAGGTCATCGCGGACCCGGAGCTGCGCGCGCCCGTCGAGGAGGTGCTCGGCCGGGTGCGCGGCCGGATCGCCGAGGTCGTCCAGGAGGGCCTGGACAGCGGCGAGTTGAGCGGACCCCTCGATCCGGAGGAGATCGCGGCGGCCGTGCTCGCGACCGTGCAGGGCGGGTACGTGCTGGCCCGCGCGACCGGTTCGCGGGCGCCCTTCGACACCGCCGTACGCGGTCTGCTCGCCCTGCTCCGCCCGCGCGCCGCCTCGGTCTGACCCCTGACACCCGGAGAATCGGAGTTCTTGCCTTGCACGCGATGCAGTACGAGATCACCCTAGTCAACGGGACACCCTTTTACCACGGTCGGTGACCTGCGCAAACATGAAGAAGCCCCCGCCGCCCTCCACTGGGGAGAAGGACGACAGGGGCAGTCAGGGGCCCGTCAGAGTCAGTGCGCTCGCCGACGGACCGGGCTACGAGTTGCGTGCGTTCGCTGGCTCCACAGGCCGCTACAGGGGGTTTGCTGGAGGCCGTAGAACGACCCGCACGCCGCGCACCACAGAGCCCCGGAGACAGGATCCTGAAGGCCCAGTTGGGCGCACCGGGGACACTGCGGCATGGTGACCTCTCAGTCGGTCAGGTCGTACTCGCCGGCCTTGACGGCGGCCGACGGAACCGCCCAGTTCGCCGCAGAGTACTCCAGGACGTGAAGCGGGTTGTTGCTGTCCCGGAGGGCGACGACGCCCGGGACGTTGGTTGCCACCTCCGGGCAATTCCCCACGCGCGCATCCCGGCACGCCTCGGTCTTGACGAATTCGAACTCCGGCCGCTTGGCCATGGTGGATTCCCCTCTCGTCGATACGTCGGGTATTGCACGGACGGGGGCACTCCGACCTCACCGGGCACCCCCGCCCGCTCCCGACGCGGGCGGTCGCGAGCCGCACCGCGCGGGTCTAACCCGCTCCTCCGAAGAGCTTCCCCAAGCGTCGAAGGAGCGGAGCTCTATTCGGCCGGGACGACGACCGCGACGGTCTCGCATGTCCGGGCGAAGATGCTGTGCCCTGTCCGTCCCTTGTGCTTCATCCAGTCGACGTCGGCCCGTTCCCCGTCAGCCGTGGGGGCAACGGACCAGCCGCAATCCGGGTTAAGACACCGGGCGGTGAAGGTCGGCTCAGAGTCGGGGTGTCTCGTGATTCGATGCTCCACGAACCGCAGAACGGCGCTCACGACTCCACCGCTGGCACAGGAGTGGTGAAGATGCGCACCTGTGCCATTTCCGCGGGCGTCGGGGCGCGGAGCGACTCGGGCGGCGCGGTCCACTCCCGCCCTCCCCCTGGGGGACGCAAGTACACGCTGCCCGCGTATCGCTCGACGACCCGGCCGATACGTCCCTCTGAGTCGACTGCATACCGACTCTTCATCGGCTGCCACTGTTCTTCCGCCATTGCGCACCGTCCCCTCTTCGTCTCTGACGGTAGGGGGCGTGGCTTGCTCGGTTCCACGCAGTTCTATGGAGTTCTACGCGGCTTACGACGGCGCGGGAATGGCCCCCGCGATGATCCGATATGCGTCCGGACCGAAGACGGCAGCACGCGTCATTTCAAGGTGGGCCTCTACGTACTGCGCTACCTCCGACGGTGCAGTGATCGTCAGTGCGGCCGTGAGGAGCTCGACGAACACCTTCTCGTCGTCGTACACCGTGAATGTCTCCAGCGGCCACCGGGCAGGCGCGCCGGCAGGAATGACGCCCAACGAGACGGCGGGGTACCGGGCGGCGTCGAGTAGGTGGAGAAGCTGCTCGGTCATCACGTCCGGGCCTCCAACATGACGCCGGAGTGCCGCCTCTTCCACTACGAAAGCAAAGGTGCGGCCGGGCTCCCGGATGATGTTCGACCGCTCAACGCGCGCATCCGCAGCCGCCTCAGAGTCGTCGGGGATGCGCTTTGTGCGTGCGATGTCTGCGAGAAGCGCCACGGCGTAGGCACGTGTCTGGAGCAAGCCGGGGATGAGCGTGGAGCTGTACACCCTCAGCTGTGCCGTGTCACGGTGGATGCTCGCCCGCGCAACCTGCATGGACCTCAGCCCGTGGCGGTTCCGACGCCTCCACTCTGAGTACATGCTGTCCGCGGTACGCGCTGCGTCGATGATGTCGGGCGCCTGATCCTCGGCCCCGCAAACACGGCACCACATGCGAACGTCGTCAGTAGACGGGGGCGTCACAGCGTTCTGAAGCCGGGACACCTTCGACTTCTGCCAACCCGTGCGCTCGACGATGTCCTGCCCCGTCAGCCCTGCGTCTAGGCGAAGATCGCGAAGACGCTTAGCAACGCGCTGGCGAGCCTCTTCTATGCGGGCGGACGGGGCTTCAGACATGCCTCAGATCTCAAACTCGCTGTGTGGAGTACCGCGCTCCCACACGATGTTGAACGCGTTCGTGCACCGCTGAACTAGGTCGGCATCGTAGGACATCTGGCCTCCGACGTGGCGGCCGTCGCCGTCGAAGATCCCGAACTTCAGCGCGAAGTCGTCGAAGATCCACACGTCGTTACCAGGGAGCATGATGTCCGATGCGGCGCTCCTGGATAGCCACCGGACGTCTTCACCTGCGGCAAGATTCTTCACCGTTCCAGCGTGCTCGAACCGGATGTAGTCCGAGACGGGCTCAGAGATGACACGCGCCCTGCGTACCTGAACACCCCTGCCCACGCTGTCGGCAATGAGCTGGTGGAAGTTCGACCACCAGGACGAGCGGTCGCTGAAGTCTCGCGCCGCCCCCGCCTTCCACTGGGCGAAGGCCACGTCCTCCGACTCGACGCCATAGACGTCTCGCATCTCCAGGTGCAGAGCGTGACGCGACGTCTTGGCCAAGAGCTCAGCGAACGTCGGGATGCTCGTTGACACGAATCGCCTCCTTCAGCAGCTCTGTCATCCGCGCGGGGATTCGGATCACGGACTCGTTCAGCGCGATCGGGCCGAACTGCTCGCACTGCGTGACGGTCACGTCATCCGCCGTCCAGCCCTGGAGGACGTAGTCCCCCGTCTGTTCGTCGACGAGGACGCTCGGGCAGTTCTCCTCTTCGCTGTTCGGGTCCTTACCTACGTAACGTAGCGACATGGCTGCTCCAAGGTCGTTGAAGTTGCGCAGAGTTCTACGACCATCACGCCTGCGGGAGCGGCCGTCAAGAGCGCCTAGACCGGGAAGCCCAGTGCCCGCATGTGGCGTCGCCAGAGCCGTCCGTGTTCGGGAGTGCAGTAGCGCTTCAGCCGGCCCGTTCCCTCAGTCTGCGGCACGGCCGAGCCGCAGTGCGCGCACAGCGTTGGCTGAGCCTTGATCGGCGTAGTGGCGTTCATGGTGATACCTCTCTCAGAGATGGGGGCGCCCCGCGGCCCATGTCGGGTTCCGCGGGGCGCGTGATGGTGTGCGTTAGGTGATGCGTCCGTAGGTCAGCGCGTTTGCCAACTCCGGCCCGTGCTCGCCAACCCACGCGAGTTCGCCGACTCCGGGGAAGCCACCCGTCGCGTATCCGCCGGGGCGGTTGTACGCCGTCGGGAGAGAGCCATAGCGGCTCATGGCGTAGCGCATCGACGAGTAGACGTTCGCCAGGGGGTTCGTCGACACTCCGAAAAGCTTCGGGCCGACGTTCCGCATGTGACCGGCCCACGCCTCGAAGGTCGGCTTGATGACCTGCATAAGGCCAACCGACGGCGTGCCGTTCTTCGCGTTGATGTCCCAGTTGTTGACGGCGTTCGGGTTGCCGCCCGACTCCTGACTCATCCGTCGAAGCGTGAGGTCCGCGTACTGCGCCGGGTTGCCAGTCATCCGGAGTGCCTGGAGAACGACGGTCCTCCAGCGTTCGACGCCGGAGCCGCCTCCCCCGCCACCCGTCAGGAACGGCATGGGGTCGACGCTGACGCCGTTCTTCCGCGCCTCCAGGTGAAGGTGGGGGCCGGTGACGTTGCCCGTTGCCGGGAGCACCTGTGGCTGGAGCGACGTCGACCAGTCCTTGAAGGCGGTCTTGATGCCCTGCGGGCCTGCGATCGAGTCGTAGAGCTCGCGCTGTGCCGGCGTCAGCTTGGCCAGTGCCCGGAGATACTCGTCCTGCTTCGTGATCGCCGTCGACGTCGCGGAGGCACCCGACAGGCGGGCAGCCGCTACGCCACGCTCCGCGGACGCGATGGCTTCCGCAGCCGCTACCTGAGCGTTGGCGGAGTTCTCCACCGCGTCCGCCACACGACGCTGAGCGTCGGTGAGCTCCTGCGCCGCCTGGACCTGTGCCCGAGCAGCGGCCCTCTGCGCGTCGGCGAGGGACTTCGCCTCATCCTTGACCTTCCGCTGCGCATCGGCCACGCGCTCCTGAGCGCTGATGACACGCTCAGAGCCAGCGATGGTGGCCTTCGACGCGCGGAGCGTCTCCGTCTTGAGCTCCGCAATCTCCTTGCGCTGCCGCTGGAGATTGTGCTCCGCCTCGTCGGCCGCGAGCTGCGCACGGTCGCGCTGGAGCTGCGTGGCCTTCGGGTCCTTCATGACCCGGGCCAGTTCCTCCTGCGCTTCCTTGACGCGGAGGACGGCGTCCCGCTCGTTGAGCGAGGAGTCCTCCAGGCGGGCAGATAGCTCCTTACGCTGGTCTGCCAGTTCCTTCGCAGCCTCGCGGCGAGCTGTGGCGAGATCTGCCTCCGCCTTCAGAGCGTCGCGGGTGGCGTCAGCGAGGGAACGCTCCGCGCGTTCGACGTTCTCGGCCGCCTGCCGGCGCTGCTCAGCGACACGAATGCCGGTCTGCGCGAGGGCTCGTTCGGCGTCCTCGATTGCCCGGTTCGACTGGACAATCTGGCGCTCCGCGTTCCGATGAGCCGTCGCGAGGGACGCCTGTGCGCCTGCCATCTGGAGTGCCTGCGATGCGGCCTGAGACGCTGCACGAGCGGTCGAAGCTGCGCCACGGACGGCAGCGTTGGCGGCGTCCTCCTGCGCGGCCGTCTGCGCCTTCAACGCTTCCGCCACGCCCTTGACGGCGGGGACGGACGCCAGTGCGAAAGCTCCGATGCCGGCTCCCGCAGCCGTCGCCATGGAGACGACAGCACCAAGCCCCGCGGCAATGACAGGGCCCACAGGGATGGCCATCAGGGCGGCCATCTGGATCCCGAGCGACATCAGCGCCGATCTGGCGCCAGTCGTGTCGACGTGGACGTCCAAGTCGACGTCAGTGGCATCCACGGCCGCGATCTCTGCCCGGAGCTCAGCGAGCGCCGCGCGGGCGGTCGCCGTGTCGGCTCGGACGGCCACATTCGGGTGGGAGGCTCCGAGCCGTTCGAGCTCCGCCTCGATGCGGCGAATCTCTGCTTCAGCAGCTGCCACCGAGACGTCGACGCCGATCGTCTTGCCCGCCAGGGTCTCCATACGAGCGCGGAGGCGGGCAAGTTCGGCGCCACGCCCGTGTCGCTGATGCCGACTTCAAGTCGGGGCATCGATCGGAACGCAATCGTCAGCTTGGCTTTCAGCGATCGAGCGAAGGCGCCGCCGGCGTCGGATCCCTGCCTCGTCGCCGACGCTTCGGCTGCACGTCCGCCGGAGTTGATCGACTGTGAGAGCGCGGGAGTTACCTGTCGGACCATCGCGTCAGCAATGTGATCCCCCAGGATCCGGCCCGCTTGCTGCCCGACTCGGTCCGCGGCAGGAATGACGATGCGCTCCAGCTTCCGGTGGAAGTTGGGCGCGATCGGCACCACGTCAACGCCGGTAGTACCGACGATGTCCATGTCGGTTGCCATCAGAACTTCACCAGCGGTCCGACGTCGTTGGGCTCCTGGCGTGCGTCGAGGAGCTGACGCAGCTCCTCCATGGCCACCAGTGCATCCGGCGTCGCGTCGACGACGGGAGCGGCAGCAAGAGTGCGCTCCAGCCACATGAAGTCAGCACAGGCGTCGCTACAAAAGTTCGTCGGCAGGAGCCAGTCACGTACTGGCACGAGTAGGGGCAGGAAGGTGCAGCCCTGACGGGCACATGGCTCGGTCGGGTCAGCGGGCATTGAGTACCTCTCAAGTGTCTGGGGAAACACCGAAGGGCCCGTAGCACATTGGCTACGAGCCCTTCGGGGTGTAACGGCTATACGTGCTCTGACCTGCGACGACGCCACACTTCATCAGGCCGTCGCCGCAGGATTCTTGATCGTTCAGGAGGCGCGATCCATCGCATGCGGATCGTCGGAGAGCCCCTGGCGGGCGCCTGAGGGGCCTCTAGAGGGCCCCAGGAGGCACCTTGCGCCGGATCCCCAGACCCGTACAGACAGAGAGGACCAGCACCTGTACGGTCTGGGGGGGCCGGCTGGGGGTCACCCCCCTGGCCTGGCTAGTCGATCTTGGCCGTGAAGCCGGCTCGCGGCTCAGTTGCCGAACTACCGCCCGTTGCAACTCCGTTGCCCATACTGTATGTTGCCGACTGCGTGTACCGGCTGGAAACCTTCGCACGCGCCTAACCCTTCCCGAATTCGAAAGGCGTCCAACTGACGTTCATTGGCCTCGCCATCACGGCGCAGGCTCGGGAGCTGGCTTGTCAGCTCCCGACTGGAGACTTCACCCATAGGTGAGGTGCGTCTCCATGCATATGCGTCAGTGACACTCGGGAGGAAACAGCGTGACGTCCAGCGGCACCACCACTACCTGCGCACACCCGGTTCGCGATCTCATCATCGTGGCCCTCGTTAGCGTTGTGGTCGGCCTTCTCTCTTTTATTGTCGTCACCCAACTTGGTGACGCCATCCTTGATGCTGTCACCAAGGCCGGAACTGCCTCTATCGCCGTCGCTGGGGCGGGCCTTATCGTGCTCCAGTACCTCAAGCGCGGCTAATGCCTCGGGATGGGGCAGCCCGGCAAGGGTTGCCCCTCCGACGGATCTAACCGCTCAGCGCTCCAGGGTGTAACCATTCTCCGCGAACGGATTGCGGTTACCGGTCGGCCCCGGCTTCTTTTCCGGCCGCCTGCCGTCGTCGTCCAGGCCGTGCGCGGCTCGATATGCGGCAGCGCCGGCCGCGACCGTGCCGCCACCACTCCCGACGTCGGATCCGCAGTTTCCGCCGGATCGCGGTGCGGGCGACGTCGGATTGGCTGCACTCAACTCCGCAGCGAAGGCCTGAGCGTCGGCCGCGAACTCCTCGACCGTACTTCCTCGGAGTCGCTCGCTCTGCTCAACGGTCAGGCCGGCAGCGAGGCCGGCGCGGAGTCGGGCGAGCTCCAGTTCGGCGGGGTGTGGCTGCTGTGGGTTCTCTTCGGGTTCCATGTGGGACCTCTCTGTCAGTAGCGGTAGGTCGGCGGTACGGGGTCGCCTGGAGTGGCGTTCGCCGTCGGCGCTTCAGGCGCCGGAGCGCTGAAGTCCATGTGCGCCGCGCGGGAGTGCGGGAAGACGTCGGCAGGCTTCGGCGCGGGGATGGGCGTCTCGATGGGCGACATGTCGCGCACGGGGCCGTGATCGTCATAGACCACGGGAGCGGGCGCAGAGGCTTCCACCTCGTCCGCCACATCGGACTCCGGCATGTAAGCGGCACCTGAACGGGCAAGCCAGGAAACGTAGTTGACCGTGTAACGGCGATGCCGCATCGCGTCGAGCGCGAACTCTGGTACCCCGTCCAAGCGAAGCCCAGTCACCTCACCATGCCCGGCGCGCCTCCACGCCTGAAGCTTGCTCCGGTTCGGGTCGTCGCCGGCCCACTGGTGACGGCGAAGCGGCGGGACGAGGATCTCCCACTGTGCCGCACGCACGTTCGCGACGTCAGTCACAAGCCCCTGAAGGGTGCTCCAAGCCCGCAGGACGCTACCGCCTGCCCGGATCGCCTCGTCGGCCGTGGCGACGTCTCCGAGCTTCTCAGCGGCGCTCTACGCGTCACTCAGGACGTCAGTCAGGCGTCGTCCCAGAAACGCGAGCGCCTCGCCTGACAGCGCGTCACGCGTGTCCGCGGCAAGCTCTTGGGTGAACTCCACAGCCTCTCGCAGTGCGATGCGCTCTGATTCCCACGCAAGCGCCTCCGTGTACGCCGTGGCGGCACGCTCGCCTGCGTTTACCGGCCATGCGCCGGTGCTCGCGAAGTCGTGGACCGTCTCCCTGATGACCCGCTGTCGCGCCTCCTGCGGCTCCTCGCCGGCCGGGTGCTGCGCCAGGAGCTTCGTCGCCGTCTCATGGACGTCAGCGGTGCGCTTGATGTCTGGGACCTGCGCCAGGGCGGCAGCAAGCTCCGGGTTCTCGTTCATCTGGCCTCTCTTGGGTGGTAATGGCTGAGCCCCGCCAACGGACAGGAGCTCTGGGGTTGGGCTGTACGCCTCTCAGGCGGCCTCGTACAGGCCTACGGCCTCGAAGTACGCCGTGCGCTCGCGTCGGCGCTCACGCACACGCGCAGCGCATTCCTCAGGCGCCTGCGCGTATCGCTCGCGGGCGATGGCGTTCCGGCAGTCAGCGCACCGTCGAGTGAAGCCGTCGGCACGAAGGCTGCCCTTATGGAAGTGGTCAGATGTCACAGGGAGGCTGCGTTCGCAGTCAGGGCACGTCCGGCGAGGGGGCGTCAGTACGTCAAGGGTTCGCATGATGTCTCCGCTGTTCTGTCGTCCAGCCGTCCAGCCGTTCGGTCGGGTACCGGCAAAAAGAAGAAGCGCCGTCCGGTGGACAGCGCTTGAAGTCGTCGCCCCCGTGACGGAGCCAGTCGAGGCGCGGAGGAGAGTTCGCGGCACACGACGGCTCGAACTCCGGGCGCACTGTGTCGCTGTAAGCGCTCAGGTTGTCTGCCCAGACCTTCCGGACCGCGTACCCGTTCTCCGTGGCCCACTTGCGTCCCCGATCCTCCTGAGCCCGGAACGTCAGCGCGCGCTCGCGCTGACGCGTGATCGCGGACTTACGCAAGTACAGGTCGATTTGCGGCACGGGCACTCCCTTCCCTCAAACGTGCACTACATGCAAGGGTGCCCATACAGCCCTGCCCGCCGACTACGACATAGAGATCATCCACAAGCGGGTGGCGACCAAGGGCCATCTGTTGGACGCCTTCCCCGGGCTCGGCCTGAAGGCCTATCTGGTCCGGGAGCGGGACGCCGGATCACCCGTGAACCAGTACGCGCCGTTCTACCTGTGGGCCACCCCCGAGGGCATGAACTCCTTCCTCTGGGGCCCGGGTTTCCAGGGCCTCGTCAACGACTTCGGCCGGCCCGTGGTGCAGCACTGGACCGGCCTGTCGTACGAGGAGGGGCCGGCGGCCGCGTCGGCGCCGGGTGCCGCGACGCGCCGCAGGACCCCGCTCGGCGAGGCGGTCCCGCCGGGCGAGGCCGTGACGGAGGCCGTGGCCCGGCACGCGCGCGAGGCGCGGCGGGACGGGGTGGTGGCCTCCGCCCTCGCGGTGGACCCGCGCCACTGGGAGCTGCTCACCTTCACCCTGTGGGCGGGCCCGGAGGCGCCCGCCGACGAGGGCGAGCGCTTCCGGGTGCTGCATCTTTCGGCGCCGGGCCGGGCGGCCTTGGGTGCCGGGCGGCAGTGGTGAGCGGCCGTCAGGGCCGGGCTTCCACCCTCAGGCCACCGCCACGAGCGTGAGGTACGCGATGCCGAGCACGCGCCGGTAGCCGTTCAGCCAGTTGGAGCGCTGCCGGTCGACGCGCTCGCGCGTCTCCGCGGCGAGCGGGTGGTCGGGGTTCGCGGCGAGCCAGACCTCGGTGTCGTACCGGTAGCCGGACTCGAACTCCTCCCACTCCTCGGCGCTCGCCGTCTCGATCCACGCCGGACGGAATCCCGCCTCGATGGCGAGGTCGACGAGGGCCCCGAGGGAGAAGTGGTCGCCGGTGCTCGCACCGGGCCACATCCCGGCGAGCTCCGTCTCCGTCGGCGTGCGCTCCCAGAAGCCCTCGCCGAGCACCACCCGCCCGCCGGGCCGGACGAGCCGGCGCAGTTCGCGCAGGACGGCCGCGGGGTCGTACGGCAGCTCGGGGTCGCAGAGCGCCTGGCTCGACCCGAGACAGAGGACCGCGTCCACGGGGCCCCGGTCCGTGCCGAGCGCCGACTCCTCGACGAAGGTCACGCGGTCCGCGAGCCCGCGCTCCTCGGCGAGCGCCCGGCCGCGGGCCAGGTCCTCGGCGTTGATGTCGATCCCGGCGCCCTTCGCGGCCGGGGCCGCCTCCAGGAGGCGCAGGAGCAACTCGCCCCAGCCGCAGCCGATGTCGAGCGCATCGGCGGGCGCGGTGGCAGCGAGCCGCTCGATCAGGCGGGTGGCCCGGGCCTCGGAGAGGGGGCCGTGGAAGGTGAGGCTGCCGAGACGCGGAGGGAGTTCGGTCGCCGAGTCGGAAGTGATCATGAAGCGGAACGTTACGCCGTGCCGCGTCCGCCGCCTACCCGTTTTCGGGCGGCGGCCTCCCCGGTGCGGACATAACCTGAGAGGCGTGTACACCACGCGCGTGTCCCGGCACATCGCCGCCCCCGCCTCGGTCGTCTACCGCTCGCTCCTCGATCCGGACGCCGTCGCCCGCTGGCGGGTTCCGTACGGCATGACCTGCGAGGTCCACGCCTTCGAGGCGCGCGAGGGGGGTGCCTTCCGGGTGTCGCTGCGATACGAGTCGCCCGACGGCGCCGGGAAGTCGGGGGCCCGCACCGATACCTATCACGGCACCTTCCTGGAGCTCGTCCCGTACGAACGGGTCGTCGAGAGCATCGAGTTCGAGACGCCCGACCCCCTGCTGCACGGCACCATGATCGTCACGACGACGCTGACCGAGATCGGCGGCGGGACCGAGGTGCGGGTCGTCCACGAGGGGGTCCCGGACGCCGTTCCGGCCGCCGAGAACGAGACCGGCACGCGCATGGCCCTCGACCGGCTGGCCGCGCTCGCGGAGGGGCGTCCTGATCCCGGGGGTGTTCAGGGGTGACCCCTTCCGGCAGGCTGCAGCTCGTCAGCCGCGTTCCTTCGCCAGTGCCTCGCGCACTGCCGGGACGATCTCACCGCCCCAGCGGGCCAGCGCGTCGACGTCCTGCGCGCCGCCGCCCGGCGAGAACAGGATGAAGCCCGACGCGTCGTGGTCCAGGACGGCTCCGGTCAGCTCCTCCACCCACTGGTCGGCCGAGCCTCCGATCCAGCGCCCCTCCCCATCGCGGGTGGCCGCCAGGGGCCGCTCCGTGATGCGCCCCGGGAGGTTGTAGACCGTCCGGATCTCCTGCGGGTCGCGCCCCACCGACTCCGCCGCCTCGTCGATGACCGGCCGCGAGGTCCGGTACCGCTCGCTGAGCCAGTCCGCCGCGTGGCCGGGGATCCAGCCGTCCGCCACCCTGCCCGTCGCGGCCAGGGACTTGCGGCCGTTCGAGCCGGTCCAGACCGGCGGGGCCGCGACGGGCGTGGTCTCCAGGTCGCGCACCCGGTGGTGACGGCCCTCGAACGTGACCGGCGGGCCCCCGCCCGACAGCTTCTTGATCAGGACGATGGCCTCCTCGAAGGCCTCGACGGCCTCGCCCGGCGAGAGCTTCGGCACGCCCATGTCGGCGATCCGGTCCCACAGCCCGCCGGCGCCCATGCCCAGCACGACCCGGCCTTCGCTGAGCGCCGACAGCGTCGTGACCGTCCGCGCGAGCACCGGGGCGGGGCGGGTCGGCAGGTTGGTGACGTTGGCGAAGCCCGCGATCCGCGTCGTACGGCCCAGGAGGAAGCCCAGGGAGGCGTACGCGTCCAGGCGTCCGCCGAGGTACGGATGGTCCGACAGCGAGAAGAGGTCGAGCCCGTCGTCGTCGGCCTGCCGCACGCGGCGCAGCAGCTCCGGGCCGTCCTCGAAGCCACTGTGCGCGCCGAAGCCGAAGACCACCTGTCGTTCGGTCATTGTCTCGTCCTTCCCCCACGACTCATTAAGTTCGTGATACGAACCGTATTAGTTCGCGATGCGAACCGCAACCGGTTGCCGGGGGCGGGGGCGGGGGTACATGGCGGGGTTCGCCCTCAGGCCGCCTCGCGGCCCAGGGCCGCCAGCGGGTCGTCCAGCACCGGCTGCCAGGCCAGTTCGGCCGCGCCCACCAGGCTGTTGTGGTCCAGGGTGCACGGGAGGATCGGCACCCCGCCGCTGCGGCCCCACAGACTGCGGTCCGCGACCACCGCACGGAGCCGCTCGGGGTCCGCGTCCAGGAGCTCGCGGTGGAGCCCGCCGAGGATGATCCGGTCCGGGTTGAGGATGTTCACCAGGCCCGCAAGGCCCAGACCCAGGCGGTCGATCAGCTCCCCGACGGCGACCCGGACACCCGGGTCGTCGGGGCTGGTGCGCAGCAGGTCACGGGACTGCTGGAGCAGGGAGACCTCGGGGCCGGGGGTCCGGCCCGCCGCCGTGAGGAACGCGAGCGGGTCCGTCTCGACGTCCAGGCAGCCGCGGCTGCCGCAGTGGCAGGGACGGCCCTCGGGGTTCACCGTGAGGTGGCCGACCTCCAGGGCCAGGCCCGAACTGCCGGTGTGCAGACGGCCGTCGAGGACCAGCGCCCCGCCGACGCCGCGGTGGCCCGTCGCCACGCAGAGCAGGTCCCTCGCGCCGCGCCCCGCGCCGTGGCGGTGCTCGGCGAGCGCGGCGAGGTTCACGTCGTTGCCGGTGAACGCGGGGCCTTCGATGCCGGCGGCCCGTACGCGCTCGGCGAAGATCTCCCGGACCGGCGCTCCGGCCGGCCAGGCGAGGTGGAGCGGGTTGAGGGCCGTGCCCTCGGGTTCGGCGACGGCGGAGGGCGCGGCGAGGCCCGCGCCCACGCAGCGGCGGCCGCTCTCGGCGAGGAGCGCGGCGCCCGCGTCGACCACCGCGCCGAGGACCTGGGCGGGGTCCGCGGAGACGGTGACGCAGCCGGGGGCCGTGGCCACGATGGTGCCGCCGAGGCCGACGAGGGCGGCGCGGAAGCCGTCCGCGTGGACCTGGGCGGCGAGGGCGACGGGGCCCTTCTCGTCGACGGCCAGGCGGTGCGAGGGCCGCCCCTGGGAGCCGGCGGCGGCACCGGGGTTGGAGTCGACGCGGATCAGGCCGAGGGCCTCCAGCTCGGCGGCGACGGCGCCGGCCGTGGCTCGGGTGACGCCGAGTTCGGCGGTGAGGACGGCCCGGGTCGGGGCCCTGCCGGTGTGCACCAGTTCCAGCGCGGGGCCGAGCGCGTTACGCCCCCTGTCCAGCCGTGTCCGGGTCGTCGTCGCCTTGCCGTTCATGGGGGTGAGTCTCCCATGATCGGGCGGGCGGAGTGGCCCCGGGCGTAGGTGGATCACGGGGGCGGGTGCCGCACCTCGGGGCTCGCCGTGGGCGCCGCGCTTGATTGCCGCCCCCGGTGGACCCTATTCTGAGTTTGTGCCGCTACTAAACAAAGTACGGACGGCCGTATCGGGGGGTCCCGGCGGAGACACCGCCACCCGCTCCCTGTCCCGCCTCCGCTCCGCCCTGACCCTCTTCTTCGCCCTCGACGGCTTCCTGTTCGCCGGCTGGGTCGTCCGGATCCCCGCCGTCAAGCAGCAGACCGGCGCCTCGGCCGGCGACCTCGGCCTCGCCCTCCTCGGGGTGTCCGCGGGCGCCGTGATCACGATGACGCTGACCGGGCGGCTCTGCCGCCGGTACGGCTCCCACGCCGTGACGGTCGCCACCGGTGTCCTCCTGTCGTTGTCGGTCGCGCTTCCCGCGCTCACCCGGTCCCCGCTCGCGCTCGGCCTCGTCCTGCTCGTCTTCGGCGCCGCGTACGGGGGGATCAACGTCGCCATGAACAGTGCCGCCGTGGATCTCGTGGCCGCGCTGCGGCGGCCGGTGATGCCGAGTTTCCACGCCGCGTTCAGCCTGGGAGGCATGCTCGGCGCGGGCCTGGGCGGACTGCTCGCCGGGAGCCTGTCCCCCACGACCCATCTCCTCGGCCTCACCGTGGTCGGTCTCGCCCTGACCGCCGCCGCCGGGCCCGTACTCCTGCGTCACCCCTCCCCCGTGCTTCCCGAGACAATTCCGGCGCCGTCCGGCTCCAAGCCCTCCGGCTCCGGGTCCTCCGGCTCCGGGTCCTCCGGCGCGCGCCGTACGGTTCTCGTCTTCGGTGTCATCGCGCTCTGCACGGCGTACGGAGAAGGCGCCCTGGCCGACTGGGGCGCCTTCCATCTCACGCAGGACCTGCACGCGCATCCGGGCGTGGCCGCCGCGGGGTACTCCGTCTTCGCGCTGACCATGACCGCCGGGCGCCTCTCCGGCACCGCCCTGCTCGAACGCCTCGGCCAGACCCGCACCCTGGTCACGGGCGGCGCCGTCGCCGCCCTGGGGATGCTGCTCGGCTCGCTCGCGCCGAACGTCTGGGCCACGCTCCTCGGCTTCGCCGTCACCGGCCTCGGCCTCGCCAACATCTTCCCCGTCGCCGTGGCCCGCGCCGGAGCGATCGCCGGCCCCGGCGGCGTGGCGACGGCCTCCACCCTCGGTTACGGGGGCATGCTCCTCGGCCCGCCCTCGATCGGCTTCCTCGCCGACTGGCTCTCCCTTCCGGTGGCCCTCACGACCGTCGCCGTACTCGCGGGCGGCGCGGCGGCCATGGGTTACTGGGCGCGCAACGCGGGCGTGAGCCGGGAGAGTTGACCCGGGGGTGCCAGAATGCGCCCCATGGACACCCTGAAGATCACGGAGTACGTCGAGGCGCTGGAATCGGCCGGCCGTGGCCTCGCGGACGCGGCCGCCGAGGCCGGCCTCGACGCCGAGGTGCCGACCTGCCCGGGGTGGCGGGTCCGGGACCTCGTGCGGCACACGGCCATGGTGCACCGCTGGGCCACGACCTTCGTGGCCGAGGCGCGCACCGCGTACCACCCGGGCGACGGCGAGACGACCCTCGACGGCGAGGAGTTGCTGACGTACTTCCGCGAGGGACACGCGCGTCTTGTCGCCGCCCTGCACGCGGCGCCCGAGGCACTGGAGTGCTGGACCTTCCTCCCGGCACCCTCCGCGCTCGCCTTCTGGGCACGGCGGCAGGCCCACGAGACGACCGTCCACCGCGCCGACGCCGAGTCCGCGCTCCCCAGCGGGCCGGGGCCGGTGGATCCGGCGATCGCCGCCGACGGCATCGACGAACTGTTCCGCGCCTTCCACGCCCGCGACCGCAGCCGGGTGCGTACCGCCGAACCTCGCACCCTGCGAGTGCGTGCCACGGACACCGGGGACGTCTGGACCGTGCACCTGTCCGCGACAGAGCCGCCCCGGACGGAGCGGGGCGCGGGCTCCGCTGCGGACACGGAGCTGAGCGGGCCCGTCGACCGCCTGTACCTGGCGCTCTGGAACCGGGCGCCCCTCGGGTCCGTGACCCTGACCGGAGACGAGGAGCTCGCCCGGCTGTGGCGGGAGACCTCGGCGATCACCTGGAGTTGAGCCCCCGTCTCCGGGGCCTGTCCGATCCGCCGGGGGCGGGGCCGGGTTCAGCCCAGCGTGTACTCCAGTACGTAGGAGTGGCCGCCGTCCTCGGACTGGATGATCTCCAGGTCACCGGTGATCCCCGCGAGGTCACCGGAGCCCGTCCCCTGGACGACACGGATCGCGAGCTTCTCGCCCTGGCTGCCGGGCGCGCTGTGCTGGAGGACGAAGGAGCCCTTGCGGCCGTCGAGTTCGCCCGTGAATCGCTCCACGGCGACATAGGCGACGGGGCTGCCCTCGACGTCGGCCACCGACAGCATGTGCACGGTGCTGGTGCCGGCGAGGCCGCCCTGGAAGGCCTTGGTGATCCGGACGCGGCCGAACGCGGCGCCCGGGCCTTCGTCGAGCACGTCCGGTTCGAAGGACGTCAGGTCGAACGTTCCGTCGGTCTTCTTGCTCATGCCGCACCCCTCGCATCGTGATCGTCCGTATCGCGCAGCAGCCTCGCACACAGCACTGACAATCCCCCGGACCTCCGAGGCCCTCAGCCCAGCCAGCCGGGGCGGACCAGGCCCGACTCGTAGGCCAGGACGACGAGTTGGGCGCGGTCTCTGGCTCCCAGCTTCACCATCGCGCGGCTCACATGGGTCTTGGCCGTGAGCGGGCTCACGACGAGGCGGCGGGCGATCTCCTCGTTCGACAGGCCGATCCCCACCAGGGCCATCACCTCGCGCTCCCGCTCGGTCAGGGCGCCGAGCGCGGCCGTCGCCGCCGGGGCCTTGGAGCGGGCCGCGAACTCCTCGATGAGCCGGCGCGTGACACCCGGGGAGAGCAGCGCGTCCCCGTGGACGACGGCGCGCACGGCCCGCAGCAGCTCCTCCGGCTCCGTGTCCTTGACCAGGAAGCCGGAGGCGCCGGCGCGGATCGCCTCGAAGACGTACTCGTCGAGCTCGAAGGTGGTCAGCATGACGACCCGGACCTCGCCGAGCTCCGGGTCGTCGGTGATGCGCCGGGTCGCCTCCAGACCGTCGAGCCGGGGCATCCGGATGTCCATCAGGACGACGTCGGGGCGCAGGGTGCGGACGCGGTCCACCGCCTCGTCGCCGTCGGCGGCCTCGCCGGCCACCTCGATGTCGGGCTGGGCGTCGAGCAGCGCGCGGAACCCCGCCCGTACCAGCGACTGGTCGTCGGCGAGCAGGACACGGATCACGGGGTGCTTCCCTCCGGGCGGAGCGGGAGTACGGCGTGGACGCGGAAGCCGCCGTCCGGGCGGGCGCCCGCCTCGATGGTGCCACCGAGAGCGGCGGCCCGCTCCCGCATTCCGGCGAGTCCGTTGCCGCTGCCGCCCGCTTCCGTGCCGGTGGCGGGTCCGTCGTCGTCGACGGTCAGCTCCAGACGTCCGGGGCCGTTGTCGATCCGTACGCGGGCGGTACGGGAACCGGAGTGGCGCACCACGTTCGTGAGCGCCTCCTGCACGATCCGAAAGGCGGCGAGGTCGGCGCCGGGCGGCAGGGCGGCAGGGGCGCCGCCGGTCGAGACGGTGACGGTGAGGCCCGCGGCGGCGGCCTGCTCGACGAGTTCGGTGAGGCGGTCGAGGCCGGGGGCCGGGGCGCGGGGGGCGTCACCGGGGATACGGAGGGTGTCGAGGACCTGTCTCACCTCGCCGAGCGCCTCCTTGCTGGCCGCCTTGATGGTGGTCAGCGCCGTGCGGGCCTGCTCCGGGTCGGAGTCCAGGAGGGCGAGGCCGACGCCCGCCTGCACGTTGATCACGGAGATCGAGTGGGCGAGCACGTCGTGGAGTTCGCGGGCGATGCGGAGCCGTTCCTCGTCGGCGCGGCGCCGCTCGGCGGCGGCCCGTTCGACCCGCTGCTGCGCCCACTGCTCGCGCCGGACCCGGACGACCTCGGAGGCGGCGAGCACGGCCACGGCGAACGCCGCGGCCGGCAGCTCCTGGCCCCAGGGCGCGGGCCCGTCGCCGGGCGGGGGCAGCCATCGGTAGAGCCAGTGCGAGAGCAGCAGGTGGACTGCCCAGACCAGGCCGATGCCCCACCAGGCGGCGGTGCGGTGACCGTGGACGACGGCCGCGAAACAGGCGACGGCGATCATGACGAAGACCGGGCCGTACGGGTAGCCCGCCGCGAGGTAGCCCAGGGTGACGGCCGCGACGGCGAACACCACGGGCACGGGCCTGCGGTGACGGAACAGCAGCGGAACCGCCCCGAGCAGGAGCAGGGTCCTGCCGAGGGCGTCGAGTGCCTCCCGGTCGGGCTGGTTCCGTGCGGAGAACCCGGTTCCCACCATGACGAGGACGGCGATCAGCACCGTCGACCGCCAGGGCAGGCCTCCGCCGCCACTCCGCTGCTTCCACTCCCCGAGCCCACGGCCGGGCCTGGGCCAAGGCTCGGGGCCATGCCCGGACCAGGGCCCGTGGCGCCGCCCTCGCCGGGGCTCGCGGCGCTGCTCACGCCGGCGCCCGCCCGGCCGCTCCTCGTCCCTACCGGCTTCCATACCGGTCACGCTAGCCGCGACCGCCCCGCGCGCACGTCAGCCCGGCGGGGTGGTCGCGCGTACTCCCGCGGGAGTAGCGGTCGGCCTCGGGTGGTCGGGTGAGCCGCGTGGGAGCAGCGGTCGGCCTCGGGCGGTCGGAGCAGCCGCCCGGGAGCAGCGGTCGGCCTCGGGTGGTCGAGGCTGCCGCGCAGTCGGCGCTGGGAGGCGTCAGCCGCGCGGGAGCAGGCCCACGTCCTGGCCCAGGCGTCGGGCGGCCGTCGCGAAGAAGGTGTCGCGGTCCTCGACGACGCGCTGGAACTGGCCGAAGAGCTCGAAGGAGACGAGCCCGAAGAGCTGCGCCCAGGCGGCGACGAGCGCGACGGCGAGGGCCGGGGGGAGGTCCGGGACGATGTCGGCGCGGATGCGTTCGGCCTCGGGGCGCAGGGCGTCGGCGAGCGGCGGGAGGGCGACGCCCTTGCCCGTGTGGGCCCGGCGGACGATGTCGATGAGGACCAGGCCGACGCGGGAGGCGGGGACGATCGTGTCCTGCGGGGCGCTGTAGCCGGGGACCGGGGAGCCGTAGATGAGGGCGTACTCGTGGGGGTGGGCGACGGCCCAGGCGCGGACGGCCCGGCAGACGGCGGTCCAGCGGTCGAGGGGGCGCTGCGTCTCGGTCTCGGCGGCGGCCTGTTCGGCGGTGGCGCCGACGGCGTCGTAGGCGTCGACGATGAGGGCGGTGAGCAGGTCGTCGCGGCTGGGGAAGTACCGGTAGAGCGCGGAGGACACCATGCCCAGTTCGCGGGCGACGGCCCGCAGGGACAGTTTGGCGGCGCCTTCGGCGGCGAGCTGGGTGCGGGCCTCGTCCTTGATGGCGGCGGTGATCTCGATACGGGCGCGGGCGCGGGCTCCTCGAACGGTCGTCATGGAGAGCAGTGTGCCATTTTCAGAGCACCGGAACGAAACGAGAGCACTGCTCTTGCTTGTGAGCGCCGAACCGTGCACACTGATCTCAAGCGAGAGCAGTGCTCACACTTTGAAGCCGTAGGAGGCCCTCATGTCCGCTCAGCCCGCTCAGCCCGCCGGCTCCTCCCCCGCCACCCACGTCATGAAGCCCGGCTGGTTCACGGTGAACGTCTTCAACCGCGCCGTCGCCTGGATGACCCGCCGCGGCATCAGCGTCTGGGGCTCCCGCGTCCTCGCCGTCCGCGGCCGCAAGAGCGGCGAATGGCGCCGCACCCCCGTCAACCTCCTGACGGTGGACGGCGCCCAGTACCTCGTCGCCCCCCGCGGCCACGTCCAGTGGACCCACAACATGCGGGCCGCCGGCGGCGGGCAGCTGCACCTCGGCAAGCACGTGCAGGAGTTCACCGCCGTCGAGGTCGGCGACGACGACAAGCCCGCACTGCTCCGCGCCTACCTCAAGCGCTGGAAGGCCGAGGTCGGCGTCTTCTTCGACGGCGTCGGCCCCGACTCCTCCGAGCAGGAGCTGCGGGCGATCGCGCCGAAGCACCCCGTCTTCCGCATCACGACGACGGGCCCCGCCACCCCGGCGGCGTGAAGCGGCCGGGGCGGCGGAGCCCGTATCGGGAGATCGGACCGTCAGACCTCTTCCGGGGCCTCCGCACCCTCCGGCTCGGACGCCCGCTCGCGCGGGCTGACGCCCCGCCCCGCCGGGCCGACACCGGACGTGGTGTCCATGCGCTTGTCGAGGAGCTCCAGGGCCCGCCGGGCCCAGCCGTTCGAGCGGACCATGCCACCGAGCGAGGCCGAGCCGCGGGTGATGTCGGCGAAGGCGTTCCAGGCCGGCCGCACTCCCGTTATGGCCGCGTGCAGCAGCCCCGGCCGCCGCTCGAAGATCGCGAGCATCCGGCGCCCGACCGCCATCTCGACGCCGAGCCCCGCCTTGATGGCGAAGGCGTAGTTCAGGGCCTGGCGCCGCGCGTCGACCGCGTCGTTCGACTCGGCGACCCGCACCGCCCACTCGCCCGCGAGACGGCCGGAGCGCAGCGCGTACGAGATTCCCTCGCGCGTCCACGGCTCCAGGAGACCGGCCGCGTCACCGCAGACCAGGACCCGGCCGCGGGAGAGCGGCGAGTCGTCCGTGCGGCAGCGCGTCAGATGACCGGAGGAGATCGTCGGCTCGAAGCCGGCGAGGCCGAGCCGGGCGACGAAGTCCTCCATGTACCGCTTGGTGGCGGCGCCCTCGCCGCGCGCCGAGATGACGCCCACGGTCAGCGTGTCCCCCTTGGGGAACACCCAGCCGTAACTGCCGGGCATCGGGCCCCAGTCGATCAGGACCCGCCCCTTCCAGTCCTCCGCCACGGACGGCGGTACGGGGATCTCCGCCTCCAGGCCCAGGTCGACCTGGCCGAGCTTCACCCCCACATGAGCGCCTATCCGGCTGGCACTGCCGTCGGCACCGACGACCGCGCGCGCCAGGATCGTCTCCCCGTCCGCGAGGACGACGGCGACGGTCCGCCGGTCCGGCACGGCCGGGCCGTGCTGCTCCACCCGGCTCACCGTGGCACCGGTCCGCAGTTCGGCGCCGGCCTTCTGCGCGTGCTCGACCAGCTGCGCGTCGAACTCCGGACGGTTGATGAGCCCGAAGAGCATCCGGCGCGAGCGACGCGTACGGGCGAAGCGGCCGTCCAGGGAGAAGGTGACCGCGTGCACCCGGTCCTGGAGGGGCAGTTCGAAGCCCGGCGGGAGCGAGTCGCGCGAGGGGCCGATGATGCCGCCGCCGCAGGTCTTGTACCGGGGCAGCTCCGACTTCTCCAGGAGCAGCACCCGGCGGCCGGCGACCGCAGCCGCGTAGGCCGCGGACGCGCCGGCCGGTCCGGCACCGACGACCACGACGTCCCAGACCTCGGCCGACTCGTCGGCCGCCCGGGCCGATACCTCGTCCGACGCCTCGTCATCCGGGAGGTGCGCCGGCACCGCGTCCGTACCCTCCGCGGCGCTCCCGGCGGCCTCAGGAGCCGCGCCTCCGGGCTCGGTGTGCTCCGGACCGGCGTTCTCTGCGTGCTCGCTGCTCACGTGTGCTTCTGCTCCTGATCCGACCGGTGGTCTGCTCCTGACGCATCCTACGGCGCGGTAGCCAGCACCCCGCCCGTAGGATCGACGGTGCGTTCGCCGTACCACGACATACGGCGAACGTCGTCCTCACGTCGTAACGTCGCACCCACCAGGAGCGTGCCCATGACCTCGAATCCGATCGCCGAGACCGTCCGGTCACTGATGCCCCGGGCCAAGGCCGAGCTCACGGAGCTGGTGGCCTTCGAGTCGGTGGCGGACGAGGCCGTGGCGCCCCGCAGCGAGTGCGAGGCCGCCGCCAACTGGGTCGCGGACGCCCTGCGCGCCGAGGACTTCCAGGACGTGGCGCTGCTCGACACCCCCGACGGCTCGCAGGCCGTGTACGGCATCCTGCCCGGCCCGGCCGGCGCGCCGACCGTCCTCCTGTACGCCCACTACGACGTGCAGCCGAAGCTGGACGAGTCCGTGTGGCTCTCCCCGCCGTTCGAGCTGACCGAGCGGAACGGCCGCTGGTACGGGCGCGGCACCGCCGACTGCAAGGGCGGCTTCATCATGCACCTGCTCGCGCTGCGCGCCCTCAAGGCGAACGGCGGCGTGCCGGTGACGGTCAAGGTCATCGTCGAGGGCTCCGAGGAGCAGGGCACCGGCGGTCTGGAGCGGTACGCGGAGCAGCACCCCGAGCTCCTCACCTCCGACGCCATCGTGATCGGCGACGCGGGCAACTTCCGTGTCGGCCTGCCGACCGTGACCGCGACCCTGCGCGGCATGACGATGATCCGGGTCACGATCGACACCCTGGAGGGCAATCTGCACTCCGGTCAGTTCGGCGGCGCCGCGCCCGACGCGCTGGCCGCGCTGATCCGCGTCCTGGACTCGCTGCGGGGCCCCGACGGCTCCACCGTCATCGACGGCCTCGCGGGCGACCAGGTCTGGGAGGGCCTCCAGTACCCGGAGGAGGACTTCCGCCAGGACGCCAAGGTGCTCGAGGGCGTGTCCCTGCCGGGCGCCGGCACGGTCGCCGACCGGATCTGGGCGCGCCCGGCGGTCACGGTCATCGGCATCGACGCCCACCCGGTGGCCGGCGCGACCCCGTCGGTCCCGAAGTCGGCGCGTGCGCAGATCAGCCTGCGGGTGCCGCCGGGCGAGGACTCGGCCGAGGTGACGAAGCTGCTCTTCGCGCACATCGAGAAGCACACCCCGTGGGACGCCCGGGTCTCCCTGGAGCAGGTCGGCCAGGGCCAGCCGTTCCAGGCGGACACCTCCAGCCCGGCGTACGCGTCGATGGCGGAGGCGATGCGGATCGCGTACCCCGGTGAGGAGATGCAGACGGCCGGCATGGGCGGCTCGATCCCGCTGTGCAACACCCTGGCCTCGCTCTACCCGGAGTCGGAGATCCTCCTCATCGGTCTGAGCGAGCCCGAGGCGCAGATCCACGCGCCGAACGAGTCCGTCTCGCCGGAGGAGCTGGAGCGGCTCTCGGTCGCCGAGGCGCACTTCCTCGTCAACTACGCCCGCTCGAAGCAGGCCTGACGACGGGTCGGTTCAGCGCTCGGCGAAGCTCGCCGAGAGCGTAGAAACATACGGCGGACCTGCGCGGATGCGTAGGTTCGCCGTATGGCATCCATCGAACTCACCCGGATCACCCCGCGACTGCACCTCCTCGACTTCTCCATCGGCCAGGCCTACCTGTGGCAGGACGAGGAGGAACTGACCCTGATCGACGCCGGCTGGGCCGGCACGGCGGACGGCATCGACGCGGCGATACGGTCGGCGGGCCTGGACCCGGACCGGCTGCGCCGGATCGTGCTGACCCACTGTCACCGGGACCATGTGGGCTCGGCCCAGGAGCTGGCGGACCGGCACGGGGCCGAGATCCTCGCGCACCGGCTCGACGCGCCGGTGATCCGGGGCGAGGTCCCGGTCCCGGAGCCCGACCTCCTGGACTGGGAACGCCCGATCTTCGCGCACGGTCTGACCTCGCCGGAGGCGCCGCCGACCCGGGTCGACCGGGAGGTCGAGGACGGCGAGGAGCTCGGCTTCGGTGACGGGGCCGTGGTGGTGCACGCCCCGGGCCACACCCCCGGCTCGATCGCCGTCCATCTGCCGCGCCACGGCGTGCTGTTCAGCGGGGACACGGTGGCCTCGGTGCCGGACGTGATGTTCGGCGTCTTCCACGTCGACCGCGCGCTCGCCCTGGAGTCGATGCGGACCCTGGCGAAACTCACCCCTTCGGTGCTGTGCTGCGGGCACGGGGCGCCGGTGACCACGGACACGGCGGAGCGGCTGACGGCGGCGGCAGCGGAGGCTCAGGCGTAAGGGCCGGGCCGGCCTTGGCGGTCGGCCCCGGCGTAAGGCGGGTCCGGCGGGCGGGGTCGGCCCGGGCCCGTGGCGGGCCCGCCAGGACACCACCCTCAGCCCACCGGGACGCCCGCCTCCAGGTTGAGGACCGTGCCGCGTTCGCGGGCGCGGAGCGCCCAGCGCAGGCGGCGGTACCGGACGGGGGGCAGCAGCTCCGCGGCCTCCTCCTCGGTGACGAAACGCCAGCCGCGGAGTTCGGCGCCGGGCAGGTGGAGGCGCTCGGCGTCGGCGGTACGCAGCGTGCCGCCGTCGAAGAGGAGGCGCAGCCCGCCGTAGCCGGGGGGCTGCGGGCGCTCCCAGTCGACGAGCAACAGGCGCGGGACGGCGTCGAGTTCGAGGCCTATCTCCTCGGCCACCTCGCGCATGCCGGCCCGGGCCGGGGGTTCGCCGGGCTCGACGACGCCGCCGGGGAACTCCCAGCCGGGCTTGTAGGTCGGGTCGACGAGCAGGAACCGGTCCTGCTCGTCGAAGAGCAGGACACCGGCGGCGAGGGTCTCGCCCGTCGGCTCGGGCGTCTGGACGATGCCGCAGGGCGCGACCTGCCCGGCCCGGACCGCGTCGGCGACGGCCCGGGCGGCCTCGGCCGCGGTGAGTGCCGAGGTGTCGAGCGTGTACGCGTCGGCGGCGAGCCAGTCGAGGGCGGCGCGGTACGGCGGCAGGTGCTGGTGGCACCACTCCCGTACGCGTGCGTCAACCTCGGGGTCGCCGCACTCCGAACGACCGTCGATCCGCTCCCGCAGGATCGTTTCCTCCGGGGCGAGCAGCACATGGCGCACCTCGATGCGGCGGGCGGCGAGCCCGCCGAAGATCTCGTCCCGGTACTCCTGGCGGAGCAGGGTCATCGGGACGACGAGGACGCCGCCGACCTCGGCGAGCAGGGCGGCGGCGGTGTCGACGACCAGACGGCGCCAGATCGGCAGGTCCTGGTAGTCCTCGACCTCGGCGAGCCGCTTGGCCGGGAGGAGCCGGCGCAGCCCCCCGCCGGTGAGCTCGGGGTCGTACAGGGTGCTGTTCGGGATCAGATCGACCAGCTCGCGCGCGGTGCTGGACTTCCCCGCGCCGAACGTACCGTTGATCCAGACGATCACGTCTTCCCCCTCTTCGATAGCCCCCAGTGGCTTGCCCGCAACACCCTGCCACGGAAACCACGAACACATGTCTCAGCATGTGCGTGACACTTCCGGGCGACCGTCGTTGAGAACGGCAAGCACGAGGGGGTGCGGAGATGAGTCGTACGGTTCTCGAACGTTTTCCGGCCGGCGGCCCGCGGGGCAGCTGGCCGGCGGAGGAGTTCGCCGGCGCACGGCGCGAGGAGGGGGTGCCGGCCCGCGTCGTGATGGACCTGGAGTCCGACGCGTTCCTGGTGATCGTCGAACAGCGGACGCCGGAGTTGGATCCCGGATCCAGGATGCCGGAGTTGGATCCCGGATCCAGGATCCCGGATCCCGGATCCGCATATTGAATCCAGGTCAGGACGCTGAGCAGCCCCAGGCGCCCCTCCCCGCCGCCGCGGCGCCGAGCAGCCCCGCGTCCGTGCCCGTGACGGCGGGGACGACGGTCAGGTCCCGGACGAAGGAGAGCGTGGCGTAGGCGGCGAGGCCGCGCCGGAGTGGGGCGAAGAGGAGCTCGCCGGCGCCCGCCACCCCGCCGCCGACGACCGCGATGTCGATCTCGACGAGGGCGGCGGTGGCGGCGATGCCCGCCGCGAGCGCCTGCGCCGCGCGTGCGAACGCGGCGACGGCGATCGGATCCCCGGCGCGCGCGGCGGCGGCCACGGCGGTGGCGGAGACGTCGCCGTCGGGCCCGGGCCGCCAGCCGTTCTCCAGGGCGCGGCGGGCGAGGTGCGGGCCGGCGGCGATGCGCTCGACGCAGCCGCGTCCGCCGCACGCGCAGGGCTCACCGTCCAGGTCCACGGGGATGTGGCCGATGTGACCGGCGTTGCCGGTGGGTCCGGGGTGGATCCGGCCGTCGAGGACGAGTCCGCCGCCGACGCCCGTGGAGACCACGAGGCACAGGGCGTTGTCGTGGCCCCGGGCCGCTCCGAGCCAGTGTTCGGCGGCCGTCATGGCGACGCCGTCGCCGACGAGGGTGACCGGCCGGCCGGCCGTCGCCCGGCGGACCCGTTCGACGAGCGGGTAGTCGCGCCAGCCGGGCACGTTCACCGGGCTGACGGTCCCTCGGGAGGCGTCGACCGGTCCCGCGCTGCCGATGCCGACGGCCCGGGCGGACTCCCAGAGCGGGGAGGCCGCCAGGTCGGCGAGGACCGCCTCGACCGCCGCCATCACCGTCTCGCCGTCCTCACGCGCGGGCGTGGACCGCCGCGAACGGACGAGGATGCGGCCCTCGCCGTCGACCAGGGCGCCGGCGATCTTGGTGCCCCCGATGTCGAGGGCGGCGACGAGGCCCGTGGCGGGGTCGGTGGGCATGGGTGCGCAGTCTCCAGTCGGCGGCCGGGGGCGGGAGGTCGTTCCGTACAGTCTCCACGGTCTTTCCCGCATTGACAACGTTGTCCAGGCCCTATGCTCGAACCGAGATCGACTCGACACCCCGTACTCGACACCCCGTACTCGACACCGCAGACACGACACCCCTGCACGACATCCCAGACACGACACCTCGGAGGAACCGCGCACCGTGGCCGACATCGCCCGCCGCACCGAGCCCCGCTACGGCAATCGGCCCACGATGAAGGACGTCGCCGCCCGGGCGGGCGTCGGCCTCAAGACGGTGTCCCGGGTCGTCAACGGCGAACCGGGCGTCACGCCGGACACCGAGCGCCGGGTGCGGGAGGCCATCGAGGCCCTCGGCTTCCGCCGCAACGACAGCGCGCGGGTCCTGCGCAAGGGCAGGACGGCGACCGTCGGACTGGTCCTGGAGGACCTCGCCGACCCCTTCTACGGGCCGCTGAGCCGCGCGGTCGAGGAGGTCGCACGGGCGCACGGGGCCCTGCTGTTCAACGGCTCCAGCGCCGAGGACCCCGACCGGGAGCAGGAGTTGGCGCTCGCGCTCTGCGCGCGCCGGGTCGACGGTCTCATCGTCATCCCCGCAGGCGACGACCACCGGTATCTGGAGCCCGAGATGCGGGCCGGTGTCGCCACGGTCTTCGTCGACCGGCCCGCCGGGCGGATCGACGCCGACGCCGTCCTCTCCGACAGCTTCGGCGGGGCACGCGCGGGCGTGGCCCATCTGATCGCGCACGGCCACCGCAGGATCGGCTTCATCGGCGACCGTCCCCGCATCCACACGGCGGCCGAGCGGCTGCGCGGCTACCGCGCGGCGATGGAGGACGCGGGCCTCCCGGTCCGGGACGCCTGGATCTCCCTCGGGTCCACCGACCCGGAGCGGGTGAGCACGGCGGTACGGGAGATGCTGGCGGCGCCGGAACCCGTGACGGCCCTGTTCTCGGGGAACAACCGGGTCACCGTGACCGTGGTCCGGGCCCTCGCCCGGCACGGGCGGCCGGTCGCCCTGGTCGGCTTCGACGACATCGAACTGGCCGATCTGCTCGGCGTCACCGTCGTCGCCCAGGACGCCGCCGCCCTGGGCCGGACGGCGGCCGAGCGTCTCTTCCGTCGCCTCGACGGGGCCGACGAGGCCCCGGAGCGGCTGGTGCTCGGCACGACGCTGCTCGCCCGTGGATCGGGCGAGATCGCGCCGCCGGCCGTCTGAGGCCCGTCGCTCAGCAGATACGCAGACCCGCCACGGGGCCGCCGCCCGCACCGCCCGACAGGTGGAGCACGCTGAGGTAGACGTTGGTGTTTCCGCTGTCGTCGTCGGTGCGGGCGAACCAGCGGCTGGTGCTTCCGCCGTACGTCTCGGTCCGGTCGAGGTCGACCTGGCAGTAGAAGGAGTGCGGGCCGGCGCCGACCGTGCCCATCTCGCCTCCGTCGTACCGGGTCGTGGTGGCGCTCCGGACGACCTGGCAGGTCGCGGAGGAGCCGGAGGCGGTGCAGCCGGAGGCGGGCGGCGGGGCCTCGGTGGTGGGAGCGGTGGTCGCACCGCCCCCGGAGGAGCCGCCGACCGTGCTCGTACCGCCGGCCGTGGTCGTGCCACCGGCCGTGGTGGTGCCCTCGCCGGGCTCGCCCGGGGCCGTCGTGCCTCCCCCGCCGCCCGCCCCCGACGCGGTGTCCGAACCGGCGCCGCCCGCCGCCGAGCCCGCCGCCGAACCGTCCGTGCCGGGACCGGCGGTCCCCGGTGCTCCGCCGGCCGCCGCGCCCGACGCCCGGCCGGAGGGGGTGGTACCGGCGGAGGGAGTGGCGGTGCCGCCCGGCTGTCCCGAGGGCGCGGCGCTGCTCCCCGGGTCCAGGACGCGGCCGGGGTCACCCCCGGCGGCGCCCTGGTCGCCGTCCTGCTGGGTGTCGCCGGCGGCCCGCGTGCCGTCCCCGTGGTCCATGAGGGCGTACGTGATGCCGCCCCCGGCCAGGAGGACGGCGGCCACGGTCGCGGCGATCAGCACGTTCCCCCGGCGCGGCTTCGTCCCGGCGCGGCGGGCGGCTCGCGTCGCCGCGCGGCCGCCCGTGCCCGTGTCGGGCTGTGCGGGCGGCACGGGGAGGGCCGGGCCGAAGGCACCGGCGGGCGGCGGGGTCTGCGCCGGACCCGCGGCAGTCCCGGTGTACGGGTTCGGCTCGACGGGAGTGGCGTACGGGTTCGGCGGCGCCACGGGACTCGCGTACGGCTGCGGTGCGGGCGTCTCCTGGGCGGCCACGGCACCTTCCGGTTCCGGCGCCGTCTCCCCCAACTCGGCGAGCAGTCGCGCCGCCTCGCGTGCGGTCGGGCGGGCGGCGGGGTCCTTGTCCAGGAGGCGGAGCAGGACCGGGGCGAGGGGTCCGGCCCGGCGGGCTTCCGGGAGGGGTTCGGTGACGATGGCGGCGAGGGTCGACCAGGTCGAGGTACGGCGGAAGGGCGAGGAGCCCTCGACCGCCGCGTACAGGGTCGCGCCCACCGCCCACACGTCCGACGCGGGCCCGGGGTCCTGTCCCTGGGCGCGCTCGGGGGCGAGGAAGTCGAGGGAGCCGACGATCTCGCCGCTGCGGGTGAGGTGGGTGGCGGAGCCGTCGCCGGGGTCCTCCATCGTGGCGATGCCGAAGTCGGTCAGGACGATCCGGCCCGAACGGTCGAGCAGGATGTTGCCGGGCTTCACGTCCCGGTGGAGGACGCCCACGTCGTGCGCGGCGGCCAGCGCCTCCAGGACGTGGGCGCCGATGCGGGCGGCCTCGGCAGGGGCGACGGTGCCGCGCTCGCCGAGGACGTCGTCGAGGGAGGGCCCGTCGACGAGCTCCATGACGATGACCGGCCGGCCCTCGTGTTCGGTGACGTCGTGGACGGCCACCACTCCGGGGTGGCGGACCCGGGCGGCGGCGCGTGCCTCGCGGGTCATACGCAGGCGCAGGTCGGCCAGTTCGGGCGCGGCCGCGTCCGAGTACGTACGGAGTTCCTTGACGGCCACCTCGCGGCCGAGTACCTCGTCGACGGCCCGCCAGACGACGCCCATGCCTCCGCGTCCGAGCTGTCGCACGACTCTGTAGCGGCCCGCGAGCCGCTCGTTCTCCCCCGATGACACCGCTGCCCCGTCCCCCTGTCGATCATGCGAACTCGACAAGAGTACGGGGCAGTTGGCGGGAAAGTGACCGTTTAGCGATCAGTGGTGGCGGTGAGGTCGCCTCGGCGCGGGGCGGCGAAGCGGTCGAGGTCGGCGCGGGTCAAGCCGGTGAGGGCGTCGACCTCGGCGGTGTCGAGGGCGCCGCACTGGAGGCCGCGCAGCAGGTAGGAGGAGAGGGCCTTGGCGGTGGCGGGCTCGTCCATGACGTCGCCGCCGGCGTGGTTGGCGTAGGCGGAGAGGCGCTTGGCGGCGGTCTCGAAGCCCTCGCGGTAGAAGGCGAAGACGGCCGCGTAGCGGGTGGGGATGTGGCCGGGGTGCATGTCCCAGCCCTGGTAGTAGGCGCGGGAGAGGGCGCGGCGGGTGAGGCCGTAGTGGAGGCGCCAGGCCTCGTGGACGTGCTCGGTGGAGCCGACCGGGAGGACGTTGGTGGAGCCGTCGGAGACACGGACGCCGGTGCCGGCGGCGGCGACCTGCATGATCGCCTTGGCGTGGTCGGCGGCCGGGTGGTCGCTGGCCTGGTAGGCGGCGGAGACGCCGAGGCAGGCGCTGTAGTCGAAGGTGCCGTAGTGCAGCCCGGTGGCGCGGCCCTCGGCGGCGCCGATCATGCGGGCGACGGCGGCGGTGCCGTCGCTGGCGAGGATGGACTGGCTGGTCTCGATCTGGATCTCGAAGCCGAGGCGGCCGGCGTCGAGGCCGTGGGCCTTCTCGAAGGCCTCCAGGAGGCGGACGAAGGCGGAGACCTGCTCGGGGTAGGTGACCTTCGGGAGGGTGAGGACGAGGCCGTCGGGGAGGCCGCCGTTCTCCAGGAGGCCGGTGAGGAAGACGTCGGTGGTGCGGATGCCGCGGTCGCGTACGGCGGACTCCATGCACTTCATCCGGATGCCCATGTACGGGGCGGCGGTGCCGTTCGCGTACGCCTCCGAGATCAGGCGGGCGGCGCGGGCGGCGTCCTGGTCCTCGTCCTGGCCGGCGTAGCCGTCCTCGAAGTCGACGCGGAGGTCCTCGATGGGCTCGCGCTCCAGCTTGGCCCGTACGCGGCCGTAGACGTCCTCGGCGAGGTCGTCGGAGAGGCCGAGGACGGCGGCGAAGGAGGCGGCGTCGGGGGCGTGCTCGTCCAGCGCGGCGAGTGCCTGGTCGCCCCAGGAGCGGATGGTGCCGGCGTCGAAGACGTTGCCGGGGACGTAGACGGTGTGGACGGGCTGGCGGGTGCCGGGGTCTCCCGGGTAGCGCCGGTCGAGCTCGGCGTCCACCGCTGCGAGGGAGGCGCTGATGCCCTCGCTGACCGCGCCTGCGAGGCTCGTCGACACCTTCTCCTGCTGACCCATCCTGCATCCTCCTGTTTTCCGCTTCACGGAATCAACAATCCGTATAGCGAAGTTAGTAGGCCGTCGGGACCTGAGTCAATGGTTGTCCGAAACGGCCGGGGGCCGCACGGCGACAGATCGCCGTGCGGCCCCCGGGACCGACAGAACCGCAGGTCATCAGCCCTTGCGGGACTTGACCTCTTCGGTGAGCTGCGGGACGACGTCGAAGAGGTCGCCCACGACGCCGTAGTCGACGAGGTCGAAGATCGGAGCCTCGGCGTCCTTGTTGATGGCGACGATGGTCTTCGAGGTCTGCATGCCCGCGCGGTGCTGGATCGCGCCGGAGATGCCGGAGGCGATGTACAGCTGCGGCGAGACCGACTTGCCGGTCTGGCCGACCTGGTTGGAGTGCGGGTACCAGCCGGCGTCGACGGCGGCGCGGGAGGCGCCGACGGCGGCACCGAGCGAGTCGGCGAGCGCCTCGATGATCGCGAAGTTCTCGGCGCCGTTGACGCCGCGGCCACCGGAGACCACGATCGCGGCCTCGGTCAGCTCCGGGCGGCCGGTCGACTCGCGCGGGGTGCGGGAGGTGACCTTGGTGCCGTGGGCCTTCTCCGAGAAGGAGACGGCGAGCGCCTCGACGGCGCCGGCGGCCGGGGCGGCCTCGACGGGAGCCGAGTTCGGCTTGACCGTGATGACCGGGGTGCCCTTGGAGACACGGGACTTGGTGGTGAAGGAGGCGGCGAACGCGGACTGCGTCGCGACCGGGCCCTCGTCACCGGCCTCCAGGTCCACGGCGTCGGTGATGATGCCGGAGCCGATGCGGACCGCGAGGCGGGCGGCGATCTCCTTGCCCTCGGCGGAGGACGGGACGAGCACGGCGGCCGGGGACACGGCCTCGTAGGCGGCCTGGAGGGCCTCGACCTTCGGGACGACGAGGTAGTCGGCGAACTCGGGGGCGTCGGCGGTGAGGACCTTCACCGCACCGTGCTCGGCGAGCGCGGCGGCGGTGTCGGCGGCGCCGTTGCCGAGGGCGACGGCGACCGGGTCGCCGAGGCGGCGGGCGAGGGTCAGCAGCTCCAGGGTGGGCTTGCGGACGGCTCCGTCGACGTGGTCGACGTAGACGAGAATCTCAGCCATGGGACTTCAATCTCCTGCGAACGAAAAGGGGGCGGTCTGAGCGGCTCGCGGGAGCCTTAGATGAACTTCTGGCTCGCGAGGAACTCGGCGAGCTGCTTGCCGCCCTCGCCCTCGTCCTTGACGATCGTGCCCGCGGTGCGCGCCGGACGCTCGGCGGCGGAGTCGACCGCGGTCCAGGCACCCTCCAGGCCGACCTCCTCGGCCTCGATGTCGAGGTCGGAGAGGTCCAGGGACTCCACCGGCTTCTTCTTGGCGGCCATGATGCCCTTGAAGGACGGGTAGCGGGCCTCGCCCGACTGGTCCGTCACGGAGACGACGGCCGGAAGCGAGGCCTCCAGCTGCTCGGAGGCGGTGTCGCCGTCGCGGCGGCCGGTGACGACGCCGTCCTCGATCTTGACCTCGGAGAGCAGGGTGACCTGCGGGACGCCCAGGCGCTCGGCGAGGATCGCGGGGAGGACACCCATGGTGCCGTCGGTGGAGGCCATACCGGCGATGACGACGTCGTAGCCGACCTTCTCGATCGCCTTGGCGAGCACCAGCGAGGTGCCCATGACGTCGGTGCCGTGCAGGTCGTCGTCCTCGACGTGGACGGCCTTGTCGGCGCCCATGGAGAGCGCCTTGCGCAGGGCGTCCTTGGCGTCCTCGGGGCCGACCGTGAGCACGGTGACCTCGGCGTCGTCGGCCTCTTCGGCGATCTGCAGGGCCTGCTCGACGGCGTACTCGTCGAGCTCCGACAGCAGGCCGTCGACGTCGTCGCGGTCGACGGTCAGGTCATCGGCGAAGTGCCGGTCGCCGGTGGCGTCGGGCACGTACTTCACACAGACAACGATCCTCAAGCTCACGCCGGCTCTCCTACTGCATCGGTCATAACTGGGCTGCCTTGTTGCTCGCAGCATAGGCGCCTGAAGGGCGGGTTTCCGGTCGGGGCGCCAGACGCCCCGAGCCGAATATTACTCGCCAGTACACCCAGTTCGTTACCGCTGAGCAAGCGCTCAGGCATGTGACCTTGCCAACGCGCGGAGAGCGGCGCGCAGGGGAACCCTCAGTCGCGCAGCGCGTTGAAGCGGCCGTGGTGGTAGAGGAGCGGCCGGCCCGCCCCGTCCGGGTCCCCGGCGACCGCCTGCGCGATGACGATCCGGTGGTCCCCGGCGGGCACCCGGGCCACCACGCGGCAGACGAGCCAGGCGAGGACGCCGTCGAGCACGGGGACACCCTCGGGGCCGATGCTCCAGCGGGTGCCCTCGCCGAAGCGGTCGGCGCCGCTGCGCGCGAAGGTGGCCGCGAGCTCCTGCTGGTGCTCGCCGAGTATGTGCACGCCGATGAACTCGGCCTCGGAGACCACGGGCCAGCTGGAGGAGCCCGTGCCGACACCGAAGGAGATCAGCGGGGGCTCGGCGGCGACGGAGTTGAGGGAGGTCGCGGTGAAACCGACGGGGCGTTCGCCGTGCGCGGTGATGACCGCGACTCCGGCCGCGTGCCGGCGGAAGACGGAGCGAAGCAGATCGGGAGAGGCCTGCCGGGGTGCGCCGATCGTGGGAACGGTACTGAGCTGGAGGTCCGGCGTAACCGTCATGGAGTTGTCCTTCTGCGAGGGCGACATGAGAGGGGTCCTGGGGTGGTCAGACACCCGGACAGCGCGCGCTCGCGTTGCGGGCCAGATCCACGTGGGCCCGGCCGTAGAGAAGGAGTTCTATAGGCACTCCGTCAGGGTGACGATCGGTGGACGGTGCAGTCAAGTGCGTACCGGGATGTGGGAGAAGTGTCACGGCGTCAGACCGCGCGGCCCAGCGCGGCGATGACGTCCGCCCTGCGGGGCTGTCCGGCGGCCCTGCGGACGACCCGCCCGGCGGCGTCGAGGACGAGGACGGTGGGGGTACGGGCGATGCCGAGTTCACGCACGAGGTCGAGGCGCTCCTCGGCGTCGATCTCCACGTGCCCCACGCCCGGCACCATCGCGGCGACCTCGGCAAGGGTGCGGCGGGTGGCCCGGCAGGGCTGGCAGAAGGCCGTCGAGAACTGGACGAGGGTCGCCCGCTCCCCCAGTGCGGCGCCCAGCGCCTCCGGCCCCAGGACCTCGGTCATCCCGCTCCCCTTCGCTCTCCCGTTCCTCCGGTGCAGCGTCCCACGGGGCCGATCGATTCCCGCCACGACCACCGCGAGTGACGAGAATCTCCCCGTACGAAGCCGTCTGGACTGGTCACGGGGCCGCACATGGGGCACGATCTGCCCAAAGCCGAAAACCTACGGCCGCGTAACTTCGCCGGGAGAACACGCTCCGGGCACATGAAGAAGAGGTTCCTCTCCGATGGCAGAACTCGTCTATCGACCGGTCATCGGCGCCGCTCTGACCATGTTCAAGGCGCTCGACCTGAAGATCGACACGCAGGGTTCGGAGCACATCCCGAAGACCGGCGGCGCGGTGCTCGTGAGCAACCACATCAGCTACCTGGACTTCATCTTCACCGGTCTCGCCGCCCTCCCCCAGAAGCGCCTGGTGCGCTTCATGGCGAAGGACTCGGTCTTCAAGCACAAGATCTCGGGGCCGCTCATGCGCGGCATGAAGCACATCCCGGTGGACCGCACCCAGGGCGAGCACGCCTACAAGCACGCCCTGGAGTCGCTGCGGGCCGGCGAGATCATCGGTGTCTTCCCCGAGGCGACCATCTCGCAGTCCTTCACCCTGAAGAGCTTCAAGACGGGTGCGGCGCGCCTGGCGCAGGAGGCGGGCGTCCCGCTGATCCCGATGGCGCTGTGGGGCACCCAGCGGGTGTGGACGAAGGGCCGGCCGCGGAACTTCAAGCGGAGCCACATCCCGGTGACGATCCGCGTCGGGGAGCCGGTGGAGGCCCCCGCCGACCAGTACGCGGGCGCGATCACCCGGCGGCTGCGCGAGCGCGTCCAGGAGCTGCTCGAGGCCGCGCAGCGTGCCTACCCGGTGCGGCCGAAGGACGCGAGCGACACCTGGTGGATTCCCGCGCACCTCGGCGGTACGGCTCCCACGCCGGCCCAGGTCAAGGACGCCGGCTGACGGAACCGTTCCTGCACGGCCGCCCGGGTCAGAGCACCGTCGGGAGCGTCCGTCCGAGGGACGGGCGGTCCCGGGCGGCCTTCAGGACGCCCAGGACGGCCGGGTGCGGCGCGGCGTACAGCTCGGGGTAGTCCACTTCGCCGAGCTCCGGCCGGACGGCCCAGGCGAGCCGCTCCTCCCCCAGCGAGAACCGGGCGTCGACGCCCGGCTTGTTCCCCCGCGCGTCCTGCCGGGCCCAGGCGCGCTCGCCGGGCAGCAGGACGGCGACCAGGCCGTGGATCACCGGGTCCGAGCCGTCGTCCTCGGTGAGCCGCTGGTAGCAGAGGGCGGCGGGGATACCGCGGGCCCGCAGGAGCGCGGCGTACGCGTGGGACTTGGCGTAGCAGATGCCGGTGCGCCGCTCCAGGACGTCGGAGGCGCGCCAGGTGACCCGGAGATCGCCGGAGTCCATGGAGTGCGGGATGGTGTCGCGGACGTACCCGAAGGCAGCCTCGGCGTATGAGTATGCCTCGGGATGATCGTCGGCGAGGCGGTCGGACACTTCCCTGACGAGCGGGTGCTCATGGTCGACGGCCTCACTCGCAGCGAGGTACGCGTCGACGTCGGGGTCCTGCTGGATGAGTTCCATGCGGGACGACCCTATGAAAACGGCCGGACGGAGTCAATGACATTCCGTCCGGCCGTATATCTATGCAGCCCTTGTCAGCGGGCCATCTCTTCCTTCAGCGCCTGGAGGAAGGCGTCCACGTCGTCCTCCGTGGTGTCGAAGGCGCACATCCAGCGGACATCGCCGGCGGCCTCGTCCCAGAAGTAGAAGCGGAACCGTTCCTGCAGGCGTCGGCTCACCCCGTGCGGGAGGCGGGCGAAGACCGCGTTGGCCTGCACCGGGTAGAGGATCTCCACCCCGTCGACCTCACGCACGCCCGCGGCGAGACGCTGCGCCATCGCGTTGGCGTGGCGGGCGTTGCGCAGCCACAGGTCCTTCGCGAGAAGGGCCTCCAGCTGCACCGACACGAAGCGCATCTTCGAGGCGAGCTGCATGGACAGCTTGCGCAGGTGCTTCATGTGGCTGACCGCGTCGGGGTTGAGGACGACGACGGCCTCTCCGAAGAGCATGCCGTTCTTCGTCCCGCCGTACGAGATCACGTCCACGCCGACCGCGTTGGTGAAGGCGCGCATCGGCACGTCGAGCGAGGCGGCCGCGTTGGCTATGCGGGCCCCGTCGAGGTGCACCTTCATGCCCTTGGAGTGGGCGTGCTCGACGATCGCGCGGATCTCCTCCACCGTGTAGACGGTGCCGAGCTCCGTGTTCTGGGTGATCGAGACGACCTGGGGCATGGCCCGGTGCTCGTCCTCCCAGCCCCAGGCCTGCCGGTCGATCAGCTCGGGGGTGAGCTTGCCGTCCGGGGTCGGGACGGTGAGCAGCTTGAGGCCGCCCATCCGCTCCGGCGCGCCGCCCTCGTCCACGTTGATGTGGGCGGTCTCGGCGCAGATGACGGCGCCCCAGCGGTCGGTGAGCGCCTGGAGCGCGGTCACGTTCGCCCCGGTCCCGTTGAAGACCGGGAACGCTTCGGCGGTGGGGCCGAAGTGGCTGTGCATGATCCGCTGGAGGTGATCGGTGTACTGGTCCTCGCCGTAGGCGACCTGGTGGCCTTCGTTGGCGAGGGCGAGGGCCGCGAGGACCTCGGGGTGGGCGCCGGCGTAGTTGTCGCTGGCGAAACCCCGGACCGACGGGTCGTGGTGACGACGTGCGTCGGTCCTGGGGCCGAGTGCCGCGGTCACGGCTTGGGGGTCAGCCACAGACGCTGTCCATTCACTTCCTGGGCGGGCTTGTCCCAGAGTCCGGCGATCTCGTTCGCCAGGTCCTTGACGTCGGTGAAGCCCGCGAACTTCGCGTTGGGGCGTTCGGCGCGCATGGCGTCGTGCACCAATGCCTTGATCACCAGGATGGCAGCAGCAGCCTGCGGGCCTTCGTCGCCCCCCAGCTTGCGGAAGGAGTCCGCCATGGCGAGGGTCCACGCCTCGGCGGCCGCCTTGCCGGCGTTGTACGCGGCGTTGTTGGCGACCGGCTTGTGCGCGCCGGACTGGCTGACCAGGGCGTACCGGCCGCGTCCGCCGGCCCGCAGCAGCCCGTCGTGGAAGGCGAGCGAGGTGTGCTGGACCGTGCGGATGAGGAGCTTCTCCAGGAAGTCCCAGTCCTTGAGGTCGGTCTCCGTGAAGGAGGCGCTGCCGCGCCAGCCGCCGACGAGGTGGACCAGGCCGTCGATCCGGCCGAACTCCTTCTCGGTCTTCGCGGCCCAGTCACGCGTGGCGTCCAGGTCGAGGAGGTCGACCGTGTCGCCGATGACCTTGGCTCCGCCGTGGGCGTAGCGGGCGGCGTCGACGGCCTCCGCGAGGCGCGCCGGGTCGGCGTCGGAGGCGACGACCGTCGCACCCGCCTCGGCCAGGCGCAGCAGCGTGGCACGGCCCGCAGGGCCTGCCGCGCCGGCGACGGCGATGACGGCGCCGTCGAGCGGTCCGCCGTTTCCGTTGGAGATCATGGGCGACGCCTCCTCGGTGTGCTCGGTGAGGTCGCTCACGCGGCGGCCCGCTCGGTGCTCGGGACGTCGGCGGCGGTGATGCCCTTGGTGTCGGCGATCACGCCCTTCAGCTTCTTGGCGAGGGCCTCAAAGAACATGCTGAGCGGAAACTCGTCCGGAAGCACGTCGTCGACGAGCTTGCGCGGCGGGAGGGAGAGGTCGAGGGCGTCGGGACCCTTGGCCCACTTCGATCCCGGGTGGGGGGCGAGGTAGGTGGTGACGAACTCGTACGCCTTGAACCAGTGGACCAGCTTCGGGCGGTCGATGCCCTCGCGGTAGAGGGTCTCGATGTCGGAGCAGAGGCGGTTGGTGACCTCGGGGGCCCGGTCCCAGTCGATGGTGAGGATGTTGTCCGTCCAGCGCACCACGTCGTTCTTGTGGAGGTACGCGAAGAGGAGCTGGCCGCCCAGACCGTCGTAGTTGCGGTTGCGGTCGCCGGTGAGCGGAAAGCGGAACATCCGGTCGAAGAGGACCGCGTACTGCACGTCACGGCCGTGCGCGTTGCCCTCGGCCTCCAGCTTCACGGCCTCCTTGAAGGCGGTGAGGTCGCAGCGGAGCTCCTCCAGGCCGTACATCCAGAAGGGCTGGCGCTGCTTGATCATGAAGGGGTCGAAGGGCAGGTCGCCGCGGCTGTGGGCGCGGTCGTGGACCAGGTCCCAGAGCGCGAAGGCCTGCTCGCAGCGCTTCTGGTCGCCCAGCATGACGGCGATGTCCTCGGGCAGCTTCACGCCGAGGGTGTCGACGGCGGCCTCGGTGACCTTGCGGAAGCGCGCGGCCTCGCGGTCGCAGAAGATGCCGCCCCAGGTGAAGCGCTCCGGGACCTCGCGGACGGCGACGGTCTCCGGGAAGAGGACGGCCGAGTTGGTGTCGTACCCGGCGGTGAAGTCCTCGAAGGTGATGCCGCAGAAGCCCGGGTTGTCGTAGCGGGTGCGCTCCAGCTCGGAGAGCCACTCCGGCCAGACCATGCGGAGCACGACGGCCTCGAAGTTGCGGTCGAGGTTGCCGTTCTGCGTGTACATCGGGAAGAGCACGAGGTGCTGGAGCCCGTCGGCACGGCCGGCGGCCGGGTGGAACTCCATGAGGGAGTCCAGGAAGTCCGGCACGGTGAAGCCGCTCTCGACCCACTTGCGCAGGTCCGCGACGAGGGCGCGGTGGTAGGCGCCGTCGTGCGGGACGAGCGGGGAGAGCTGCTCGACCGCTGCGGCCAGGCGGTCCACGGCCAGCTCGACGAGCGCGCGGGCGGGGGCGCCCTCGGCCTCGAAGTCGATGGAGCCGTCGGCGCTCTGCCAGGGACGGATCTCCTCCACGGCATTCTTGAGCTCGGCCCAGGCCGGGTGGTCGATCACGCGGGCGTCGGTGGATATCGCCCCACCGGTCACGTCCTGCACAAGAATTTCCGTCATGCCTCTTCCTCCACAGGAGAACCTTGCGTCAAAACAACGTAACCATTGACGCGTGGTTCCCACAAGAGGAGCCAAGAGAAATTATCCTGTGCGACCCCCCTGACGGCAGAAGTTTTTCCTGTCCGTCAGGGTCGAAGCCACTCTTCCGCCGTACAGGTCAGCTCAGCGGCTTGATCAGCAGCTCGAACTCCAGGTCGTCGCGCTGGGGCAGGCCGAAGCGATCGTCGCCGTACGGGAAGGGGGTCGTCCGGCCCGTACGGCGGTAGCCGCGCCGCTCGTACCAGGCGATCAGCTCCTCGCGCACGGAGATCACCGTCATGTGCATCTCGCGCGCGTCCCACAGCTCGCGCACTCGGCGCTCGGCCTCCGCGATGATCTGCTTGCCCAGACCCGCGCCCTGCAGCTCGGGACGGACCGCGAACATGCCGAAGTAGGCGGCCTCGCCGCGGTGCTCCAGCTGGCAGCAGGCGACGAGCTCGCCGTCGCGCTCCACGACCAGGAGCCGGCTGCCGGGGGTGGTGATGACCGCGGCCACGCCCTCGGGGTCGGTGCGCTGCCCCTGGAGGATGTCCGCCTCCGTGGTCCAGCCGCCCCGGCTCGCGTCGCCCCGGTAGGCCGACTCGACGAGCGGGACGAGCGCGGGGACGTCGTCGAGGACCGCTTCGCGGTAGCTGATCCGGCCGGTGTCCTGGGACGTGGCGGTGTCCATGTTTCGGGGCTCCCCTCGGGCGCTGACGATCGGCGTGCGCGATCGTCCCGAGCCTAACGCGCGCGCCTTCCGCTCCCCTCGTACGCCTGTGCGCGCCCGTGCGCCCGCGTGCGGCGTCCCCGGGGCGGGCATCCCTCCCTGGAGGGGACGGCATCGAGGGGGAGGTGTGCCGTGCACGGACCGGCCCTGTCCGGGTGGCTGATGGTCGCGCTGTGCGCGGCGACGGGCGGGTACTGCCTGGTGCGGATGCGGGCCTGCGCCGGTGAGGAGCGGAAGGCCGCGCGCGGCGAGGCGGTGATGGGCTTCGGGATGGCGGCCATGGCGCTGCCCGCCGCGGTCCTGACCCCGCCGGAGTGGGTCCTGGCGGTGTACGCGGCGGTGTTCGGCGCGGCGGCGCTGCACGGTCTCCACTCGGTGCGGCGCGGCGGCCACCATCTGCACCATCTGGTGGGCTCGCTCGCCATGGTCTACATGACGGTGGCGATGGCGGCGCCCGGCGCGGCGGGGGCGCACGCGGGGCACACGGCGGGGGCGACGGGAGGCATACCCGTGCTGACGGGCGGGCTCCTCCTCTATTACGTGGCGTACGTGCTCCGCTCCGGGGCGCGGCTCGTCCCCCTGGCGGCGGCGGCCGGCGGCCCAGGTCCCGCCTGGGCGACCCGGCCGGAGCTGACGCTGGCCTGCCGGCTCTCGATGGCGCTCGCGATGCTCGGGATGCTGGTGACCCTGTGAGGGGGTGCTGAAGAGATCCGGCCCGGGGCCCGCGCCTTCCGGCCAACCAAACCGTGGCGTATGTCACTTGCCGTGCGCGACCGTACCCCGGCGCGTACCGCGCTCATAGGCTGACGCCATGTGGGTCTCCCTCGCGCTGTTCCTGCTCGGCGTCCTGACCGCCCTCGCGGCCCCCCGGCTGCTGTCCCGGGCGGACTGGGCGGAGCGAGAACCCGTGGTGGCCCTGTGGGTGTGGCAGTGCGTGGTGGCCGCCGTGCTGCTGAGCTTCGCGCTCTCCATGACGTTCAGCGCCTCCGCGGCCTGGCAGGCCGTGCGGGGGCAGGTCTTCGCGGGCGCGCCGCGCGCGGTGGTCGACGCGTACGAACTCGGCACGTCCGGGCCCTGGTCCGCGGTGCTCGCGGTGGCCCTGGCGGCCGGCGGGCTCTGGTCCGGGGCGATGCTGGGCCGGGAGATCGGCCGGGCCCGCGCCAGGCGCCGGCAGCGCCACTGCGATCTGCTCGTGCGCGCGCCCCTGCTGCCCGGGGAGCGGCCGGGCAGCGAGCGGCTCGTCGTCCTGGAGGGCGAGCGGGCGGACGCCTGGTTCATGGCGGGCTCCACTCCGCAGCTGGTCATCACGACGGCGGCGCTGCGGCGGTTGAAGGGGCGTCAGCTGGACGCGCTCCTCGCGCACGAGCAGGGCCACGCCCGGGCCCGGCACGACTGGCTGCTGCACAGCTCGGGGGCGCTGGCCGCCGGGTTCCCGGGGATCCCGGTCTTCGCGGCCTTCCGCGAGGAGATGCACCGCCTGGTGGAACTGGCCGCCGACGACGTGGCCTCGCGCCGCTTCGGGCGGCTGACGATCGCGCTCGCGCTGGTCGAACTGAACGAGGACCGAGGGGTGTTCGGTCCCGGCCCGGGCCCCGCCGCCCATCTGCCGCAGCGGGTGAACCGGCTGCTCACCGCGGCGCCCCGCCTCACCGCCGGACGCCGGCTCCGGCTGACGGCGGCCGCGTCCCTGGTGCCCGTGGTCCCCGTACTCGTGGCCTTCGTCCCGGCGCTGCGTGCGCTGGGATAGCCGCGGGTGACGGCGCGCGCGGCCACCGCGGCCCGGGCGGCGACGCGCGCCGGCCGTCCGGAGGGCGGCGCGGAGCCGGTCGTCGGGCAGGATCGGCGCATGCGCACCTCCGCCCTGGTCTCCGGGGTCCTGGCCCTGACTCTGCTCGTGCTCGTCGCCGTGGGGTGGGCGCCGTTGCTCTCCTTCGACCGGTCGGTCGCCGAGGCGCTCCACCGCAGCGCGCTCGCCCACCCCGGGTTCACCCACCTCAACCGCATCCTCACCGACTGGGTGTGGGACCCGTGGACGATGCGTGCCCTGGCCGCCGCTGCCGCGGTGTTGCTGTGGTGGCGGGGGGACCGGCGGGCGGCGCTGTGGGTGGCCGGCACGAGCCTGCTGGCCGTCGGGCTCCAACAGGCCCTCAAGGCACTGGTGGGGCGGGACCGTCCGTACTGGACCGACCCGGTCGACGCCGCGCGGTACGCGGCCTTCCCGTCGGGGCACGCGATGACGGCGACGGTCACCTGCGGGCTGCTGCTGTGGGTGCTCGCCCTGCACTGGCGGGCGGAGTGGCGCGGCTGGGGCACCCTGGCGGGCGCCGCCGTCGTCTCGGTGCTCGGGGTCGGCTGGACGCGGGTCTACCTGGGCGTGCACTGGCCCTCGGACGTGGTCGAGGGCTGGCTGCTGGGCTGGTGCTGTGTGGCCGCGGCGGTGCTCACGTACCGGTGGAGCGATCGGCGCCGAGCGGCACGCCGCTCCCCCGAGGGTGAAGGCGGCGGGAGCAGAATGGGAGAAAGACGATGAAGCCGCCTGTTCTGGACGATCCCCCGTGTCGCCCAGAACAGACGGCATCCCCGTCGGTATGCCACACGGGCATGCCGACGGGATGCGCCGAGTATATTGGCCGGCAGCCAGTCAACGCAGGAGTCCAGCATGTCCCCGCGTAGCCCATCGGTCAATGAAGAGCTTCGGCGCCGGTCGCGGGAGCGGATTCTCCAGGCCACCGTGGACCTTGTCGACGCCCACGGCTACGAGGCGACCACGCTCGGCGACATAGCGGAGCGGGCCGGTACGGCGCGGGGGCTGATCTCGTACTACTTCCCCGGCAAGCGGGTGCTGCTCCAGGCGGCGGTGCACCGGCTGATGCATTTGACCCTGGAGGAGGCGCTCGAACGGGAGCCGCGCACGGAGGACGGCCGCGAGCGTCTCGCCCGCGCGATCGACGCGATACTGGGACTCGCGGTGACGCGGCCCACCCTGATGCGGACCCACATGGCGGGCATCCTGCAGGCCGACGGATTCGTGCAGTGCGAGGAGCAGCAGCGCCTGGCCTTCCTGCTGCGGGACACGGTCACGCGGTACGGCTCGGCGGACGTGGACACGGACTATCCGCTGCTGCGCGCCCTGCTGATGGGCGCGGTGGTGGCGGTGCTGCTGCCGGGGGCCCCGATGCCGCTCGCGCGCCTGCGGTCGGAGCTGTTCCACCGGTACGGCCTCGACTGGGAGGCGGGAGCGCCGCCGGACGGGGGTCCGCCCGACGGCGCGCCACGGTCGTGAAGCGGTGATCGGTCCTAGAAGTCGTCGAAGTAGTCCGGCTGCGTCTGGACGTTGAGGCCGTCCATCCGGATCCGCTTCGCCGGGTCCGTACGACGGTCGGAGAGCTTCAGGACGTCGAAGCCCTTCGCGATGTCGTTCGAGTAGATGTAGCCGTTGTAGTAGTACGCGGACCACGAGCCGCCGGTCGCCATGGTGGTGGCGGACAGCGGGCCGCGCTCGAAGTAGGCGATCTCCTTCGGGGCGGAGGAGTCGGTGAAGTCCCAGACGGAGACACCGCCCTGGTACCAGGCCTGGACCATGAGGTCCTTGCCCTTGACCGGGATCAGCGAGCCGTTGTGGGCGACGCAGTTCTCGGTGTCGGCCTGGTGGCGCGGGATCTTGAAGTAGCTGCGGAAGACGAGCTTGCGCTGGTCGCCTTCGCCGACGATGTCGTAGATGCCGTCGGCGCCCCGGTTGGGGCCGACCTGGGCGTTGCAGGTGGCGGCGCCGCCGCCGCCGAGCTCGTCGGTGAAGACGACCTTGTTCGCCTTCTGGTTGAAGGTCGCGGAGTGCCAGAACGCGAAGTTGACGTTGTCCTGGACCCGGTCGATGACCCGCGGGTGCTCGGGGTCCTTGATGTCGAAGAGGATGCCGTCACCCATGCAGGCGCCGGCCGCGAGGTTCTCCGACGGAAGCACGGTGATGTCGTGGCAGCCGGTGGTCTTGGAGACGCCCGGGTTGGTGGGCGCACCCGGGTTGCCGCCGCCGTCCGGGCCCTCGCCCGGGAAGAGGACGGGGAAGTTGACGACCGCCGCCTGCTCGGGCGCCTTGCGCGGCACCTTGATGACGGAGATGCCGTCGTGCGGGGGCTGGCAGTCCGGGAAGGCCGCGTTGGGCGAGTAGGAGGAGACGTAGATGTACACGTTCTTGCCCTTGGGCAGGATCGTGTGGGTGTGGGAACCGCAGTTGGTCTCGACGGAGGCGACGTACTTCGGGTTGGTGATGTCGCTGATGTCGAAGATCTTCATGCCCTCCCAGGACTCCTTGACCGAGGCGGGCTGCGTCGTGCTGGCGCACGAGTTGTCGCTTCGGGAGGAGTCGGTGGAGAGGAAGAGGAGGTTCCCGGAGACCGAGACGTCGTTCTGGGAGCCCGGGCAGAGGACCTGCGTGACGGTCTTCGGGGCCTTCGGGTCGCTGATGTCGAAGATGCGGAAGCCGTCGTAGTTGCCGGCGAAGGCGTACTTGCCCTGGAAGGCGAGGTCCGAGTTGAGGCTCTTGAGGGCGTCCTTGGGGACGTTCGCCAGGTGCTCGATGTTCTGGCTGTGGACGATCTCGTCCACGCCGGGTATCTCGCCGCTCTGGATGGCCGCGCGCGCCTCGTCGGCCTGCTGGGAGGAGACCGCGCCCTGTACGGGGCCGGTGTCTCCGGGGTCGGGGCTGGCGGTCGCGGGTCCTGCCACGAGCATGGTGGCGAGCAGCCCGGCGGCGGCGGATGCCACGCCCAGGCGTCTGATGCGGGCACGCGGGTCACGCGTGTCGGACGTGGAACGCGGGGTACGCAACGAAGTCACTCCGTCCTCCCTGGTATCCGTTCAGCTTTGAACGGGTGTTGGGACCCCGGCAGTATCTTCCGTGCCATGCACATCTCAACAGATGGCAACACAGACGTAATGAAGGTTTTTGATCGGCCCCCCGGAGAAAGGTGCTAGGAACGGTCACTGTCCCGCAAGAACACCTGGAGGTCGCGTTGTTGATCCGCCGTCAGCGTGCCGTCGTCGCCGCGGCCCTGTCCGCCGTCGCCGTACTCGCCCTGGGAGCCTGCGAGTCGGGGCCCGACAAGGACGCGCCGCAGGCCGGGGCCTCGACGGGGCCTGCGGTGGTGGCACCGGGGAAGCCCGGTGAACCGGGCCGGCGGATATCCCCCGAGGAGGCGGCCCGGCTGCTTCCCGACGAGAGCCCGAACGGGGCGGACTTCCGGTACGTGCAGATGATGACCGTGCACCACGAGCAGGCCCTGACGATGACGGGGCTGGCCCCGCAGCGGGCGTCCTCGCCGCAGGTGAAGAAGGTCGCCGAGCGGATCGCCGCGGCGCAGCGGCCGGAGATCGACGCGATGGAAGGTTGGCTGAAAAACAACGGCGGTTCGCGTGAACAGGGCGCGCACGACCATCACTCGATGCCGGGCATGGCGACCGAGGAGCAGCTGACGGAGCTGCGGAACGCGAAGGGCAAGGCCTTCGACGAGCTCTTCCTGAAGCTGATGATCGCGCATCACGAGGGGGCCGTGACGATGGCCGCCGAGGTGCTGAGCGAGGGGAACAACGTCCTCGTGGAGGAGATGGCGAACGACGTGATCGCCCAGCAGACCTCGGAGATCAACCGGATGCGCTCCCTGTAGCCGGGGGCCTCACCGTCGCGACTCCCGTGGGGACGGCGGCCGTCAGGCCGTCTCCCCCTCGCGCCCGGCCTGGGCGCCGGCGGCGGCGAGGACGGAGTCGAGGAGACCGGGGAAGAGGGCGTCGAGGTCGCTCCTGCGCAGGCAGTTGAGCTTGGCCGTGCCCCGGTACATCTGCCGGATGACACCGCTCTCCCGGAGCACCCGGAAGTGATGCGTGGTCGTCGACTTGGTGACCGGGAGGTCGAAGTACGAGCAGCTGAGCTCGGTGTCCTCGCGCGCCATGTCCTGCACGATCCGCAGACGCACGGTGTCCGAGAGGGCGTGCAGCACCTCTTCGAGGCGGATCTGGTCGCGCGTGGGGTGTTCGAGGACGCGCGGGCTGGTGGTGGTCGTCATGGCGGCGGCTCCACTTCATCCGGGATGCGGCCATTGTACGAGGAACCTCGTAGTTTGACAGGTGCCGTACTACGATGAGTATCGTACGAGTACCTTCGAGGCATCCCGAAACGGAGTCCGTCATGAGCGTCGCCCTGTTCGAGCCCTACACCCTCCGGTCCGTGACCGTGCCCAACCGGGTCTGGATGGCGCCCATGTGCCAGTACTCGGCGGAGACGAGCGGGCCGAACGCGGGTGTCGCCGGCGACTGGCACTTCGCCCACTACGCGGCCCGCGCCACCGGCGGCGCCGGACTGATCCTCGTCGAGGCGACCGCCGTCGCCCCCGAGGGCCGCATCAGCCCGGCGGACCTCGGCCTCTGGAACGACACCCAGGTCGAGGGACTGCGGCGGATCTCCGGCTTCCTCAAGGAGCACGGCACCGTGCCCGGCATCCAGATCGGCCACGCCGGACGCAAGGCCTCCACCAACCGCCCCTGGGAGGGCCGCGGCCCGGTCGATCCGGGCGAGGGCTGGCAGCCCGTCGGCCCCAGCCCGGTCGAGTTCGCCGAGGGCTACCCGGTGCCCACCGAGCTGACCGTGGACCGGATCCGGGAGATCACCGGACAGTTCGCGGACGCGGCCCGGCGCGCACTGGCGGCCGGATTCGAGATCGTCGAGGTGCACGGCGCGCACGGCTACCTCATCGGCGAGTTCCTCTCCCCGCACAGCAACCACCGCACGGACGCCTACGGCGGCTCGTTCGAGAACCGGACCCGCCTCGCCCTGGAGGTCGTCGACGCCGTGCGCGCCGTCTGGCCCGAGGAGCTGCCCGTCCTCTTCCGGATCTCCGCCACCGACTGGCTGGAGGAGCAGGGGTGGACCGTCGACGAGACCGTCCGCTTCGCCGCGCTGCTGCGCGAGCACGGCGTCGACCTCCTCGACGTCTCCAGCGGCGGCAACGGCGGACCGGCCGAGATCCCGGTGGGCCCCGGCTACCAGGTGCCCTTCGCCGCCCGCGTCAAGGCGGAGACCGGGCTGCCCGTCGCCGCCGTCGGCCTGATCACCGAGAGCGAGCAGGCCGAGAAGATCCTCTCCAACGGCGAGGCCGACGCGGTCCTCCTCGGCCGCGAACTCCTCCGCGACGCCTCCTGGCCCCGCCGAGCGGCCCGCGAACTGGGCGCGACGACCCCGGCGCCTTCGCAGTACGCCTGGGCGATCTGAACGGGGACGGGACGGGGTGCCGCCGGGGCCTTGCCGGGGCGGGTGCCGGGCGTGGGGCGGGGCCCCCTTGCCGGGGCAGGCGCAGGGCGGGGCGGGCGCAGGGCGGCACCGGGGGGCGGGCCCTTGCCGGGGCGGGTGCCGGGCGCGGGGCGGCCCATGCGGGGCGTCGGGCGGACCCACGCCGGGGCGGATGCCCGGTGCCTGACGCGCCCATGCCGGGGCGTCGGGCGGGCCCACGCCGGGGCGGGTGCGGGGGCGCCTGACGCACCCCCGGCCGGGGCCGGGGTGTCTGTGGGGGCCGTTGTCAGTGGGTGGGTGCAGACTGGCCCGTATCCGCGACAACGGCGTCCTGGAGGTGGCAGCCATGCCCGACGTACTCCTCACCGTAGGCACCCGCAAGGGTCTCTTCATCGGCCGGCGACACGACGGACGGTGGGAGTTCGACGATCCCGCCTTCCCCGCGCAGGCGGTGTACTCCGTCGCCATCGACACGCGACGGCCGGCCCCGCGGCTGCTCGTCGGCGGGGACAGCGCCCACTGGGGCCCGTCCGTCTTCCACTCCGACGACCTCGGCACGAGCTGGACCGAACCGGCCCGGCCGGCGGTGAAGTTCCCCGAGGACACCGGGGCCTCCCTGGAGCGTGTCTGGCAGTTGCACCCGGCACCGGGGCACTCCCCCGACGTCGTCTACGCGGGGACCGAACCGGCCGCGCTCTTCCGGTCGGCGGACGGCGGCGAGTCGTTCGAGCTCGTCCGCCCGCTCTGGGAGCACCCCACACGCTCGAAGTGGGTGCCCGGCGGAGGCGGCGAGGCCGTGCACACCGTCGTCACCGACCCGCGCGACCCGGCCGCCCTGACGGTCGCGGTGTCGACCGCGGGGGTGTTCCGCTCGCAGGACGGCGGGGCCGCGTGGGCGCCTTCCAACCAGGGTGTGTCCGCCGTCTTCCTGCCCGACCCGAACCCCGAGTTCGGACAGTGCGTCCACAAGATCGCCCAGGACGCGGGCGACAGGGACCGGCTCTACCTCCAGAACCACTGGGGGGTCTTCCGCAGCGACGACGCCGGCGCGCAATGGACCGACATCGGCTCGGGGCTCCCCTCGGACTTCGGGTTCGCGATCGCCGCGCACCCGCACCGCCCCGACACCGCCTATGTCTTCCCCATCACCGCCGACTCCGACCGGGTGCCGGCGGGCCACCGCTGCCGTGTCTACCGCACGACGGACGCCGGCGAGACCTGGGAGCCGCTCTCCCGGGGCCTGCCCGAGGGCGACCACTACGGCACGGTACTGCGGGACGCCCTGTGCACGGACGACGCGGACCCGGCGGGCGTCTACTTCGGCAACCGGAACGGCGAGCTGTACGCGAGCGCCGACGACGGGGACAGCTGGCAGCTGCTCGCGGAGCACCTGCCGGACGTGCTGTGCGTGCGGGCGGCGGTGATCTGACGGAACCACAGATTCCGCCGGGGTTACTCAAGTACCGCCGAAGACAAGGGCGTTCGTTCGCACGGGCATGCGATCATGAGCGGCGTTTCCCGGCCGTCGGCCGGGTCCTTCCTGATTGCAGAGGACCATGAAGCCCAGTCCCCTCGTCCGCGCCCGGCGCGGTCTGCTCGTGCTCGCCGCCGCCCTCGGCCTCGTCTTCGGCGTGACGGCCGGCCCGGCCCACGCCGAGTCGCGCGTCTACGACTTCACGTACACGATCAGCCCGCAGCACGCCCCGGGCATGTGCCTGGAGGTCGCCGACTGGAGCAAGTCGAACGGCGCGGCGGTGCGCCAGTGGCCGTGCACCGGCGGCGCCAACCAGAAGTGGCGCAAGTACTACATGACCGGCTCGTCGACGGGGCCGTACTGGTACGTGAACGTCAACAGCGGCATGTGTCTGGAGATCGGCGGCTGGGCGACGTACAACGGCGCCACCGCCAACCAGTGGGACTGCCACTACGGCGCCAACCAGACCTGGTACGGCAACTCGGGCCTGATCTACCCGTCCTACGAGTACGCCGCCGGTAAGTGCCTGGAGATCGCGGACTGGAGCCAGAGCGCGGGCGCGGTGGCCCGCCTGTGGGACTGCCACTACGGAGCCAACCAGAAGTTCTCCTTCACCATGGTGTAGCCCCGGAGCGGGCGCCGGTCCACCCGGCGCCCGCGACGGTCACGGCAGGCGCCAGTCCACCGGCTGGGCGCCCATGCCGAGGAGCATCTCGTTCGCCCGACTGAACGGGCGGGAGCCGAAGAAGCCCCGGTCCGCCGACATCGGGGACGGGTGCGCGGACTCGATCGCCGGCAGGTTGCCGAGGAGCGGGCGAGCCCTGCGGGCGTCGCTGCCCCAGAGGATCGACACCAGGGGCTTGCCGCGGGCGGCCAGCGCGCGGATGGCCTGCTCGGTGACCTCTTCCCAGCCCTTGCCCCGGTGCGCGCCCGCCTTGCGCGGGGCCGTGGTCAGCGCCCTGTTGAGGAGCAGGACGCCCTGGCGGGTCCACGGCATCAGGTCGCCGTTCGACGGCCGGGGCAGGCCGAGGTCGGTGTGCAGCTCCCGGAAGATGTTCTCCAGGCTGGGGGGCAGCGAGCGGACCTCGGGGGCGACGGAGAAGCTGAGCCCCATCGGCATCCCCGGTGTGTGATAGGGATCCTGACCCACGATCAGGACCCGCACCTCGTCGAAGGGCTGCTGGAAGGCCCGCAGCACGTTCGGCCCGGAGGGCAGGTAGGTCCGGCCCGAGGCGATCTCCGCCCGCAGGAAGTCGCCCATCGCGGCGACACGCCCCGCGACGGGGCTCAGGGCCTCCGCCCAACCGGGCTCCACCAGTTCGTTCAAGGGTCGCGCTGTCACGGTCCGTCACTCTACCGGCCTACAGTGACAACCCGGTCCGGCCCGGACCTCAGCCCGCTCCCCCGCACGTCTTCGAGGATGGTGCACCGTGGTCTCCGTGAACGAACCCTCCGAGGGCCTTGTCGTCGGCGTCGACTCCGGCGGGTCGGGGCTTCGGATCGCCCTGGCCGAGGCCGCGAGCGGAAAGGTCCTCGCCGACCGCGCCTCGCGCGAACCGGTGCGGACCGGCCCCGGCGGGATCTCCGCCGGGCACTTCCTGGAGCAGGTCCTGCCCGCCGTCCGGGACCTCAGGGAGCCCTTCCGCTCGCGGCCGGTGCTCGCCGTGGCCGTGGGCGCCGCCGGGATGGCGACCCTCGGGGACGAGCTGCGGGCCGAACTCCCGGGGGCCTTCACGGAGGCGTGGGGGGTACGCCGGGTCACCCTCGCGGCCGACGCGGTCACCGCGTACGCCGGGGCCCTCGGGCAGCGGCCGGGCGTCGTCGTCGCGGGCGGTACGGGTCTGGTCGCGCTGGGCACGGATCTGACGTCCTGGCGGCGGGCCGACGGCTGGGGGCACCTGCTCGGCGACTGCGGCAGCGGCGCCTGGATCGGCCGGGCGGGCCTGGAGGCGGCGATGCGCGCGCACGACGGGCGGCGCGGAGGCTCGGCGGCGCTCCTCGCCGGGGCCGAGAAGCTCTTCGGGCCGGCGGCCGGACTGCCGGGCGTGCTCTACCCCCGTACGGACCGTCCTGCGGTGCTCGCCTCCTTCGCCCCCGAGGTGGCGCGGTGCGCGGCCGCGGATCCCGTGGCGGCCGGCATCCTCGCGCGGGCCGGCGCGCACATCGCCGAAGCCGCCGAGGCCGCGTGTCCGGCGGGGCCGGGGGCCCTGGTGGCCCTCACCGGGGGGCTCTTCAAGATGGGCGACCCCCTCCTCGTACCGCTGCGAAGTGCCCTCGGGGAGCTGCTGCCGCGGGCCCGGACGGTGGAGCCGGCGGGAGATCCGCTCGCCGGCGCGGTCGCCCTCGCCTCCGCACTCGCCTCCGGCGCGCTGCGCCTGCCGGAGGACGCCTCACTGCTCCGGCTGTTCGGCGCCGGGGCGGACTAGGCGGGGTCGTCCGCCCTGGTGGGAGGTGGTGGGCGAGGGCGGGAGGAGGCCGGGGCGAGGTGGAGCAGGAGCTGAAACGGAACGGAAGCCGGGACCGAGAGCGGACATAGAGGGGCAGAAGGCACGTGACCGCACCTCAGCCAACGGCGCGGGGGGCGAAACCAGTAGCATGCGGCGCCATGAGCTCCCCCACTGGGCCTGCTTCCGGCCTGCCTGTACGAATGCCTCGACCCCGCCAGTCCGGGCGGCACCGTCGCCCCGAACCCGCGGCGGCGCCCGAGGGCGCTCCCGCACTGGTTCTCGCCGTGCCCGGCGCGCCGTCCGCCGCCATACGCTCACTGGCCGAAGAGGTCGTGAGCATCGCCCGCTCCGAGCTGCCCGGCCTGGAGGCCGCGATCGGCTTCCTGGAGGGCGACGACACCGAGTACCCCTCGCTCGCGAACGTCCTGACGGCGGCCGCGACGCTGCGCACCGAGCGGTACGAGCTGGCCCTGGCCGCCGGCCGCGAGGCCACCGCCCCGACGGGCCCGGCCGCGGTCGTCGTCCCGCTGCTCGCGGGCCCGGACAGCGCCCAGATGCGCCAGGTCCGCCAGGCGCTGATGGACGGCGGCAACACCGCCGAGCTGACCGACGTCCTCGGCCCGCACCCGCTGCTCGCCGAGGCGCTGCACGTGCGTCTCTCCGAGGCCGGTCTGGCCCGCGCCGACCGCGCCCGTCTCTTCACGGTCGCGACGGCCGCCGACGGCATCATCCTGGCGACGGTCGGTGGCGAGGAGGCCGTGCAGGCCGCCGGGATCACCGGCATGCTGCTCGCCGCGCGCCTCGCCGTCCCGGTGATGGCCGCCGCGCTCGACCAGGAGGGTTCCATCGCCTCGGTGGCCGAGCAGCTGCGCGCCGCCGGTGCGGAGCAGCTGGCCCTCGCCCCGTACCTGATCGGTCCCGAGCTGGCCGACGGTCTCCTCGACGAGGCGTCGAAGGAGGCCGGGTGCGCGGCCGCCGAGCCGCTGGGTGCCTACCCGGCCATCGGCAAGCTGGTGCTCTCGCAGTACACGGCCGCGCTGGGCATTCCGCCGCAGCAGCCGCAGGGCGCGCCCTCGCTCTGAGGCCACGACCCCGCTCCGTACGGAAGGGCCCGCTCCGGAATCGTCCGGTGCGGGCCCTTCGTCGTGTCCGGCGGGAGTCCGGCGACTCAGCCGAAGACGACGCAGGAGGCCGCGGGGGCCTCGATCGAACCCGCACGCGACGGGATGCCGGTCTCCGGGTCGAGAGTGAACCAGGTGACGTCGCCGGAACGCTCGTTCGCCGCGTACAGGCGCCGGCCGACGGGGTCGAGGGTCAGGTCGCGGGGCCAGGCGCCGCCGCAGGGCACGGTGGCGACGAGACGGGCCTCGGCGCCGTCCGCGCCGAGGGCGAGCACGGCGAGGGTGTCGTCGCCGCGCACGGCGGCCCACAGGAAGCGGCCGTCGGGGGCGACGACCACCTCGGAGGGGTAGCTGGGGTCGGTGGCGCCCTCGGGGACGACGGGGGTCTCGCCGAGCGGTTCGAGCACGCCCTTGGTGGCGTCCCAGCGGCAGACGGTGAGGGTGGGCTCCAGCTCGTTCAGGACGTACGCGTGCGTGCCGGCCGGGTGGAAGGCGAGGTGACGCGGTCCGGTGCCGGGGCGGAGGGCGGTCTCGCCGTGGAGGGTGAGCCGCCCGGTCGCGGGGTCGAGGGCGCAGATCCGTACGGAGTCGGTGCCGAGGTCCACGCTGACGACCCACTCTCCGCTGGGGTCGGGGAGCACCTGGTGGGCGTGCGGGCCGCTCTGGCGGTCGGCGACGGGGCCGCTGCCCTCGTGTCGCAGGACGGCGGTGGCGGGGCGGGCGGTGCCGTCGTCGGCCAGGGGCAGGGCGGTGACGCTGCCGGAGGTGTAGTTGGCGGTGAGGAGGTGTCCGGCGGCCAGTGCCAGGTGGGTGGGGCCTGCGCCGTCGACGGGGACGGGGGCGCCGAGCGGCCGGGGCGCGGGTCCGGTCACGTCGAAGGCGGCGACGGCGCCCGCGTCGGTCTCGGACACGGCGTGGAGCACGGGGCCGGCGAGGGCGAGGAAGGAGGGGTCGGGGACGGCGTCGCTGGCGCCGGTGACGGTCAGGGCGCCGGTCTCCCGGTCCACGTCGGCGGCGAGGACGCCGCGGCCGCCCGCCGAGGTGAAGGAGCCGATGTACGCCCGTGCCCCGCTCCGGCCCTGATCCGTCCCTGTGCCGCCCACGGCGCCTCCCCTGTCCCCGGGGCCGGTCGCGGGCGACCGGCCGTCGTCTCGTCGGGCCGACGGTAGCAGGCGGTCTAGACCAAAGCGGGGAGCGTGGGCGCTCGGAGGCGGACGGGCGGGGCCGGCGGATGTCGGAAGCGCACTTCCGGCCGGCCCCAGAGCCCCAGGACCCGAGGACCCCAGGGCCTCAGGGCCTCAGGGCCTCAGGGCCTCAGGGCCTCAGGGCCTCAGGGCCTCAGGGCCTCAGGAGCGGACGAGCAGGGAGCCCGGGGGTGTGCGCAGCGGTTCGTCCAGTGCGGCGAGGAGCTTCTCCAGACCGCTGACGTGGCCGAGCGCGCCGTGTCCCGCAGCCGGGGTGGCGGCCGGCACGTCGTGGTCGGCGGCGCGGCCGCCGTCCGGCGACGTCAGCCGCTCCACGGCCGCCTCGACGCGCCAGCAGGCCGCCGCGAGCCGGGCGTCGTGACTCGCGGCCGGGTCGGCCGCCACCGCCGTGAGCCCCCGCACCTCGTCGGCGCACTCGTCGAGGAGGGCGAGGACCTGGCGGGCCCGGGCCTTCCGGCCGCGGAAGGGGCTGAGCGGATGGACCAGCGGCGCGAGGGAGAGCCGTACGCGGCCGAGCAGCAGCTCCAGCTCGGCGGCGTGCGGCGTCGGGTCGGCGTCCGGGTCGCCGGACAGGCGCCGCAGGGAGGCGGAGGTGGCGGCGCGCACGCCCTGCAGGGCCCGCTGGATCCAGGCGTCGTTGATCGCGTGCGTGGTGACCGGGAGGATCAGGAGCACGGCGAGCGCGGCGGAGAGCGCGCCGACGGCCGTCTCCTCGAAGCGCAGCACGAGCAGCGCCGGGTCGAGCACGCCGAGGAGTCCGTAGAGCAGCCCGGCCATCACCGTGACGGCGAGCATCATCCAGCTGTACGAGACGGGCGCCGCGTAGAAGATCCCGAAGACGCAGAGGGCGACCAGGACGGCCGTGGGCGCGGGGGCGCCGTGCAGCGGGATGGCGACGACCATGCCGACGGCGATACCGATCACCGTGCCCAGGACCCGGCGGAAGCCCCGTACGAGCGTCTCGCCCCGGGACACCGTGTTCACGAAGATCCACCAGGTCGTGCCGACGGCCCAGTACCAGCGGTCCTCGGAGAGCACCTGGCCGATGCCGAGCGCGACGGCGCAGGCGGCCGCGGCCTGCACGGCCTGCCGGGTGGTCACGCGGGAGAGGCCGGAGCCGGGCAGCGGGGCCGGGGCGGCGGCGGGGGGCGTACGGCGCTCCAGCGGCCACAGGACGAAGCGCACCGTGGCGGCCGCCGCGAGGGCGATGCCGACGGCGGCGTAGAGCTCGGGGAGCTGGCCGGGCACGGCGTGCAGGAACTGGGTGGTGAAGAAGTTCATGAAGGCGAAGATCCCCAGCGCGTGGCCGCGCGGGCCCCAGCGCCGGGCGTACACGCCGCAGAAGACGACCAGGAGGAAGGCGAGGTCGCGGAGCGGGGTCAGGTCGTGCAGCGCGGTGGCGACGGCGAGCACGGGGAATCCGGCGGCCGGCAGGAGCAGGGTCGTCACGGCCTGGGCGCGGACGGTGGTGTCGGTCACGGTGAACAGCGCGAGCAGTGCGGCGAGGCCACCGGTGATGGAGGCGGTCAGCGAGAGCCCGGCGAGCTCCGCGAGTGTGACGGCGAGCGCGATCCCCATGACGGCTCGCAGTGAGTTCCTCAGCCTGACGCGCCCCGGATCCGGCGCCACGAACATCCTCTTCACGGCGGTGAGCCGCCCCCTTGTCTTGCCTTCCGCCTGTCGCGTGGGGTCCCGGGGTGGTGGGAGCACGCGGACACGACGAAGGCGCCGCGGTCCGGACCGGCCTCGTCGCCGCCCCGGCGCTGCGCGGCGCCGAAAGTACCTGGATACGACAAGGAAACCATCCGGGTGCCGCTGGCTCAACTCGACACCGGACCACTGGGCCATTGGCCCAGCGCTTTCCGCTCGCATCGGGCCACCGGGGGACCAACGGACCACCGGGCCCTCTCGCTAGGCGTCGTTCCCGCCCAGTTCGGCCCATACGGTCTTTCCGTCGTCGGTGTACCGCACGCCCCAGTTGTCCGCGAGGGAGGCGCAGATGAGGAGGCCGCGGCCGCCCTCGTCGACGGCCTTGGCGTGGCGGAGGTGGGGTGCGGCCTGGCCGGCGTCGGTCACCTCGCAGGTGAGGGACGGGCCGTCGGCGATGAGGCGGAGGGTGACGGGGGCGGCGCCGTAGCGAAGGGCGTTGGTGACGAGTTCGCTGGCGACGAGCGTCACCGTGAACGGGTCGGCGGGGTGGTTCCAGCGCCGGAGGCGGTCCTCGACGTGGGCCCGCGCGGTGGCCACGGCGGACAGGTCGTACGGCACCTCCCACTCGGCGAGTTCGCCCGGCGGCAGATGGCGGGTGCGGGCGAGGAGCAGGACCCGGTCGGGGGCGAGGAGGCGTTCCACGTCGTCGGCCATGGCCTCCGGGTCGCGCTCCGGGTGGGCGAGGGCCGCCATGAGGTCCTCCGTCCGGGGCCCTTCGCCGGCGGAGGCCAGGCAGAGGGTGCTGCCCTCGGGGAGGAAGAGCGTCGCGCAGGCGAACGGCGGGCCTTCGCCTCCCAGCAGGGGCCCTTCGTCGAGCGGCCGGGTGTCCGCGGACCCGTCGGGGTGGACGACGACGAGCAGGGAGGCACCGGCGCGCGCGATGTCGAGCCGGCCGTCGACGGGGTCGTGGACGGCGATCGTGCAGCCGGCGGTGGGGTGGAGGTCGACGGGGGCGGTGTCGGGGAGGGCCCCGGGGCCGGCCCCGGGAGCGATCGGCGCGGCGGTTCGCGCCCCGGGCGTCTCCTCGCCCTCCGCGGCGAGCCGGAGCGTCGTCGCGTGGAGACGGGCGAGGAGTTCGTGCGGGTCGAGGTCGAGCGTGCTCAGGCTGTGCACGGCGGTCCGCAGCCGGCTCATGGTGGCGACGGCCCCGGGCCCCGGGGACTCGACCTGCCCCACGACGAGGGCCACGCGCGCGCCCGGCAGGGGGATCACGTCGCACCAGGAGCCGGCGCCGCTGCCGCCGGGCCGGTGGCGGCGGGCGACGTCGACGGCGCTCTGGGTGGCCTCCTCCCGGGGCGGCGGCCAGCTCTGCAGGGCGGTCATGACGATGTGCTCGCGGGTGTACCGGAGGGCGTTCTCCAGGCAGTTCGCCGTACGGGACGCGAGGGCGTCCGCGAGGGCGCGGTCGTCGGGGTCGTACGGCTCCGCGTCGTCGAGGCGCCGGAAGGCGACCGCGCCGAAGATCTGCCCCCGTACCGTCAGGGGCACGACGAGGCGCGTCGCCGGTCCGTCGCCCGTCCCCGCCGGAGGGAACGGGTCTTCCGCCGTCGGCAGCCGGTCCCCGAAGATCCCCGGCAGCAGCATGGCGCCGGCCTCCGGGACCTCCGGCCCGTGCTCCGTCCTGCCGGTGGCGGCGCAGCGCAGCAGCGGGACCGTGTCCCGGGACTGGAGGGCCGGGTCCTGGCCGCGGAGGACGGCGTCGGTGAGGGCGACCACGACGGAGTCGGCGAACGCGGGCACGGTCACGTCGACGAGCTCCCGGGCGGTGCGTTCCACGTCGAGGCGGGTGCCAATGCGCTCGTGGGCGTCGTGCAGGAGCCGTAGCCGGGCCTGCGCCCGTTCGCGGTCGGCGACGTCGATGCTGGTGACGACCACGCCGAGCACCCGGCCCGCGCCGTCCTGGAGGCGGTGCACGGAGACCGAGTAGACGTGCTCGGGGTGCTCGGCGCCCGGTGAGTGTCCGGCAACGAGCCGGTCGGTCGCGGAGCGGCCCGTCGCGAGCACCTCCCGCAGGACGGCCTCGTCGATGTGCACACCGGCGTACGCGGCGTACGCCTCGACCGCGGGCATGCCGAGGACCCGGTCCGCGGGGACGCCGTGGAGCCCGGCGACGACGGCGTTCACCCGGACGATGCGCAGATCCGTGTCCAGTACGTGGAGTCCGATGTCGGACTGGGTGAAGACGGCGTCGAGGACGGCTTCGCCCCATGCGGTCGCCGCACCCCAGGGTTCGCCGCCCCCGTGCGGGGGAACCGCCTGCTCCTGCTCACGGTATGCGTCCACTCGTCGTCGCTCCCGCCGGACGTGCACGGCCGCGCCTCAGCCGATCCCGACGAGCCTCTCCCAGATCCGTCCGCCCCGCGAACGGAGCAGCGGTGTCCGCCGACGCCATGGGTACAGTCGGAAATCGGACGAGGCGGGGCGAAGGAGGCCGACGGAGCATGGCGGTGGACGAACTCGACACGCGGATCCTGCGGCTGCTGATCGAACAGCCGCGGACGAGCGTGCGCGAGTACGCGCGGATCCTGGGGGTGGCGCGGGGCACCGTGCAGGCGAGGATCGACCGCCTGGAGCGGGACGGGGTGATCACGGCGACCGGGCCGGTCCTCTCCCCCGCCGCCCTCGGGCACCCCGTGCTCGCCTTCGTGCACGTCGAGGTGACCCAGGGGCATCTGGACGAGGTCGGCGACGCGCTCGCGGCCGTGCCGGAGATCGTGGAGGCCTTCTCCATCACCGGCGGCGGCGATCTCCTGACCCGGGTGGTGGCCCGCGACGCCGGGCATCTGGAGGACGTCATCCAGCGGCTGATCCAGCTGCCCGGAGTGGTCCGCACCCGGACCGAGATCGCGCTGCGCGAGCGGGTGGCGCACCGGCTGCTTCCGCTGGTCGAGGCGGTCGGGCGGCGTTCGGGGACGGCGTGAGCCACCGCGTCCGTTGGTCGGTTCCTCCAAGTGGGCTGGCAGATGCCATGAGACGATCGCCGATCCCTTGCAGATGAGATCCTTTACCGCCTAACGTGATCGACATGCAGTCCTACACCATCGGGCAGGCGGCACGCCTGCTCGGCGTCAGCCCCGACACGGCACGCCGCTGGGCCGACGCGGGTCGTGTGGCGACCCACCGCGACGAGAACGGCCGGCGCCTCATCGACGGCCGCGATCTGGCCGCCTTCTCCATCGAGGTCGGACAGGGCGCCCAGGGGGACGACGAGCCCTACACCTCGGCCCGCAACGCGTTTCCCGGGATCGTGACCGCCGTCAAGCTCGGCGACGTCGCCGCCCAGGTCGAGATCCAGGCCGGTCCGCACCGGCTCGTGTCGCTGCTCACCCGCGAGGCGGTGGAGGAGCTGGGCCTGGAGGTCGGCATGCAGGCCACCGCCCGTGTGAAGTCGACCAGCGTGCACATCGACCGGACCTGAAAACCCTCCGGGACGCGGAACTCCGGATGTCCCGGGGATCGCGGGCCCGGAGCCGGCGGTGTGGGGTCTGCCCGAGTCCGGGGGGACGGGCAGCCCCCACACCGCCGTGGCAGTGACTTCCGTGACGGACGGGCCCCGCGCTGCCGTGCCCCGCCGTCGCCCCGTGACGGCCCCACGCCGCCGTGACCCGCAGTGGTTCCGTGCCGACCCCACGCCGCCGTGGCCCGCAGGGGTTCCGTGACGGCCCCGCGCCGCCGTGAGCCGCCGTGGCCCCGTGACAGCCCCAGCCGCAGTGGTTCCGTGACGGGGCCTCAACATCCCTGACCGGCACCGATATTCGCGTGCGACCCGCAGACGCCTGTGGCAGGGTTCGACCGCCCTGTCCCCGTGCGATCCGGAGCGTCCCGTGTCCCTGCCCGAGCGGCTCGTCCCCCTACTCGACCAGTTCGACTTCGCCCGGAAGCGGCTCGCCGACCGGATGGCGGGGCCGGTCATGGACAGCGGCAACGGTACGGACGTCGAGGTCGGCCCGATGACCGACGCGGAGTACCTGTGGGAGCCGGCGCCCGGCTGCTGGTCCGTCCGGCGGCACGCCGACGGCCCCGGGGCACGCGCGACCCTCCTGGTCGGCGCCGGGGAGTGGGGCCGGGACACGACGCCTCCGCCGCACCCCACGCCGCCGCCGTTCACGACGATCGCCTGGCGGCTGAGCCACCTCTCCGAGATGCTCGCGCTGCGCGCCGACCACACGAACGGCAGCCGCAGCCTGACCCGTGACGACTTCCCCGTCAGCGGGGACGCCGCCACCGCCCTCGCGGCCTTCGACACCGCCGCCGACGCCTGGCGCGAGGCGCTGCTGTCCGTCGACGACAAGGCACTCGACACGGTCGGCCACTGCACCTACCCGCACGGCAGCGACGCGGAGAACCCCTTCCTGGAGATCGTCTGGTGGGTCAACCAGGAACTCCTGCACCACGGCGCGGAGATCGCCCTCCTCCGGGACCTCCACCGGCTGCTCCCCTAAGAAGGTTCAGCGGGTCGTACGGGCGAGGAGCATCGCCACGTCGTCCTGGGCGGCTCCCGCGAGGAGCCGCCCGATGACCTCGTCGCACAGCGTGTCCAGGGGCCGGTCCAGCGGCCGCAGCGCCGCCGCGAGCTGCCGCATGCCCTGGTCGAGGTCCCGGTCGCGGGCCTCGATGAGACCGTCCGTGTAGAGGACGAGGAGTCCGCCCCCGGGCAGGACGACCTCCTCCGTGCCGAAGTCGTGGGCTCCGGTGCCGAGCGGTGTGCCCGGCGGTCCGTCGAGGAAGGTGATGGTGCCGTCCGGGGTGGCGACGGCCGGCGGCGGATGGCCCGCGCGGGCGATGACCCAGCCTCCGTCGGCCGGGTCGTGGACCGCGTACACGCAGGTCGCCATCTCGTCCTCGCCGAGGTCGGCCACGACGGCGTCCAGAGAGCTCAGCATGCGGGCCGGTGCGATGTCGTGGCGGGCCAGGGTCCGTACGGCGGTGCGCAGTTGGCCCATGACGGCCGCCGCGTGGATGCCGTGGCCCATGACGTCGCCGATGACGAGGCCCGTCCTGCCGCCGGGCAGCGCGATGACGTCGAACCAGTCGCCGCCGACGTCGTGGGAGCTCGCGGGGAGATAGCGGCCGGTCAGTTCGAGGCCCTTGACGTCGGGGAGCTCGCTGTTGGTGAGGCTGCGCTGGAGGGTGAGGGCGGCCTCCCGCTGGGTGGTGTAGAGGCGGGCGTTGTCGATGTTGAGGGCGGCGCGGGCGACGACCTCGTCGATGAGGACGCAGTCCTGCGCGTCGAAGGGCTCACGGGTGCGGAGCCGGGTCACCGTGACCGCCCCGAGCACCTGTCCCCGGGCCACCAGGGGGACGAGCCGGGCCGAGCCGATGCGGGCGGAGAGGTAGGTGCGGAGCGACTCGGTGCGCGGGTCGGTGAAGAGCTTCGGGATGTCGGAGGCGTAGAGGTTCGTGGGCCGTCCGTGGACGACCACCTGCTCGTACACGGAGTCGAGGGGGATCTGGAAGGTCTGGCCCGGGGCGAGGAGCGACGTGGGCGCGGTCGGGTCGGGGAAGCGGGCCGCGAGGCGCCGCAGCACACCCCGGGTGGAGGCCGCCGGATCGTCGGGTTCGAGGACGGACTCCAGCATCTGCACGTCGGCCGAGTCGGCCAGCTGGGGCACGAGGAAGGCGACGGCCTCCTCGGCCGTCTGCTTCAGGTCCAGGGTGGTGCCGATCCTGGCGCCGGCCTCGGCGAGCAGGGCGAAGCGGTGGCGGGCACGCTCGACCTCGATGTGCGCCTCCTGGCTCTCGGTGATGTCCACGAGGGAGGCGATGAGCCCGAGCGGCCGGCGCTCGGCCCGGTCGACGAGCGGGGCGTACGAGCAGGACCAGATGTGGTCGCGGTCGGGATCGGCAGGGGTACGGCCGACCCGGCGGGCGTCCACGACGGCCGTACCGCTCTCCAGGACCTCGCGCATGAGGGACTCCAGCGAGGCGGCGTTGACGCCGGGCACGACCTCGGTCAGCCGGTGACCCACGTGCCGGGCGGCCGACACGCCGTTCATCCGCGCGAGGGCGTCGTTGACGCGCAGGAAGCGCAGGTCGGGGCCGAGCAGGGCGAGCCCTATGGGCGACTGGGTGAAGAGGCTCTCCATCGCCGCCAGGTTCTCCCGCATCCGCAGGACCTCGGAGGTCTCCACGGCGATGAGCATCGCCCCCGGGCGTCCGTCCGGGTCGGCGGCCGGGACGATCCACATCTCCATGGCGACGGTGTGGCCGTCGCGGTGGCGGACGGGCAGCGTGCCGACCATGGTCTCGCCCGCCTGGACGCGGTCGGTGAGCCGGTCGGCGAGTTCACGGTTCGCGTCGGGGACGAGGAGCGGGGTCGCGAGCCGGCCGAGGACGTGCTCGGGCCGGTGGCCGAGGAGGTCCTGCGCGGCGAGCGACCACTCGACGATGCGCCCCTCGGCGTCCTCCCGCCAGAGGGCGATCGGCAGCAGCTCGCGGAGCACACCCGCGTCCCCGACGGCCGCCCGGGGCGGCTGCGGAACCCTGCTCGACGACTGGTGAGTCTCCAACGCATCGACCTACGCATCGGCCTGGCCCCAGGGGGCTCAATCCCTACCGAATCACCCTATCCGAGGAGCTGTCGGCGGGCGCTGCGCAGTGCGGCCGTTCGGTACGGAGCGGTGTTCCCGCCGACGGGGTGCGGGGTGAGAGTTCCGTAGTTCTACGGATGTGCGGGGCGGCGCGGGGGTGCGAGAGTCGGTCCGGCCTGTGTGTTCGGTCCGACCGCCGCGTACGGACCTTCCGCCCCTCCCCCCTTGCCCTCCGGAGCAGCCCGCATGAGCAGCCGCTCGCCCGACGAGTTCCGCCGCGAACCGGAGGACCCGCACGAGCTGCTCCACCGGGCCCGGCGGCTCACCGCCGACGGACATCCCTCGGCGGGCGGCGCCTGGGAACGGGCGGCGACGGCCCTGCGGCGCGCGGGCGGCTCCCTCACGCCCGGTGACCACGCCCACGCCCTGGACGCGACCGCGCTCGACTGCCGGGGCCGGGCACGACCGGCGGCGGGCCCGCTCTTCTCCCGCGCCGCCGACCTGCACGAGCGGGCCGGTCAGCGCGGCAAGGCACTGGTCTCGCGGGCACGGGCGCTGCTCAGCGGCCCGGAACCGGGTGCCACGGTCTGCGCCGGACTCGCGGAACTGGGCGAGCGGGCGACCGCCCTGCACACCGCCGGGCGGGCCACCGCCGCCGAGACCGCGACGGTACTGCTGCTGCGCTGCCGGGCCCGGGCGGACCTGCTCGACACCGGCCCCGACCCGGCCGCCGCGGCCGCCGCGCTGCGCCGGGAGCTCGTACGGCTGATCGCCTTCGCCGCGCCGCACCGCGCGGGCCCCGCCGTCCTCGGGACGCTCGCCGAGGCCCGGGCGCTGCTCGGCCGTGTCACCGCGCCCGACGACCCGGCCGCCGCCCTCGGCCTGCTGCGGGCCGCGGTGGCGGATCACCACGCCGGAGGCCGGCTCCGGCCGGCCGCCGAGAGCGAGCTCCTTCTCGCGGGGATGCTCCGCGCCACCGGCGCCCACCGGGAGGCGGCGGCCGTGCTCCGAGCCGCCCTCGGCTCGACGGCCTCCGCCACGCACCCGCGTGGTGCCGACCGGGCACGGCTCTGCCTCGCCCTCGCGCGGACGTTCGCCGGGGCCACTGCCGGGCCGGCCGGGGACGAGGAGGTCCTGGCGCTTCTCGGGGAGGCCGTCCGGCATGCCGACGCGGCGGCCGGGGACAGACAGCTCAGTGCCCTCGCGCGCCTCGCGCTCGGCATCGCGCAGGCGGAGCGCGGCCGTTGGCGTGACGCTTGCGGCGTCCTGGAGGCGGCTTTGTCCGGGCTTGCCGAGGACGGCGACGGCGACGAGGCGGCGCGTGTACGGGCCAGGGCCTGGCTCGCGTACTGCGCGCTGCGTCTCGGCGAACCCGGCCGGGCCGCACGGGAGTTCGCGCGGGCGGCGGCGGAGGTCCGCCGATGGGAGGACCGGCGCCACGGCGCGGCCCTGAGCCGGCTCACGGCGCACGCCCTGGGCGCGGCCGGTTCGCCGGAGAAGGCCGCCCGCGCCTACGGGCGGGCCGCCGACCTGTGGCGGTCGGTCGGCGACCACGCCGCCGCGGCGAGCTCCCTGCGCGCCCGGGCCCGGCAGGTGGGGCGAGTACGGGGCGCGGCCGCCGCCGCGGTGGTCGAGAAGGAGGCCCGGCGGGAGGCGAGGCGCGGGCGGCGGGGCGACGGGGAGCCGGGCGGTGCCCGGGCCTGGCTCCGCGCACTCCCCGAGCCGTACGGGCCGCCCGGGCGCTACGGGGTGAACGTGTACGGCGAGGTGGGCGGGGTCGGAACCGGGACCGGGCCGGGCGGGCGGCGGCGCCCCGAGGAGCAGGGTGTGACACGAGTACAGGGGTGCGTGTGAGCAGAGTGATCGACGGCCGTTTCGAACTGGTGGAGCGGCTGGGCGGCGGCGGGATGGGCACGGTGTGGCGCGCCCGTGACCTGGCCCTCCACCGTGACGTGGCGCTCAAGGAGGTGCGTCCACCGGACCCCGCGATGGCCGATCACGACGTCGAGGGGGCCAGGACCCTGCGGGCGCGCGTGCTGCGCGAGGCGCGTGCGCTCGCGAGGATCGACCACCCCAACGTGGTGACGATCCATCACATCGTGGACGCGGGCGAGGGCACCTACCCGTGGCTCGTGATGGAGCTGGTCACCGGCGGCTCCCTCCAGGACCGGCTCGATCGGGGCACGATGACTCCGGCCGAGGCGGCCGCGCTCGGCCGCGAGCTGCTGTCCGCCCTGCGCGCCGCCCATGAGCGGGACATCGAGCACCGCGACGTGAAACCCGCCAACGTCCTGCTGCGTCCGGACGGGCGGCCGGTGCTCACCGACTTCGGCATCGCGGCGATCCGCGAGTCCACCGTCCTGACGGCCTCGGGTTCGATCATCGGCTCGCCGGACTACATGGCGCCCGAGCGGATCCGGGGCGGCACGAGCGGCCCGGCCGCCGATCTCTGGTCCCTCGCCATGCTGCTGTACGTGGCGGTGGAGGGCCGTCATCCGCTGCGCCGGGAGAACACGCTGGCCACCCTCGCCGCCGTCCTCTCGGACGACGTGCCCGCTCCCCTGCGGGCGGGTGCGCTCACCGACGTCCTGACGCGGCTGCTCGTACGGGACCCCGCCGCCCGTCCCGACGCGGAGGAACTCGACCGCGCGCTGGCGGCGGTCGGGTCGGAGGAGCCGTCGGACGAAGCGGCGACGGCCTCGGGAGGCGGCGGGACGACAGCCTCTGAAGGCGCCGGGACGACGTCGTTCCGCCTGGCGCCGCCGGCCGCCACCGCCCCCGCTTCCCCCTCTGCCCCCGCTTCCCCCTCCGCCTCCGCCTCCGCCTCCACTTCCGACAGCGCCCCGGCCACCACGCCGGTGGGGGCCGATCTGGTGGGGGCCGATCCGGTGGGGGCCGATCCGGTGCCCGTCGTCGGGCGGCGGCGTCGGGGGCGCCTCGCCCGGTTCCTGGGGTCGGCCGCCGTGGTCGTGCTCGCCGTCGGGGTTCCGGTGGCCGTCATGAACGGGGAGTGGCGGCCGGCCGACCCGGGGAGCGGGCCGAGCACCGCGCCTCCCTCGCGGCGCCCCGGGACGTCGTCGGCACCCGCCGAGGAGACGGCTCCCGAGAAACTCGACCTGCTCACGGCCGACGGGGTCCGGACCGCCGTGGCCGCCGTCAAGGCGGCCTCGGGCGGGGCGAAGGTCACCGGGTTCGTCGTGTACCCGGACTACGCGGTGGCCGAGTCGCTGGTCAAGGGCAGTACGAAGCGGTACGACCGGTACATGTACCGGGGCGGTGACGTGGCCGTCCGGCAGGGCCCCGGCGGCACCGCCTTCCCGGGCTCGGTCCCGGCCGACCTGGACGCGTTCGCGTGGGACGCGCTGCCGGCGCTCATGAAGCGGGCCGACAAGGAGCTGGGCGTCGACGAGCCGACGAGCCGCTACCTCGTCGTCACCCCGGGTTCGACGCTCCTCGGGAGCGAGGCGGGGCTGAGCGTCTACCTGTCCGACACCTACGGCGTGGCGTATCTGACGGCCGACGCCAAGGGCCGGGTGACCGCCACCTACCCCCGCAAGGACTGACGGCCCACCGTCTCGTCCCTGACGACCAGCGAGGCCAGTCCGGCGCGGGTCTCCACGCCCGTCTTGCGGTAGACCCGGGCGACATGGCTCTCGACCGTGCGGGGGCTCAGGCAGAGCCGGTCGGCCACGGCCTGGTTGGTGAGTCCCTCGGCCACCAGGGCCGATATCTCCCGCTCGCGGGGGGTGAGGACGGCGAGCCGGCCGCCGGCAGCCTCGTCGCGGGGCGGCGCGGGACGGGTGCGGTCGGCCAGGTCGAGCAGCATGCGGGCGCCGGAGTCGGCGGCCAGCCGCCGGCCCCCGCGCCAGACGGCGGCGGCCTGCGGCGCGTCGCCCGAGGCCTGGAGGTGTGGGGCGGCGAGGAGCAGGCTGTGGGCCTCGCGCAGGGCCGCCCCGGCGCGCGCGCTGTCCCGCGCGGCTTCGGTGAACTCCCGGGCCGCGGCGGCCGGCTCGCCCCGCCGGGCCAGGACCCGGCCCCAGGCGCGGCGCGCCGCACCTCGCTGGACGGGCAGGCCGAGCGGCTCCGCCTCCGCGAGGGCCCGGCGGGCGATCCGCTCGGCCTCCGGCAGGTCCCCGGCGGCGAGGGACGCGGCCGTGAGGACTTCGAGATAGCCGGGGCGCAGCGAGGGCTGGAGCCGGGAGAGGTCACGGTCGCCGCCCGCGCGCACGAGGACCTCCCGGACCCGGTGCGGGTCCTGGTCGAGCGGAAGGGCGTGGGCGAGCATGCAGCGGGCCTGCGTGGCCCACCAGCCCTCGGCGGTCCCGACGGTCGCGGCCGCCTCCTCGGAGGCGTTCCGCGCCTCGGGGTCGCCGAGGGGGCGGGCGTACAGGAGCACGGTGGCCCGCATCGCCCCGCTGAACCCGATCAGTTCGGCGCCGCCGAGGGAGCGGGCCACCGCGAGGGACTCCTCGGCCCGGTCGAGCGCGGTGCCGACCCTGCCGGTCAGGAGGTGGACGTACGCCGAGCAGAGCAGGAGTTGCGAGAGGGCGAAGGGGCGTCCGGCGCGGCGGGCCATCGCGATGCCCCGGGTGGTGTGCCGCTCGGCGGCCCCGTACCGCTCCAGGAAGGCCTCGCTCCAGCCGAGGCGCACCAGGGACTCGGCGTGGTCGGCGAGCCGGCCGTCGGTGAGGGCGTCGGTGAGGGCCGCTGCCCCGGCGGCGTGGGCGCGGGCGGCGGCGGTCTCGCCCTCGTACACCTCGCCGAGGGCGGCCAGGGTCAGTAGTTCGGCCGTCCCCGCGTCGTCGCGGCGCCGCCGGGCCTCGTGGAGGTTCTCGGTGACCACGGCGCGGACCTCGGGGTAGCGGGCGGCGAACAGGGCGCGGCAGCCCCACTCGACGACGAGCCAGGTCCGCAGGTCCGGCCGGGGGCCGGGGGTTCGCTCCAGTTCGCGGCGGAGCAGGGCGTCCGCCTCGGGGTATCGGCCGAGGTGGCGCTCCATGAAGGCGCAGAGCAGTACGGCCGAGGTCCGCAGCTCCGCCTCCGCGGCTCCGCCTTCCTGGCCGCGGGTGGCGTCGATGAGGTGGTGGAGGAGGTCCCGGCTCTCCGCGACGCGCCCCGCGGAGCCGAGGGCGCGGGCTCGACGGAGCGTCAGTTCGCTGCGGGTGTCGTGGTGTTCGGGGGCGTCGGGCAGCAGGTGGAGCACGGCACCCAGCCAGTCGGCGGCGCGAGCGGGGTCGGCCGGCGCGATCCGCTCGGCGGCCTCCGTCAACTCGGCGGCGGCGTCCGGGTCCCAGACGGCCGTGGCCCGGACGAGATGCGGGGCGCGCTCGGTCACGGGAGCCCCGGCCCCGGCGAGCGCGGCGGCGGCCCGCCGGTGCAGCTCGCGGCGGCGCCAGGGGTCGAGCGCGCCGAGGAGCAGCTCGGGCAGTGCGGGATGCCGTAGCGTGAGAACGCGCCCGTCGGGCCCGCCCCGCACGAGGTCCCTCCGCGTCAACTCGCCCAGGGGCGCGCCGACCGCCGCCTCCTGGGAAGGGTTCGGGTCGTCGTCCCGGGTGACGGCCGTCAGCAGTTCGGTGGTCGCGTGGGTGCCGAGCACCGCGATCGCCTCGACCAGCGAGCGCTCCGCCCCGTGCAGCGGGGCGAGTTCGGTGAGCGGGGCGGCCGCCGGGCCGGCGGCGGACGTGCGGGCGGCCGTGAGGGCCCGGTAGTAGAGGGGGTTGCCGAGGCTGGCGGTGTGGATCTCCCGCGCCTGCTCCGGTGGCAGCCCGGGGCCGAGGCCCTCGGCGCAGTCCTCCGGCGTCAGTGGGGTCAGCTGGAGGCTCGTGAGGGTGCCCGTGTCCTGGGCGCGGGCGAGGACGGAGGCCAGGGCCGGTGGGGTCTGGCGCTCGCGCCGGGCCAGGACGAGAAGGACGGGCGACCTCGGCGGGTGCCGGAGGAGGTGGTCCAGGAGCGCGACGGAGTCGGGGTCCGCCTCCTGGAGGTCGTCGAGGACGAGCACGAGACCGGGTGCCGCAACCCGCCCCACCGCCACCGCGATCGACCGCACTTGTCCGGCGCACTCGACGCCGGTGCGCTCGACTCCGACGCCCTCGGCTCCGGCACCCTCGACTCCGACGCCCTCAACTCCAACGCCCCCGGCCCCGGCCCCGGCCCCGGCGCACTCGACCAGCTCCGCGAGTTCCGCCAGGTCCGGGGCCGTGGCGCGGTCGCGGTGGTCGAGGTCGGCGAAGGCGTCCACGAAGGGCTGGAAGGGGGTGCCGTCCCCGGCGGCCGATCCCGCCCGCCCGTGCAGGACCGCCGCCCCGTGCAGGACCGCCGCCCCGCGGCGCCTCGCTCGTACCGCGAACTCCGTCAGCAGGCGGGTCTTGCCGATGCCCGGCTCGCCCGTGACGTCCACGGCCACCGGACCGGTGCCGCCGTTCCTTGCGCGCGACAGGGCGTCGAGCCGGTCCAGTTCCCGGTTCCGGCCGACGAAGGGCGCGCGGTCGACGCGCCCGAGGTCCGCGAAAGCCTCCATGTCACAGTCCCCCTGTCCTGCTCTTTCCCCCGCTCTCAGTTGTACGGCACGCCACCGACAACGGTCTCGGCCGGTGGCGAGGTACGGAGCTCCCGCAGGCCCGCTCAGGGGTGCATCCTGGCGCCCTTGAGCACCTTGTCCACGGCGTTGCGCGGCCCGTACACGGCGATCCCCGCCAGATCGAGCTGTCCCGCGCCCACGGCCCGTACGGCGGCACGGTTGTCCCGGTCGTTGCCGGTGGTGAAGAGGTCGGTCGTGAACACCGCGCGCGGCAGCCCGCGAGAGAGGGCCCGGCCGTGGGCGGCGGTCAGCGTCTCCTTGGTCCCCTCGAAGACCAGGACGGGCTGGCGGAACATCGGCAGGTACGGGGTGTCGTCCGCGTCGGCGTACCGTTCGCCGATCACCTCGGGGAGCTCCGTGCCGAGGCCGCTGACCAGGAACGCCGTGACGTTCAGCCGCTGCCAGGTCTCCAGGTCCTCGCGCAGCAGCACGGCGATCTTGGTGTCGAAGCGTACGGGGGTGTTGTCGGTCGTCGTCATGCTCCGAGACTGCCGCCGGCCCCTCGGCGCGGTCTTGTACATTCCTTGCATGGTGGCCCACACGATGACCCGTCAGGAGGTCTCGGCGTGGCGCCCGCGCGTGCCGGGTGTCGTGGAGGTGTTCCACGCCCGGTTCACCGAGCACGCGTACCCGATGCATGTGCACGACGTGTGGACGCTGCTCATCGTCGACGACGGCGCGGTCCGCTACGACCTCGACCGGCACGAGCGCGGCACTCCCGGCGACACCGTGTCCCTGCTCCCGCCGCAGGTCCCGCACAACGGCTCGCCCGCCACCTCCGACGGCTTCCGGAAGCGGGTCCTGTACCTGGATCTGACGCAGCTGGACGAGAGCTTCATCGGTCCCGCGGTCGACGCGCCCGACCTGGTCGACCCGCTGCTGCGGCGGCGCGTCGGGCAGCTGCACACCGCGCTCACGGAGCCGGGCGACGCGCTGGAGGCGCAGAGCCGTCTCGCTCTCATCGGCGAACGGCTGCGCGGCCATCTGCGGCCCCGGCTCCTCACGCCGGCGCGTGCGGCCGATCCCGGCGTGGCGCACGGCCTGCGGGAGCTCCTGGACGCGCGCCTCGTCGAGGGCGTGACGCTGGACGAGGCCGCCCTGCTGCTCCACGCCCATCCGGCGCATCTCGTACGGGCGTTCAGCGGGGCCTTCGGCATCGCACCGCACCAGTACCTGACGGCCCGACGGATCGACCGGGCCCGGCGCCTGCTGCTCGACGGGAAGCCGCCGGTCGAGGTGGCGGCCGCGACCGGCTTCTACGACCAGTCGCATCTGAACCGCTCGTTCAAGCGGATCGTGGGCACCACCCCGGGGCGCTTCGCCGCGCGGAAGGCGGGTGATCCTGCCTGGAAAAGGGACGAACGCGCCACATACGCCCTCCCCGGCCCTGCGGACGGCCGAATTCCGCCCATCGTCACCCAAACCGACCAGATGATGCACAGGTAGTCATCCCGCCTGGTCGCAGTGACTCCAGCGCCCCCGTCGCACGCCCTGTCGAAGCCGATCTTCCGCCCCCACCCTGAACGCCGGGAAACGCGAGCGGGAAGCGGGGGCCGAGTGGACACAGGCAAGGACGTGGACGTGTGCGTCGTCGGGGCCGGATCGGTCGGACTGACGCTCGCGATCGCCCTGCGCCGGCTGGGGCTGCGGGTACGGATCGTCGACAAGGCGCCGGCCGCCCGGCGCGAGGCCCGTGCCCTGGTGCTCTGGGCGCGGGCCCGTGAGGCACTCGACGCCCTGGGGGTCGACGAACTCCTCCGGGGCCACGGGGTGGAGCTGGACGCCGTCACGATCCACGCGCGCGACCGTTTCCTCGGCGAGCTCACCACCGGCTGGGCGCTCCCCGCCCACGCCCGCCCCCTCACCATCGAGCAGCACGACGCCGAACGCCTCCTGTGCGAGGAACTCGCCCGGCTCGGCACCCACGTCGAGTGGAACACCGAGGTGACGGACGTCAGGCTCCACGAGGACCGGGCCGCGTTCACGCTGCGCCACGGGGACGGCGTGGTCGAGTCCGCCGCCGCTCCGTGGATCGTCGGCTGCGAAGGCACGGCCAGTGTCGTCAGGGACCGGCTCGGCATCACCTTCGAAGGCCGCCACCGCACCGGAGGACTCCAGGTCGTCCAGGGCGACGCCCGCCCCACCTGGCCGCTCGGCGAGCGGTCGGGGCGCGGACACCTCTTCCTGACCCCGCACCGTTCGCTGCTCCTCTTCCCGCTGCCCGGCGGCGGCTTCCGCTTCTTCTGTTTCCGCGACGATCCCGACCCCACCCCGACCGCCGCGCCGACCCCGGCCGAACTGCGCGACCTGGTCGCCGACACCGCCCGGATGCCCGGACTGCGCCTGGACACGACGGAGCCGCTCCGGCTGGACCGGGCCGGCTTCGACGACCGGGTCGCCACCCGGCTCCGTCACGGGCGCGGGCTGCTCGCCGGGGACGCGGCGCACGCCTGGGCCCCGGTCGGCGGCCACGGCACGAACGTCGGCATCCTCGGCGCCCACAACCTCGCCTGGAAGCTCGCCGCCGTGCACCGGGGGCAGGCGGACGAGCGGCTTCTCGACACGTACGGCGAGGAGCAGCGGCGGACGGCGGTGCGGTACGTCCGCGAGATGCGCTTCGACTTCATGGAGCTGCCCCTGCCCCCGCTGGGCCACCGGGCGTTCGCGGCCACGGTGCCCGGCACCCTCACCCGGCGCGGCTTACAGCGCCGGCTCGACCTGCGCCCGAGCGACCTGCGCCGCAACCACCGGAGCGGCTCGCTGTCCTGGCACCGCCCCGCCCGGCGCCGCCGACGCGGCCCGCGCGCGGGCGACCGCGCGCCGGACGCCAGAGTCACCGCCGGCGGAAGTCCCGTCGTCCGTCGGCTGCACACCCTCCTCGCGTACGAACGCTGGACGCTGGTCCTGCACGCCGCCCGGGCCGAGCCCCGGGTGCTCGACGCCCTGCGCGAGACGTGCGTCCGGTTCCCCGCGCCGGTGCGGATCCTGCCCGTGACGCCCCGGGACCGCATCGAGGCCGGAAGGCTCTGTCACCCCGACGACCTGTGTCTCGTCCGGCCCGACGGATACGTGGGACTCGTCGCCCCGCTCGCCCGCACCACCCTGCTCCGCGACTACCTCGCGGCGATCGCGCCCGACCCCCGCGGAGCCGGGTGTTCCACGGCCCGGCGCGACTGAGGTCGGCCCCCTGACACCCGTACCCCAGGCGGCTCGGGAACCTCTCCCCCCACCTCCGCGTTATACCCCCAAGGGTATCCATAGGAGAGGTTCCATGACCACGAGAAGGCTGACCGCGCTCGCCCCCGAGCAGGCCCCCGGCCGCGCACGCGAGCTGCTCACCGACATCGTCGAACGGCACGGTTCCGTCGGCGAGATGGTGTCCACGATGGCGCACTCGCCCGCGCTGCTCGACGGCTATCTCAGCCTCTCGCGCGCCATGAAAAGGGTGAAGATCCCCCGCGCCCTGAGCGAGAAGCTGTCGCTCGCCGTCCAGGAGTGGATCGGCTGCGGCACCTGCCGCGAGGCGCACCGCGAGGCGGGCCGCGCGGCGGGCCTGACCGAGACCGACATCGAACTCGCCCGTCAGGGCACGTCGACCGACCCGCGCGAGGCCGCCCTCATCGGCCTCGCGCTGCGGGTCCTCGCCGAACCGGGCGCCCTCTCCGACGAGGACGTCGCCGAGGTGCGGGCGCACGGCTGGAGCGACCGGGTGATCGCCGAGGTGGTCGGCGTGGTCACGCTCAACCTGCTGACCGGCGCCTTCAACCTCCTCGCGGGCATCCAGCCGGAGTCCGAGGACTGACAGCGGAGGCTGGTCACGGGGCCGCTTCCCGCGACGCGCGGGCCGGGCCGGCCGCCCGGAGGTCGGCGAGGAGTTCCGCCTGGCCCGCGAGCACGCCGGAGAGGATCGTACGGGCGACCCGCAGCAGCTCCGCGACCTGCGGGCTCGTCAGCGCGTAGTAGACGGCCGTGCCCTCGCGGCGGGCGACGACCAGGTTGGCCCGGCGCAGCACGGCCAACTGCTGGGAGAGGTAGGCCGCTTCGACACCGGTGTCGCGGAGCATCTCGGCGACCCCGTGCTCGCGCTCGCTCAGCAGCTCCAGGACCCGGATGCGCACGGGATGCCCCAGCGTCTTGAAGAACTCCGCCTTCAGTTGGTAGAGCGGCGTACTCATCGCACCCACCCCGCGCCTCGCGTCGACCCAGCACTCTGCACCATGCCCCCATCCTCACCCCTCCGGGCCGGCGGGTCGCACACGGGGGCGGACAGGAAGCTTCAGGTCAGGTCAGGTCACGTCGGGGCAGGCCAGGTTAGGTCAGGTCACGTCGGTCAGGCGCTCGGCCACGCGTCGCTGTGCCAGGCGCGCTGTTCGGTGCCCGCGCCCCGGTGGGCGGCGAGCGCGGCGGCCAGGTCGCGGTGGACCGGGACGGCGGGCTCGTCGCCGGCCGGCACGAGGGAGCCGTCGGCGGGGATCGCGGCCAGTTCGAGGCTCCGGCCGACGGCCCGCAGCCGTACGGCCGCCTCGGCGACGGCGAGCTGTCCGCCCACCGACCAGCCGCGCAGCCGGGTGAGGTCGAGGACGACCGGTCCGGTGCCGCGCGCGACCGCCCACCCCACGGCCCCGGTGAACCGCCCCACGGCGTCGGCCCCGAGGAACCCGGCCAGGGACAGCACCCCGAGCTCCTGCTGGACGGTGTAGCGCCATTCGATGGTCATGTGCGTCGTCATCCCTCTCGTACGGGGGTCACAGCGGAAGCGCGGGCGGGCAGCAGACCGGCGCCCTGGAGGTGGGCGCGCGCCCCGGCGATCGCCTCGCGGGTCGTGGCGTACTCGTGTCCGGCCCGGCGCGGGACGTCCAGCGCGCCCACCGAGTCGAGGACCCGCCGCTGGCCGTCCCGCACGCCGGAGACGAGCACGGCGACGCCGCGGCGGTCGAGGCGCTCCACGACGTCCTTGAGGACGAGGGCGCCCGTGACGTCCATCGTGGTGACCCGGGACAGGCGCAGGACGACGACCCGGACGTCCGACACCTCCGAGAGTTCCAGGAGGAAGCGGTGGGCCGCGGCGAAGAACAGCGGGCCGTCGATGCGGTACGCGACGATGTGCTCGGCGAGCAGGGCGTGTTCCTCGTCGCCGTGCTCGCCCGGCAGCTCGGACCGCAGGTCCACCCGGTCGAGCCGGGCCTGCCGGGCGACGGCGCGCAGGGCGAGGGCGCCCGCGACCACCAGGCCGATGATCACCGCGTAGACGAGGTCGAGGGCCAGCGTGGCGACGGCCGTGAGGACGAGGACGGCGCCGTCGGAGCGGGTGGCCCGGGCCATCGCGCGCAGCGAGCCGACCTCGACCATCCGGATCGCGGTGGCGAGCAGGACCCCGGCGAGCGCCGCGAGCGGGATCTCCGAGACGAGCGGCGCGGCGGCGAGGACGACGACCGCGAGGACGGCGGCGTGGGTGAGCGCGGCGAGCCGGGAGGCGGCGCCGGTCCGCACGTTCACCGCCGTACGGGCGATGGCGGCGGTCGCCGGGACGCCGCCGAACAGGGGCGCGGCCAGGTTGGCCACGCCCTGGCCGAACAGTTCGCGGTCGGGGTCGTGCTGCTGGCCCACCGTCATGCCGTCGGCGACCGTGGCGGAGAGGAGCGATTCGAGCGCGGCGAGCGCGGCCACCGCGACGGCGGGGGCGAGCAGCGAGGACAGCGCGGAGAGGTCGAAGAAGGCGAGGGAGGGTGCGGGGAGACCGGAGGGGAGGTCCCCGATGGGGGTGGCGTCCGGCAGGTCGAAGACGCGGGCGACGAGGGTGGCGGCGATCACCGCGAGGATGGAGAACGGCAGGCCGGGCCGGAGTCGCGCGCCGGCCAGCATGACCGCCGCGACGCCCGCGGAGAGTCCGAGCGCGGTCCAGTTCGGGGCGGCGGCGAAGGACTCGACGGCACGCCAGGCGACGGCGAGGACCCGCTCGCCCTCGGGCCGGGCGACGCCGAGGGCGTTCGGCACCTGCTGGAGGAAGATCACGCAGGCGATGCCCAGGGTGAAACCCTCCACCACGGGGGCGGGGACGTACCGCATGGCGCGTCCGGCGCGGGCCAGGGCGAGCGCGATGAGCATGAGGCCGGCCAGCAGGCCGACGGTGAGCACGCCGGCGGGGCCGTACGCGGCCACGATCGGGACGAGGACCACCGTCATGGCGCCGGTGGGCCCGGAGACCTGGAGGTTGGAGCCGCCGAAGAGCGCGGCGAGCGCCCCGGCGACGACGGCCGTGACGAGCCCCGCCTCGGCGCCCAGGCCCGAGGAGACTCCGAAGCCGAGCGCGAGGGGCAGGGCGACGACGGCGACGGTCAGTCCGGCGACCAGGTCCCGGCGCGGGGTGCGGGTCATCGCGACGAGGTCCGCGCGGACGGGCAGCAGGGCACGGACCCGGCGCCACGCTCCGGCCACGGGCTTGGTCTTGGTCACCGGCCCACACCCGCGCCGGTCTCGCTCCTGGGCTCGCTTCTGGGCTCGCTCCCGCTCCCGCTCCCGAGGAGTTCGGCGAGGAGCTGCCCCTGGCCGGCGAGCATCTCGGTGAGGATCCGCCGGGCGGCCTGCATCAGCTGGGCCACGTCACCGCCCGCAAGCGTGTAGACGACGGTCGAACCCTCACGGGTGGACGTCACGATCCCGGACCGGCGCAGCACGGCGAGCTGCTGGGAAAGCGCCGAGGGCTCCACCTCGATCCGCGCGAGCAGCTCGCGTACGGGCATCGGCCCGTCCTGGAGCAGTTCGAGGACCCGGATGCGGACCGGGTGGCCCAGCATCCGGAAGAACTCGGCCTTGGCCTGGTACAGCGGGACCGGCACGGGCTCTCCTCCGGCGAGGTGGGCGGGGTGCTGCGCCCGCGGCTACCTGCGGGCGCAGCGGGACCAGGATGTATGTAATTGCAGAATTATGCAATTCACGGATTTCGCAGCCCTGGGGCTGAGCCGCGCCAAGGGGTGGTCCTGGCCGGGATGCAGGTCACTCGGCCCGGGATGCCGGTCAGTCGCCCCAGGAGAGGCTCCGGTCCGCGAACTTCGAGAGAAGGGCGTGGTACCTCTCGGGCCGTGACGTGAAGTCGACCCATGCGGCCAGTCCGGCGGGATCGGCGTCCGGCCCGCGCAGCAGGTCGACGGAGGCCTGCGCGAACGACTGGGCGAGACCGTCCCGCTCGGCGCGGTCCAGCAGCCGGCGCAGTTCGGCGAGGGCGGCCCTGGCGCGCCGGATCCGGCCCGGACCCGCGGTCAGCATGGGTCCGAACCGGACGGCCGGTGCCGCCTCGGCGAGCAGGGTGTCCAGGCGCGCGGCCACGGCCGCTCCGCGCTCCGCCGCTCCCTTCGCCCGCGGCCCGGCCTCCACCAGGACCCTGAGGGCGCCGAGCACCGCCGCGGTGCCCGCCTCCGGCCCGTCCGCCTCGATCCGTACCGTCACGGACCTGGCCCGTTCCTGGGCGAGCCTCCGCGCGGCGGCGACCGCCGACCGCGCGACGCGCCGGTTCACCCCGGCGTGTTCGAGGCCCCACTCCTGGGCGTCGAGCACGTCCCGGACGGTGTGCACGCCGTGCTCGGCCAGCTCGCCGGCGGGGAAGGCCCTGCCGGCCACCCGCTTGAGCCGGGTGACCGGCATCAGGGCCAGTTCCGCGTCCACGAGGGCCCGGTGCGAAGGGGCCCACGCCGTACGGACCGCGTCCACGGCCTGCCGGTAGTCCCGGGCCACGAGGGCGGCGGTCTCCCTCAGCAGAGTCGCCCGGCGGAAGACCCGGCGGTGGCCGGGAGTCACCAGTGCGGCGACGTCCCTCATCAGCTCCGCCCCACGGCCGGGGCGCCGATGCAGGCCGCCCGGCCGGAGCCGTGCACGCATCACCCCGCCGGCGAGGCCACCGCCCGCGAGGAGGAACCCGCCCGTCCCGAGTCCGTCGGCGAGTGCGGCAAGGGCGCCGCCGGGAGGGTCCGGCACGACCGTGTACAGGACGACGGAGCACCCCATCAGGATCAGACCGAGCGTCACCACCCAGCGGAACAACGGCACATGCCTCATCCGGGGTCCCCCCTTGCCTCTCGCCGAGCACGCGTGCGCGCTCAGCGTCCGCCGCGGGAAGACCGTTCATCCAGGGCGGAACCGGGCAACCGCACGGGCCCCGCGCCTTCCCGGCCCCGGCAACGCCGGGCGGCCGTCGCCGAGGTGACCGGGCGCGCCGGCGGGCGCCGCCGGCTCTTCCGCGCTCCCCCGGCCTGTCGCACGGGTTCGCTCGGCACGACGACGCGGCGTACGCGACCTCAGGGCGCCTTCGGGGCCGTGAAGGTGACGTCGGCGGCCGGGACGGTCGTCTCCGCGTCGCTGCCGAGGGCGTACGCCGCGACGCGGGAGACGGTCACGGCCGGTACGGCCTCGCTGATGCCCGGCGCCGCCGGGATGTCCTGGGTGGCGTGCGCGTCGTGCGGGACGACCACCCGGTAGCCGAGCGCCAGGGCCGTACGGGCCGTGGCCTGCACACACATCTCCGACATCACGCCGCAGACGGCGACCGCCCGCACCCCCGCGTCACCCAGCACCGCGCCGAGGGCGGTCTCCTGGAAGCCGTCGTCGTGGGGCTTGCGGATCACCACCTCGGTGAGGCCGGGCCGCACCGGGTGGTGGAGTTCCCAGCCGGGCGTGTGCGGTTCGTCCTCGGCGCCGGGCGGCCCGTCGTTCTGCAGGTGGGCGATGAACGCCCCGTCCCGCCGGGCCCGGGCGATCAGGTCGGTCGTCCGGTCGACGAGCCGTTCGGCGGCGGGCACGGCCCCGTCGCCGGTGACGAAGGCCGACTGCACGTCGACGACGATCAGGGCATCCACGGGCAGCGCGCGCTGGGTCATCCGGTCATCATCACGCTCACCGGCCGTGCCCGCCACGGGATTTCACCCGAGCCCGCGCCACGGACCTGCGGGTATCCTCACGGGCCAGGGAAAGTGGGGGAGGTCCGCATGAGCGAGTCGACGACGTCCGAGTGGTGGGCACTGCTGCCGGAGGGCATCCGCGCCGAGGTCGACGGGTACGTCCTCCAGGACGCCCGGCTCCGCGCGGTGCGCGTCGTCCTGGACACCTGCCGGAGCCGTGGTCTGGGACTCCACGACGCGGAGAGGGTGGTCCACGACCGGTATCTCCACCACGGCGACCGGATCGCGCGCACCCCGCTGAGCCCCCTCGACCTGGAGTCGCTGGCCGCACGGGCCTCCGGCTGCCCGGGGCCCGTGGTCGCGGTCGAGGCGATCTGGGACGGCGACACCGTCCACGACTGGTTCGTGATCCTCCTCGCGATCACCGCCGAGCCCCCGGGCGAGCGTTCTCTCGCGACGATCTACCGGGAGACGGCCGTACGGTACCTGGGCGACGCGCGGGACGAGAAGGCGCTCCACCCGCAGGCCACGGCCGCCGGCCTGGCCGGCCGGGCGCTGGCCGAACACCTCGCCGTTCCCTTCCACTTCGCGAGCCCGAACACCCCCGACGACGAGGCGCCGCGCTGGCGGCCGTGAGCCGCGGGGCGGGCCGCCGAATTCGTTTGCGGGCGGCAAGTCCGGTCCGATAGGAAGCCTGCATGCTGAGAGGTACGACGATCGGGCTCAGGGCCCGGCACGAGGACGACATCCCGATCCTGCGGACCGAGCTCTACGACGACGTGGTCAACGGCTCGCGGGCCGAGGCCGCGCCGTGGCGGCCGATCACACCGGGCTCGAAGGACCCGCGCCTCGTGGTGGACGACACGAACGAGCGGAACGTCTCCTTCTCCGTCGTGGAGTTGGAGGGCGGCACACTGATCGGCAGCGCGAACCTCTGGGGCATCGACAACCACAGCCGGTCCGCGCACATCGGCCTGGGCCTCCTTCCGTCCGCCCGCGGCAAGGGCTACGGCACCGACGCGGTCGCGGTCCTCTCCCACTACGGCTTCGTCGTGCGCGGCCTGCAGCGGCTGCAGATCGAGACGCTCGCGGACAACCACGCGATGCTGCGCTCGGCCGAGCGCAACGGCTTCGTGCGCGAGGGCGTGCTGCGGTCCTCGGCCTGGGTCCTCGGCGAGTTCCTCGACGAGGTCCTGCTCGGCCAGCTCGCCCACGAGTGGAAGTCCGGCCGGTCCTAGAGCACCGCGCCCGCGGACCGGTGGACCTCAGCAGACCCTAGAGCGCCGTGCTCTCGGACCGGTGGACCTCCGCAGGCCCCAGAGCACCGCGCCCTCGGACCGGTGGACCTCAGCAGACCCTAGAGCGTCACGCCCTCGGACCGGTGCGGGTCCGACCGGTCCTCGGCCTCCGCGGCCTCGCCCCGCCGGACGGCTCGGGCGAGCAGCCAGTGGCCCGAGACGCCCGTGGCGAGGAGGCCAAAGACCAGGGTGACGAGGGCGGCTCCGGGGCCCGAGGCCCAGTCGACCGCGCTGCCACGGGCGGCGAGGACCACGGCGAGGGCCAGGGCCACCGCGGGGACGGCCTTGAGCGCGGGACGGATACGGGCCAGGTCGTCCTCCACCAGGGAGCCGAGGACGCCGACGCCGAGCGCGAGCGCCCACACGCCGAGGCCCTGCGCGTCGGCGCGGTTCACCGTCCACGGGAGCAGGGCGCCCCAGAAGGCAGGGAAGAACAGCAGGCCCGCGCCGATGCCGAGCCATCCCGAGCCGACCACGGCGAGCGGCGGCTTCGACCAGGCGGGCAGCGGAGCGACCGGACGTCGGCCGGCCGCCCCGTCGCCGGCGGGCCGTCTGCGGTACTGCGCCGCAAGGCAGCCCAGCGCGGCGAGGGCGAGGACGCCGAGGGTGGCGACCCAGCCGAGGCTGAACAGGGCGAGGAACAGCGGGCCGCCGCGTACGGCCTGGAGGCTTCCGGCGTTCAGCAGGGTCACCGTGAAGAGACCGACGAGGACGATCGCGAGCGGCAGCACCAGGCACCGGACCTCCTCCCAGACGCGGGCCCGGCCGACCGTGAACAGCGCGGGCGCCACGCCCGCCATGGCCGCCCCGACGAGACCGGGGCTGAGCGCCTCGGGCGACACCCAGGCGCCCGCCGCGTGCCCGGTCACGCTCGCCACGGCGAGCAGGGTGCCGACGGTGGCGCTGATGCCTCCGACGACACCGCTCAGGACCACGACGGCGGGCGAGAGTGCGCGGCCGGTACCGATGGCCGTCTCCTGCGGAACGACGCTCATCCCTGGTCTCCTTCCCGAGCGGTGCCCGCCGTGACCGGGGCCTTCGCCGGAGCCGTCGGCAGGTCCGCGAACTCCCGCTGCCGCTTGAGGACTTCCCGTGCGTACAGGATCCGCAGGCTCACCACGGTGACGGCCGCGTAGGCGAGCATGCCGCAGCCGATGCCGACGCCCGCGACGAGCGCCGTGATCCGGTCGAGGCCCAGGGTCCGTTCCAGTACGGGCACGGTCACCGCCGAGAAGGCGGGGGCCAGGCAGAGGGCGGCGAGGTGCAGCGACCACTCCTCACGCGCCCAGTCCGCGCCCCGGGAGCCGGCGCGGGCCGCCCGGACGGCGATGACCGCGTACGTGACGGCGTACGGGACGAGGTACGCGAGGAGCAGTCGCCGCCCGGCGGTTCCCTCGTCGAGGAACGCCACCGTGATCCACACCAGGCCCGCGCCGCCGGCGAGATGGGCGGCCACCCGCACCGGCAGCGGGCACCAGGTGCCGGTCAGTCCGGGGACGGTGGCACGCCGGTCGAGGGCGCGGGAGGCGAGCAGCGCACCGAAGGAGACGAGCGCACCGAGGTGCATGATCGCGACGCGGTTGATGTCGCGCAGGTCGAGCCCGGGGTAGAGCGAGGGCAGGAGTCCCCATTCGAGCCGCAGCAGCGGAGCGGTCATCAGGAAGCCGTAACAGAGCAGCAGCCAGCGCTGGTGGAGGTCGGGGAAGCCGCGGACGGCGGCGAGGATCCCGAAGGTCACGCTGCCGACGGTGCCGACCAGGATCGTGGCGAGGACGATCCAGAACGCGGCCCCGCTGAAGGCCTCCGCCGGCGGAGTGCGCACCAGGTAGAGGGCGGCGCCCGCCATCGACACGTACACCGTGACGGCGAAGACGGTCCCGGTGATCCGGTGGAGCCGGATGCGGCGCCGGACCGCGGAGAGCAGCTGCACGGGGCCGAGGAGCATGAGGAGGCCGCCCAGGACCGAGTGCACGATCAGGGGGACGAGGCTGCGTCCGTACGGTCCCATCCGGTCGCGCACGGCCTCGGCGACGAACTCCGGGGAGACGGACCGGCCGAGCAGCCACTCGCCGACGGCGGGGGCTCCCGGGCGCGCGTACGGCCAGAGTTCGGTCATGGCGATCGGCGCGTACGCCAGGCAGACCACGGTCACCGCGAGGGTGGCCGCCCTCCCCCACCCCCAACTCGTGCCGGTCGTACGCGCCATGGCGGTTCCCCCTTCACCGATAGTCCTGTCTGGACTATGGAGGAAGGTAGGGCGAGTGACGACCGGGGTCAACCGGTCGGTAACAAGCTGTCGTCGGCGGGATCAGGGCTCGCGGCTCTCCACCCACTGCCAGAAATCGACCATCATCCGCTCATAGCGGATGCCGAACTCCAGCGCCTCGCGCTGCCCGCGCGTCAGCAACTCGCCCACCTCGTCCGCCAGTCCCTCGTACTCCTCCAGGGTCGTGCGGTGCTCGTCGATCTGGACGGGGGCGTGGACGCGGGGGCTCGCGCCGAACCACAGCTTGAGGATGCCCCGCTCACGGGCCTCCACCGGGACGAAGGCGGGATCGGCCAGCCAGCCGCGCAGCGCCGCCGCGCCCTCCTCCGTGAGGCTCATCAGCCGCCGGTTGCGGCCGCCCGGCTGCCGCACCTCCGAGAGCAGCCCCGCCTCCAGGAGCCGGTCGCACTGCGCGTACACCTGCGCGTGCGGCATGGACCAGAACGGAGCCACCGTCCGCGCGGCCTCCACTTTGACGTCGTACGGACTGGCCTCGCCCAGTTTGTCGATGATGCCGAGCACGAGGAAGGAGGGCGTGGTCAACCGGACTTCAGACATGCGGCGACGGTATCGCGGCGGGCCGACGGAACGCCCGGAGAGGCGGGCCGACGGGACGCCTGGGGAGGCGGGTCGGTGGGGACGGCCGTGGAGGCGGACCGGTGGGGGCGGCCGTGGAGGCGGACCGGTGGGGGCGGACCGGTGGGGGGCGGCCGGGGAGACGGGCCGGTGGGGGGTGGCCGGGAAGACGGGCCGGTGGGGGCGGGCCGGGAAGACGCCCCGATCCCGGTCCGGGGAGGCGGGCGCCCCACCGAGCCCTCGGCTCCTACTCCGCCCGCAACGCCCGTGCCGTGGACGTGCGGGCCGCCCAGCCCGCCGGGAGCAGGGCACCGGCCGTCGCGATCACCACGCCCGCCGTCGCGAGGAGCACGAGCAGCGGTGTGCCGTACACGTCGATGTCGGCCGGCGGGATCGTGGTGCCGACCGCGCGGCCCATCGCCGGCATCACCCGGGCGTGGAGGGCCACGCCGATCGGCACGCCGACGAGGCCCGACACGAGGCCGATGGTGCCGACGGAGGTGAGGACCTGCGCGACCGTCTGCCGCGGGCTCATCCCCAGGGCCTTGAAGACGCCCAGGTCACGGACGCGGTCGCGGGTGTCGAGGACGACCGTGTTCAGCACGCCGAGGCAGGCGACGACGACCAGCATCAGGGTGAGCATGACGATCAGGGCCTGCATCGCCCGGATGACGCTGGACTTGCTTCCCTCGGTGAGGGCGGCCTCCGCCCGGAGCGGTTGCACGGCGGCATCGAGGCGCTTCGCGTAGCCTGCCGCGTCCGTGCCCGCGGTGACGGTCACGGCGAAGTCTGCGGGCTGGTAGCGGGCGTGCAGCGCGGCGACGGAGGCAGCCCCTGTGCGCAGGGTCATGCCGTCGTCGCCCAGGTCGAAGATCTCGCCGACGATCCGGACCCGTACCGTGCGGCCCTGTTCGGAGAGGGTGATCGTGTCCCCGACGCGGACCCCGGTGGTGCGCAGGAACCGGGTCGCCGCGACGGCCTCCCCGGTGGCCGCGAACCAGCGGCCGGAGACCATCGTGTGGCGGCTGCCGGCCGTGTCCCCCTCGTACGCGACGAGAGGGGCACCTCCCTTGAGTCCGGCCACGTCCAGCTGGGTGCGGGCCGTCCGGTACGCCGAGTCCGTCCCCGGGAGCGCGGCGATCGCCACCGCCACGGCGGCCGGATCGGCGGGCTCGCCCGGCAGAGGCATCGGACCGCCGGGGTTCCCGTGCGGCAGGGAGACCGTGTGGACGGTGACGTCGCCGCCCCGGTCCGGGTCGCCGTCGGCCTTGACGGCGACGAGCGTGCTGCCGAGTCCCACGGCGAAGGTCACCGCGAGGGCTCCGAAGGTGACCGCCGCGGCCGTGCTCGCCGCCCGAGCGGGGCGAGCGAAGGGCGCGGCGAGTCCCAGGGTGACCGGCCGGGGCAGCGGGAGGCGCCCGAACAGGCCGCGGATCCGGCGGCCCCGGCCGCCGCCGGTGGCGGGGCCGACGCGGAGGACCGCCGCGGTCGGCAGCCGGGCCGCGCGCAGGGCGGGCCCGAAGGCGGTGGCGGCCACGAGGACGAGGGCGCCGGCCGGGACGACGAGGTCCACCCATGCGGGGATGAGGACCTCGGTCGTCCCGTACACCTCGGCGACCTCCGCCATGAGGGGGACGGCGAGCGCGTTCCCGAGGGCGACGCCGAGCACGGCCCCGACGACGCCCGGGATCAGCGCCTGCGCCACGTACGCGCGTCCCACCTGGAACGGGGTGAAGCCGAGGGACTTGAGGATCCCGATGCGGCGGGTCGCGGCGCCGACGGCTCCGCTCACCACGATGCCGATCACCAGGACCGACATCGCGAGCCCGAGGAGCGCGAAGGCGGTGACGAAGGGCACGAAGGCGGCCGTGTTCTCGCTCGCGGTCTCGCGTACGTCGAGGTACGAGCGGGTGCCGGTGACCGCCCCGGCCGGTACGGCGGAGGTGACGGCCTGCTGTCCGGCCGTCACCTCGGCGGCGGTGTCGGCGGCGGTGAGCCGGTAGAGCATCTGGAGCGCGGGCGGCCGTCCACCCGCGAGCGCCGTGAGCTGCTCGGGTACGACCCAGGCGTCGGCGCTCTCGCCGACCGACTCGGCGATGCCGACCACCGTGAGGGTGACGCCGCCGGCGGTCAGCCGGGCCCCCGGGCCCGAGCTCGGCGGTTCGGATCCCCGCTCCAGGACGATCTCGCCGGGAGCCGTCGCCCACCGGCCCTCCGTCAGGGTCACCGCGTCCACGGGCCCGGCGGCGGATGCCCGGCCGACGACCGTCAGCGGCGGCGGTGCGAACCCGGGCGGGGCCGCCCGGTCCGCGCTCAGGCGCAGGGAGGTGACGGCGAAGGGACCCGAGACCGCGGCCACCCCGGACGCGCGGGCGGTGGCGGCGAGCCGCTCCGGGGTGACGGCCGCGCCGTCGAACCGCACGGTCAGATGGGCGCCGTGCTGCCGGTCGAAGGCCCGGTCGAAGGGCGCGCCCGAGGCGACGAGGAGGCCGAGCGCCAGGACGGCGGAGGCGACGGAGAGCAGCGTGGTCAGGACCATCACGGCGGTCTGCGTACGGCGCCGTCCGACCCCGGCGCGCACGACACGACCGAGGGCCCCACCACTCCCGCTGACATGCGTGCTCATCGGGCCACCGCCGTGACGTCACGGGCGATGCGTCCGTCGACGAGTTCGATCGTGCGCGTGGCGCAGGCCTCGGCGAGCGCGAGGTCGTGGGTGACGAGGACGATCGTCTGGCCCTCGGCGTTCAGTTCGCGCAGGAGGTCGCGGACGTCCGCGCCGGACGCGGTGTCCAGGGCCCCCGTCGGCTCGTCGGCGAGGAGCAGCGGCGGACGGTTCATCAGGGCGCGGGCGACGGCGACGCGCTGCCGCTCGCCGCCGGAGAGACGGCCGGGGTGCACGCGCGCGTGGCGGGCGACGCCGAGCTGGTCGAGGAGTTCGGCGGCACGGGCCGCCGCCCGGCCGCGCGGCATGCCGGCGAGCTGGGCGGGGAGCAGCACGTTGTCGAGGACGGTGAGGTCGTCGAGGAGGTTGAAGAACTGGAAGACCATGCCGATGCGGCCGCGCCGGTAGCGGGCGGACGCCGTCTCGCTCAGCGCGTCGACGCGCAGCCCGTCCACGGTCACCCGGCCGGTGCTCGGCCGGTCGAGGCCGGCGAGGAGGTTGAGCAGGGTCGACTTGCCGCTACCGGAGGGACCGAGCACGGCGAGCGACTCCCCTCGCGCCACCCGCACGTTCAGCCCCGCGAGCGCGGCCGGCCCGTCGTCGTAGGTCCTGCCCACCTCGCTCAGGTCGATCAAAGGCTCTGCTTGGGTCATGGGGCCCTCCAGGGCTGGGAAGCAAGCGGGATCGCAGCGACGCTAGGAGCGGCCCGCCCCAGGGCGCGTCGGCCGCGGTGGCGAAGATCCGTACCGTGTGCGGCGGAGGCGTGCGCGGGTCATCCGCGCGATGTACGCCTCGGGGACGGCGCCCTGGTCCCCCGGGCCGATTCGCCCCGGCACCCCCGCTTGGCACACTGCACCGGTGAGCAGGTACGAGGAACTCATGGGCCGGGTGCGCGGGTCGCGGACCATCGGCGCGCCGCCCCCGCTGTCCCGCTGGGCATGGCTGGCCGACGGGCTGCTCGCCCTGTCGCTCACGGTCGCCACGCTCGTCGGGAACATGAACCGTTCGTACGTGGAGCTCCGGCCCGACCTGGCCGGGAGCAAGACGCGGGTGCCCGGGCAGCTCCCGACCCCGCCCGCGCCCCCGGACGTACCGGGAGGTCCGGAGGGGCCGCGCCCGGTGCCCGCCGTGGAGCATCTGCTGCCGCCGGTGGAGGCCTGGGAGCTGGCGGCGGCGCTGCTGACCGCGCTGCCGCTGGTGCTGCGGCGCCGCTACCCGCTGGCCGTCTACTGGCTGGTGACGACCGCCGCGGTGGTCCTGCACCTGGGGGACGCGGCGGACGACGCCACCCGGATCACCTTCGCCTCGGGGCTCGTCGCGGCCTACAGCGCGGCGATGTACAGCCCGCACCGCAAGTCGGTGGCGGCCTCGCTCCTGGCCGGCGCCCTGCTCTACGCGGTCTTCCCACTGGTCCCGGCCGTCGACAGCGACCTCGTGCCCGTCCTCGTCCTCCTCCCGCTCGCGCTCGCCTCGCACGGCGTCCACCTCTGGCGGCAGCGGGAGCGGGTGCTGCGGGAGGAACAGGAGGCGGAGCTGCGCCGGGCGGTGGAGGCGGAGCGGTCCCGGATCGCCCGGGAGCTGCACGACGTGGTCACCCACAACGTCAGCATGATGACGATTCAGGCCGGCGCGGCGCGCACGGTCCTGGACGCCTCGCCCGAGCTGGCCCGGGAGGCGATGCTCGCGGTGGAGGCGGCCGGGCGGACGGCGATGTCGGAGCTGCGGCACGTGATGGGGCTCCTCACGATGGCCGCGGACGGTCCCGATCCGGCCGCCGACGTGGCGCTCGCCCCGCAGCCGGGCCTGGACCGGCTGACGGAGCTGACGGAGCGGGTGCGCTCCTCGGGGGTGCCGGTGGAGGTCGCGGTACGGGGTGTCCCGGTCGAGCTGCCGGCCGGGGTGGATCTCGCCGCCTACCGGGTGGTGCAGGAGGCGCTGACGAACGCGGTGAAGCACGCGGCGGGCGCGCGGGTGTCGGTGACGGTGGAGTACGGGGCGGACCGGCTGCGCGTGGAGGTGTCCGACACGGGCGGGCGCCGGCTGCGGACAGCGGAGCCGGGCGGCGGCCACGGGCTGCTCGGACTGCGGGAACGGCTCGCGGTGTACGGCGGTACGCTCGACGCGGGCAGCCGCCCGCACGGCGGTTACCGGGTCCGTGCGGTGATTCCGTGGGAGGTTCCGTGACCGTGGCCGACGCTCCGCGCGTGGTGATCGTCGACGACCAGGCGCTGGTGCGGACCGGTTTCCGGATGATCCTCGCCGCCGACGGCATCGACGTGGTCGCGGAGGCCGCCGACGGCGAAGCGGCCGTGGCGGAGGTCCGCAGGACCCGACCGGACGTGGTCCTGATGGACATCCGGATGCCCGGTACGGACGGCCTGGAGGCCACGCGCCGCATCCTCGCCGACGAGACGGCGACGTCCCCGAGGGTCGTGGTCCTCACCACCTACGACCTCGACCAGTACGTGTACGCGGCGCTCGCGGCGGGCGCGAGCGGCTTCCTGCTCAAGGACGTCACCCCCGAGCACCTGACGGCGGCGGTCCGGCTCGTCCGCTCCGGGGACGCCCTGCTCGCCCCGGCGATCACGCGGCGCCTCGTGGAACGCTTCGCCACGTCGGGTACCGGGGCGGGGGCCCGTACGACCGCCCCGCACCGCGAACTGGCCACGCTCACGCCGCGCGAGCTGGAGGTCCTGGAGGCCCTGGCACGCGGCCACACCAACGCCGAACTGGCCGCACGCTTCCGGCTGAGCGAGGCGACGGTGAAGACCCACGTCGCCCGCATCCTCCAGAAGCTCCGGCTGCGCGACCGGGCCCAGGCGGTGATCGCCGCCTACGAGACGGGTCTCGTCACCCCGGGCTCGACCGGAAGCGCGACGGGCGGGGCCGACAGCCCGACCGGGGCGGCCTGACCCACCGAGGCCGGCCGCCCCACCGGCGCCGACTGACCCACCGGAGCCGGCTGACCCACCGGGGCCGGCCGCCCGATCGCATCCGGCTGATCGAGGAGATCCGGTGGTCCCGCCTCGGGCCGGAGGACGTCGCTCAGCGCGGTCAGCCGGATGAGCCGCAGAATCCACGGCTGGTCGCAGACGAGCCGCCAGCGCGCACCGCGCCGGTGCATGCGCCCGGCGCAGTGGGCGAGGAGTCCGAGCCCGGTGGCATCGCAGAAGGTGAGGCGCCGGATGTCGACGGTCAGGGCGTCGGACTCCCGGACGAGGGCGTCGAGCTCGGGCCGCAGGTGCCGCACCAGGACGAGGTCCAGCTCGCCCCGCAGGGCGGCGACCGTGAGACCGCCGGTCGAGCGGACGACGAGGTACGGGTCATGACGGGGGATCAGGTGCATCTGGCGCTCCACAGGGTGGCTCCATGTGTCACGTCGAGCGTGGCCGCCCCACTGAGGGGAGGGACGTTTCGCCTCGTCCGCTGTCACCTGAATCGGTGAACATCCGACCCTGTTTCTCCCGTTCGGGCGCACGTGAGCCGGATGTGTGTACGAACCGTCGGCCCCTGCGTACGCGCGCGCGTGCGCCCAGGCCGTGGCGGGGTGCGAGCAGCCAGACCAGGGCGAAGAACCCGGTCAGGACGACCACGACCGAGCCGCCGGCCGCCAGGTCGTACGTATAGCTCAGGTACAGCCCGGCGAGGCTGCCCGCGCAGCCGAAGGCCGAGGCCAGCAGGGTCATCGCCCACAGCCGCTCGGTGAGCAGCCGGGCCGTGGCGGCGGGGGTGATGAGGAGCGCGAGGACCAGGACGTTCCCCACGGCCTCCAGGGACATCACGATGGTGGCCGTCACGACGACGTACAGGGTCAGGTCGAGCGGCAGGACCGGAAGCCCCGAGGCCCGGGCCGTCTCGCGGTCGAGGCTGACCGCGACCAGCTCCTTCCGGAGGGCGAGGACGACGGCCACCAGGACCGTCCCGATGGCGGCCACCCGCCACAGGTCCGCCGCGTCCACGGCCAGGACCTGCCCGAACAGGAACGACGACAGGTCCGTCGTCCAGCTGTCGCGGGTCGAGACGAGGACGATGCCGAGCCCGAAGGCGAAGGCGAAGAAGACCCCGATGACGGTGTCCTCCTTGAGGCGCCGGTTCTGCGAGACGAAGGCGATGAGCACCGCCGTCGTGACGCCGGCCGCCGCGCCGCCGAGCAGCAGGTTGCCCTCGAAGGCGTACGCGAGCGCCACCCCCGGGAAGGCGGAATGGGCGACGGCGTCACCGATGAAGGCCATGCCCCGCAGCACGACGTACACGCCGACGACCCCGCAGACGAGGCCGACGATCGCGGCGACGGCGAAGGCCCGCCGCATGAACGGCAGTGCCCACGGCTCGGCGAGGAGAGCGAGAAGGTCGTTCATGCCGCTTCCTCGATCCGTTCGGTCCGGTCCAGGCCGAAGGCCCGCAGCATCTGTCCCGCGTCCGCGAGGAGTTCGGGTCCTCCCTCCGCGACGAGGCTCCGGTTCAGGAGCAGCACCCGGGTGCAGGTCCGGGCGGCGGCCGCCAGGTCGTGGGTGGTCATGAGCAGCCCTCTGCCTTCCGCCGCGAGCCGGCCGAACAGCTCGTTGAGCAGGTCCTGGGTCGGGACGTCGACGCCCGTGAACGGCTCGTCCAGGAGCAGCAGCCGGGGCTCGGCGGCGAGGGCGCGCGCCACCAGGACGCGCTGACGCTGACCGCCGGACAGCTCGCCGATCGGCCGGCGGCGCAGCGCGGTGAGACCGGCCCGCTCCAGGGCCTCGTCGGCCGCCGCGCGGTCGCGCGCCCGGGGCCGGCGCAGCCAGCCGACCGTACGGGTACGCCCGCTGAGCACGGCCCCGGCGACGTCGATCGGGAAGTCCCAGGCGAACTCGTGCCGTTGGGGTACGTAGCCGACCGGGCCTCTGGCGTCGACCGCTCCCGACGACGGGGCGACGAGCCCGAGGACGGCGCGGAGAAGTGTGGTCTTGCCCGCGCCGTTCGGGCCCAGCAGCCCGACGAGTTCCCCGCCGGACACGGCCAGCGAGACGTCCGCGACCGCCGTCCGGCCGCCGAGCGCGACGGAGAGGGAACGGACCCGCAGCAGCTCGTGTCGGTCGTCGCTCATGCGCCGCGCCTCCGCCGGGCGACGAGTACGGCACCGGCGCCGACGACGGCGAGCGCGGCGGCCGTTCCCGCGAGCAGCACGGTGGACTCGGCGCCGGTGGCGGCCATGGAGCCACGGGGGGAGGTGTTGCCGGGGTTGCCGGTGTTGCCGGTGTTGCCCGTGGCACTAGTACTGCCCGTGGTGCCCGTGGCGCTGCCGCCGGTCGTCGCCCCTCCCGTACTGGAGCCGCCCGTGGCCGAGCCGCCCGAGGAGGCACTGGAGCCTGAAGCCGTCCCCGTACTCGTCCCCGTACTCGTACCGGAGGCGGGGCTGCCCCCGGTCGATCCGCCCGTCGAGCCCCCGCCCGAACCGCCCGAGCCCACCTCGAAGGTGAACGTCTCGGTGTCGCTCGCCCTCCTCCCGTCCGCGAGGAGGCCTGACATCGTGAGGGTCAGCCGGTACGTGCCTTCGGCGCCGAAGGCCCAGCCGCCGTGCGCGTGCGTGTTCTGCGGGACGCCGAAGGTGTCGGGCACCCCGTCCGCACTGGCGAAACGGACGGTCGCGCCGGAGAGGCCGTCGTAGGTGAAGAGCGCGAACGGGCCCGGCCCTTCGGCCTTCACCAGGGAGAACGCGATCTCGCCCCGCGTGGCGCCCGCCGCCATGTTGTCCGTGGACCAGCCGGGCCAGAGCAACCCCGGTCGCTGGACCTGGTCGAGCAGCCACACCGGCTCTCCGGCCTTCCCCAGGAAGGCGAAGTCCGGGTTGGCCGGAACGGCCCGGCGGGCCTCCGGCTTGACCCGGAGCACCAGAGAGGAGGGCTCGCGCCAGACGGTCCGGCCGGGCACCGCACCGTCCTTGACCTGGATCTGGATCCTGCCGTCCACCACGCGCGCGGCGATGTCGACGTGGCCCTCGTCGAGGACCGTACGCGCCGTCTCGGCCTTCTGCAGGGGGACGACGGACTGGGCCTGGGGAGCGGCCGACTGGGCGACGGAGGCCCGGGGCTCGGTCCTCTCGGGCACCTCGACAGGTACGGAAGCGGCGCCCCCGACCCGTACGGTGAACCCGGCCGTGGCGACCTCGGCGGGGTCGGCCTCGGCAGGGTCGGCCTCGGCAGGGTCGGCCTCCGCCGCGAGCGCGATCCGGTAGACGCCCGGGGCGGAGAAGGCCCAGCGGCTCTCGCCCCGGCCGCCCGCCTGCAGCTCGGACGCGTCCGGGAGCCCGTCGCCGCTGTCGAACCACGCCCCGGACGCATCGCCCTCCGCCCCGTACACCGTCACCGTGCCAGGCCCTTCCGCCTCGGTCAGGGACCAGCGCACCGAGCCGCCCTCCGGGAGGGCCGTGGTGTCCCACGGAGTCCTGAACTCCCAGCGGACCATGCCGTCCTCCCCCGTGACCCGGTGGGAGTCGTCGAGATCGAGTACACCGTCCCTCCCGAGCCCGAGCACGCCGTCGACCCAGCCCGGCCCGTCCGGACCCGGTGTCACGGGTACGGGTACGGGTGCGGGTGCGCGGTCATCGGCCGGCGGCCCGGCCATCGCCGTACCGCCGAGGGCGAGCGCCCCGGCCGCCGCCAGGGCGACGCTCGTGTTCCGTGCGAGCCGCATCGGGCTCACCTCCCCTCCCGGCCCAGGCAGCGGGCCAGTTCGTTCGCGTTGTGGCGCATCATCGAGACGTAGTCGTGGACCTCGTCGTCGAAGGAGTCGCCGTAGATCGTGCAGACGGCGACGCCCTCGTCCTCCGCCACGCGGCGCAGGACGTCCGCGCGGGCGGCCAGATGGGGTTCGACGAAGACGGCGGGGACCTCGCGGTCGCGGATCGTGGCGCGCAGGCGCGCGATCTCCGCGGCGCTCGGCTCGCGGCTGGGCACCGGGACGACGAAGCCGGCGATCTCCAGGTGGTAGGCGTGCGCGAGGTAGCCGAAGGCGTCGTGCGTGGTGATCAACGTGCGGTTCTTCTCCGGGACTCGGGCGAGCGTCCTCGCCACCTCGTCGTCGAGTGCGGCGAGCCGCTTCAGGTAGCGGGCGGCGTTCCGCTCGTACGTGGCGCGGCCCTTGGGGTCGGCCTTCGTCAGCTCGTCCTGGATCCGGCGGACGTACGCCTCGGCGTTGGCGACGTCCTCCCAGGTGTGGGGGTCGGTGTCGCCGTGCACATGGCGGCCGATGACGGCCTGCGGCAGCACCCACAGGTCGGCGCCGGGTCGGCCGAGAAAGCGGTAGGCCTCCTCGCGAGGCACGGTCTCCCTGGCCCGCTGCGGTACGGAGAGGACGACGGCGTCCGTGGAGCGGTGCACGCGCCGGCCGGTGGCCGGGTCGTCGGAGCGGATCCGCACCGACCTGGTCCGGGTGTCGAGTGCGATGTCGGCGTGCCCGCCGTCGAGCACGGTCGTCCCGGCCGGTGCCGGGGCGCCGCCGACGGCGAACGTGACGGTTCCGCCGCCGATCGGGGCGGTCTTCCCGTCGAGGGTCTCGGTCTGTCCCCGCACGGTCAACCGGTACGTACCGGGCTTGCTGAAGGCCCAGTTGACGTGGGTGTGTGCCTCGGGCGGCAGAGTGAAGGAGTCCCTGGCGTCGAAGCCGTCCGTGGAGTCGACGACGATCTGCGGGGTGCCGAGCGTGTCCGTCAGATAGACGTGGAGGTCACCGGGCCCTTCGAGCGCGGTGGCGGTCGTCCGGACGTGGGAGCCGTCGCCCGCCACCTCGCCCTCGACCGCCCAGCCCAGCCAGAGCACGTCGAGTCCGAGGTCCTCCGTGAGCCTGATGGCGGAGCCGCCGTACTGTTCGAGGCGTTCGCCGAGGGGCACTTTGGGGGTGCCCTCGGGGGCGTTGGTGTGGATCATCTTCATGATTCCGGGCTCTTCGAGGAGGAGCCCGTTGCTGAGGACCAGGTCCGAGCGCGCGACGCGGGCGGCGTCGCCGGGACTGGGTTCGTAGGAGTGGGGGTCTCCGTGCTGCGGCACGACGGAGGCGACGTCGACCCGGTCGCCGCCGACGTTGCGGACGAGGTCGGCGACGATCGCGGTGGTCGTGGAGACCGTCAGTTCGCCCTTGCCGCCGGGGCGGCCGGCGGGCCCGCCGCCGCAGCCGGAGACCAGCAGCGCGGCACCGAGCGCGAGGGCGGCGGTCGTACGGGGGGTGTTCACCGGGCCGCCCGCTTCCTGCGCACGAGGGCGACCGTCACGGCCCCGGCCGCGAGCGCGAGACCGGCGAGACCGGCCGGCAGGGCGAGCGGGACCGCGCCGGTGGCCGCCAGCTGAGGGCTGCCCGTGGTGGTGGGCCGTGTGGAGGCAAGGGTGACGGTCGGCCGAGGTTCGAAGGGGGACGTGGGAATCGCCTCCGTGGCGGACGACGGCGAGGTCGAGCCCGGCGTCGGAGCCGCCGCACCGGTCGACGGACGAGTCGGAGTCGGCGTACCGGACGGCGAAGGCGTACCGGACGGCACCGAAGTCGGCGTGGGCGCGGTCGTGGACGTGGGTGTCGGCGTAGGCGGAGTCGTAGACGTGGGCGTGGGTGTCGGCGTGGGCGTGGGCGTCGGTGTCCCCTCCCCCACCCCCGGCTCGATCGTCGACGGGTCGACCTCGCCCACGGCGACGGCGAGGGTCTCGCGGTCCGAGAGTCGCGTCCCGGAGGGCAGGGTGGTGCTCATCTCCAGGGTGATCCGGTAGACGCCCTCCGTGTCGAAGATCCACAGCGGGTGGGCGTGCGTGAACGCCGGCAGGGCGACGGTGCCGGGCTCGGCCTTCGCGCTGTCGACGTCGACGCCGATGCGCAGGCCGAGTTCGGGATCGTCCTCCCACCGGCCGAGGACGAAGCGGCCGGGCCCCTCGATCGCGGGGAAGGCGACCTCGACGCCGCCGGTCACGTCGGCGGGCAGGATGCCGAGGGTGTTCCAGCCGGGCCAGAGGAGGCCTTCCGTCGAGGCGAAGTCCTTGTCGACCCAGAGGCTCGCGCCGGGCGCGCCGAAGCCTTCCAGCTGCGGGACCTCCTCGCGCGGCGGGATCACGATCTCGTGGCGCGGGTCGAAGTGGAGGAGGACGTCGGAGGGTTCGCGCCAGACGGTGGCGCCGGGGACCGTGCCGTCCTTGACGCGGAACTCCAGGCGGCCGCCCGTGAGCCGGGCGGCGAGGTCGAGGTGGCCGCCGTCGAGGACGACGCGCTCGCCTGCGGGGGCTTCGCGCAGGGGCTGTTCGGCCGCGTACGCGGGCGGTGCGGCGGGCGACAGGGCGAGGGCGGCCGCGAGGACGACCGTGAGCGCGGCTGCGGGTGGGGTGGAGGGTGCGTTGCGGGCCCGCATGACGGGGCGGCTCCTTCGGGGTGCGTACGGGGAGGCCACGGCCGCGCCGGGGGCGGTTCGAACGGCGGGTTGTCCCGCCCCCGGCGCGGGGCTCATGGGCGGGCGGGTGTCAGCCGACCTGGAAGGTGTACGTGGCGGAGGTCGGGCCGACCGGGGTGCCGTTCGTCAGGGTGCCGCTGACGGCGAAGGTCGCGGTGTACGAACCGGCCTTGGTGAAGACCCAGTTGGCGTGGTCGTGCTCGCCGGCGGCGATGTCCCGGGTGTTGGGGAGGGTGGCGTCCCCGCTGTCGTAGGAGCGGTTGCTCTTGGGGCAGAGGCCGTTCTTGTAGACGGTGAGCTTGCCGGGGCCGCTCAGGGAGGTGAGCTTGACCTGCACCTTGTCGTTCTGGAAGACGCCGGCGGTGAGGTGTTCGCCGGATATGCCGGGCCAGAGCAGGTCGGCGTTCTGGGTCTGGGGCAGGCGGTGGACGGTGGTTCCCGCCGTGCCGAGGTGGCTGTAGCAGGTGCCGGCGGGCACGGTGTAGGCGGCGGCCGGCAGGGCCCTGAGGACGACGTCGGCCGGGGCGTACTCGACGTCCGGGGTCACGGACTCGTCGTGGACGTGCAGGTCGAGGCCGGTGCCGTCGTACTCGACGTCGAGGACGTCGACGTGCCCCGTGGAGAGGGTGGTGCCGGCGGCGTGGGCGGCGGTGAGTCCGCCGACGGCGAGGGTCGCGGCGACGGTTCCGGCAAGAGTGAGAGAACGCGTGAAGGCACGCAAAAGAAGCCCCCCTTGGGCAAATGGTTGAGTGTGCGCGAACAGGGGAGACGATAATCGTTTTCATTAAGACCTCGCAAGCAGGGTCCGGAGCCAGGGAGCGGCGCCGTCGGGCGTGGCCTGATCCCAGGGAAGGTTCGGCCAGGCCCCGGGGCCCGTTGCGCAAGGGGACCGTCTGTCAGACCCGCCTGCGATGCTCTGAGCATGGAGATGACACTGCAGCTGACGATCGACTGCTCCGATCCGCAGAAGATGGTGGCCTTCTGGGCCGAGGCCCTGGGCTATGTGCCTGAGCCCGCGCCGGACGGGCACGCCACGTGGCGTGCTTACTGGGCGGCGATGGGGGTGCCCGAGGAAGAGCTGCCGGCCGGTGCCGGGGACATTCCGGAGTCGATCGTCGATCCCACGGGACGTGGGCCGAGGGTGTGGTTCCAGGAGGTTCCGGAGCCGAAGGCCGCCAAGAACCGGTGGCACTTCGACCTGAAGGTCGGTGGGGGCCGTGACGTCCCACTGGACGTCCGCATACAGCGGGTCAAGGCCACGGTGGAGCGGCTGGTCAAAGCCGGCGCCACCGTGCTGCGGATCAAGGACGAACCGGATGCGGGGTTCTACGCCGCCGCCATGCAGGACCCCGAGGGCAACGAATTCGACGTCGTCTGAGGGCCGTTGAGACAGGATCGGTCACAGCCACTCGTTCACGGGTGCGGCCGGCACCGTCGCCCCTTCGGTCGCGGGCCCGGCCGGCCTTGTTCGGGAGGGTGATCCGCTTTCGTCCTCGCCCTGGGGCCGCGCGGTGGCGGTGAGGGCCGTCAGCGGGATCCGGCGGAACTCCACGGTCTCGTACGGACTCCGCGTCCCGGTCTCGTGGAGGAGGCCGACGGTCGCGGCGTCCAGCGGCACCAGGTCCGAGTAGGCGCCCTTCCGTCGCGACACCGTCAGCGCCTTCGCGAAGGTCCGTCCGCCGTCCCGGCTGATCCAGACGGCCGGCTCCGCGCGGGCGTCCGGCACCGAGGGAGCCGAGAACAACAGGAGTCCGTCCCGGCCTCCCACGTACAGGAGGCTGCCCTGCACCACGGGCGCGCGGTCCAGGGTGTGCTGGGGCGCGAGCGGGCGTTCGAGGGTCACGCCGCCGTCGCGGGAGGAGGCGTCCGCACGGTTGCCGGGGCTCGTACCCAGCTGGTCACGGGAGCTGAAGTACACGCTCCCGTCGGGCAGTTGGGCCGCAGTCGACTCGTTGGCGTTGACGAAGCCGTCGTAGGTGTCGTCCACGAAACCGAGGCGCCATGACCGGCCGCCGTCGTCGCTGTAGACCGCGTGCGCGCCGTAGTACCGGGACTCCTCGCCGGTGTCCGTGGAGCCCTCCGGCGGCGCGGCCGAGTGGTCGGCGGGGACGACGAGCCGCCCTGCGTGCGGGCCCCGGGTCAGGGCGAGGGCGTGGCCCGGGCCGGTGGCGTACCAGCGCCATCCGGGCTTCTTCACCTGCGCGGTGATCTCCCGCGGTGGGGAGAACGTCCGCCCGTCGTCGGCACTGCGCTGGACGAACACCCGGCGGCCGCGGGGAGCGGGGACCTCGCCCCGCAGGATCCGCCGCTCCGCCGCCTCCGCGCCGTTGTACGAGCTGAGCAGCACCACGTCGCCCGAGCGCGGGTCCACAACCGGTGCGGGGTTCCCGCGCGTGTCGCCGCGCCCGTCGGCGACGACCGTCAACCGGCCCCAGGTGCAGCCGCCGTCGGCCGACCGGCGCACCACGATGTCGATGTCACCGCTGTCCCCGGCCCCGCCGGTCCGGCCCTCGGCGAAGGCGAGCACGGTCCCGGCGCGGGTCCGCACGGCCGCGGGGATGCGGTAGCTCGCGTAGCCACCGACACCGGCGGTGTACGGGACGGACACCTGGCACCCGGCCGGAGCGCCCGTCGGGCCCGGCACCCCGCGGGATCCCGCCGCGCCCGAACCCGGCACGCCCGAATCCGCCACGCCCGTACCCGAGTCGCCGGAACCCGCGACGTACAGACCCACGAACAGCAGGACGAGCAGCCCGCAGCTCCTCACCGTCACACGCCCCATCCGCCCCACGGTCCGCGCCCGACCCGGCGACGGGCCGAACTCCGGAACAACACGAGGGGCCGTCCACGCGAAGATTCGCGCGGACGGCCCCTCGTCCGAGCCGGCGGGAGGCTCAGCCCGCGAACCGGGCCATCCACGCCTCGACTTCGGCCGAGGAGCGCGGCAGACCGGCCGACAGGTTCTCGTGGCCGTCCTCGGTGACGACGAGGTCGTCCTCGATCCGGACGCCGATGCCGCGCCACTCCTCGGGCACGGTCAGGTCGTCCGGCTGGAAGTACAGGCCGGGCTCGACCGTGAGCACCATGCCCGGTTCGAGGACGCCGTCGACGTACTCCTCCGTGCGGGCCTGGGCGCAGTCGTGGACGTCCAGGCCGAGCATGTGGCCGGTGCCCGCCATCGTGAAGCGGCGCTGGAGGCCGAGCTCGTACGCGCGGTCGACGGGACCCTCGATGAAGCCCCACTCGACGAGGCGCGCCGCGAGGTGGCGCTGGGAGGCCTCGTGGAAGTCGCGGTACGGGGCGCCCGGCTTCACCGTGGCCATGCCCGCCTCCTGCGCCTCGTACACGGCGTCGTACACCTGGCGCTGGACGGGGGTGAAGGTGCCGCTGATGGGGAGGGTGCGGGTGACGTCGGCGGTGTAGAGGGAGTGCGTCTCCACGCCGGCGTCGAGGAGGAGCAGCTCGCCGGGGCGCACCGGGCCGTCGTTGTCCGTCCAGTGCATGATCGTGGCGTGGTCGCCGGCGGCGCAGATCGAGCCGTAGCCGACGTGGTTGCCCTCCAGGCGGGCCCGGCGGAAGAAAGTGCCCTCGATCCAGCGTTCGGACGAGGCGACCGCGCGGGAGAGCTCGGCGACGCAGTCGGTGAAGCCGCGGACGGTGGAGTCCACCGCCTTGCGCATCTCGCCGATCTCCCACTCGTCCTTGACGAGGCGGAGGTCGCTGAGCGCCCCCTCCAGCTCGGCGTCGCGCTCCTCGTCGGTGGTGACGGCGGCTTCGAGGGCCGGGTCGATGCCGTGCACGATCCGGGTCGGCAGGCCGGAGCCGGCGGCCAGGTCCTCGGTGATGGTGCGGACGTCCCGGCAGGGCAGTCCGAGGACGGTCTCGGCCTCGGCGAGGGTGCGCCGGCGGCCCATCCACAGCTCGGCGGTGTAGCCGATCCAGAACTCGTCGTTGTCGCGGCTGTCGCGGGGCAGCTGGTAGCAGTAGGCGTCGTGGCCGCCGTCGGCGCGGGGTTCGAGCACGAGGGCGCCGTCGCGGGCCTGGTCTCCGGTCATGTGCACATAGCCGGAGTACGGGCGGAACGGGTACGTGTCGTCGTTGGAGCGGGTCTTGAGGTTGCCCGAGGGGACGATCAGGCGCTCGCCGGGGAAGAGCGCGGAGAGCGCGGCGCGGCGCCCGGCCGCGTACGGGGCCTGCTCGGCCGGTTCGAGGTCGTGCCGCTCGGTGTCCGCCCACCCCGTCCTCATCAGAGCGGAAAGCTCCTCGGAGACGCCGTTGTAGAGGCCGTTCTTGCGACCCTTCGCCACGTCCTGCACCTTCTTCCCAGTACGTTTCTCGGCCGCCGGTGGTCGGCGACACCCGGAAGGTACTCCGCCGCGGGCCCGGCCGGTGCCCGGATCGGTCAGTGGCACGAATCGGCCACACCCGGGCGGCGGAAGTGGCCGGGGCCCGTCGATAATGCGGTCCATGGCGAACGAGAAGCTCGGTGAGGCGCTCCGGCTCCTGGGGATCGGCGACGAGGCCCGGCGGGTCTACATCCGGCTCCTGGACCTGGGGCCCGCGCCGCTGAGCGCGATCGGTGCGGCGGCCGGTCTCGACGGTGCGGAGCTCTCGGCGGCGTACGGGGAGCTGGTCGACGCGGGCCTGGCGAGTCCGGCGGCGCAGGGCCCGGACCTGGTGGCCCCGGTGCCTCCGGCCGCAGGCCTGGAGATTCTGGGCCGGCACCGGGCGGCGGAGCTCGACGAGTCGCGGATCACCGTCGGGGGTGCCTTCGAGTCCTTCCGGCGGCAGCGGCTCGCCGCGTACAACGACGATCTCGTGGAGGTCGTCACCGGCGACGCCATCGGCCCCCGGAGCCGGCAGGCCTGGGCCAGTGCCCGTGAGCAGATCCGGCAGTTCGACTCGCCGCCGTACACGCCCATCCCGGGCTCGACCGACGACGCGCTGGCGACGCTGGCCCGGGGGGTGACGCAGCGGGTCATCTACTCGCAGGCGTCGCTCGAGTATCCGGACAAGATGCGGACGGTCATCGAGCCGTGCATCGAGGCGGGCGAGCAGGCGAGGGTGCTGCCGCAGCTCCCGGTCAAGCTGATGATCATCGACGAGGCGTACGCGCTGGTGTCGCTGTCGATCAGGGAGGCGGACGTGCACAACACGATGCTGGTCGTGCAGCCGTGCGGGCTGCTCTCCGCGCTCGTGGCCCTGTTCGAGCAGACCTGGCAGAGCGCCCTGCCGTTCCACGGTCGCACGGCCCGTCCGGCGGGCGTGCTGCCCGCCGGACTGCTGCCCGCCGACCGTCGGCTCCTCTGGCTGCTCGCGGGCGGCGCGAGCGACGACGTCATCGCCCGGGAGATCGGGGTCAGCCGCCGCACGCTCTTCCGCCGGATCCAGGTCCTGATGGCCCGGCTGGGCGCCACGAGCCGTTTCCAGATGGCGCTGCAGGCGCAGCGCCAGGGCTGGTTGTAGGCCCGGTCAGGTCAGGTGCCGCCGGAGGAAGGTGTGCACGAGGGCGCTGTTGTGGGCGGCCTGTTCGTTGTCCCCGGCGCCCGCGTGGCCGCCGCCGGTGTTCTCGTGGAACAGGACGGGGTGGCCGAGCTCCCGCAGCCGGGCCGCCGTCTTGCGGGCGTGGCCGGGGTGGACGCGGTCGTCGCGGGTGGAGGTCATCAGGAGCACCGGCGGGTAGGTCCGGTCGGCCGCGAGGCGGTGGTACGGGGAGAGTTCGCGCAGGTGGGCGAGGTCGGTCTCGTCGTCCGGGTCGCCGTACTCGGCGATCCAGGACGCGCCCGCGAGGAGCTTGTGGAAGCGGGTCATGTCGAGCAGCGGGACCTGCGCGACGATCGCGCCGAAGAGCTCCGGGTGGCGGGTGAGCATCGCGCCCATGAGCAGGCCGCCGTTGCTGCCGCCGGAGGCGCCGAGCCGGTCCGGGGTGGTGATGCCCCGGGCGACGAGGTCCTGGGCGACGGCCGCGAAGTCCTCGAAGGCCCGCGGCCGGTCCGCGCGGAGGGCGGCCTGGTGCCAGTCCGGTCCGTACTCGCCGCCGCCGCGGATGTTCGCGATGACGTACGTGCCGCCGGTCTCCAGCCAGGCCCGGCCGGTGACGGCGCCGTAGTAGGGGGTGAGGGAGACCTCGAAGCCGCCGTAGCCGTAGAGCAGGGTGGGGCCGGGGCCGGTGACGGCGTGGTCGGGGCCGATGACGAAGTACGGCACGCGGGTGCCGTCGGGCGAGGTCGCGAAGTACTGCTCGACCGTGAGACCGGCGGTGTCGAAGCGGTCCGGGGCCTGCTTGAGGACCTCCGTGTCGCCGCCGACGTGCCCGCGGTGGAGGCTGGACGGCTGGAGGAAGCCGGACACGTCGAGGAAGTACTCGTCGGAGACGTCCGGGTCCGTGTCCACGACACCGACGGCGGAGAGCGCCGGGACGCCGACGAGCGGGGTGCGCGTCCAGCCGGCGCCGTCGCCTCCCGGGGTGAGGACCTCGATGTGGGTGCTGACGTCCCGCATCGTCTCCAGGATCAGGTGGTGCCGGGTCCAGGAGTGCCCGGCGAGGGCGGTCCGCGCGTCCGGGGTGAACAGCACCTCTGGGCTGCGGTCGCCCGCGAGGAAGGCGTCGAAGTCGAAGGCGAGGAGGGAGCCGGTGGGCTGTCCGAGCCACTCGGACTTCAGGGTGACGAGCAGGTGCCTGCGGTGGGCGTGGACGAGGGCGTCGTCGGGGACGTCGATGCGTACGGTGGTGCCGTCGGGCTCCAGGAGGTACGTCTCGCTGCGGAAGAAGTCCAGCGAGCGGCCGACGAAGTCCCGTTCGAAGCCGGGGGTGTCGTCGCGGTAGCCCCAGGCGGACACGTCGGCGTCCTCGGCCTCGTACACGAGCTCGGACCGCTCGATCGGCGTGCCGCGCCGCCAGCGGCGGACCGTGCGCGGGTAGCCGGAGTCGGTCAGCGAGCCCGGCCCGGTGTCCGTGCCGACGAAGACGGTGTCGGCGTCGATCCAGCCGATCCGCGTCTTCGCCTCCGGCAGCTGGAAGCCGTCCGCGACGAACTCCCGCGTGGCGAGGTCGAATTCACGGACCACGACGGCGTCGCCGCCGTCCCGGGACAGGCGCACCAGGGCCCGGTCGTAGGCGGGACGGCGCACCCGCGCCCCGTCCCACACCCACTTCTCGCCCTCCGCGGCGGCCAGCGCGTCGACGTCGAGGAGGACCTCCCACTCGGGCGCGTCCTTGCGGTACTGCTCCAGGGTCGTCCGCCGCCAGACCCCGCGGACGTGCTCGGCGTCGCGCCAGAAGTTGTAGAGGTACGCGCCGCGCCGCGTGGTGTACGGGATGCGGTCCGAGGCGTCGAGGACCTCCCTCACGCGCGCCTTCAGCGGGGCGAACCCGGCGTCGGCGGCCAGTACGTCCGCCGTCTCGGCGTTCCGCTCGGCCACCCACGCGAGGGAGGCCTCGCCGGAGATGTCTTCCAGCCACAGGTACGGGTCGTCATCGCTCACCCCCGTATTGTGCAGGTTCGGCGTTCAGCTCCGGCTTTCGCGGCGCAGCCGTACGGCGAGGTGGTGCTGGAGCGGCCGGCCGACCGCGGCCAGGTCGTGGACGAAGTCGAGGGTGTCCTCGCCGGTGCGCGTGTAGCGGCGGCGGGTGGCGTCGACCTGCTTGGCGGTGGGGGCGAGGGCGACCTCGTGGGTGCCGAGGTCGACGGTGGTGCCCTCCGCGTGGCCGACGGCGATCTCCGCGATGCCCGTGGGCTGGGTGATCAGCGCCTCGACGCGCCCCTCGGGCTGGAGCCGCCACCAGCCGCTCTCCCGGGCCGACGGGCGCAGCGGGGTGCCGGCCTCGTCGATGAGCCAGGCCCGCGCCTCGTAGCGCAGGAAGGGGCGCCCGTCGTGGCTGAAGGTGACCTCCTGCTCGTACGCGAACTCCTCGGCGAGCGACGGATAGCCGCCGCGCCCGCGACCGATCCAGGTCCCGAGCAGCCAGGTCACCGGAGCGAGCAGCGCGTGCGGTGCGGGCGCCTCGTCCGCGCCGAACGCGTCGGGGTAGGGGTGCTGCCGGTCGCGGTCGTTCATGGGGTGCGCTCCTGGGTCGGGACCTGTGCCGTAGGGCAGCTTAGGCCGCGGTGTCCGGCGCGCCCCGCAGCGAGAGCCGGAGGACCGTGGTGGCGACGACGCCGGCCGCGAGGCCGCAGGTGAGGGCGGCCGGGATGCCGTTGCCGATGCCGGCGGAGAAGTGGAGCAGACCCTGCTGGGGGCCTGCCTGGACGACCGCGATCCGGAGGAGCTGGCTCGCGAGGAGGCCGAGGACGGTGGCGCAGACCGCGCCGGCCGCCATGGCGGGGAGCGTGGCCCGGGTGAGGAGCCCGGGGAGCGTGCGCAGGGCCCACCAGACGACGACGAGGAGGAGGACGTCGGAGGCGCGGTAGAGGAGCCACTCGCCGAGCGGGCCGCCCTCCGGGGCGGACCAGGCGCCGAGCAGCAGCCACTGGCGCAGCAGGTCGCCCGGCTCGGAGAGGAGTCCGCCGTCCGGGGAGAACTCCTGGAGGGCGGCGGCGACCGAGTGGTACGAGAGGAGCACGACAGACAGCGCGATCACGGCCGTTCCCGCGGTGGCGGCCAGGCGCGCGGCGCGGGCCGGGACGTCGGTGCGCGGCGTCGGGCCCGCACCCTTGGCGGTGATCCGTGCGGCGAGGACGGTGGCGCCCGCCGCGACGAGTCCGACGGCCACGGGGAGCTGCCGTCCGGAGGCGATCACGTTCGCCAGCTGGGGCAGGAAGCGGTAACTGCCGTGTCCTGTCGAGGCGATGAGCCACGGCGCGGACAGGGCGAGCGCCAGGGTCCCGGCGACCGCGCCCCAGGCCCACAGCGCGAGGAACGCGGCGGTGGTGCGTCCGCGCACCGGCGGGAGCCTGCGGAGCAGGAGCCGGGCGCCCAGCACGTGGACGACGAGGACGGTGCCGTACCGGATCTGCAGGCCCGTCGTGTACAGGCCTCCGTAGTAGCCGCGGTCGTCGCCGCCCGTGGTGTCCGGGACGTAGCCGGACACCATCGCACCGGCGTCGAGGAAGGACGGCGGGTCGTACGCCCACGGGGCCAGCCAGCTCTGGAGCTCGGCCACCCGCTCGGCGCCGAGCCGGTCGCCGCTGCCGGGCAGGCGCAACGCGTCCGCGGTGGCCCCGGCCCACCACAGGAGTGCGGTGAGCAGCAGCCCGCCGATCAGTGCGGGTATCACCGCGCGCCGGTATGTCATGTCCTGTCCCCCGTCGTGAACGCGTTCGGTCAGCTGGAGACTAGAGCGTGGTGATCACGTGCGGGGCACGGTCGCACGTCGGTTGCGGGACCGGCGCACCTCATCCGGCCCTGTTCGGTCATTTCTCGAACGGGACGGTGGGCGGCCACCGGGTGTGCGTGGACTCGGCCCGGGAGGACACCGGCCCCTGGTCGGCTGCGCCCCGCTTCGGGCACCATGACCCCAGTCGAGGTCCCCCGGCCGTACACGTGGCCGGGGGACCCCTGTTCGCGAACCGGGGGAGTGCCAGTGGGCAGGTTCAGGCGCGGTCGGCCGACATTCGAGGCGGACGCCCAACGGCGGGTGCGTCGCAGCCCGTTGCTCTTCACTGTGCCGATCATGCTGCTCGTCCTGCTGACGGCGGTGCTCGGCTGGGAGATCGTCCGGGCCAACATGACGGCGGAGGCACGGGCCGAATGGCCGTGGCGGCTGCAATTGCTCGACATGGAACCGCTCGGCAGCCTGCTCGCGGTCGCGGCCGGCGCGGTCCTCGCCCGGGCCCAGTACGCCCGTACCGTACGCCCGCTGCTCGGCTGGCGCGCCGACTGGATGACCGGGCACCTGCGGGGCGGCGTGCCCGAGTGGCAGGTCGGGTTGCTCAACGGAGGGTCGCACACGGTGGTCGTCGAGGCCTACGAGTGCCGGGCCGTGCTGCGGGGCGAGGAGCCGCGGGACGCCACCGCCCCGTGGGCGGACGTCCAGGGCGTGGCAGCCGTGCTGACCGGGGCCGGACTCACCGTCGGCGAGGACTTCCAGCTCGTCACCATGGGGAACTTCCCGCTGGTCGGCACCGGCAGCTACGAGACGACGATGCTCGGCGCCTTCTCCCAGCGCTTCGTCGACGAGGTCGAGGCGCTCTACCTCCGGGTCCGCGTGGTCGACGTCGTCGGGGACAGCCACGAGCGGATACTCGACGCCCTCAAGGGCGCCCGCTCGACCTCGTATCAGCGCCCGGCGCTCTGACCCTCCAGCCAGTGCAGTACGTCGGGCAGCGCGTACTGGGCGGCGAAGTGACCGGCGTCGGGGACGAGGACGGGCTCGGCGCCGGGGATCCGGCCGGCCAGCCAACGGGTGTGCGCCACAGGGGAGAAGGCGTCGTCGAGGCCGTGCCACAGCAGCACAGGAGCGGTGACGGAGGAGACGTCGAAGCCCCACGGGCGGACGAAGGCCAGACAGTCGTCGAGCCAGCCGTGGTGCGAGACCCGCAGCGCCTCCCGGTAGGTGCGCAGCAGCACGGTGCGGACCCGCGGGTCCTCGACGACCGGCAGGTCGTGGGGGGAGAGATCGGCGCGCAGGTCGTCGAGGAGCCGGACCGGGTCCCGACGGATGGCGACGGCCCGGGCGACGAGGTCGCGTTCGAGCCCGCCGGGGTCCCGTCCGTCCAGATGGGCGCGGGCGAGACCGTACTCGTGGACGTTGAACGGGGTCATGTCCGCGTGCCAGTCCAGGCCGGCCGCGTCCGGGGGAGCGAGCCCCACCAGCACGGCGGCCGCCCCGACCCGTTCCGGCAGCAGCGCCGCGCAGGCGAGTGCGTGCGGCCCCCCGCCGGACCGGCCGACCACCGCGAAACGCTCCACACCGAAGGCGTCGGCGACCGCCGCCGCGTCCCCGGCGGCGTCGGCGACCCGGCGGCCCGCGGCGCGCTCGGACTCCCCGTAGCCGGGGCGGTCGTAGGCGAGGAACCGGAACCCGGGGTGCTGCTCGGCTAGCCCGGGCAGCAGGGTGCCGAGGCGGGTGCCGGGCGTTCCGTGGAAGAGGATCACCGGGGTCCCCGAAGGGTTTCCCCATTCCTCGGCCATCAGAAGCCGCCCGTCGTGGGTGCGCACAGGGTGTCCCATGGGAAGGGAGCCTAGGCCCGGGTACGCGCCACGGCCTAGGCCGCGTCCGTGAAGCAGCGCCGTCTGCACGCCGGGCCGGGCGGGACTTTCCGGACACGGCCCGGGCCCGCGCGTCCACCGTCCGAGACGCCGTTGACCCTGCGCGTGATGGCCGCTACCTTCGCGCCATGTTGCGTACAGCCCTGCTCACCACGCGCGGTCACATCGACCTGCTGCGGGTGGCCTCCGCCGCGTGTCGCCGCGGCTGCTGACGCCCTTTCACCTGTACCCCGCCTCCGCTGAGGCTCTCATCGCCGTGCGCGCGTGTCCGCTCCGCGCCCACGGGCGCTGACGCGTACCTTCACCTCCCTCTTCCCCGGAGTCCGTCATGACGGTCGACCATGCCCCTCCCTCCGCGCCGCCCGACATATCGCCTTTGCCGGATGTCGAGTCCCTGACCCCCGCCCGAAGGCCGGGCCGTGGCCCGGCCGTTCCGCGCTGGCTGCGCCGGGCCGTGGGACCCGTGCTGCTGCTCGTCCTCTGGCAGGCGAGCAGCACGGCGGGGCTGCTTCCGGCGGACGTGCTGGCCTCGCCGGGGACGATCGCCCGGGCCGCCGGCGAGCTGGCCGCGGACGGGACGCTCCCCACCGCGATGGGCGTCTCGCTGCGCCGGGTCGCCGTGGGGCTGCTGCTCGGCGGGACGGTGGGGATCGCGCTCGCCCTGGTGTCCGGGCTCTCGCGGCTCGGCGAGGACCTCGTCGACGCCCCCGTACAGATGCTGCGGACGGTCCCGTGGGTCGGGCTCATCCCGCTGTTCATCATCTGGCTGGGGATCGGGGAGGCGCCCAAGGTGGCGCTCATCGCCCTCGGCGTCGCCTTCCACCTGTACCTGAACGTGTACGCCGGGATCCGGGGCGTCGACGCGGGGCTCGTCGAGGCGGGCGAGGCCCTGGGGCTCGGCCGCTGGGGTCTGGTCCGGCACGTGGTCCTGCCGGGCGCGCTCCCCGGGGCGATGACCGGACTGCGGTACTCCCTGGCGACGGCCTGGCTCGCCCTGGTCTTCGGCGAGTCGATCAACGCCGACGCCGGGATCGGCTTCCTCATGAACCAGGCGCGGGAGTTCTTCCGCACGGACGTGATCGTCGTCTGCCTCGTCGTCTACGCCTTCCTCGGCCTGCTCGCCGACGCCCTCGTCCGTACTCTCGAAAGGCTGCTGCTGCAATGGCGACCGACCTTCACGGGGCAGTGACCGTCCAGGGTCTCACCCGCTCCTTCGACGGGCGTCCCGTCGTCGACGGGCTCGATCTGACCCTGCGCGCGGGGCAGTTCACGGCGCTCCTCGGACACAGCGGCTGTGGCAAGTCAACGCTCCTGCGGATCCTCGCGGGGCTCGACCGGGAGATCTCCGGCACGGTCCTCGTGCCGCGCCGCCGCGCGGTCGCCTTCCAGGCGCCCCGCCTCATGCCCTGGAAGAAGGTCTGGCGGAACGCCCTGCTCGGGCTGCCGGGGAAGCCCGGCCGGGCGGTGGCGGAGAAGGCGCTCGCGGAGGTGGGCCTCGACCACCGCTCGGGAGCCTGGCCGAAGACGCTGTCGGGCGGCGAGGCCCAACGCGCCTCGCTCGCCCGGGCGTTGGTACGGGACCCGGATCTGCTGCTGCTCGACGAGCCCTTCGGCGCGCTCGACGCGCTGACGCGGATCAAGGCCCAGCGGCTCGTGGCCGAGCTGTGGCAGCGGCGCGGCTGCACGGTCCTGCTCGTCACGCACGACGTCGACGAGGCACTGCTGCTCGCGGACCGCGCACTGGTCATGCGGGACGGCGTGATCGCCTACGACACCGCCGTCGACCTCGCCCGGCCCCGCTCCCCCGGCGATCCCGCGCTCGCGGCCCTCCGTACCCGACTGCTCGCCGAACTCGGCGTGTCCGAAGGCGAGTTCGCCGGACGCGCGGCTGCCTGACCCATGCGTCCCCACCGCCTCCACCGCCTCCACCGCCTCCACCGCCCCCGAGGAGACATCCGTGAAGTCCTTCCGCCTGTCCACCGCCGCGCTGCTCGTACCCCTAGCCCTGTTCGTCTCGGCCTGCTCCGGTGCCTCCGCGGCGGGTGACGTCGCGAACTCCGACGGCAAGGGCTCCCTCGTCCTGAACGTCGGCGACCAGAAGGGCGGCGTGGAGGCCCTGCTGCGCGCCGCCGGTGAGCTCGACGACCTTCCGTACCGGGTGAAGTGGTCGACGTTCGCCTCCGGCCCGCCGCTCCTCGAAGCGATCAACGCCAAGGCCGTCGACTTCGGGTCCGTCGGCAACACCCCGCCCGTCTTCGCCGCCGGCGCCGGCTCGAAGATCACCGTGGTCGCGTCGACGCACGGCGACTCCGCGGGCGAGGCGATCCTCGTCCCGAAGGACTCGCCGCTGCGCACCGCGCGGGACCTGAAGGGGAAGACGGTCGCCGTCGCCCAGGGCAGCTCCGCCCACTTCCAGCTGATCTCCTCGCTCCGCAGGGCCGGCCTGGAACTGTCCGACGTCCGGGTCAGCCTCCTGCAGCCGGCCGATGCCCTGGCCGCGTTCACCAGCGGCAAGGTCGACGCCTGGGCCGTCTGGGACCCGTACACCTCCCAGGTCCTGCTGGGCGGCAAGGGCCGGGTGCTGGCCGACGGGCGGGGTCTCGTCAACGGCCTCGGTTTCCAGGTCGCCGCCCCGTCGGCGCTGGCCGACAAGGAGAAGGCGAAGGCGATCGGCGACTTCGTCGAGCGGCTGCGCCGCGCCCAGGGCTGGGTGTTCGACCACCCCGAGCAGTGGGCGAAGGTCTGGGCGAAGGAGACCGGACTGCCGTACGAGGTGGCGCTGGCCGCCGTGAAGCGCACCAACGGGACCCGTGTCCCCGTCGCCCTCGACGACGCGGCCGTCGCCTCCGAGCAGAAGATCGCCGACACCTTCGCCGAACTCGGGCTCATCCCCCACAAGTTCCGCTTCGCCGACTACGTCGACACCCGCTTCAACAAGGACCTGCCGCCGTCCACCACCCCGGCGCGCAGCTACGGAAAGGCCTCCTGATGACCGTCCATCTGCACTGGTTCCTGCCGACCGGCGGCGACGGCCGGACCCTCGTCGACCGGCACGCCTACACGGACGGCGGGATCACCCGGAACCGGACCGTGTCCGGGGTCCGCGCCCCCGACATCGACTACCTGATCCAGATCGCCAAGGCGGCCGAGCAGTTGGGCTTCGAGGCCGTGCTGACGCCGACCGGCACGTGGTGCGAGGACGCCTGGCTGACGACGGTCGCGCTGGCCCAGCACACCGAACGGCTGAAGTTCCTGGTGGCGTTCCGGCCGGGGGTGATCTCCCCGGTGCTCGCGGCCCAGATGGCGTCCACGTACCAGCGGATCACCCGGGGCCGGCTCCTGCTCAACGTCGTGACCGGCGGCGACTCCGCCGAGCAGCGGCGCTTCGGCGACCACCTCGACCACGACCGGCGGTACGCGCGCACGGCCGAGTTCCTCTCGGTGGTGCGGGGCGTGTGGGGCGGACGGCCGTACGACTTCGAGGGCGAGCACTTCCGGATCGAGGGCGGGCTCACCGCCCTGCCGCCGGACCCGCTGCCCGAGATCTTCTTCGGCGGCTCGTCCGCGGCGGCCGGCCCGGTCGCGGCGGAGCATGCGGACGTGTACCTGACGTGGGGCGAGCCGCCCTGGCAGGTGAAGGAGAAGATCGACTGGATCCGGCGGCTCGCGGCGGAGCAGGGCCGGACGGTCCGGTTCGGGATCCGGCTGCACACGATCTCCCGCGACTCGGCGCGCGAGGCGTGGGCGACGGCCGACCGGCTGCTCTCCGATCTCGACGCGGAGACCGTCGCCGCGGCGCAGGAGCTCCTGGGGCGGAGCGAGTCGGTGGGCCAGCAGCGGATGCTGGCGCTGCACGGCGGCGGCTCGCTCGACCGCGACCGGCTGGAGATCTCGCCGAACCTGTGGGCGGGCGTCGGTCTGGTACGAGGCGGGGCCGGGACCGCACTGGTCGGCAGCCACGCCGACGTCGCGGACCGGATCGAGGAGTACCACGACCTGGGCGTGGAGCACTTCGTCCTCTCCGGCTACCCGCACCTGGAGGAGGCGTACTGGTTCGGCGAGGGCGTGAAACCCGAACTCGCGGCCCGCGGACTGCTGCCGTCGACACCCGCCTCGCCGCTGAAGGGCGTCCCGGCGGTGAACGGTCGCCCCGCCTCGGCTCCGGGGGGCGCGCCGCTGCTCGTGCCCGGCGGGCGGTAGGACAGGGGGCCGCAGGACCGGGGCGGTAAGCCGGGGCGGTAAGCCGGGGGCGGGGGCGGGGGCGATAGGCCGGGGGCGGGGCGCCGGGAAGAACCGCGCCCCCGCCCCGGTTGGTGGAAAGGTGAACGATTTCGGGTTCGAAGAGGTCAGGGCGGTGGACGTCGTCGTCATCGGCGCCGGGCAGGCGGGGCTCTCCGCCGCCTTCCACCTGCGGCGCACCGGCCTGGAGCCGGACCAGGACTTCGTCGTCCTGGACCATGCTCCCGACCCGGGCGGTGCCTGGCAGTTCCGGTGGCCCTCCCTCACGTACGGCAAGGTCCACGGGATGCACGCGCTGCCCGGCATGGAGCTGACCGGCGCCGATCCCGCGCGCCCCTCCTCGGAGGTGATCGGCGCGTACTTCGACACGTACGAGAAGACCTTCGGCCTGCGGGTCCACCGGCCCGTCGACGTCACCGCCGTCCGGGAGGGCGAAGGCGGGCGGCTGCGGGTCGAGACCTCGGAGGGCGTCTACGCGACGCGGGCCCTGATCAACGCGACCGGCACCTGGGACCGGCCGTTCTGGCCGCGCTACCCGGGGCAGGAGACCTTCCGGGGACATCAGCTGCACACCGCCCAGTACCCGGGCCCCGAGGCGTTCGCCGGGAAGCGGGTGCTCGTCGTGGGCGGCGGGGCCTCCGGCACCCAGCACCTCATGGAGATCGCCGAGGTCGCCGCGGGGACGACCTGGGTGACCCGGCGCGAGCCCGTCTACCGCGAGGGCTCCTTCGGCGAGGCGGAGGGCCGCGCGGCCGTCGCCCTCGTCGAGGACCGGGTGCGGCGCGGGCTGCCGCCGCAGAGCGTCGTCTCGGTCACCGGACTTCCCCTCAACGACGCGATCCGCGCGGCACGCGCGCGCGGGATCCTGGACCGGCTGCCGATGTTCGACCGGATCACCCCCACCGGGGTGGCCTGGGACGACGGCCGGACCGTCGACGTGGACGTCATCCTGTGGGCGACCGGTTTCCGGGCGGCGATCGACCATCTGGCGCCGCTGCGGCTGCGGGAGCCGGGCGGGGGCATCCAGGTGGAGGGCACGCGCGCGGTACGGGACGAGCGCGTCCACCTCGTCGGCTACGGCCCCTCGGCCTCGACGATCGGCGCCAACCGGGCCGGCCGCGGGGCCGTCTCCGACATCCGCCGTCTCCTCGGCCACGGACGAGGCCTCGCCGAGGTCACCGCGCCGACCGCCTGACCTGCCCGTTCACTGCCGCGTGGCGCCCCGGTTGGCGTTGAACTCGGCCACGTTCGCCTGGTGGGTCGCGTAGTCGGCGGTGAAGCGGGTGTCCCCCGGGGCCACCGTGACGAAGTAGAGCCAGTCGCCGTCCGCCGGGCGGACGACCGCGTCCATGGCCTCGTCCCCAGGGTTGCCGATGGGCGTCGGCGGCAGACCCTTGCGCGCGTACGTGTTGTACGGGCTCTCCGACTTCGTGTCCGCGAAGCTGGTGTCGACGGTGCTGCGGCCGAGGGCGTAGTGGAGCGTCGAGTCCATCTGGAGCGCCATGCCGCGGGCGAGCCGGTTGTGGACGACGCGGGCCACCTTCGCCATGTCCTCGGGGTTGTCGGCCTCGGCCTGCACGATGCTGGCCGCGACGACCGTCTGGTACACGCTGAGTCCGTGTGCCCGCGCCCCCTCGGCGATCCGCCCTGTGCCGTAGCGCTTGCCGGCGGTGTCGACCATGAAGCGCAGCAGGGCCTCCGGAGTGGTGGTCGAGAGCACCGGGTAGGTCGCGGGGAAGAGGTAGCCCTCCGGGTTGCCGCCTGCCGCAGCGGGCAGCGGGAGGATGCCGGGGGTGGTCGCGGTCCTCCGCGCGGTGCCGTCGGGCAGATGGAGTGCCCGGTCGACGGCCGTGTAGATCTGGCCGGCCCGCCAGCCCTCCGGGACGAGGAGGGTGCGGGGCTGTTCGACGGCGGGTTCGTCGTGGGTGACGAGGAGCGGGACGGTGACGGCGGCGGCCACGGCGAGGACGGCCCCGAAGAGCAGTGCGAGCCGCCCGCGCCGGGTGAGGCGTGCCCGGCGGGGAGGCCGGGGCAGCCGGGCGCGGCGGGGACGCCGGGGCAGGGAGGGGCGGCGCGGGGGTGCGTACGGGGAGGACGGCCGGTACGTCATGGCCGCACGCTAACCCGGTCCGTACGCGAATCCCGGGAACCGCGCACGCGGCGGCGCCGCCGGCCCCCTGGGACGGGGGACCGACGGCGCCGGGCACTGCGATCGTCAGACGAGCCAGCCCAGGAAGTGGAGGACGCCGGCGAGCAGGTTGGTGATGACGTTCATGGTGGTGCTTCTCCTCGTACAGGTGCATCAGTGGGACGGTGCGGTCGCGGTCTGCAGCCCGTCGCTCGCACTCCGTAATCTTCCGATGCCGCACGGGAGTCGGGCAACGAATCCCGGCACGATCACACGTTCTGGGGAACAACCGCTCCCACGTTCGCCTGTTCGGTACGGGCGTCCCGGCGGACCAGGGCCGCGTACCGCCCGTCCCGGGCGAGGAGCTCCTCGTGCGTCCCGCGCTCGGCGATCCCGCCGGCCTCCAGGACGACGATCTGGTCCGCGTCGCGGACGGTGGAGAGCCGGTGGGCGATGGTGATGGTGGTGCGGCCGGCCGACAGGGCGTCGATGGCGCGCTGCACCGCGTGCTCGGTCCGGGTGTCGAGGGCGCTGGTCGCCTCGTCGAGGATCAGGACCGGAGGGTCTCGCAGGATGGTGCGCGCGATGGCGAGGCGCTGCTTCTCGCCGCCCGAGAAGCGGTAGCCGCGCTCGCCCACGAGGGTGTCGTAACCGTCGGGGAGCGAGGCGATGTGGTCGTGGATCTGGGCGGCGCGCGCGGCGGCCTCGATCTCCTCGTCGGTGGCGTCGGGCTTGGCGAAGCGGAGGTTGTCCGCGACGGAGGCGTGGAAGAGGTACGTCTCCTGGGAGACGACGCCGACGGCGCGGGCGAGGGTGTCGAAGTCCAGGTCACGCACGTCGACCCCGTCGAGGGTGACGCGGCCGCCGGTGACGTCGTACAGCCGGGGCACGAGGTAGCTCAGGGTGGACTTGCCGGAGCCGGTGGGGCCGACGACGGCCAGGCTGCCCCCGGCGGGGACGGTCAGGTCGATGCCGTCCAGGGTCGGGCGGCTCTGACCCTCGGGGTCGTAGTGGAACTCGACCTTCTCGAAGGAGACCTCGCCGCGGATCTCCGGCAGCCGGACCGGCTCGTCGGGTTCGGTGATGTCGACGGGCAGGTCGAGGTACTCGAAGATGCGCTGGAAGAGCGCGAGGGAGGTCTGCACCTGCACGCCGGTGGAGAGCAGGCTGACGGCGGGCCGGAAGAGGCCCTGCTGGAGCGAGACGAAGGCGACGAGTGTGCCGAGCGAGATCTCCGAGCCGCCCGAGCCGAGGGCGATGCCGGCGGCCCAGTAGATCAGGGCCGGCATGGCGGCCATGACGATGCCGATGGTGGACATCCGCCACCGCCCGGCCATGGAGGAGCGCACTTCGAGGTCGACGAGGCGCTCGGACTCCTCGGCGAAGGACTTGGTCAGCGAGTCGGCGCGGCCCATGGTGCGGCCGAGCAGGATGCCGCTGACCGAGAGGGACTCGGTGACGGTCGCGGCCATGGCGGCCATCTGCTTCTGGCGCTGGGTGGTGATCGTCTTGCGCTCGCGGCCGACGCGCCGGCTGATCCAGACGAAGACGGGCAGCAGGAGCAGCGAGACGAGGGTGAGGCGCCAGTCGAGGGCGAGCATGGCGACGACGGTCGCGACGACGGCGGTGAGGTTGGAGACGAGGGAGGTGGCCGTGGAGGTCACGGTCGCCTGCATGCCGCCGATGTCGTTGGCGATGCGGGACTGGACCTCGCCCGTACGCGTGCGCGTGAAGAAGGCGAGCGGCATCCGCTGGAGCTGCTCGTAGACCCCGGTGCGCAGGTCGTGCATGACGCGCTGGCCGACGGTGGTCGAGATGAGGGTCTGGAGCACGCCGAAGACGCTGGTCAGGACGGCAGTGGCGATCATTCCGAGGGCGAGCAGGCTGAGCAGCCCGGTGCGGCCCTGCGGGATGGCGGTGTCCAGGATCTCCCGGAGGAGGAACGGCGAGGCCACCGAGACGAGCGAGGCGGCGCCGACCAGGAGGCCGACGAGCGCGAGGCGCGCGCGGTAGGGGCGGAAGAGCCGCAGGATCCGCCGCACCTGGGCGGGCTCCTTGGGCTGGCCGGAGTCGCGGGGCGGGGGTGTCCAGTCGGACTGGTCGTGGGGACGCATGGGCTCCTTCGAAGGTAGACGATCCATCGGAGCATAGCTCACTGTTACCTATACTCACAATGAACATGGTCCTGATATTGTTCCTGTATGAGCACCTCCGACCGTCCGAGCAGCTCCGAGCGACCGAGCGGGACCGAACGGCCGAGCGGGGCCGACACCGACGGCCTCCTCGCCGAGCAGCTGCTGCGGCTCACCCGGCGCCTGCACCGCATCCAGAAGCGCCACCTGGAGCCGGTCGGCATCACACCGGCGCAGTCCCGGCTCCTGCGCACGGTCGCACACTTCGGCGAGCCGCCCCGGATGGCCGACCTCGCGGCCCGTCTCGAGGTCGTCCCGAGGGCCGTGACCAGTCTCGTCGACGGACTCGAGGCGGGCGACCGGGTGCGCCGGGTGCCCGACCCGAACAACCGCCGGGTGGTGCGGATCGAGCTCACCGACGCGGGCCGCGCCACGCTGCGCGAGCTGCGCAGCGCGCGCCGGGCCGCCGCAGAGGACATCCTTGCTCCATTGACCGTCGATCAGCGCGAGGTGCTCGAAGGTCTGCTGTCCGCCCTGGTCGACCCCGGCCCGGAGCGCGGCTGCTGACCCGTCGGGTGCGGGGACGCGCCGAAGGGGAGCCGTGACATGCCGCTGCTCGAACCCGACCCGCGGGCCCTCCGTCCCGGTACGAAGCGGACCCCCGCCCCGGACCGCGTGCCGGAGCTCCAGGCCCGGGGCACGCCGCGGCGGCTGCGGGAGGAGCTCACCGAGCTCCTCGGCCCCGGCAAGGTCCTGTCGAAGATCTCCGACCTGGTGCGCTACGCCTCGGACGCGAGCCCGTACCGCTTCGTCCCGCAGGTCGTCGTGGTCGCCGAGGACATCGACGACATCTCCACCGTCCTGTCGTACGCCCACGGCAAGGGCCGCGAGGTGGTCTTCCGGGCCGCCGGGACCAGCCTCAACGGGCAGGCGCAGGGCGAGGACATCCTCGTCGACGTGCGCCGCCACTGGGTGGGCGTCGAGGTCCTGGACGGCGGCGCCCGGGCCCGGATCCGGCCCGGCACCACGGTGGTGCGGGCCAATGCGGCGCTCGCCCCGCACGGGCGGGTCCTGGGGCCCGATCCGGCCAGCGCGGTCGCGTGCACGATCGGCGGGGTCGTCGCCAACAACGCCTCGGGCATGACGGCCGGCACCACCCGGAACTCCTACCGGACCGTCGCCTCCCTCACCGTCGTCCTGCCGAGCGGGACCGTGGTCGACACGGCGGACCCGGACGCCGACGAGGAGCTCGCGCGCGCCGAGCCGAGGCTGTGCGCGGAGCTGATGGCGCTGAAGGCGGAGATCGAGGCGGACGCCGAGCTGACCGCCCGGATCCGCGCCAAGCACGCCATCAAGAACACCAACGGCTACCGGCTCGACGCCTTCCTCGACGGCGACACCCCGGTGCGGATCCTTCGGGGTCTGATGGTCGGCTCCGAGGGCACCTTCGGCTTCATCTCCGAGGTCGTCTTCGACACCCTGCCGCTGGACCGCCAGGTGTCGACGGCCCTGCTGTTCTTCCCCTCGCTGCCGGCCGCCGCCGCGGCCGTGCCCCTGTTCAACGACGCCGGGGCGCTCGCCGTCGAGCTGATGGACGGCAACACGCTGCGGGCCTCGGTGAGCGTGGCGGGCGTGCCCGCCGACTGGGCGGAGCTGCCGAAGGAGACGGCGGCGCTCCTGGTCGAGTTCCGGGCCCCGGACACGGCGGCCCTGGAGGCGTACGAGCGGGCGGCGGCGGCCGTGCTCGACGGCCTCGGCCTGGTCGCCCCGGTGGCCTCCGTGGAGAACGCGTTCACCCGGGACCCGAAGCGGATCTCCGGCTACTGGAAGGCCCGCAGGGCCTTCGTGACGGCGGTCGGCGGCGCCCGCCCCTCCGGTACGACCCTGATCACCGAGGACTTCGCGGTGCCGCCGGACCGGCTCGCGGAGGCCTGCGAGGCGCTGCTCGGGCTCCAGGCCCGGCACGGCTTCGACGCGGCGGTGGCGGGCCACGCGGCCCACGGCAACCTCCATTTCCTGCTCGCCTTCGACGCGGCCGACCCCGCCGACGTCCAGCGGTACGCGGCCTTCATGGACGAGTTCTGCAAGCTGACCGTGGAGCGCTTCGACGGCTCGCTGAAGGCGGAGCACGCCACCGGCCGCAACATCGCGCCGTTCCTGGAGCTGGAGTGGGGGGCGAAGGCGACCGAGCTGATGTGGCGGGTCAAGGAGGCCGTCGACCCGGCCGGTGTACTCGCCCCGCGGATCGTCCTGGACCGCGACCCGCAGGCCCATCTGCGCGGCCTGAAGACGATCCCGGCCGTGGAGCGGATCGCCGACCCGTGCATCGAGTGCGGCTTCTGCGAACCGACCTGTCCCAGCCACGATCTGACGACCACTCCGCGGCAGCGGATCGTGCTGCGCCGGGAGATGATGCGCCAGTCCGACGGCTCCCCCGTCGAGTCCCGGCTCCTGGAGTCGTACGGCTACGACGCCGTCGACACCTGCGCCGGTGACTCCACCTGCAAGCTGGCCTGCCCGGTCGGGATCGACACGGGGGCGCTGATGAAGGAGTTCCGGCACGAGCGGCACTCGCCGCGCGAGGAGCGGATCGCGGCCCTGGCCGCCAGGAACTTCCGCGCGGTGGAGGCGTCCGCGCGGCTCGCGGTCGCCGCCGCGGACCGGATCGGCGACCGGGTCCTGGGATCGGTGACGGGCCTCGCCCGCAAGGCCGTGCGCCCCGACCTCGTACCGGAGTGGTTGCCGGAGATCCCGGGCGCGGCGGCCCGGCGGCTGCCCCGCACCCACCGTCCCGCGGCGGTCGCCGTCTACTACCCGTCCTGTGTGAACCGCATCTTCGGCAACGCGGACGGCGAGCGGGGGCCCTCGCTCCCGGAGGCCGTCGTCGCGGTGTCCGCGCGGGCCGGGCGGCCGGTGTGGATCCCGGACGACGTGGCCGGAACGTGCTGCGCGACGATCTGGCACTCCAAGGGGTACGAGCGGGGCAACGAGGTGATGGCGAACCGGATCGTCGAAGCCGCCTGGGGGTGGACGGCCGGCGGGAGGCTGCCGATCGTGGTGGACGCCTCCTCGTGCACCCTCGGGATCGCGCACGAGGTGGTGCCGTATCTGACGGAGGACAACCGGGAGCTGCACGCCGAACTCACCGTCGTCGACTCGCTCGTGTGGGCGGCGGACGAGTTGCTCCCCCGGCTCGACGTGCGGCGCCGCGTCGCCTCGGCCGTGGTCCATCCGACCTGCTCGATGCGGCATCTGGGCGACGAGGAGAAGCTCACCGCGCTCGCCGAGGCCTGCGCGGAGGAGGTCGTCGTCCCGGCCGACGCGGGCTGCTGCGCGTTCGCCGGGGACCGGGGCATGCTGCATCCGGAGCTGACGGCCTCGGCGACCGCCCGCGAGGCGGCCGAGGTCACGGCCCGGCCGTTCGACGCGCATTTCTCGGCCAACCGGATGTGCGAGATCGGGATGGACCGGGCGACCGGCCGGAGCTACGGATCGGTGCTCCTCGCCCTGGAGCACGCCACCCGTCCCTGACCGTCCGCCAGCCGGTCTCTCCCCCGGCGAGCAGGGCCCCTCACCCCGAGCGGTGAGGGGCCCTTCGTATGTTCGAGTGATCATCGGCGGTCGGTCCGGCTCGGCAGAGGAACCGGAACAGTAAAGTCCAACTACCCGTCGCAAGAGTCCTATCGGCGCCCTTGCGCACCATCGGCCACCGGGGCCAGGGTCCTGTGCGGGCTCCATGAAACAACCGTGCACACAGCTCCGGGAGGTTCCATGAACGAGCAGACACCGCGCACCCCGAGCCGCCGCAAGGTCCTCAGGACCACCGCGGGAGCGGCCGGGGCAGGGCTCGGCATCGCCGCCGCGGGCGGCGCCGCGCAGAGCGCGCAGGCCGCCACCGGATCCGCTCCCGCAGCCGCACCGGAAGCCGTCACCGCGGCCGTGCCGAAGCGCCGGGGCACCACCATGGCCGGGGTGCCGTTCGAGGGCCGTTCCACCGTCCGGGTCGGCATCGTCGGGCTCGGCAACCGCGGCGCGAGCATGATCGGCAACTTCCTCTCGCTGCCCTGGGTCCGGGTGGTCGCCGTCTGCGACCCGGTGCGCGAGAAGGCCGAGCGGGCCGCCGCGACGGTCGTCGCCGCGGGACAGCCCGCCCCCGCCCTGTACTCCCACGGCGAGGACGACTACGAGAACCTCTGCACCCGCACGGACCTCGACTTCGTCTATGTGGCGACGCCCTGGGAGACCCACTTCGCGATCGCCAGATCGGCGATGCTGGGCGGCAAGCACGTCGGCGTGGAGTGTCCGGTCGCGATGGAGCTCGCCGATCTGTGGGAGCTGGTCGACCTCTCGGAGCAGACCCGCCGCCACTGCATGCAGCTGGAGAACTGCTGCTACGGGCGGAACGAGATGCGGGTGCTGCGGATGGCGCACGCCGGCAAGTTCGGGGAGCTGCTGCACGGCGCGGGGGCGTACAACCACGACCTGCGCGGCCTGATGTTCTCACCGACGTACTACGAGGGGCCGTGGCGCCGCCTGTGGCACACGCGGCTGCGCGGGGACCTCTACCCGAACCACGGCTTCGGTCCGGTCGCCAACTACATGGACGTCAACCGGGGCGACCGGGTGGTGAGCATCAGCAGCTTCGGCACGCCGGCGCTCGGTCTCGCCGAGTACCGCGCGGCGAACATGCCGCCCGGCGATCCGAGCTGGAAGGAGACGTACATCGAGAGCGACCGGACGGTCAGCATGGTCCGGACGTCCAAGGGCCGGCTGATCCGCCTCGAACACGACGTCTCCACCCCGCACCCGTACAGCAGGATCAACAGTCTCGGCGGGACGCGGGGGGTCTTCGAGGACTACCCGGCCAGGATCTATCTGGAGCCGGACCACAAGGACGACGTGTGGGGCGACTTCTCGGCGTACGCGACCGAGTTCGACCACTGGTTGTGGAAGGAGCACGCCAATCCGCCGGGCGGCCACGGCGGCATGGACTACATCATGGTCTACCGCCTGATGCAGTGCCTCCAGCTGGGCCTTCCGCCGGACTTCGACGTGTACGACGCGGCGACCTGGACGGCTCCGGTGCCGCTCAGCCACGCGTCGATCAAGGCGAACGGGGCGCCGCAGGAGATCCCGGACTTCACGCGCGGCGAGTGGCAGAAGACCCGCTCGGGCGTGGACTCGGCGAAGCCCGCCTGACGGAGCCGCGCCCGCCCCGGCCCCTCGTCGTGAGGGGCCGGGGCGGCCGTGTTCCTCAGCAGCGTCGCAGGTCCTGGGTGACGGTGCCCTGGACGGTCGTCAGGCTGCGGTCGTAGCAGCCGGCGGAGCCGTACAGCCGGTAGCGCTCGGTGCTGGTGCCGACCGCGTGCCGCTGGTCGCGCGGGACGCCGAGGGTGAAGGAGGCGTCGCCGGTGTACGTGTCGTCCAGGCGGGACCAGGACAGCCGCTTGCCGCCCCGGACGACGTCGACGGAGGCACGGTCGCCGACGGTGAGGACGGTCCGCAGGCGGTTCGCGCCGTCGACGCTGATCTCACCGTCCATGCTGTACGTGTGCCGGGTGCGGGTCGCGGTCCCGCCGACGGTCACGGTCTCGTCGTCGGTCCAGCGGGCGGTGAGCGCGTCCGGGTTCTCGTCGGCGCCCCAGCGGTGCGTGGAGCGGTGGTCGACGGTACGGGTGACGGTCGTGGCGACCCGGCCGTGCGAGGTGTTCAGGTGTCCGGCCACGGTGAGCGTGTCGCCGCCCGTGGTGTCCAGGACGTCGGGCGAACCGGCCGTGTACACGACGGAGTTGCGCGGGGTGCCGAGCTCGTGGCGGTCCAGGGCCCCGGTGACGACCTCGCTGCCCTCGTCCTGCCAGAGGAGCACGTTGGTGGGGATGCTCCAGCCGGACTGGCCCGCGGGGACGCCGGCGACGGAGACCTCGACGCGATGGGCCGCGCCGTCGTTGAGCAGGGCCGCGAAGGGCGTGAGGTCGTAGACGATCGGCTGCACGTCGAAGGCGCGCGGCGCGGGCGTCACGTACCAGAGGAAGGGGTTGGACCAGCCGCCGGTCCAGACGTGCGGGAAGGGGGCCGCGATGCCGGCGAGCTTCCCGTCGACGGATATCTGCACCTCACGGTAGGGCCCGTCGGTGGCCTTGCAGGAGTAGGGGGCCGCGTCCGGGACGGTGAGGTACCAGAACTCCTCGCAGCCGCCGCCGGATCCGGTGGCGTACACCTCGGCGAGGACGCGTTCGGTGTTGCGCGGGGTGGTGAGGGTGGCGCCGGTCAGCGGGACGACCCGGTCGGGGGTGCCGGCGGCGGGCTTCACCCGGCCCTCGGCGGTGTGGAAGGTGAGGGTGACGCGGACGTCGATGACCCCGGTGTACGTCTCGTTCACGACGTTGCCGATGAGCATCTCGACGGACTGCGGGCGGCTGAGCGTGTCGCGGTAGCGGGTGACGTCCTTCTCGACGGACCAGGTGATGCCGTCGGGCGAGGGCTCGGGGGTGGAGGTGCGGAGGATCTCGACGCCGCCGAGGGTGAGGTAGCCCAGTCGGTCGTACTGGCGGCCCTTGACCTGTCCGTCGAGGCGCAGGACGACCTTGTTCCAGCGGGCGGACGTGCCGCACTCCTTCGGCGGGGTGTAGCTCCCCTTGTAGGGGGTGAAGTCGCGGAACTGCGCGGCGGCGAGGGTGACCTCGCAGCTGCGGGTCCCGGGGGTGTCGACGGGCGGGGCGGCGGTGACCGGGTCGTGCCAGTCGGTGGTGAACTCGGCGGGCGGCGTCGGGCCGTTCGGACCGTCGGCGGCGGCCGGGTGGGCGGTGAACAGCGCGCCGGCGGCGAGCAGCAGACCGCCGATCACGCTCGTGATCTTGAGTGATCTCATGGGGCGGAAGTGAAGCGCGCCGGTGCCCCGCGGTCCAGAGGACGATGAGCGGACATGGCGCGATCTGTTCCCTCATGGGGAAAATCGATTGCCGCTCCCGGGGGAAAAAGCGAACCTTGCACGGTTTCCCCATCGTGGTCGCACACCGCCATGGCACACCACCGGCGCGCGATCCCCCAGACCGACCCGGAGATCCTGGGCAGCCATGCAGATTCGAGATCTTCCCTTCGCCGACCCGGGGGTCCCCGATGTCCGCTCGGGCACCCGGTTCCTCCTCTGGCTCGGCCGACAACAGCTCGGCGGGCAGGTGAAGTCCCTGCTCTGGGGGCTGCTGCACCATCTGGGCATCGCCGGTCTGCCGCTCGCCGTCGGACTCGCCGTCCAGGCGGTCGTGGACCGCGACGGCGGACGGCTCGCGCTCGCCGGGGTGCTGCTCGTGGCCCTCGGGTCGGCGATCGCCGCCGGCGACGTGATGCTCCACCGCACCGCCGTCACCAACTGGATCACCGCCGCCGCCCGTGTGCAGCAGCTCCTCTCCCGCAAGACCGCCGAACTGGGCTCCGTCCTGACCCGGCGGGTCGCCGCCGGAGAAGTCGTCGCCGTGTCGACCGGTGACGTCGAGCGGATCGGCTGGTTCGTCGAGGCCCTGTCCCGGTTCGCCGCGGCCGCCGTCACCCTGGTCGTCATCTGCGTCGGCCTCGTCGTCTACCAGCCGGCCCTCGGCGTCGTGGTCGCCGCCGGCATCCCCGTCCTCGCCCTGGCCGTCCTGCCGCTCCTCCCCCGCGCGACCCGCCGGGCGGACGTCCAGCGGGAGAAGGCCGGCAGGGCCACCGAGCTGGCCTCCGACACGGTCGCCGGGCTCCGGGTGCTGCGCGGTATCGGCGGTGAGGACCTCTTCCTCGGCCGCTACCGCGCCGCCTCCCAGGAGGTCCGCAAGGCGGCCGTGCACAGTGCGCGGATGTGGGCGCTGATCTCCGCCGTCCAGGTCGTGCTGCCGGGCCTGCTGCTCATCGCCGTGGTCGCGTACGGGACGCGGCTCGCGCTCGACGGGCGGATCGAGGTCGGCGAGCTGGTCACCGTCTACAGCGCGGTGGCCCTCACCCATCACGCGCTGCGGAACTTCGAGGAGATCGCCCAGGCCTTCTCCTTCTCGCGGCCGTCCGCGAAGCGGGCCGCCCGGGTCCTCTCGCTGACCCGCACGACGACCACGGCCCCGAAGGCCCGGGAGCTCGAGGCCGGCGGCGACCTGTACGACCCGCTGACCGGACTGCGCGCCCCGGCCGGTCTCTTCACGGCCGTGGTCTGCGGCGATCCGGACGTGGCCGGGCGGCTCGCGGACCGGCTGGGCGGCCACCCGACGGAGCCGGAGGCCGACCACACCTCGGTGCTGCTCGGCGGGGTACCGCTCGACGAACTGCCGCTGGAGGACGCGCGTGCGGTCGTCCTCGTCCAGGACAAGGAGCCGGTGCTGCTCTCGGGCACCCTCCGCGAGCTGCTCGACGTGCCCGCGTCGGGCGCCGTCACGGCCGAGGAGGCACTCGCCGCCGCCCGCTGCGACGACGTCCTCGACGCACTCGCGCAGGCCTCCGTCTCCACCGGCGGCGACCCGATGCGCACCCGCATCACCGAGCGGGGCCGCTCGCTCTCCGGCGGCCAGCGCCAGCGACTCGCGCTCGCCCGGTCGCTGGTCGCCGACCCGGAGGTCCTCGTCCTCGACGAGCCGACCTCGGCGGTCGACGCACACACCGAGGCCGCCGTCGCCACCGGGATCGCGGCGCTGCGGGAGACCAGGACCACCGTGGTCCTCGCGTCCTCGCCGCTCCTCCTGGACCGCGCCGACCGGGTCGTCCTGGTCCACGGGGGCCAGGCGGTCGCCGTCGGCAGCCACCGCGGGCTGCTCGCCGCGGAGCCGCGCTACCGCGCGGTCGTCACCCGTGAGACGGACGAGGAACTCGCGGTCCGTACGGGCGAACTCGAAGCACTGGAAGGGGAATCGGCATGATCGGCCTGGCGCCGCCGGAGTACGACCCGGCGGCCCCGAAGACGGCGACGACACTGCCCGTCGCCGCAACCGCCACCGTCCGCGGCTACGTGCGCGAGCTGCTGCGCCGGCACCGCCGGGCGTTCGCGCTGCTCGTCGGGGTGAACGCGGTCGCCGTGACCGCCTCGATGGTCGGCCCGTATCTGCTCGGTTCGGTGGTGGACGGTCTCGCGGACGGGGCCCGTGACCTCCATCTGGAGCGTACGGTCGCGCTGTTCGCGGTCGCGCTGCTCGTCCAGACCGTGTTCACGCGGCTCGTACGGCTGCGCGGGGCGATGCTCGGCGAGGAGATGCTCGCGGATCTGCGCGAGGACTTCCTCGTCCGCGCGGTCGGCCTGCCGCCCGGCGTCCTGGAGCGGGCCGGGACGGGCGATCTGCTCTCCCGGATCACCACGGACGTCGACCGGCTCGCCAACGCGATGCGCGAGGCCGTGCCCCAGCTGGCCATCGGTGTCGTCTGGGCGGGGCTGCTGCTCGGCGGCCTCACGGTGACCGCACCGCCGCTCGCGCTCGCCGCGCTGCTCGCGGCGCCGGTGCTGATCGTGGGCGTCCGGTGGTACTTCAAGCGGGCGCCGTCCGCGTACCGCTCGGAGTCCGCGGGGTACGCGGCGGTGGCCGCCGCCCTCGCCGAGACCGTCGACGCGGGCCGCACGGTCGAGGCGCACCGTCTCGGCAGGCGGCGGATCGCGCTGTCGGACCGGCGGATCTCGGAGTGGGTGGCCTGGGAGCGGTACACGCTCTTCCTGCGCTCGGTGCTCTTCCCCGTCATCAACCTCACGCATACGACGGTGCTGTGCGCGGTCCTGCTGCTCGGCGGGGTGTTCGTGCTCCAGGGCTGGATCGACGTGGGGCAGCTGACGACGGGCGCGCTCCTCGCGCAGATGCTGGTGGACCCGATCGGGATCGTGCTGCGCTGGTACGACGAGCTCCAGGTGGCGCAGGTGTCGCTGGCCCGGCTCGTCGGCGTCCGGGACATCGAGCCGGACGCGGGCGACCGGGAGGTGCGGCCCGAGGGGCGGGCGGTCGAGGCGGACGGGGTCCGGTTCGGCTACCGCGAGGGCGTCGACGTGCTGCACGAGGTGTCCCTGAAGGTGGCGCCCGGCACCCGGCTGGCCCTGGTCGGCCCGTCGGGCGCGGGCAAGTCCACCCTGGGCCGGCTGCTCGCGGGGATCTACGCCCCGAGGACGGGCTCGGTCACCCTCGGCGCCGCCGAGCTGGCCCGGATGCCCGCCGAGCGGGTCCGCGAGCACGTGGCCCTGGTCAACCAGGAGCACCACGTCTTCGTGGGCTCCCTCCGCGACAATCTGCTCCTGGCCAGGACCGGGGCCGCGGACGCCGACCTGTGGGCGGCGCTGGCGGCGGTGGACGCGGAGGGCTGGGCCCGGGCCCTCGACGAGGGCCTGGACACCGAGGTCGGCTCGGGCAGCCGCGCGCTGACCCCGGCGCAGGCGCAGCAGATCGCGCTGGCCCGGCTCGTCCTCGCGGACCCGCACACCCTGGTCCTCGACGAGGCGACCTCGCTGCTGGACCCGCGCGCGGCCCGGAACCTGGAGCGCTCGCTGGGCCGGGTCCTGGACGGCCGGACGGTCGTGGCCATCGCGCACCGGCTGCACACGGCCCACGACGCCGATCTGATCGCGGTGGTCGAGGCGGGCCGGATCAGCGAGCTCGGCAGTCACGAGGAACTGGTCGCGGCGGACGGGGCGTACGCGGCGCTGTGGCGGTCCTGGCACGGCTGACGCGACGGGGCCCCGGCAGACCCGGGCCGGGCCGTCGTGCGACGGTCCGGCCCGGCGCCGTTCAGTAGCCCGATCGTGAAGCGGCGCCGGACGAAGCGGGGCAGCTCCGCCTCGTCCGGCCAGGCCGCCGCGGCGAGTCCGGCGAGCCCGGTGCACACCCGGCGGAAGGACCTAGAAGAACCCCAGCGCCGAGGCTCCGCCGACGCCACCCAGGAGCATGAAGGCGGGCATCAGGACCTTGAGCTCGACCCAGCTGCCGGCGCGGAAGCGCATGCCCTTGGGCGGGCCGAGCGGGTACCAGCGCTTGCGGCCCACGGGGATGGGCCACAGGATCGGGCAGCCGGAGACGGTCAGGGCGTCGCCGATGTCGTGCACGAGGGCGCCGAGGACGATGGGCAGGCCCAGCCACAGGTACTCCTGGCCGGGGCCCGTGAAGAACCAGTCCGAGCCGTTGCCGGCCTTGTCGAGGACGCCCGCGAGGATCCAGGCGCTGGTGGCGCCGAGCAGCCACACCAGGACGTCGCTGGACACCCGGGCGGCCCGCCACAGCAGGCCTTCCACGGCGAGGACCAGATGCACGAAGAGGATCGCGAGGACGGCCCAGCGGCCGCCGGTGACCGCCGCGACGGAGGCACCGGCGCCGATCAGGACCGCCCAGAGCCAGGTGTGGGTGAGCGTCCGGTGCCCGCCGGACCTGCGGGGGTCGGACGTGGAGCGGGTCGCCTTGTAGACGGCGTACGACAGCTTGTCGACGATCTCGCAGAGGCCCCGGGAGACCGGCCCGAAGGCGCGGGAGATGGTCGCCGACTTGTGGTCGAGGTCGGGCGCGAGGGCCGCGCCCGCACAGATGAGCGCGCCGACGACGAGAACCGGCCAGGGCATCGGGTGGTCGAAGGCGGCCGCTGCCGCTCCGACCCCGAGCCATGCCGCCGCTCCGGACAGCGAATGCGCCGGTCCCATCATGATTGGTCCGCCCCGTTTCTCCCCTGCCGGCGCCGAGTTGACGGCCGGTCGACGGACGAGCCTATCGTCCGTGATCAAGACTGACGATGGCCGGTTCCCTCATCCGAGCCGAATGCGGGCAAGATGGGGGCGTGACCCTTATCGATCAGCTGCCGCCGACCGCCGACCCCGACGCCCTCTTCGAGGCCTTCTCCTCCTGGGCCGAGGACCGGGGCATCACGCTCTACCCGGCCCAGGAAGAGGCGCTGATCGAGGTCGTCTCCGGGGCCAACGTGATCTTGTCCACACCCACCGGATCGGGAAAGTCGCTGGTCGCGGCGGGTGCGCACTTCACCGCGCTCGCCAATGACCAGGTGACCTTCTACACCGCGCCGATCAAGGCGCTGGTGTCGGAGAAGTTCTTCGACCTGTGCAAGCTCTTCGGCACCGAGAACGTCGGCATGCTGACCGGCGACGCCTCCGTGAACGCGGACGCCCCGGTGATCTGCTGCACGGCCGAGGTCCTCGCCTCGATCGCGCTGCGGGACGGCAAGTACGCCGACATCGGCCAGGTCGTCATGGACGAGTTCCACTTCTACGCCGAGCAGGACCGCGGCTGGGCCTGGCAGATCCCGCTGCTCGAACTCCCCCAGGCGCAGTTCATCCTGATGTCGGCGACGCTCGGCGACGTGTCGATGTTCGAGAAGGACCTGACCCGGCGCACCGGCCGGCCGACCTCCGTGGTCCGCTCGGCGACCCGGCCGGTCCCGCTCTCGTACGAGTACCGGCTGACGCCCATCACGGACACCCTGACCGAGCTCCTGGAGACCAAGCAGGCGCCCGTCTACATCGTGCACTTCACGCAGGCGCAGGCCGTCGAGCGCGCGCAGTCGCTGATGAGCATCAACATGTGCACGCGCGAGGAGAAGGACCAGATCGCCGAGCTCATCGGCAACTTCCGCTTCACCACCAAGTTCGGCCAGAACCTCTCGCGGTACGTCCGGCACGGCATCGGCGTGCACCACGCGGGCATGCTGCCGAAGTACCGGCGGCTCGTGGAGAAGCTGGCCCAGGCGGGTCTGCTGAAGGTGATCTGCGGGACGGACACCCTCGGCGTCGGCGTCAACGTGCCGATCCGTACGGTGCTGTTCACGGCCCTCACCAAGTACGACGGCAACCGGGTGCGCACCCTGCGGGCCCGTGAGTTCCACCAGATCGCGGGCCGGGCCGGCCGGGCCGGCTTCGACACCGCGGGCTTCGTGGTGGCGCAGGCCCCCGAGCACGTCATCGAGAACGAGAAGGCGCTCGCGAAGGCCGGCGACGACCCGAAGAAGCGCCGCAAGGTGGTCCGCAAGAAGGCCCCCGAGGGCTTCGTCGCCTGGAGCGACACGACCTTCGAGAAGCTGATCGCAGCCGAGCCGGAGCCGCTGACCTCCCGCTTCAAGGTCACCAACATCATGCTGCTCTCGGTGATCGCCCGGCCGGGCAACGCCTTCGAGGCGATGCGCAAGCTCCTGGAGGACAACCACGAGCCGCGCAAGGCGCAGCTGCGGCACATCCGCCGGGCCATCGCGATCTACCGCTCGCTGCTCGACGGCGGCGTGGTGGAGCAGCTGGACGAGCCGGACGCCGAGGGCCGCACGATCCGTCTCACGGTCGACCTCCAGCAGGACTTCGCGCTCAACCAGCCGCTGTCGACGTTCGCGCTCGCCGCCTTCGACCTGCTCGACCCCGAGTCCCCCTCGTACGCCCTGGACATGGTGTCCGTCGTCGAGTCGACGCTCGACGACCCGCGCCAGATCCTCGCCGCCATGCAGAACAAGGCGCGCGGGGAGGCCGTCGGGCAGATGAAGGCGGACGGCGTCGAGTACGAGGAGCGGATGGAGCGGCTCCAGGACATCTCGTACCCGAAGCCGCTGGAGGAGCTGCTCTGGCACGCGTACAACGTGTACCGGAAGTCGCACCCGTGGGTCGGCGACCACCCGGTGTCGCCGAAGTCGGTCATCCGTGACATGTACGAACGGGCTCTGACCTTCACGGAGTTCACCTCCTGGTACGAGCTGGCGCGGACCGAGGGCATCGTCCTGCGGTACCTGGCGAGCGCGTACAAGGCGCTCGACCACACCATCCCGGACGACCTGAAGACCGAGGACCTGGAGGACCTGATCGCCTGGCTCGGCGAGATGGTGCGCCAGGTGGACTCCTCGCTGCTCGACGAGTGGGAGCAGCTGGCCAACCCGGAGATCCAGACGGCCGAGGAGGCCCAGGAGAAGGCCGACCAGGTCAAGCCGGTCACGGCGAACGCCCGCGCCTTCCGGGTCCTGGTGCGCAACGCGATGTTCCGCCGGGTGGAGCTGGCCGCCCTCGACAACGTCGACGCGCTCGGCGAGCTGGACGCCGAGGCCGGCTGGGACGCGGACGCGTGGGGCGAGGCGATGGACGCGTACTGGGACGAGTACGACGACCTCGGTACGGGCCCGGACGCGCGCGGCCCGAAGCTGCTCGCGATCGAGGAGGACGCGGCGCACGGGCTGTGGCGCGTCCGGCAGACCTTCGCCGACCCGAACGGCGACCATGACTGGGGAATCAGCGCGGAGGTGGATCTCGCGGCCTCCGACGAGGAGGGCCGGGCGGTGGTCCGCGTGACGTCCGTCGGACAGCTGTAGGAGGAGAACCGGGATGACCAACCCCGCCGAGAGGCTCGTGGACCTGCTCGACCTGGAGCAGATCGAGGTGAACATCTTCCGCGGGCGCAGCCCGCAGGAGTCGCTGCAGCGGGTCTTCGGCGGGCAGGTCGCCGGGCAGGCCCTCGTGGCGGCCGGCCGCACCACGGAGGGCGACCGGCCGGTCCACTCGCTGCACGCCTACTTCCTGCGGCCGGGGCGGCCCGGGGTGCCGATCGTGTACCAGGTGGAGCGGGTGCGGGACGGCCGGTCGTTCACGACCCGCCGGGTGACGGCGATCCAGGAAGGGCGGACGATCTTCAACCTCACGGCCTCCTTCCACAAGCCGGAGGAGGGCGCCTTCGAGCACCAGCTGCCGCCGCGGCACCTGACCGACCCGGACACGCTGCCGAACCTCGCGGACGAGATCCGGGAGCACCTGGGCGCGCTGCCGGAGGCGCTGGAGCGGATGGCCCGCCGTCAGCCCTTCGACATCCGGTACGTGGACCGGCTGCGGTGGACGCAGGAGGAGGTCAAGGGCGCGGACCCGCGGAGCGCGGTGTGGATGCGGGCGGTGGGCCCGCTCGGCGACGATCCGCTGGTCCACACGTGCGCCCTCACCTACGCCTCGGACATGACGCTCCTGGACGCGGTCCGCATCCCGGTCGAACCCCTGTGGGGCCCGCGCGGCTTCGACATGGCCTCCCTGGACCACGCGATGTGGTTCCACCGGCCGTTCCGCGCGGACGAGTGGTTCCTGTACGACCAGGAGTCGCCCATCGCGACGGGAGGCCGGGGCCTGGCCCGCGGCCGCATCTACGACCGCGAGGGCAGGCTGCTTGTGTCGGTGGTCCAGGAGGGCCTGTTCCGCAAGCTCTGACGCGCCGGGGTCACTCGAACTCGGTGCCGCCCTTGCGGGTCAGGTAGGCGGGGCTGACGGCCTTGGCGATGGCCCGGCCGCCGGTCACCGGGCTGTACCGCTCGGTCGCGGGCCGGATGACGACGCCCTCCCGCAGGTGCGTCTCCCGGCCGGAGACGGTCTCGCGCCCGGTGGCGAGGGCGAGGACGGTGTCGAGGTCGTACGGGCCGGAGTGGAGCCGCGGTACGAACGCCACCTCGCCGGCCTCGACGACGTCCTCCGGGTCGAGCCACCGAACCTGTCCGTCGATCTCGGCGGACACGTCGAAGAGGGCGTACCCGACGGTCTCGGAGCGGGCGTCGGCGCCGTAGGCGAGGTCCTGCACCCCGGAGCCGTACACCTCGCCGAAGAGCCCCACCCGGCGGGCGCCGAGCCGCTTCGCCAGCCGCTCGGCGACACCGGCGAGCCCATGGCCGTGGACGGCGCGCCAGTACAGATTGCGCGGGTCCTCCCGCAGGGCGAGCCCCTTGGCCCCGAACCCCTTGGAGGAGACCTGCACGCGCCCTTCCTCGGCGTGGAAGGTCAGCAGGCAGGCGGTGCCGTGGAGCTTCTCCGTCAGGACGACGGGCTCACCGGGCTCGAAGAGGTCCGGGTAGCGCTGCAGGTTCTCGATGTCGACCCACGGCAGCAGATCGGGCGCGGGCTCGACCTCCCCGTTCATCGTCGGCGGTATCGGCGGCACCCACTTGGTGATCCCGAGCACCTCCGCGAAGTCGACCCCCTCGGCGGCCGCCCGCGCCAGATCGGTACCGGCGAGCGCACCGGGCCGGCACACGATCCCCTGCGACAACTCCCCACGCAGCCGCACCGCCTTCACGCGGTCCGCGTTCCCCCCGGCGAGCCGCCCGGTGAGCCCCAGCTCGTCGACGAGCGGAAGAGGAAGCACTGCCTGCTCGGGGATGTAGACGGCGACATCGCCCGTCTCGTAGACCCCCTTGGCGACGACGGCCCGGTAGAGCCCGACCTGGGCGAGCTCGAGGGCGTCGGCGTTGGGATGCGGATGAACGGTGAGGACTTCGGCGGTGACGCGCAGGGTGGACATGGTTCAGGACTCCGGTTGCTCGGGTTTGGGTCTCATCGCCGGTCACTGTGACCGCCCCGAATTCCCGTGGGCCATCGGTTTGTCGCCTGGTAGCGTCGCCGGGCTGCGGTCCTACGGCTCCTGGTCGATGCCCGGGAGCGTGTCCTGCTCCACCTCGTGGCGGCGGGTGCGGATGTCCGGAGGTGTCGGGTGGAGTTTGGCGTCGCAGGTGGGGCCCAGGCCTGTGCGGCGGGAGTCCGCGCCGGTCAGGGGGCGGCCGCAGAGGCGGCAGTGGACGCGGCGCGGTCCTGCGTCCGCCGTGGAATCGATCGCGATTGCCAGTGGTTCGTCTCCCATGCTGAGATCAAACCCTATTCCTACGAGGAGCGGTCCATGAGCCTTTACGACATCCCCCTGAAGACGCTGGCCGGCGAGCCGGTCTCCCTTGCCGACTACCGCGACCGGGCGGTCCTGGTGGTGAACGTCGCCTCCAAGTGCGGTCTGACCCCGCAGTACGCGGGTCTGGAGCGGCTGCAGAAGGAGTACGGAGAGCGCGGCCTCACCGTGCTCGGGGTGCCCTGCAACCAGTTCGCCGGGCAGGAGCCGGGCAGTGCCGAGGAGATCGCGACCTTCTGTTCGGCCACGTACGGGGTCTCCTTCCCGCTCCTGGAGAAGACGGACGTGAACGGTGACGATCGTCACCCGCTCTATTCCGAGCTGGTGAAGATCGCCGACGCCGACGGCGAGGCCGGTGACGTGCAGTGGAACTTCGAGAAGTTCCTCATCGGCCGTGACGGCCAGGTCACCCGCTTCCGTCCGCGCACCGAGCCGGAGGCCCCCGAGGTCGTGGCGGCGATCGAGGCTCAGCTTGTCTGACCTGGGGGTTGTCGAGCGGCTTCGCGCCGCCGGGTGCGTCTTCGCCGAGGAAGAGGCGGAGATGCTCCTCGCGACCGCCGCCGGGCCCGCCGAGCTCGACCTCATGGTCGAGCGGCGGGCCTCCGGCCTGCCCCTGGAGCACGTCGTGGGCTGGGCCGAGTTCGCCGGGCTGCGGATCGAGGTCGACGGCGGGGTCTTCGTGCCCCGGCGCCGTACGGAGTTCCTCGTCGGCCACGCGGTGGAGCTGGCCCGGCCGGGCGCCGTCTGCGTCGACCTGTGCTGCGGCTCCGGCGCGGCGGGCGCGGTCCTGCTCGCCGAGGTCGAGGGCGTGGAGGTGCACGCCTCGGACATCGAGCCGGCGGCGGTGCGCTGCGCCCGGCGGAACGTCGAGCCGCGCGGCGGGCGTGTGTACGAGGGGGACCTCTTCGCGCCACTGCCGCGGGAGCTGCGCGGCCGGGTCGGGGTCCTGGTCGCCAACGTGCCGTACGTACCGACCGGGGAGATCGGGCTGCTGCCGCCGGAGGCCCGCGACCACGAGCCGCACGTCACGCTCGACGGCGGCGCGGACGGCCTCGACGTCATGCGGCGGGTCGCCGCAGAGGCGCCGGAGTGGCTGGCGCCGGGCGGGCACCTGCTGGTGGAGACGAGCGAGCGGCAGGCGGAGACGGCCCTCGCGGTGATGTCCGCGGCCGGTCTGACGCCGCGCGTCATCACCTCCGAGGAATGGTGGGCGACGGTCGTCGTCGCGACGAAGCCGTAGGGCGAGGGGAGCGGCCCCGGGCCGCTCCCCCGTCCGGTCGGGCTACACCGTCCTCGGCTGCAGACGGCAGCGCGCCGGGCCCTCCTGCGTGAGGGTGATCGCGGAGCCGACGGGCACCTCGGTGTCGACGGCCTCGAAGCCGTACTTCTGGAGGATCATCGCCAGCGCGATCACGGACTCCAGCATCGAGAAGTGCTGGCCGATGCAGGCGCGCGGGCCGCCGCCGAAGGGGAACCAGGCGTACCGGGGGCGGGCCGCCTCCGCCTCGGGCGTGAAGCGGTCCGGGTCGAAGCGCTCCGGGTCCTCCCAGTAGGCGGGGTGCCGGTGGGTGACCCAGGGGGCGACGATGACGTCCGCGCCCGCCGGGATGGTGACGCCGTCGATCACGGTGGCGGCGACGGCGCGACGGCCCGTGGCCGGGGCGGCGGGGAAGAGGCGCATGGCCTCCTTGAGCACCTGCGTGAGATAGGGCAGCGCGTCGAGGTCGGCGGCGCCGGGGGTACGGCCTCCGAGGACCCGGTCGACCTCCTCCTGGGTCCGCTTCAGCACGTCCGGGTGGCGGGCGAGGAGGTGGAGGGCGAAGCCGAGGGAGGTGGCGGTGGTCTCGTGCCCGGCCAGCAGGAAGACGAGGACCTGCTCGCGCAGTTCGGTGGCGTCGAAGCTGCCGTCCTCGGCGCTCTCGGCCTCGACGAGCAGGGTGAGGAGGTCGTCGCCCTCGGCGGAGGCACGGCCGGAAGCCCGCCGCTCGGCGATGATCCGGTCGCAGACCTCGTACAGCGCCTGGTGGACGGCGGCGGCCTTGCGGTTGCCGGGGGTGGGCCAGTGGCGCGGGAACTTGACCGGGGAGTAGCCGCGGCTGAGCACGTAGGCGCCGACTTCGGGGAAGCAGCGCTCGACGATCTCGACGGCCGCGTCGACGTCGGTGCCGAAGAGGATGCGGGCGACGGCGCGCAGGGCGAGGCGGGTCATCTCGTGGAGGACGTCGACGGTCTCGGCGCCGCCGTCCTGCCATTCGCCGATGAGGGTGGTGACCTCGGCGGCGATGGCCCCCGCGTAGCTGTCGACGCGGCGCTTGGTGAAGAGGGGCTGGACGAGCCGGCGCTGGCGGAGGTAGTCCTCGTCCTGGCTGGTGAGCAGGCCGTTGCCGAAGGACTCGCGGATCTCCTGGTAGAAGGCGTTGTCCTTGCGGAAGTTGGCGGATTCGCCGGCGAGGACCTGCTGGGCGCCCTCGGCGGAGAAGACGCCGTAGAAGGTGGCGCCGATCCCGGGCGGGCCCGCGGTCATCTTCACGACGTCGCCGTGCTCGCGCCGCGCGCGCAGGAAGGTGCCCAGCGAGTCCTTCCTGAGGTCGAGCATGGAGCCGAGCAACGGCAGTCCCTCCAGCTCGGGTGCCTCGGTACCTGTGGTGATGGCCATGTGCGGTTCCCCCTCGATCGTCTCCTGCGGGGTGATTCTCCCGCAGCGGGTGACTCACGGGTAGGCCGTCCGAACGCCGGGCCGAATCTGGCCGGTTGACTCGAAACGAGCCACTGTCGGTGGCGTCTGCGAGGCTCGTTCCCATGGAGCGACCCGAGCTGACTCTGCAACTGACCATCGACTGCGCCGACCCCCAGCACCTGGTGCCCTTCTGGCTGGACGCCCTGCGCTACGTACCCGACCCGCCGCCCGCCGGCCACGCCAGCTGGCGGGCGTACTGGGAGGCGATCGGCGTGCCGGAGGACGAGCTGGGCGAGGACGCCGGGGAGCTCCCGGAGTCCATCGTCGACCCGAAGGGGGTGGGCCCCCGGGTCTGGTTCCAGCGCGTCCCGGAGCCCAAGACCGTGAAGAACCGCGTCCACCTCGACCTGAAGGTCGGGGGCGGCCGGGAGGTCCCCCTCGCCCTCCGCCGCTGGGGGTCCCCCCGGCCGGAGGCTGGGGGAGGGTGGACGGCGAGGTGGCCCGGCTGACGGCCCTCGGCGCGACCGTGCTGTACGCGATGGACGAGCCGAACGGCATGGACTACTACGCGGTGGTCCTCCAGGACCCGGAGGGCAACGAGTTCTGCATCGTGTGAGCGGTCGCCCTACTTCGCGAGCGCGCGGCTGATGACCATGCGCTGGATCTCGCTCGTGCCCTCGAAGATCGTGTAGATGGCGGCGTCGCGGTGCATGCGCTCCACCGGGTACTCACGGGTGTAGCCGTTGCCGCCCAGGATCTGGATGGCCTGGGCGGTGACCTTCTTGGCGACCTCGCTCGCGTACAGCTTGGACATCGAGCCCTCGGCCGCGGTGAAGGGCTTGCCGGCCGTGGCCATCCACGAGGCGCGCCAGACGAGGAGCCGGGCGGCGTCGATCTGGGTGGCCATGTCGGCGAGCTGGAAGGCGACGCCCTGGTTCTCGATGATCGGGCGGCCGAACTGGACGCGGGTCTTGGCGTAGTCGAGGGCGACCTCGTACGCGGCGCGGGCGGTGCCGACCGCCATGGCGCCGACGGCCGGGCGGGAGGCCTCGAAGGTGGCCATGGCGGCGTTCTTGACGCGCTCGCCGCCTGCCTTGGCCTTCTCGCGGGCGCGGGCGAGGCGCTCGTCCAGCTTGTCCTTGCCGCCGAGCAGGCAGGAGCCGGGGACGCGGACGTCCTCCAGGACGACCTCGGCGGTGTGCGAGGCGCGGATGCCGTGCTTCTGGAACTTCTGGCCCTGGGACAGACCGGGGGTGTTCGGCGGCACGATGAAGGAGGCGTGGCCCTTGGAGCCGAGCTCGGCGTCGACGACGGCGACCACGACGTGGACGTTGGCGATGCCGCCGTTGGTCGCCCAGGTCTTGGTGCCGTTGAGGACCCACTCGTCCTTGGCCTCGTCGTACACGGCCCGGGTGCGCATGGAGGCGACGTCCGAGCCGGCGTCGGGCTCGGAGGAGCAGAAGGCGGCGACCTTGACGTCGTTCGCGTCGCCGTACATCTGCGGGACCCAGGTGCCGATCTGCTCCTCGGTGCCGTTGGCGAGGACGCCGACGGCGGCGAGGCCGGTGCCGACGATGGAGAGGGCGATGCCGGCGTCGCCCCAGAAGAGCTCCTCCATCGCCATCGGGATGCCGAGGCCGGTCGGGTCGAAGAACTGCTGGGCGTAGAAGTCGAGGGAGTAGATGCCGATCTTGGCCGCTTCCTGGATGATCGGCCAGGGAGTCTCCTCACGCTCGTCCCACTCGGCGGCCGCGGGGCGCATCACATCGGCGGCGAAGCCGTGGAGCCAGTCGCGGACCTGCTTCTGGTCCTCGTTGAGTTCGAGCGTGAACTCGCCCATGTTCCCTCCCAGCATGACGTTACTTGCGGTAACAGCAGTCTGTTACCGGTGGGTAGAGGCTGTCAACCTGCAGTGGAGCGGTTCGGCCCGACCGACATCGGATCCCGACCGGGTGTTACGTTGCGACAGCCTCACGAATCGCACGGGCGGGGAGACACGCACATGGACATCGCACACCGGGCCACCGACCAGCAGACGCCCGCCGAGCAGCGGCGCCGCGAGCTGCTGGAGGCGGCGGACCGGGTGGTGCTCCGGGACGGCCCCAAGGCGTCCATGAACGCGATCGCGGCCGAGGCCGGGATCACCAAGCCGATCCTCTACCGCCACTTCGGCGACAAGGGCGGGCTCTACCGCGCCCTCGCCACCCGGCACACCGACGCGCTCCTCGCCTCACTGCGGGCCTCGCTCGACGCGCCCGCCGACCGGCGCCGCCGCGTCGAGGCCACTCTCGACACGTACCTGGCGTCCATCGAGGCCATGCCCCAGGTCTACCGCTTCCTCATGCACCCGGCGGAGGAGTCGCACCAGACCGAGCAGGGCTTCGACGTCGGCCGTCACTCGGCCCCGCTGCTCCGCCGCATGGGCGAGGAGCTCGGCCAGGTCATCGCCGAGCGCGTCGACCTGGGCCCGGCCGCCGAGGCCCAGGCCCGGATCTGGGGCCACGGCATCGTCGGCATGATGCACGCGGCCGGCGACTGGTGGCTCGGCGAGCGCCCCTGCTCCCGCGCGGACCTCGTCAAGAGCCTGGCGGACCTGCTGTGGGGCCGGCTCGCGGAGGCGGACGACCTCCCGGGCGGACCGGGCTTCTAGCCGAGCGGGCCGGGAGATCCGGCCTGGGCTCCCCCCGAGCGGGCCGGAAGATCCGGCCTGGCCTCCCCCTGAGCGAGCCGGAAGATCCGGCCCGCTTCCGGACGATCGAGTCAGGAGATCCGGTCCGCTCCGCTCCCCCACGGCTGCTTGCGGATCGTGCGCAGCAGGCGTGACTTGCGCCACCCCGTGACGTGGTCCGCGTAGACCCCGCCCTCCAGGTGGTCCGTCTCGTGCTGGAGGCAGCGGGCGAAGAAACCCGTGCCCTCGACCCGTATCGGAGTGCCGTCCAGGCGGACGCCCTCCACCACCGCGCGGTCGAAGCGGGGCGTCGGCGCCTCCAGGCCCGGCAGGGAGAGGCAGCCCTCGGGGCCCCGGATCTCGTCGCCGTCCGCCTCCACCAGGCGCGGGTTCACCACATGGCCCAGGTGGCGGTTCTCCTCGTCGTCGGGGCAGTCGTACACGAAGACCCGCAGGCCCACGCCGACCTGGTTCGCCGCCAGGCCCACGCCGTGCGCCGCGTACATCGTGGCGAACATGTCCTCGACGAGCCGTGCCAGTTCGGGTCCGAAGTCGGTGACGGGCGCGCAGGGTGTGTGCAGCACGGGGTCGCCGAGGAGGGTCATCGCTCGGACGAGACCGGAACTGCCGGGGATGGGGCGGTTTCGCATGGCCGTAAGGGTACGGTCCGCCGTGACCTCCGTGTTTCGTGCGGCCGCTTGCCGGTGCCGCTGTTCGGGCTGCTGGCCGGATCTCGATAGGCTGAGCCCGGACCGACGCAAGGAGGAACAAGAACGATGTCAGGACACCCCGGTAATCCAGAGCCGCTGTCGCCGCGCGCCAAGCTGGCCGTGACGGCGGGCAAGGCCGCGGCCGCGGTGTCGCGTGCGGCGGGGCGCGGCAGCGGATCGGTGATCGGCGGCCGTGTGGCGCTGAAGCTCGACCCCGACCTGCTCGGTCGGCTCGCGCAGCATCTGGACGTCGTCCTGGTGTCGGCGACCAACGGCAAGACGACGACGACCCGGCTGATCGCGGAGGCCCTGCGTGCCGCCGGGCCCGTGGTCTCCAACGCGCTCGGCGCCAACATGCCCGCCGGCATCACCTCGGCGCTGGCCGGCGGCTCGGAGTCCAAGTTCGGCGTGATCGAGGTCGACGAGAAGTACCTCGCCGGCGTCGCCCGGGACACCACGCCCAAGGCGATCGCGCTGCTGAACCTCTCCCGCGACCAGCTGGACCGCGCGGCCGAGACCCGGATGCTCGCCGAGAAGTGGCGCGAGGGCCTCAACGGCACCAAGGCCGTGGTCATCGCGAACGCCGACGACCCGCTGATCGTGTGGGCCGCCTCCTCCTCCCCGAACGTGGTGTGGGTCGCCGCCGGACAGGAGTGGAAGGACGACGCCTGGTCGTGCCCCGCCTGCGGCGGTGTGATGCAGCGCCCGGGCGACGACTGGTTCTGCGGCGAGTGCGGCTTCCGTCGTCCCGCGCCGAGCTGGGCGCTCAGCGGCGACCACGTGCTCGACCCGCACGGTTCGGCCTGGCCGATCCGGCTGCAGCTGCCCGGCCGCGCGAACAAGGCGAACGCCGCGACCTCGGCCGCCGTCGCCGCCGTCTTCGGGGTGCCGCCGCAGGTAGCCCTGGAGCGCATGTACCAGGTGCAGGCCGTCGCCGGACGCTATGACGTGGTCTCCTTCCAGAACCGCGACCTGCGTCTGCTCCTCGCGAAGAACCCGGCCGGCTGGCTCGAAACGTTTTCTCTCATCGACGGGCCGCCCGCCCCGGTGATCCTCTCCGTCAACGCGCGCGGCGCCGACGGCACGGACACCTCCTGGCTGTGGGACGTGGACTACGGCCGGCTCGCCGGCCACCCGATCATGGTGATCGGCGACCGGAAGCTGGACCTCGCGGTCCGCCTGGAGGTCGCGGGGGTGGACTTCCGCGTCTGCGAGACGCTCGACGAGGCCGTCGCGATGGCCCCGCCCGGGCAGATCGAGCTGATCGCCAACTACACCGCCTTCCAGGACGTCCGCCGCCGCGTCGGCAACTGACCCGTAGAGGACTTGCAGCATGAGTGACAGCAGCCTGCGCCTGGTCTGGGTCTACCCGGACCTGCTCAGCACCTACGGCGACCAGGGCAACGTCCTCGTCGTCCAGCGCCGTGCCGAACAGCGCGGCCTCAGCGTCGAGCGCGTCGACGTCCGCAGCGACCAGCCGGTCCCCACCTCGGGCGACATCTACCTGATCGGCGGCGGCGAGGACCGTCCGCAGCGGCTCGCCTCCGAGCGGCTGCGGCGGGACGGCGGGCTGAGCCGGGCCGCCTCCAACGGCGCGATCATCTTCTCGGTCTGCGCCGGGTACCAGATCCTGGGCCACGAGTTCATCAACGACCTCGGCGAGCGCGAGGCCGGGCTCGGGCTCATCGACGTGATCTCGACCCGCGGCGAGGGCGCCCGCTGCGTCGGCGACGTCCTCGCGGACATCGACCCGCGCCTGGGCCTCCCCCAGCTGACCGGGTTCGAGAACCACCAGGGCATCACCCATCTCGGCCCGACGGCCCGGCCGTTCGCCCGGACCGTCTTCGGCAACGGCAACGGGACCGGCGACGGCACCGAGGGCGCGTACAACGACACCGTCTTCGGTACGTACATGCACGGCCCCGTCATGGCGCGGAACCCGCAGATCGCGGACATGCTGCTGAAGCTGGCCCTCGACGTGAACGCGCTGCCGCCGACGGACGACCGCTGGTACGAGGCGCTGCGCGCGGAGCGCATCGCGGCGGCGACCCAGCCCGCCTGAGTCAATCCGCGCACCGCCGTTGGTCCCTCGTACGAACGTACGTTGTCCACTGTGCGGACATCCGGTTCGGCCCCGCCACCCTGCGACGATAGGGTGGCGGGGATCCAGCCGGACGACGTGGTCCGGGAGTCGGCCCACGTTGCAAAGGTTTTTGGGCTATGCGCATTGGCGTACTCACCTCCGGCGGAGACTGCCCCGGTCTGAACGCTGTCATCCGTTCCGTCGTGCACCGCGCCGTCGTCGATCACGGCGACGAGGTCATCGGCTTCCACGACGGGTGGAAGGGCCTCCTGGAGTGCGACTACCGCAAGCTCGATCTCGACGCGGTGGGCGGCATCCTGGCCCGGGGCGGCACCATCCTGGGCTCCTCGCGGGTCCAGCCCGCGCACCTCGTCGACGGCGTCGAGCGGGCCAGGGGCCACGTCGCCGACCTCGGTCTCGACGCCATCATCCCGATCGGCGGCGAGGGCACCCTCAAGGCGGCCAACCTGCTCTCCCAGGCGGGCCTCCCGATCGTCGGCGTCCCGAAGACGATCGACAACGACATCGCCTCCACCGACGTCACCTTCGGCTTCGACACCGCCGTGACCGTCGCCACCGAGGCCCTCGACCGGCTGAAGACCACCGCCGAGTCGCACCAGCGGGTCCTCGTCGTCGAGGTGATGGGCCGCCACACCGGCTGGATAGCGCTGCACTCCGGCATGGCCGCCGGCGCGCACGCCGTGGTCGTCCCCGAGCGCCCCTTCGACATCGACGAGCTGACCGCCCGGGTCGGCGAGCGCTTCGAGGCCGGCAAGCGGTTCGCGATCGTGGTCGTCGCCGAGGGCGCGAAGCCGCGCGAGGGCTCGATGGACTTCAAGACCGCCGGCAAGGACATCTACGGCCACGAGCGGTTCACCGGCATCGCCAACCAGCTCTCCGCCGAGCTGGAGGGGCGCCTCGGCAAGGAGGCCCGCCCGGTCATCCTGGGTCACGTCCAGCGCGGCGGCACCCCGACCGCGTACGACCGCGTCCTCGCGACCCGCTTCGGCTGGCACGCCGTCGAGGCGGCGCACCGCGGCGAGTTCGGCATGCTGACCGCGCTGCGCGGCACGGAGATCACGATGGTCCCGCTCGCGCAGGCCGTGGAGACCCTCAAGACGGTTCCGGCCGACCGGTACGCCGAGGCGGAGTGCGTGCTCTGACGGCTCCCGTCCGTGACATCCGCCCCCGGTCGCAGTCGCGGCCGGGGGCGGTTCTAGTCTGGTGCGGACAACAAGCGCGAATCGGGCTCCAGGAGTGTACGGATGGATCACAGCGGGCACGGCATGACCACGGATCTGCCGCCGTTCACGCTGGGGCGGGGCCTGGAGTTCTCTCCCGACCTCTTCTTCCTGATCGGGTGCCTTGCGGCGCTCGGTCTGTACGGGTGGGGGGTGGCACGGCTGCGGCGGCGCGGTGACGGGTGGCCGATCAGCCGGACGGTGTTCTTCACCGTGGGCGTGCTGAGCGTCGCCCTGATGATGTGCACCAAGCTCAACGACTACGGCATGGTCATGTTCAGCGTGCACATGGTGCAGCACATGGTGATCTCCATGCTGTCGCCGATCCTGCTGCTGCTCGGCGCGCCGGTGACCCTCGCGCTGCGGGCGCTGCCGGTGGCGGGCCGGGGCTCGACGGGGCCGCGCGAGCTGCTCCTGAAGCTGCTGCACAGCCGGTACATGAAGGTGATCACGCACCCGGCGTTCACGATCTCCATGTTCATCGCGAGCCTGTACGGGCTGTACTTCTCGCCGCTCTTCGACTTCCTGATGGGCTCCAAGGCGGGGCACATCGGGATGATGGTGCACTTCCTGATGGTGGGCCTGGTCTTCTTCTGGCCGATCATGGGCGTGGACCCGGGCCCGCACCGGCCGGGGTACGTGATGCGGATGCTGGAGCTGTTCGCGGGCATGCCGTTCCACGCGTTCTTCGGCATCGCGATGATGATGGCGACCCAGCCGCTGGTGGAGTCGTACAAGAACCCGCCGGCCTCGCTCGGGATCGACGCGCTCACCGACCAGAACGCGGCGGGCGGCATCGCCTGGGCGTTCAGCGAGATCCCGTCCGTCCTCGTCCTGATCGCCCTGGTCTACCAGTGGTACCACTCCGAGCAGCGGCAGGCCGTCCGCAAGGACCGGGCCGCCGACCGGGACGGCGACAAGGAGCTGGAGGCGTACAACGCCTATCTCGCCTCGCTGCAGGCGCGGAGCCGCTGACGACCGGGATTCCACGGTGCTCCTCACGGGCCCGGTGCCGCCTGCGGCGCCGGGCCCGTTTGCGTACCGGCGCACGCCGGAGCGTCCTGGGAGTAGCGCGCGCCCCTGTCGCGGGGTCACGATGGGCTGGACGGCTTCCGCGGCCCCGGTCGGGAGGAGGGCGGGCTGATGTCCGGTCCCACGAAGACGATGGCGGTGCTCACCTGCGCCGCGCTGGTGCTGACGACGGCCTACACGGTGGCGCTCGGCAGCAGCGGCTGGCTCTGGTTCGGTCTGGTGGTCCTGATCGTGGCGACGATCGGGATGGCGGCGGCGGACAGCTCCGTACCACCGCCTCCCCCGCCCCGCCCGCCGGGCACCACGTCCTGAGCGACGGGCCTACGCGCGCGGGGCCAGGACGATCCAGGTCTGGCCCGGCGCGAAGGCCAGGGGCTTTCCGGCCGGGGTGGTGAACGTGGTGCCGGAGGTCGCCGAGGGGCGGGACCAGCGGGCCTCGTGGGCGCGGCCGTCGCGCAGGACGAGCGCCGTGCCGCTGCCGACGGTCTCGCTGTACGGGGAGACCGAGCCGAACCGGTCGTGGAAGCGGGACGGGCGGACCGTGACGCGCTGGACGACGACCGTCTCCGGGGTGAGCAGGCCCGTGTCGGTGGCGCGGGCCTCGCGGCCGTCCATGGCCACCCGCCAGGCGTGGTCGGCGGCGGACCAGGTGAAGGTGTAGCGGGCCGCCGGGTAGCGGACGGTCTCGGTCCTGACCGCGGTGCCGCCGGCCGGGGCGGGCCCGAAGCGGAAGCCGATGTCCCGGGGGTCGTCGGCGCGCGGGACGGCGGCGACGGCGCGGCCGGGGCGCAGATAGAGGTTGTGCGGGACCGGGCGGTCCGGTGAGCGCCGGAAGGCCTGGGGTGTGGTGCCCTCGGTGACGAGGTGGAGGGGCGCGGCCCGCAGCAGCGGGGTGAGGGCGGACTGGGCGCCGGAGTAGGCGAGGACCGGGTGGCCGAAGTCGCCGAGCAGGGCGATGTCGGATTCGCGGGCGCTGCGGACGGGGCCGGTGAGGTCGGGGAGGTGGGAGGAGTAGACGGCCATGAGCCGGGTCACGCCGCCCTCGACCTGTTCGACGTAGACGAGGTCGGCCGCGGCGAGTCCGGTGTGGGGGCGGGCCTCCGGCACGTTGTCGAGCTTCACGGCCAGGACGGGGGCGGGCTTCGCGGGAAGCCCGGTGAAGGGCGAGAGGCCGGTGGCCGGGGTGGTGGTCGGGGTGGCGGGCGCGGTCGTCGGCGTGGGGCTGGGCTCCGACGGGCCCGAGCCGGAGCAGCCGTAGAGCCCGGCCGCCGTCAGCGCGCACAGCATCGCGGTGAGGACGCGGCCGGGGCGCCTGACTCCGCGCTCGCCTGTCATGTGACGCTCCCCCACCAGTGGACCACGGGCCCCCGCGGGGATACAACGGGCGTGACGGACGACGAACGGGGGTCGCGCGTGTTCTATCAGCTGATGAAGTACGTCCTGCTCGGACCGCTCCTCAGGCTGCTCTTCCGGCCGCGGATCGAGGGGCTCGAACACATCCCGGAGGAGGGGGCCGCGATCGTCGCGGGCAATCACCTGTCCTTCTCCGACCATTTCCTGATGCCGGTGGTCCTGGACCGGCGGATCACCTTCCTCGCGAAGCAGGAGTACTTCACCGGGCCGGGGCTCAAGGGCCGGCTGACGGCCGCCTTCTTCCGGGCCGCCGGGCAGATCCCGGTGGACCGGTCCGGGAAGGAGGCCGGCAAGGCGGCGATCCGGGAGGGTCTCGGCGTCCTCGACCGGGGCGAGTTGCTCGGGATCTATCCCGAGGGGACGCGTTCGCACGACGGACGGCTCTACAAGGGCAAGGTGGGGGTGGCGGTGATGGCGCTGACCGCCGGGGTGCCGGTGGTGCCGTGCGCGATGGTGGGGACCTTCGAGATCCAGCCGCCGGGGAAGGTCGTGCCGAGGATCCGCCGGGTCACCATCCGGTTCGGGGCGCCGCTGGACTTCTCCCGGTTCGCCGGGTCGGCGGGTGAGAGGGCCGTGGTCCGCGCGGTGACGGACGAGATCATGTACGAGATCCTGCGCCTGTCGGGACAGGAGTACGTGGACGAGTACGCGGCGGTGGTGAAGGCCGCGGAGTCCGGCGGCGACGCACCTCCCGAGAAGTTCCCGCGCGGGGAACGCTGAGGGCGGATCCGCGCACGGCGCAATCCCCTGGGCCGCCGCCCCCGGCACCCGTAGCGTCCCCTGCATGACCAAGCGAAACGCGTTCGTGCTGGGTGCGACGGGACAGGTGGGGCGGGCGGCCGTGCGGGCGCTCGTCGCGGACGGCTGGGAGGTGACGGCCGCCTCGCGGGGCGGCGGCAGGGACGACGGCTGGACGGACGAGGTGCGGTCGGTGCGGCTCGACCGGGACGAGGAGGGCGCGCTGGCGTCGGCGCTCGGCGAGGGCACCGACGTCCTCGTGGACGTCGTGGCGTACGACGCCGGGCACGCCGCCCAGCTGACCGGTCTCGCGGACCGGATCGGCTCGGCGGTGGTGATCTCCAGCGGGGCGGTGTACGAGGACGAGCAGGGGCGCAGCTTCGACACCCAGGACCGGCCGGACGGCTTCCCGCGCTATCCGGTGCCGATCCCGGAGTCGCTCGCGACGGTGGCGCCGGGCGCCGGCACGTACAGCACGCGGAAGGTGGCCCTGGAGCAGGCGTTGACGGCGGCCGGGGAGCTGCTGCCGACGACGCTGCTGCGGGCGGGTTCGATCCACGGCCCGCACTGCCGCTCGCCGCGCGAGCTGTTCTTCGTGAAGCGCGCGCTCGACCGGCGGCCGGTGCGGGTGCTCGCGTACAACGGTCTGTCGCGGTTCCACCCGGCGAACGTGGACAATCTGGCCGAGTTGATCCGGCTCGCGGCGGCGCGGCCGGGGACGCGGGTGCTGAACGCCGGCGATCCGGACGTGCCGACGACCGCGGAGATCTCCGCGGCGGTGGACGCGGTCGTGGGAGTGGAGAGCGAGCTGGTGCTCGTGGACGGGCCGCCGCCGGTGGGCATCGTGGGTGAGACGCCGTGGGGTCTGGACGCGCCGATCGTGTACGACATGACGGCGGCGGAGCGGGAGTTGGGCTACCGGCCGGTGGTGGGGTACGCGGAGTCCTTGCCGGCGACGGTGGAGTGGCTGACGGAGCGGCTCGCGGGCCGGGGGTGGCTGGAGGCGTTCCCGAACCTCGCCAAGTACGGGCAGGACTGGTTCGACTACGCGGCCGAGGACGCCTGGCTCGCCTCGCGCTGAGACGGCGGAGGGGCGGCCGCCGTACGGCGACCGCCCCTCACTGTGGTGCGGGTGTTACGGCTTGGGCGTGGCGTGCGGCTCGCACGTCACGTCCTGGCTGTCCACCTTGCCGGTGAGCAGGTACGTCTCGACCTTCGGGTTGATGCAGGGGTTCACCAGGCCGGTGACACCGTGCGAACCCGCGTTCTTCTCGGTGATGAGACGCGAGCCCTTGAAGCGCTTGTGCAGCTCGACCGCGCCGACGTACGGCGTCGCCGCGTCGCGCTCGGACTGGACGATGAGCACCGGCGGCAGGCCCTTGCCCGTCTTGACCTCGGTCGGCTTCTGCTGCGGCGCGGACCAGGTGGCGCACGGCAGGTTCATCCAGGCGTTCGCCCAGGTCATGAACGGGTACTGCTCGTGGAGGGCCGAGTTGTCCCGGTTCCACTTGTTCCAGTTGGTCGGCCACGCCGCGTCGGCGCACTCGACGGCGGTGTAGACGGCGTTGCCGTTCTCCGACGCGATGTTGCCGGCCGTGTCGGTGAGGTCCGCGGCGGCGCCGTCGATCAGCGGCTGCGGGTCACCCGCGGCGTACGCGCTCCAGGCCTCCGCGACCGGGACCCACGAGGAGTCGTAGTACGGGGCGCTCTGGAAGAAGCCGATGAGCTCGGCCGGGCCGACCTTGCCGCCCAGGGGCTCCTTCTTGGCGGCGGCGCGCAGGGTCACCCACTGCTGCTGGACCTCCGCCAGGGTGTCCCCGAGGTGGTAGGTGGCGTCGTTCTGGGCGACCCAGGTCATCCAGTCCTTCAGCCGGCCCTCGAAGGCGATGTCCTGTTCCAGGTTGGCCTGGTACCAGATGTTGTGCTTCGCCGGGTTGACCACGCTGTCGACGACCATGCGGCGCACGTGGTTCGGGTACAGCGTGCCGTAGACGGCCCCGAGGTAGGTGCCGTAGGAGACGCCGATGAAGTTGAGCTTCTTCTCGCCGAGCGCGGCCCGGATGACGTCCAGGTCACGCGCGGTGTTCCGGGTCGTCATGTAGGGCAGCATGTCGCCGCTCTTCTCGGCGCAGCCCTTGGCGTACTCGGCGGCCAGCTTGCGCTGGGCGAGCTTGTCCGCCTCGCTGTCCGGGACCGGGTCGAGCTTCGGGCCCTTGACGAACTCGGTCGGGTCGACGCAGGAGATGGGCGCCGAGTGGCCGACACCGCGCGGGTCGAAGCCCACGAAGTCGTACGCCTTCGCGGTGTTCACCCAGAGCGGGTTGTTGGTGGTGACCCGGCGCGGGAAGCGCAGGCCGGAGCCGCCGGGGCCGCCGGGGTTGTACAGCAGCGCACCCTGGCGCTCGGCGGGCGTGCCGGTGGACTTGACGCGGTCCACCGCGATCTTGATCTTCTTGCCGTTGGGCTTGGCGTAGTCGACCGGGACGGTGACCCAGCCGCACTGGATGGGCTTGGCGAAGCCCCAGTCAGCGGGGCAGTCCTGCCAGTCGATTCCGGCCTTGGCGGCCTCGGCGGCGGCGATGGTCGCGCCGCGCGCCTCCTCGTCACGGTCGTGGCCGGTGACGGCACCGGCGGTCGGTGCCGCCAGCGCGGTCGCCATGAGCGTGCCCGCTATCAGAGTGCCGGCCGAGCCGAGCACTGCTGTGCGTCTCAATGATCCTCCCCCAGAAGGAGTCTGTGTGTCCGGGGGATCCTTTCGTCCCTGGGGCTCGCGATGAAAGGGCGTACACGTGTTTCTTTGCCGAACCAATAACCGGTGACAGGTGTACCGCTGAGCGGTGAACGTGCGGAGACGGTCAGAACGGGACGAGTTGGGCGAAGGCCTCGTCGAGGAGCCGGCGCAGCGCGAGCGCGTCCGGTGCGACCGCGGTGGCGAGGGCGGCGGGCCCGGCGAGCGGACTGACCACGGCGTTCTCCCCGAGCCGCCGCGCTTCCGCCGGCTTCTCGGCGAACGCAGGGTCGACGACGAGGAGTTGGCCCGTGGCCCGGTGGCCGCCGAGGACCGCGCCGCCGTCCCAGCCGCCGGGCGCACCGGGGCCGAAGGCCAGTTCCTGGTCGAGCAGAGGGCGTCCGGCACGGCGGACGGTGAGACGGGTGGTGAGGGTGCCGGGCGCCTCGCCGTGCCGGCCGAGGACCTGTTCCTCGCGGAGGACGAGCCGGGCCGTGGGCGCGAGGTCGACGGTGGTGCGCATCCGCAGGTGCGAGCCGGCGACGGAGACGAGCTGTTCGGGCAGCCAGCGGAGCTCCGCTCCGTCGCCGACGGTGATCCGCACGTCGTACGCGGCGGGGTCGGCGCTCCGGCCGGGCAGGGCGAGGGTGGCGGCGGCCGAGTCGACCAGGAGCCGGGCCCCGTCCCGTACCTCGGTCTCGATCGCGAGCCGGTCACCGCCGAGCGGCGCGCTCATCGCGCCGACGACGGTGACCCGGGTGTACGGTCCGGCGGCCCGGGTACGGCGCAGGGCCAGGGGGCCGTCGCTCACCAGGAGCGGCAGTCCGCCGTCGGCGTCGGCGGCGATCCGGGCGGTGGCGCGCAGGCTCACGCGGTCCACGCCGCGAGCTGTGCCCGGACCCAGTCGGCGACGGGCGCGACGCCGTTCTCGCCGCGCAGCGAGGTGAAGGCGACCGGCAGTTCGCCGCGCTGCTCCTCGGCGTCGCGGGCCATCCGCTCCAGGTCGGAACCGACGTGCGGGGCGAGGTCGGTCTTGTTGATCACGAGGAGGTCGGCGGTGGTGACGCCGGGCCCGCCCTTGCGCGGGATGTCGTCGCCGCCGGCCACGTCGATGACGAAGATCTGGGCGTCGACGAGCCCCTTGGAGAAGGTGGCCGTGAGGTTGTCGCCGCCGGACTCGACGAGGATGAGGTCGAGCGGACCGACCGTGTCCTCGAGTTCCTCGACGGCTTCGAGGTTGGCGGAGATGTCGTCGCGGATGGCGGTGTGCGGGCAGGCGCCGGTCTCCACGGCCTGGATGCGCTCGGGCGGCAGGACGGCGTTGCGGAGCAGGAACTCGGCGTCCTCGCGGGTGTAGATGTCGTTGGTGACGACGGCGAGGGAGAGGGTGTCGCGCAGCTCCCGGCAGAGGGCGGCGACGGTGGCGGTCTTGCCGGAGCCGACCGGTCCGCCGAGCCCGATGCGCAGGGCGCGGCGGGTGCCGTCGGGCCGGTGGGCGTCGGCGGAGACGGCGCCGGGGTGGGTAGGGGCGTGGTCGAGGTGCATGGTGCGGCTCCTGGTGGGGTTACGAGGCGAAGAGGCGGACCGGCCAGGCCGCGTGCTGTTCGGCGGTGAGGTCGAGCAGCGGGGCCGAGGCGGCGGGCAGGGCGTCGACGCCCTGCCGGGCGGCGGCGGCCGCGCGTGCGGCCACCTGGTCCATCTCGGGTGCGAGGCGGGCGAGGACGGCGGTGGCCTGGTAGGGGTCGAGGCTGAGGAGGCGGACGGCCGCGGTCGCCGGGCCGCCGACCGTCTCGTACGCGACGCAGTGCGCCGCGTCCTCGGGGCCGAGTCCGGCGGCCCGCGCGGCGGTGCCGAGGACGACGGGCTGATGGGCGCCGCGCGGGAACGCGGCGGCGAGCGCGTCGAGTTCGGGGCTCGGCCAGGTGGCACGGGCGGCCCGCATCAGCTGGCGGCCGAGCTTGCGGGCGGCGGCGCGCAGGGCCTCCGAGGGGGTGCGGGCGTCGGCCGCCGCGTCGAGCTCGTACGGGTCGAGTCCGTGCGCGGCCCCGGCGGCGAGGGCCGCCGACGTGAGGCCCGTGGTGTGCAGACGGCCCCGGCAGAAGGCTTCCAGGCCGGCGGCGTCCTTGATGCGGCCGGCCCTGACGGCGGCCTCGGCACCACCGGAGTGGGCGTGCCCGCCGGCGGGGAAACGCCCGTCGGCGAGCACGAGGAGGGCGGAGCGCGACATCAGAAGAGGAAGTAGCGCTGGGCCATGGGCAGTTCGACGGCGGGTGCCGGTTCGACCGGCTCGCCGTCGATGCTCACCGAGAAGGTGTCGGCGTCGACCTCGACCCGGGGCAGAGCGTCGTTCTCGCGCATGTCGGCCTTGGTGACCCGCCGGGTGGAGCCGATCGCGGCGAACTCCTTGTGCACTCCGAGCTTCCGGGGCAGGTCGTCCTCGATCGCCGCCTGGGAGACGAAGTTGACCGAACCGGCCGCGGCGGCCCGGCCGAGCGCGCCGAACATCGGACGGGGCAGCACCGGCTGGGGCGTGGGGATGGAGGCGTTGGCGTCGCCCATCTGCGCGTACGCGATCTGGCCGCCCTTGACGACGACGAGCGGCTTCACGCCGAAGAAGGCGGGCTCCCAGAGGACCAGGTCGGCGAGCTTGCCGGGCTCGACCGAGCCGATGAGGTGGTCCATGCCCTGGGCGACGGCCGGGTTGATCGTGTACTTGGCGACGTAGCGGCGGGCCCGGTGGTTGTCGGCGGCACCGTCGCCGGGCAGGGCACCGCGGCGCTTCTTCATGACGTGGGCGGTCTGCCAGGTCCGCATGATCACCTCGCCGATCCGGCCCATGGCCTGGGAGTCGGAGGAGATGATCGAGATGGCGCCCAGGTCGTGGAGGACGTCCTCGGCGGCGATGGTGGAGGGCCGGATGCGGGACTCCGCGAAGGCGAGGTCCTCGGGGACGGCCGGGTTGAGGTGGTGGCAGACCATCAGCATGTCGAGGTGTTCCTCGATGGTGTTGACGGTGTGCGGCCGGGTCGGGTTGGTGGAGCTGGGCAGGATGTACGGCTCGGAGACGACCGTGATGATGTCGGGGGCGTGCCCGCCGCCGGCGCCTTCCGTGTGGTACGCGTGGATCGTGCGTCCGGCGATGGCGGCGAGGGTGTCGCCGACGAAGCCCGCCTCGTTCAGGGTGTCGGTGTGGATGGCGAGCTGGGCGCCCGTCTCCTCGCACACGCTCAGACAGGCGTCGATGACGGCGGGGGTGGCACCCCAGTCCTCGTGGATCTTGAAGCCGAGCGCGCCGCCGCGCAGCTGGGAGTGCATCGCCTCCCGGGACATCGTGTTGCCCTTGCCGAGCAGGCCGATGTTGACGGGGAAGGTGTCCAGGGCCTCGAACATCCGGGCCATGTGCCAGGGGCCGGGGGTGATCGTGGTCGCCTTGGTGCCCTCGGCGGGCCCGGTGCCGCCGCCGACGAGGGTCGTGACGCCGGTGGCGAGGGCCTGCTCGACGATGGTCGGCGAGATGAAGTGGACGTGGGTGTCGACGGCGCCGGCGGTGACGATCCGGCCGTTGCCGACGATGATCTCGGTCTCGGGGCCGATGACGAGGTCGGGGTGGACGCCGTCCATGGTGTCGGGGTTGCCGGCCTTGCCGAGGGCGGTGATGCGGCCGTCCCGGATGCCGATGTCCGCCTTGACGACGCCCCAGTGGTCGATGACCACGGCGCCGGTGATGACGGTGTCGGGGGCGCCCTCGGCGCGGGTGGTGCGGGCCTGGCCCATGGACTCACGGACGACCTTGCCGCCGCCGAAGACGGCCTCTTCGCCGGCGCGGCCGGGGCCGCCGCAGCGGTCCTCCTCGATCTCGACGAGGAGGTCGGTGTCGGCGAGCCGGATGCGGTCGCCGGTGGTGGGGCCGAACAGGTCGGCGTAGACGGCACGGTGGAGGTCAGGCACGGTCGCCGTCCTTGTCCTTGTCCTGGTCCTGTTCGGTGCCGGCTTCGGTCGTGGCTTCGGTGGTGGCCTCGGTCGTGGCCTCGGTGCTGGCCTCGGTCGTGGCCTCGGTCGTGGCCTCGGTGCTGGCCTCGGTCGTGGCCTCGGTCGTGGCTTCGCTGGTGGCTTCGGTGGTGTCGAGCGGTCCGGCGGTCTCGCCGCGTAGGCCGGGCACGATCCTGCGGCCGGCGATCGGGACCAGCTCGACCTCGACGGGGATGCCGGGCTCGAAGCGGACGGCGGTCCCGGCGGCGATGTGCAGCCGCTGCCCGTGGGCGGCGGCGCGGTCGAAGTCCAGACCGGGGTTGACCTCGGCGAAGTGGTAGTGGGAGCCGACCTGGACGGGCCGGTCGGCGGCGTTGAGGACGGTGAGGCGGGTGACGGGGCGCCCCTCGTTGAGGGCGACGGGGCCGTCCGCGTACAGGATCTCTCCGGGGATCATCGGCGGCCGCCCCTCAGAGAATGGGGTCGTGGACGGTGACGAGCTTGGTGCCGTCCGGGAAGGTGGCCTCGACCTGGACGTCGTGGATCATCTCCGGGATGCCGTCCATGACCTCGTCACGGGTGAGCACCTTGCGCCCGGAGGCCATCAGCTCGGCGACGGTCCGGCCGTCCCGGGCGCCTTCCAGGATGTGGGACGTGATGAGCGCGACGGCCTCGGGGTGGTTGAGCCGCACACCGCGGGCCCGGCGCTTCTCGGCCACGTCGGCGGCCACATGGATGAGCAGGCGCTCCTGCTCGTGCGGGCTCAGTTGCACTCTTCCACCTCACAGTCGTCGACCGGGACGGGACCCGGACAGCTGCGGACCCTACCGACCGTCAACACTCTGTTGAACTGCGGAGATGCGGTGCGCGGCCAGACATTGCACGTTAGGGCGGAAGTTTTTCCGGCTCGTTAACTCCGGCTTTGCGTTCTCATGATCATCCGATCGGGTCGGCCTCCGGGGGTACGGACATCGACATCAGGCCACGCAGTCCGTCCTCCAGGACCTCCACGGACACGTCGCCGAAGAGCGCCTGCTGGGCGATGAAGCCCTGGGCGGTGGCGATGAGGGTGCGTGCCACATGGTCGGCGGGGACGTCGGCGTGGAGGAGGCCGTTCTCCCGGTAGGCGGTCACGAGCTTCGTCCACGCGACCCGCATCCCGTGGTAGCCCTCGGCGAGGGTCCCGGCCAGCTCCTCGTTGCGCAGGGTCTCGGTCCACACCTGGATGATCAGACGGGCGAAGGCCTGCCGGTCGGCGCCCTCGACCCGCTCCTCCAGGAAGAGCCGGAGCACCGCGCCGAGGAGGACGTCGGGGGTGGGCGGCGGGGTGGCGAGGGACGCCTCCTCGAAGGCGCCCCGGATGCCGGCGAAGGCCTCGGTCGCGATGGCCGCGATCAGCTCCTCCTTGCCGCGGAAGTAGCGGTAGACCGCGCCCGCGGAGAGCCCCACCTCGGCGAGCACGTCCTGCATGGACGTGGCGTGGAAGCCGTTGCGGGCGAAGCAGCGAGCGGCGCCGTCGAGGATCTGGCGCCGGCGGGCGTCGAGGTGTTCCTGGGAGACACGTGCCATGGGCAGAACCTAAAACGAATGTTCATTCTTGACAACTCCCGGGCGGCGGCGCACGCTGTGCCTCACATAAAACGAACGATCCTTCGCTTTGAATCGAGGCCGCCATGCCCGCCGCCACCACCCCGCCGGCCACCGGCCGCAGAATCCTCGCGGTGCTCGTACTGATACCGGTCGTCGCCGCCCTCGCCCTCGCGGTCTTCGCCTGGCCGGCCGCGCGCATCGCGCCCCGCGACCTGCCGATCGGCGTGGCCGGGCCCGCCGCCGCGGCCGGCGCGGTCGAGCGGCAGCTCGGCCGGCACGAGGGGGCCTTCGAGATCCACCGCTACGAGGACGCCGAGGCCGCCCGGGCCGCGATCGAGGACCGCGATGTATACGGAGCCGTGGTCGTCACCCCGAGCGGTACGGAACTCCTCACCGCCTCGGCGGCGAGCCCCGTCGTGGCCGGGCTGCTGCGCGAGGCCGTGACCGCCCAGGCCCCGGCGGGAGCCGAGGTCCGGGTCACGGACGTGGTCGCCGCACCGGCGGGCGACCCGCGCGGCGCCGTACTCGGCGCGAGTCTGCTGCCCCTCGCCCTGGTCGGCGCGGCCACGGGCGTCGTCACCGTCCTGCTCGGCCTGCGCGGGGCCAGGGCGGCCGCGACGCTCGTGGGCGCGGCGGCGCTCGCCGGGCTGGTCGGCGCGGCGCTCGCCGACAGCTGGCTCGGGGCGCTGACGGGCGACTGGTGGGCCGAGGCCGGGGTGCTCGGCCTGACCGTCCTGGCGATCGGCTCGGCCTTCGCGGGGCTCGCCACCCTGCTCGGCAAGCCCGGCTTCGGGCTGGCGGCAGCCCTGACGATCCTGCTCGGCAACGCCTTCTCGGGGATGTCGAGCGCTCCGCAGATGCTGCCCGCCGGGGTCGGCTCCCTCGGCCAGTGGCTGCCGCCGGGCGCCGGGGGCTCGGCCCTGCGGTCGGTGTCCGCCTTCGACGGCGCGGCGGCGGGCCGCCCGCTGCTCGTCCTCTCCCTCTGGGCCGTGGCAGGTCTGGCCGCGACCGCGCTCGGCGCGCGGCGCCGCGTGGAGCCGGCCCCCTCGACGGAGCCCGCACCGGTGCCGGTGGGCTGAGACCCCCACCCGAAAACGGCCGCGTACCCCCGCTGTAGCGGACGGGGGTGCGCGGCTTTTCGCTTGCGGGGCCGGGAGGTGCCGGGCTCGGGCGTCCCCCGTGCCCCGGTCAGGAGGTGCCGGGCTCCTGGTGGTGGGCGGCGATGCCGAAACGGCGCTGTTCGCCGGGAGCGGAGTCGACCGGCCGGAGGCTGGAGAGCGAGCTGACCACCTGTTCGTCGGCGGGCTTCTCCGCCGCTTCGAGTTCTTCCAGGTCAGCAGCGGAGACCAGGGCGACGAGCGGCTTCCCGTGGCGGGTGACGACGACGCGTTCGCCGCCGTACACGACGCGGTTGATGAGGTCGGCGAGCTCAGCTCGCGCTTGCGTCACCGGGATCTCGTAGGTCATGCTCCTCATCTTACGGTCTGTACGTCCTGTACATTTTTTACAGACAGCTGGAGGTGCTCAGCCATGGACGCTCGCTATGTCCTGCCCGAGTTCACGGAGCGGACCAGCTTCGGAACCCGGACCCTCGATCCGTACTCGAAGCTCCTCGAAGCCCGGATCGTCTTCCTCGGCACACCCATCGACGAGACCTCGGCCAACGACGTCATCGCGCAGTTCCTGCACCTCGACTACGCGGCGCCCGGCCAGGACATCTCGCTCTACATCAACTCCCCCGGCGGCTCGATCAGCGCCATGACCGCGATCCACGACACGATGCGGACGCTCTCCTGCGACGTGGAGACCACCTGCCTGGGCCAGGCCGCGTCCACCGCCGCCGTCCTGCTCGCCGCCGGCACCCCCGGCAAGCGGATGGTCCTCCCCGGCGCCCGCATCACCCTCCGGCAGCCGGCCATGGACGAGCCCCTCCAGGGACAGCCGAGCGACCTCGACATCCACGCGCGCGAACTGCTGAGGCTGCGCGCCCTGGTGGCCGGGATGCTCACCGAGTACACCGGGCAGAGCCGGGAGCGGATCGACGCCGACATCGACCGCCTCAGCGTCCTGGACGCGCCCGCGGCCGTCGCGTACGGACTGGTGGACCACGTGATCACGAGCCGGCGCGACACCGGCGCGGCGCGGTGAGCCGGCCGTGGTGCCCGAGCTGCCGCCGCTGCCCGCGCTGACCCGCGCCGAGGGTGAGTTGATCGACGCGTACCTCGAAGTCGTCGACCTCCTGGGGAAGATCAACCCATCCAGGGGTACGCATACCTATGGGGCGCTGCGCGCGGCACAGGCCCTGGTGGGACGCGCGGAGGCGCTGCGCGAGGCCCTGACGCTCATGCATATGCGGGGCGAGAGCGAGGTCCACGCGGACACTCTGGCGCGCGCCCTACGGGTGTTGGACGGCGAGCGCCGCGCCGACCGCGTCACCGTCCCCCGCACGCGGGCTAGTTGACATTCCGGCATGTCGTGTCGAGGTCCGGTCGGCCGACACGGATCGCAGAATCGCTCCCCCGTTCGGCGTAGTCGACGAGTCGACATATGGGGCGGGTGAGTTGCGCAACAGGTGTACGCATTTGGCGGAATGGGACGTTCCGCCGCTGGTGCGGGGCTCGTCGGTCAAACCTCCGAAGATCACAAAGCCCGCCTGTCCACCCGTATGGATCAGTCGTGAGGAGCCTCACATATCGCCGTTTCAGCTCGGATTTCGCCCTGGTTGTGGGTCAAGATCCCTGTCGACGACAAGCCCCCGCCATCCGCGGCGGGGCGGTCCGGGCGGACGCCGAGTCCTGCCGCTGTCCCGGACGTCTGGTCGACAGGAGTGGATCGGCAGGAGTGGAGGACCCGAGCAGTACGGGACGTACGCGCTGTTTCTCGCAGCGGGGCCGTCCCTTGGGGTGAAGCCGCAGCCGCGGCCGGGCATCTTCGCCAGTCCGAACCCGACAGGTCATCCTTCGCAGGCGGCTGACGAAGGGTTGCGCATGACTGCGCAGATGCACGTCCCGTCCCTGCTGTCCCGGGCCGGAGCCGTCTCGGCTCTCACCCTCGCCGCCGTCGGCGGCACGTTGCTCGCACCAGGTGCGGCACCCGAGGCCCAGGCAGCCACCACATACGCGAACAAGGCACTGAGCGTCGCCGCGTCCAAGAAGGGAGCCCCGTACCGGTACGGGAGCGCCGGACCCTCCAGGTTCGACTGCTCCGGTCTGACGCTCTACGCGTACAAGCAGGCGGGCAAGTCGCTGCCCCGCACCGCGCAGCAGCAGTACAACAACACCCGGCACATCTCCGCGTCCAGCAGACAGAAGGGGGACCTGGTCTTCTTCCACTCCGGCGGGAGCGTCTACCACGTGGGCATCTACGCCGGCAGCGGCAAGATCTGGCACTCGCCCAAGACGGGATCCTGGGTGAAGCTCGACGCGATCTGGACGTCGAAGGTCTACTACGGCCGCGTCCGATGACGCCCGCCGGCCTCTGACCCCGCCCCAGGGGTGCGGTGGCGCCGCCGCACCCCTGCGCCGGGACTCTCACCCCCTAGACGTACGAGGCGGTCGCCGGGGTCCACGGGAGGGTGATCCAGACCGTCTTCCCGCCCTCCTCGGTCGGTGTGACCGAGAGCCGGCCGCCCGCCTCCGCCGCCAGGGAGCGGATGATGACCATGCCCCGGCCGTTGTCCTGCTGGACCGCCGCCGGGAGCCGGCGGGGCCAGCGCGGGTGGCTGTCGGTGACGCCGATGTGGAGTCGCTCCTCGCGCTCCAGACGGACGTCGATGGTGAAGGTGGGTGACTGCCCGAAGGTGTGCAGGACGGCGTTGGTGGCCAGTTCCGAGACCATCAGGCGGATCCCGTCCGCCAGGTCGTCCGCACCGTCCAGACCCCACCCGTCGAGGACCTCCGCGACGAACCGCCGGGCCGTGGGGACCGACGCGGGATCGCTCGGCAGAGTGACGGATGCTTCCTGATGGTCTGCCATGGCGACGCTGTCCCTTTCCCGCCGGGGCTTCCGCCCCGGATCGCGCTTCGCGTCAGAGTCCCACCGATCGTGCCGCCCCGGCAGGCGTTCCACCAAGATATGTCCCCATCTGTCGCCCGAAGCGGTGAACTCTGCTGTCCGTGACCGCTCTTGGACCACCCGACGGTCCGTCAGACCTGGGGTGCGGTCCGCAGGATCGTTTCCACCGCCCGCGTGATCTCCGCGTCCGTCAGATCGGCCCGGGCCGTGAGCCGCAGCCGCGAGATGCCGTCGGGGACGGACGGGGGCCGGAAGCAGCCGACCGCCAGGCCCTGTTCACGGCAGTCCGCCGCCCAGCGCAGCGCCGCCTCCGGGGAGGGCGCGTGCACCGAGACGACGGCCGCGTCGGGCCGGGCGGCGGTGAGGCCGGCCTCCGTGAGGAGCCGGTGCAGCGTCGCGGCGACGGTACGGGCCCGCTCGGCGAGGCCCGGTTCGGCCACGATCAGACGCAGGGCCGCCAGCGCGCCGCCGGCGGCGGCCGGGGCGAGCCCGGTGTCGAAGATGAAGGTGCGGGCCGCGTTCACCAGGTGCTCGATCACCCGGGCCGGGCCGAGCACGGCGCCGCCCTGGCTGCCGAGGGACTTCGAGAGGGTGAGGGTGGCGACGACGTCCTCGTCGCCCGCGAGCCCCGCCTCGTGCAGGGCGCCCCGGCCGCCCTCGCCGAGGACGCCGAAGCCGTGGGCGTCGTCGACGACGAGTCCGGCACCGTGCGCGCGGCAGGCGTCGGCGAGCTCGCCCAGCGGCGCCTTGTCGCCGTCGACCGAGAAGACGGAGTCGCTGACGACCAGGGCCCGGCGCCCCGGGTGCGCGTCCAGGGTCTTGGCGACGGCCTCGGGGTCGGTGTGCGGGACGACGGCGGTCTCGGCGCGCGCGAGACGGCAGCCGTCCACGATCGAGGCGTGGTTGGAGGCGTCGGAGACGATCAGGGAGTCCCGGCGGCCGAGCGCGGTGAGCGCGGCGAGGTTCGCGGTGTAGCCGGAGGAGAAGACGAGGGCCGCCTCGAAGCCGCAGAACTCGGCGAGTTCGCGCTCCAGGCGGGTGTGCAGCCGGGTGGTGCCGGTGACGAGCCGCGAGCCGGTGGAGCCTGCGCCCCAGCGCCCGGCCGCCTCGGCCGCGGCCCCGGTGACCTCCGCGCGGCGGGTGAGGCCGAGGTAGTCGTTGCTCGCCAGGTCCAGGAGGTCCGACTCGGCCGCCCGGGGTCGCAGCGTCCGGACGAGACCGGCCTCGGCCCGGCGACGCGCCTCGGCGTCGGTCCAGTCGAAGGCGGTGCGGCGCGGGCCCGCGGCCCGCGTGTCGTCGGCCAGAGACATGCGGCGATCCTTTTGTAGGCAGCGCACAGACCCTAACCGCAGGATGCCGAGGTCGGGATGTGGTCATCCACACACCTCTATCGGGGGCGTTTGTTCGGATCCTCCTTGGCCCGGGGGTGGGCGGTAAGCAAGGATCTGCGGTTATGGACCTGCTGAACACGCTGGTGGAGAAGGGGCTGCGGCGCGAGCTGCCGACCCGTGAAGAAGCGCTCGCCGTGCTGGCGACCTCCGACGACGAACTGCTCGATGTGGTGGCGGCGGCCGGCAAGGTGCGCCGTCAGTGGTTCGGGCGCCGGGTGAAGCTCAACTATCTGGTCAATCTGAAGTCCGGTCTCTGTCCCGAGGACTGCTCGTACTGCTCGCAGCGGCTCGGCTCGAAGGCCGAGATCCTCAAGTACACGTGGCTGAAGCCCGACGAGGCCTCGCAGGCCGCGGCGGCCGGTGTCGCGGGCGGCGCCAAGCGGGTCTGCCTGGTGGCCAGCGGCCGCGGTCCGACGGACCGGGACGTGGAGCGCGTCGGGAAGACGATCGAGGCGATCAAGGAGCAGAACGAGGGCGTCGAGGTGTGCGCCTGCCTCGGTCTGCTCTCGGACGGCCAGGCGGAGCGGCTGCGGGAGGCCGGCGCCGACGCGTACAACCACAACCTGAACACGTCCGAGGCGACGTACGGGGACATCACCAAGACCCACACCTACGCGGACCGCGTGGACACCGTGCAGAAGGCGCACGCCGCCGGTCTGTCGGCCTGCTCGGGTCTGATCGCGGGCATGGGCGAGAGCGACGAGGACCTGGTCGACGTCGTGTACGCGCTGCGCGAGCTCGACTCCGACTCGGTGCCGGTCAACTTCCTGATCCCCTTCGAGGGCACCCCGCTCGCCAAGGAGTGGAACCTCACCCCGCAGCGCTGCCTGCGGATCCTCGCGATGGTCCGGTTCGTCTGCCCCGACGTCGAGGTGCGGATCGCCGGCGGCCGCGAGGTCCACCTGCGCTCGATGCAGCCGCTGGCGCTGAACATCGCGAACTCGATCTTCCTCGGCGACTACCTGACCAGCGAGGGCCAGGCCGGCCAGGCCGACCTGGACATGATCGCGGACGCGGGCTTCGAGGTGGAGGGCGCCGGCACGACCACCCTCCCGAAGCACCGCGCGGACGCACTCGCCGCGGCCGGCGCGACGGGCGGCTGCGGCTCGACGGCCTCGGCGGGCTGCGGCTCCGAGGCCTCGGCCGGCTGCGGCTCGCACGCGGAGGAGGGCGGCGGCTGCGGCCCCTGCGGCGGTCACGCGGCGCCCTCCGCGGCTCCGGCGCGCACCGCCGACGAGGCCCGCACCGACCTGGTGGCCGTACGCCGCCGGGGCGCCGGCACGGACCTCGCGCCGAATGCGTAACGACGAACTCCTCGCCCTGGACCGGGCGCACGTCTGGCATCCGTACGGCCCCATGCCGGGCCGCGCGGAGCCGCTGGTCGTCGCGTCCGCGTCCGGGGTGCGCCTCCGGCTCGCCGAACCCGTCGAGGGACAGGACGAGTTGGTCGACGGCATGTCCTCGTGGTGGTCGGCGGTCCACGGCTACAACCACCCCGTGCTCAACGAGGCGGTGCGCGGCCAGCTGGAGAAGATGAGCCACGTCATGTTCGGCGGGCTCACCCACGAGCCGGCCGTCCGGCTCGCCGCCCGGCTCGTGGAGATCACCCCGGAGCCGCTGCGGCACGTCTTCCTCAGCGACTCGGGCTCGGTCTCCGTCGAGGTGGCGGCCAAGATGTGCCTGCAGTACTGGCGCTCCCTCGGCCGCCCCGAGAAGCAGCGGCTCTTCACCTGGCGCGGCGGCTACCACGGGGACACCTGGCAGCCGATGTCCGTGTGCGACCCCCAGGGCGGGATGCACGAGCTGTGGTCGGGGGTGCTCCAGCGGCAGGTGTTCACGGACGCGCCGCCGGCCGCGTACGAGGAGTCGTACGCGGAGCTGCTCCGGGCCCGGATCGCCGAGCACGCGCACGAGCTGGCCGCGGTGGTCGTGGAGCCCGTCGTGCAGGGAGCGGGCGGCATGCGCTTCCACGACCCGGCGTACCTGCGGGTGCTGCGCGAGGCCTGCGACGCGCACGACGTGCTGCTCGTGTTCGACGAGATCGCGACCGGGTTCGGGCGGACGGGCACGCTGTTCGCCGCCGACCGGGCGGGGGTCTCCCCCGATGTGATGTGCGTGGGCAAGGCGCTGACCGGCGGCTACATGTCGATGGCGGCGACGCTCTGCACGAGCCGCGTCGCCGACGGGATCTCGCGCGGCGAGGTCCCGGTCCTGGCGCACGGGCCGACGTTCATGGGGAACCCGCTCGCCTCGGCCGTCGCCCTCGCCTCGATCGACCTGCTGCTCTCCCAGGACTGGGAGGTCGAGGTCAAGCGGATCGAGGCGGGCCTGCGGGACGGACTCGCCCCGGCAGCCGGCTTCCCGGGCGTCCGCGAGGTGCGGGTGCTCGGCGCGATCGGCGTCGTCCAGCTCGACCACGAGGTCGACATGGCGGCGGCGACCCGCGCGGCGGTCCGGGAGGGCGTGTGGCTGCGCCCGTTCCGCGACCTGATCTACACGATGCCGCCGTACGTGACGGGCGACGAGGACCTGGCGCGTATCTGCACGGCGGTGAGGGCGGCAGCGGCGGCGGGCTGACGGATGCCCGTCGTGGGCTGCGCCCCGCCGTTGTGGGCAATCGTTCCGCAGGGGCGATGGGGGTCCCCCCTGCTCGAGCGAAGCCGAGAGCTTGGGGGAGGGTGGGCACAACGGAACGGCGCCCTGACCGGCGCCAGAGGTTCCCGCGCCTGAACCCGCACCGCCCGCACCGCCCGCACGACCAAGGAAGGACCCCCCATGGGCATCATCATCGTCACCGGCACCGGCACGGAAATCGGCAAGACGATCACCACCGCGGCCGTCGCCGCAGTCGCCACCGCCGCCGGCCGCACCGTCGCCGTCCTCAAGCCCGCCCAGACGGGCATCGGCCCGGACGAGCAAGGCGACGCGGACGAGGTCGTACGCCTCTCCGGCGCCACGGCCTCCGCCGAGCTGGGCCGTTTCCCGGAGCCGCTGGCCCCGGGGACGGCGGCCCGGCGGGCGGGGATGGCTCCGGTCGGCCCCCGGGAGGTCGCCGAGGCCGCCCGGAAGCTGGCCGAGGAGCACGACCTGGTGCTCGTGGAGGGAGCGGGCGGCCTCCTCGTCCGCTTCGACGAGGAGGGCGGCACCCTCGCCGACGCGGCCGCGCTGCTCGCCGCGCCCGTCCTGGTGGTGGCCCCGGCCGGTCTCGGCACGCTCAACTCGACGGCCCTGACGGCCGAGGCCCTGCGGGCCCGCGGGATCGAGCAGCTCGGCGTCGTCGTCGGCAGCTGGCCGGACGCGCCGGACCTGGCGGCGCGCTGCAACCTCGCGGACCTGCCGCAGGCCGCGGGCGCTCCCTTGCTCGGAGCCGTACCGGAGGGTTCGGGGGCACTCGACCCGGCGGAGTTCCGGGCGGCGGCGGGCGGCTGGCTGGCTCCGGAGCTCGGCGGCACGTGGGACGCGGAGGCGTTCGCGGGGGCGCAGGCGGCACCGGTCTCCGTAGGCTGACGGTATGCGCGCACGAGTTCAGGAGATCGTCTTCGACTGCGCCGCCCCGGCGGCGCTCGTCCGCTTCTGGGCCGGGCTCCTCGGCGGCGATCCCGTCGACCGGAGCGCCGACTGGTCGTACGTGGATCCGCCGGAGTTCGTACGGATCGCCTTCCAGCGGGTGCCGGAGGGCAAGGCCGTCAAGAACCGGGTCCATCTCGACGTGGAGGTGGCGGATCCGGCACGGGCGGCCGAGGAGGTGGTGCCGCTCGGGGCGGTGACGGTCGGCGGGCTCGTCACCGACGAGCAGGGCTCCTTCCAGGTCATGCGGGACCCGGAGGGCAACGAGTTCTGCTTCGTGACGGGATGAGGTGACCGACGATGACACACCCCGGCTCGCCTCCTCGTGTCCACCACCCTTTGTTCGCCCGCTTCTACGCCCGGTTCAGCGTCTCGGCCGACACGCGCGGCGGGCTCGGTGCCCTGCGTACCGAGCTGCTCGCCGGGCTCTCCGGCCGGGTCGTCGAGATCGGCGCGGGGAACGGCCTGAACTTCGCGCACTACCCGGCCGGGGTCACCGAGGTCGTGGCCGTCGAGCCGGAGGCCCATCTGCGCCGGCTCGCCGAGGAGGCCGCGCGCCGGGCCGCCGTCCCGGTGACCGTGCTGTCGGGCACGGCCGAGGCGCTGCCGGGGCCGGACGGCTCCTTCGACGCGGCGGTGGCCTCGCTGGTGCTGTGCACGGTACGGAGCGTGCCGGAGGTCCTCGCCGAGCTGCGGCGGGTGCTGCGGCCCGGCGGCGAGCTGCGGTTCTTCGAGCACGGGGCGGCGGACACGCCCGGGCTCGCACGGGTGCAGCGGGGCCTCGACCGCACGGTCTGGCCGCTGCTGTTCGGCGGGTGCCACACCTCCCGTACCCCCGTGGCGGCGATCGAGGAGGCGGGCTTCGAGCTCGTCTCGTGCCGCTCCTTCGACGTTCCCGAGCAGGGTCCGCGGCTGCCGTCCTCCCCCTGCGTCCTGGGCACGGCCCGACGGTAGTCCCTGGCCGTGCCGCCGCGCCGCGTGATGGGATCGGGCCATGATCGATGTGAAGATTCGCGCCGCCGTGACCGACGAGGCGGAGGCCGTCCTGGCCTTCTGGCGGGAGTCCGCCGAGGGCACGTCCATCTCCGACGACGTGCACGGGGTGACCCGGCTCCTGGAGCGCGACCCCGAGGCGCTGATTCTGGCCACGCTGCCCGACGGGCGGATCGTGGGCTCCGTGATCGCCGGCTGGGACGGCTGGCGGGCCTCGCTCTACCGGCTCGCCGTGCTGCCCTCGCACCGGCGGCAGGGCATCTCGACCGCGCTCCTGCGCGCGGCGGAGGATCGTTTCGCCGCGCTCGGCGGGCGCCGGGCGGACGCGATGGTCCTGGTGGCGAACGAGACGGCGCACGCCGCGTGGGGGGCCGCGGGGTACGAGCGACAGGAGCAGTGGCGCCGGTGGGTGAAGCCGTTCACGGCGTAGACGGAGAGGGGGACCCGCCCCACTTTGCTGATCCTTTACCATGATGACTCATCCTGACGACCGAAAGGTGTGAACGTCCGCCCATGGGCGAGCCTCCCAGTAGCACTGGTTCCGACCATCGACATCGAGCGATACCTCTCCCGCTGACTGATCATGGGACGGAGGTGAACCGATGACCGAAGTGCTTCTGCTCGTGGTGGCGCTGCTGCTCGCTCTCGCGTGCGGCGCGTTCGTCGCGGCCGAGTTCTCCCTGACCACGGTCGAGCGCGGCGAGCTCGAAGCGGCCGTCGAGCGCGGCGAGCGGGGCGCGGCGGGCGCGCTCAAGGCCGTCCGCTCCCTCACCTTCCAGCTCTCCGGCGCCCAGCTGGGCATCACCGTGACCAACCTGGTCGTCGGCATGCTCTCCGAGCCCTCGATCGCCGCGCTGATCAGCGGCCCCCTGGAGTCGATCGGACTCTCGCCCTCGGCGGCCTCCTCGGTCGCCCTCGTCCTGGGCACCGCCCTGTCCACCGTCGTCCTGATGGTCGTCGGCGAGCTGGTCCCCAAGAACTGGGCGATCTCCTCGCCGCTCGCCGTCGCGAAGGTGGTGGGCACCCCGCAGCGCGTCTTCACGGCCGCCTTCAAGCCGTTCATCAGTCATCTCAACAACACCGCGAACCGGGTCCTGCGCCGCCTCGGCCTGGAGCCGACCGAGGAGCTGGCCTCCGCGCGCTCCCCGCAGGAGCTGGTGGCGCTCGCCCGGCACTCCGCGAAGGAGGGCGCCCTGGAGGCGGACACGGCCGAGCTGTTCGTCCGTACCCTCAACCTGGCGGAGCTGACCGCGGAGAACGTGATGACGCCGCGCGTGCAGGTCACCGCCCTGGAGGTGCAGGCCACCGCCGAGGACGTCGCCAACGCGACCCGCGCGACCGGTCTGTCCCGCTTCCCCGTCTACCGGGGCAGCCTCGACGCGGTCGTCGGCATCGCCCACATCAAGGACGTGCTCGCGATACCGGCCGAGGACCGGCCCCGCCGCGGGATCGGCGAGATGCTCCGCGAGCCCCTGCTCGTCCCCGAGACGCTCACCGTGGACCGGCTGCTCGACCGGCTGTCGGGCAAGCAGACGATGGCCGTCGTCATCGACGAGTACGGCGGCACGGCCGGGGTCGTCACCCTGGAGGACATCGTCGAGGAGGTCGTCGGCGAGGTCCGCGACGAGCACGACCCGCACGAGACGCCGGACCTGGCGCGGGCGGGCGAGGACGCGGACGGGCGCGAGCTGTGGTCCGCCGACGGCGCCGCCCGTACGGACCAGCTGGCCACGATCGGCCTGCGGGTGCCGGACGGCCCGTACGAGACGCTCGCGGGCGTCCTCGCGACCGAGCTCGGCCGCATCCCCGCCGCCGGCGACAGCGTGGAGCTGGCCGGCTGGCGGCTCGACGTCGTCGACGCCTCGGGCCGGCGCGCCGCGCGCGTGCTCCTGCACGCCCCCGCAGGCCCCGCCCCGCATGACACGGACGAGTCCGGGGAGGCCGGCCGATGATCGCGATCCAGCTGTTGATCGGTCTGCTGACGCTGGTCGTCAACGCCTTCTTCGTCGGCGCCGAGTTCGCCCTGATCTCGGTCCGCCGCAGTCAGATCGAGCCCTTGGCCGACTCCGGGAACCGGCGGGCGCGCAGCGTCATCTGGGGCCTGGAGCACGTCTCCGCGATGCTCGCGGCGGCCCAGCTCGGCATCACGCTCTGCACCCTGGTCCTCGGCATCGTCGCCGAGCCGGCCATCGAGCACCTGCTTGAACCGGTCTTCGACGCGGTCGGCGTGCCGCACGGTGTGGCCGCCACGATCTCGTTCGCGATCGCGCTGGCCCTGGCGACGTATCTGCACATGCTGCTCGGCGAGATGGTGCCGAAGAACATCGCGCTGGCGGAGCCGACGCGCTCCGCGCTGCTCCTCGGACCGCCGCTGGTGACGCTCGCGCGGGCGCTGCGACCGGTGATCTTCGCGATCAACGCCTTCGCCAACGCCCTGCTCAAGCTGTTGCGGGTGGAGACGAAGGACGAGGTCTCGGCGACCTTCTCGGACGACGAGCTGGCCCGGATGGTCACCGACGCGGGCGACGCGGGTCTCCTCGACGACCGGGCCGCCGAGCGGCTGCACGACGCCCTCGAACTGGGCCGCCGGCCCGTGCGGGACGTCGTGATGCCGGCGGAGAAGGTCGTGTACGCAGAGGCCGGCACCACTCCGGAGGAGCTGGAGGCGCTGTCGGCGCGGACCGGGTTCTCCCGCTTCCCGGTGGTCGACGCCGAGCGCCGCATCCTGGGCTATCTGCACGTCAAGGACGCCCTCGACGTCACCCCGCGCGATGTGCCGTTCCCGGTGTCGGCGCTGCGGCCGATCGCCCGGGTCCGGGCGGCGACGCCGCTGGACGACGTCCTCACCGCGATGCGCCGCAGCCGGACGCATCTGGCGGCCGTGCTCGACGAGGACGGCAAGCCGGCCGGCCTGGTGGCGATGGAGGACGTGCTGCGCGAACTGGTGGGGCGCCCGGCGGCGCCGTGACCGTCCCCCGAGGGCCCCGGGAGTGATCCCGGGGCCCTCGGGCGTGTCAGAGCGCGGTGGCGGCGAGCCAGTCGTCGAGCAGGTGCCGGTCGCCGGTGTGGGTGAAGCGGGGGTCGTCGGCCGCGTACCGGCGGTGCAGCAGGAGCAGCAGTTCCCCGGTGTCCGCCTCGACGCCGGCGGTCGGCTCCGCGCCGCCGTTCCCCCGGCTCCCCCGGCTCCCCCGGCTCTCCCGGCTCTCCCGGCTCTCCCGGCTCCAGGTGAAGCCGCCCCCGCCGAGGGCGAGGGTCCAGACGGCGTCGGTGTCGCGGGCGGTGAGGCGGAGGACGGCGCCGTCGCGGTCGAGATGGGCGAGCGGTTCGGCGATCCAGGGGATGTACGGGGCGTTCCCGAGGAAGTGGTCGATGGCGTCCGCCGCCGTGTCGGGGTCGAGGGGTCCCGCCGTCCCCGCGACGGCGAGTTCGGCGTCGGCGAGGTGGACCAGGGTCTCGAAGAGCACGTGGCGGGGGTAGTGGCGGACGTGCGGGTCGGCGCCGGGCGACCAGACCGGGGCGTCCGGGTCGGCCTCGCGCGCGGTGGCGGTGAACCGCTCGGCCCCGGCGGTGAGCCAGTCGGGGGACGCGGCGGGGTCGGCCGGCACGTCGAGGGGGACGTCCTGGGCGAGGACGCGCGCGGTGGCACGGGTCCGTACGAGGTGCTCGGCCCAGAGGTGCACGGTGCCGAGGTGGCGGGTGAGGTCCGCGAGGGTCCAGCCGGGGCAGGTCGGGACCGGAGTCGCCGGGTCGGCCGTGCGGACGGTCGCGGCGAAGCGCCGCGCGGTCTCCAGGGCGGCGTCGCAGGCGGCGGCGTGGGTGTCCTCGGTGAGGCCGAAGCCCTCGGAGACCTTGAGGAGCTCCTCGCGCCAGGGGCCGGCCGGTTCCCGCAGTGCGGCCTCGCGGAAGAGCCCGTCGAGGGCGCGTCGGTCCGCGGCACCGAGTCTGCCCAGGGTGTGCGCGGTGTTCTCCAGCCACTTCACGGCCGTGTCCGGGTCGAGGTCCTCGTCGTCGGAGGTCTCGACCGTCGTGACCAGCTCGGCCAGGGCCTCGGCCAGCGTGCTCAGGAGCGCGTCGCTCATCGGGTTTCCCCTCCCGGGTTCTCCACGGCACCCCGCGCATACCGCACGGTATGATCGCTCCGCCATGGAGATCAATGCCACGTACAACAGTCTCGTCGCCGTCGGGGACAGCTTCACCGAGGGTATGTCGGACCTGAAGCCCGACGGCTCCTACCGGGGCTGGGCCGACGTCCTCGCGGGCCGGCTCGCCACCCGCTCCCCCGGCTTCCGCTACGCCAACCTGGCCGTGCGCGGCAAGCTCATCGGCCAGATCGTCGACGAGCAAGTCGACCTGGCCGCAGGGATGAAGGCCGATGTGGTGACCCTGGTCGGCGGGCTCAACGACACCCTGCGCCCGAAGGTCGACATGGTCCGGGTACGGGACCTGCTCACCGAGGCAGTGGAACGCCTCACACCCTCCTGCGGGCAGCTCGTCCTGATGCGCAGCCCCGGCCGCAACGGCCCGGTCATGGAGCGCTTCCGCCCCCGGATGGAGGAGCTGTTCGCCCACATCGACGCGCTCTCCGGCGAGCACGGCGCCCTGGTCGTCGACCTGTACGGGGCTCCGTCGCTCGGCGACCCCCGGCTCTGGGACGTGGACCGGCTGCATCTGACGCCCGACGGGCACCGGCGGGTCGCCGAGGCCGTGTGGCAGACGCTCGGTCTGGCGCCCGAGGAGGACTGGCGCACGCCGCTGCCCCCGGCCGTGAAGCCCGGCTGGGCGAGCCGGCGGATCGCGGACGCCCGCTTCGCCAAGGAGCACCTGGGCCCGTGGATCGGACGGCGCCTGACCGGCCGCTCCTCGGGGGACGGCCGCGCGCCCAAGCGCCCCGAGCTGCTGCCGTACGAGCCCCCGGCCGGCCCGTAGCGGCCGGGGCACGCGCGCGCGTGACCTGCGTCTCGTAGCAAGCTCCACACCGGGCCGTGGCGCTGGCCTGCAGAAACCACCAGTAAACTCTGTGCACGTGACTGCTGTGACTGCGAAGCCCCGCATCCCCAACGTTCTGGCCGGCCGCTACGCCTCCGCGGAGCTCGCCGTCCTCTGGTCCCCCGAGCAGAAGGTGAAGCTGGAGCGTCAGCTGTGGCTCGCCGTGCTGCGTGCGCAGAAGGACCTCGGGATCGAGGTTCCGGATGCCGCCCTCGCCGACTACGAGCGCGTTCTCGACCAGGTCGACCTCGGTTCCATCGCCGAGCGCGAGAAGGTCACCCGGCACGACGTGAAGGCCCGGATCGAGGAGTTCAACGCCCTCGCCGGCCACGAGCACGTCCACAAGGGCATGACCTCGCGCGACCTCACCGAGAACGTCGAGCAGCTGCAGATCCGGCTCTCCCTGGAGCTGATGCGGGACCGCACGGTCGCCGTCCTCGCCCGTCTCGGCAAGCTGTCCGCCGAGTACGCGGAGCTGGTCATGGCCGGCCGCTCGCACAACGTCGCCGCCCAGGCGACCACCCTCGGCAAGCGTTTCGCGACGGCCTCGGACGAGCTGCTCGTGGCCTACGCCCGCCTGGAGGAGCTCCTCGGCCGCTACCCGCTGCGCGGCATCAAGGGCCCGGTCGGCACCGCGCAGGACATGCTGGACCTGCTCGGCGGCGACGCCGGCAAGCTGGCCGAGCTGGAGCAGCGGATCGCCGGTCACCTCGGCTTCGCGCACGCCTTCACCTCGGTCGGCCAGGTCTACCCGCGCTCGCTCGACTACGACGTGGTCACCTCGCTGGTGCAGCTGGCCGCCGCGCCGTCCTCGATCGCCAAGACGATCCGCCTGATGGCGGGCCACGAGCTGGTCACCGAGGGCTTCAAGCCCGGCCAGGTCGGCTCCTCGGCGATGCCGCACAAGATGAACACCCGCTCCTGCGAGCGCGTCAACGGCCTGATGGTCATCCTGCGTGGCTACGCCTCGATGACCGGCGAGCTGGCGGGCGACCAGTGGAACGAGGGCGACGTGTCCTGCTCCGTGGTCCGCCGCGTCGCGCTGCCGGACGCGTTCTTCGCGCTCGACGGTCTCCTGGAGACCTTCCTCACCGTGCTCGACGAGTTCGGCGCCTTCCCGGCCGTCGTCGCCCGTGAGCTCGACCGCTACCTGCCCTTCCTGGCGACCACCAAGGTCCTCATGGGCGCGGTCCGCGCCGGCGTGGGCCGCGAGGTCGCGCACGAGGCCATCAAGGAGAACGCCGTCGCCTCCGCCCTCGCCATGCGCGAGCAGGGCGCCGAGCGCAACGAGCTCCTCGACAAGCTGGCCGCCGACGAGCGGATCCCGCTGGACCGTGCGCAGCTCGACGAGCTGATGGCGGACAAGCTGTCCTTCACGGGCGCCGCCGCCGACCAGGTCGCGTCGGTGGTCTCCCGTATCGACGAGATCCTCAAGCAGCACCCGGAGGCCGCCGCCTACACCCCCGGGGCGATCCTCTGACCCGGACTCCCCGGTTCACCCAGGAAGAGCTGGAGGCCGCTCGTGACCGCGTCGTTCCCGACGTGGTGGCGGGCGGCCTTTCGGTGCTGTTCTGCGGGATCAACCCGGGTCTGATGACGGCGGCGACGGGCCACCACTTCGCCCGGCCGGGCAATCGCTTCTGGCCGGTGCTGCACCTGTCGGGGTTCACGCCGAGGCAGCTGCGGCCGGACGAGCAGGAAGAGCTCCTCTCGTACGGGCTCGGGATCACGAACGTGGTGGCGCGGCCGACCGCCCGGGCCGACGAGCTGAGCCGCGAGGAGTACCGCGAGGGCGGACGGCTGCTCGTGGAGAAGGTCGAGCGCCTCGCGCCGCGCTGGCTCGCGGTCGTCGGGGTGACGGCGTACCGCACGGCCTTCGGGGAGCCGAAGGCCGCGATCGGGCCGCAGGACCGGATGATCGGATCCACCCGGATCTGGGCGCTGCCCAACCCGAGCGGTCTCAACGCCCACTGGACGGCGGCGACGATGGCGGAGGAGTTCGCCCGGCTGCGGGCGGCGGCAGAGACCTAGGCCCTAGGAAGGTGGGTCGACCTCGGTGATCACGGCGAGGAGCTGGAACGGCAGCTCCTTGTCCCACTGGGAGACACCGAGGCCTGTCCACCGTCCGTCCGCCCGCCACAGCTTCAGATGCGGGGTGTGGCAGCTGAGGGTCGACCACGGCTCCGGTATCTCCTCCCCGTCCATGCTCCGCTCCAGGACGGGCCAGAGGGCCACCTCCAGCGGCGGGCCCCAGCGGGCGGTGAGCAGCGTCGCGAGCCCGTCCCGCTCCGCCTCGTACTGCTCCTCGACGAGCAGGCTGCGGGTGCCGTCGTCCTCCCAGAAGTCCTCGCTCGTCGCGAGCTCCCCGATGTGGAAGCCGGGACCGCTGTCGACGGGTCCGGATCGCTCCGGTCGCGCCGGGAAGGCGCGGGTGCGGAGTAAGTCGATGGTCGCCAGGTGCCCTGCCGTGGTCATGGGGACAGTAAAGCCGCTGGCACTGACAGTTGGCGTCGCGTCAGGAGGCGGGGCGCGATCCCGCCGGGTCCGCCGCGGGGGCGGCACTCGCCGCATCCCGACCCATTGAGTACCATCCGCCTGAGAAGCGCACGAGCTGGGAGGACACACGGTGGGGCGGCTGACCGGCGGGGATCCGTCTCTGCTGCGGCGGATCAACTCCGCGGTGGTACTCCATGCGCTGCGGGGCGCCGACGCGCCCACGCTCACGGATCTGACCCGGATCACGGGCCTGTCGCGGCCCACGGTCGAGGGGGTCGTCGAGGGTCTCATGGAGGGCGGTCTCGTCGTCGAGTCGGCGCCCGAGGAGGGCGAGACCCGGCGGCAGGGACGTCCGGCACGCAGGTTCCGCTTCCGGGCCGAGGCCGGTCATCTGCTCGGCATCGAGATCGGCCCGCACCGCGTGGCCGCCCTGCTCTCCGGTCTGGACGGGCGCATCATCGGCGCCGGGTCCCGGGAGGTGTCGGAGACGGCGCCCGAGGACGAGCGTCTCGACCGGGTGCGTACGGTCGTGGCCGACGTGCTGCGCAGGGCCGGGGTCGCCCGGTCCAATCTGCGGGCCGTCGGTGTCGGCACGCCCGGCATCGTGGAGGCCGACGGCACGGTGCGCCTCGGCACGGCCCTGCCGGGCTGGACGGGCCTCGCGCTCGGCGAGCGGCTGCGGCGCTCGTTCCGCTGCCCGGTGATCGTGGAGAACGACGCCAACGCGGCTGCCGTCGCCGAGCACTGGAAGGGTGCCGCGACCGACTCCGACGACATCGTCTTCGTCCTGGCCGGTCTGAGCCCCGGCGCGGGTTCGCTGATCGGCGGCCGGCTGCACCGCGGCTTCGGCGGGGCGGCCGGGGAGATCGGAGCCCTGCACCTGCTCGGCCGGGGCGTCACTCCCGAGCATCTTCTGTCGACCACCGACGAGCCCTTGCACCCGCTGGACGAGCAGGCGGTCGCGGAGGTCTTCGCGCTGGCCCGCAAGGGCGACGCGCGCGCACAGGCGGCGGTGGAGCGGTTCATCCAGCGGCTCGTGCACGACGTGGCGGCCCTGGTCCTCGCCATCGACCCTGAGCTGGTGGTCGTCGGCGGCTGGGCGGCCGGCCTCGACGGGGTGCTCCAGCCGCTCCGCGAGGAGCTGGCGCGGTTCTGTCTGCGGCCGCCCCGGGTGGTGCTGTCCCTGCTCGGCGAGGCCGCGGTGGGCACGGGCGCCCTGCGGCTCGCCCTCGACCACGTCGAGGAGCAGCTCTTCGCCGTCGACGGCACGGTGACGGCCCGCCGCTAGCCCCCTTTCCGGGGAGCCTGCGACGGGCCGGTGCTCGTGCGGTGTCAGTCGTACGGCGTTACTCGTTCCGTGTTACGAGGCCATGACCAGGTCGACCGAGTCGCCGAAGGTGAGGCGGCAGGTGTCCGCGCGGTAGGTGGCCACGGAGACGGCAGCGGTGCGCCCGGCGGAGAGGTAGCGGGTCGTCACGACGAGGACGGGCGCGCCCGGCAGTCGGTCGAGCTCCTTGGCGTCGTCGGCGCGGGCGGAGCCGAGCTCCACGGAGCGGTCCTGGCCGTCGAGGGCGAGGTGCTGGAGTTCACGGAGCACGGCGCGGGCGCGGGCGGGGCCGGCGGGCGCGTCGATGGCGCTGAGGCCCGGGACGGAGCCGGCCGGCACGTAGAGCAGCTCGGCCGCGACCGGCTGGCCCTGGCTGATGCGGATACGGCGCACGACGTGCACCTGCTCGTCGGTGCCGGTCTCCAGCACGCGGGCGACGGCGGCCGGGGCCACGTCGGCCGCGGAGTCCTGGGGCTGCCAGACGTCGTCGCCGACACCGGGCCAGGTGTGCTGGGTGGTGGAGACGTCGACGCCGACGCGCGGCGGGGCGACCGTGGTGCCGACGCCGCGGCGGCGCTGCAGGCGGCCCTCCAGCTCCAGCTGTTCCAGGGCCTGGCGGAGCGTGGCGCGGGCGACGCCGAAGCGGGCCGCGAGCTCGCGCTCGTTGGGGAGGATCTCCCCGACGGCGAAGTCCGAGTCGAGCGCTTCGCCGATCACTGTCTTGAGGTGCTGGTACTTCGGCTCCGGTACCGATGCCAGCTGCGTGGTCCCCACCCTGATCCTCCGCAATTCGCCGTGTCCCGCGGCGTTTCCGCGCCCTTGTTTATTAAAGGTTCCTGCACTAACTCTGCGACCATAAGGCGAGCTACCCCCTTGGTCAAGACCAATCCTCCGTCGAACGCCCCTGAATGTGACCCTCTGACCTAGATCGTTCACAGGACGTTCGCGCCCTTGTGAGGCCCGCGCAGCAAAAAGCCCCGCCTCCCCGGAGGGGAGGCGGGGTGAGATCCGGCCGGATGGCGTGATCACCGTCAGGCGTCGGGGAGCTCCACGACGCCCTGGAGCTTGTCGGGGTTGCGATGGATGTAGACGCACTGGACGAGTCCGTCGCGCGACTCGACCTGGAAGACGGTGTCGGGCTTCCCGTCGACGAGGACGAGCACGGCCGGGGCGCCGTTGAGCTCCAGGAAGCGGACCGCGTATCCGGCCCATGAGTCCGGAGCGATCGAGGAGAGGAAACGGCCGACCTTGTCGGCGCTCTCGATGATCCGCAGCGGCGCCTTGGACTTGCCTCCGCTGTCGCCGACGAGCCGCACGTCCGGGGCGAGGATCGCGAGGAGCTCGCCGAGGTCGCCGCCGGCGGCCGCGGAGAGGAAGCGTTCGGTGAGGTCGCGGCGCTCGGCCGGGTCGACGTCGTAGCGCGGCCTGCCCTCGTCGACGTGGCGCCGGGCGCGTCCGGCGAGCTGGCGCACGGCAGCCTCGGAGCGGTCGAGGGCGGTGGCGATCTCCCCGTACGGGAAGCCGAAGGCCTCGCGGAGGACGAAGACGGCCCGCTCCAGCGGGGAGAGGGATTCGAGCACCACGAGGACCGCGAGCGAGACGGAGTCGGCGAGCAGCGCGCGCTCGGCGCTGTCGGGGGTGGCGGGGCCGAAGTCGGTGACGAGGGGTTCGGGGAGCCAGGGGCCGACGTAGGACTCGCGGCGCGCCTGCGCCTGGCGGAGCCGGTCGATGGCGAGCCGGGTGGTGATCCGTACGAGGAAGGCGCGCGGTTCGCGGACGGCGTCCCGGTCGGCGGCGGTCCAGCGCAGCCAGGACTCCTGGACGACGTCCTCGGCGTCGGCGGTGCGGCCGAGCATCCGGTAGGCGACGCCGAGGAGCATCGGGCGGTGCTCCTCGAAGAGTTCGGTGAGGGTGTCGGTCGGAACGACTGCTGGGATGTCGGTGGGCACGCGTCCATCCCAGCCCACGCCACCGGCCGTGTCCAGTTTCCGGTTCCCGTCTTGAACTCCTGGCTACTGAGCGGTAATTCTTACTGACGGGACGTCTAAAAGGTGGCGCCGGCCGGTGTTCACGAAGCGCTTCACGAGGAACCGAGGAGCCCGCATGCCCGCACGGATCGCGTTCACGATCGAGACCCCGGCGGGTCCCCGCACCACGTCCATGGCGTACGAGCGGCGGGGCGCGGGCGAGCCGCTGTTGCTGCTCCACGGCATCGGGCACCACTGGCAGGCCTGGGAACCGGTCCTCGACGTCCTCGCCGCCGAACGCGAGGTGATCGCCGCCGACCTGCCCGGTTTCGGGGCCTCCGACGGGCTGCCGGAGGGCGTCCCGTACGACCTGTCCACCGTCGTCCCCGTGCTCGGCGCCTTCTGCGAGGCCGTCGGCTTCGAGCGGCCGCACGTCGCGGGGAACTCGCTCGGCGGGCTGCTCGCCCTGGAGCTCGGCCGGGAGAAGCTGGTGCGCTCGGTCACCGCCCTCTCCCCCGCCGGGTTCTGGTCGGAGGGCGAGCGGCGGTACGCCTTCGGGACGCTGCGGGCCATGCGGGGCGCCGCCCTGTCGCTGCCCGTGCCGGTGATCGAACGCCTCTCGCGCACCGCCGCCGGGCGCACCGTGCTCACCAGCACCATCTACGCGCGGCCCGGCCGCCGGTCACCCGAGGCCGTCGTCGCCGAGACGCTGGCGCTGCGCGAGGCCACCGGCTTCCACCAGACCCTCGCCGCGGGCCGGACCGCCCTCTTCCGTGACGGCATCCCCGCCGTTCCCGTCACCGTCGCCTGGGGCAGCCGCGACCGGCTGCTGCTGCGCCGCCAGGGCGTCCGCGCCAAGCACGCCCTGCCCGCCGCGCGGCTCGTCCGGCTGCCTGGCTGCGGGCACGTGCCGATGAACGACGACCCGGCCCTGGTCGCGCGCGTGATCCTGGACGGCAGCCGCTGAGAGGGGCCGGGGCGACCGGGTGAACAGGCCGGTGCCCAGGGCGGCGCCCGCACCCACGAGGAGGCTGCCGGCCGCCTGCGGGAGGCCGAAGACGCCGCCTCCGACCAGGGCGGCGCTCAGGGCGGCGGCGATCGGGATGGCCCCGGTGTAGAGAGTGGCCCTCTCCATGCCGACGCGCTGGACGCCCATGTAGAAGAGGACGAATCCGACGACCGTGGCCAGGGCCGCCTGCCAGACCAGAGCGCCCGCCTCCACGGCCGTCGGCATCCGCACGAACCCCGCGCCGTCCACGACCAGGCCGACGAGTGCCGCCTCGGCCGCCCCGATCCCGCACACGGCGGCCGTCAGCAGCTTCGGCCCCAGGATCCGCAGGACCGGGACGGCGAGGACGGTGAAGCCCACCTCGCCCGCGAGCGCCGCCACCGACCAGCCGATCCCGGCCGGGTCCGTCCGTCCCCAGCCCTGCACGGTGAAGGCACCGGCGGCGACGAGCAGCGCCCCGTACAGCACGGCGGGGGCGGGCCTGCGACCCTCGGTCAGCGGGACCAGGACCGCGACGACGACCGGGGCGCAGCCGACCAGGACGCCCGGGACGGCGGGCTCGGCGGTCCGCTCGGCGGCGAGGACGGCGAGGTTGAAGCCGACCATGCCGACGGCCGCGAGGGCGGCGAGCCGCAGCCCGTGACGGGCGGTCAGGAGCCGCAGCGGGGCGAGCCCGCCACGGCCGAGCAGCGGAAGGAGCAACAGGCAGGCGGCGCCGTACCGGAGCGCCTGCCCTCCCGCGTACGGGTAGGCGCCGAGCAGGCTGTTGGCGGTGAAGGAGGCACCGACGAGGGCGTAGGCGAGGGTCACCAGGAGGACCCCGCGCAAGGCGTTCGCGTTCATGCCTCCGACGCTATGAACCGGCGCGGCCCCGTTTAAGGTCCACTTCCGTCACGCCATCGGGGACCACTTCTCACCGGGTACGGGGTGGGTGCGGGAGCGGAAGGTGCGGCGGTAGGTGTCCGGGGGGACGCCGACGGTGCGGTTGAAGTGGCGGCGGAGGGTCGTGGCGGTGCCCATGCCGGTCGCCTCCGCGATGGCGTCGACGCTGTCGTCGGTGGCCTCCAGGAGCTCCTGGGCGCGCCGGATCCGCTGGGTGAGCAGCCACTGCAGCGGGGTGGTGCCGGTCGCCGCGCGGAAGTGGCGGCCCAGGTGGCGCGAGCTCATCCGCGCCCGGCGGGCCAGGTCCTCCACGGTCAGCGGCTCGTGGAGCCGTTCGACGGCCCAGGGCAGCAGCTCGGTGAGCGGGTGGTCCTCCCGGGTGGGTACGGGGGCGGTGACGAACTGGGCCTGGCCGCCGTCCCGGTGCGGGGGCACGACCAGGCGGCGGGCGGCCGTGTTGGCGATCGCCGAGCCGTGGTCGAGGCGGACGAGGTGGAGGCAGAGGTCCATCGCGGCGGCCTTGCCGGCGGAGGTGAGCACGCTGCCGTTGTCCACGTAGAGGACGTCCGGATCGACCTCGACGCGGGGGTAGCGCTCGGCGAGTGCCTCGGTGTGCGCCCAGTGGGTGGTGGCGCGCCGGCCGTCGAGGAGGCCTGCGGCGGCCAGGACGAACGCGCCCGTGCACAGGGAGGCCACGCGCGCGCCTGCCTCGTGGGCCGCGCGCACGGCGTCGACCAGCTCGGCGGGCGGTTCCTCGTCGACGTCGGCCCAGCCGGGGACGATCACGGTGTCCGCGTACGGGAGCCGGTCGAGCCCCTGGTCGGGTTCCATGCGGAACCGCTCGACGCGCGCGGGGCCGGGTCCACAGAGGGTCACGTCGTACCAGGGGACGTCCACCGCGTCCGGGGCGGAGCCGAACACCTCGTACGCGAGGGAGAGTTCGAAGTGCAGCATGCCGTCGGTGACGGCCAGTGCGAGCGTCCTCATGTCCGTAATTGTACGGGGGATGTCGTTCCGGACACTCGCGGTCGCCGTCACCGGCCGCCAGGATGGGGGTAGTTCAACATTCGACAACCGGGAATTCGTTGCCCGGGAACGGCGGGAGAAGTCATGGGATCGGGTCAGCGGGTCGTGGTGTTCGGGGCGTACGGTCACACCGGGCGCTTCGTCGTGGCGGAACTCCTCGAGCGGGGCTTCGTCCCGGTGCTCTCCGGCCGCGACGCCGGCAGGCTGCGGGCACTCGCCGCGTCGCACGAGGGGCTCGACGTCCGCCCGGCGTCGGTCGACGACCCGGCCTCGCTCGACCGCGCGGTGGCCGGCGCGGCGGCCGTGATCAACTGCGCCGGGCCGTTCGCCGTGACCGGCGCCCCGGTGATCGAGGCCGCACTGCGCGCGGGAATCCCGTACGTGGACGTGGCCGCCGAGATCGAGGCCAACGCCGACACCTTCGCCCGCTTCGCCGACCGGGCCCGCGCCGCCGGAACGGTCGTCGTCCCCGCGATGGCCTTCTACGGCGGTCTCGGCGACCTCCTCGCCACCACGGCCATGGGCGACTGGACGGCCGCCGACGAGGTGCACGTCGCGTACGGGCTGAGCAGCTGGCACCCCACGGCGGGCACCCTCGCGGCGGGCAAGGTCTCCCGCGAGCGGCGGAACGGCCGGCACGTCCGCTACACCGGCGGGCGCCTGGAGTACCACGACGACACGTTCTCGGTCGTGGAGTGGCCCTTCCCCGCCCCCCTGGGCATGCGGCCCGTCATCGGCGAGTTCACGATGGCCGACGTGGTGACCGTCCCGAGCCATCTGAAGGTGCCCGAGGTACGCACGTACATGGCGGTCGACGCGGCCCAGGACCTGTCGGCGCCGGACGCGTCGGCACCGACCGCCGTGGACGAGCGCGGCCGGTCCGCGCAGACCTTCCTCGTCGACGTCGTCGTGCGCTCCGGGGGCGCGGAACGCCGGGCCGTCGCCGCCGGGCAGGACATCTACGCCGTCAGCGCGCCGCTCGCGGTGGAGGCGGTCCACCGGATCCTCACCGGCCGGACCCGCACCACCGGCGTCGCCTCGGCCGGCGCGCTGTTCGACGCGCCGGACTTCCTCCGCGCGCTGTCCGGGCACCTGACCCTGGACGTGCGGCAGTAGCGGAGTCCGGTCGCCGGTCCGGGTCAGTCCGGCGCTTCGGAGCCGGACAACCCGCGGGCCCCTTCGGTGCGTGCGCCGGTCAGTTTGGCTCCGGTCGTCCTCGCCCCTCTCAGGTCCGCTCCGGTGAGGTCCGCACCCGTGAGATCCGCCCGGGTCAGGTTCACCTCGCGGAGGTCGGCTCCGTGCAGGTCGGCGCCGGTCAGGTCGGCACCGGTCAGATTCGCGCTCTCCACCACGGTGCCGACGACGACCTCGGCCTGCAGCGAGCTGTCGGCCGCGCTGAACCGGGCGCCGCGGGCGTGGGCACCGATCAGAGACGCGCCCGTCAGATCGGCATCCGCGAGGATCGCCCCCGTCAGCGTCGCTCCGTCGAGGTTCGCGCCGGTGAGATCCGCGTCCCAGAGCACGGCACGGGACAGATCGGCCGGTTTGACGGCGGAAGGCGTGTCCAAGACCCCCAGGAATGCTCCCCGCAGGATCGCGCCGCTGAGGTCCGCTCCGGACAGGTCCGTGTCGATCACGTTCGCCTCGGTCAGGTCGGCCAGGCTCAGATCGGCCTCGCGCAGGTCGACGCGGAGAAGTTGGGTCTGCCTCAGGTTGGACTCGGCGGCGAACGCGCTCCGCAGGTCGACCCCTGACAGGTTGGCGTGACGCAGGTCCGCGCCCTCCAGGTTCACGTAGGCGAACGGGGCACGCGCGCGCGGGAACGAGCCGACCTCGGGCATCTTCGCGATGTCCTCGACGGCCCAGGTGGTCAGAAGCAGGCCCCGGAGGTCCGCCCGGCTCCAGTCGACCGGGGCATCGCCGTCGTGCCCCGGGGCACGGTGGGCCAGGACGTTCACCACGGCGGTCACGTCCGTCGCAGGGCGTCGGTGTTCGGGTGCCTCCTGTCCCTCCCGCGGTTCCTCCGGCTCCTTCGCGAAGCCGGTCGCCGGGACGCTCGCATGGCGGCGCACGTACGCCGAGAGGACCTGGACGACCCTCGGCTGGTCGCGCGGCGAGTCCTGCATGATGCGTTCGAGGGCGTAGATGCCGCCGAAACGCACGTCGAGCGACGGGGACCCGAGGTTGGTGATCGCGTCGTTGAACCGGCTCGTGAGCTGGCCCTGCTCCGTGACCCGTACTTCCCGCCACGTGAAGAGCAGCGCCACCATCGCGGCCAAGCCGGGCAGCACGGCCACCGCCAGCACGGGCCACTGCGAACGGCCCGGCCGGCCCGCGCCGGAGTCGCCCGCACCTCGGCGCCGGCTTCCGCGCCGGGCCTCGCGCCGGTTCGCGATCCGTGCCAACAGGCCGCTGCCCGTGCGTCCCCTCACCCGTCCATGGCAGTCGACCGACCCCGCAACGGGCGGACGCCACACCGCCGATGCACCCGATCGACGTAGCTGCCCTGTCACGGGCCCCGGCATCATGGGTCCCGACCGGGACGGACCGACGGACCCCGGCGCGGGGGCGGCGAGAAGGGCCAGATGACATGGGGAGTCCGGGGCAGGCGGCCTGGGAGCTGCTTCTGCCGGCCGTCGGAGCCCCGGCGCGGCGGCGGGGGCGAGCCCTGCAGGAGGCACTGCGGGAGGCGGTGCGTTCGGGCCGGCTCGCGGCAGGGACACGGCTGCCGTCCACCCGTGAGCTCGCCGCCGACCTCGGCGTCTCGCGGGGACTCGTCACCGAGGCGTACGAGCAGCTGACCGCCGAGGGCTATCTGCGCAGCGACCGGGGCGCGGGAACCTGGGTGGGCGGCGCGGCCCGGGCGGCCGTGCGCGGGACCCGAGACCTGGCCGCCGGGGCACCGGGAGTCCGGGTGGACTTCCGCCCGGGGACCCCCGACCTGTCGCTGTTCCCCAGGAGCGCGTGGGCGGCGGCGCAGCGGTCCGTGCTCACGCGGCTCCCCCACCCGGCGCTCGGCTACCCGGACCCCCGCGGGCTCCCCGAACTGCGCGAGGCGCTGGCCGCGATGCTGGCGCGACGGCGGGGCGTGGTCGCCGATCCGGAGCGGCTCGTGGTCTGTTCGGGCGTGGCCCAGGCGTCGACGCTCCTAGGCTTCGTCCTGCGCGCGCGTGGACTGCGCCGGGTCGGGATCGAGGATCCCGGCAGCCCGGAGCACGGACGGCTGTTCGCCTCCACCGGCATGGAGACGGTCTGGCTTCCGCTGGACGAGGAGGGGCTGCGCCCCGGGCCGCTCGCCGACTCCGGGATACGGGCGGTGGTCGTGACGCCCTCGCACCAGTTCCCGTCCGGCATCAGCTGGTCGGCGGAGCGCCGCGCCGCGCTCCTCGACTGGGCGCGCTCGGTGGACGGGTACGTCCTGGAGGACGACTACGACGGCGACTTCCGCTACGACCGGGCCCCCGTCGGCGCGCTCCAGGGCCTCGACCCCGAGCGGGTCGCCTACACGGGCTCCGTCAGCAAGTCGCTGGCCCCCGGGCTGCGGCTCGGCTGGATGCTCGTGCCGGAGGCGCTGCTCGACGAGGTCGTGGAACGCAAGCGGACGATGGACCTCGGCAATCCCGTACTCGATCAGGCCGTCCTCGCGGAGTTCGTGACGCGCGGCGGATACGACCGTCAGCTGCGCCGCTGCCAACGCGCCTACCGGGAGCGGCGGGATGCGCTGCTCGCGGCGCTCGCGCAGCATCTGCCCGGCACCCGGGTGAGCGGGATCGCGGCCGGACTGCACGTCATCGCGCGCGTACCGGGGCGGTTCGGGCCTTCCGAGCGGTTCCTGGCGCGGGCGGCGGAGGCCGGGGTGGCGCTGCGGCCCCTGGAGGAGTACGGAACGGCGCGGCCGGCGGACGGGGACGTACGGCTCGTCATCGGGTACGCCCACCTGGCGCCTTCGGCCATCGACACCGGGATCAGGCTGGCGGCGGAGGCGTGTGGGAGGGGGTGAGGCGGGGATTTTGGATCCCGGACATTGGATCCGGGATCCGGGATCCGGGATCCGGGATCCGGGATCCGGGATCCGGGATCCGGGATCCGGGATCCGGGATCCGGGATCCGGGATCCGATGGCTTGGATCCCGGACATTGGATCCAAGCCCCAGCCCCCCAAGGGCGATCTGTTCACGCGGGGTTCGCGCGGGCGCCTCACCCGGCCGTTAGGCATGGGGCGGCGCCCCGGCCGTGAGGCACGGGGCGGCGCACCGTCCGCGACCGGAACGACCCGACCCCGGAGGCCTTTTCATGTCCCTTCCCGTGCCCGACTCCTCCCCCTCCCCCGCACGGCGCAGCGTCCTGCGCGGCTCGCTGGCCGCGTCGGCGGCGCTCACCCTCGGCGGCACCGGTCTCGCCGCGCCCGCGTTCGCGCTGTCGGGCCGGCCCCGGGCCGAGTGGGGTGTGCAGGCGGGTGACGTCACGGCCTCCTCCGGCCTGGTGTGGGTGCGTTCGGACCGGCCGGCGCGGATGCTGGTGGAGACCTCGGCGACCGAGTCCTTCCGGCAGGCGCGCCGCCACCTCGGGCCGCTGATCGGCGCGGACACGGACTTCACCGGCACGACCGCCCTGCGCGGCCTGCCCGCGGGCGAGCAGATCCACTACCGCGTCACCCTCGTCGACCCGGACGACCCGCGCCGGGCGGGCGAGCCGGTCCTCGGCACCTTCCGTACGGCCCCGGACCGGCGCCGCGACGGGGTCCGCTTCCTGTGGTCCGGCGACATCGCGGGGCAGGGCTGGGGCATCAACCCGGACATCGGGGGCTTCCGCGCGTACGAGGAGATGCGCCGGCTCGACCCGGACTTCTTCCTGTGCAGCGGTGACACGATCTACGCCGACGGGGTCATCCAGCCGAGCGTGACCCTCCCGGACGGGCGGATCTGGCGGAACGTCACGACGCCGGAGAAGTCCAAGGTCGCCGAGACCCTCGACGAGTACCGGGGCAACTTCCGCTACAACCTCCTCGACCACAACGTCCGGGCCTTCAACGCGCAGGTGCCGTCGGTGGTGCAGTGGGACGACCACGAGGTGCGGAACAACTGGTACCCGGGCCAGATCCTGGACGACGCCCGCTACACGGAGAAGGACGTGGACGTCCTCGCGGCCCGCGCCTCGCGCGCGTTCGGCGAGTACTTCCCCGTCTCCACCCTCCACGCGCGCGGTGAGGGGCGCGAGCGGCGGATGCACCGGGTGGTGCGGTACGGGCCGCTGCTCGACGTGTTCGTCCTCGACATGCGCTCGTACCGGAACGCCAACTCGCCCGGCCGGCAGGCCGACGACACCACCGGCATCCTCGGTGCCGAGCAGCTGGCGTGGCTCAAGCGGGAGCTGGCCGCGTCCCGGGCGGTGTGGAAGGTGCTCGCGGCGGACATGCCGATCGGTCTGGTCGTCCCGGACGGCGCGGCGAACTTCGAGGCGATCGCGCAGGGCGACCCGGGTGCGCCGCTGGGCCGGGAGCTCCAGATCGCGGAGCTGCTGCGGTTCGTGAAGCACCGGCGGATCACCGGCACGGTGTGGCTGACGGCGGACGTCCACTACACCTCTGCGCAGCACTACGCGCCGGAGCGGGCCGCCTTCCAGGACTTCGCCCCCTTCTGGGAGTTCGTGTCCGGCCCGCTGGCGGCGGGCGGGTTCCCGGCGAACGCCCTGGACGCGACCTTCGGCCCGGAGCGGGTCTTCGTGCGGGCGCCGGAGCGGGCGAACCTGTCGCCGATGGAGAGCCCGCAGTACTTCGGCGAGGTCGACATCGACGGCGGGAGCGGAGAGCTGACGGTACGGCTGCGGGCCGAGGGCGGGACGGTGCTGTTCAGCAAGGTCCTGCAGCCGGGGCAGGTCGGGCAGTAGCCCCTGGTGGGCGGGTGCGAGGGCCCGCACGGGCTGAATGTCAGAGGCGGGTCCTAACGTCGTTCCCATGACGCGATCCGTTCAGGCGCTCGCCTACGTCCGCCCGTCCGCGCTGGAGTCCACGGGCTCCGGCCGGCTGCTCGGTCTGGAGACGGCGGGGGGCCTCACGCCCGCAGGGGCGCAGGCCCATCCCCGCTTCTTCTCGGGCTTCCTGGCCTCGCCGCGGATCGCCGCCCGGGGTCTGCTGGCGGTCGCCGACGTGGCCGCGGCCCGCTACCACCAGCGGATGCGGCCCGGCTCGCTGGACCCGGTGGTGACGGGGAACGGGGACCGGCTGAGGTTCGAGTCCTTCTCCGGCTGCGGCGGGGTGTACGCGCGCCTGGACGTGCTCGACGAGGGACTCGGCGGTACGGAGACGGGGCACGGCACGACCAACGTCGACGTGAACGACCCGCTGCGCGAGGCCCTGTCCCGGATGACCGGGGACGATCCGCTGCACCTGCGGGTCGGCCCGGAGGAGCTGGCCGTGACCACGCTCTCCTGCGCGGTCGTGGAGAAGAAGGTCCCGCTGCCGGACCGCTGGCTGCGGGGCTTCGCGGAGGCGCAGGTCGCCTCGGCCCGCTTCGACCTGCGGGCCGAGCTCGGCGGTCCGGAGGCCGTCCGCATCCTGCGGTCCCTGCCGCGCGGGCAGGCCCGGGGGCGCGGTCCGCTGTGGATCGCGCAGTCCGGGCGGGCCCTGCGCCCGACGACGCGGCCGGGCGCGGGCGCGGTGTGCCTGCCGGGGCCGGAGCGCCTCGCCGCCCTGGAGCGGGTGCTGCGGTACGCGACGGGGCTGCGGGTGTACGGCCCGGTGCCCGACGGGACCCTGGCCACGGCGAGCGCCTGGGAGGTGACCCTGCCGGGCATGCGGCTCACGCTGACGCTGTCGCCCGACCCCGCGCGGGGCTTCTCCGGCGAGGGCGGTGTCCTGGAGGCGCTGGCCACGGAGGAGGCGGCACAGGACGCCGAGCTCGTCGCGGTGCTGCTCGCCTGGGAGCCGCGGATCGATCCGGCCGACCTCGCGGCGCAGGCCGGTCTGACGGTCGACCGGGTGCGGGCGGCGCTGACCCGGCTCGGCACGGCGGGGCGTGTGGGGTACGACGTGGCGGACGCGGCCTACTTCCACCGCGAACTGCCGTACGACGCGGACCGCGCCGAACGGCACAACCCCCGTCTGCTGAGCGCCCGCCGACTGCTCGTGGAAGGGGCGGTGGAGCTGGACGGGGACCTGGGGACGGTGGCCTCGGGCGAGCGTCGCCACCGGGTGCGCGAATCGTCCGGGACGCTGAGCTGCACGTGCCGGTGGTGGGCGGACCACCAGGGCCGACGGGGCCCGTGCAAGCACGCGCTCGCGGTCCGGATGGCACGCCGGGGCGCGAAGGCCGCAACGGAGGCGTCGTGATGGCGGAGGCACGGGCGGACCATCGGGGCAGGGAAAACAGGACAGGGGACGACATGGGGAACGGAACGGGAAAGAACGTGGGGAACGGCGTGGGGACGGGCGTGGGGAACGGCATGGGGACGGGGAGGGACGAGGTGGAGGACGTGGCCGCGGGCGGGGCGGAGGGCCCGGGCGCGGGCACCGGTGCGGGCCACCACTCCGGCGTCGAGAGGCTGCTCGCCGTGGTGCTGGCCGGGGAGGCTCGTGAGGTGCCGGCCGCGTTGGAGCCGCTGGACGCCGCCGAGCGCAAGGTCGCGCTCGCCCGGCTGAAGGCGCTGCGCGCCGAGGTGCGTGCCGGGAAGTGGGCGACGCCGCCGTACGTTCCGAACCGCATCCGCAGCGCGCTGTACGTGGCGGGCGCCGGGTGTCTCCCGACGGCGGCGGCCGCCGCGAGCTGGCTCGGCGCGCGCGACCTCCAGATCTGGCCGGAGGACAAACCCCTGGCCCTCGCGGCGCTCGGCGATCCCGACCCGGAGTGGGCGGCGGACCTGGCGGGGCGTCTGGCCGGGCGCCGGGCGGTGGCGGAGAACAGCTACCCCCTCCTCCACGGGCTGATCGTCCGCGCAGGACACACCGTCGCGCCGACCGACGGTTACGTCACCGGGTGGACCTGGCACCTCTCCGACGACCGGCTCGTGGAGCGGCTCCGGGAGGACCCGCAGACACCCGCCCTGGTGGCGCACGCCCTCGCGATGGCCGAGCCTCCCGAGCGGCTGACCCGTCCGGTCGGTCGCCGGCCGGAGAGGCACTGGCCGTCGGCGCTGCGGACGCTCGTCGAGGAAGGGGTTCTGGACCGTACGCAGGTCCTGGACCTGTGCGTGTCCCGGCTGCTGCGTGGCGGCCCCGTCCGGAACCTGCGCCTCCCGCTGGAGATGGTGCAGCTCCTCGCCCCGGACGCGGAGGAGCTGCGGGCGCGGATCCCGGACTGGGTCGGGATCGCGGCCGACGCTCCGTCGATCGTCGCCGGGTACGCGCAGGACGTCCTGGTGGAGCTCGCCTCGGCGGGTGCCGTGCCGGTCGGTGCGCTGGCCGAGATGACGTCCGGTGTTCTCTTCCGTACCGAGAAGAAGCTGGTACGGGCCCAGTTGGCGCTGGTCGGCAAGGTGCTCGCGCGGGAGCCGGGCGCGGCCGGGGAGCTGCTGCCCGCCGTGACGGAGGCCTTCGGGAACGAGGACACCGATGTGCAGGAGCGGGCCCTCAAGCTGGTCGCCCGTCACCTGCCTGCCGTGGACGCGGAGGTGCGGCGCGAGCTGGCAGAGGCAGCCGGGCTGCTGAGCCCGACGCACCGGCACACCGCCGAGGGGCTGTTCGGCGCGGACCTGGAGGAGGAGGTGTCAGGGCCGTACGAGGAGATCCTGCCGCCCGTGCCCGAGGCGCAGCGGGTCGCGGTCCCGGCGACGACCGTCGAGGAGCTGCTTGCGGAGCTGGTGGTGAAGCGACTCTCCGAGGAGCCCGTGGCGTTCGAGCGGGCGCTCGACGGTCTGGTGCGGCTTGCGCACCGGGACCGGGCGGCCGTGGCGGAGGCGGTGCGGGAGGCCTTCCCCTGGACCCGTTGGCAGCAGGAGACCCACTACTTCACCCACGAGGCCCATGGGATCCATGTGGTGCTGGCGGGGCTGCTCGGTCTGCTGAACCAGAACCTCGTCGACTTCCACCGGAGCAAGGGGCAGAGCGTGGACTCCTGTCTCCACCAGGCCCTGTCGGGGGTCCTCGACGCCCGGCTGTGGGAGGCCGCCGACCTGGTGGGCACGGACGCGCTGCCGTTCCTCCTCGCCACGCCGACCTGGCACACGGGGGCGATCGATCCGATGGTCCTGGTGGAGCGGCTGCGGCAGTACCGGGACGCGGGCGTCGAGCCCGCTCCGGCCGATCTCGCCCAGGCCCTGCTGCGGGTCCTGCGGGCCGATCCGTCGGCGGGGCGGGCGGCCGAGGAGGCGGCGGCGCTCGGCACCGCGGCCGGCCTGCGGCTCGCCGCCTGGCTCCGGGAGGAGGCGGCTGTGGGCGCGACCGTACGGTTCCTCCGGCGGGACGAGGACAAGTCCCTGCGGAGGTACTACGTGTTCGACCGGATCGTGGTCGACCTCGGCGAGCACCCGGCGGTCCGGGCGGAGTTCCCGCCCGCCTTCCAGTGGCTCGGGGGTGCCCTGGGGGCGATTCCCCGCCGCTGTTACCACTGGGTGGAGGGCCGCGCGCAGTGGGCTCCGGTGCTGCCGGCCGACCGTGAGCTGCTCGCGGCCTGTCTCCTGCCGGCGATCGCGCACTCCGCCGAGGCGGACGCGCGCGGGGCGACCGAACCGCTGACAGCGCTGGTCGAGGCCGACGGCCCGGTCGGCCGGGCGGTCCTGTTGACGCTGGCGTTCGGTCTCGCCTGCGTGGACGCGGACGACCGGCTGCGCGCGGTGGACGCGGTGCTCGTCCTGGCGGCGCGGGGCGAGCTGGACGCCCGGCGGCTCGGCGAGGAGCTGGCGTGGCTGGTCACGGAGGGCTCGGTCAAGCCGAACCGGCTGGCGGACGCGGCCCGTACGGCGGCCGCCACGGGGGCGTACGGGACGGTGTGGGCGATCCTCGCGGCGATGCTTCCGGAGCTGTCGGCCGGAGCCAAGCCGGTACGCGGGCTCGGCGAGGTCCTCGCGGTCGCCGCCGACTGTGTGGAGCGATGCGGGGCCGGCGGCGGGGTCGCCGGGCTCGACACGCTCGCCTCGGGGCGTTCCTCGCAGCTGGTGGTGCAGGCCAAGCGGCTGCTGAACGCACTCCGCCAAGGAGCCGATCAGCGTCTGACAGAAACGGTCTGAATCGGCCTTTAAGCCGCCAGATCGGCGCTTAACCCGTCAGTCACAAAGCGTTCGTGATCACGCAACACCGCTGGGTCACAGTGAAGCCATGACCCACGTGACGTCTTCGAAGAGCACCCGCCGTCCGCACCACTGGCGGCACGACCTGATCGAGCTCGCCGCCATGTTCACCGCCGTGGTGGTGGCCGACACGATCGCCAAGACCATCGCCAAGGGCCCCGACGGCCCCTCCCTCCTGGTCTTCTCGGCGATCGCGCTGGTCGCCACCGCCGGGTTCCACACCTGGTGGGCGCGGCGGCACAGTCATGCCAGCCATGCCCCGCCCGCCGGTGACACCGGCGGGCGCTCCACCACCGAGCAGCCGGCGGCGGACCCGCGGAACGACACGGAGACGCAGTCCGCGCCGCCCGCCGAGACGGCGCTGTGGCGGATGCGGACCACCGTCGAGGACACCCCGGGCAGCCTCGCCGCGCTGTGCACGGTCCTCGCCCGCCTGGGCGTGGACATCCTCACCCTCCAGACCCACCCGCTGGGCGACGGCACCGTCGACGAGTTCCTGCTGCGCGCCCCCGCCGACCTCTCCGCGCAGGCCCTCGCCCGCGCGACGGCGGCGGCCGGCGGTCGCGACACCTGGACCGAGCGGGCCGACGCCCACGACCTGGTGGACACCCCCACCCGGGTCCTCGGCCTGGCCACCCGTACCGCCCTCGACGCGGCCGAACTGCCGCTCGCGCTGCGCCAGCTGCTGGGCCGCTGCACCCTCCACTCGGTGCCGGCGGTCTCGCTCACCGGCCGCCCCACCGGCGAACAGGCCCCGGTCGAGGGCGTCCTGGAGGAGACCGTGATGCGGCTGCGCGACCCGCACGGCGGCACCCTGATCATCGAGCGGCCCTATCTGCCGTTCACCCCGACCGAGTTCGCCCGGGCCCGCGCCCTCGTCGAGCTGGACGCCCGGCTCGGCCCCCGCGTCCCGCGCAGCCAGGACGTGCTGACCCTGCCCGAGGGCAACGAGATCACCGTCCGCCGCGCCGACCAGCGCGACCTGGCCGCGGCGCGCGCCATGCACGACCGCTGCTCGGCCCGCACCCTGGGCCTGCGCTACCACGGCCCGGTCGGTGACGCCGACCGCTATCTCGACCACCTGCTCAGCCCCCGCTTCGGCCGCACCCTCGCCGTCCAGACGGCCTCGGGCCGTCTCGTCGCCCTCGGCCACCTGCTGTGGGACGGCGACGAGACGGAGGTCGCCCTCCTCGTCGAGGACGACTGGCAGCGGCGCGGCATCGGCTCCGAGCTCCTCGGCCGGCTGGTGGCGATGGCCGAGGAGACCGGCTGCGACAGCGTGTACGCCGTGACGCAGTCCTCCAACACGGGGATGGTGGCCGCGATGCGTGCGCTGAACCTCCCCCTCGACTACCAGATCGAGGAGGGCACCCTGGTCATCACCGCCCGGCTGGCCCCGGCACCGCGACCGGCCGCCCGGACGCAGCAGGAGCAGCCGCACGAAGGGGCCCGGCCGGCGGAGCGCTGAGCGCCTGGGTCAGGTCGCGCCACAGGTCCTCGACGTCCTCCAGGCCAACGGACATGCGGAGCAGTCGGTCGCTGACGCCGGCCGAGCGCCGGTCGCCCTCGGCCACGATCCGGTGGCTGATGGAGGCCGGGTGCTGGATGAGGGTGTCGACGCTGCCGAGACTGACCGCCGGGGTGATCAGACGCACTCCGGCGATCACGTCGTGCGGGTCCCCGTACACCTCGAAGGCGATCATCGCGCCGCCGATCCGCGGGTAGTGGACGCGGGCGATCCGGGGGTCGGTGGCGAGCCGCCGCACGAGCTCCGCGGCCGTCGAGGACGCCGCCCTGACCCGTACCGGAAGGGTGGAGAGACCGCGGAGGAGCAGATAGCCGGCGAGCGGGTGGAGCACCCCGCCGGTGGCGAAGCGGACCTGCCGGAGGGTACGGGCGAACTCCTCGTCGCAGGCGACGACGCCGCCCATGACGTCGCCGTGGCCGCCGAGGTACTTGGTGGCGCTGTGCAGCACGATGCGGGCGCCCTGCTCGACGGGGCGCTGGAGCACCGGCGTGGCGAAGGTGTTGTCGACGAGCAGCGGGACGGAGCCGCAGGAGTGGGCTATGGCCCGGATGTCGGCCTCGGCAAGCGTCGGGTTGGCGGGCGACTCGACCATGACGAGGCCGGTGTCGGGCCGGATCGCGTCGGCGATGCCCGCCGGGTCGGTCCAGGTCACCTCGGTGCCGAGCAGCCCGGCGTCGAGGAGGTGGTCGCTGCAGCCGTACAGCGGGCGGACCGCGACGACGTGGCGCAGGCCCTGGCTCGCGCGGGCGAGGAGCACGGCGGTGAGGGCGGCCATGCCGCTGGCGAAGGCGACGGCGGCCTCGGCGCCCTCCAGGCGGGCGAGGGCCTCCTCGAAACGGGCCACGGTCGGGTTGTCGAGCCGGGCGTAGACGGGCGGACCGTCGAGCCGGGCGCCCGTGGTGGCGAACTCGTCGATCCGGGCGGCCTCGGCCCGGGCGTCGTACGAGGGGTAGGTGGTGGACAGGTCGAGCGGCGGGGCGTGCAGCCCGAGGCCGGCGAGGTCTTCGCGGCCGGCGTGCACGGCTTCGGTGGCAAGGGCCCTCGGGGTGACCGAGAGGCCGTGATCCATGGCGTCCATGGCGGCACTGTGAACGGATACCGGGAAGTAGCGGGAAATCACCGTGCTACGTTCGCCAGATGGCTGATTCTGTCGTACTGGACGCGGTCGATCTGCACATTCTTCGCCTCCTGCAGAACGACGCCCGGAGCACCTACCGCGAACTCGCCGCCGAGGTCGGCGTCGCACCCTCCACCTGCCTCGACCGGGTGGCGCGGCTGCGCCGCACCGGAGTGATCCTCGGACACCAGCTACGTCTGGATCCGGCCAAACTCGGGCGTGGGCTCGAAGCACTGCTTCTGGTCCAGGTCCGCCCCCACCGGCGTGAACTGATCGGTCCGTTCGTCGACCGGATCCGGGCCCTGCCCGAGTCCCGGGCGCTGTTCCACCTCACCGGGCCCGACGACTACCTGGTGCACGTGGCCGTGGCGGACCCCGCCGACCTGCAGCGTCTCGTCCTCGACGAGTTCACCTCGCGCCGCGAGGTGGCCCGCGTGGAGACCCGGCTGATCTTCCAGCAGTGGGAGTGCGGCCCCCTCCTGCCGCCCTCCCCCGGCCCTTCCTTGTCAGCCGACTGAGCCTGGACGAGGGTGACGCGGGCCCACCGGAGGCATCAGGATGACTCCCATGCCAGACACTTCCCACAGCCCGCTGCCCCGCCAGGTCGCCGACGAGCACGTCGACGCCCTCATCGCCCTCGACCCGATCATCGGTACGTACCTGGGAGTCAAGGAGAGCGCCGGACGGCTGCCGGACTTCTCGCCCGCCGGGCAGCGGGCGGTGGCCGACCTCGCCCGCCGCACGCTCGCCCGGCTCGACGAGGCGGAGCGGGCCCCCGGCGCGGACAGCGACGCCGAGCGGCGCTGCGCCCGGCTGCTGCGGGAGCGGCTGACGGCGGAACTCGCCGTGCACGAGGCCGAGGAGTACCTCTGCGCGGTCAGCAACATGCGCTCGCCCGCGCACAGCGTCCGGATCGTGTTCACCGTGATGCCGACGGAGACCGAGGCGGACTGGACGGCGGTCGCCGCCCGGCTGCGCGCGGTCCCGGCCGCGTTCGAGGGCTACCGCGCCGCGCTCGCGCTCGGCCTGGAGCGCAAGCTCTTCGGCGGGCCGCGTCCCACCGCCACCTTCGTCGAGCAGCTCACCGAGTGGGCCGGCGGGGAGAGCGGGAAGCCGGGCTGGTTCGAGGAGTTCGCCGCCGCCGGCCCTGCCACGCTCCCCGAGGAGCTGCGGGCCGAGCTCGCGGCGGCCGCCAAGGGCGGCACCGCGGCTGTCGAGACGCTGCGGGACTGGATGCGGGACGTGTACGCCCCGGTCGTGGCCGACGCGCCGAACACGGTGGGCCGCGAGCGCTACCAGCGCTGGACGCGCTTCTTCAACGGCACCGACCTGGACCTCGACCAGGCGTACGCGTACGGCTGGAGCGAGTACCACCGCCTCCTCGGCGAGATGCGGACCGAGGCCGAGCGGATCCTGCCGGGCGCGGGCCCCTGGGAGGCGCTCGCCCACCTCGACGAGCACGGCACCCACATCGAGGGCGTCGAGGAGGTCCGGGTCTGGCTCCAGGAGCTCATGGACGAGGCGATCGCGGCGCTCGACGGGCACCACTTCGAACTCGCCGAGCGCGTACGGCGGGTGGAGTCCCGGATCGCCCCGCCGGGTGGCGCCGCCGCGCCGTACTACACCGGTCCTTCCGAGGACTTCTCGCGCCCCGGCCGCACCTGGCTGCCCGTGGACGGCACGACCCGCTTCCCGGTGTACGACCTGGTGTCGACCTGGTACCACGAGGGCGTGCCCGGCCATCACCTGCAGCTCGCGCAGTGGGTGCACGTCGCCGACCGGCTCTCCCGCTACCAGGCGACGATCGGCAAGGTCAGCGCGAACTCGGAGGGCTGGGCGCTGTACGCGGAGCGCCTGATGGACGAACTGGGCTTCCTGCCCGACGCCGAGCGGCGCCTCGGCTACCTCGACGGCCAGATGATGCGCGCGTGTCGGGTCATCGTGGACATCGGCATGCACCTCGGTCTGGAGATCCCCGCGGAGTCGCCCTTCCACCCGGGCGAGCGATGGACGCCGGAGCTCGCCCAGGAGTTCTTCCAGCTGCACAGCAGCCGGCCGCCGTCCTTCGTGGAGAGCGAGATGACCCGCTACCTGTCGATGCCGGGCCAGGCGATCGGCTACAAGCTGGGCGAGCGCGCCTGGCTGCTCGGCCGTGCCAACGCGCGGGCCGCGCACGGCGACGCCTTCGACGCGAAGGCCTGGCACATGGCGGCGCTCTCCCTGGGCCCGCTGGGCCTGGACGACCTGGTGGACGAGATCTCCCGCCTCTGAGCCGTTCGGATGGCGAGAATCCCCGGTCGTTCCCTTGATCGACCGGGGATTCCCCTCCAGGCTCTCCCTCATGAGCCCCGAATACACTCCGGACGCCACCGACTGGCGCATCCTCGAAGCCCTCCAGTCCGAGGGCCGCGCCAGCTTCGCCGAGCTCGCCCGCGCGGTGTCCATGTCGCCGTCCGCCGTGACCGAGCGGGTGCGGCGCCTGGAGGACGCCGGGGTGATCACGGGGTACACGGCGATCGTCGACCAGGACCGTCTCGGCCTGCCCATCCTCGCGTTCGTGCGGCTGCGCTACCCGCACGGCAACTACAAGCCGTTCCACGACCTGATCGACACCACGCCGGAGGTCCTGGAGGCCCACCACGTCACCGGCGACGACTGTTTCGTCCTCAAGGTCGCCGCCCGCTCCATGAAGCACCTGGAGGGGATCACGGGGAAGATCGCCACGCTCGGCGCGGTGACCACCAGCATCGTCTACTCCTCCCCGCTGCCCCGCCGCTCCCTCAGCCGCTGAGCGCTTCCCCTCCGGTGCGCAGCCGGACCGCGGAGCCCTGGCGCGCCTTGACGACCTCCAGCTGGGCCGGGATGCGGCGGCGCAGGTCGCCGACGTGGCTGACGATGCCGACGCTGCGGTCCCGCTCGCGCAGCGAGTCGAGGACGTCGAGGACCTCGTCGAGCGTCTGCTCGTCGAGGCTTCCGAAGCCCTCGTCGATGAAGAGGGTGTCGAGCCGGACCCCGCCGGCCTCGTCGGTGACGACGTCGGCGAGGCCGAGGGCGAGCGCGAGGGAGGCGAAGAAGGTCTCGCCGCCGGAGAGCGTGGCCGTGTCGCGTTCGTTGCCGGTCCAGGCGTCGACGACGTGCAGTCCGAGGCCGGACCGCTTGCCGCCGGAGCGCGCGTCGGAGTGGACGAGGGTGTAGCGGCCGGAGGACATGTGCTGGAGGCGGGCGCTCGCGGCCGCCGCGACCTGTTCGAGCCGGGCGGCGAGGACGTACGACTCCAGGCGCATCCGGCGCTCGTTCTCCACGGAGGTGCCGGCGGTGAGGGCGGCGAGGCGGGCCACCCGGTCGTACTCCTCGCGCAGCGGCCCGAGGCGGCGGGCCTCGATGCCGGCCTGCCGGGAGAGTCCGTCGAGTCCGGTGGCCCGCTCGCGGGCGGCGGCGAGGGCGGAGTCGGCCTCGCGGAGGGCGCGTTCCGCCGCCCTGTGCGCGGCCTCGGCGCCGGCCGGGTCGGCGGGCGGCAGGGCGGCGGCCTCGGCCGTGCCGGGCTCGGCGAGCCGGTCGGCGACGGCGGCGGCCTCGGCCTGCCAGGCGTCCACGCGCTGCTGGAGGGCTCGGCGTTCGCCCTCGCCGAGGAGCGCGCCGGCGGCCTCGGCCGGGGTGACGAAGCCCGCGCGGTAGGCGGCGTCGGCGAGCCGGTCGTCGGCCTCCTTGAGGCGCTGGGCGGAGAGTTCGGCGGTGCGTACGGTTCCGGCGGCGTCGACCAGGAGGGCGATGCGCCGCTCCAGGCGGGTGGCGTGTTCGGCCACGCTGGCGAACTCGCCGCGTCCCCGGGCGAGTTCCTCGTCGAGCGCGGACTGCTCCCGCTCCAGGGCCTCCCGGCGCGAGGTCCGCGCGGCGACCCGCCGCTCGGCCGCCCGCTGCGCGCCGACCCGCTCCTCGTACTCCCGCTCGGCCCGTGCGAGCGCCTCCCGCGCACTGTGCGTCTGCCCGGCGAGCGCGTGCGCCTCGGCATGCAGCCGGGCCAACTCGTCGGCCTCGGCTGCGAGTTCGCCGACGGTCGGTTCCGGGGACTCAGGCCCTGCCTGGACCTCCGTACGGGCCGCGGACCAGGACTCGCGGGTGACGGCAAGGTCGCGTTCGGCGGCCGTGCGGGTCTCCTCGGCGCGGGTGTAGGCCGCGTAGGCGGCGTCCTCGGTGGCACGGTCGACGTGGTCGGCGGTGGTGCGGGCGGGCGCCGGGTGGGCGGTGGAGCCGCAGACCTGGCAGGGGTCGCCCGGGGTGAGGGTGACCGCGATTTCGGCGGCGATGCCCTCCAGACGGCGGGACTTGACGTCGAGCCAGCTCTCGTGGGCGGTGTTGCGCCGCTCGCGGGCCTCCGCGAGGCGGGACTCGGCAGCCAGGGTGGCCTCGCCGAGGGAGTCGCGGCGGCGGGCCGCGGCGAGCCGGCGGCGGGCAGGGTCCAGGCGTCCCGCGAGGTGTTCGGCGCGGGCGGCGGCGTCGCGGGCGGCCTCGACACGCTCGGTGAGGGCGGCTCGGCGCGGTTCCCAGCCGGCGAGCCAGTCGGCCGCGTCCCGGAGGGCGTCCTCGTCGGCACGTGCCTCCCGGGCGAGTACGGTGCGCTCCTCGGCGACGGCGGTCGCACGGCGCTCGGCGCGGCGGGCCGCGTCGAGTCCGCCGAGCTCCTCGCGCAGCCGGTGTTCGAGGGCGGAGAGCTGCTCGGCGCCGGCCTCGGCGAGGCCGGGGGGCAGCTGGGCGCGGGCCCGCTCGCGGGCCGTGTGCGCGGCGGTGTGCTCGCGCTCGGCGTCCCTGCGCAGTCCGAGCGCGGGGGCCACCCGGTCGGCCTTGAGGCTCCGGTCGAGGGAGTCCTGGTGGCGGTCGCGCTCGGGGGTCTGCTCGGTGAGCCGCTCGCGGCGGCGGAGGGCGTCGGCGTGTCGGGCCTGCCGGGCGGCGAGGTCGTTCGCCGCGTCGAGGGCGGCGCGCGCGGCGGCCTGCCCGCCCTCGGCCGCGGCGAGCCGCATGCCCGTGATGTCGAGGACCTCACGGGCCTCGGTGCGGGCGACGGCGGCCCAGGTGAGGACGGAGTCGGCGAGCCCGGGGTCGCCGGGACGGCCCTCGACGGGCGTGCGGGCGGCGTCGAGGCCATGGGCGGCCTGGGTCATGCGGTGGGCGAGGGTGAGCAGCCGCGCGTCCCCGTCCTCGACCTGCTGCTGTGCGGCGCGGCGCAGCTCGGCGAGGCGTTCCTCGACGGCGGCGAAGCGGCGGGTGTCGAAGAGGCGGCCGAGGAGCTTGCCACGGGCCTCGGCGTCGGCGCGCAGGAAGCGGGCGAAGTCGCCCTGCGGGAGGAGGACGACCTGGCAGAACTGCTCGCGGCTCATGCCGATGAGCTGGGTGATCTCCTCTCCCGTCTCCTGGTGGGAGCGGCTGAGGCCGGCCCATTCGCCGGTGGCCGGGTCGTACTGGCGGAGCCAGGTCTGGGCCTTCTCGGTGGTGAAGCCGCCGCCGCGCTTCTTGGGCCGCTGCTGGGCCGGGCGGCGGGTGATCTCCAGGCGCCGGTCCCCCACGGTCAGTTCGAGGAGGACCTCGGTGTACGTGCCGACGGGGGCGTGGTCGCTGCGCAGGGAGGCGCCGCGGCTCTGGCGCTCGCCGGGCACGCTGCCGTACAGGGCGAAGCAGACCGCGTCGAGGACGGAGGTCTTGCCGGCGCCGGTCGGCCCGTGGAGGAGGAAGAGCCCGGCGGAGGACAGGGCGTCGAAGTCGACCTTCTGCGTGGTGCCGAACGGCCCGAACGCGGTGATCTCCAGGCGGTGCAGCCTCACCGGCCCACCTCGCGCTCGGTGAGGTCGACGCGGACGTCGTCGAACGCGCCGTGCAGGACGGCCCGTTCGGCGCCGTCGAGGGCGGCGCCGCCGCGTACGTGGGCCACGAAGTCCTCCGCGATCTGCTGGTCGCTGCGGTCCCGGAGCCGCTGGGCGTAGGAGGCGCCGGGGTCGTCCCCGGTCCGCTCGGGGTCGAAGACCAGGTTGAGGGTGTGCGGGAAGCGTCCGGTGAGCCGGGCCATGGGCTCGGCGGGCCGCACGGGGTCGGTGAGGGTGGCCTCGACCCAGGACTGCTCGTGCGGGGTGAGCGCGGGGTCGTCGAGGAGGTCGTCGAGCCGCCCCCGGATCCGGGCGAGGGGGCGTGGAACGGGGCAGTCGAGGCGTACGTCGCCGGTGATCGCCCCGTTCTCGCCGAGGTCGATCAGCCACATCGTCTTGCGGTGGTCGGCCTCGGAGAAGGAGTAGGCGAGCGGCGAGCCGGAGTAGCGGACGCGCGGCGTGAGGGTCTGGCTGCCGTGGAGGTGGCCGAGGGCGACGTAGTCGACGCCGTCGAAGATCCCGGTGGGGACGGCGGATACACCGCCGACGGTGATGTCCCGCTCGCTGTCGCTGGGCGCGCCGCCCGCGACGAAGGCGTGGGCGAGGACGACGGAGCGGGTGCCGGCGGGCCGGCCGGCGAGGTCGGCGCGGACCCGGTCCATGGCGGCGGCGAGCACCGCCTCGTGGCCGGCCTTCTCGGCGCCGAGCCGCTCGCGGACGAGTGCGGGTTCGAGGTAGGGCAGCCCGTAGAGGGCGACCTCACCGTGGGCGTCGGAGACGACGACGGGGGTGCCGATGCCGTCGGGGTCGGTACGCAGGTGGATGCCGGCCCGCTCGATGAGTCCGGCGCCGACGCCGAGCCGGCGGGCCGAGTCGTGGTTGCCGGAGATCATGACGGTGGGCACCCCGGCCTCGGCGAGGCGGTGCAGCGCGGTGTCGAAGAGCTCGACGGCGGGCAGCGGGGGCACGGCCCGGTCGTAGACGTCCCCGGCGACGAGGACGGCGTCCACGTCGTGCGCGTGGACGGTCGCCACGAGGTGGTCGAGGAAGGCGGCCTGGGCTTCGAGGAGGCCGACGCGGTGGAAGGACCGGCCGAGGTGCCAGTCCGAGGTGTGCAGGAGCCTCACGATGCCGTCCCACCCCGCATGTGCCCGCTCCTCGCCGCCGGTTCCCGTTGATGCGCGCCTCGATGCGTGCGTCGTTGTGCGTGTCGACGCGCGCTTCGAAGTGCGCCCACCACGCTATCCCGAGCGGGAGGGTGGGCGGGGCGGGTCCACGCGCGTGCGTGGGGCGGTCCCCGGTGCGGACGTGGCGTTCGGCAGGTCAGGTGTGACGCATCACGCGTCCCCGTACGCCTCGCCGCCGAGTTCGAAGGAGGCCGTGCCCGCCGTGGCGTCGGCGAGCCAGCCGCGGAAGGCGGGGACGTCCGCGTCCGGGAGGCCGATCTCGATCGTCACGGCGTCGGCGTACCGCACCTCGCGGACGGCGCGGCCGGTGGCCCGCAGATCGTTCTCCAGCTTGCCCGCGCGCTGGTGGTCGACGGTGACGGTGGCGAGCCGGAAGCGCTGCCGGGTGACGGTGCCGAGCGCGTCGAGCGCCTCGCCGACCACGCCGCCGTACGCGCGGATCAGACCGCCCGCGCCGAGCTTCACGCCGCCGTAGTAGCGGGTGACGACAGCGGCGACGTAGCGCATCTCGCGGCGCAGCAGCATCTGGAGCATGGGGACGCCGGCGGTGCCGCCGGGTTCGCCGTCGTCGCTGGCCTTCTGCACGGAGGCGTCGGCGCCGATGACGTACGCGAAGCAGTTGTGGGTGGCGGTCGGGTGCTCCCTGCGGATCCGCGCGACGAACTCCTGCGCCTCCCGCTCGTCGGCGACGGGCGCGAGCGCGCAGAGGAAGCGCGAGCGGTTGATCTCGGTCTCGTGCACACCCTCGCGGGCCAGCGTGCGGTACTGCTCCTGCATCCGACCAGCCTACGGCCCGCCGGGCCCGGGCTCTGCGGCGGCCGTTCCGGGTGCGCTACGGCCCGCCGGGCCCGGGTTCCGCGGCGGTGGGTTCGAGGCCTGCGCCGGGGGCTTCCGCCTCGGGCGCGAGTCCGGCGTACGGGAGGGCGCGGAGCGCGAGGGCCCAGCCGAGGCGGGCTTCTCCGGACTCGCTGGAACGGCCGGTGAGCTCGGTGATGCGGCCGATGCGGTTGAGGACGGTGTTGCGGTGGCAGTACAGCTGCTCGGCGGCCCGTGAGGCCGAGCAGCCGTGGTCGAGCCAGGCCCGGAGGGTCGTGAGGAGCGCCGCCCGCTCGCCGCCGGTGGCGAGCACCGGTCCGAGGTGGACGGTGACGATCCGCTCGGCGATGTCGGCGCGCCCGCTGAGCAGCACCTCGGCCAGCCGGTCGTCGAAGACGGCGACCTCGCCGCCGCCTGCGGGGAGGGTACGGAGGGTCTGCTCGGCGAGCCGGAGGGCGCGCCCGGCCTGGGAGAGGCGTTCGAACTCCGGGGAGACCCCCGCGGTGGCGCCGGTCCGCTCGCGCAGGGCGGCGAGCAGGGTCCGTACGGCCGGGTCGGCGCCGTCGCCGGTCGCGGTCGCCGGCCGTCCGCCGTGGGCGGCGCGGCGGGGCAGCCGGACGATGCCGGCGTAGCGGCCGGAGCGGGGCCGCCAGAAGGACCACATGCCCTGGTCCTCCAGGGCGGGCGCGGGGTGCGGCGGGGCGGCGGGGTCCTGCGCGGCGACCACGACGACGTACCGGTCGACGGCGGGGACGCCGAGCGCGGCCGCCGCGGCGGAGGCGACGGCCGGGTCGTCGGCGCGGCCGTCGAGCAGGGCCTCGAAGAGGGCGACCCGGCGGGTGTCCTGGCGGCTCTGCAACTCCAGCTGGGTGATCCGGTACGCGTCGGCCATCGCGACCGAGTAGCGGTCGATGGTCTCCCAGACCTCGCCCGCCATGTCGAGTTCGAGGTCCCGCCGGTCGGACTCCCGTCCGGCCCGGCCCCGGAGGTGCTCGGCCATCACCTGCCACAGCACCCGGCCGCCGCGCCGGTAGGCCTGGAGCACGGTGTCGAGCGGGACGCCCTGCTCGGCGCGGCGGCGGCCGGTCTCGCGGGCCGCCCGCTCGAAGTCGCCGCCGGTCGGGGGCAGGCCGCCGAAGTCCTCCAGGGCCCGCCGGAGGTTGTCGCGGCAGATCTCCCAGAGGTCCTCGCGGGTGACGGGCGCGCCGGAGGCGTACGTACCGGAGTGGGCGCGGATGTCGTCGACGGCGCGGTCGGTGAGCCGGTCGACGTCGGCGAGCATCGCCGTGGCGAGGGCGCGGCGCAGCGCCCCGGAGCCACCGGAGCCGCCGAGGGGCGTGGGGGTGCCGCCGGAGCGGGCCCCTCCGGGCTCGTCGGCGGTGACCGGGCGGTGCGTCATGGCTCGCACGGTAACGCCGTGATTTGGCGATTGCCACGGGGCGGGCGCCCCCGCGGGGCTGCTGCCCAGCTCGACCGGCCACAGGATGGGCATCCGCACATGGTGTCCGGGCGGTCCGCGGTGGATTCTGTGCCGTGTCACCCGAATGTCAACGGCGTGTTTCATCCGCCGTCGATACCGCGTCCCTGGAGCGTGTCATGTCACTGAGCGTCGCCGGCGTGCTGGGCGAGTCCGCCCGCCACTTCCCCGACCGGATCGCGGTCGTCGAGGGCGCGACCCGGCTCACCTACCGGGAGCTGTGGACGGAGGCGCTGCGCTGCGCCGCCGGGCTGCGGGAGGCCGGGGTGAAGCCGGGTGACCGGCTGGCCGTGCTGCTGCCGAACACGACCGAGTTCCTGCGGACGTACTACGGGGCGCTCGCGGCCGGCGCGACGGTCGTGCCGGTGCACGCGCTGCTCGTCGCCGACGAGGTGCGGTACGTCCTGGAGCACAGCGGCGCGGTCGGCATCGTGAGCGGCGGGCCGCTGTGGCCGGTGGCGGACGAGGCCGCGCGCGCCGCCGGGGTGCGCGCCTTCCAGGGGGCGCCGTCGGCCGCGGAGCCGCTGGTCGCGGCCGAGCCGGCCGAGCCTTCGGACACGGCCGTGATCCTCTACACGAGCGGGACGACGGGCCGCCCCAAGGGCGCCCTGCTGACCCATCTCAACATCGTCATGAACGCGTCCGTGACCTCGCAGGATCTGCTGGGCCTCGGCACGGGCGACGTCGTCCTCGGCTGTCTGCCGCTCTTCCACAGCTACGGCCAGACCTGCGCGATGAACGGGACGCTCCGGCAGGGTGCGACGCTCGTCCTGATGCCCCGGTTCAGCGGTCCCGCGGCTCTGCGGGTGCTCGTCGACGAGGGCGTGACGGTCTTCATGGGCGTGCCGACGATGTACCACGCCCTGGTGGAGTCGGCGGCCGTCTCCGAGCTGCGGCCGGAGGCCCTGCGGGCTGCCGTGTCGGGCGGTGCGGCGCTGCCGGTCGCCGTCCTGGAGCGCTTCGAGGAGACCTTCGGCACCCAGGTCCTGGAGGGGTACGGCCTGACGGAGACCTCACCGGTCGCGACCTTCAACCAGCCGCACATCGGCCGCAGGCCCGGCACGGTCGGGCACCCGGTCTGGGGCGTCGAGGTGGGGATCGCGGACGCCGCCGTCGAGGGGGAGATCCGGCTGCTCGCGGACGGCGGGATCGGGGAGGTGGTGGTGCGCGGGCACAACGTGTTCGCCGGGTACCTCGACGACCCGGAGGCCACGGCGGCGGCGGTCGTGGACGGCTGGTTCCGCACGGGCGACCTGGGTGTCCGGGACGAGGACGGCTTCCTGCGGATCGTGGACCGCAAGAAGGATCTGGTCATCCGGGGCGGCTTCAACATCTATCCGCGCGAGGTCGAGGAGGTCCTGGTGCGCCACCCCTCGGTCTCGGAGGTCGCGGTGATCGGCGTCCCCGACGAGGCCAAGGGCGAGGAGGTGTGCGCGGTGGTGGTACGCCGGGACGGCGCCGCCCCGCTCTCCGAGGAGGAGCTGGTGCACTGGGCGCGGGGGCGGCTCGGCCGTCACAAGTACCCCCGGATCGTGCGGTTCGTCGAGGAGCTGCCGCTCGGTCCGACGGGCAAGGTCCTCAAGCGCGCGCTGGTGTCGCGGGGTTGACCGGAGGCTCCGCCCTGGCCGCATCATCTTGACGGTGCGTCACCGTCGCCCCTGAGAAAGGTGAGTAGATGTCGGAGCACATCGCGGAACACGTCCAGGACGGTCCCGGGGTCTGCACGCAAAACGGCGTTCTGCGCGGCAGCCTGAAGGACGGCGTGGCGGCCTTCCTCGGAATCCCCTACGCGCAGGCCCCCGTCGGGGAGCTGCGGTTCCGCGCGCCGGAGCCGGCGGAGCCCTGGGAAGGGGTACGGGACGTCCTCGCCTTCGGGCCGACGGCGCCCAAGCGCCCGTACGCCCCGCCGCTCGACGCGCTGCTCCCCGACCCCGATGTCGCGGGCGACGACTGCCTCAACCTCAACGTATGGGCCCCCTGGCCGGCCGCCGGACCCGGCGACGGCGGGCGTGCCGTCATGGTCTGGATCCACGGCGGGTCGCTGGTCCACGGCTCCTCGGCGGTCCCCGTCTACGACGGCACCGCCTTCGCCCGGGACGGCGTGGTGCTCGTCTCGGTCAACTACCGTCTCGGCATCGAGGGATTCGGAGTCTTCCCCGACGCGCCCGCCAATCTCGGTCTGCGCGACCAGATCGCCGCACTGACCTGGGTACGGGAGAACATCGCGGCCTTCGGCGGGGACCCGGAGCGGGTCACCGTGTTCGGCGAGTCGGCCGGTGCGATCTCGATCGCCGCCCTGATGGCCTCGCCGCTCGCGAAGGGCCTCTTCCGGCGGGCCGTGCTCCAGAGCGGGGCGCCGAGCGCCCGGTCGATGGCCCTCGCCCGCAGGACCACGGAGGCGATGGCCGCGCGGCTCAAGGTGCCGGCGACGGCAGAGGCGTTCGCCCGGGTGGACCGGGAGCAGCTGCTCGCGGCGCAGACCGCGGTGACGGGCAAGGGCACGCCGGTGCTCGGCAGACACCCCTTCCACATCGCGGTGGACGGTGACGTCCTGCCGGACCATCCGGGGGACCTGCTCGCGGACGGCGCTTCGGCGGACGTGGAGCTGCTGATGGGCACGACCACGGATGAGTACCGACTGTGGTTCGTGCCGGGCGGACTCACCGAACGGGTGGGGTCCCTGGCTCAGCGGTTCCTGCTCCGCAAGGGGCAGATACCGCCCCACGTCGCGAAGGTGTACCGAGCGGGCCGGCCGCAGGAGAAGCCGGGCGAGATCCTGGGTGTCCTCGCGGCGGACAAGCTGCTGCGGATCCCGCTGAACATGTTCGCGGACGCGCGGCTGAACTCCGTAGGGGCCGCCGCGACGTATCTGTACGAGTTCGGCTGGCCCTCCCCCGTACTCGACCTCCGCGCCTGCCACGCGCTCGAACTCGGCTTCGTCTTCGACACGCTCGACCTGCCGGAGACGCGCGCGCTGACGGGCCCGGATGCTCCCCAGGGCCTGGCCACGGCCATGCACGCGGCCTGGGTGGCGTTCGCGAAGACCGGCGACCCGGGCTGGCGCCCGTGGGATCCGGCCCGTCCGGTGATGACCTTCGGCCCGGGCCTGCCGTCCCTGGTCGAGGCGCCGCGGGAGGCCGAACGGCGGGCGTGGGGCGGCTGAGCGGCCCGTAGGGGACATCTCAGGGCCCGTGGTTCGCGCGTACGGGAATCACGGCCCGGCGCGGCTCGTTCACATGGAGGACGGGCCGCGCCGACGAGAGGCAGCAGAAGCGATGAGCGTAGACACGACGACCACGGACCCCGGCGCGTACTCCGCTGCGGAGACGGTGCGGCGGATCCTGACGTCCACGGGCGACACGTGGGCGGTGGTCGGACTCTCGACGAACCGGGCCCGTGCCGCGTACGGGGTGGCGGCGGTCCTCCAGCGCTTCGGCAAGCGGATCGTCCCGGTCCATCCGAAGGCGGAGACGGTCCACGGCGAGCAGGGCTACGCCTCGCTCGCCGACATCCCGTTCCCGGTCGACGTCGTCGACGTCTTCGTGAACAGCGAGCTGGCGGGCGCCGTCGCCGACGAGGCCGTCGCGATCGGCGCCAAGGCGGTCTGGTTCCAGCTGGACGTCATCGACGACGAGGCCTTCGCCCGCACGCGGGAGGCAGAGCTCGACATGGTCATGGACCGCTGCCCCGCGATCGAGATACCGCGCCTCGGCTGAGGGTCCGGCGGCTCAGCCGACGGGGACGCCGAGGCCCTCCAGGACGACGGCGCCCGGGAGTTGGGCGAAGGCCTTGCCGGGGACGATGAGCTTGCCCCGGCGACGGCCGCTGCCGACGAGGACCCACTCGGTGTCGACGACGGCGGCGTCGACGAGGAGGGGCCAGTCGGCCGGGAGGCCGATGGGGGTGATCCCGCCGTACTCCATGCCGGTCTCGCCGGTCGCGGTGTCCATCGGGGCGAACGAGGCCTTGCGGGCGCCGAGGTGCTTGCGGACGACGCCGTTGACGTCGACGCGGGTCGCCGACTTCACGAGGCACGCGGCGAGGGTCGTCGTCTCGCCGCGCTTGCCCGCGACGACCACGCAGTTGGCGGACGCGTCGAGGAGCTCGGGCCCGTAGTGCTCCACGAAGACGGCCGTGTCGGCGATGGCCGGGTCGGTGTCCACGTACACCAGCTGGTCGGCGGGGACGGGGCCCGCCCAGCTGCGGACGGCGGCCGCGACGGGGTCGGTCAGCAGGTCCAGGCAGTCGGGGGCGGGCCGGGCGTCGTCGAAGTTTCCGATGGGTGCGCGCATGCGCTTCACGCTAACAAGCGCGAGCGGGCGCATGGCGGCCCGTCTCAGCGTTCGGGCGTCGGCGTGCGGGCGTCGGCATCGAGGCGTCGGCGTGTGGGCGGTCGGCGTACGGGCGTCGGCGTGGGGCGTCGGCGTGCGGGCGTCAGCGTACGGGCGGGATGGAGACGGCCATCGTCATCTCGGCCGGTTCGTCGCCGTCGTTGCGGTAGGAGTGCGCGACGTTGGCCTCGAAGACGGCGGAGGTGCCGGCGGGCAGCGGGTGCTCTTCGTCGTCCACGATCAGGGTGAGCGTCCCGGCGGTGACGTGCAGCAGCTCGACCGTGCCCTCCGGGTGCGGGTCCGAGGCGCTGCCGTCGCCCGGCATGAGGGTCCAGGACCAGAGCTCCAGCGGGCCACGGGCCTCGGTGCCGACCAGGAGGGTGGTGTGGCTGCCGGTGGAGGTGGACCACATGCGGACGGCCTGGCCGGGCGGGACGAGGCGGACCTGGGGGCCCTGCTCGTAGTCGAGGAGGGTGGTGATGGAGACGCCGAGGGCGTCGGCCAGCTTCACGGTGGTGCCGACGCTGGGGTTGGTCCGGGCCTGTTCGATCTGGATGATCATGCCGCGGCTGACGCCCGCGCGTGCGGCGAGCGCGTCCAGGGTGAGTCCCCGCTCCTTGCGCCAGCGCTTCAGGTTCCGGGCGAGCGACTGCGTGAGCTGGTCGAGGTCCGACACATTCCGTCCAATATTCTGGATGACAGAGTTCAATGCACTGAACTACGGTGGGGTGCACCCGATGGTTCACTGCACTGTACTGCCGCACGCCCCTGCGAGGATTCATGACCGCCCTGTTCGCCCTGGCCACCAGCCTTCTCTGGGGCCTCGCCGACTTCGGGGGCGGGCTCCTCACCCGGCGGATCCCCGCCCTCACCGTCGTCGTGGTCTCGCAGATCCTCGCGGTACTCGTCCTCGGCTCGATCGTCCTCGCGACCGGTGCCTGGACCGAGGCGGGACCCCAGCTCTGGTACGCGGTGGGGGCGGGCGTCGTCGGCCCGGCGGCCATGCTCGCGTTCTACAAGGCGCTCGCGCTCGGCCCGATGGGCGTGGTCTCCCCGCTCGGCTCGCTCGGCGTGATCGTCCCCGTCTCCGTCGGCCTCCTCGTCGGCGACCGGCCGGGGCTGCTCCAGTTCGCCGGGATCGCGGTGGCGATCCTCGGCGTGGTGCTCGCGGGCGGACCGGAGCTGCGCGGGGCGCCCGTCCAGCGCCAGGCGGTCCTGCTGACCCTGGTCGCGGCCTTCGGCTTCGGCTCGGTGATGGCGCTCATCGCCGAGGCGTCCACGACCGTCACGGGCCTGTTCCTCGCCCTGTTCGTCCAGCGCGTCACCAACGTCCTGGTCGGCGGCGGAGCCCTGTACGCCTCGGTGCGGCGCGGCGGCCGCGCGCTCCCCGAGGGCGGGCCCGGGGTCGTCCGCGCCGCGCTCCCGGCCCTCGCCTTCGTGGGCCTGGCGGACGTCGCCGCCAACGGCACGTACGCGCTCGCCGCCCAGCAGGGCCCGGTCACCGTCGCCGCCGTCCTCGCCAGCCTCTACCCGGTGGTCACGGCCCTGGCGGCCCGCGGTGTCCTCAAGGAACGCCTCCGCGCCGTCCAGGCGGCGGGCGCGGGCCTCGCCCTGGTGGGCACGGTCCTCCTGGCGACGGGCTAGGAAGGCCGGGGCCCTCGGGTCACGACGGGACGGACTCGGAGTCCCCGGCGCGATGCGCCTCCCAGGCCGCGAGCGCGGCCAGTTGCTCCGGGGTGACGTGTTCCGGGATGGGGGTCGGAGCCGGGGTGCGGAGTGGGGGCTGCCAGCCGTTCTCCGGGTCCCAGCTGCGGACGACCTTCGCCGGGGCGCCCGCCACGACCGAGTGGTCCGGGACCTCGCCGCGTACCACCGCGCCCGCCGCGACGACGACGTTCCGGCCCAGGCGCGCCCCGGGCAGGATCACCGCGCCCGTGCCGAGCCAGCAGCCGGGGCCGATGGAGACCGGTTCCGAGCGGGGCCACTGACGGCCCACGGGCTCGTCCGGGTCGTCGTAACTGTGGTTGGTCGAGGTGATGTAGACGTACGGGCCGCAGTACGTGTCCGAGCCGATCGTCACCTTCGCGTCGGCGATGACATGGCTGCCCCGCCCGAGGACGACCCCGTCGCCGAGGGTCAGGACGGTGTCCGCCCCGAGGTCGAGGTCCGGCAGCATCCCCGCTGTCAGCGTGACCTGCTCGGCGATGATGCAGCACTCGCCGATCTCGATCCACGGCTCACCGAAGACCGTGCCCTGCGGGAAGGCGAGCCGGGTGCCGGCGCCGAGGCGGCGGAACCGCAGCTTCCCCGGGTGTTCGGCGGTGACGGAGCCGGCCTGCTGCACCCAGCGCCAGCCGCCCTGCACGGCTCGGGCGAGGACCCGGCGCCGCCAGGCGGCGAGGGATGAGAACGTGTTTCTGTTCCTGGGCACCCGGCCACCGTAGTCGGCGCCGTCCTGCCTGATCACCGCGGTGCGCTGTGATGTCCGTCATGAGCACGGCATAGGCTGCGCCCGGGGGCACCCCCGGGCGTGACACGACGGCTGACGATCAGGAGCGAACCATGACAGAGGCGTTGATCAAGGGAGTGGGCGGCAAGGAGCCGCAGATCGACCCGACCGCCTTCACCGCCCCGACCTCCGTGGTGCTCGGCGAGGTCACCCTCGGCGCCCGCGCCAGCGTCTGGTACCACGCCGTCCTGCGGGCGGACTGCGGTCCGATCGCGATCGGCGAGGACTCCAACATCCAGGACAACTGCACCGTCCACGTCGACCCCGGCTTCCCCGTCTCCATCGGCGACCGGGTCACCGTCGGCCACAACGCGACCGTGCACGGCTGCGTGATCGAGGACGACGTGCTCGTCGGCATGGGCGCGACGGTCCTCAACGGGGCCCGGATCGGCGCCGGCTCGCTCGTCGCCGCCCAGGCGCTCGTCCCGCAGGGCATGGAGATCCCGCCGGGCTCGCTGGTCGCCGGCGTCCCCGCCAAGGTGCGCCGGCCGCTGACCGACGAGGAGAAGGCGGGCATCCAGCTGAACGCCGAGATGTACCTGCTGCTCGCCAAGGGGCACGCCGAGGCCTTCGAGGACTGACCGGCGTACGCGAAGGAGGGCGGCGCCCGTTCCCGGGTGCCGCCCTCCGCCGCGTACGCGTACCGTCCGTGCTCAGTCCGCCGCCGGGACCGGCTCCGGCTCCGCGGCCTCGGCCCGCTGCGCCGCCGCCTTCTTGGCGCGGTTCTTGACGATGAGCATCGAGGCGATGCCGATCAGGACGGCGAGGACGAGGCCCAGCCAGGAGAAGCGCTTGAGCCAGGCCTCGGCGACGATGCCGACCGAGTAGATGACGGCCGTGGTGCCGCCGGCCCAGAGGATGCCGCCGAGGACGTTGGCGATGAGGAACTTCCAGTACGGCATCTTCAGCACGCCCGCGAGCGGCCCCGCGAAGATCCGCAGGAGGGCGATGAAGCGGCCGAAGAAGACCGCCCACATGCCCCACTTCTGGAAGGAGTTCTCGGCGAGCCCGATGTTGGCCTCGCTGAAGTGCTTGGGGAACTTCCTGCCGAGCCAGGCGAGCAGCGGCCGTCCGCCCTTGCGGCCGATCGCGTAACCGATCGAGTCGCCGATGATCGCGCCGGCGGTGGCGCAGGCGCCGAGGACGTACGGATTGATGTCGCCGTGCTGCGAGGCGAGCAGCGCCGAGCTCACGAGCACGATCTCGCCGGGGAGCGGGATGCCCAGGCTCTCCAGCCCGATCACCACCCCCACAAGGACGTAGACGGCGACCGCAGGGATCGTCTCCAGCCACTCCTGGACGTGCACGCGGTTCCTCCCGTGTCGGCTGCTCAGCTGCTCGATGGCCCTGCACGCACGTCGGCGGGCACGCCCGAAAAGCCTACCTGGTCAGGACGAACGGCCCTCGACCCCGAGGGGGCGCCGCCGGGAACACGACCGCCCCCGCACCCGGGAAGGGTGCGGGGGCGGTACGCGGCGTCCGGGGTCAGGAGTTCGGGCGCAGGGTCCAGAGGACCGTCATCTCGCCGGTCACGGCGCCGTCCTCACGGGTGATGTCGATCCGCACCGGGAACTCGGGCCGCTCTCCGGCGTCGAGTTCGGCGACGACCTCGGCGGCGGGGCGGCCGAGGGTGGCGGTGGCCGTGACGACGCCCATGGCCAGCTTCTTGTAGCCGATCTCGGCGCTGACGGCGAGCGGGACCGCCCGGTGCAGCTGGTCGCCGAAGGCCGCGAGCACGATGGCACCGCTGGCGGACTCGGCCAGGGTGAACATCGCTCCGGCGTGCGGGCCGCCGAGGTGGTTGTGGTAGGCGGACTGGTCCGGGAGGCGCACGACGGCGCGCTCGGCGGTGGTCTCCTGGAACTCCAGGTTCAGGGTTCCGGCCATGGGGACCGTGGCGGCGAGTGCCTCGCCGATCGACTTCTGGTCTGCGCTCATGGACCGTGATGTTACCCACGAGTAGCAGCCTTGGCCATCCCCTGCCCGCCCCCCGCTCGGCCCCGGCCCGGGGGCGGGCGTGGTCGAGCGGCCCCCGCACCTCTATGGTTACTGGCCATGTGGCCAGGACAGCAGCCGCCCGGGGGCGAGCAGAACCCGCAGGACCAGAGTCAGAACCCCTACCAGCAGTCGGGGTACCAGCAGCCGAACCCGTATCAGCAGCCGCCCACCCAGCCCGGGTACCAGCAGCCGCCGACACAGCCCGGCTACCCGCAGCAACCGCCGACACAGCCGGGCTACCCGCAGCAGCCGCCCGCGCAGCCCGGTCAGCCGCAGCAGGGGTACGGCGCGCAGCCGGGTTACCCGAACCCGTACCAGCAGCCGACCGTGCCGCAGCAGTACGCCGTGCCGGGCCCCGGACAGCCCGGCGGGCCCGACGGCGGGAACAAGAAGCAGACGACGATCGTGGCGATCGTCGCCGCCACCGCCGTGGTCGTCGCGGCCGGAGTCACCGGATTCCTGGTGCTCGGCAAGGACGACGACGAGAAGAACGCCGCCGACGCCCCCAAGCCGTCCGTCACGGCCACCGCCTCCGCGGACCCCTCGTCCGCCCCGGCGCCCGACCAGTCCTCCGGGATCGCCAACCCGCGCGACGGCGCGGCGCAGCAGCCGACGATCCCCGGCTGGAAGGTCGTCTACAACCCGAAGTACGGCACCCTCTTCGACGTACCGCCGGAGTGGGAGGTGTACAAGCCGGGCTCGATCACCTTCTTCGAGGACGAGAAGAAGGGCGGCGGCACCCCGCTGGTGACGATGTCCAGCCCCACGAGCTTCAAGAGCAAGTGGTGCACGTACGACGTCGACAAGAACGGCACCGAGGAGTCCTGGGGCCTGTCCACGGCCGGCACCAAGGGCGGCCAGGGCGCCAAGGACACCTTGACCCTCGCGCGCAGCGAGGCCGGCACCTGGGTGTGGGGCGGCTACGCGCAGCACATGCCGCAGAGCACCATCAAGATCACCAAGCCGGTTCCGTACACGACGAAGTCCGGTCTCACCGGCAGCATGGCGACGGCCACCGCGCCGGGCGTGAAGAAGCGCAACAAGTGCGAGACGGACGGGAAGTCGATCGCCTTCTCCTTCAAGAACGCCGCGGGCGACTTCTCGACCTGGGTGCTCTACGGGGCGGACGGCGTCAAGGACGAGCTGCCCGACGCGACGATCCGGCAGATCCTCTCCACGGTCCGGCTCGCGCCCTCCGCCTGACCCCTCCGGCCACCGGGCCCGGCCGCGCCGGTCCCGGTGGCCCCGGCGGTCCCGGTGGTCCCGGCGGTCCCGGTGGCCCCTCCCGGTGGCCCCGGTGGCCCCGGCCGGTCGGGCTCCGCGCCCTGACGGACCGTCCGGATATCGGGTTGGCAGGACGGGAAGGGGCCAGGGATAGTCCCGGGGTGACCACACCCGCCTCCTCCCCCTCCCCCCGCCCGGCCACGTCCCGATCCCGCCGTCCCGAGTGGGCCGGCCGCAACTACCTCCTGCTCACCGCCGCCACGATCGTGACCAACCTCGGCACGCACGGCGCGCTGATCGCCACGACCTGGGCGGTCTTCGACTCCGGGGGCGACGCCGGCGACGTGGGGCTCGTGGCCATGGCCCGCTTCCTGCCGCTGGTCCTCTTCCTGCTCATCGGCGGGGCGGTGGCCGACCGACTGCCCCGGCACCGGGTGATGGTCGCGGCGAACGCCCTCAACTGCGTCTCGCAGGCCGCCTTCGCCGTCCTCGTGCTCTCCGGCGAGGCCCGCATCTGGCAGATGATGGTGCTCACCGCGCTCTGCGGCACCGGCCAGGCCTTCTTCAACCCGGCGGCCGAGGGCATGCTCATGTCCAGTGTCAGCGGGGAGCAGGCGAGCCGCGCCTTCGCCGTCTTCCGGATGGCGATGCACGGCGCCGCCATCGGCGGTGCCGCGCTCGGCGGCGCACTCGTCGCCTTCGTCGGACCGGGCTGGGTCCTCGCCATCGACGCGGTCGCCTTCGCCGTCGCGGGTGGTCTGCGGGCCTTCCTCGACGTGAGCGGCATCCCGGACCGCGCCCCCGGCGGCGGGCTCTTCGCGGATCTGAAGGAGGGCTGGCAGGAGTTCGTCGGCCGGCCCTGGCTGTGGTCGATCGTCGCCCAGTTCTCGGTGGTGGTCGGACTGATAGGCGCCGTCGAGTCGGTGTTCGGGCCGCTGGTCGCCCGGGACGAGCTGGGCGGCTCGCGCCCCTGGGGCATCGCGCTCGCCGCGTACGGGGCGGGGACCGTCGCGGGTGCCGTCCTGATGACCCGGTGGAAGCCGCGCCGGATGCTGTTCGTCGGGACCCTGTGCGTCTTCCCGATCGCCCTGCCCTCGGCGGCGCTCGCGGTGCCGCTGGACGCGGCGGGCCTGACGGCGGCGATGTTCGTCAGCGGCGTGGCGATCGAGGTCTTCGGCGTCTCGTGGATGACGACCATGCACCAGGAGATCCCGGAGGAGAAGCTGTCCCGGGTGTCCGCGTACGACTGGTTCGGCTCGACGGCGCTGCTGCCGCTGTCCACGGCCCTGGCGGGCCCGGCGGAGAGCGCGTTCGGCCGGAGCGAGGCGCTGTGGGGCGCGGCGGCGCTGATGGTCCTGGTCACCGCGCTGGTCCTCTTCGTGCCGGACGTACGGAACCTGACGCGGCGCCCGCACACCAAGGAGGTCGCGGGCGGCGCCGGGGCCCCCGGTCCCTCAGCCGATGCCGAAGGCGCCCTCCGGGGGAACGGGTGACGGTACGGCCCCGGCGTCGAGGACCGGCTGCGCGCCGCCGGTGAACCGGACGAGCGTCTCCCCGTGCTCCACGCGCGCGGGGAAGGCGTCGGCCGCCGCACGGCGCGCGAGGTGGGCGATGTCGATCTCCCGGCCGGAGGCGACCAGGACCGCGTTCCCGAAGCGGCGGCCGCGCAGCACGGCGGGCTCCGCGACGAGCGCGAGCTCCGGGAAGACGGCGGCGAAGGTGGCGAGCTGGGAGCGGAGGAAGGGGAACGGCGCCCCGTCGGCCAGGTTGGCGGCGTAGAGCCCGCCCGGCCGCAGCACGCGCCGGACCTCGCGCGCGTACTCGACCGAGGTGAGGTGCGCGGGCACGCGCGAGCCGCCGAAGACGTCGCCCACGATCAGATCGGCCGAGGCGTCCGGTGCCGCCTCCAGCCAGGCGCGGGCGTCCGCCCCGTGCACCGTGGTCCCCGAGCCCTCGGGCAGCGGCAGGTGCTCCTCGACCAGGGCGAGCAGCCCCCGGTCGGCCTCGACGACGTCCTGCCGCGAGCCGGGCCGGGTGACGGCGACGTACCGGGGCAGCGAGAGCGCCCCGCCGCCCAGGTGCAGCACGTCGAGGGGCGTGCCGGCCTCGGCGGCGCCGTCGACGACGTGGGCGAGGCGCCGCGCGTACTCGAACTCCAGGTACGCCGGATCGTCGAGGTCGACGTAGGACTGGGGCGCGCCGTCGACGGTCAGCAGCCAGGCCCGCTCCCGGTCCACATCGGGCATGAGGCGCGCGGTGCCCTGGTCGACCTCACGGACGACGGGAATGCTCTCGTTCACGCCTTCATTGTGCCGCGACCACTGTGGTGCCCCCGGTGCCGGGCACCGGCTTCCCGCGCGGTGACCCGCAGGACCTCGCCCGCGCGAGCGTCATCCGGTCCAGACCGCGGCGACCGCCTCGGCGCGGGAGGCACCCTGCGCCCGCCCCGCACGCGCCGCCGCGGCCCGGTGCGCGGGATCGAGCGCGTTCCGCCCGATGGCCTTCCGGGACTCCGCGTCCGGCGTGATCACCTCCACCCGTGCCCCACCGGCCGCGAGCTCCGCGCCCTGCCGCGCCGGCGAGAGGACGACCTTGCTCCCCTGCGCACTGGGCGCGACGACGACGATCCGGTCGTAGCCGGCGGCGAGGTGGGCGTTGGCGGTGGAGTGGATGCCGCCGTCGATCCAGCGGCGCCCGCCGATGGTCGCCGGAGGCCACACGCCGGGGATGGCGCAGCTCGCGGTGACGGCGTCGGTCAGCGGGACCCCGCTGTCCTCGTCGTAGGCGGTGAGTTCGCCGGTCTCGGCGTCGACCGCGGTGACGAGGAGCGGGCGCGCGGGCCAGTCCCCGGCCCGGCCCAGGCGCCGGGTGACGGTCGCACGCCGGTCGGCCTCGGTGACGGTGGGGGCGGCGAGGGCGAGCCGGCCGAGCCTGCGCCCGTACTCCTCGGGGGTACGGGACCGGAGGACGGCGACGGCGTACCGGAGGATCATCGGGACGCCGAGCCGCACGGCCGGCTCGGTGGCCTCCCCGTCGAGCTGCTGCTCGTACAGCGCGTCGAGCCCGGGCCGCCCGCAGGCGAGCTGCGCCCCGACGACGGCCCCGGCGGAGCTGCCGACGATGAGATCGGCACCGGTCAGATCGGTTCCGGCGTCGAGGAGCCCGCGCAGCACCCCGATCTCCCACCCGGCCCCGACGAGCCCACCGGCCCCGAGCACCAGTGCCGTCCGCTTCCCCGCCCGGTTCCCCATCTGCGTCATGTACCGAGTCTCGCGCAGGAGTTGTGCCGTCCGGCGGCCGGGGTGGGGTCAGAGGTTCTTGAGGGCCTCGCGGACGGAGAGCGGGGAGAGGCGGGAGCCGTGGGCGGCGACGAAGGCCCGGACTTCGGCGGGGGCCGTCTTGCCGTACTCGCGCAGGCTCCAGCCGATCGCCTTGCGGATGAAGAAGTCGGGGTGGGCCGAGCGGCGCAGACAGTAGGCGAAGAGCCGGTCGGCGTCGGTGGCGTCCTTGAAGCGGAGCTGGTGGAGGAGGGCGGTGCGGGCGACCCACAGGTCCTCGTCGTCGATCCACGCGTCCATCTCGCCGGCGAGGGCGGGATCGGCCGCCACCAGACCGCCGACGACATGTGCGGCGAGGTGGTCGACCGTGTCCCACCAGGAGACGGTGGTGACGAGGCGGCGGGCGACCGGGAGGAAGCCGGAGGAGCAGCGCTTGACGTGCCGGCGCAGGTAGTCGACGGCGAAGTAGTGGTACTCGCGCTCGGGGAGGTCGAAGCAGCGCAGGGCGATCGCGGCGCAGTCGGTCTCGTCGGGGCGCGGGGTGCCGTCGAGGACCGTACGGGACAGGGCGCGGCGCTCGGGCGTGCGGATGCCGAGGAAGGGGGCCGCGCCCTTCATGTACGCGACCATCTCCTGGGCCCGGAAGGGGTTGCCCGCGGCCGGGTAGACCGCGGTGAGCCGCTCCAGGACGGTGTCGACGAGGGCGCTCGCGGGCGGCGCGGTGTCGGTCATGGGGCCCTCTCGGTCGTGGCGCGCTCCGGGGCAGCGCTGAACGGACAGTCCGGGCGCGCACCGGACAGGCGATCCGGGTTCCGCATCGGACAGGCGATCCGGGTTCCGCATCGGACAGGCGATCCGGGTTCCGCACCGGACAGGCGATCCGGGTTCCGCATCGGACAGGCGATCCGGGCGCGCAACGCACGGGCGATCCAGGAGCGCACCGGACGGACGATCCGGGTCCGCACCGGACGGACGATCCGGGTCCGCACCGGACGGACATGACGCACATTACGGCGCTCCTACGGACACGTCCGTTACTCTCCCCGAATGCTCGCTCCCGTCCCCCGGCCGCCGGGCTCTCTCGCCGGCCGCTGCTCCCGGGCCCTGCTCTCCCCCCGCTCGCGGCTGTCGCTGCTGGCCCTGCTGCTGCTCACGGCGGCCACCCTCGTGGTGCTCTACGAGCCGCAGCGGATGCTGGCCTCGGGCTGGCCGCCGCACACGAGCGGCGCCGGTGCGGTGCTGCTGTTCGGGCTCGCGTACGGGGTGTGCGCGGCGGCGTTCGTACCGCGGCCGGTGCTCAATCTGGCGGCGGGCGCGCTGTTCGGTTCCGCGGCCGGTCTGACGGGCGCGCTGGCGGGGACGGTGCTCGGCGCCGGGATCGCGTTCACGCTCGGCCGGTTCCTGGGGCAGGACGCGCTGCGGCCGTTCGTGCGGGGCCGCTGGCTGACGGCGGCGGACGGGCAGCTGAGCCGGCACGGGTTCCGTTCGATGCTGGCGATCCGGCTGTTCCCGGGGGTGCCGTTCGCGGCGGCCAACTACTGCGCGGCCGTCTCCCGGATGCGCTACGTGCCGTTCCTCGTGGCGACCGCGCTCGGCTCGCTGCCGAACACGGCGGCGTACGTGGTGGCGGGCGCCCAGGCCGGTTCGCCGGGCTCGCCGGCCTTCCTCTTCTCGGCGGGGTTCATCGTCCTGTCGGGCCTCGGCGCGGCGGTGGTGGCCTGGCGCAAGCGGCACGGCCTGCGGGCCGCCGTCCCCGCTCCCGCCACGGAGACCGAGCGGGAGACGGTGCTCCGGTAGCGCCACGGGCCTCGCCACGGGCCCGTCATCTTGGGCATGTACGCTGCGCTCGACCTTCTGACCGCACACGTACAAACGGGACGGCCCTAGCCCCATGAGTTGGTTCGAATCGTTCATCCTAGGACTCGTCCAGGGGCTGACGGAGTTCCTTCCCATCTCCTCCAGCGCGCACCTGCGTCTCACCGCGGCCTTCGCCGGCTGGGAGGACCCGGGGGCGGCGTTCACCGCGATCACCCAGATCGGCACGGAGACGGCGGTCCTGATCTACTTCCGGAAGGACATCGCCCGGATCGTCACGGCCTGGTTCCGCTCCCTCACGGACAAGACGATGCGCTCAGACCACGACGCCCAGATGGGCTGGCTGGTGATCGTCGGCTCGATCCCGATCGGTATCCTCGGCGTCACGCTCAAGGACCAGATCGAGGGCCCCTTCCGCGATCTGCGGATCACGGCGGCCACGCTGATCGTGATGGGCGTGGTCCTCGGCATCGCCGACCGGCTCGCCGCCCGCGACGAGGTCGGCGGCCGGCACCGGGCCGCCCGCGAGCGCAAGACGCTCCGGGACCTCAGCGTGCGGGACGGCCTGATCTACGGCGTCTGCCAGGCGATGGCGCTCATCCCCGGAGTCTCCCGGTCCGGCGCGACCATCTCCGGCGGTCTCCTGATGGGCTACACGCGCGAGGCCGCCGCCCGCTACTCCTTCCTGCTCGCCATCCCGGCGGTGCTCGCCTCCGGCGGGATGGAGCTGAAGGACGCGGCCGCGGACGGCAGCGTCTCCTGGGGCCCGACGGTCTTCGCCACGATCGTCGCCTTCGCCGTCGGGTACGCGGTGATCGCGTGGTTCATGAAGTTCATCACCACGAAGTCCTTCATGCCGTTCGTGATCTACCGGATCCTGCTCGGCATCCTGCTCATCGTGCTGGTCTCGGCCGGCGTGCTGAGCCCGCACGCCGGCGAGTCCGCGGGCTGACGAGATAACGAGATGACGAGAAAGGGCCCGCACAGCCACAGGCGTGCGGGCCCTTTTGCATGGCGGCCGAAGGCGGGCACGGAACACGGGGCGCCTTTCTGCACATCGGCCTCAACCGTCCCCGCAGGAACTCCACTCTCAGATCTTCACCGTATGGTCACCGTGTGATGACCGATGAGTCCGCACGCCTTCTCATACGCCTCGCGACCCGAATATCATAGCCCTGCGTTCCGGTCCGCTCGCCGTGTGTGACGCAGGGGGTGCTGTTCGTCCGGGTGGTCGGTTTCGCATTTCGTCATCGGATCCGTGACTCATGGAATTGGGTGACCCATGCCTCCTCGGCTCGTCGGCCATCAAGGCTCTCTGACGGGACAGCAGTTTCCGATCGGCGCCACACCGCTCACTCTGGGCCGCAACAGCGACAACAGCGTGGTGATAACGGTGGGGAACGTCTCGCGCTTTCACGCCGAGGTGCGTCGCGAACGCCATGGATTCGTCCTCTACGACAGCGGCAGCAGTAATGGAACACGCGTCAACGGGACGCGCGTCACCTCGCACGAACTGCAGCCCGGGGATCTCGTCGAGATCGGCACCGAGACGTTCCGCTTCGAAGCCGCCGACGCGATGGAGACCATCCTCGACCTCTCCGTGCTCGGGCCGGTCACCCCGTCCGAGGCGACCCTCGCGGCAGGGCCGGTGCTGAACGTCACGGTGACCGGCGGCGGCCCCGTCGGGCTGAGCTTCGCCCTCCTCCTGGAAAACCTCATGGGTCCCCGCGTGGCCGTCACCGTGTACGACGGGCGGTGGGTCCAGGACGGGGCGAAGGTCGTCTGGAAGAGCGAAGGGCAGGGCAACGTCAGGCGTCAGCAGGTCGTCACCGTACAGAGCCGCCAGTATCTGAACCTCCCCGAAGAGGTGCAGGCCCGGCTTTTCCGCGGCGACGCGTACTCCGAAATGTGGCCGGTCGGCCCCGATTCGCTCCGTGGCCACAAACCGAGGAACCTCCGCATCGCCTACATCGAGGACACCCTCCTCGAATTGGCCAACGAGAAGCCGGAGCGGATCCGGCTGGTTCCCGAGGTTTTCGACCCGGCCGAGTATCACCAGGCGGAGGCCCGGGGGCATGTACTCGCCGTCTGCGAGGGGGGTCGCTCCCGAACGCGCGAGCACTTCACCGACAAGTTCGGCAACGCCGACAAGTCCATCTACTCGCTGTACGGCCGGCACATTCAGGATGTGGTCCTCGGCCTGCGCGTCAGATCGACCCTGACGGACCCCATGACGGTCCTGTTGACCGTGGCCCAGAACCGCTTCCTCCTCAACGCCCTCCGCGGCGAGGGTTTCCTGAACATGCGGCTCACCGACGCCGAGGCCGCGGAAGTGATCGGCATCGACCCGGTCCGGCACGTCTTCGAGGAATGCATCGCCTCACGCCCGTGCGTCATGGGACGGGACGACCACGGCGACTTCCAGTGCTCGACGCACAGCACGCTCTTCCTGCCCGCCATGGTCAGGGGCTCGGCCCTGTGGAAGCGGGTGCGGGAGGGGCTGGCCCTGTTCGGCGTCGCCGAGCGGGACCTGAGCGCCGTCACGGCCTTCCGGCTCGACATGGTGCAGCGGCCACGGTTCACCACCCGGCTGCTCCCGGCCACGTCGACCACCCCGGGGACCTACGGCTTCCTGCTCGGCGACGCCGCCAACGCGATCCACTTCTGGCCCGGCCGCGGGCTCAACAGCGGTCTGGGCTCGGCGATCTCACTCGCGCGGTCCCTCAACGGCGCCTGGACCGGCCGGGCGTTCCGGGACGCCGACTTCGCCCGCCACGAAGCGGCCATGTCGATGCTCCAGTACCGGCACAAGAGCCGTGCCTGGAACACGATGATCACCACCGACGAGAACGGCGTCAGCCGCGCGATCAAGGAGAAGATCGCACAGAGCATCGAGGAGTCGGAGGGGAAGGACCTGGAGAGGGACGCGGACCTCGACGCGCTGATGGAACGGCTGCGGGGAATCCGCGACCGGCTGGCACCACGCGTCCCCGGCATGCCCGACGACGCGACGCTCCGGAACCACCTGGAGACGCTCGATTCCTCCACCCTGCGGACCCTGTGGGAGAGCGGCGCCTGGGACACCCTGATGGTCGGCGGCGAAGAGGTGGACATCGACATCTTCTACCGGCCGGCCGCGCCGGCCACATCCGACCCCACCCGGGCCCCCGCCCCGAACTGATCGCGCGAACCCCCGGCAGCGCTCGTCCGTACCGTCATGAACCCGGCCCGCATCCGCACGCACCCGCCACGGCGAAGAACCGGCGTAGGGCGTGTACGCCAAGGCGATCGGCGAAACGGATCAGCGCATGAACACTCCCAGCCCGGCCGCAGGCGCCCGCTGCCTGGTCACCGGCGCGACCGGCTACGTCGGGGGCCGACTCGTGCCGGAGCTCCTCGACGGCGGTCACCGCGTGCGCTGCCTCGCCCGGCATCCGGACAAGCTCCGTGACTTTCCCTGGGCCGACCGCGTGGAGGCGGTGCGCGGTGACGTCACCGACGCCGCGAGCCTCCGCGCGGCGCTCGACGGCGTCGACGTCGCCTACTACCTCGTCCACTCCATGAGCTCGACGGCGGAGTTCGAGGACAGGGACCGTCTGGCCGCCCGTGTCTTCGCCGCGGAGGCCCGTTCCGCCGGAGTGCGGCGGATCGTCTATCTGGGCGGCCTCACCCCGCGCGGAGTGCCGGAGGGCGAGCTCTCGCCGCACCTGCGCTCCCGCGCCGAGGTGGGCCGCATCCTCCTCGACTCGGGTGTCCCCACCACCGTGCTGCGCGCCGCCGTCGTCATCGGTTCCGGATCGGCCTCCTTCGAGATGCTGCGGTACCTGACGGAACGGCTGCCCGTCATGGTCACGCCGAGCTGGGTCGGCAGCAGGGTCCAGCCCATCGCCGTACGCGACGTGCTGCGCTGTCTGGTGGGGAGCGCGGGCATGCCCGCCGACGTCAACCGCACCTTCGACATCGGCGGACCCGACGTGCTCAGCTACCGGGAGATGATGGTGCGGTACGCCGAGGTCGCCGGGCTGCGCAGGCGTCTCATCGTCCCCGTGCCCGTCCTCACCCCGCGGCTTTCGAGCCACTGGATCGGTCTGGTCACACCGGTGCCGGCCTCCTTGGCCAAGCCCCTCACCGAGTCGCTCCGGCACGAGGTGGTGTGCGGCGAGCACGACATCGCCCGGTACGTTCCCGACGGCGCCGGGCAGCCCGTCCCGTTCGAGGAATCGCTCCGTCTCGCCCTCCGCCGGGTGCACGACGCACAGGTCACCACCCGCTGGTCCTCCGCCTCGCCGCCCGGCGCGCCGAGCGACCCGCTGCCGACCGACCCGGACTGGGCGGGCGGCAGCCTCTACACGGACGAACGGTCACGCGTCGTCGACGCCGGCCCGAACGCGCTGTGGCAGGTCATCGAGGGCGTGGGAGGGGAGAACGGCTGGTACTCCTTCCCGCTGGCGTGGGCCGTCCGGGGATGGGCCGACCGGTTCGTCGGCGGAGTGGGCCTCCGGCGCGGCCGCCGGGACGCGACGCGTCTCCGGGTCGGCGACGCCCTGGACTTCTGGCGCGTGGAGGAGATCGACCGTGGACGCCTGCTCCGTCTCCGTGCCGAGATGCGCCTGCCCGGCCTCGCGTGGCTGGAGATGGCCGTCGAGCGGGACGAAGCGGGCCGTACGTCCTACCGGCAGCGGGCGCTCTTCCATCCGAAGGGGCTCGCGGGCCAGGCGTACTGGTGGGGTGTCTCGCCGTTCCACGCCGTGGTCTTCGGCGGCATGGCCCGGAACATCGCCCGGACCGCCGAGACGGAGAGCGGGCGGCGGGACCGGACGTGAACGGGCGGTGATCACCGCCGTGTTGGTCCGGGTGCGGCGCACGCACCCGTGACGAGCGCCTACGGCGCCTCCACAGTCGGCGCCGAGGCCCTCGCGCGTTCCCTCCGCGCCGAGGTGGCCCACGTGGGCGCCGCCGCTCCCCTTCCGTCCACGCACCCCCGTGGCTCCGGATCGCCCAGGTCGGGCGCCCGGTCTTCCCCCTCGCCGTCGAGAGCGCCTGATGGCGTTCTCCCGGGGGACGTCCGCATAGGGTTGCCGCGTGGGCGACGGGCAGGCGGGGAAGAGCGTGACGGAGAACGGGAACAGGGACGATCGGCAGGCCTTCGCGGTCGCCCTGCGCCGGACGGTCGGTGAGGTGAACCGTCTGGTGCACGGCTTCGCCTCCGCGGAGAGCCTGCATGCCACCGATGTCCACGCGCTCTCGTTCGTGCTCGACCACCCCGACACGGCCACTCCGGGACTGCTCAGGGAGCATCTCGGCCTGACTTCGGGCGCGGTGACCGCCTGCCTCGACCGTCTGGAGAAGGCCGGCCACATCCGGCGCAGCAGGGCCGACGACGACCGGCGGGTGGTCCGCATCCATTACGTCCCGGGAGCCCGGGCCGTGGCGCGGGCCCACTTCATGCCGCTCGCGCAGGCGGCGGACCGTGCGCGCGACCGGTTCACCGAGGACGAGCTCGCGGTCGTGCTGAGGTACCTGGACGCGCTGAACGAGGAACTCGGCGAGCTGCGCGCTCCCCGCCGCTGACGCCACGCGGCGAACCGCGCTCTCCAGCAGGACAGGCCCCTCTGCGCGTCCGTGTCGTGCCGGTGCATCCATGTCGTGCCGGTGCGCGGAAGGGATGTCCGAGGCGCGAGGCACGGCGCCGTCACGCCACCCGCTTGCAGGGTTCACGACGGACCGTGGTGCAGTTTCTTTCAATCATTGAGATTATCGATTGTCGAGAGACTTGGGGGCTTTCCGTGTCCACACCCCTGCGGTGGGCGAGCAGACTGCTGCCGCTGCTGATGCTCGTCGTCTGGCTCGCCGTCGGAGGTGGGCTCGGTCCCTACGCGGGCAAGCTCGGCGACGTCGCGACCAACGACCAGGCCGCCTTCCTGCCCCGCAGCGCGGAGTCGACCCAGGTCCTCCGGGCCCAGGAGGCGTTCCGTCAGGAGGAGACCCTGCCGGTCCTGGTCCTCTGGACCGCCGAGAGCGGCGGCGCCCTCGGCCCGTCCGCGACGGCGGACGCCACCAGGGCGCTGGCCTCCCTGAAGGGCGCCGAAGGCGTGGTCGGCGCCCCCTCGCCGGCCTTCCCCTCCGAGGACGGAGCGGCCCTGCGGGGAATCGTCCAGCTCCGCCCCGACCTCGGCGACGGGTTGCCCGCCACGCTGGACCGGGTCGAGGCGGCGGTCTCCGCCGTACCGGGGACGGCGGTCTGGCTGGGAGGCCCGGCCGCCTCCCAGGCGGACCTCCGGGACGCGTTCGCGGGCATCGACGGTCTCCTTCTCGTCGTCGCCCTGGTGACCGTCCTGGTGATCCTGCTCCTGGTCTACCGCAGCGTCCTGCTCCCCCTGGTGATCATCATCGGTGCCGTCCTCGCCCTCGGTCTGGCCTGCGCCCTCGTCTACGTCCTGGCCGACCATGACGTCGTCCGCGTCGACGGCCAGGTGCAGGGCATCCTGTCCATCCTGGTCATCGGCGCGGCAACCGACTACGCCCTGCTGCTGGCCGCCCGCTACCGGGAGGAGCTCGGCGCACGTGACGGCGACCGGGTGCCGGCCATGCGGGCCGCCCTGAAGCAGTCGTTCGGCCCGATCCTGGCCAGCGCCGCCACGGTCGCGCTCGGGCTGCTCGCTCTGCTCCTCAGCGACCTCACCAACAACCGGGCGCTCGGCCCCGTCGGCGCCATCGGCATCGGCTGCGCCGTCCTCAGCGCGGTGACGTTCCTCCCCGCCGTCCTGGTCCTCCTCGGACGGGCCGCCTACTGGCCGGCCCGCCCCAAGGCGACCGTCGGGGACGACGCGCACCCCGTCTGGCGCAGGATCGCGGCGCTGGTCGACCGCGCACCGCGCAAGGTCTGGGCCGGTTCCCTCGCGGCCCTGCTCGCCTGTGCCGCCCTCTCCTTCACGCTCGACTCCAAGGGCGTCCCGCTCGACGAGATCTTCGTCAAGGACGCCCCCTCCGTCGCCGCGCAGGCCCGCCTGGGCGAGCACTTCCCCGGCGGCGCCGGCAACCCCGCCGTCGTCATCGCCGACGCCGACGCGGCGGAGGCGGTCAGGGCCGCCGCGCAGGCCGTCGACGGAGTCGACTCCGCGACCCTCTTCGCCCTCCCCGGCACCCCTCGGCCGCTCGTCGCCGACGGGCGCGTACGGATCGACGTCACCCTCGCGGACGCCGCCGACTCCGATGCCGCCAAGGACACCGTCGTCGCCCTGCGCGGCGCCCTGCACGCCGTGCCCGGCGCCGACGCCCTCGTCGGCGGCTTCACCACCCAGCAGTACGACACCCAGGTCACCGCCGCACAGGACAGGAGGCTCATCGTCCCCGTCGTGCTGGCGATCATCCTGGTGATCCTGGTCGGCCTGCTGCGCTCCCTACTGCTGCCCGTGCTCCTGGTGGCGACCGTCGGGCTCAACTTCCTGGCCACGCTGGGCGTCTCCGCCCTGGTCTTCGAGCACGTCTTCGGATTCACCGGCACCGACGCCGCCGTCCCCCTGTACGGATTCGTCTTCCTGGTCGCCCTCGGCGTCGACTACAACATCTTCCTCATGTCACGGGTGCGCGAGGAGACGGCGCTGCACGGCACGCGCGAGGGCGTGCGCCGGGGACTGGTCGCCACGGGAGGCGTCATCACCTCGGCGGGTGTCGTCCTCGCCGCCACCTTCGCCGCGCTGGGGGTCATCCCGCTGGCCTTCCTGGTCCAGATCGCCTTCATCGTGGCCTTCGGCGTCCTGCTCGACACCCTGGTGGTCCGCTCGCTCCTGGTGCCGGCCCTCGTCCGGGACATCGGCCCCACGGTCTGGTGGCCGGGCTCGCTCCGTCACCGGCCCTGACCCGAGGCACTCCCGGCACACGGGAGCCGCCTCCTGCCCCGCGTACCCATGTCGCGCCCCGCCCCCTGCGGCACGGGCCCCGTCGGGGGTACGCGGCCGGCGGTCTTCTCCGACCCCGCGAAGACGGCCGCCCCGCGTGCATCCGGCACGCGGGGCCGCGGGGAACCGCGGAGGTAGGAAGGGGACATCGACACGCCGGCGGCGCGCTCGCGACCGGCGGCCGAGCAGGGAGGATGCGATGACCGTCGCCGTCGTTCTGTACACCTCCGACCTCCGGGTGCACGACCATCCGCCGCTGCGGGCCGCGCTCGAAGGGGCGCAGGAGGTGGTGCCGCTGTTCGTGCGTGATCCGGCCGTGGACCGGGCGGGCTTCGCGGCACCCAACCGGCTGGCCTTCCTCGCGGACTGTCTGGTGGACCTCGACCGGGCGCTGAGGGAGCGGGGCGGCCGGCTCGTGGTGCGGGAGGGCGACACGGTCTCCGAGGTGAGGGCGGTGGTGCGGCAGACCGAGGCCGACGAGGTCCACCTGGCCGGCGGTGCGACGGCCTTCGCCCGGGCGAGGGAGGAGCACCTGCGCAAGGTGCTGGAGGAGGACGGCCGCCGGCTGTACGTGCACGACGGTGTGGTGGACGTCGTGCCGCCCGGTGACATCACCCCGCAGGGCTCGGACCACTTCGCGGTCTTCACGCCGTACTACCGGCGCTGGGCGGGCGAGCCCCTGCGGACGCCGCTGCCTGCCCCCGGGGCGGTTTCCGTGCCGGCGGGCGTGCGGTCGGAGCGCATGCCCCGGCGCTCCGGGATCGCGGACGTGTCGCCGGGACTCGCCGCGGGAGGGGAGAGCGAGGGGCGCAAGCGGCTCTCCTCCTGGCTGACGGCGCACGGTGACGCGTACGAGCAGGGCCACGACGACCTGGCGGGCGACGTCACGTCGCGCCTCTCGCCGTACCTCCACTTCGGGGCCGTCTCCGCCCTGGAGGCGGTGCAGCGGGCCAGGAAGCGCGGTGGCGCCGGAGCGGAGGCCTTCGTGCGCCAGCTGTGCTGGCGCGACTTCCACCGCCAGGTGCTCGCCGCCCGGCCCCGGGCGGCGGGCGTGGACTACCGTCCGCGTCACGACCGCTGGCGCCGGGGTGCGGGGGCCGAGGCGGACCTGGCGGCGTGGCGCGAGGGGCGGACGGGCTATCCCGTCGTCGACGCCGCGATGCGGCAGCTCGCCCACGAGGGCTGGATGCACAACCGGGGTCGGCTGCTCACCGCCTCCTTCCTCACCAAGACGCTGTACATCGACTGGCGGGAGGGCGCCCGCCACTTCCTCGATCTCCTGGTGGACGGCGACGTGGCCAACAACCAGCTCAACTGGCAGTGGGTGGCCGGCACGGGGACGGACAGCCGCCCCCACCGCGTCCTCAACCCCGTGCTCCAGGGCAAGCGGTACGACCCGGACGGCACCTACGTCCGGCGCTGGCTGCCGGAGCTCGCCGGCCTCGACGGCCCGGCCGTCCACGAGCCCTGGCGCCTCCCCGGTCTCGATCGGGCCGCCTACGACTACCCGGACCCGCTGATCGAGCTCTCCGAGGGGCTGGAGCGCTTCCGCCGGGGCCGGGGGGCCTCCTGAGCGGAGCCGCACCCCTGCGCACGCCCGGGCGGGCCGATGCGCGTCACCTCGCATTTCAATGCGGAAACGATGCGAGTTGAGGGACACGGGGCTCTCGCCGGAGCGTGAGGACACGGAATCGACGAGGTTCCGCCGTACCGCCGCTTCCGAGACCGGCGGTCGCACGTCCCGGTGGTCTCCCGCGCCGCCGCCCGGAGGAGGAACCGTCATGACCGCGCACCGGAGGAACGGACACCTCGCCACCCCCAGGGAGCCGCACGCCCACGGCGCCCCCCGCGACACGGCGGTCGACGACGACCGGATCGCCCGGGGGCTGGTCCAGGGTGACGAGCGCTGCCTGGACGCGGCGTACCACCGCTGGGGACGGCTCGTGCACACGCTCGCGGCCCGCGCCCTGGGCGACCACCGCGAGGCGGAGGACGTCACCCAGCAGGTGTTCGTCGCCGCCTGGCGGGGCCGCGCGAACTTCCGCCCCGACCGGGGCACCCTGCCGGCGTGGCTCACCGGCATCACCCGCCGGAAGATCGCCGACGCCCTGACCGCCCGCACCCGGCGCAGCGAGCTCACCGCGGCCCTCGGCGCCGCCCTGGAGCACACCGGCGGCTCCCACGAAGGCCCCGAGCGGATCATCGACCGACTCGTCGTCACCGAGGAACTGGCCAGGCTGCCGCGCGTCCAGCGCGACGTCCTGGAGCTCGCCTACTTCGCCGACCTGACCCAGACGCAGATCGCCGACCGCACCGGCATGCCGCTCGGCACGGTCAAGAGCCACGCCCGTCGCGGCCTCCTGCGGATGCGCCACAGTCTCGACCTCGCGGCGACCGGCGGATGACCGGACCCGACCGGCGGCAAGCGGCTCCTGGAGGCCCACACGGCCCACCGTCCCGGTTACGCGGCCCACCGGGCGCGCACCGGCGGCTTCGTCCCCCGGCCGCCCCGCCGGCCGACGGACGCGGAGCGATCCCGGCGACGCCCCGGCCGGCGTTGGGGGCGACCCGCCCCCGCCCTTGGGGCGGCGGCGTCACTCCCCCGCGCTCAGGGCCGGTTCCCCGTACAACCGGGAGATCACGCCGATCGCCTCGGGCAGCCCGGTGGGACGCACGATGCCGGGAGCCGGGGTCCGGCCGAGCCAGCCGGGTCCCGCGAGCAGGACCACGGGGGCCCTGCGTGCTCCCCGTACGCCGAACGCCGTCCCCGCGAGGTGCCGGGCCAGGGCGTGGTTCGCGGTGGACCTCGCCTGGGACCAGAGGGCGACGGCAGTCGGTCCCGAACGTCGCACCGCCGCGTCGAGGGCCTCCGCGGGCACCGCCGCGCCGAACATCCTGGTCGGCAGACCCCGCTCGGTCAGCCCCGCCGCGAGTGCCTCCAGGGGCAGCGTGTGCTGCTCCCCGGGGACGCACGCCAGCACGACCGGAGCGGCCCGGGAAGCCGTCGTCGGGCCGGTCACGGCGGCCCGCCTCAGCGCGGTGGAGATGTGCCAGGAGAGCAGGTGCTCCACCTCCACGTAGCGGTCGTCGGACGACTCCCACTTGCGGCCCACGGCGTGCAGCGTCGGGACCATGATCTCCTGCCACGCGGTGACCAGGCCGTGCTCGGCCAGCGCCTCCTGGAGCAGCCCTTCCATGGCGGGGCCGTCGAGGCGCACGGCGGCGCGGGCGAGCCCGCGGGCTTCCTGCCGTACGTCGCCGAGCGGCAGGCCGCTGCCGGGTCCGGCTCGACGGGTCCTCCCGGGGGACGCGCCCGCGGCCCCCGGCGTGACCGGAGGGCCGTCGGACCGGGCTTGAGCTGCGCGGGCCGTCGCGGCGTCGGGGGTGGCATCGGGAACGGCCGGCTCCACCGGGGTCCGCGCCCGCCGGGCGGCCCTCGCGGCCTCGGCGGGCGGGACGCCCGAGGCCGTGAGACGGCACATCTCGTCGAGCATCGCGATGTCCGCCGGGGTCCACCGCCTGTGCCGGCCGTCCGCGCGGACGGCCGGGCCGATGCCGTACCGCTGGTCCCAGGACCGCACCGTGGTGGGAGAGACGCCCAGACGCCGTGCCACGGCACCGGTCGTGATCCCGTGATCCGTATCGGACATGCCATCCACCATACGAGGCCCGAACGACGCAGAAACGATGCGCGGAAGGGTGCGTCCGCACGAGCCCGGGCCGGGTGTGTCCCGGCCCCCGCTGCGCGTCAGCCCCGGTGGGGCACCCTGGCGATCTCCTGGATCCCGCCCAGGGTGCCCCACTCGTTCTTGCCGAGCCGGGTCAGCGGGCGCATCAGGGTCATCTCGGGGTGGCCGTCGACCATGACCGAATCGTCGACCGCCGCGTGCACGACCCGGCCGAAGACGACCGTCGAGTCGCCGATCCGCAGCGTGCTGTGCAGCTCGCACTCCAGCGCCACCGGCGACTGGGCGACCCGCGGCGGCTTCACCCGCAGGCTCGGCTCCCGCTCGATGCCGCACGCGTCGAACTCGCTGACCCCGCGCGGGAAGTCCGTGGCCGTGGCGTTGATCCGCTCGAAGAGCCCCTCGGGGGCGAGGTTCACCACGAACTCCCCGGTCTCCTCCACGTTGCGCAGCGTGTCCTTGCGTCCGACCGAGGTGAACTGCACGACCGGCGGCGCGACCGAGGAGATGGTGAAGAAGGAGTGCGGGGCGAGGTTGTCCGTCCCGTCGGCCGAGGCCGTGGACACCCAGGCGATCGGCCTGGGCACGACGGTGGCGGTCAGCAGCCGGTAGAAGGAGGTGCGGTCGGTCAGTTCGGGATCGATGTTCACGCGCATCCGGCCAGTATGACCGGCGTCCTTCCGACCCCTTGGCCCCTGGCCTCCGCTGCCCGACACTGAGCCGATGACGCAGCGCGTGGACCTCGCGACCGTGATGGACCGATTCGCCCTCGACGACCTGATCACCGGCTACGCGGCGGCCGTCGACGAGGGCGACTGGAGCGCCTACCGGGATCTGTTCGCCCCGGACGGCAGGGCCGACTACCGCGGCTCGGGCGGGATCGAGGGGCCGGCGGCGGAGGTCGCGGACTGGCTCGCCGCGACCCTGCCCCTCTTTCCCGTACGCCAGCACCTCATCGTGAACCGGCGGGTGCGGTTCCGGGATCCGGGCGGCTACCCGGAGACCGGGGACCGGGCGGAGGTCGGTGCCGATTACGTCAACCCGATGCGGTTCGCCTCCGGCGAGGAGTTCGTCTGCGGCGGGCGGTACGCCTTCGCTGCGCGCCGCACCGCCGACGGCTGGCGGCTTACCTCGGTCGTCGTCGACGAACGCTGGCGCCGCCACAGCTGACACCCGGACGCCGGGGCGCTGGGGCGCCGGGGCGCCCGGACCGCCGGGCCCACGGACCCGAGGGCATGGCCCCCGAGGGCGTCCGGGGCCAAGGGCGTCCGGACCCGAGGCGTCCGAGGCCAAGGGCGTCCGAGGCCAAGGGCGTCCGAGCCCGAGGGCGTCCGAGCCCGAGGGGATCCGGGCCCGAGGGGGTCCGAAGCCAAGGGCGTCCGGGCCCAATGGCGTCCGGACCCGAGGACATACGGCCCCGAGGGCGTCCGGGGCGCGGACACTGGAAGCATCGACGGGAGGCACGTCATGCGTGGTCCGTTCGTGAGCCGCCACGGTGCCCGGGCCCGGGGCCCGGGCCGGAGCGGCGACCGGAGCGAGGCCGCGGCCCTCGAAGACGACCGGGGCGACGACCGGGCCGAGGGCCTCGGCCGTGACGGCGCTCGCGATCGGACCGACCGTCGGGGCACGGACCGCGCGGACGTCCCCGGAGTCCGACGCCCCGGGCGCGGGGCCGCGCGTTCCCTGCTCGCCGTCGGGTGCGGCGCCCTGCCCGCGCTCGCGTTCCCGGCTCCCGGGCTCTGGTGGTGGGCCTATCTGGCGCTCGTGCCGTGGCTGCTGCTGATCCGTACGGCGCCGGGGGCCCGCCGTGCCGGTCTCGACGGCTGGTTCGGCGGCCTCGGGTTCATGCTGGCCCTGCACCACTGGCTGCTGCCGAGCCTGCATGTGTTCCTGCTCCCGGTCGCCGCGCTGCTCGGCCTCCTGTGGCTGCCCTGGGGGTGGCTCGTCAGGGCGCTGCTCGGCGGCACCCCGTCGCCGCTGCGGGCGGCCGCAGCCCTGTGCGCGGTGCCCTCGGGCTGGCTGCTGATCGAGATGGCCCGTTCCTGGGAAGGGCTCGGCGGACCGTGGGGGCTCCTCGGGGCGAGCCAGTGGCAGGTCACGGCGGCGCTGCGGCTCGCCTCGGTCGGCGGGGTCTGGCTGGTGAGTCTCCTGGTGGTGGCGGTGAACACGGCCGTGGTCCTGCTGGTGGCGGCACCTGGGCTGCGCCTGCTCGGGGTGGCGGGGCTCGCCGCCTGCGCCCTGGCCATGGGGACCGCGGCCTGGGGGGTGCCGGTCCCCCGGGAGAGCGGGACGGTACGGGTCGGCCTCGTACAGCCGGGGGTGTTCGACGGCCCCGAGGGGCCCGAACTGCGCCTGGCGCGGGCCGAGTCGCTGACCCGCTCACTCGCCGGGCAGCGGGTCGACCTCGTCGTGTGGGGCGAGAGCGGGGTGGGTGCCGATCCGACGGGTGACCCGGTGCTCACGGCCCGGCTCGCCGCGCTGTCGCGGGCGGTGGGCGCGCCGCTTCTGGTGAACGTGGACGCGCGGGGCGCCGATCGTCCCGGCATCTACAAGAGCGCGGTCCTGGTCGGCCCAGCGGGGCTCACGGGCGACCGCTACGACAAGATGCGGCTCGTCCCCTTCGGCGAGTACATCCCCGCGCGCCCGCTCCTGGGCTGGGTGACGTCCGCCGGCCGCGCCGCGACGGAGGACCGGCGGCGTGGCTCCGAGCCGGTCGTGATGACCCTGCCCGCCCGCGAGGCCGGCGCGCCCCCGCTGCGGGTCGGGCCGCTGGTCTGCTTCGAGTCCGCCTTCCCCGACATGAGCCGCCGGCTGGCCCGTGACGGGGCCGGCCTGCTGGTCGTGCAGTCGTCGACCAGCACCTTCCAGGACAGCTGGGCACCCGCCCAGCACGCCTCGCTCGCGGCTCTGCGGGCGGCGGAGACGGGCCGTCCGGTCGTCCACGCGACGCTCACCGGGATCAGTGCCGCGTACGGTCCCGACGGACGCCGGATCGGGCCGGTCCTCGGCACGGACGCGAGCGCCGCCGTCGTGCGCGAGCTGCCGCTCTCGGGGACGACGACGGCCTATGTGCGGTGGGGCGACTGGCCGTTGTACGGCGCGCTCGCGGTGGTGGGCGTGGTGTGCGCCGCCGAGGGCGCGGGCGCGTTCAGGACGCCTGGGCCAGCGCCTCGCGGACGACGCGCTCGCACAGCTCGTGGGTCCGGAGCGCGTCGCGGGCGCTGAGCACCCGGCCCTCCCGTACGGAGTCGAGGAAGGCGTGAACCGCCTGCTCGATGCCGCGCTGCCGGGCCACGGGCACCCAGTCGCCGCGCCGGCGCACGGTCGGCTGTCCCTTGTGGTCGACGACCTCGGCGAGGTTGAGGACCTGGCGCTTGGTGTCCTGCCCCGAGACCTCCAGGATCTCCTCGGTGGAGCCGTTCATCCGGTTCATCATGCCGATGGCGGTGAAGCCGTCGCCGGAGAGCTGGAGCACCACGTGGTGCATGAGCCCCTCGCGGATCCGGGCCCGCACGTCGATGTGCTCGACCTCGCCGGGCAGCAGGAAGCGCAGCGTGTCGACGACGTGGATGAAGTCGTCGAGGACGAGGGTGCGGGGGTCCTCGGGCAGGCCGAGGCGGTTCTTCTGGAGGAGGATCAGGTCGCGCGGATGGTCGAGGCACTGGGCGTAGCTGGGTGCGAGGCGCCGGTTGAAGCCGACGGCGAGGCTGACCGAGTGCTTCTCGGCGAGCTCCACGATCCGCTCGGAGTCGGCGTACTCGTACGCGAGGGGCTTGTCGACGTACGTGGGGACACCGGCTTCGACGAGCACGCCCGCGATCTCGGCGTGGGCGGCGGTGGAGGCGTGCACGAAGGCCGCGTCGAGCCCGGCGGAGAGCAGCGAGTCGAGGTCGCCGTGGCGCTGTTCGGCGGGCAGGTGGAAGCTGTCGGCCACCCGCTCCAGGGTGGCCGGGGTGCGGGTCTGGAGGTGCAGTTCGACCCCGGGGAGGGTGCCGAGGACGGGAAGGTAGGCCTTCTGCGCGATGTCGCCGAGTCCGATGCAGCCAACCTTCACGGGGTCTCCCTTGTCGTCGTTCACCGGCCCTCGGCCGTAAGGGCCGTTCGCGCCGGTCAGCTTACGCGGGAGGGATCACGCCCCCGGCCGAAGGGACGGCGCCGACGGGCGGGTGCCAGTCGCAGATGCCGTCGAAGCCGCGCAGCGCGAGGCCGGGCCCGAACAGGGAGACGGCGCTGACGGCCGCGTTGCGCAGGGCGACGGCGGGGCGGGCGGAGAGCAGGGTGAGCGCGCCGGTGCGGGCGGCCTTGCGGACGATGCCGGTGGTGCGCGGCAACCGGTCGGCGGTGTACGCGGCGAGCGCCCGGCTCGGCTGGAAGCCGGAGGCGGCGCCGGCGTGGTGGGCGAGGACGACGGCGTCCTCGACGGCCTGGTTCCCGCCCTGGCCCAGGCTCGGCATCATCGCGTGGGCGGCGTCGCCGAGGAGGGCCACCCTGCCGCCGTGGAAGGCGGGCAGCGGGTCGGGCAGGTGGTGGACGTCGTGCCGCAGGATCCGGTCAGGGGTGACGCCGGCGAGGATCTCGGGGACGGGGTGGTGCCAGTCCCCGAAGAGCCGGAGCAGTTCGGCCTTCTCGTCGTCGGGTGCGTGGGCGCCCGCCGGAGCCGCAGCCATGGCGTACGCGTAGACCCGGCCGTCCTTGAGGGGCTGACTGCCCCACAGCCGGCCGGCGCCCCAGGTCTCGTGCGGGGCGAAGGCCCGCTCGGGGGCGGGGACGACGACGCGCCAGCTGGTGGCTCCGGAGTAGCGGGGGCCGGGGTGGTCGGGGAAGAGCGCCTTGCGGGTGGCCGAGTGGATGCCGTCGGCGCCGAGGACGAGTTCGGCGTCGAGTTCGCTCCGGGCCCCGGTCCCGGCGTCCGTGACGGTGACGCGGGCGGGGCGGTGGTCGTCGCCGGGATCGGTGACGGTGGCGGTCACGCCGGTGCGGACGGCGCCTTCGGGGAGGGCGGAGGTGAGGATCTCGACGAGCGTGGCGCGGTGGAGGAGGACGAGGGGCCCGCCGAAGCGGTCGGCGGCGGCCCGGGCGTCGGTGCGGGCGAGCCAGCGGCCGCCGGGGGTGCGCATGCCGCCGTCGCCCTGCCAGGCGGAGAGGGCGCGGACGGGGTCGCCGAGGCCGATGACGTCGAGGGCGCGCTGCGCGTTGGGGGCGAGGGCGATGCCGGCGCCGACGGGGGTGAGGTCCGCGGCGCGTTCGAGGACGGTGACCTGCCAGCCGCGCCGGTGCAGGGCGACGGCGGCGGTGAGGCCGCCGATGCCGGCTCCGACGACGACGGCGCGGTGCTGTTCCATGGCTGCTCCTCGGCTCGGTACGGGCGGGGTGAGGGGCACTACAGGTGTAGTGAGACCGACACCGTGACCGTACTACAGCTGTAGTCGCGCCGGTAGTAGGTTGTCCCCCATGACCTCAGCCACCGCCGGCCCCCCGGCCCCGGAGTCCCCCGTCTCCCGCGCCGAGCGGATCGGCGACGCCGCCCTCGCCCTCCTGGTCGAGCGGGGGATGCGGGGCCTGACCCACCGCGCCGTGGACGAGCGCGCGGGGCTGCCGCAGGGCTCCACGTCCAACCACGCCCGCACCCGCCAGGCCCTCCTGGAGACGGCCGTACGGCGCCAGGTCCAGCGAGAGGCCGAGGTCCTCACCCCGCACGAGCTGCCGGGCCCCGGGAGCGGCGGCGAGGCGCTCGTCGACGCGCTCGCCCTCGCGCTGCACCGCTATCTCACCGACCACCGCTCGCTGCTCGTCTCCCGCTACGAGCTGGCCCTGGAGGCCACCCGCCGCCCCGAGCTCCGGAGCTTCTTCGACTCGGCCGGCGCGACCTTCCACACCCCGCTGATCGCGATGATGACGGCGGCCGGCTCGCCGGAGCCCGAACGGCACGCGCTCTCCCTGATCGCCTGGAGCGAGGGGCTGATGTTCTCCTGCGCGGCGGGCTCCTTCCACGCGGCCGTGCCGAGCCGCGCGGAACTGCGCACCGGATTCGACGAGTTGCTGCGCGGGATGCTCGGCGACCGGGGCTGACACCGGGGCGTGAAACTGCTGGCGCCGTTCGCGATCATGGGGAACGATGCCGCCCATGACCACCGAACGCACCGAAACCGTCCCGCGCGTCGACCCCGCCACCACCACGGGCGAGCGCGAAGCGCTGGAGCAGTGGCTCGACTTCCATCGCGCGACCCTCGCGATGAAGTGCGAGGGGCTCGACGACGCCCAGCTGCGCACCCTGTCCGCCCCGCCCTCGGACCTCAACCTCCTCGGTCTGGTCCGGCACATGGCCGAGGTCGAGCGCGGCTGGTTCCGCAAGGTCCTGGCCGGCGAGAAGGTGCCGTGGATCTACTCGACGGAGGAGGACCGCAACGGGGACATCCACGTCACGGACGAGGACACCTACGAGGAGGCCCACGCCACCTGGCAGGCCGAGATCGCGCACGCGCGCACCCTGGCCGCCGGCCGTGACCTCGACGACCTGGGCGTGGGCGTGCACCGCACCGGCCGCACCTTCAACCTCCGGTGGATCTACCTCCACATGATCGAGGAGTACGCCCGCCACAACGGCCACGCGGACCTCATCCGCGAGCGGATCGACGGCGCGACCGGCGACTGACCCGCCGCCGGGCGTAGTCGCTCCGCCCGGCCGGGCCGGTCAAGACCGGGCCCCGCGCGCCTCACCCGTGCGGGGCATTCCCCGCCGGTAGGGGCGCGAAGATCGCGTACGGACCAGCAGAGTTGCGCGGGTGCATGGAACCCGAACCACAGCGAAGATCCTGGTCGGAGCGGCGGTCGCCGCCCTCGCGGGCTGCGTCTCGGTGGACGCCCCGCCGACGGCGCCCGCCCACACCCCCGCGCCCGCGGCCGCGGCCGACACCGTACGCCCCGCCCAGGACGTGGCCCCGCAGATCGTCGAGGGCCCGGCCCGCGAGGCCCTCGAAGCGGCGCTCCCCGCTCCATCGCCGTCCGCCGCGCCCCGCGCGACGCCTCCGGCGGGGCAGCACCGTCGGACGGCGACGCCGCCCCGGCCGGAGGCCCCGCACCCCGACTCCGTACCGAAGCGGCGCGAGCGTCCGCACCCGTCGGCCCGGCCGGACCTTCCCGGACTGCCGGACCTCAGGGGGCTGACGAAGAACCCGCCGGTCTCCCGGGACGACGTCTGCGACCTGGGCCGGCGGTACGGGGGCTGGGACCCCGGCAGCGATCAGGCGAGGATCTGCCACGGCGCGTACGGCCGGTGAGCCCCCGCCGGCGGCCCCGGAACCGTCACGCGCCCCTTCGAGGGCGCCTTCGCGGGCCCGTTCACGCGCCCCTTCACGCGCCCCCGAGCCGCAGCTCCAGGCGCTCGATCGCGGCCCGTACCCCGTTCCCGTAGCCGTCGTCGTCGAGGTGGTTCGAGGCCGCGCGGGCCCGGTCGAGATGGACCCGCGCGGCGTCGAGCCGCTGGAGCTTGACGTAGTCGGCGGCCAGGTTCAGATGGAGCGAGGGATACAGCGCCCGGAGCGCGACCGCCGAATCGTGCTCGGCGAGCCGCTCCTCGGCCAGCCCCTCGGCCGCGCTCAGCGCCCGCAGGTCCCAGGCCAGCTCGGTGTCGGGATCATCCTGGGCGTCGGCCATGTAGTGCGCGAGGGTGCAGCGGTGCAGCGGGTCGCCGTCCGGGCCGATCTGCTGCCACAGCAGCCCGAAGCGGTTCCGGGCCTCCTCGCGGTCACCACCGTGGAGCAGCATCATGGCCTGCCCGATCCTGGTCATGACCCCGTCGTCCGACACCTGCTGCTGCTCGGTCACCGCGACCTCCACCCGCTCTCCCACTGGGAGTGACGACGCTAGCCGCAGCGGGCCCGGATCGGGCCGAGGCTCAGCCGAGGTCGGGGATGCGCCAGTCGATCGGCTCGTGTCCCTGGGCGGCGACGGCCGCGTCGATCTGGGTGAAGGGGTGCGATCCGAAGAACTTCTTCGCCGACAGCGGCGAGGGGTGCGCGCCCTTCACCACGACGTGCCGCTCCTCGTCGATGAGCGGGAGCTTCTTCTGCGCGTAGTTGCCCCACAGGACGAAGACGGCGGGGTCGGGGCGGGAGGCGACGGCGGTGATCACCGCGTCCGTGAACTTCTCCCAGCCCTTGTTCTTGTGCGAGTTCGCCTCGCCGGAGCGGACCGTGAGCACGGCGTTGAGCAGGAGGACGCCCTGCTCGGCCCAGGGCATCAGATAGCCGTTGTCCGGGATGGGGTGGCCGAGCTCCGCCTGCATCTCCTTGTAGATGTTCCGCAGGGAGGGCGGGGTCTTCACGCCGGGGCGGACGGAGAAGCAGAGGCCGTGGCCCTGCCCCTCGCCGTGGTACGGGTCCTGACCGAGGATCAGGACCTTCACCTTGTCGTACGGGGTGGCGTCGAGGGCGGCGAAGACCTCGTCCTTCGGAGGGAAGACCGGTCCCCTGGCGCGCTCCTCCTCGACGAACTCGGTGAGCTGGGCGAAGTAGGGCTTCTGCAGCTCCTCGCCGAGGACACCCCGCCAGGACTCGGGCAGCATGCTGGTGTCGGTCACGGTCAACAACCTCCGGTGGACGTTCCTGTTTCTCCGTCCGAAAACCTATCGGGGGCCACTGACAGTGGCCCCCGCAGGTCTCCTACCAGCTGGCCCGGCGGCTCAGCTCCCACATCTGCATGACCGTCTGCGGGTCGAGGGCCCGCTCGCCGCCGCCGATGTCCTCGCCGGCCGCGATGTACAGCTTGCCCTGCCACAGGGGCAGCAGCCGGACGTCCTGGACCATGATCTCCTGGGCCTCCACGAACTCGTCCGTGACGGTCCCGCGGTCGCTCTCGCGGCGGGACTTCGGAAGGAGCTCGTTGGTGATCCGGGGGCTCTCGTAGGGCGTGCCGAGGACGTTCTCCTTGCCCAGGAAGGGGGCGACGAAGTTGTCCGGGTCCGGGAAGTCGGGGAACCAGCCGCGGCCGAAGACCGGGTACTCGCCCTTCTGGTAGCCCGCCTGGAACTCCTTCCACGGCTTGCCGTGCAGGGTGACCTTGAAGAGGCCGGACTCCTCCAGCTGCCGCTTGATCTCGGCGAACTCGGCGGCCGTCGAGGAGCCGTACCGGTCGGTGGTGTACCAGAAGTCCAGCGGGACGGGCTCGGTGATGCCGGCCTTGCGGAGGATCTTCTTCGCCTTCTCCACGCTGGGCGAGCCGAAGCGGTCGAAGAACTTCGTGGTGTGGGCGGCGATGCCCTTGGGCACCATCGAGTACAGGGGCTCGGCGGTGCCCTGGTAGACCTTGTTGACCAGTTCGTCGCGGTTGACGAGCTGGGCGATCGCCTTGCGGACGGGGAGCTTGGCGACGGACTCGTCCTGGGTGTTGAAGACCAGGTAGCGGATGTCGGCGCCGGTCGACTCGACGAGCTGGAGGCCCTTGTTCTCGGGCTTGTCCTCCTGGAGGGCGACGACCTCCTCGGCGGTGAGGCCCCGGTAGGTCGCGTCGATCTCGTTCTTCCGGAGGGCGGCGACCATGGCGTCGGAGTCGTCGAAGTACTTGATCGTGACGCCGCCGTTCTTGCGGTCGGCGAAGCCCTTGTAGGTGGGGTTCTTCGTCAGCTCCGCCGCCTCGCGCTCGGTGTACGAGTCGAGGACGTACGGTCCCGAGCCCATGATCTTGCCGTCCTTGCGGAGCTGGTCGGCCGGGTACTCGGCGGGGTCGACCAGCGACATCGCGGGGGTGGCGAGGACGAACGGGAAGGTGGCGTCCGACTTGTTGAGCCGGAAGACGACGGTGCGGTCGCCGACGGTCTCGATCTTGTCGAGGGAGCCGAGCATCCCGTTGGGGCCGCCCTTGTGGTCGATCGTGCGGATGCGCTCGATCGAGTACTGCACGGCGTTGGCGTCCAGCTTGTGCCCGTTGGAGAACGTGAGGCCCTCCACCAGCTTGCACTCGAAGACCCGGCTGGAGGTGTCCGTGAACTTGCAGTCGGCGGCGTCCGACTGCGGGGTGGTGCTGCCCGTCGGGAAAGCGACCAGGGTCTGGAAGACATTCCGGAAGAGCTCCCAGGAATTGTCCCAGGCAGCGGCCGGATCAAGCGTGGTGGGAGAACTCGTCGTGCCGACGACGATTCTCTGATCCCCGGCGGATTCGCTGTCCGAGAAGACACCGCATCCGGTTACCAGGGATATGGACACAAGGGCTGCAGCGGCCTGCAGACTGGTCCGGTTGAACACGTGCACGCTCCTCGTTCAGCCAGGGGTCGGCCGACGATACCGCAGCACCCCGCCAGGTCAATCTTCGAGCCCGACGGGGCACTTGAGGCATTCGACGTATAACCGGGCCCAATCCGGACAGGAAATCCGGAAAGTGTCCGATTATCGGTCACCCGACTCCGGCGTTCAGGAAAATGCCGCCGTCGACCACGAGCGTCTGACCGGTGATCCACTCCGACTGCGACGAGGTCAGGAAGGCGGCCGCGCCGCCGATGTCCTCGGGCACGCCGAGCCGGCCGAGCGGATAGGCGGCGGCCGCCTCCGCCTCACGGCCCTCGTAGAGCGCCTGCGCGAATTTCGTCTTCACGACGGCCGGGGCGATCGCGTTGACCCGCACAAGCGGCGCGTATTCGTGCGCCAGCTGAAGGGTCAGATTGATCATCGCCGCCTTGCTCATTCCGTATGCGCCGATGAAAGGCGAGGCGGAGACGCCGGCGATCGAGGCGATGTTCACGATCGCCCCGCCGTTCTCCTTCTGCCAGGCGTGCCAGCTGCGCTGGGCGAAGCCGAGCGCGGAGATCACGTTCGTCTCGAAGACCTTGCGGGCCACCCCGAGGTCCAGGTCCGCGATGGGCCCGAAGACGGGGTTGGTGCCGGCGTTGTTGACCAGGAAGTCCAGACGGCCGAAACCGTCCATCGCCGCCTCGACCGCGGCGGCCTGGTGGACCTCGTCGTGCGCCTTGCCGGGGACTCCGATGACCCGGTCGGCCCCGAGCCGCTCGACGGCCTCCTTGAGGGCCTCCTCGCCGCGCCCGGTGATGACGACCCGGTCGCCGCGGGCGACCAGGGCCTCGGCGACGCCGTAGCCGATGCCCCGGCTGGCGCCGGTGACGAGGGCGACCTTGCCGGACAGCTCCGGCCGTTCCTGCGTGCTCATGCGCGCCTCCTCCTCTCGCTGCGGGTCGTCAGTTGAGCGGGCCGCCGGCCACGTACATGACCTGGCCGGAGACGAAGCCGGCGTCGTCGCCGGTGAAGAAGGCGATCGCGTTGGCGACGTCCTCGGGACGGCCGACCCGCTGCACCGGGATCATGGAGGCGGCGGCCGCCTGGAAGTCCTCGAAGCCCATGCCGACGCGCTCGGCGGTCTGCGCGGTCATCTCGGTGACGATGAAGCCCGGGGCGACGGCGTTGGCGGTGATGCCGAACTTGCCGAGCTCCTTGGCCAGGGTCTTGGTGAAGCCCTGCAGACCCGCCTTGACGGCCGAGTAGTTGGCCTGGCCGCGGTTGCCGAGCGCCGAGGAGGAGGAGAGGGAGACGATCCGGCCGAAGCCGGCGTCCACCATGTGCTTCTGGACGGCCTTCGCCATCAGGAAGGCGCCCTTGAGGTGGACGTTCATGACGAGGTCCCAGTCGGCCTCGGACATCTTGAAGAGCAGGTTGTCGCGGAGCACGCCCGCGTTGTTGACGAGGATCGTCGGCGCGCCGAGCTCGGCGGCGACCCGCGCGACGGCGGCCTCCACCTGAGCGCTGTCCGAGACGTCGCAGCCGACGGCGAGAGCGGTGCCGCCCGCGGCGGTGATCTTCTCGACGGTGTCCTTGCAGGCCGCCTCGTCGAGGTCGAGTACGGCGACGGCGCGGCCCTCGGCCGCCAGGCGGAGCGCGGTGGCCGCGCCGATGCCCCGTGCGGCACCCGTGACGACGGCTACGCGCTGCTCGGTGGTGGACATGCTTGGTTCTCCTCGCCCTTGGATCGTCCCTGGTCGCGGTCGGACCGGTGGCCGCTCCTGCGTCCCGCACATGAGCGACCGCTTAGTATCGTCCGCAGACGAGACGCTAGAAGCACTGGCACCCGGTGTCAACGGCCCACCGGGTGCACCAGGTCACTCCACGGTCACTTACCGCACGAGGAGGTCGAGCAACCGTTCCACCTCGGCCTCGGGGTCGGTCGTCAGACCCGTGTGGACGGGCCCCGGCTGCACGACCGTGGAGCGCGGCGCGATCAGCCAGCGGAAGCGGCGCCCCGCGTCGTCGCGCGCGGCCTGACCCGCCGCGTCGCCGCCCAGGCAGACCCCCTCGACGGCACGCAGCGCGGCCCGTACGCCGGTCACGTCGGCCGCCGGGTCGAGCACCGTCAGCCTGGCCTCGTCCAGATGGGTACGGGCGGCCACGAAGGACCGGGCGCGGCAGTAGACGACCACGCCCGCGTTGAAGCACTCGCCACGCTCCACCCGCGGCACGACGCGCAGCAGCGCGTACTCGAAGACATCGCGGTCGGTCACGTCGTGCTGTCCTTCTCGATGGAGTGCGTCCGGGGCGCGAGGCGCTCGGCGAGCCAGCCGGGCGGCTGCTGCGGCCTGCTCTCGGTGCGCGGTCCGAGCGTGATCCGCTCGTGGATGGTGGCGGCGCGCGGCAGCAGCGCCGCGACGTAGGCGGCGCGCACCTCGTCGGTGCTGTCGAAGCCGGGCTCGTCGACGAGCCACTCGTCGGGGACGTCGGCGGCGACCTCCTCCAGGAGCTCGCGGGTGACGAGCGGGGCGAGCTCGGCGGCCGCGGCGGCGACGTCCGGCGCGAAGGGGGCCAGCGCATGGTCCGAGGCGTCGTACGGCTTCGCGGCGGAGGCCTGGGCGCCCGGCCAGTTGTGGTGCCAGATCATGGTGGCGCCGTGGTCGATGAGCCACAGGTCGCCGTGCCAGACGAGCATGTTCGGGTTGCGCCAGGACCGGTCGACGTTGTTGATCACCGCGTCGAACCAGACGACCCGGCCGGCCTCGCGGGGGTCGACCTCGTACGCGAGCGGGTCGAAGCCCAGCGAGCCGGGCAGGAAGTCCATGCCCAGGTTGAGCCCGCCGCTCGCCTTGAGCAGCTCCTGCACCTCCTGATCGGGTTCGGAGAGCCCGATGACCGGGTCGAGCTGGATGGTGACGAGCTCCGGCACCCGCAGCCCGAGCCTGCGGGCGAGCTGCCCGCAGATGACCTCGGCGACCAGGGTCTTGCGACCCTGGCCGGCGCCGGTGAATTTCATGACGTACGTGCCGAGGTCGTCGGCCTCGACGATCCCGGGGAGCGAGCCGCCCTCACGCAAGGGGGTGACATAGCGGGTCGCTACGACCTCTTCCAACACTTCTTCAGGCCACCCATCTCTTCAGCCTTGTATTCCACGGACTGCTACTTCGGGGCGGACGGGCGGGTGTCGCCGTTCGACAGTGCTGGGGGTGGCGGGGAGACCAGCCTGCCGGTCTCCCCGCCACCCCCAGTGGTCCGTCGATGGTGCCGCGCCCCTTGCTGCCGGCCTCCGGCATGAAGTGAGCATAACCGCGGGTGATCACGGGCGGTGGGTCACAACGGGTCGCCGGGCTGCACGTCGAAGGCGACCTGGTAGACGACCGGCCGCGGAGTGATGTGCAGGTCGGGGTCGTCGATCACCCGCCGCATCGAGGCGCGCCACTCGGGGTTGGCGCGCGCCGCGTCCAGGGCCTTCCCGGTCTCCCATTCGGCCACGTTGACGAAGCGCAGCTCCACGTCGTCGACCAGGGAGCGGTACATCCGGGCCCGGATGTACCCCGGCTGTGCGGCCATGATCCGGGCATTGTCCTTCCACCGGTGCAGGAACCGCTCGGACTCGCCCACCGGCACGGTGAAGGCGTTGATCAGGGTGACAGGCTCGTCGACGAGCGCGTCGGTCAGGATGACTGGATGGCTCACGATTGATCCTCGTTCCCTTTCCTGCCGTTCGTTTTCCTGTCCTCATATGCGGGGAAGCAAGAATTCAGCCGTCCCCGAGTTTGAATCCGACCCCGCGTACGGTGATGATCCAGCCACTCCCGCCGAGTTTTCCGCGCAAGCTGCTGACATGTGTATCGATGGTGCGGCGGGACCATGAATCTCCCCACACCTGCTGCAGAATTCGCTTGCGCGGCACAACGGCTCCCGCATGGGAAGCGAGAAGATGCAGCAGGTCGAATTCCTTGCGGGTGGTTTCTATCCTGCGGCCGTCCAGGCTGACCTCGCGGGAGTCCAGGTCGATCCGGAGCCCGCCGTGCACGATCTCCCTGGCCGTGGGCCACTGGGAGGACCGCGTACGACGCATGACGGCCTCGATGCGGGCCATCAGTTCACGGAAGCCGTAGGGCTTGACCACGTAGTCGTCCGCGCCGGCCTGAAGGCCCAGCACACAGTCGAGTTCGGACTCCCGGGCGGTGACGACGATGATCGGGACACTGCTGACCGCGCGGATGGCCCGGCAGACCTCTAAGCCGTCCAGATCGGGGAGTTCGAGGTCGAGCAGGACCAGATCGACATCGTCATGCGCCTGCAGGGCGGCACCGCCCTTGGCCGTACTGATCACCTGATGGCCGTGCCGTCGCAGGCGGCACAGCAGGGACTCCGCATCGGCAGAATCGTCGTCCACGACAAGAATGCGCCAGCAGTCGGGCATTCCGGCCACCCTTCGCGCCGCCTCCGGCGTACTCCCTTCGAGCATGTGAGGCTCTGCAAGTATTCCCAGCGAACCCTGATTCACTTCTCCCCCGTCCAGTTAGCCCATTTTGCGAGTCGAACCAGATCTCGATAAGGAACCTACAGGCATCGCTCGAAGATCCGTGGAGCACCGGGATGAAGAGGTTGTTGCGGTTTCGTAACACCGGGACCTTGCTGACACTTTCCGTCGGGAACTTTGCCCTCCCTTGAGGGACTTTTCGAAAAACTGACACACCTCACCGCGGGGCGATCTGACATTTCACGAAGATCCACACTCGCCGGCCCCGAGTGTCATATTCGATCTGTGATTCATATCACCAGTGTCCGAAGAAGTTGAATTCGAATACACCGATCACTCCCCCGATCACGTCGGAGGCCCTGACGACGGGTCCCGCCCGCCGGCGCCCTCGACCCGGGACCGCTCGGACCGCGCCCTACCACGTATGGTTTAAGTGGAAGGAGATTCCGTATGCCTAGCTCCGCTTCAACCTCGCCGTCCAAGCCCGACGACAGTCCCCGGCCGCGCCGCGCGGATGCCGAGCGCAACCGCGCCAAGGTGTTGGCCGCCGCACGGGCCCTCTTCGCCGAAGGAGGGGAGAGCGTCTCGATGGACGAGGTGGCCCACCGCGCCGGTGTCGGCATCGGCACGCTCTACCGCCACTTCCCCACGAAGGAAGCCATGATCGAGGCCGCCGCGCAACAGCGGTTCGGCGAGATCGTGGAGTACTACCGCAGCGCCTGCCGTGAGACGGCCGAGGACGCGCCGCTCGAGGCGCTGCACCTGTTGCTGACTCACATCGGTGAAGTGGAGGCCCGGGACCGCGGGTTCGCCAGCGTCGTCGAGGGCACCCTCGGCTCCGAAGGGCCGCCGAGCGAGATGCGGGCCGACCTCGAGGCCGAACTCGTGGATCTCGTCGGCAAGGGCCAGGCGGCCGGCGCCATGCGGCCGGACCTCGCGGGCGCCGACATCCTGGCGATCACCTGCGGCCTCACCGCGATCGTGCATCGTCGCACCGGCGACTGGCGACGCTACATCGACATCGTGCTCGACGGACTGCGTTCGTCCTGACACACGGCCGGACCCCGACAAGAGGTGCCTTGTCGGGGTCCGGTCTTTCCCTGTGTGCGTATGTCCGTCCGCCGGGCCGAGCGGGAAGTCCCGCCGTCCGGCGCGCCGTTACTGTCCCGCGGCCCGCGTGTGGACCACGCGGTAGGAGTTCCAGTCGCTGGAGGTCGCGAGGGAGTCGACCCGGGCCTGCGCCTTCTGCCGGGCGGCCGGCTGGTCGGCGGCCGGGGTCGCGCGGAACGCGTCGTACGACTCCTTGTCGTTCCACTGCGAGTAGGCGACCACGAAGGCCCCCTCGACTCCGCGTGCCTTGAGGCCGCGCAGCACGCTGTGGGAGCGGTAGCCCTCCACGTCGAGCAGCCACTCCTGGTCCTGGCCCAGGGCGTCGACCAGGTCGGCCTGGTTCTCGTCCGCCACCAGGAAGACCTCGATGACCGTGTAGTCGTCACGCTCGGGCGATATCTCCGTGACACCGCCCAGCGAGGGGTGCCGCTGGGCGAAGACGATCTCGGTCTGCAGCAGCCGGATCGACGTGGTGATCTCGGAGAAGAGCGGCCACGTGCGGTGCTGGAACTCGTCCCCCGCGTAGCGCTTCTCCAGGTCCTCGCCGCTGCGCCACTGGATGAAGTTGGCGGTGCCGAACCTGTCCTGGCCGCTGTGCACGGTGCTGGAGATCCAGCCGGGGTAGGCCGCGGCGTCGACGATCTCCCGCATCGCCCCGAGCAGGCTCGTCTGCTTCTCGGCCGCGTCCGTGGTGAACAGGTTGAGAACGGTCAGGTGACGGTCTTCGGTGGCAATGTTGGGCATTGGCTACTCTTCCGTTTCGGGAGGGAACTTCCGGGAGGGAACTGGCGAGGGGGAACTCTCGGTAGGAGCCGGCAGGAATCGAGTCGGTTCTCAGACGGCCCGGCCGAACCAGCGGGTGAGGGCGTCGGTGAGCCCCTGCTCGTGCGAGCCCGAAGGGGAGACCCAGGCGACGTATCCGTCGGGGCGGACCAGGAAGCCGTCCAGCGGGATGTCGCAGTTGTGGCGGTCGGCGGTGACCGTGTCCACCCGGTCTGCCCAGCCCGCGCCGATACGCCGCAGCTCGGGGTCGTCCGCGAGGTCGAACAGCACGCCGCGGCCGGGGTGCAGCAGCTCGAAGTTGGTGGTCTTCCGGTCCTGGAGCACCACTTCCTGGTTGTCCAGACGCCGGCCGAGCAGCGGGTGGTCGCCGGGACCGACCTCGTGGCGGATGTCCAGGCCGGTGACCATGCCGACGAGGTGGCGCTGGACGTCCTCGTACGCCGTCAGCTCGGTGAAGACGTCGAGCAGCGGCTTGATCTCGTCTCCCCCGAGGTAGAGGAAGCGCTGGGCGAGGGTGTTGGTCAGGATGCGGGCGCCGACCGGGTGCCGCTCGCTGTGATACGTGTCGAGCAGCCCCTCGGGGGCCTGGCCCTTGATGTCGAGGGCGAGCTTCCAGCCGAGGTTGACCGCGTCCTGCACGCCCGCGCTCATCCCCTGGGCGCCGATGGGGAGATGGATGTGCGCCGCGTCGCCGGCCAGGAATATTCGCCCGCGCCGGTACTCGGCGGCCTGGCGGCTGGCATCGGTGGTCGAGCTGACCCACAGGGGCGTGGCCTGGTGGATGTCCTCGCCGGTCAGTCGTTCGAAGGTGTCGGCCACCTCCTCGAAGGTGAGCGGCTCCCGGCTCTCGCGCAGCGGTTCGCTGCGGTCGTAGTAGACGATGCGGTTGTGGTCCGGGCCGAGCGGCAGCACCATGACCATTCCGCCCGGCACCCGCTCCCCGCTGAAGCGTGGCCGCAGTCGGGCGCCGGCCACGTCGGCGAGGCGCAGTTCGATGGCCGCGTCGGTGCCGGGGAAGTCGATGCCCGCCAGACGCCGGACGGTGCTGCGGCCGCCGTCGCAGCCCACCAGGTAGCGGGCACGCAGCCTGCCCGGCCCCTCGGCGGTGTCGAAGTCCACGGTGACGCCCTGGTCATCGTCGGAGAGCCCGGTGGCCGTGTGGCCGCGGCGCACATCGCCGCCCAGTTCCGCGACCCACCCGGCCAGCATGGCCTCGGTACGCGACTGGGGAATTCCGCGCGCCCCGTACGAACCTCCCTCGACCACGCGGTAGTCGAGGGGGACCCCACCGAAATGACCGACGGGAATGACCTGCACATCGCCGAGCCGCGAAAGCAGTCCGCGCTGGTCGAATTCCTCGATGGTGCGCGCCGAGAAGCCGAGGGCACGCGACTGCTGAATGGGCTCCGTGAGCCGCTCCAGGACAATCGACGAAACCCCGTTGAGCCCCAGTTCTCCTGCCAGCATAAGCCCCGTGGGGCCGCCGCCTACGATGATCACGTCCGCATTGAAGTTTTCCATCTTCCCTCTTCCGGCTGGGGTTTCTCCAGTGTGCTTCGACCGTCTCGCGGCGTAAATAGCCGCGGATACAAAGCTGTGACAGCTACGTCAAATCTGCTACAGGCGGGGTTGGCCTGCCTCGGCGCGCTCAGTAGAACTCGGATATGACCACGAGCCAGACAAGTCAATCAGGCGCCCCTGTACACCGGTTCACGGAAGGAGCTGCCGCGGCCGCTGAAGTCGGCGCGCTCCTCGATCGCTATCTGATCGGTCTTGACCATGACGAACTCGACGAGGAATGGGCGCGCAGCCTGTTCACCCGGGACACGTGCATCGAATTCCCGATCAGCCGTCATGAGGGAATCGACGGTCTCGCCGAGTACCACCGTGCCGCTCTGGCGGCATTCGAGCGGACGCAGCACCTCAATTCGCCCGCCGTCGTCGTTCTCCACGGTGCCGACCGGGCCTCGCTGCGGGCCAACCTCATCTCGACCCATGTCCACCTGCCGGCCGCCGACCCGTCGGACGAGGCATTCCGGGTGCCGTTCGCGACCGGTACCTCGGTGGACGGCGAAGCCCGCCGCACGCCGGACGGCTGGCGGCTCACCAGGTTGTCGTTCCGCCTGATCTGGGCGACCGGCCGGCCGCCGGTCTCCGCCGGCTGACCACGCGGCGCCCCCTGCGCGATGGTGCCGGGACAGGGGATTCCCCCCGTCCCGGCGTTTTCCGGACTCCCGGCACCACCGCGCCCGGGCGGTGAGTCAGCAGTTGAGCGACATCACCCGGTCGACCGCGATCTCGAGGACCACCCGGCCCGGCGGGTTGGGCGGGGTCTGGTGGTAGCGCTGGGCGTAGCGCCGCGCACCCTCGGTCACGCGCCGGGGATCGTCGGAGGCCACGGCGGTTCCTTCGAGGGTGACCCACTGAAAGCCCTCCATCTGGCACAGCGCGGCGCGGCTGCCCGGACGGGCGATCAGGTTCCGGGCCTTGCGCGAGGAGCCGACCGTCATGACCCGGGCAAGGCCCGACTCCGGGTCCCAGGTGAACCGGACGACCACCACATGGGGAGAGCCGTCGGGCCGGAAGGTCGTCAGCGTCGCGAGGCCGGGCTCGGCCAGGAAGGCCTCGACCGATCGTGTCAACGCCGGTGCGCTCGTGCGTCCTTCGGACAGCGACATCGTGTCGTTCCTCTCTCTAGCCGACAGGCGGGGCGTCGGGACGCTCGGAGGGCCGCGCCCAGGGCAGCAGCGCCACCGCGAGGAGCAGCGCACCGACGCTGAAGAAGATGCCCACCAGGAAGGCCTGGTGGAAGACCTCGGCGCGGCCGTACCTCAGCAGGACCGGGTCACCGTGTGCGGCAGCCTTCAGCGGGGCGATCTTGCTGAACGCGATGGTCGCCGCGATGGCCACACCGAGCGCGCCGCCGGCTTCCTGGCTGGTGTTGATGAGTCCGGCGGCCAGGCCCGACTCCTCCTTTCCGACACCGACGAACGCCGTGATCTGCAGCGTCACGAAGGACATGCCGAGCCCGAGTCCGACGATCAGGAAGGCGGGCAGCAGGTCGGTGGCGTAGCTGCCGAACGCGGGTGCGCGCCAGAGCAGGAACAGCCCCACGGAGGTGAGCGCGAGACCGACCAGGAGCACCGGCTTGGCCGCGACCTTGGTGACCAGGTTCGAGGCGAGGCCGGCGCCGACCGACACGACGACGGCGAGGGGCACGTAGGCCAGGCCGGCGCGGGTCGGCGAGTAGCCGTAGACCTGCTGCATGAAGAGGCTGGCGAAGAAGAACAGGGTCACCGTGGTGCCGAAGAGCAGCACCGTGGCGACGTTCGCGGTCCGCAGGGCCCTCAGCCGGAAGATGCTGAGCGGGATCAGCGGCGAGGCGGCCCGCGACTCGATCACCAGGAAGGCCACGAACAGCGCGACCACGCCGACCAGGCTGCCGATCGTGCGGAAGGTGGTCCAGCCGACGTAGACGGCCTCGCCGAGGGTGAAGATCAGCAGCAGCAACGAGGCCGTGAGTGCCACGGCGCCGGCGGTGTCGAAGGGGGCTCGGTCCTTGCCCCGGCCCTCCCGCACGATCGTCGGAGCGATCAGCGCGGCGACGAGACCGATGGGCACGTTGATGAAGAAGATCCAGCGCCAGCCCGGCCCCTGCGTGAGCAGGCCGCCCAGGATGACGCCGGCGACCGAGGCCAGGCCGGTCAGCGCACCCCAGATGCCCAGCGCCTTGTTGCGCGCGGGGCCCTCGGCGAAGGTGTTGGTCAGGATGGACAGGGCGGCCGGGGCGATGAGCGCCGAGCCGAGGCCCTGCACGGCGCGCGCACTGATCAGCATCGTGCCGTTCTGGGCCAGCCCTGCCACCAGTGACGTCAGGGCGAACACGACGAGTCCGCTCTGCAGCATCCGGCGGCGTCCGAACCTGTCGGCCAACCGCCCGCCGAGCAGCAGGAATCCGCCGAGCACGGTGCCGTAGGCGGTGATGATGTATTCCAGATTCACCTCGGGCATCTTGAGGTTGTCCTGGATGGACGGCAGTGCGACGTTCACGATCGACACGTCGAGGAAGACCATGAACTGCGCGACGCCGATGAACGCCAGGATGATCCCGGGCTTACGGGCCTCACGGGTCTGCGAGGTGTTTAACGGTGCGCTCTGTTCGAGCGTGGAGTCCGAGGCAGGCATGGGAGCAACTCCTAGGGGGTGAGAACGGAACCGGAATCCTCCTCCGGTTCCACAGTACACGGGTAGCGCGCACCAGGTGTCAACTGCGGCCCGCGATCAGGCCCGACACGCCCGGCCCCTGCGCATCGAGTGTCCGGAATCCGGACAGTCACCCGTTCCCGGGCCTGGTGGACCGCCGCCACGAACGCGGGCCCTCGAACATGGAGGCTCGTTCCGGTCGCCGCCAGCCCGCCGCATCGCGCCGCCGTGCGGAAGGCGCGTCCGACGCGGCCTCCCTGGCGCGCCGGACGACGAGCGCTGCCGTGAGCGCGGCCAGCTCCTCGGGGCCGGGGTTGCCCCGATCCACGCGGAAGAGCTGGGAGAGCTGGGAGGGCTGGAAGACCAGGGAGAGCGGGGACTCGGTCATCGCGATCACCTTCTACTGGGGCGGGTTGCCGTGCTTGCGGCGCGGCAGGTCGGCGTCCTTGGCGGAGAGCATGGCGACCGCACGGCACAGCACCGAGCGGGTCTCGCGGGGGTCGATGACATCGTCGACGAGTCCGCGCTCCGCCGCGTAGTACGGGTGCACCAGCTCGTCGCGGTACTCGTCGATCTTCTGCCGGCGCATGGCCTCGGGGTCGTCGGCGGCGGCTATCTCGCGGCGGAACACCACGTTGGCCGCGCCTTCGGCCCCCATCACGGCGATCTCGTTGCCGGGCCAGGCCAGCGCGATGTCCGCGCCGATGGAACGGGAGTCCATCACGATGTACGCACCGCCGTACGCCTTGCGCAGCACCACCGAGATCCGCGGCACCGTGGCATTGCAGTACGCGTACAGCAGTTTCGCGCCACGCCGGATGATGCCGTCGTGCTCCTGGTCCACGCCCGGCAGGAAGCCCGGCACGTCCACGAGGGTGATCAGCGGGATGTTGAAGGAGTCGCAGAACTGGACGAACCTCGCCCCCTTCTCGCTCGCCCTGATGTCCAGCACGCCCGCCAGTGAGGCCGGCTGGTTGGCGACGACGCCCACCACATGACCGTCGATCCGGGCCAGCGCGCACACGAGGTTCGGCGCCCAGGTCGCGTGCACCTCCATGTACTCGCCGTCGTCGACGATCTCCTCGATCACTCCGCGGACGTCGTAGGCGCGGCCGCCGTCCGCCGGGACCAGGTCGAGCAGCGTGTCGCCGGTGCGGTCCACCGTGTCGGCGCACACGGCACGCGGCGGCATCTCCCGGTTGTTCTGCGGCAGCAGCGACAACAGATAGCGGACCTCGGCGAGGCAGGTCTCCTCGTCGTCGTACACGAAGTGCGCGACGCCCGACGTCCCGGCGTGCACATCGGCGCCGCCGAGTCCGTCCTGGGTGATCGCCTCGCCCGTCACGGCCTTCACCACGTCCGGGCCGGTGATGAACATCTGTGAGGTCTCCCGGACCATGAACACGAAGTCCGTCAGCGCCGGGCTGTAGGCGGCGCCGCCCGCACACGGGCCGAGCATCACGCTGATCTGGGGGATCACCCCGGAGGCCCGGGTGTTGCGCTGGAAGATGCCGCCGTAGCCGGCCAGCGCCGAGACGCCCTCCTGGATCCGGGCTCCCGCGCCGTCGTTCAGCGACACCAGCGGCGCACCGGCCGCGATGGCCATGTCCATCACCTTGTGGATCTTGGCGGCATGCGCCTCGCCGAGCGCGCCGCCGAAGATCCGGAAGTCGTGCGCGTACACGAAGACCGTGCGGCCCTCCACCGTGCCCCAACCGGTGACGACCCCGTCGGTGTACGGCTTCCTGGCCTCCAGGCCGAAACCGACCGCCCGGTGCCGGCGCAGCTGCTCGACCTCCGTGAAGCTGCCCTTGTCCAGCAGGAGTTCGATGCGCTCCCGCGCGGTGAGCTTGCCCTTGGCATGCTGCCGCTCGGTGGCCTCGGGGTCGGGGCCCCGATGGGCCAGCTCCTTGAATGCGGCGAGTTGGTCAAGACGGGCGAGAACCTCGTTCGCGGACTCTGGGGACGCCATGGTGTTCCTCTCTCTTCAGCTTCGGCTGTCCGGTGTCCGCAGGGCGGTGGCCGCCGCGTATCCCGGATGTGTGGGCAGGTCGCGCACGGTCCACCCCTGTGGCCGGTCGGGGGTCTCGCGCTGCCCCAGGTAGTCGGCGGCGGCCGGGCGGGCCAGGCCGGTGCCGAGGCCCTTGAGGTACGCCTCCTTACGGGTCCACAGCCGGCCGAACGCGACCCGGCGCTCGGCCGTGGGCAGCCCGGACAGTTCCTCGTGCTCCGCCGGATGCAGCGCCGGGAGACACGCCTCGACCGTCTCGGGCGACGGCAGGGCCTGGACATCGACGCCCACGGGCTGTCCGGCCACACCGATCGCGATCAGGCCGTGGCTGTGCGACAGCGAGAAGTGCAGGGGCATCGGGGCGTCGAGGAGCAGCGGTTTCCCGCGCGGGCCACCGCTTCTGCCCAGGCGTATCCGGCCGGGCGGGATGCCGGTGTAGCGGGCGAGCAGTCGGCGCAGCGCGAGGTGCGCCGCCACGTACCGCTGCCGGTCGAGGGGGCGCACGAACGAGGCGGCCCGGTCCGCCTCGGCCTCGTCCAGCTCGGGCGGGAGCCCGCTCGGTGCCGCCTCGTCCGTGGCCGGGAGGCGCAGGATCCACACGTGCAGGCCGTCTTCGGGGACGGCGAGGGTCGCTCGCCGCCCGGCACCGGTGAGCGGGCTCGTGGACACGGCGGGCACGCTCATGGGCGCACCACGGGTTCCTCCGCCGCCGCCGAGCGCTCCTTGGATCGCACCTGTCCCGTACGACGTACGTGCAGCAGCGCGACGCCTCCCGCCGTCAGCGACACGAGTCCGCCGAGCCACAGTCCCGACCGGGCCCCGAGCCGTTCGGTGACCTGCCCCAGGACGAGGGAGCCGATCGGTGTGGAGCCCTGGAGGATCAGGGTGTAGAGCGCCATGACGCGGCCGCGGTAGCGCGGATCGCTGCCGAGCTGGACGCGGTGGTTGGCCGCCTGGACGAAGTAGATCGCCGCGAAGCCGGTCAGGCACAGCAGGGCGACGGCCGTCGTGGTGGTGGGTGCCACCCCCGCGACCGTCTCGAGGATTCCGAAGGCGAGTGCGGACCCGGCCACCAGGACGGCGGACGGGCGGCCCCTTCGGGCGCTGGTGGCGAAGGCCGCGAGCAGCGACCCCGCGGCGAAGCCCGCTGTCAGGAGGCCGAAGGAGGCCGCGTCGGAGTGGAACACCGTCTTGGCCAGCAAGGGGAGCGTGAGCTGGAAGTTCATCCCGAACAGCCCGACGACCGCGACGAGCGCCAGCACCGGAGCCAGGTCGCCGCGGGCCACCACATGGCGCAGCCCGTCCACGACGCGGGACCGGGCGTCCCGCGTCGCGCCGCGGTGCATCTCGGAGGGCCGCATCATGCGCAGTCCCACCACCGTCGCCAGATAGCTGACCGCGTTGAGGAGCATCACCCAGCCGGTGCCGATGCCGGTGATGAGCAGTCCGGCGAGCGCCGGTCCGACGACGCGGGCGACGTTGAAGTAGGCGGCACTGAGTGCCGAGGCGTTGGGCAGCAGGTCACCGCCGACCAGTTCGCTCACGAGCGCCATCCGGGTCGGCACCTCGACGGCGTTGACCACGCCGAGGCCGAGCGCGAACAGACAGATGTGCCACAGGCGCACGGTGTCCGTGAGCACCAGCAGGGCCAGCGGCAGCGCCAGGGCGCCGGATGCCAGGTTGGCGACGGTCAGCAGCAGACGCTTGTCGTGGCGGTCCGCGAGCCGGCCGCCCTGCAGCGTCAGCAGCAGCGGCGCGAACTGCAGTGCGGTGACGGTGCCCAGGGTCGTCGCGGAGTTGTCCGTGAGGCTCAGGACCAGCCAGTCCTGGGCCACCACCATCATCCAGGTGCCCGTGGCGGACAGCACCTGTCCGGCCGCGAAGAGCCGGAAGTTGCGTACGGACAGGGAGGGGAAGGGCCGCCTGAGTGAGCTGTTCATGAGTGCGCGGTCCCACCTCGCGTCCGGTCCGGGATGCAGTCCTCCAGGAACGCCAGGGTCCGCAGATGGTACGAGCGGGCCGCCCAGCCCAGGCTGATGTTATGGCCCGCGGCGGGCTGCCGGTCGACCACCACGCGGGGGGCGGCGGTCAGCCGGGCCGTGAGGTCCGCCAGGTCCTGCTCGCCGTGCCGCCACCATGCCTCGTGCTCGGCGAAGGTCAGTCGCACCGGGATGCGGATGCGCGGGGCCAGCGCGGTGAAGAGGCCGGGCCAGTGGGGCAGTTCGTCCTCCTCGCGCTTCGGCATGGGGGCCACGACGTCGGCACTGGTGCGGAAGGTGTCGGGTGGATAGAGCGACAGCGGGCCCCAGTGGAACCTCCGCCGGGGCCCCGCACCGGCGGGCTCGGCGAGGTCCACGGCATAGCGGTGTCCGAGACCGGAGATGTCCAGGCCCAGGAGGGCGGGCGTGTCCGGGTCGGCCGCCAGGGACAGCGCCAGCTTGCCGCCGAACGAGTGGGCGAGAAGGAACGTGCCGGCCCCGGTCGCGTACCGCGAGGTGAAGTCGGCGAGCGCCGCGCGCACCGCCGCGGACTGTTCGCTCAGGGTCTGGCCTTCGGGGAGTCGCGTCGCCGAGCGCCCGTAGCCGGGGCGGTCGAGGGCGAGCACCGTGTAGCCGAGGCTCGCGCCCAGCGCCAGCAGGGACTGCTCGGGGTGTGCCTGTCCGTCGAAGTAGCCCGCGCTCATGCCGCCGCCGTGGAGGGCGACGACGGCCGCGCGCGGCGCGGTGCCCTCCGGCTCGCTCAGCAGGGCGGACAGCGGGATGCCGGCCGCGTCCAGGGTGATGCGGCGTACGCCGCGGGAGACGGGCGGCGCCAGGGTCGGTGTGCTCCGCGCGGCACTCATGAGGCAGGTGCCCCGAACCACCGTCGCAGCGCCCGGTTCAGTCCGCCGAGGTCGTCCGCGTCACCCGCCCACGCGACGTACCCGTCGGGCCGCACCAGGACCGCGGACGCCCCGGTGAGCGGGTCCTCGCCGTCCACCGGCTTCGGTACCGCGGTCGTGATGCGCACCCGCGCCAGATGGCGGACCGCCGCCCGGCGTACTTCGTGGTCGTCGGCGAGGTCGAGCAGCACACCGCGCGCCGGGTGCATCAGCTCGGTGGTGCTGGTCTCCCCCGCCGCGCCGATCAGTCGGCGGTGCCCGACGCGGCGGCCGGTGAGCGGGTGGGCTCCGGTCGTGGCGTCGGCGATGTCGTAGCGGATGTCGAGGCCGCTGACCACTCCGGCCAGATGCCGTTTGACGTCGTCGTACTCGATGAGTTCCGCGAACAGTTCGCGCAAGGGGTCCGACTCCTCCCCGCCGAGGAACACCGTGCCCTGCGCGCGGGTGTTCATCAGCAGCCGGGCTCCCACCGGGTGCCGCTCGGCGTGGTAGCTGTCCAGCAGGCCCTCGGGCGCCCAGCCCCGCACCACGTCCGCCAGCTTCCAGCCGAGGTTCACGGCGTCCTGCACGCCGGTGCTCAGCCCCTGCCCGCCGGCCGGGAGATGGATGTGCGCCGCGTCTCCGACGAGCAGCACCCTGCCGCGCCGGTACTCCGAGGCCTGCCGGGTCGCGTCGGTGAAGGAGCTCACCCATGTCGCGTCGCCGCCGTGGATGTCCTCACCGGTGATGTGCTGCCAGGCGTCCGCGACCTCGGCGAAGGTCAGCGCCTGCTCGCGATCGCGCGCCGGGACGCCGTCGGGGCAGACGATGATGCGGTCCACGCCGTCGCCCAGCGGGGCCGCCATCACCATGCCGTGCGGCTGCCGTTCGCCCAGGAACCGCGGACGCAGCTCGCAGCCGACCACATCGGCGAGGAACATCGCGCGGGTCGCCGGGGTGCCCGGGAAGTCGAAGCCGGCCGCCCTGCGTACGGCGCTCTGTCCGCCGTCGCAGCCCACCAGGTAGGCGGCACGCAGCTGTCGGTCACCGTCCGGGGTGCGTACGGTGATCTCGACCGCGTCCGCGTCCAGGAACCCTTCGGCCAGCGCGACGAACTCGCAGCCCCGCCGGATGTCCGCCCCCAGCTCCGTCGCCCACTCCTCGAGGACCGCCTCGGTCTGCGACTGGGGTATGCCGCGGGCCCCGAAGTGGGCGCCCTCCAGCACGGTGTAGTCGAACTGCACCCCGCCGAAGTGGCCCATCGGGCTGGTGGTCAGCTCGCCGAACCGCGGGAGGAGCCCGCGCTGGTCGAACACCTCCATGGCGCGCGCGGTGAAGCCCAGGCCGCGGGACTGCCCGGTGGGCCGCTCCAGCCGCTCCGTCACGACGACGCGTACCCCGCCGAGCCGCAGTTCCCCGGCGAGCATCAGACCCGCAGGACCGGCACCGACGATGATCACGTCGGCGTCCAAGGTGCCTGCGCCGTCGGGCGAGTTGATGGGCATGGCTGCCTTCCCTTCGATTCGTTGAGGTGGAGTGAAAGGGCAGGGCATGCCCTGGAGGGTCGGGTGCGGAGGGCTCAGAGCGGTGGGCCGAACCAGCGCTCCAGCGCCTCCGCCAGGCCGTCGGTCCCCGGCCCCGCCCACGCGACATGACCGTCCGGCCGTACGAGGACGGCGTCGAGCTCTTCCTGGGCGCTGCCCGGTTCCGCGGGGGCCACCACCCGGGTGACCCGGTCCGCCCACCCGTCGCCGACTCGCGGCACGGTGTCCGGGGCGCGGCGCGGGTCGAGCAGCAGACCCCGGCCGGCGCGCAGTGCCTGCACGGCGGGGTTCGGGACGTCACCGGAGGTCAGGGCGGTGTGCGGCAGCCGGGCTCCCAGCAGGGGGTGCGGGGGGCCGTCGACGGCATAGCGGACGTCGAGGCCGCTGATCATCGCGGCGAGGTGTTCGCGCACCGCGTCGATCGCGATGAGTTCCGCGAGCACGGCGCGGGTGGGTTCCACTTCGGCTCCGCCGAGCAGCAGCGACGCCTGCGCCGTGATGTTGGCCAGCACGCGCCGGCCCACGGTGTGCCGTTCTCGGTGATAGGTGTCGAGGAGTGCGGCAGGAGCGGCCCCGCGCAGGTGCAGTGCCAGCTTCCAGCCCAGGTTGAAGGCGTCCTGCAGCCCGAGGTTGAGGGCCTGGCCGCCGATGGGCATCTGCCGGTGGGCCGCGTCGCCGGCGTACAGGACGCGGCCGTCCCGGTAGCGGGCCAGCTGACGGTTGGCGTCGCCGAAGGAGTTCACCCACAGCGGGGTGCCGGCGCTGATGTCCTCGCCGGTCACCCGCTTCCAGATGTCGACGATCTCGGCGAACTCCGGTGCTCCGGTGCGCGCTCCGGCCGTGCTGCCGAACTCGTGCACCATCACCCGTGTCACGCCGTCGTCCCTGCGCGCCGCGATGGCCAGGCCTCCGGGCAGGCGCTCGAAGCGCCGGTTCGGGATCTCGATGCCGTCGACGTCGGCGCGCAGCAGTTCACGGCCGGCGTCCTGGCCCGGGAAGGCGGCGCCGGTGAGGCGGCGTACCGCACTGTCCTCGCCGTCGCAGGCGACGAGATACCGGGCGCGCAGAAGCAGGGGGCCGTCGGGGCCGACGGCCTCGGCCTCGACGTACTCCCCGTCCGCTGCCGGCACGGACACCTTGCGCAGTTCATGGCCGCGCCGGATGTCCGCACCGAGCGAGAGCGCCCACTCCTGCAGCGCCTCCTCGGTGCGGAACTGCGGCACCTTCCACTGGCCGGGGTAGGGGCTGGGCAGGGTGAGATCGAGCGGAATGCCGCCGAAGTGCCCCCGCGGCTCGTTCGGCGGGGTGCCGAACGCCGCGAGCAGTCCACGGCTGTCGAGGATCTCCATGGTGCGGGCGTGCAGCGTGGAGGCCCTCGACTCCGTGGTGGGTGCGTCGCGTTGTTCCAGGACGACCACCTCGGCGCCGCCGAGCCGCAGCTCGCCGGCGAGCATGAGCCCGACAGGTCCGGCGCCGACGACGACGACCTGGGTGTCCGACCGGTGGGGGGACACGGTCAGCCGCTCTGTTCGGCGTGGCTCTTGGCGTGGCCGAGGGTGGCCAGGCTGTTGGTGCTCAGCGCGCTGTGCACGTACGCGCGGGCGTCGGCGACGGTGGCGTCCGGGCCGAGGATCGCCGCGATGTTGGCGGTGTTGAGGGTGACGGTGTGCTGGGAGGAGGCGAGCGTGCCCTCGGGGTTCTCCTCGAAGGTCCACAGACCGGTGTGCAGGGTCATCAGCGCGGGCAGCGTGACCTGCTTGTAGGCGATCCTGTGGTGCGGGAACGTCACCCGGTACGACTTGGTGGTGTGCACGCTGCCGTCCTTGGCCCGCGTGTCCATCTCGAGCGTCTGCAGTCCCGGGGAGTCCTCGGTGAGCCGGACGGTCGCCACGTGCGGCAGCCGCTCGGCCCACAGGCCCGCCTCGTCGATGAACTCGTACGCCTGCTTCGCGCTGCCCTGGACGAGCACGCTGTCGGTGAAGGAGAACGTCACGTCCTCGGCGGCATGGGCGCGTTCGAGGTTCTCCTTGAGCGCCGACAGCTCGGAGCGGCTGTTGCGGTCGACGACCTCGTCGATCCAGCGCAGCCCGTCCGGGTCGTCGTCGATCGCGCGGTAGTCGTGCAGCAGCCGGATCCTGGAGTCCGTCTCGCCCAGCGGCTCGATGATCCAGGTGCCGGCCATCGCGGCGACCGGCGGCGTCGTGATCTCCTGCCGGAACGAGATGCGCAGGGCGTCCGGGTCCAGGGTGCGGCGCGAGGTCCAGTTCTTGGCCTCGCCGCCCGCCGTCGCCCAGATGCGGATCAGCTCCTCGGTGCCGGCCTCGTTCGTCTCCACCTGGTCGACGTGGATCGTGGGAGGGAAGATGCGCGGCCAGTTGGTCACCTCGGCCAGCAGCCGGTAGGCGGCTGCGGCGGGGGCGTTGACGGTGATCTCGTGCTCGACCTCGCGAGTCGTCATGAGCACTTCTCCTTGCTCTGTGTCACGGCGGTGGGGTCAGAAGTTGCCGAGTCCGCCGCAGACGTTGAGTGCCTGCGCGGTGATGGAGGCGGCGGTGTCGGAGGCCAGGTAGCCGACGAGTCCGGCGACCTCCTCGGGGGTGGAGTACCGGCCGAGAGGGATCTTCGACTGGAACTTCGCCAGGATCGCGTCCTCGTCGGTGTCGTACGCGGCGGCGTACCCCTGCCGCACGCGCTGCGCCATGGGCGTCTCGACGTATCCGGGGCAGACGGCGTTGACCGTGATGCCGGTGGGCGCCAGTTCGTTGCCCAGGGCCTTGGTGAAGCCGACCACGCCGTGCTTGGAGGCGGAGTAGGGGGCGCCGAGCACGACACCCTGCTTGCCCGCGGTGGACGCGATGTTGATGATCCGGCCGCGGTCCTTGTGGCGCATTCCGCCGGTGTTCAGCACCTCCCGGGTCAGCCGGAACACGCTGTTGAGGTTGGTGTCGATCACGTCGAGCCAGAGCTCGTCCGCGATGTCCGCGGTCACCCCGCCGCCGGACCGGCCCGCGTTGTTGACCAGTACGTCGATGGTGCCGAACCGGTCGACGGCGGCCCGGACGAACGCCGTCACCGCCTCGGCATCGCGGACGTCGACGACGGAACCGTCGACGTCGAGGCCCTCCTCCCGCAGCTCCTTGACCGTCGCCGTGACGTTCTCGGCGCTGCGCGCGCCGATGAACACGCGGTGTCCCTGCGCGGCCAGCAGCCTGGCCGAGGCGAGGCCGATGCCGCTGGTGGCTCCGGTGATCAGCGCGACTCGTGCGGTGCTCGGTGCGTTCTGTGCGTTCTGTGCGTTCTGTGCGTTCTGCGTGTCCCGCGTCATGTCGTTCCCTTCCTTCCGGGTGGTTCAGGCGGCTCAGGCGGCGCGGGCAGCCGCGAACTGCGCGTTGACGGCGTCGATGAGGGCGCGCGGGGTGAGGGCGTCGGTCAGCGCGTCGTCGTCCAGCGTGATGCCGTACTCCCGCTCGATACGCCCGCCCGTCTCCAGGAGCGCCAGCGACTCGTAACCGAGGAGCTCGAACTCGGTGTCGAGGATGTCGCCGTTCAGGTCGACCCCTTCGTCCGCGCCCGCGGCCTCCAGGAGGATCCGCTTCAGGTCGTCGAGGGTGAAGAGTTCCGTGGCCATGGTGGTCCCTTTCAACGGTGTGACGTGGAGGTTCGTCGCTGGAAAGACATCGGTGGTGGCGCCGCGCACGGGCTAGTCGACGGCGCGGACGGCCATCGCGGAGTTGAACCCGCCATGGCCCCTGGCCAGCACCAGCGCGGCGCGTATCCGGGCGGGGCGCGGCTGGGAGACGACCAGGTCCAGGTCGTACTCCGGGGACGGATCGATGTGCGTGGTGGGCGGGATGACGCCGTCCTTCATGGCCAGGAACGCGGCGGCCAGGTCGAGCGGCGCGGCGCCCGAGTAGAGGCGTCCGGTCATGGTCTTGGGGGCGGTGACCGGGACGCCGCGGGGCCCGAAGACGGCGGTGATCGCCTCGGCCTCCACCCGGTCGAGCTCGGGGTCGGCCGCCGCGTCGGCGAAGACCACGTCCACCTCGTCCGGCGCGAGGCCGGCGTCGGCGAGGGCCAGTTCGATGGCCTTGCGCAGGCCGGGCTCACGGCCGGCCCCCGGCTTGGGGTCGATGGTGGCGCCGTATCCGGCGATCTCGCCGTAGACCCTGGCGCCCCGCGCGCGTGCCGCGTCGGCGTCCTCCAGGATGAGGATCGCGCCGCCTTCGCCCGGCACGTATCCGCCGGCGTCACGGTCGAAGGGAACGTACGCCCGGGTCGGTTCGTCGCTGGTGCTCAGCCTGCCGCTCGCGAGCTGGGCCACCCAGCCCCAGGGGCAGATGGAGGCGTCCACGGCGCCGGACACGACCAGGCTGGTGCCCTTGCGGATCTGCCGCCGGGCCTGCGCCACCGCGTCGATGCCGCCTGCCTGGTCGCTGACCACGACACCGCTGGGGCCCTTCATGCCGTTTCGGATCGAGATCTGGCCGCTGTTGACGGCGTAGAACCAGGCGAAGGACTGGTACGCGGAGACGTGCTGGCTGCCCTGGCTCCACAGCTTCTGCAGCTCGCCCTGGCCGAACTCGAAGCCACCGGACGAACTGGCCGTGATCACGCCCATGTCGAAGTCCGGGAGTTCGTCCGGGGTCACGCCGGCGTCGGCGAGGGCCCAGTCGGCGGCGGCCAGCGCGATCCGGGTCATCCGGTCGGTCTGCGGGATGAGGCGGCTCGGCAGGTGTTCCGCCGCCTCGAAGCCGGATATCTCGCCGGCGAGCCGGGCCGGGTAGCCCGAGGGGTCGAAGTGGGTGATGCGGCCGATGCCGCTCTTGCCACTGCGGGTGGCCGCCCAGTAGTCCTGGGTGCCGAGGCCGTTCGGGGAGGCGATGCCGAGTCCGGTCACCACCACCGAGGCGGGCGCGGACGCGGTCATGCGAGGCTCCTCTCAGGTCGTGCGAGCACCATGGCGCTCTGGAATCCGCCGAATCCGCTGCCGACGGTGAGGACCGCGTCGGTCAGCTGCTCGCGTGCGACGAGCGGCACGTAGTCGAGGTCGCACTCCGGGTCCGGGGTGTGCAGGTTGGCCGTGGGAGGCACCACGTTGTGTTCCATCGCCAGGGCAGAGGCGGCGATCTCGATGGAGCCGATGGCGCCCAGCGAGTGCCCGACCATCGACTTGATGGAGCTCACCGGGGTGCGGTAGGCGTGATCGCCCAGGCTCCTCTTGAAGGCGGCCGTCTCGTGTCGGTCGTTCTGCTTGGTGCCGGAGCCGTGCGCGTTGATGTAGTCGATCGCCTCCCCGTTCAGCCGCGCCTCGTCGAGTGCGACCCGGATCGCCTCCGCCATCTCCGCGCCGTCCGGGCGCAGGCCCGTCATGTGGTACGCGTTGCTGCGCGTCGCGTAGCCGGCGATCTCCGCGTAGATGTGCGCGCCGCGCTTCTTCGCGCTCTCCAGCTCCTCGAGTACGAAGACGGCGGCGCCCTCTCCCAGGACGAACCCGTTCCGGGTGCCGTCGAAGGGACGGGACGCGTGCTCCGGGTCGTCGTTGCGTGGGGTGGTGGCCTTGATCGCGTCGAAACAGGCCATGGTGATCGGGGAGATCGGGGCGTCGGAGGAGCCGGCGATCATGACGTCGGCCGAGCCCTCGCGAATCAGCTCGACGGCGTAGCCCACCGAGTCGATGCCGGAGGTGCAGCCCGTGGACACCACGGTGCTGGGCCCCTCGGCGCCGACCGCCCAGGCGACCTCGGCCGCGAAGGAGCTGGGGACCATGTGGTTGTACAGGTGCGGGGCCGCGTACGCGTGGTCGACGAGGTCGAGCCGGCCGCCGTCGCTGACCACCCGGTACTCCTCGTCGAGCCCCATGGTGGCGCCCACGGCGCTGCCCACGGTGACACCGATCCGGTACGGGTCGAGCCCGCCCAGCTCGACGCCGCTGTCGGAGACCGCACCGCGCGCCGCGACCACGGCGAACTGCGCGGCCCGGTCGAGGCGGCGGACCTCCTGCGGGCTGAGCCCGTGCTCGTACGGATCGAAGTCGATCTCCGCAGCGACCCGGGAGCGGAACGGCGCCGGGTCGAAGAAGGTGATGCCGCGCGTCGCCGTGCGGCCCTCGCTCAACAGGTTCCAGAAGTTCTTGGCTCCGATGCCTCCGGGGGCCAGTACTTCGATACCGGTGACGACAACACGTCGCTCGGTCACGACGACACCTCCCAGTGGTAGAAGCGCTCGGCCATGGCGTCGGCGGGCGAACGCCAGGTCGCCGGGTCGTACGCCTCGATGAAGGGCTTCAGGTCATTGCTGATCCCGATGAAGCGCGGGTCGGACTTGGCCTGTTCGATCAGCTGGCCGCCGTTGTCCTCGTCGAAGTCCTGGAGATGGAAGTACAGGCCCCGGTACGAGAACAGCTGGCGGCGCCGCGTACCCATGAGGTGGGGCATCTCGGTCTCGTCGAACGCGGCGAAGAGTTCGGCCACGTCGGTTGCCGCGCCGGGCTGCAGGCGGGCAACGATGAGTGTGCTGTGCATGGGGTTCACTCCTCAACTGGTCTTGCTGGCATGACTGTGGGAGAGCGGGAGGAAGCGGGACGGCGAGGCCGTGGGATCGCGAGGCAGCGGTGATCCATCCCCGACAGGGGTGGTCATTCCTTGATCTCGCAGATGACCTGGCCGGAGGTGATCGACGCACCCACCTGGGCGGAGAGACCGTTGACGGTGCCCGAACGGTGGGCGGTGAGGGGCTGTTCCATCTTCATCGCCTCCAGGACGACGACGAGGTCGCCCTCGGCCACCTCCTGGCCGTCCTCGACGCCCACCTTGACGATGGTGCCCTGCATCGGCGAGACGAGAGGGGCGCCGGAGACGGCGGGCCCCGAGGTCCTGGCCGGGCGGCGCCCGGGCCTGGCCCCGACGGCCGCACCGCTGCGGGGCACGGTCGTGCCCAGCGACGACGGAGAGGGGACGGAGACCTCCAGACGCCGGCCCCCGACTTCGATGACCAGGGTCTCGCGGCCGGACGCCTCGTCGGACCCGGCCTCGCCGGGCGCCGCGAACACGGGGATGTCGTTGCTGAACCCGGTCTCGATCCAACGGGTGTGGACCGTGAACGGACCGTCCGAGCCGTGCAGTTCGGGGGCGAACGCGGGGTCGGTGACCACCTTGCGATGGAACGGGAGGGCGGTGGCCATCCCCTCCACGGTGAACTCGTCCAGGGCGCGGGCGGCCCGCTGCAGGGCCTGTTCCCGGGTGGCTCCGCTGATGACGAGCTTGGCGAGCAGGGAATCCCAGGCCGGACCGACCACCGATCCGGACTCGACCCCCGTGTCCAGCCGCACGCCGGGCCCGTGCGGCGGGTCGAAGACGGTGACGGTGCCGGGGGCGGGGAGGAAGCCCCGCCCGGGGTCCTCGCCGTTGACACGGAACTCGAACGCATGGCCGTGGCTCGGCGGGTCGTCGTAGCCCAGCGCCTCGCCGTCCGCGATGCGGAACATCTCGCGGACCAGGTCGATACCGGTGATCTCCTCGGTGACCGGGTGCTCCACCTGCAGGCGGGTGTTGACCTCCAGGAAGGAGATCGTGCCGTCCACGCCGACCAGGAACTCCACGGTGCCGGCGCCCACATACCCCGCCTCGCGAAGGATGGCCTTGGAGGCCGCGTACAGCTCGGCGTTCTGCTCCGGCGACAGGAACGGCGCGGGCGCCTCCTCGACCAGCTTCTGGTGGCGACGCTGCAGCGAGCAGTCCCGGGTCGACACGACCACGACCGTGCCGTACCGGTCCGCGAGGCACTGGGTCTCCACATGCCGTGGCCGATCGAGGTACCTCTCCACGAAGCACTCGCCGCGACCGAACGCGGCGACGGCCTCACGTACCGCCGACTCGTACAGCTCCGGCACTTCCTCCACGGTGCGGGCGACCTTCAGACCACGCCCCCCACCACCGAACGCGGCCTTGATGGCGACCGGCAGTCCGTGCTCCTCGGCGAAGGCCACGACCTCCTCGGCACCGGACACGGGGTCGGGGGTCCCGGCGACCAGGGGCGCACCGGCGCGCAGGGCGATATGACGGGCCGACACTTTGTCGCCCAGATCCCGAATGGCCTGCGGCGGCGGCCCGATCCAGATCAGCCCGGCGTCCAGGACCGCCTGGGCGAATTCGGCATTCTCGGAAAGGAACCCATAGCCCGGGTGCACCGCGTCCGCGCCGGAATCGGCCGCCGCCCGCAGCACCTTGGCGGTGTCGAGATAGCTCGTCGCCGGCGTGTCACCGCCGAGCGCGAACGCCTCGTCCGCCGCCCGCACATGCAGGGCGTCCCGGTCCGGATCCGCGTACACGGCCACACTCGTGATCCCCGAATCCCTGCAGGCCCGGGCCACGCGGACAGCGATCTCGCCGCGGTTGGCGATCAGCACCTTTCGCACGATGGAAGTTCTCCTGCCTCAGAAATCACTTGAACTCGAACAGGCCGCGGTGAAGCCGGTCATGAATTCAAGGTTGTCCCGCTCCGGATGATCCCGGCAACGCCTTCCGGTGCAGGACTGTGGCTACTTCCATCAGATTTCACGGCTGCCCTTGCAGCCGGATTCAGGAACTGAAAGCGGACGTCAAGAAGTTGCCGAGCAACGTCAGAAATCCGTCAGACGACCGTCACGGCGTGCCGGGTGTCCCCGTGGGGGCCGCCGGGGCGGGGCAGGCGACCGTGCCCGGCCGTACGGAGAGGGAGAGCTTCGGAGTCGTCAGGAGGCCCGGGATCTGGAAGTCCTGGGCGGTGCCGGTGATCCGGTCGAACTTGGCGTAGCGCGCCTGGATGCCGAAGCGGTGCTGCGGGCTGTCGAGCGGGTTCACGACGTACGCGCCGGTGGCGTCCTTCACGGTCTTCACGTCCGCCCCGTTCGTGTTGAGGTCGACGATGCCGTCCATGTCGAGGACCCCGGTGGCGCTGCGCAGGTCGAGGACGGTGTTCTTCGTCCTGATCTCCCAGGAGCCGGGGTTGTCGTCGCCGAGGGTGAGCAGCAGGGTGTACGTGGCTCCCGCGATCTGCTGCCGCCGGCTCAGACAGAGGCCGTTGATGACGCCGTCCGCGAAGCCCATGCGGAGCACGCGTTCGGTTCCGGTGCTGCCGTCGGGCCGTACGACGCTCTGGTCGACGACGGCGGCGCCGTACTGCGTCCCGTACAGGCTGCTGGTGGTGAAGTCGACGGGCCGGTCCTGGATGCGGAGGCCGACGGCGAGCGCCCCGGTCGCCATGGCGGAGCCGAGGCCGCCGGCGGCGAGGAGCGCGGGCACGGCGACGGCGAGGGACCGGCGCCAGTGGGTGCGCCCTTCCTCCCGGGCGCTGATATCACGGGTGCCGATGTCACGGATGCTGATGTCACGGGTGCTCATGGTGTGGTCACCGTGATGGTTCCGGGGAGGTGGACGGGGTTGTCGGTGGAGTCGAGGGCCGCGTGGTCGTCGACCGTGCGGATCGCGTAGATGTCGCCGGTGAAGTCCTCGGCTCCGGCGGTGAGCGGGATGAGGGAGCCGAAGAAGTCGAGCAGCCCCTGCACGCCGCAGATCTTGAGGAGGACGCGGACGCAGACGTTGGTGATGTTCCCCCACATCGTCGTCGTCTCGGCCTTCCCGGCGCTGTCGTAGCCGCCGAGCGAGCCCTCCCCGGGCACGTCGATGGTGACGGTGTGTCCGGCCGCCCGCTGGACCACGTTCATGTGCGAGCGGATCTTCAGCTTGGTGAAGGTGTACTGGGTGGTGGTGCGGGTCGAGCCGTCGGAGAGCCGGATGGTGACGTTCTTGTCGACCGTCATCGAGACCGCGACCATGCTGTCGATGGTGACGTGCAGCGGGTCCGGGGAGGGCAGGAAGGGCACGCCGAGGGGCTCGACGGCGGCGGTCTCCCCGAAGGCGCTGCTCGGCTGCCCGGACCAGACCGCCGTGACGACCGCGAGGAGCAGCGCGGCCGCCACGGCGAGGGCCCGGTGGCGCGCCCCGCGCACCCGGGCCGTCATCCTTCCACCGCCCGGCCGCGCGGGCGTCTGACGCCCCAGCCGACCATCATGGAGCCGCCGAGCACGCCGAGGATCATGCCGAGCAGGAAGCCGCCCAGGTTGGAGACGACGAGCGAGACGACGGCGAGGACCGCGCCGATCAGCCCGAAGGTGTACCGCTGGGCGGGCAGCGCGAGCGGGATGAGCCCGCACAGGATCATCCCGCCGCCGACGAGATAGCCCGCCACTCCCCCGAAGCCGGTGCTCACGATCAACTGCAGGGAGCTGAGGGAGAACTTGAGCACGGTCCAGCCGCCGGCGACCAGCCACACCCCGCCCCAGAACGGCCGGGTGCGGCGGAACGCGCGGAACCAGACGTGCGCGGCCCTCGCCCGGCTCAGCATGCGGTCGCCGTTCCCGCGACGACCCTGATCTTCAGGTCGGGCAGCACGAGCGCGCCTGCCATCTCGGCGTCGTACGCGGTGGCGTTCAGTCCGTGCAGCGCGATGGAGCTGCCGCCCTCGCCGCCGGCCGAGCCGAGTCCGAAGCCGCCGGGCAGGGCGCCGGTGAGCGGCTTGCCGGCGACGGTGACCTGGTCGGCGGACTGGCCGAGCACCGCGTTCTGGAGGGTGGTGGGCCCGTACGCCTGGAGTTCGGTGGCCTGGATGTAGAGGTTCGAGGCGTCGATGTCGGTGGTGAAGGTCGCGGGCGGGGTCGCCGTCACCGTCTGGCCGCCCGTCAGGAGCAGCGAGTACGGGACGCCGGCGATCGTCTGGTGGACGATGCCGCACAGTCCGGCGAGATGGGCGCTGGCGAAGCCGACGCGCGCCATGGCGGTGTTGGTGGTCGTGGTGCCGTCGGGGCGCCCGACGGCCGGGGTGTGGACGATGGCGCCGAAGCCACTGCCCTCGACGCCGTTGGAGGTCAGGGTGAAGGGCTGCCCGGTGACGCTGAAGTTGGCGGCGAGCGCGCCCTGCGCGAGCGCGGTGCCGAGGACGCCGATGGCGAGGGCCGAGGGGACGAGGGCGAAGGCGCCGCGCCCCCAGCGGGTGCCGCGGCGGGTGCCGTCGGCGGCCTGGGCGAGCATCCGGGCGTTCCAGTCGGCGGCGGCGCGGCGGGCACCGGAGAGGAGGTCGCTCATGCGGATCCGCTCCCCACGGACGCGGTCGGGGTGGTACGGCGCGGGCGGCGCCGCTTGGCGGGCTTCTCCGGCAGCCAGGCGAAGGCCATGGAGCCGCCGAGGACCGACAGGCACATTCCGACGAAGAGGCCGCCGAGGTTCGACAGCGGGAAAGATGCGACGCCCGCGATCACCGCGATGACTCCGGCGGTGTGGCGCTGTCCGGGCAGCAGCAGGATGAGCAGCGCCATCGCCATCAGGAGGACGCCGCCGGCCATGCCCGCGATGCCTCCGACGCCGACCTGGAGGATCTGGCCGAGGGGTGCCATCGGCAGGAAGAAGACGACGAAGCCGCCGAGTCCGGTCCAGACGGCCGCCCAGAACGGGCGGGTGCGGCGCCAGCGGCGGAAGGCGCTGCGCGCGCGGTGCGGCCCGCCCGGGGTGGGCTCTCGGGTCGGCTCGGGCGGCGGGTCGGTGGTCATGGAGGCCTCGCAGCGGTGGGTCGGGGTGGGAGGGCCGGGGCCCCGCGCCGTACGAAGGACACGGGGCCCCGGGATGGTGCGTGCGGTCAGGCGCCGCAGGTCTTGTCGCCGTGGGCGATTCCGATCGCGAGGTCCGGCAGGGTGATCGCGCCGGCGATCGTGGCGCCGTTGGCGTCGGCGTTGAGGTTCTTGATGTCGGTCCGGCCGCCGGTGGCGTCGAGGCCGAACTGGCCCGGCGTGCCGTCGTTGATGCCGGTGCCCTTGATCCCGGACCCGTCGGCGGCCGCGCCGATGACGTTCGGGGTGGTGTCGCTCGCGTTGAGCGTGGCCGTCGCCGCCTTGAGGGCCTGCGCGTCGAGCACGAGCTTGTTCGCCTGGAGCCCGGCACCGGCGACGAGCTGGTCGCTGGTGAGCGGGGTCGCGGCGGCGGGCGAGGAGATGTTGAGGGACCAGGTGCCGAGGCTGCCGATCACCGGGAGGTTGACCGACTGGACGGCGTGGACGCAGATGCCGTCGAGACCCGCCTTGGCGATGCCGACCTCGGCGGCGCCCTTGGCCCCGCCGGCGTCGATGGTGTGCATGACCGCGCCGATGCCCTGCGGCGCGGCGACCGTCTTGGAGCTGAGGGTGAAGGGGACGCTGGTGAGCGAGAGGTTCGCGGCGAGCGCGCCCTGGACCATGGCCGTGGCCATGGCGGCGATGGCGGCCGTCGCGGGCACGGCGAGGAACGCCGATCTGCGCCAGCGGGTGACGCCTCTGGTCTCGTGCTGCATGTGATCTCCAACCGTCGTGCCGCTGGGGTCGAATGACACTTCGCGGCTCCCTGTTCGAGAATTGGACACTTTATTGAGAAGTGTCAACACTTCTGACAATCCCGCGGAGAATTCCCCCTGGACTAGGCTTGGCCGATGCCACGGTTCAGGGAGACGGTCCGGACACTGCTGCGCGAGCGGCTGCTCGACGCCGCGTACGAGGCGGTCGCCGACCGCGGCTTCGACAAGCTGCGCATGGCACACCTGGCCGGCGCGGTCGGCGTCAGCCGGCAGACGCTGTACTCGGAGTTCCCCTCCAAGGAGGCGGTCGGCGAGGCCCTCTTCCAGCGCGAGCTGGAGCGCTGCCTCGTCGGCATCCAGCAGGGCCTGGACGCGCACCGGGACGACCTGCGCGCGGCCGTCGAGGCGGCCGTCGGCTTCACGCTCACGCTGGCCGGCCGGAACCCGCTGATCAAGGCCATGCTGACCAGCACCGGCGAGGACGGACTCCTCTCGTACCTCACGACCCGGTCCGCCGCGGCCTTCGACATGGCGACGGCGATGTGCGACGCGTACGTCACGGAGGCCTGGCCCACCATCGACCCGGTGGCGCGCGAACTGGCCGTGGACGCGGCGGTCCGGCTGACCGCCAGCCACATCGTCCAGGCCGGCCCCTCGCCGGAGGAGTCGGCCCGCCGCATCGCGGACACCGTGGTCCGGGTCGCCCTGAGCACCGGCCGGGAGCGGATCCCCGACTAGCCGTCAGGGGCCCGGCCCCCGGTACTCCTCCAGGACCGGCCGGTTGCCGATGTCCGGTGACGCGGAGACGGGGAAGGCCCGTACGCCGACCCTGCCCTCGACCCGGTCGAGCGCGCCCCAGCCGTACGCCCGCGAGTCGTCCGACAGGTCGGGGTTGTCGCCCAGGTAGAAGAACGCCCCCGCGGGCACGGTCCGCAGCTCGGGCCGGGCCGACCGGGTGCCGTCGGGCCCGCAGCAGGCGCCCGTACGGTGGGCCTGCGCCGCCCATGCGGGCGCCATCACCCGCCGTACCGGACCCCGGCCCCCCTCCTGGAGGAGCACCTGGAAGGGCTCGTCCGGCGTGGAGACGATCGCGACCCGGTCGCCCGGCAGCGCGATCACCCGCTTCACCAGGAGGGCGTCCTTCCCGGTGGCCCGCAGCAGCACCACGTCGAACCGGCGCGCCTCGCCCGCCGAGCCCGGGGCGACGAGGATCCGGTCGCCCTGGTGGAGGGTCGGGCTCATGCTGGTGCCGTCGACCCGGACGCCGAGGGCCGTGACGGCGACCCCGGCGAGGAGGCAGAGCAGGACACCGGTCCCGAGGACGGCGCCGGCCGCCCGGCGCGGGTTCATCGGCGTCGGGTGCGGTCCGGCGGCCGTACAGCGCCGGACCGGTCGATTTCGGTCATGGCGGGACGGTAGGCCGGGCGGTGGGCGGCGGCTGTGACCGTACCGCTCAGGGTTGTTGACCGCGCGTCTGATAGGACCGGGGCGTCTCGCCGGTCCAGCGCCTGAACGCCCGGTGGAAGGCGCTGGGTTCGGAGAAGCCGAGCTGCCGGGAGAGCCCCTCGATCGACACCCGGCCGCCGGTCAGTTCGGCGATGGCGTGATCGCGCCGCACCTGGTCACGGAGCCGCTGGTACGTGGTTCCCTCGGCGGCCAGTTGGCGCCGCAGGGTCTGCGGGCTGACGGACAGCCGGTCGGCCAGCTCCTCGGGCGTCGGCACCGGCCCGGCGGGCAGCGCCCGGCCGATCAGGTGCCGTACCCGCCCGGTCACCGTGCTGCCGTAGTCGGCGCAGACCAGGACGTCGACCGGGGCGCGGCGGAGGAAGACCTTGAGCGCCGCGGCGTCCCGCAGGACGGGTTCGTCGAGGTCCGCCCGGTCGAAGACGACCGCCGTGCGTTCCGCGCCGAAGACGCAGGGCGCGCCGAACAGGAGGGCGTACTCGCGCGCGTGCCGGGGCGCGGGGTGGACGAACTCGACCCGCCGCAGGCCGATCCGGCGCCGGACGAGCCAGCCGGCGAAGCGGTGTGCCACCAGGACGGTGGACTCGGCGCCGAAGTGGAGGGGGTCGTCGTACCCGGAGACGTCGAACTCCATCCGCGCCTCGTCGAGTCCGCCGGTTTCGCCGGTACCGGCGCCGGTGTCGGGTTCGAGGAGCCGGAAGCGCGGTCCCGCCGGGAAGAGGGAGTAGAAGGTCTGGGCGCGCCGGAGCGCCTCGCGCAGGTCCCGGCTGCCGTGGACCACGACGTGGGCCATCATCGCGAAGGTCCCGACCTTGCTGGGCGCGCCGCCGAAGCCGATCAGCTCGTCGTCGAGGGTGGCCCAGAGTGTTCTGACGAGTTGTCCGAACTGTTCGGCGGGGACCCTGGCCCGGTGCGCCTCCTCCAGGAGCCCGGCGGGCAGTCCGGCGCGGGCGAGGAGCGGCCCGGGAGCCAGCCCGCGCCGCTCGGCGCCGAACAGTACGGCCCGTACGTGATGGGTGCTGACCGACGAGTTCACCGAAGCTAGACACTTTCATCGAAGGATGTCCAGGTTCCCGACACTCTACTCAGAACTGTAAGGCTCTCGAAGTACGCATCCTGTGAACGGGACACAGCTCACAGACGTACCGTCACCCATGCAGCAAGCACACCGAGGAAAGAGGGGCAGTACATGAGCGGAGTGGCACGCCGGACGGTGGTCGCGGCGGCGGGCAGCGCGGGCCTGGTGGCGGCGCTCGCCGCCTGCGGGGGCGGCGCGGACGACAAGAGCGCCGCCCCGGAGGGCGGCGCCCTCGCGCGGACCGGGGACATCCCGGTGGGCGGCGGGAAGATCCTCGCCGACAAGGGCCTGGTGATCACCCAGCCGAAGGCCGGCGAGTTCAAGGCCTTCTCCTCGAAGTGCACGCATCAGGGCTGCGCCGTGAGCAGCGTGAAGGACGGCGTCATCGTCTGCCCGTGCCACCAGAGCCACTTCGACATCTCGGACGGCAGCGTGAAGGCCGGTCCGGCGCCCTCGCCGCTGCCGCCCGAGCCGATCCAGGTGGTGGGCGAGGAGATCAGCTCCGGCTGACGGCACCCCCGGCGCCCCTGGGGGCCTTCCAGCAGTCCAGCACCTCGTCCGTCGTGGTGATCGTGGCGACGAGCGCGAGGGTGTGGCGGATCATCGCGGGGGTGTAGTCGGCCGGCACCCCCGCGATGGCGTCCCCGGGCACGACGACCGTGTAGCCGAGGTTCACGGCGTCGAAGACCGCGTTGGGCACGGCCACGTTGGCGGAGACCCCCGTGACGATCAACGTGCGACAGCCGAGGTTGCGGAGCAGCGCGTCGACGTCGGTGCCGGCGAGCGGCGAGAGCCCGTGCAGGCGCCGGACGACCAGGTCCTCGTCGGCGACCTCGATCGGTTCGGCGATCCGGACGGCCCTGCTGCCGCTGTGCTGCTGCACGGGCAGCCGGGCGGCGGCCGTGAAGAGCCGGGCGTTGGTGTTGGCGCCCCGCCCGTCGGGGCGCCGCTCGGCGACGGCGTGGATCACCTGGACGTCCGCCGCGTGGGCGGCGGCGACGAGCCGGGCGACGTTCCGCAGGGCGCCCGACGCGCGGGCGACGGCGGCCAGTTCGGGCAGGGCGCTGTCGGGTCCGACGACCCCCTGCTGGCACTCGACGGTGAGCAGGACGACTCCGCCGTCCGGGCGGATCCGCTCCCCGAGCCGTTCTCTCGGACTCTGTCCCATGGCTTCCCCTTGCACGCGCGCGGTTGGCCCCCCATGCTTTCTGACGTCTCATCAGAAATCCAGAAGGGTGCGGACGATGACCGTCGCACAGCGCCGTGGACGCCGGATCATGATGACCCCGGCCGAGCTCGACTCCTTCCTCGCCGAACAGCGCACCTGCCGGGTCGCGACGGTCTCCGCCGACGGCCGCCCGCACGTGAGCGCGCTCTGGTTCGTGTGGGACGGCTCCTCGCTGTGGCTGTACTCGATCACCCGCAGCCGGCGCTGGGCGGAGCTGCGCGCCGATCCGAGGATCGCGGTCGTGGTGGACGACGGCGAGGAGTACGGGGAGCTGCGCGGCGTGGAGCTGTCGGGGACGGCGGTCTTCGTCGGCGAGGCGCCCCGCACCGGGGAGCCCTGCCCCGAACTCGACGTGCCGGAGCAGCTCTTCGCCGCCAAGAACTTCGGCCTGGACGCCATGCCGCACGACGGCCGGCACGCCTGGCTCCGGCTGACCCCGGACGCCGTCGCGTCCTGGGACTTCCGCAAGCTCGCGGGCCTCTGAGACCCCCGCCTCAGCTCGACAGCGGCTCCGCCGCCGCCCGCAGCGCCGCGACGACCGCCCGTACGGAGGGCCGGCGGCCCGCGTCGGCGCGCCAGGTGGCGTAGATGTGGCGCCGGACCTTCTGCCGTACGGGAACGAAGACGACCCCGTCCGGCACCGGACGCCCGAGCCGGGGTGTGACGCACACCCCGAGCCCGGCCGCGACCAGGGCCAGCTGGGTGTGGTGCTCCCCCGCGAAGTGCCCGATGCGCGGCTCGATGCCCTGCGAGCGCAGCGTGAACATCAGCCAGTCGTGGCAGAACTCGCCCTCGGGCCAGGAGACCCACTCCTCGTCGGCGAAGTCCTCCAGGTCCACCGCCTCCCGGCCGGCCAGCGGATGCCCGGCGGGCAGGGCGACGTCGGCGGAGTCGTCGAGGAGATGGGCGCGCGCCAGACCGCCGGGGGCGGGTGCCCGCTTGTTGCTCCACTCCAGGACGATCGCCAGGTCGGCGTCGCCGCGCATGACCGCCCGCACGCCGGGTTCCGGCTCCAGCTCCGACGTACGGACGCGGAGTTCGGGATGGCCGGCGCGCAGTGCGGCGAGGGCCGTCGGGAACAGTCCGCGCGCCGCCGTCGGGAAGGCCGCGAGCCGCACCTCGCCCACGACCCGGCCCCGCTGCGCCTCGATGTCCGCCTGGGCCATCTGGACCTGGGACAGGATCCGGGCGGCGTGCTCGGCGAGGAGCAGCCCGGCGTCGGTGAGCCGCACGCCCCGGCCGTTCTTGGCGAGCAGCTGCTGTCCGACCTCGCGCTCCAGCTTGGACAGCTGCTGGGAGACGGCCGAGGTCGTGACGTGCAGGCCGTCGGCCGCGCCGCTGACCGAGCCGTGCCGGGCGACGGCGTCGAGGGTGCGGAGGCGCTCCAGGTTCAACATGTCCGCTCCAGGTTCGACATGTAAGCGATACTAAGGGGAAGGGTCGAGGAATTCTCGCTTGTTCTAAGACATCGTTCCGGTCACCCTGAGTGCATGAGCCCCGCAGCCCCGCCCTCACCCTCCCCCTCCCACTTGCTCGACTGGCGCGTCCGTTTCGGCACCCTCGCCCTCATCTGGGGCTGCAGCTTCCTCTTCATCAAGGTCGGTACGGAGGGCTTCGCACCCTTCCAGGTCACCTTCGGGCGACTCCTCTTCGGTACGGCGGTGCTCGCCGTCGCGATCGTCGTGAAGCGGGACCGGCTGCCGCGCACGGCCCGCGTCTGGGGCCACCTTGCGGTCGCGGCCTTCCTCCTGAACGCGCTGCCGTTCTCCCTCTTCGCGTACGCGGAGCTCACGATCCCCTCCACCCTGGCGGGCATCTGCAACGCGACGACCCCGCTCTGGGGCATGCTGCTCTCGCTCGTGGCGCTCTCCGAGGACCGCCCGACCCGGGTCCGCGCGGCCGGTCTGGGCATCGGCTTCATCGGCGTCCTCACCGTGCTCGGCGCCTGGCAGGGCTTCTCCGGCCTCGACGTGACCGGCACGGCCCTGGCCCTGCTCGCCTCGTTCAGCTACGCGGTCGGCTGGATCTACGTCCGCAGGACCCTGAGCGGCACCGGCGCCTCGAACCTCTCGCTCGCGGGCTCCCAGGTCGGCCTGGCGACCCTGCAGCTGGCCGTGGTCACCCCGCTGTTCACCTCGGTCCCGACGTCGGTCGAACTCATGCCGCTGCTGTCCGTGATCGCCCTCGGCGCGCTCGGTACGGGGTACGCGATGCTGCTCCAGTACGGCGTCGTGGCGGAGGTCGGCCCGACGACGGCCTCCATGGTCACGTACTTCATCCCGGTCATCGCCACGGCGGCGGGCGTCGCGCTCCTGGACGAGCGGCTCACCTGGAACACCCCGGTCGGCGCGCTCGTGGTCCTGGCGGGCGCGGCCCTCACCCAGACCCGCGCCTCCACCCGTACGTCGGGCGTGCGGGCCTCGGGCGGGCGCCTCTCCCTCTCCCGTGTCACTCTCCGCGACCCCCGCGAGGACAAGATCGTTCCCCGGGCATGAACCTCACCGCACTCCCCCGAACCCTCGTCGCCGCCCTCGCCGTGACCGGCGCCCTCCTCGGCTTCGCCGGCGCGGCGCAGGCGGCCACCGCCACCGCCGGCGTCGTGGCGGCCGTCGCCCCCATGGACGGTCCGGAGCCCGTCGAGCTCGACGAGCTGGGCCTCCCCGACCTGCTGGAGGACTGACCGCACAGAGCGGCGGGGCACGGGAACGGCCGGACACCACGAGGGCGGTGTCCGGCCGTTCCGTTCGCTCCGGGCGTCAGTCGCCGCCCGATCGCGCCCCGCCGAAGAGGGTGTGCAGGGCGTCCACGGCACTGCCGTCGTGATCGCTCCCTGCCGTACCGCTGCTGCCGTACTGGACGTTGGCCGCCCGGTCGATCTCCACGACGGAGTCGGCGTGCGAGTTGTCGATGACGGTCAGCAGACTGTCCTCCAGGATCACGCCCGAGGCGCCGATGCGCTCCAGGCCCTCCACGACATGGCAGGCGACCTCGGGGTCGACGTAGCCGTCGTCGATGTCCACGAGCAGGTGGTGGCGGGGGAAGGCTCCGCGCAGCCGCTGCACGAAGGCCACCATGTCCGGCCAGGCGATGAAGCCGATGTCCGGGAGCCCGTAGTACGAGGCGGCGAAGCCGACGACGCGCCCCTACCCGTAGCTCCGCGCGGGCGCCGGCCCCACCGCCCCCGCCACGGCCTCCGCCAGCGCCTCGACGTCCGTGGCGGCGAGACCCGAGACGGTGAGCCGGATCGCCGGCCCCGCCTCCATCCGGAAGCGGGCGCCCGGCGCGACCGCCCAGCCCGCGGCGAGGAGCCGGGCCACCGCGCCGGTCTCGTCGGAGACCGGGACCCAGACGTTCATGCCGCTCCGTCCGTGCGCCTCGACGCCGCGCCGGGCCAGGGCCCGCACCAGCCCGTCGCGCCGCTTGCCGTACGCGCCCGCGACGGCGGCCGGGTCCACCGCGTCCGTGGCCCAGAGGTGGGCGACGGTCCGCTGGAGCAGCCTGCTGACCCAGCCGGGGCCGAGCCGCTGCCGTCCGAGCACCCGGTCGACGGTCTCGGCGTCGCCGGTGAAGGCGGCGATCCGCAGGTCGGGCCCGTACGCCTTGGCGACCGAACGGACGAGGACCCAGCGGTCGGTGACGCCGGCCAGGGGGTGGAGGGGCTGGGCGACGATGCCGTGCCCGTGGTCGTCCTCGACGAGCAGCACGCCGGGGTGCGCGGCGAGGACCCGCCGCAGCTCCCGGGCCCGGTCCTCGGTGACGCAGGCCCCGGTCGGGTTCTGCGCCCGGTCGGTGACGATCACGGCCCGCGCCCCGTCCTGCCGGATCGCGCGCTCGACCGCCTCGGGGAGCGGACCGTCGTCGTCGACGGCGACCGGCACCGGGCGCAGCCCGAGGGCGGGCACGAGGTCGAGGAGGCTGCCCCAGCCCGGGTCCTCGACAGCGACGGCGTCGCCGGGCCTGAGGTGGGCGATGAGCACGCGCTCGACGGCGTCGAGGGAGCCCGAGGTGACGCCGATCGGCCCCGGGGGCACCCCGTCCGCGTCGAAGGCGGCGCGCGCGAGGCGGCCGAACTCCTCGTCGACGGGGGCTTCTCCGTACATCCCGGGCCGCTCGGCGTACCGCCGGGCGACCTCCGCGAAGGCCTCGCCGAGGGGCGGCAGCAGGGCCGGGTCGGGGCTGCCCTTGCCCACGTCCCGGACCCCGGCGGGCGCCTCCACGCGGATCGAGCCGCGCGCGGTCGTGGCGGGGCGCGGCCGCACCCGGCTGCCGCGCCGTCCGTCGGTCTCGATGACCCCGCGCTCGCGCAGGGTGCGGTAGGCGGCGGCGACGGTGTTCGGGTTCACGCCGAGGGTGAGCGCCAATTCCCGCATGGGCGGCAGCAGTTGACCGGGCTGAAGCGCGCCCGTGCCCACTCCCCGCTCGACGCTGGCGGCGATGTCCGATGCGCGACGACCTTCGATCCGATACTCTCCTAGCACAAACATGATTATGCACTAGTGCAATGGAGTACGCAATGAGTGCCGCCGCCGACACGAGCACCTCCCCGGACACGTCCGCGCCGAGCGACGCCTACACGCCGACCGACCGGACCGTGCCCACGCGCTCCCGCCACCGCGCCTCGTACGACAAGGACCTCGTCCACTCGATACTCGACGAGGCCTACGTCTGCCACCTCGGCTTCGTCCGCGACGGCGCTCCGGTCGTCCTGCCGACGCTGTTCGGCCGGGTCGGCGACCGCCTCTACGTCCACGGCTCCACCGGCTCGCGGCCGCTGCGCGCGGCCGGCGACGGCGTGTCGGCCCCGGGCCTGCCCGTCTGCCTGACCGTGACGCACGTCGACGGCCTCGTGCTCGCGCGCTCCGCCTTCCACCACTCGCTCAACTACCGCTCGGTCGTCGTCCACGGCACCGCCCACCAGGTCACCGACCCCGAGGAGCTGCGGACGGCCCTCGACGCCCTGGTGGACCACGTCGTCCCCGGCCGTTCCGCCGACTCGCGCCCCGGGAACGCCAAGGAGCTCGCGGCCACCGCCGTGATCCGGCTCGACCTGGACGAGGTCTCGGCGAAGGTCCGCACCGGCGGCCCCAACGACGACCCCGAGGACCTCGGCCTCCCCCACTGGGCGGGCGTGATCCCCGTCCAGGGCGGCTACGGCGCTCCGGTCCCGTCGGACGACCTCGACCCGTCCGTCGCCCTGCCCGCCTACCTCACCGCGCTCTGACACCGCGCTCCGACCGAGGAAGGACGGACCGGCGATGCTGATCCACCCCTGGGACGCCGCCCACGACGAGGGCGAGTGGCGCGACTGGCTCTCCCGGCACGACTTCGGCCAGCTCGCCGTCAACGGCCTGCCCGGCGAGCCGCCGTGGGTGCAGCCCCTGCACTTCCGGTACGACGCCGAGCCCGGCCCGTACGGCAGGGCCCTGACCCATCTGGCGCGGCCCAACCCGCTCTGGCGCGCCCTGGAGGCGAACCCGACGGTGCTCCTGAGCGTGGTCGACGACTACGTCTACGTCCCGGGGCACTGGACGGCCCCCGAGGGCGCCCCGTCCGAGCACGGCACCCCGACCTCGTACTACGCGGCCGTCCAGCTGCGCTGCACCGCGCGCGTGGTCGACGATCCGGCGGAGAAGGCCGCGCTGCTCAACCGCCAGGTGGCCCACTTCCAGCCGGAGGGCGGCACCGCGGCCGCCGCCCCGGGCGAGGCCCCGTTCGGCAGGCTCCTGTCGGGGATCCGGGTGCTGAGCCTGGAGGTGACCGACGTACGCGCGAAGTTCAAGTACGCCGGCAACAAGCCGCAGGAGGTCCAGGACCGGGTCTCGGAGCGGCTCGCCGAGCGGGCGGGACCCGGCGACCTGAACGCCCGGGCCCACCAGCGGCGCCGCCGTACGAACGGATGAGACCGGTGGGGCGGGCAGCACCGGCCACCCGCCCCACCGGCACCCTCCTACACCGCCACCGGCTCCCGCCTGCGCGCCTCCGCCGCCGTCCGTGCCTCCGCGAGGGCGAGGCCCGTCACGGCGGCGAGCAGCAGCAGGGTGCCGAGCACGATGGCGACGGTGAGCCGCTCGCCCAGCAGCGAGACCGCGATCAGGGCCGCGCTCACCGGCTCGAGGAGCATGATCACGGAGACGGTGGCGGCCCGGACGACGGCCGCCCCGGCGAAGTACAGCGCGTAGGCGAGCGCCGTCGGCACCGCCGCCACGTACACGAGCAGCAGCACCACGCTCACCGGCGCGTCGGTGTGCGGGACGAGCCCCTCCGCGACCGCGGCGGGCAGCAGCCCGACGGCCCCGATCGCGAAGGCCCAGGTGGTCGTCGCCAGCGCGTCCGAACCGCCGCCGTCACGGCCGAGCCACCGGGTGAGCAGGGTGATCGCCGCGTATCCGGCCGCCGAGACCACCGCGAGGACGACGCCGAGCGGCCGCACCTCAGCGGCCCCGCCGCCCAGGACGAGCACGAAGAGCCCGGCGAGCGCCCCGGTGACCGCGACGATCCCGCCCCGGCCGAGGCGTTCCCCCATGGTGAGCCGGGCGCCGAGCGCGATGAGGACGGGCCCCGCGCCGAGGGTGACGACGGTGCCGACCGCGAGGCCGGTGGCCTCGACGGCGGCGAAGTACGCGCTCTGGAAGACGGTGAGACCGATCCCCGTGCCGAGGATGCGGGCCGTCTTCCGGCCGCGCGATTCCCGCTCGGCGCGGGCGGCCGCCCGCCGGGGCCGCAGCGCCAGCGCGCCGAGCAGCAGGACGAGGCCGCCGACGCAGCGCCAGAAGGAGAGGGCGAGCGGGCCCATGTCGCTGACGCGGAAGATCAGCGAGGCGGCGGCGCCGGCCGTGCCCCAGGCGATGCCGGCGACGATCAGATAGAGGAGGCTCCGCCCGACGGACAGGGCGGATCCCGAGGAGTTCGACACGTGAGTTCTCCGTGGAAGACAGGAGTGAAAGGTGGTCGCTGGGCTCCGCGCGCGGGCAGCGACGAACCGCTCGGCGGCGAGGAACGCCTGCCGAGCCCGGTCTTCGTCGAGGAGAGTCTCCGCGCGCGCTAGGCGGCGGGAGGCGGAAGCACGGTCGAATGCATGGTCGGCATCCTAGGGCATGCCTGACCATTCGCGACGGATCAGGCCGGGTCGTTCGGTGCGTGCGATCGGCGTGCGGCCGGGGCGCCCTTGATGGGGGTCCCCCCGCTCGAGCGAAGCCGAGAGTGGGGGAGGAGCTACTTGGGCGTTTCGGCCGTGCGGCGAGCGTGCGTGCCGGGCGGGCCGGACCCGACGGGAAGGGTCAGGCATGCCCTAAGGGGCGGTCCGGCCGGCCGACAACTCCGCGTCCCGCTCCGCGGAATCCCCGGCTCCGGCCGCCGGGGCGGAGCCGGCCACCGGCTCGCTCGGGGGCGCCTTCGGCGTCGAGGACTGGGCGATGAAGGCCCCGACCAGGACCACCGCACCGCCGATGATCTGCGGCGCGTCCAGGTGCTCACCGAGCAGGACCCAGGCCAGGACGGTCGCGACGACCGCCTCCAGACAGGCCACGACACCCGCCACCTGCGGGGAGAGGCGGCGCACCGAGATGACGCCGGTGACGTACGCGAGGACGGTGGCGATCAGCACGATCCAGCCGAGCAGCAGCCACGCGGGCACGCTGACCCCGTTCATGTCGGCCCGCCCGCCGAGGACGCCCCAGTCCATGCCCCAGGGCCGGGCCACGACCGTGAGGACGAGCGCGCCGATGAGCAGTCCGTACGCGATGACTCCCACCGGATCGGCCCGCTCCGCCTGCTCGGCCTCGTCGGCGCCCTGGTCGGAGAGGACGAAGTAGCCGACCTGGCAGCAGGCGGCGGCGAGGGCCAGGAGCAGGCCGACGAGGTCGAAGCTCAGCCCGGACCAGACCTGCACGACGCAGGCGAGGCCGCCGGCGGCGAGGACGACGCCGAGAGCGGCGGCGCGGGTGACGGGCCGGCGCTGGACGAAGCGGACCCAGCCGAGGACGAGGGCGGGGGCCAGGTACTCGATGAGGAGGGCGACGCCGACGGGGATGCGGGAGATCGAGGCGAAGTAGAAGGCCTGGACTCCGGCGACGGCGAGCAGGCCGAAGCCCACGAGGAGGGCCGGTTTGCGGCGCAGGAGGTCCCGGTGGCGCCAGGCCACCGGCAGCATGACGAGCGCGGCGCCGGCGACCCGGAGCCACACCACATGGAGCGGGTCGAGTCCCGCCTCGATGAGCGGCTTGGCCGCCACTCCTGAACCACCGAATGCGAAGGCCGAGGCCAGGGCGAGTCCCAGGCCGGCGCTTCTCCCCTGAGACGCGTGCATCGGGCCATCATGACAGGACGCCGTCAGGGGCGTAACCCCCGTTACACCTGTTGAGACGGCTCCTCGTCGCGGGCGGCCAGAAGGCCGGTGACACGGGCGGTCAGCGCGGCCGGTTCGACCCCCGCGCGGCGCAGCACCTCGACGGCCCGGCTCTCGGGATCGGCGGCGACGGCGGCGAGCAGGTCGAGGCCGCGGGCCTGGGGCTCGCCGCGCTCGGCGGCCCGCCGGAAGGCGCCTTCCAGGGCGGCGGCAGCGGCCGGCGACCACGGGGAGGGGCGGGTGCCCGCGGGTTCGGCCCCGCGGGCGGCGGGCAGCAGACGCCGGGCCGCCGACTGCTCCTCCGTGCGCTGCCAGCGCAGGCCGTAGCCGATGGAGCGCTGGACGAGATAGCCGAGGACGCGGGCGAGCTGGTGCCCGCCCTCGAAGGCGGCGCCGACCTCGGGGTCGGACTCGACGAGCGAGTGCAGGAGGTGGGCGGTGTCGATCTGACGGTCGCCGTCCCTGAGGGCTCTGCGGCGCGCGCCCGACACGACCGTCGCGAGCGACGGCGTCAGGAAGGGCGCGAGCTCCGCGCGTGGGGCGACGGAGGACGGGAGCGGCTGAGGGCGCGGGACGGGATGGTGCACCCTCCCACCTCATCAGGCCGGGACGGCCGGAACATCACCGGGGAGAAGCATGTCCGCATCCCACCGGAGTTGGGCACGGGCGCACGGTTCCTCCTCCTTACGGATGAGATCGCGCGCATCGACCCCGAGGGGCGCGCGCCGCCTTGCTTTGCGCCCCCATTGCAACCACGACCCCCTCCCCGGACGTCCTCCGAGCGTGTTCTGGATGGTGGCTCTGCCCTCACGCGACGGGCGGCAGTACGTGTACCGGGTGTACGCACCCCGGGAGGCGCTGCCGGCCGATCTGTTCTGGGCGGCCTTCCACTGCCACGAGGAGGACGGGGCGCCACGGGCCTCCGACAGCTTCGACGCCGCGGAGATCTGGTGGATCGGTGACGGCGCGGGACCGACGACCGCAGAACTGACGGTTCATCAGTATTGAATGTTCACGGCCACCCCGCTACGTTCCGCGACACCGGAACCCAGTTGGCACGCGTGAAGGGGTGGTCTCATGGCCGAAGTCAGCGCGGAGGCACGGATCGAGGCGCCGGCCGGAAAGGTCTGGGCGCGGCTCACGGACTTCTCCTCGTACGGCGAGTGGAACGCCACCCACACCAGCTTCCCGAACGGCGGCCCGACCGCCCTGGAGGCGGGCGCCACCTTCACGGAGAACATGAAGCTGATGGGCTTCCCCGCCGAGGTGCTGTGGACGGTGGAGGAGCTGGAGTCCGAGCGGGCCTTCGCCATCAGGGGCAAGGGCCCGATGGGGGTCGTGGTCGCCACCCGCTACTCGCTGGCGGCGGAGGGGGACGCGACGACGGTACGGATCGACGGGGAGTTCACCGGTGCGGCGGTCTCCCTGATGGCGGGCAAGCTCAAGGACTCGGCAACGGCGGCGCTGACCGAGTCCCTGCGCAAGCTCGCGGGCCTGGTGGCCTGACCCGTACCGCAGGAAAGACGGAAGGGCCCCGCGGCCACGGCCGCGGGGCCCTTCCGCTCGATCTCGGCACTCGTCGATCTCAGCCCTCACCGATCTCGGCACTCGTCGATCTCGGTGCGCGTCGATCTCGGTGCGCGTCGATCTCGGTGCGCGTCGATCTCGGTGCGCGCCGATCTCGGTGCGCGCCGAACCCATGACTCGCCGATCTCAGTTCTCGTCGGCGAGGATCAGATACAGCTTCTTGCGGGCCTCGTTGATCACGGTGACCGCCTTCTGCCGCTGCTCGGGGGTGCCGGTCTTCCAGACCTGCCCGAACGCCTCCATCAGACCGAAGCCAGCCTGCCGGATCTCGTTCACAGCGTCCCAGTCGACCCCGCGCCCGGCCTCCTCCCACGGCGCCTCGGGACCTTCCTCGGCCTCGGCGCGCCCGGTGTCGGTGAGCGTGAACAGCTTCTTGCCACCCTCGGTGGCGCTGGTGATCAGCCCCTCGTCCTCCAGCATCTGGAGGGTCGGGTAGACCGAGCCCGGACTGGGCTTCCAGGCCCCGTCGCTGCGCTCGCCGATCTCCCGGATCATCTCGTAGCCGTGCATCGGGCGGTCCTTCAGGAGCGCCAGGATCGAGGCACGCACGTCACCGCGCCGCGCCCTCCCCCGGCCGCCACCGCGACCGCGCCCGCCGAAGGGGCTGCCACCGAACGGCCCGCCGCCGAACCCGGGCCCGAACGGCCCGAACGCGGCACGCCGCCCCTCGAAGTCCCCCCGAGGACCGGGGCCGCAGCCTCCACGACCGTGGCCGTGTCCGTTTCCGTACTCGTGTCCATGTGAACGCATCGCAACGCTCCTTCCATCGAGAATCCATCGTCGAACTGTCGCGATGCCTCAACGATATATCGGAACTGTTCACCGAGCAAGACCCGACAGATCGGTCACGGAAGGAGGGCTCTACCGCTGCGGGACGTCCCTGACGAACACGAGCCCGTCGCAGTCCGGGAGATGGGCCGGGTCGAAGGGGGCGTAGCCGAACCAGGGAGACACGCGCGGCGCGGACCGCGTATCGCCGAGGACGGCGGCAAGACGCCGGGCGTCGACGACACAGCGGTCCTCCGGAAGCGCGTACAGGAGCCCCTCGACGGTGTCCGGCGGCGGCGCGTCCACACCCTGGTGCCGGATCGTGCCCAGGGCCATCGCCACGAAGGCGTACTCCTCGCCGAGCTCACCGCTCACCAGCGCGCCGGCGCTCCACCACTCCAGCGGCCGCCCACCCATCCGCATCGAGCTCTTCTCCCGCTGGAGGTGGGAGTTGTGGGCATAGACGAACGTCGGGCCCCGATCGGCGAGCGCGAGCAGGTTGAGGGCCATCATCCGGTCCCGTACGGCCACCAGCCGGGCCAGGCGGGCCGGCGAGGTGTCGGCCATCCAGTGGTGGTACCGCAGCAGACCGAGCGCGGTGCGCCCGTACAGGCTCAACCGGTCCAGGTCCTCCGGCGGGCTCACCGCGTTCAGGTGCGGCCGCTGTTCGTCGAGCAGCGCCACCAGGTCGTCGGCGATCAGCCGCAGCCGGCCGGCCTCGGCGGACCGCCCCACGGACCGGGAGGGGTCCATCATCGCGGCGGGCTCGGTCCACCGGTCGTCGCCGCCGAGCAGCTCGTCGAGCGCGTCCGGGGTGCAGGGGAGGAGGTCCGCGTCCACGTGGGCCGCGAGGTATGCGTGGAGTGCGGTGAGGGCCTGCCGGGGGCTCTCGGCGGCGGTGATCTCCAGCGGGCCGTCGAATCCGGCGAAGCGGAGGTGCTCGGCGGCGGGCCGGCCCTCGTTGTACGCACGCATCCAGCGCACGAGTTCGCGGTTGGCCGCGGAGGCGCCCCAGCCGTGGCTGAATCCGTGCTCCATGACCTCGTCGAGGGTGCCGGTGCCGGAGGTGACGTGGTCGTCCACGACCAGGCCCCGCAGGCAGTCGGTCTCGAGCACGATCGTCCGGTAGCCCTCCTGCTCGACGAGCTGCCGGAAGAGCTCGTTGCGCAGTTCGAGCAGGGTGTCCTCGCCGTGCGTGGGCTCGCCGAGGGCGAGCAGCCGGGGCCGGGCCGGAAGCAGCCCCAGGACGGAGGCAGCGTCGACGGCATGGGTGGTGTCCTTGATGTCAGTCGCCATGCCTTCAACGCTATCGTTGAACTTTCGGTGGAAACTTTTGAGCGTGGAACCCCCGATAGCATCGATCTCATGGGGAAAAACCTTCAAACCGGGGAACGCATCAGGCTCAGGCTCAGACCGGTCGATCTGGCGCGCGAGCACGGTCTGTCGACGCAGGCGGTCAGGAACTACGAGGAGGCCGGCATCCTCCCCGCCGCCGCTCGGACGCCCCACGGCTACCGCACCTACACCCCGCTGCATGCCGGGGCCCTGCGCGCGTTCCTGGCCCTGCTGCCCGGCCACGGCCACCCGACGGCGACGGCGATCATGCGGGCCGTGAACGAGGGCGCGGTCGACGAGGCGTTCCGGCTGATCGACGAGAGCCACGCCCAGCTCCTCGACGACCGGCAGACCCTCCGCGCCGTGGAGAACGCCCTGCGCGACCTGGACCTGGAGCCCACGACGCGCACCGACCCCGGCGGCACCTTCATCGGCCCGCTGGCGAGGAGGCTCGGCATCCGTCCCGCGACCCTGCGCACATGGGAGAACGCCGGCCTGGTCCACCCGCACCGCGATCCTCGGACCGGGTACCGCGTGTACGACGAGGCCGCCGTACGGGACGCCCGGCTGGCCCACCAACTCAGGCGCGGCGGCTACCTGCTGGAGCGGATCGCCCCACTGATCGCCCACGTACGGACGGCCGGCGGCCTGGAACCCCTGGAGGTCACACTGACCGACTGGCACACCCGCCTGTCCGCCCGTGGTCGCGCGATGCTGTCCGGGGCCGCCGAACTGGAGGCGTACCTCCGCGCGCGCGGATGAGCCGCCTCCGACTGGCATGATCGACACCATGTCGACGCATCCCCTCGTGCTCAGGGCCCGCGAGCTCTGGGAGGAACTGGCCGGGGCAGCACAGTCGTTCACACCCGGGGGCGCTGTGCGCCTGATCGTTTCGCCGCAATCAGCCCTGTGCCCGCCTGGATGGGTCGGTGTGGTCGCTCTCGGCGGATCGGCGATCGTGACCGTGCCCGGCGAGAAGAGCGCCGCGACCGTGCGCACCGCCCTGGCGGGCCTGCCGGTGGAGGCCCTGGTGGACGCCGCCTCCGTCCGTGCCGTCCTGCCCGTGGCCAGGATGCTCGGACCCGCGACCCTGGCGTACGTGTCCCCGGAGGGCTTCCGCCCGGCCACCGGACCATCGCCGGTGGAACGACTGCCCGCCGACCATCCGGCCCTGCGCGCCCTCGAAGAGGCCGCCGGGCAGGACGACTCCGCAGAGGCCTCCCTGGAGGAGATCACCTCGCCCGCGTTCGTGGTCCGCGAGGACGGCCGGGTGGTGGCCGCCGCCGGATACCAGGCCTGGCCCCGTCGGACCGCCCACATCAGCGTGCTGACGGCCCCGGAGGCCCGAGGCCGCGGACTGGCGCGGACGGCGGCCTCGGCGGCGGTCGCCCACGCCCTCGCCGCCGGTCTCCTGCCGCAGTGGCGTGCGCGTCCCCCGGCCTCCCGGCGGGTCGCCGCGACCCTGGGCTTCGAGGAACTCGGCACCCAACTCTCCCTGGAACTCACCTGAAAGAGCCGGCACCGAGAGGGTCTGCGACACTCCTTCCATGATCGCCAAGGACACCGCCCCGCTCTTCACCCAGTTCACCTCCCCCGAGGAGCTGCCCGACGGGCTCGTGCCGGCCCTCGTGGACTGCTGGACCGAGGTGAGCGACGCCGGCGGGGCGGCCGGGTTCCCCTTCCCGCCGGTCGACCCGGCGGAGGTCGCCGCCGCGGTCGACCGCATCGTCACGGGACTCGACCCGGCGAGCAGCCGTCTCGTGGTCGCCACGCTCGACGGCGCCCTCGCCGGCTGGCTGTGCCTCCGCCGCGACACCTTCGCCCTGATCGCGCACTGGGGCACCCTGCACCACGTCCAGACCCGCCTCGGGGTACGAGGCCTGGGCATCGGCGCGGGGCTCGTGCGGCACGCCCGGGCGATCGCCCGCGATGAGATGGGCCTGGAGCAGCTGCGCCTCGCGGCACGCGGCGGGGTCGGCCTCGAGGACTTCTACGGCCGGCTCGGCTGGCGGGAGATCGGCCGCTGGCCCGGAGCCCTGCGCCTGACCGCCGACGACGACCGCGACGAGATCCTCATGGTCCTGAATCCCCTGTGACGTCCGGTCCCCCGTCCGGGCACGCCCCACCGCTCCCGCCACGCCGTGCCCGCACGGCACGCACCACCCGGGTGATCCCGTACCCGAGCACCCACGGCAGCACCGTGATCCCGAGGACGTACACGAGGAGGTAGCCGACGAGGTCGTCGGTCCGCGTCGGCTGGTCCCAGGGCAGGAGCAGGGCGGTCGCCGAGACGCCGACCGGCACCAGCGGCAGCAGCACCGTCCACAGCCACGGCCACGGACCGGGCCGCCGGGCGCACCACACGCCCGTCCCGGCCATGAGGAACGGCCCGAACGGCACCCACAGCAGCACCGGGTAGAACAGCAGCGCCCACCACTCGTCCCCGTACCCGAACATCATCGAAGCCCCCCGGCCCACTCGCCCCCACGTACGACCTTCCAGGCCGGCACACGAGGGAACGGGTCCAGTTCTCCGCGATTGGCCTTGGTCCGCTGTTTTCCTCCCCCGGTACGGTCGGTCGCATGCGCATCCGAATCGTCGACGCCTTCACCGACCGGCCCTTCTCCGGCAACCCCGCCGGAGTCCTGCTCCTCGACTCCTTCCCCGACGACGCCTGGCTCCAGAAGGTCGCCGCCGAGGTCAACCTCTCCGAGACGGCCTTCGCCCACCCGCTGCCCGCCGGCGGCGAGGCGGACTGGGCCCTGCGCTGGTTCACGCCGACCACCGAGGTCGACATGTGCGGCCACGCCACCCTGGCCACGGCCCACGTCCTGCACAGCACCGGCATCGCGAGCGGTACCGTCCGCTTCGCGGCCCGCTGCGGCCTCCTGATCACCACCGCCGAGGCCGACGGCACGATCACGATGGACTTCCCGACCTCCTCCCTCACCCCGATCCCCGTCCCCGAGGGTCTGGAGAAGGCGCTCGGTGCCGAGATCGTCGCCGTCCACGACACGGCCGACCACATCGGCGACCTCCTCGTCGAGCTGCGCGACGAGGCCACCGTCCGCTCCCTCTCCCCGGACTTCGCCGCCCTGAAGGGTCTCTCCTCGCGCGGCGTCATCGTGACCGCCGCCGCCGAACACCCGGACAGCGGCTACGAGTTCGTCTCGCGCGGCTTCTTCCCCGCCGTCGGCATCGACGAGGACCCGGTGACGGGCAGCGCCCACACCGCGCTCGCCCCGCTCTGGTCGGCCCGGCTGGGGCGCGAGGAGCTCACCGGCTTCCAGGGCGGCGCCCGTACGGGCCACGTCCGCACCCGACTGCGCGGCGACCGCACCCTCCTGAACGGCCACGCCGTCACGGTCATCGAGGGCGACCTGCGGGTCTGACGCACGAAGACGCGCGAAGACGTACGAAGACGCACGAGGACGCACGAGGACGCACCAAGACGCACCAAGACGCACCAAGACGCACGAGAGGGGGTGTACGGCTCGACCGGCCGTACACCCCCTCTTCTGCGTCCCGTCACACCGTGGGCAGCCAGCCCACCCTCCCGGCCAGCAGCCCGTACCCGACGAAGGCCACGATGTCGAGCAGCGCGTGCGCCGCGACCAGCGGCCCGACCCGCCCCCAGCGGCGGTAGAGCAGCACGAAGACGACGCCCATCACCATGTTGCCGATGAAGCCGCCGACCCCCTGGTAGAGGTGGTACGAGCCGCGCAGCACCGAACTCGCGACCAGGGCGGCCATCGGCGACCACCCCAACTGGCCCAGCCGGCGCAGCAGATAGCCGACGACGACGACCTCCTCCAGGACGGCGTTCTGGATCGCCGAGAGGATGAGCACCGGGTACTTCCACCACACGTCGGGCAGCGATTCGGGCACCACCGTCAGGTTGAACCCGGACGCCCGCGCCGCCAGGTAGAAGGCGAGTCCCGCGCTCCCGATCCCGGCCGCGACCAGCGCCCCGCGCCCGAGGTCGGACCACGGTCGGCTCCGGTCGAAGCCGATGGCCCGCAGCCCCCGTACTCCCGGTCCCTCACGCCACAGCAGATGGGCCACGAGGACGACCGGCACGAGGGCGGTGGCGATGCCGAAGAGCTGCCAGGTCAGGTCGAGCCAGGGCCGCCCGGGGGCGTACGAGCCGTTGAGCGTGGCCGCCTGCTCCTTCAGCGACCCCGGCTTGGTCAGCGAGCCGATGAAGCTGATGAGCGCCGACACCGCGCTCGCCCCGAGCGAGAGCGCGAGCACGATGAGCGTCTCGGAGCGCAGCACACCGCGCGGCAGGCCGTCGGGGGGCTGGGAACCGTCCCTCAGTCGTTGCTCCGACACCACACCTGTCTCCACTTCCCCGTCGCGGGCTCACGCCGTTCCGGTGGTCCCGGTCGGCCGGGACCACCTGGACATGATCGCCCATGGAGGGGGACGAGGAGGAGGTCAGTCGATACCGACCGGCCAGGTGTGCACCGGCTCGCCCGCGAGCATGAGCGTCCGGTACCGCCGGGTCGTCGCCGCGAGGGCCTCTTCCCGGTCGAGGCCCGAGTCCAGGGCCCGGTGGAAGGTGTCGGCCTGCCAGGAGGCGCCGTTCACCCGGCGCAGACAGCGCTGCTCGATCACCCCGAGATAGAAGTCGCGGTCGGCGGGCTCGATGTGCCAGGCGTCGAGCCCCGCCGCGGCGAGCGGCAGCAGCTCGTCGAGGACGAGGCGTACGGCCGGCAGGGTCGCGATGCCGCCGGCCCGCCCCGAGCGGGGCCAGCGCAGCTCCGCCTCGATGCCATGACGGCAGGCGGTGTCGAAGTTGGCCTCGGCGTCCTGGAAGGTCATCCGCTTCCACACCGGCCGGGGGTCGTCGGCGAGCGAGCGGACGAGCCCGTAGTAGAAGGCCGCGTTCGCGATCACGTCGGTGACGGTCGGCCCCGCCGGCAGCACCCGGTTCTCGACGCGCAGGTGCGGGACCCCGTCGACCCAGCCGTACACCGGCCTGTTCCAGCGGTAGACGGTGCCGTTGTGCAGGACCAGCTCCTGGAGGCGCGGGACCCCGCCCCCGTCGAGGACGAGCAGCGGGTCCTCCTCGTCGCAGAGCGGCAGCAGTGAGGGGAAGTAGCGGACGTTCTCCTCGAAGAGGTCGTACACCGAGTCCACCCACCGCTCGCCGAACCAGGTGCGCGGCCGTACGCCCTGGGACTGCAGCTCGGGCGGCCGGGTGTCGGTGGCCTGCATGAAGAGCGGCGGCCGGGACTCGCGCCACAGCTCACGGCCGAAGACGAAGGGCGCGTTGGCGCCGAGCGCGATCTGGACGCCGGACACGGCCTGGGCCGCGTTCCACACGGCGGCGAACCGGGCCGGTGTCACCTGGAGGTGCAACTGCACCGAGGTGCAGGCCGCCTCGGGCACGATCGACTCGGTGGTGCACGACAGGCGTTCGACGCCGTGGATGTCGAGGGTGAAGTCCTCGCCGCGGGCGGCGAGTATCTGGTCGTTGAGGAGCGTGTAACGGGCGTTGTCCGAGAGGTTCTCGGGGACCAGGTCGCGCTGGGCGAGCGTGGGAAGTATGCCGATCATGACGACGCCCGCGTCGAGTTCCGCCGCCTTGCGGTCGGCATATCCGATGCCGGTCCCGATCTCTTCCGCGAGCCGGTCGAATACGCGGCCGTGGAGCTGGTGGGGCGCGATGTTCACTTCGAGGTTGAACATTCCGAGTTCCGTCTGGAAATCGGCGCTGGCGATCTTTTCCAGAACCGGGCCGTTCAGCATCCTGGGCAGCCCGTCGGCGCCGGCGAGATTGAGTTCGATCTCCACGCCCATGAGATTGCGGGGCCGGTCGAACCGTTTCTCCGCCAACAGCCGCGCGAGCCCCGCGAGACACTGCTGGAGCTTTCTGCGGTACTGCTGCCGGTCGGACGGGCCGAACCCGTCGGCCACGACCTTCTGCCCCATCGAAGCGTCCCTCCCCGAATGGGCGGCCGGCGGGACGGCCGCGCGTCACGGACGATGATGCCCACCCCGCTGATCCACAACGCCTGCGGAACCGGCCTGTCGGAGGATAGGCTGGACGGAGCGCTCCACAGGCACATCCCGAGGGCAAGCAACGCGCGACATATACCAATGTCATATTGTCCGGAGACCCCGGGTCGGAATTCAGCCGTCCGCCTTCGCGAGGAATACGCAGGTGAGAGCGGTATCTTCCTCGTGATTCCGCTTCAACTCCCCACGATTACGGCCTGATGACGTCTTGTCAGGAATATCCGCGAGGTCTAGCGGAAACACTGTGTGAACACGTGTCGTATAAACTCCGCGGACGAGGCAGAGTGTTGGCGCCCGGCCATGGCCCCATGGCCCCTCTCTGGCCCCGCCGCCGACAGCGCCGTCGTACCTGCCCACGCATCACCGTGTCTCCTGAGTGAGAGGCGACCCACCATGCTCCGACCCTCCCCGGCCCCTGCGCCGGCCCTCCGCAGTGTCCTCGCGGCCCTCGGCTCACCGACCGCCGTCCGCGAGCCGCGAACTCCCGCGCTGCGGGCCGCACAGGGACCGCTGAGCCCCGAACGACCCCTGCCCGTGCACGTCCTCGACGTCACCGGAGCACCGGGGCTCGCACCCCGCACCCGGCTCACCGGCTGGCGCTTCCTGATCCGGAACGGGGACCGGGCGATCGCCGCCGCGGACACCATGCTCACCCCGGACGGCTGGACCTTCTCGCACTTCTTCGAAGGTCCGTACGTCTCCGCCACGGAACGGGCCCTGCTCCAGGCCGAGGCACTGCCGGTCACGTACCGGCCACAGCTGCTGTCCGTACCGGAGCTCTACATGCTGACGCTCTGGCTGCACGCGGACCCGGAGGCGGACGGCACCACCGTCGCCCCGGCCGCGGCCGATCTGATGGTGCCGCTGGCCCCCGCACCCCCGGGGATCGCGGCCCACCGCCCGTACCAGGTCGCCGATCTCCTGCCCGTGCTCAGTACGCGACTCGCGCCGCCGCCCCTCCTGGGCTCGCCGGCGCCCGCCTGATCGACCCCACGCGTCGCCGCCCCGTGACCCGGCCGGGTCACGGGGCGCACTGCTGTCCGAGCCGTGCGCCCGAACGCGCCTCCCGAACGCCCCTCCCGTACGGACTAGCCCGCTGGGACCACCCCGAACCACCCGAAGAGACGGTGCAGTTGACCTGAACCGCCCCTGCGGGTGATGCGTCTTCCCTGGAGAGGACGAGCTGCCGCGAAATACCTGCGGAAGACCGTCCGTGGGGCAAGACTGGGATCGGAACCGAACCGACCGACGGGGGCGGCCATGAGCGCGCAGAGCCGCAGGACATCCACCACGACGCAGCGAAAGAACCCACCCATGTGCCAGCATCAGCCTGCCTGTCCCACCGCCGACTCCGCCGACCGGGAGGCGGCCCGACTGGTGGCACACCACCCGGAGCAGGGCTGGAGCCTGCTGTGCAACGGTGTCCTGCTCTTCGAGGACACCGGTGAACTGCTGCCGGACGGGCAGATCATCGCCCCGCACCGGCCGCTGACGGCGGGACAGGTGACGACCGCCGCCTGAAGGCGCGCGGCAGGACACCGTACGAGGGAAACGCCGAGGGCCGGCCCGGAGGAGATCCTCCGAACCGGCCCTCGGCACGTGCTCAGTTGTCGTACTCGTCCAGCGGCGGGCAGGAGCAGACCAGGTTCCGGTCGCCGAAGGCACCGTCGATGCGACGCACCGGCGGCCAGTACTTGTCGGCGGCCGAGACACCGGCCGGGAAGACCGCCTCGTCGCGCGTGTACGGGTGGTTCCACTCGCCGCCCAGCGCGGCCGCGGTGTGCGGGGCGTTGTGCAGCGGGTTGTCGTCGGCGGGCCACTCGCCCGAGGCGACCTTCTCGATCTCGGCGCGGATCGCGATCATCGTGTCGCAGAAGCGGTCGAGCTCGGTGAGGTCCTCGGACTCGGTCGGCTCGATCATCAGCGTGCCGGCCACCGGGAAGGACATCGTCGGCGCGTGGAAGCCGTAGTCGATGAGGCGCTTCGCGATGTCGTCGACGCTGACGCCGGTGGCCTTGGCCAGCGGGCGGATGTCCACGATGCACTCGTGCGCGACCAGGCCGTTCGGACCGGTGTAGAGCACCGGGAAGTGCGGCTCGAGGCGCTTGGCGATGTAGTTCGCCGCGAGGACGGCGACCTGGGTGGCGCGCTTGAGGCCCTCGCCGCCCATGAGGCGCACGTACGACCAGGAGATCGGCAGGATGCCGGCGGAGCCCCACGGGGCGGCCGAGATCGGACCGACGCCGGTCTCCGGGCCCGCGGTGGGCTGGAGCGGGTGGTTCGGCAGGTACGGGGCGAGGTGGGACCGGACGCCGACCGGGCCGACGCCGGGGCCGCCGCCGCCGTGCGGGATGCAGAAGGTCTTGTGCAGGTTCAGGTGCGAGACGTCGCCGCCGAAGTGACCCGGCTTGGCCAGACCGACCAGCGCGTTGAGGTTGGCACCGTCGACGTACACCTGGCCGCCGGCCTCGTGGACCTCGGCGCAGATGTCGGCGACGTGCTCCTCGAACACACCGTGCGTGGACGGGTAGGTGATCATCAGCACGGACAGCTCGTCACGGTACTGGGCGATCTTGGCGCGCAGGTCCTCGACGTCGACCTCGCCGTCGTCGGCGGTCTTGACGACGACGACCTTCATACCGGCCATCACCGCGGAGGCGGCGTTGGTGCCGTGCGCGGAGGACGGGATGAGACAGATCGTGCGCTGCTCGTCCCCGTTGGCACGGTGGTAGGCGCGCACCGCGAGCAGACCCGCGAGCTCACCCTGCGATCCGGCGTTGGGCTGGATCGACACCTTGTCGTAGCCGGTGACCTCGGCGAGACGCTCCTCCAGCTCGTTGATGAGCGTGAGGTATCCGGCGGCCTGGTCGACCGGCGCGAAGGGGTGGATCTGGCCGAACTCGGGCCAGGTCACCGGCTCCATCTCGGTGGTCGCGTTCAGCTTCATGGTGCAGGAGCCGAGCGGGATCATGCCGCGGTCGAGCGCGTAGTCGCGGTCCGCGAGCTTGCGCAGGTAGCGCAGCATCGAGGTCTCGGAGCGGTGCGCGTGGAAGACCGGGTGGGTCAGGTACGCGTCGGAGCGCAGCAGTCCGGCGGGAAGCGTGTCCTCGATGGCCGCGTCGAGGGCCTCGACATCGGCCGTGACGCCGAAGGCGCCCCAGACGGCGGTGAGCTGCTCACGCCCGGTGGTCTCGTCGCACGAGACGGAGACGAGGTCGGCGTCGACGCGGTAGAGGTTCACCCCGGCCTCGCGGGCGGCGGCGACGACCTCGTCGGCCTTGCCGGGCACGCGGACGGTGAGGGTGTCGAAGTACGAGCCGTGCACGACCTCGACGCCACCGGCGGTGAGACCGGCGGCGAGGATCGCGGCGTACCGGTGGGTGCGCTCGGCGATCTGCTTCAGGCCGTCCGGACCGTGGTAGACGGCGTACATGCCGGCCATGACGGCGAGCAGCACCTGAGCGGTGCAGATGTTGCTGGTGGCCTTCTCGCGGCGGATGTGCTGCTCGCGGGTCTGCAGGGCCAGGCGGTAGGCGCGGTTGCCGTCGGCGTCGACGGAGACGCCCACGAGGCGGCCGGGCAGGGAGCGGGCGTGCTTGTCCTGGACGGCCATGTAGCCGGCGTGCGGGCCGCCGAAGCCCATGGGAACGCCGAAGCGCTGCGTGGTGCCGACGGCGATGTCGGCGCCGAGCTCGCCGGGCGAGGTGAGCAGGGTGAGGGCGAGCAGGTCGGCGGCGACGGTGACGATCGCGCCGAGCTCGTGGGCCGCGTCGACCAGCGGCTTGATGTCACGGACGGCACCGGAGGCGCCGGGGTACTGGACGAGCACACCGAAGACACCGCGCTCGGCGACCTCGGCGGGGATGCCCTCGCTCAGGTCCGCGACGACGACCTCGACACCGGTCGGCTCGGCACGGGTCTCGATGACGGCGATGGTCTGCGGCAGGGCGTCGGCGTCGACGAGGAAGACACCGTTCTTGACCTTGCCGACACGGCGGGACAGCGCCATGGCCTCGGCGGCGGCCGTGCCCTCGTCGAGGAGGGAGGCACCGGAGGTGGGCAGACCGGTGAGGTCGGCGACCATGGTCTGGAAGTTGAGCAGGGCCTCCAGGCGGCCCTGGGAGATCTCCGGCTGGTACGGCGTGTAGGCCGTGTACCAGGCGGGGTTCTCCATCACGTTCCGCAGGATGACCGGCGGGGTGAAGGTCCCGTAGTAGCCGAGACCGATCATCGGGGCGAGGACCTGGTTGCGGTCGGCGAGCGTGCGCAGCTCGGCGAGGACCTCGGCCTCGGTGCGCGCGGCCGGCAGACCCAGCGCCTCGGCGTTCTTGATGACGTCCGGCACCGCGGCGGCAGTGAGCTCGTCGAGCGAGCCGTAACCGACCTGGGCGAGCATCTTGGCCCGCGCCTCGGCGTCGGGCCCGATGTGCCGCTGCTCGAACGGGATGCCCTGTTCGAGCTCGGAGAGCGGAGTGCGGTTGGCGGTCATGTACGGAGGCCTCCTGGTCGTCACGACCTGCGAGGGGCACCACGGCGCGGGTACCCGGACGGCCTCCCCCTCTGTCATCTCAACCTGAGAGTTTCACCGGCACGCCTCGCGGCCCGCCGGCTTTCACCGTCGGTGAGAGCGGAATGCCGTCGGGCATCCGCTCTGCTTTCCAGAGTGACCTCGTCCGCGCGGTACAGGGGCCTGAGAGATTCCGGGGAGGATTTGCTCCTTCGGCGCCCACCGGAAGGTTTCTCCGGGGGACTCTCCCGCACAGGGTCGACAGCCACAACCAGCCTACCAGCGAGGTTGCGGCTCCCATCGCTCAAGTGGCCGACATCCCAGTTGTGCACTTTCGTAGGGGTGTAGAGCAGTTGCGACCAGTTGGAGGGACCGTGCAGACCGATATCGATCCGCGCAGCCTGATCGGCCGCAAGGCGTTCGACCGGAACGGGCACAAGATCGGAACCGTGGACGAGGTGTACCTGGACGACGCGACCGGCATCCCGGAGTGGGCCGCGGTCCGCACGGGCCTGTTCAGCAGGGACGCCTTCGTCCCCCTGGAGCCGAGCGCGCTGCTCGACGACGGCCTCCACATCCCGTACGAGAGGGCCCTGATCAAGGACGCCCCGGACTTCGGAGTGGGCCGCCACCTCTCGCCGGAGCAGGAACTCCAGCTGTACCGCCACTACAGCCTGACCCTCCCGCCCCCACCCCCGGACACCCCGGACAAGGACTTCGGCCACCTGGCAGGCCAGGACGGCGCCTGAGACGCCGGGACCACCCACCGAGGCCGGGCTACCCAGACCCGCCCTGAGGGCTCACCCCAGAAGGCCACCGAGGGCGCCGCCCAGACCGGCCTGAGGGCCGGGCTCAGGCCGGCCCGAATCACGCACGCTCCGAACGCCGCCGACGTCGCTCCGCGGCACAGAAAGACCCGCACCTCTGCCCACCCACCCGCACGGGCGGTGCGGATGGGACCCACAGCCCGGCCGCCAGGCCGGGCACACCCACCCACCACCCGCCAACGGCGCTACCCCGGCACAAGAAGACCTGCACCTCTGCCCACCGGCACGGGCGGTGCGGATGGGGCCCACAGCCCGGCCGCCAGGCCGGGCACACCCACCCACCCACCACCGCCGCCCGCCAACGGCGCTCCCCCGGCACAAGAAGACCCGCACCTCTGTGCACCAAGCCGCACGGGCGGTGCGGGTGGGAACCACGGCCCGGCCGCCAGGCCGCAAGGCCCCGCGGCCCCGGCCTCACGCCGCCGCATCCCCCCGCACCAGCGGCAACGGCTCCGACGGCTCCAGCTCCGGGTCGTCCACGGAGAACGTCCGCACCCGCCCGGGCCCGGACCACGGCTCCTCGAACCGCACCGTGACCCGCCCGACCCCGCTCCCCTGGACCCACCCGGCCCCGTACACGGCGTGCCGTACGTCGTGCCCTGGCGCCCAGTGCCGTTCCACGGGCCCGTGGTCCTCGGCCTCGACGACCTCCTCGGCCTCAGCCACCACACCGCCCCCAGCCCCAGCACCAGCCCCGGCAACAGCACCAGCCCCCACACCGGCCCCCGCGTCCGCCTGAGCGAACAGGTCCTCCTGCGTGTAGTCCGCCAGGCCGCTCACCCCGACCCCCAGCAACCGCACGCCCCCCGTCGTGTCCACCGCCTCCAGGAGCCGCCCGGCGGCCTCCCGTACGACGCCCGGGTCGTCCGTCGGCCCCCGCAGCGTCTCGGACCGGGTGAGCGTCGAGAAGTCGTACCGCCGCACCTTGAGGACGATGGTCCGCCCGGAGTGCCCGGAAACCCGCAGCCGCCCCACGCACCGCTCCGCGAGCCGTTCGACCTCGATCCGGATCCGTACCCGGTCGTGAATGTCCACGTCGAAGGTGTCCTCGACCGACACGGACTTGGCGTCCCGCTCGGCCACCACGGGCCGGTCGTCGTACCCCTGGGCCATCCGGTACAGCGAGGCCCCGTGCGCCCGCCCCAGGAGCCGTACGAGCTCGTCCTCGCCCGCCTCCGCGAGGTCGGTGACGGTGGTCATCCCGGCGCGCCGCAGGTGCTCCCCGGTGGCCGGCCCGACCCCGGGCAGGATCCGTACCGATCGAGGCCCGAGGAGCTCCCGCTCGGTGCCGGGCTCGATGAGGACGAGCCCGTCCGGCTTGGCCTCCTCGGAGGCGATCTTCGCGATCATCTTGGACCCGGCGAGCCCCACGGACCCGGTGAGCCCCGTCGTCGCGAGGATGTCGGCCCGCAGCCGCTCCCCCACGGCCCGCGCGCTCGCGCTGTCCTCGGCGACGCCACCGGCTTCGAGGTCGACGAAGGCCTCGTCGAGGCTGAGGGGCTCCACGAGCGGAGAGAGCCGCCGGAGCAGCTCCATGACCTGCTCACTGATGGAACGGTAGAAGGCGAAGCGCGGCACGAGATACGCGGCGTTCGGCGCGAGCCGCCGCGCCTGGCCCATCGGCATGGCCGAGTGCACCCCGAAGCGACGGGCCTCGTAGGAGGCGGTGGCGACCACACCGCGCGGCCCGAGGCCACCGACGACCACGGGTTTCCCGCGCAGGCTGGGCTTCGACGCCTGCTCGGCGGCGGCGAAGAAGGCATCCATGTCGAGATGCAGGATGGTGGGCGCGGCTCTCACACGTCCGATGCTGCCCTACGCCACTGACAACGCCCCCGAGGCCCGCCAGGGGCCCACCTCCGCCCCCGGAAAGGCGCCCGAGGCACTCCAAGACGCCCAAGGCACCCCACACCGCTCCGAACCACGGAACGCGCGCCCTCAGACCGCCTTGTCGCGCCGCCGCCGCGCCAGCTCGTCGCCCGGATTGTGCCCGACCAGCGTCTCGCCGGTGTCGACCCGCTCCCCGTGGAGCTGCGACAGCGCGGCCTCGACGTCACGCCAGACGACGCCGACGGCGATACCGAAGACGCCCTGCCCGCCCTGGAGGAGGTCGACGACCTCGTCGGGCGAGGAGCACTCGTACACGGTGGCCCCGTCGCTCATGAGCGTCATCCGCTCCAGGTCCCGAAAGCCCCGGGCGCGCAGGTGCTGCACCGCGGCCCGGATGTTCTGGAGGGCCACCCCCGTGTCGAGGAAACGCTTGACGATCTTCAGTACGACGACGTCGCGGAAGCTGTACAGCCGCTGTGTCCCCGACCCGTACGCGGGCCGCACGCTCGGCTCCACGAGTCCGGTGCGTGCCCAGTAGTCCAGCTGGCGATAGGTGATCCCGGCGGCCGCGCAGGCCGTCGGTCCGCGGTATCCGATCGCCGCGTCGGCGACGCCGGCACCGGTGTCCGTCCCGAAGTCGCCCACACTGCCGTGAAGCGGATACGGACCGCTCTCCCCGGACACGCGTCCGAGCGAGCTCCCTGCCGTACCGTCCGCGCTGCTCATCACGCCGACCCTCCGTCCTTGACCTGCCCACACGAAGGTAGGCAGTCACTCGGGGTGCGTCAACGATCGCCACACTCGGCACGCCGAGTGATAATCACCCTGAGAGTGGTTTCGCGTGTCCCTCTCCGGGGAAAGGCTACTCGAATGCTCTGACGGCACCCCGCGAACGGCCTCCGGCCGCCCCGCTCCGCCTCACTGGCTGCTGCTCCCGAAGTCCTCCGGTGAGATCTGGTCGAGGAACTCGCGGAACTTCTCCACCTCGTCCTCCTGCTCGTCCGGAATCGCGATGCCGGCGTCGTCCAGCACACCGTCGCTGCCGAAGATCGGCGTTCCGGTCCGAAGGGCGAGGGCTATCGCGTCGGACGGTCGCGCGCTCACCTCGACGCCACTGGCGAAGACCAGCTCGGCGTAGAAGACCCCGTCACGCAGATCCGTGATGCGGACCTCGGTGAGCTCCTGTCCCACGGCTTCCAGCACGTCCTTGAACAGGTCGTGCGTCAGCGGCCGCGGAGGAGCCATGCCCTGCTGGGCGAAGGCGATCGCGGTCGCCTCACCCGGTCCGATCCAGATGGGGAGGTACCGATCGCCTCCCACTTCACGCAGGAGCACGATCGGCTGGTTGGAGGGCATTTCCACCCGGACACCCACAACGTCGAGCTCGTTCACACAGCAACCCTAGGACGTGCCCGACCGGTTTGGATAGTCGGGCCCCTCCGGGCCCCCTCCCCGAGTACCCTCCGAGGCCTCCCCGAGCACCCCGTGCCACGGGAACCGGGCCACCGGAACCGTGCCCGGGAAACCGGGTCACTGCAGGCGGATCCCCAGAGCCGTCTGGACGAGTGCCGCATGCAACCGCACCGACTGCGCGGCGAGCTCCTGCGCGGTGGCCTCCGCGTGGGCCCTGGTCTGCGGGTTACGGTGCCGGCGCAGTGGTGCGACCACCTGCTCGATCAGCCCGGCCTCCCGGTCGGCGGCCGCCTTGACGGCCCGCAGGTGCCGGGGTTCCAGACCGAACCTCCCCAGATCCGCGACAAGTCTGGCGACGGTGACGGCCTCGGCGTCGTAGCCACCGCCCGCCGTCTCGGCGATCAGACCGTACGACTCCCACTCGGCGAGCTCGGTCTCGGTCACCTCGGCGGCGGCGATCAGCTCGTCCCGCCCGAGCCGCGCGACGGTCGGCGACTCCGTCTCGTCCTGCTCCCAGGCCCCTTCGAGGAGGTCCCGCCGCCGCCCGGGCGCCGGAAGCTTGATCTGCTCGCCCCGCTCCAGGGCGTCGAGGTGCTCGCGGATGACCTTCAGCGGAAGGTAGTGGTCCCGCTGCATCCGCAGGATGCGGGCGAGCCGCTCCACGTCCTGCGGGCTGAACTTCCGGTATCCGGAGGCCGTCCGCCGGGGCTCGACCAGCCCCTCGGCCTCCAGGAACCGGATCTTGGAGATCGTCACTTCGGGAAATTCGTCGCGCAGCTGGTTCAGCACCGTGCCGATGCTGACCAGCCGGTCGCCCGCGGTGGCGGTGCCGGATCCGGCACCGCCCGTCGGTGTTCGCAGCATGGACCTTCCCTGAAGGGGATTCCCCGAGGCGTCACACGCCTCGCTGGCTCGAGTAGAAGACCAGCCGGTACTTGCCGATCTGCACCTCGTCGCCGTTGGACAGAACGACCGAGTCGATCGGCTCACGGTTGACGTAGGTGCCGTTGAGGCTGCCGACGTCGGCGACGGTGAAGCTGCCGTCCTGGGCCCGGCGGAACTCGACATGACGCCGGGAGACGGTGAAGTCGTCCAGGAAGATGTCGCTCTGCGGGTGACGGCCGGCCGTCGTCAGCTCGCCGTCGAGCAGGAACCGGCTGCCCGAGTTCGGACCCCGGCGCACCACGAGGAGCGCGCTGCCCGCGGGCAGCGCCTCCACGGCGGCGATCGCCTCGGGAGACAGCGACGGAACGGCGGTCTGACCGGTGACCTCCGCGTCGTACGCCTCAAGGCCCGAGATGGAGATCGTCGACGTCGTCTCCGACGCACGCTCGGCGGCGACCCCGCCCCGCAGCGGCGTGCCGCAGTGGGAGCAGAAACGGCTGTCGGCCGTGTTGCGGTGACCGCACCTCGTACACACCGGCATGGACGCATCCTCCTGCCGCGGCTGCCCCGCGGAGGTCTGTGTCGCGTACGGGTCGGACGCAAACCCTCCACCCGTACCTGAGGTTGATGGTTCTCCGAAACCTATGCGGGCGGCACCGGCGGGGTCAACAGAAGACGCGCCCTGTGTGCCCGGAATGTCACCGCCCCGACCCTCGACCTCGTCGCGGAAGAGCGGGCGCTCGCCGCCCTGCTCCTCGCTCTGGGCGTGGCGCGGCGCGGCGTGCCTGGCGTTGCCGCTGTCCTCACGTCCGCTCTTGCCGAACAACTTCGCAAAAAAACTCACGGGCGATTCCCCTTGACCGAAACAGACCCGCCCGTGGGGCAGGACGAACCGAGATCCTTCACACCTGCCGACCCGGACACTTTCACAACGTCCGTATCCTCCGGACAGTTTCCACCACGCACCACCGTTGTGGTGCGCCGACCCCCCGCAACGTCTTGCCCTTGTCGCGGGACCCCCTCCGTCCCCCTCTCACTGGGAGGACGACTGAGCGTAGTCAGGCCGCTTCGCGGGTCGCAAGGCGTCGACGACGATCTTCGTCGACCGCTCCACCGTGGCTGTGGCCTGCTCCTTCTCCAGGGTCTGCACGACACCGCCGGGGATGTTGAGCGCGGGCTCGAGATCCTCCGGCTTGCCGATGACCTTGAAGACGTACGGAGCGGCCACCTTCGTTCCATCGATCCGCATGTCATCACCGCTACCGGTGAAATAACTGTCCGCGACCACCCGGACACCGTTGACCTGGATCGCCTCGGCACCGGCAGCGCGCAGCTCCTGGATGGCGTCGAGCAGCATGTCCGACTCGACCGCCCCGGTGGGATCCCCCACGGTGAGGGTGATGCCCGGCCCCTCGGCGGCGACGCTGCCGGCCAGGATGCCGAGCTGCCGCTCCTTCTCCTGGGTCTGCTTGCGCGCCTCCTCGGCCTGGTCCGAGCTGGACTCCAGCTCGGAGCGCTGCTTCTCGAGGCGCGACTTCTCGTCCTCCAGGCGCTGCGTGCGGTCGTCGAGTTCGTCGAGGATCCGCACGAGGTCCTCCTGACGGGCCCCGCGCAGCGCGCTGTTCTCGCTCGTCGAGGAGACCTGGATGGCCAGGCCCAGACCGAGGACGAACAGCAGGAGCGCGACGACGAGTTGGGCCCGGGTCAGCCGCGGCGGCCACAGCGCGGAGGCGAGCCTCCGCCGCCCACTCGGCTGGGCGGCGGCCGGCGCGGCCGCGGCCGGCGGCCCGGCCGCGACGGGCACCTGCGACTCGGCACCCGCGGCCTCGGGCTTCGCGACCGCGGGCGTCTCAGCCGCCTCAGGTACCTCAGGCGTCTTGGGCGTCTCAGGCGTCTCGGACGCTTCGGGCTTCTCGGGGCTTCGAGGCTGCTCGGGCTCGGGCCGCTCGGAGTTCTCAGGGTTCTCGCTCATCGGCCTCACGCCCGGAAGACGTGACGCCGGATGGCGGCCGCGTTGGAGAAGATGCGGATGCCGAGCACGACGACCACACCGGTCGACAGCTGCGCGCCCACGCCCAGCTTGTCGCCGAGGAAGACGATCAGCGCGGCCACGACCACGTTGGACAGGAACGAGACCACGAAGACCTTGTCGACGAAGATCCCGTCGAGCATGGCCCGCAGGCCGCCGAACACCGCGTCGAGGGCGGCGACCACGGCGATCGGAAGATAGGGCTCGACCACCGCCGGAACCTCGGGGCGGACCAACAGTCCGACCACGACTCCGACGATCAGGCCCAGTACGGCGATCACGATGTGCCCTTCCCTGTGTCGGCCGTGGCCCGACCGGAGGGCGTCGCCACCCCGGCCCCCCTCGGCTCTGCGGTACGTACGGTCAGGCTCGGCGCGGCCGGCAGGCGCACATCGCCCTCGGCCGAGATCCTGCTCCTGATCCCGAAGTTCTCCACCAGCGCGTGCAGGTACTGCCCGTCGGCGCTGTCCTGGAACGCGGTGCTCAGCCGCTGTCCGTCCCCGATCGCGAGGACGGTGTACGGCGGCACCAGCGGCTTGTTGTCGACCAGTATGGCGTCACCGGCGGCCCGGATCGCGGACAGCGATGTCAGCCTCTGCCCGTTGATCGCGACGGCCTCGGCACCCGACTCCCACAGCCCGTTGATCACCCGCTGCATGTCCCGGTCACGGACCCGGCCCGTGTCGGAGAAGCCGCTGCTCTCCCTCGGACCGCCGCCACCGGAGTCGGTGCCCTTGGCGTCGTCGACGACGAGCTTCACACCGGGGCCGTGCACGGCCGTCGCGCCCGAGAGGAGCGCCACGAGCTCGGCCTGGTCGCCGCCGTGCTGCTGCAGAGCCTGCCGCTGCCGGTCCCCGACCTCGGTCCGGATCCGCTCGACGTCCGCCTCCAGCTGGTCGGCGGTCGACGTCTCCCGCTCGATCCGGTCGATCAGCTCCTGCCGCTCCTTGGCGACGACCGGCGCGGAGATCCGCGCCTCGGCCGCCCCCACGGTCACCACGACGGCGGCGAGCAGAAGACCCGCGGCGACACCCAGCTTGGCCCGAAGGTTACGGGGCATCCCGCCGCCCTCGGCCGCTCGCCGGGCCGTCGCCTCGGCGTAGCCGTCGTCGAGCGCGTGGTCGATCACGTTGTTCAGCAGCGACATCGACGCGTCCGGACGCGGCGGCGGTGATCCGGTGCTCCGAACGGGGGGCTGCTGCGACATGCCGCACATCGTCGCACGTCGCACGGCCTACCGCCGAATGGCCCCCATGTACGGCCGGGAGACACCCCTCGGGCGCCTCCCGGCCGGAACCTCCCCTACCGTCAGCGACCTGCGCTGTCGACCACCTCGGCCCACTCGTCGAGCAGGGCCTGCGCGGAGGCGTCGTCGGGCCCCTCCGCCCACAGATGGGTGACGGCCTCGGCGGGGTCGGGCAGCACCATCACCCACCGCCCGTCGGCCTCGACCACCCGCACTCCGTCGGTGGTGTCCACGGACCGACTGCCCGCCGCCTCGACCACCCGACGCATCACCAGACCCTTCACGGCCCACGGGGTCGCGATGTCCTTCTTCAGGACGTGCGCCCGCGGGATCCGGGCGTCGATCTGGCTCAGCGTGAGCTGTGTCCGCGCGACGAGGCCGATCAGCCGCACGAAGGCGGCGGCCCCGTCGAAGACGCTGCTGAACTCGGGCACGATGAACCCGCCGCGCCCGTCGCCGCCGAAGATCGTCGACTCCTCGCGTCCGACCCTCGTGAGGTCGTCGGGCGAGGTGGTCGTCCACTCGACCTGGGTGCCGTGGTACGCGGCGACCTGTTCGGCGATACGGGTCGTGGTGACCGGCAGCGCGACCCGCCCGGACCGCCGCTCGGCCGCCACGAGGTCGAGCATCACCAGGAGCGCCCGGTCGTCCTCGATGATCCGCCCCCGCTCGTCCACGAGCGAGAGCCGCTCGCCGACGGGGTCGAACCGCACACCGAAAGCGGCCCGCGCCGAGGCCACGATCTCCCCGAGCCGCACGAGCCCGGCCCGCCGGCTCTCGGCCGACTCGGTGGGGCGGGACTCGTCGAGCCCGGGGTTGATCGTCAGCGAGTCGACCTGGAGCCGCCCGAGCAGACTGGGCAGGACGAGCCCGGCACTGCCGTTGGAGGCGTCCACGACGACCTTCAGCCCCGCCTCGGCGATCCCCGTGGTGTCGACGTTCCGCAGCAACGACCCGGTGTACGAGTCGAAGACGCTCGCCGGGAAGGACAGATCGCCGATCTCCCCCGGGAACGCCCGCCGGTACTCCTGGCGCGCGAACACCCGGTCGAGCTTCCGCTGCCCGCCCTGCGAGAGGTCCGCTCCCCGTTCGTCGAAGAACATGATGTCCACGGAATCGGGCACCCCGGGCGAGGTCCTCACCATGATCCCGCCGGCGCTTCCCCGCGCGGTCTGCTGCCGCGCCACCGGCAGCGGTACGTTCTCCAGGTCCCGTACGTCGATGGCGCTGGCCTGCAGCGCCGAGATCACCGCCCGCTTCAGCGCCCGGGCACCCCGGGAGTGATCGCGCGCGGTGGTGACGGTCGAGCCCTTCTTCAGGGTCGTCGCGTACGCCCCCGCCAGCCGTACGGCCAGCTCGGGGGTGATCTCCACGTTCAGGATGCCGGAGACCCCGCGCGCTCCGAAGAGATGGGCCTGCCCGCGGGACTCCCAGATGACGGAGGTGTTGACGAAGGCGCCGGCCTCGATCGTCTTGAAGGGGTAGACGCGCACGTTGCCCTGCACGATCGATTCTTCCCCGACGAGGCACTCGTCCCCGATGACGGCGCCGTCCTCGATCCGGGCGGCCCGCATGATGTCGGTGTTCTTCCCGATCACACAGCCGCGCAGATTGCTCTGCTGCCCGATGTAGACGTTGTCGTGGACGACCGCCTTGTGCAGGAAGGCACCGCTCTTGACGACCACGTTCGAGCCGATGACGGTGTGCTCACGGATCTCGGCGTCCGCTTCGACCTTGGCGTAGTCGCCGATGTAGAGCGGTCCACGGAGCACGGCGTCGGGGTGCACCTCGGCGCCTTCCGCGACCCAGACCCCGGGCGAGATCTCGAAGCCGTCGATGTCGACCTGGACCTTGCCCTCCAGGACGTCCGCCTGGGCCTTCACATAGCTCTCGTGAGTGCCGACGTCCTCCCAGTAGCCCTCGGCGACATAGCCGAAGATCGGCTTGCCCTCCTTCATGAGCTGCGGGAAGACATCACCCGACCAGTCGACCGGAACATCCGCTTCGACGTAGTCGAAGACCTCGGGCTCCATCACGTAGATGCCCGTGTTCACGGTGTCCGAGAAGACCTGCCCCCAGGTCGGCTTCTCCAGGAAGCGCTCGACCTTTCCCTCTTCGTCGACGATCGTGATCCCGAATTCCAGCGGATTGGGCACCCGGGTCAGACAGACCGTGACGAGGGCGCCCTTCTCCTTGTGGAAGGCGATGAGATCGGAGAGGTCGAAATCGGTGAGCGCGTCCCCCGAGATGACGAGAAAAGCGTCGTCCTTCAACGCTTCCTCGGCGTTCTTCACACTTCCCGCTGTACCGAGTGGCTTTTCCTCGTTGGCATACGTGAGCTCCATCCCGAGCTCTTCTCCGTCGCCGAAGTAGTTCCTGACGAGAGAGGCGAGAAACTGCACGGTGACGACGGTCTCGTTGAGACCGTGCCTCTTGAGCAGTCGTAGGACGTGCTCCATGATCGGCCGGTTCACCACCGGCAGCAGAGGCTTGGGCATGCTCGAGGTCATGGGGCGAAGGCGGGTTCCTTCGCCACCGGCCATCACGACGGCCTTCATGTCGGAAGCGTCCTCCTTGAAGAGACGACGGTCCTGCCGACTTCACCTGTCCGCTCAGGGGCCCTCGGACGTCCTCGTTGTTGCCGGCGACGCTGCTCGACACAGGACAGACGGGCTCAATCGGCCGCGGTATCCGCCTTCACGAGTCGACGGACCTGGACCACGTAGAGGATCCCTGCCCACCAATACAGAGTTGTACCCCATCCGGCGAAGGCCCACCCGAAAACTTCAGCGAGTGACGAGAGCCAGCCCGTTCCGTCACTGAGAAGCAGCAGCGGGAACGCGTACATCAAGTTGAAAGTGGCAGCTTTCCCGAGGAAGTTCACCTGCGGCGGCGGGTAACCGTGCCGGCGGAGGATTCCCACCATCACGAGCAGCATGGCCTCGCGCGCCAGAAGCGCGGCGGTCAGCCACAGCGGCAGGATCTCCCGCCAGGTGAGTCCGACGAGAGTGGACAGGATGTACAGACGGTCGGCGGCGGGGTCGAGCAGCCGGCCGAGGTTGCTGATCTGGTTCCAGCGCCGGGCGAGTTTGCCGTCGAGATAGTCGCTGATGCCGCTGAGCATCAGCACGAGCAGCGCCCAGCCATCGCTGTTGGGACCGCCGAACACAGGTCGGAGAATCAGCCACAGGAAGAGTGGCACACCCACGAGCCGAGCCATGCTCAGGATATTGGGGATGGTGAGGACCCGGTCGGTCTGAACGCGAGTCTCCTGGACCTCCACCCGGGGGCCTCCTGCTGGGAACGTACGGACGATGCCCCCTGACCTTACCCTCAGCCACAACACCGCCGCGCACAGGGGCACCACCTGGCGGCAGAACGCAAAAAAGCCTCAACCCCCGGACAATGTCCGGGGGTTGAGGCTAATAATTGTTCGGCGGCGTCCTACTCTCCCACAGGGTCCCCCCTGCAGTACCATCGGCGCTGAAAGGCTTAGCTTCCGGGTTCGGAATGTAACCGGGC
>NZ_JBWKFA010000006.1:0-557795 GCF_056435185.1 Streptomyces sp. NPDC044003 | reverse complement strand
GCACGCTGTTGAGTTCTCAAGGTGCGGACGCTTCCTTCGTTCCTGTTTCCAGGCCCTCCGGGCGCTTCCTTCGTTTCCGACTCTATCAGATCTTTTCGATCCGATTTCCTCGGTGCTTTCCGGTCCCTTTCGCTTTCGCTCCGGGCCCTTCCGGCGTTTCCGACTCTATCAGATCCTTTCGGCGTCTGATTCCCAGTCAGCGGGGTTTGTCTTTCCGGCTGTTGGGCCGTTCCGACGAGTGAGACTTTAGCGGATTCCTTGCCCCCGACGCTAATCGGGCGGCCTGCGCTCAAACCTTCGAACGCGGATTCCTCATTTCGCAAAAACGCACGGAAAGCACGACGGCGCGACAAAGCATCGTCAGCTTCAGTGGATCTTGCGGAATGGCTGTCCGGGGCCGACCGGAGTCGGTGCTCACGTCGGACAACTCGGAGAACCTTACGGATCGGGGGGATCCGTGTCAACCCTGGTCCGCGGGCGTTCCTCTGCCCGGGTGACGGAAGGCGTGGCGGTAGTCGCGGGGGCTGGTGCCCAGGTGGGAGGCGAAGTGCTGGCGCATCGTGACCTCGCTGCCGAAGCCCGCGCGGCGGGCCACCTCGGGGAGGGGGTGGTCGGTCCGTTCGAGGAGCTTCTGGGCGGCCGCGACGCGCTGGGTGATGAGCCAGTGGAGGGGGGTGGTGCCCGTCGTGGCGTGGAAGTGGCGGGCGAAGGAGCGGGGGGACATCCCGGCGTGCGCGGCCAGGCTCGCGACCGTGTGGGGTTCGGCGAGGTGGGCCAGGGCGTGGGCACGTACGGCAGCGAGTGCGTCGGCGTCCCGGTCGGCGCGGGGCGTGGGGTGTTCGATGAACTGGGCCTGGGTCCCCGTACGGAAGGGGGCGGTGACCATCGAGCGGGCGACCGTGGCGGCCGCTTCGGCGCCGTGGGCGGTGCGGACGAGGTGCAGGCAGAGGTCGATGCCCGCGGCGGTGCCGGCCGAGGTCCAGATGCCGGTGTCCTCGACGAAGAGGGCGTCCGGTTCGACCTGGACGGCCGGGTGGAGGGCGGCCAGGGTGCTCGCCAGGTGCCAGTGGGTGACGGCTCGGCGGCCGTCGAGGAGGCCCGCGCGGGCGAGGACGAAGGCGCCGGCGCAGAGCGAGGCGACCGGGATGCCGGCGGTGTGGGCGCGGCGGAGGGCGTCGAGGACGGGGGCCGGGAGGTCGGCGTAGGGGTCCTCGATGCCGGGGACGACGACCAGGTCGGTGGGGGTGAGGTCGTCGAGCCAGGTGAGCGGGCGGTCGGGGGTGAGGGTGAGGCCGCCGCGCAGGGGGATGGGGGTGTGCGGGTCGGCGGCGGTGCGGCGGAGTTCGAAGGGCGGGACGCCGCGGAGGGTGCGGTCGCTGTCCCAGACCTCGGTGATGACGGAGATGTCGAAGGCCCGGACTCCGGGGAAGGAGACGAGGGCGATGCGCTGGGGGCGGGGCGTGGGCTTCCTTGGCACGTCTGGCAGTAAAGCATCGATCGCTGGCATTCGTACCCCTGGGAGTCCGGGGTCTGCGGCGGGAGGATCGTTGTCATGGAGATCAACGAGAACGCAGCGCTGGTGGTCATCGACGTGCAGAAGGGCTTCGAGCAGGAGTTCTGGGGGCGCCGGAACAATCCTGAGGCCGAGGCGAACATCGCGGCTCTGATCGACGCCTGGCAGGAGACGGGGCGGCCGGTCGTCTTCGTACGGCACGACTCGCCGCGGGCGGGGTCGCCGCTGGAGCCGGGGACCGAGGGGAACGAGTTCAAGGACTTCGTGGAGGAGCGGCGGGGGAAGGGGGCCGGTCCCGAGCTGTTCGTCACGAAGTCCGTGAACTCGGCGTTCTACGGGGAGCCCGATCTGGATGCCTGGCTGAAGGGGGCCGGCGTCGAGCAGTTCGTCGTCGTGGGGATCCAGACCAACATGTGCAACGAGACCACCGCCCGGATGGGCGGGAACCTCGGGTACGACGTGCTGTTCCCGCTGGACGCGATGCACACCTTCGACCTGGCCGGGCCGTTCGGGTGGACGCAGAGCGCCGAGGAGCTGACCCGGGCGACGGCTGTGTCGCTGCACGGTGGGCGGTTCGCCCGGGTCGTGAGCACGGAGGACGTGCTGAAGGCCGCCGGGGCCGTGTGACTCAGCTGTTGCCGGAGGCGAGCTCGCGGCTGCGGTCGCGGGCCGCTTCCAGGGCGGCGATCAGGGCGGCCCGTACGCCGTGGTTCTCCAGCTCGCGGATGGCGCTGATGGTGGTGCCGGCCGGCGAGGTGACGGCCTCGCGGAGCTTGACCGGGTGCTCGCCGCTGTCGCGGAGCATCACGGCGGCGCCGATGGCGGCCTGGACGATGAGGTCGTGGGCCTGGGCGCGGGGCAGGCCGAGGAGGATGCCGGCGTCGGTCATGGCCTCGACGAGGAAGTAGAAGTACGCGGGTCCCGAGCCGGAGAGGGCGGTGGCGGCGTCCTGCTGGGACTCGGGGACGCGGAGGGTCTTGCCGACGCCTCCGAAGATCTCCTCGGTGTGGGCGAGGTGCTCGGGGGTGGCGTGGCTGCCGGCCGAGATGACGGACATGCCCTCGTCGACGAGGACGGGGGTGTTCGGCATGACGCGGACGACGGGGGTGCCGGCGGTGAGGCGCTCCTCGATGAAGGAGGTGGGGATGCCCGCCGCGGCGCTGATGACCAGGCGGTCGGCGGTGACGTGCGGGGCGAGCTCGTCGAGGAGGCGGCCCATGTCCTGCGGCTTGACGGCCAGGATGAGGGTGTCGGCGCGCTTGGCGGCCTCGGCGTTGGTGACGGTCTCGACGCCGTAGCGGGTGCGGAGTTCCTCGGCGCGTTCGGCGCGGCGGGCGGTGACCAGGAGGTTCGCGGGGCGCCAGCCGGCACGGATCATGCCGCTGAGGAGTGCTTCACCGATCTTGCCGGTGCCGAGGACTGCGACGGTCTGGGTCATGGGTCTGTTCACCTCGCCGGAGGGGGCCTTTTCGACATCCTTTCACCGGTGGGGCCCGGGGTGCGTGGTGTGTCCGAGGGGCGGTCAGGCGGTGCGGCGGCGGAGGGTGGCGGCGCCGAGGCCGAGGACCAGGACGGCGCAGCCCGCGACGACGAGGGCGTCGCGGACGAAGGCGCCGGTGACGTCGGGGTGGTGGAGGACCTGGTTCATGCCGTCGACGGCGTACGACATGGGGAGGACGTTCGAGATCGCCTCCAGGGCGGGGGCCATGCGGTCGCGCGGGGTGAACAGGCCGCAGAGCAGGAGCTGGGGGAAGATCACGGCCGGCATGAACTGGACGGCCTGGAACTCGGACGCGGCGAACGCGGAGACGAAGAGGCCGAGGGCGGTGCCGAGGAGGGCGTCGAGGAGGGCCACCAGGAGGAGGAGCCAGGGGGAGCCGATGACGTCGAGGCCGAGGAACCAGAGGGCGAGGCCGGTGGCCAGGAGGGACTGGAGGACGGCGACGAGCCCGAAGGCGAGGGCGTAGCCGGCGATGAGGTCGGCCTTGCCGAGGGGCATGGCGAGGAGGCGTTCCAGGGTGCCGGAGGTGCGTTCCCTGAGGGTGGCGATGGAGGTCACCAGGAACATCGTGATGAGCGGGAAGATGCCGAGGAGCGAGGCGCCGATGCTGTCGAAGGTCCCCGGGCTGCCGTCGAAGACGTAGCGGAGCAGGAAGAGCATCAGGCAGGGGACGAGGAGCATCAGGGCGATCGAGCGCGGGTCGTGGCGCAGCTGGCGCAGGACGCGGGCGGAGGTGGCGAGGGTGCGGTTCGCGTTCACGGTCGCTCCTGGGGGGTGGCGTCTGCGGCTCGGGTGGCGTCTGCGGCTTGGGCGGCGTCTGCGGCTTGAGCGGCGTCTGCGGCTCGGGCGGCTCGGGTGTCGGCCGCGTCCACGAGGTGGAGGAAGGCCTCTTCGACGGTGGCCGTGTCGTTGCGGCGGCGGAGGTCGTCGGGGGTGTCCTCGGCGAGGATCTCGCCCTCGCGCATGAGGAGCAGCCGGTGGCAGCGCTCGGCCTCGTCCATCACGTGGGAGGAGACGAGGAGGGTGGTGCCCCGGTCGGCGGCGAGGCGGTGGAAGAGGTTCCACAGGTCGCGGCGGAGGACGGGGTCGAGGCCGACGGTGGGTTCGTCGAGGACGAGGAGTTCCGGGGTGCCGAGGAGGGCGACGGCGAGGGAGACGCGGCTGCGCTGGCCGCCGGAGAGCCGGCCGGCGAGGGAGTCGGTGTGGTCGGCGAGGTCGACGTCCTCGATGGCCCGGTCGACGGCGGTGCGGCGGTCGTGGCGGTGGGCGCGGCCGGGGAGCAGGACGGCGGCGAAGTAGTCGAGGTTCTGGCGGACGGTGAGGTCGTCGTAGACGGACGGGTCCTGGGTGACGTAGCCGATGCGGGAGCGGAGGGTGGGGTCGCCGGCGGGGCGGCCGAGGACCTGGAGGGTGCCGGCGACCTTGGCCTGGGTGCCGACGATGGCGCGCATGAGGGTGGTCTTGCCGCAGCCGGAGGGGCCGAGGAGGCCGGTGACGCGGCCTGACGGGACGGTGAAGTCGAGGTCCCGCAGGGCGGTGCGGGTGCCGCGGACGACGGTGAGGTGGTGGGCGGTGATGGCTGCGTCTCCGGGCCCGCCCGCCGGATTATTCATCATGTGATGAATATTGGGCATGGGGGTGCCGGCCGTCAAGGACCTGGGCGAGGCTGACGGCGCCGCGCTGGTGGTGCGGGTCAGGGCGCGGAACGCGGAGGCGCCGCTGAAGGGCGCCGCCCCGTGTGCCCACCCGTCCCGCCCCAGCGGGACGATTGCCCACACGGGGGGGGTGGGTGGGGGCACCGCCCAGCCGGGCGTCTTACTTGCGCTTCGGCTTCTTGCGGGTGGACGGGTTGCCCGTGCGGGAGGAGCGGCGCTTCTCGTACTGCTGCACCGCCGTCTCGTGTTCCGTGCGGTGCAGTTTCTCGCCCGGGGCCTCCACGAAGCAGCGGGCCGCGTAGGCGAGGAGGGAGCCGATGAAGCCGATCGCCTTCAGGCTGCGGAGGGACTCCTCGCGGGCCGGGTCGGCCGGGCGGCGGACGAAGCCCTCCCAGGTCTTGGCGAAGGCGATGGCGCTGCAGATCGCGAACATGAGGACGACCAGCGTGTTGACGATGCCGCCGACGTCGGCGATCTGCAGGCCCTCGTAGGCGAAGCGCAGCACGAAGCAGGCCGCGACGGCGGCGGCGAGCGCGCCGGCGGCAAGGCCGGCGCGGCGCAGCGCGTAGTGGCCGCTGTGGTCGACCCAGGTCGTGCCGAAGAAGCGGATCTCCTCCGGCTGCGGGCCGGTCCTGGTGGGGGGCTGCTCTTCGTCGCTCACAGGGTCGATTATCCCCGGGGCGACGGTGACGAGGTCAGGAGCAGCGCGGTGCGACCATCTCGTCGCTGCCCGTGTGCACGTACGCGTCGGCGATGTACTCGCCCGGCGCTATGTTGTCCCAGATGTTCGTCGTGCCGTACGGGCCGCTGATCCACTCGCCGTACTTCTGGCAGTAGATCGCGACGGTGGCGCCCAGCGACAGCACCCGGACGATCGGGTACTTGGTGCTCGGTCCCGAGCGCACGTTGACCCGGTAGCCCGGTGCGACCTCGTAGCGTGTGGTCATGATGTCCTCCCCCTGTGGCACGAACGGTGGCGCAAAAGCGCTCCGCCGAGTTTCACTCTCCGCGACGCGCAGGCTAGCAAGCCCCACCGACATCGCGGGCACCATGGACTAGGCTCCGTGCGTCGCGCACGTGCGCGCGATGTGACGGGGACTCACACGGGGGTGGGCGATGCCACCGTTGCGCGGCACCGGAGCCGAACGGTTTGCGGAGGAGCCCGAGTACGCGGGCGACTACCGCCTCCAGGCATGTCTGGGGGCCGGCGGCATGGGCGTCGTGCACCTCGCGGCCTCCGCCTCCGGGCTGCGGCTCGCGGTCAAGGTCGTGCACGCACGGTATGCGGAGGACCCCGAGTTCAGGGCGCGTTTCCGCCAGGAGGTCGCGGCCGCCCGCCGGGTCAGCGGGGCCTTCACCGCGCCGGTCGTGGACGCCGACCCCGATGCCGTGCGCCCCTGGATGGCGACCCTCTACGTGCCCGGCCCCACCCTCGCCGACCAGGTGAAGCGGAACGGCCCGCTGTCCCCGGCCGAACTGCGCCGGCTCACCGCCGGACTCGCGGAGGCGCTGCGGGACATCCACCGGGCCGGAGTCGTCCACCGGGACCTCAAGCCCAGCAACGTCCTGCTGAGCGACACCGGCCCGAAGGTCATCGACTTCGGGATCTCCCGGCCGGTCGACAGCGATCTGCACACGGAGACGGGCAAGCTCATCGGCTCGCCGCCGTTCATGGCGCCCGAGCAGTTCCAGCGGCCGAAGGAGGTCGGGCCGGCGGCGGACGTCTTCGCGCTGGGCTCCGTGCTCGTGCACGCGGCCACCGGGCACGGCCCGTTCGACTCGGACAGCCCGTACATCGTGGCGTACCAGGTCGTCCACGACGAGCCGGACCTGACGGGGGTGCCGACGGACCTGGCGCCGCTCGTCGCCCGCTGCCTCGCCAAGCAGCCGGCCGACCGGCCGACCCCGGCCGAGATCATGCAGGCGCTGCTGCCTCCCTCGTACGCGGCCGACGCCTTCATACCGGCACAGCGGCGACGGCCCACCCTGCCGGAGGGCGACAGCCCCGCGCCCGCGTGGGACGCGGACACGCCCGTAAGGGCCGCCGCACCGGCCCCCTCCCGCCGCGGGCCGCGCTTCGGCGGGCGGATCCGGCCGCGCCCGACGATCGCCGTCGCCGCCGCGCTCGCACTGACCGCGGCGGGCCTGTACGCGGCGCTCAGCCGGCCGGCGCACGACGGGCCCGCGGCTCCCACGCGCCCGGAGGAGGTGGCCACCGCCTTCGCCGGCTGGCACACCGCGCTCCAGAAGCACGGGCAGGCGGCCGCGCCCGCCTGCACCCACGACGCGGGCGCGCTGTACTGCGCGGCCCGGGGCGTCGGCATGGCCCGGCTCGACCCGGTGACCGGGCAGGTCCTCTGGTCGCGGACGGCGCCCGTCGAACAGGGGCCCCAGGACGCCCCCGTACTCCTCGCGGACGGCCTGGTCGGGGCCGCCGCTCCGACGGCTCCCCTGCAGGCGTACGCGGCCGGGGACGGCGCCCCCGGCTGGACCGCCGGGACGGAGCTCCCCGAGGCGTACCGGCCGGCCGGCTCCGCCGTCGTCCTCTCCGACGGCGCCGGCGGCATCCGGGCGGTCGACGCCCGGAGCGGCAAGGAGCTGTGGCGGCACGGCCTGACCGGCTTCGGGGTGCCGCGCCCCGGACCGTACGACGCGCCCTCCGGGCTGCTCACGGTCTCCGAGGCCTCGGGGGACGCGGCGCACACCCGGGTCGGCGCGGTCCGGCCCGCCACCGGCGAGGTGGTCCGGCAGTGGAACCTGGACGGCAACCTCGCCCCGCTGGGCCGCACAGGGGACGGCACGCTGGTCCTCGGGGCGCTCTACGGCGCGGACGCGACGCTGGTCGACGCCCTCGTCCTCCTGGGACCGGGCGGCGACGACAGCGCCGTCCGCAGGCTCTCCCTGCCCTACCGGATGGACCTGCGGGGCATCGCCGTGAGCGGCGCCGTCGTCCATCTGCTCGACGCGGTCGGACATCTCACCGCCTTCGACACCGCCGCGCCGAAGGGCCGGGTGCTGTGGGAGCTGGAGACGGCCGCGGGCAATGTCTCCGCGCCGGTCCTCGGACCGGGCGACCGGCTGTACTTCTCCGTGCAGGACGGCCGACTGCTCGCCGTCGACGCCGCGCGCGGGGCGATGATCGGCCAGACCAGGCCGCGGATGCAGAACGGCCGCCTCGGGTACGCGCCCCTGGTCCCCGCGCCCGTCGTCGCCGGGGACCGGGTGTTCGGGACGGCGCCGGACGGCTCCGTGTTCGCGGTGGACGCGCGCGATCCGGCGTCCTGGTGAGCGCCTGAGGCGTACGTACGAGTGAGGGGAGCGGGTTCGAGAACCCGCTCCCCTTCGTCGTAGGTACTCCGCCGGGCTCAGCCCAGCTTCGTCACGTCCCGGACCGCGCCCTTGTCGGCGCTCGTCGCCATCGCCGCGTACGCCCGCAGCGCCGCCGACACCTTGCGCTCCCGGTTCTTCGGCGCGTACACGCCGCCGAGGGCCTCGCGGCGGGCCGCGAGGGTGGCGTCGTCCACGAGCAGCTCGATCGAGCGGTTCGGGATGTCGATGCGGATGCGGTCGCCGTCCTCGACGAGCGCGATCGTGCCGCCCGAGGCCGCCTCCGGCGAGGCGTGGCCGATGGAGAGGCCTGAGGTGCCGCCCGAGAAGCGGCCGTCCGTGACGAGGGCGCAGGTCTTGCCCAGGCCCCGGCCCTTGAGGAAGGAGGTCGGGTAGAGCATCTCCTGCATGCCGGGGCCGCCGCGCGGGCCCTCGTAGCGGATGACGACGACGTCGCCGTCCTTGACCTGCTTGTTCAGGATCTTCTCGACGGCCTCCTCCTGCGACTCGCAGACGACGGCCGGGCCCTCGAAGGTCCAGATCGACTCGTCGACGCCGGCGGTCTTCACGACGCAGCCGTCGACGGCGAGGTTGCCGTGCAGGACGGCGAGGCCGCCGTCCTTCGAGTAGGCGTGGGCCGCATCGCGGATGCAGCCGTTCGCGGCGTCCGTGTCGAGGGTGTCCCAGCGCTCCGACTGGGAGAAGGCGGTCGCCGAGCGGACGCAGCCGGGGGCCGCGTGCCACAGCTCGACGGCCTCGTCCGAGGGGGAGCCGCCGCGCACGTCCCAGGCCTCCAGCCACTCCTTGACGGAGGGCGAGTGGACGGTGCGGACGTCCTCGTTCAGCAGGCCCGCGCGGTAGAGCTCGCCGAGGATGGCGGGGATGCCGCCGGCCCGGTGCACGTCCTCCATGTAGTACGTGCGGTCCTTGGCGACGTTCGGGGCGACCTTGGCCAGGCAGGGCACCCGGCGCGAGACCTCGTCCATGTCCGGCAGGCCGTAGTCGAGCTCGGCCTCCTGGGCGGCGGCGAGCAGGTGCAGGATCGTGTTGGTGGAGCCGCCCATGGCGATGTCGAGCGCCATCGCGTTCTCGAAGGCCCCGCGGGTCGCGATCGAGCGCGGCAGGACGGAGTCGTCGTCCTCGTCGTAGTAGCGACGGGTGATGTCGACGACCGTGCGGGCCGCGTTCTCGTACAGCGCCCTGCGGGCGGTGTGGGTGGCGAGGACCGTGCCGTTGCCGGGGAGGGAGAGGCCGATGGCCTCGGTCAGGCAGTTCATCGAGTTGGCGGTGAACATGCCGGAACAGGAACCGCAGGTCGGGCAGGCGTTCTCCTCGATGCGGGAGATGTCCTCGTCCGAGATCTTCGGGTTCACGGCGTCGGAGATCGCGTCGACCAGGTCGAGCGTGCGGACCGAGCCGTCGACGAGCGTGGCGCGGCCGGACTCCATCGGGCCGCCGGAGACGAAGACCGTCGGGATGTTGAGGCGCAGGGCCGCCATCAGCATGCCGGGGGTGATCTTGTCGCAGTTGGAGATGCAGATCAGGGCGTCGGCGCAGTGCGCCTCGACCATGTACTCCACGCTGTCCGCGATCAGGTCGCGGGAGGGCAGGGAGTAGAGCATGCCGCCGTGGCCCATGGCGATGCCGTCGTCGACGGCGATCGTGTTGAACTCGCGGGCGATGCCGCCGGCGGCGGTGATGGCCTCGGAGACGATCCGGCCGACCGGCTGGAGGTGGGTGTGGCCCGGGACGAACTCCGTGAAGGAGTTGGCGACGGCGATGATCGGCTTCCGGCCGATGTCCGCGCCGGGTACACCGGAGGCGCGCATAAGGGCGCGTGCGCCCGCCATGTTGCGGCCGTGGGTGACAGTGCGGGACCTCAGCTCGGGCATCGTCGCTCGCTCCTCGTGATGGGTGTGCTTGCTTTCGAGCGTACGGCCTCGCTCCAAGATCTGGACAGGCCGTCCGGAATGCGGGACGCGTGTTCAGGTCGCGGACGGTCCGGCCCGCTGCCGTCAGGCTTCCGGCCCGCTTCCGTCAGGCCTCCGTCAGGTACCGCTGGAGGGTCGGGGCCACCTGTTCGACGATCCGCTCCGGGTCCGCCGAGGCCAGCGGCTCGACCTGGATCACGTACCGCATGATCACGATCCCGATCATGTGGGAGGCGGCCAGCTCCGCGCGGAAGCCCGGGTCCGGCACGTCCAGCTCGGCCGCGATCCGCTCCAGGAGCCGGCGCAGCACGAAGGTCCGCAGCACCTTGGCCGCCGCCTCGTGGGTGAGCGCGGAGCGCACGATCGCGAGGAGCGGGGCGCGGGAGACCGGGTTCTCCCAGACGCCGATGAAGAAGCGCGCGAGCCGTTCGCCGATGGCCTCGCGGGGGCCGCCGAGGATCGCCGGGAGGACGGCCGCGGGCTCGAAGGAGACCTCGATCGCCGCGGCGAAGACCTCGTCCTTCGTCCCGAAGTAGTGGTGGACGAGCGCCGGGTCCACCCCGGCGGCCTTGGCGATGCCGCGCACCGAGGCCTTGTCGTAGCCGCGCTCGGCGAACTGGGCGCGGGCCGCCTCCAGGATGCGTGTCCGCGCGTCCGGACCGCTCTCCTCCTCGGTACGGGACGGGCGGCCGCGCCGGCGCGGGGCCGGGTCGGTCATGGGCGGGGGGCCCGTTCGGTCGGGCGAGCGGCGGCTGAGGCGAGGTGGAGACGGGTGAAGGCGAGGGCCTCCGCGAGATCGGCCTCGCGTTCGGCGGCTGACATCGCGCGCCGGGTGTTGACCTCGATGACGACGTGCCCGTCGAAGCCGGTGAGCGCGAGCCGCTCCAGGAGCTCGGCGCAGGGCTGGGTGCCGCGCCCCGGGACGAGGTGCTCGTCCTTGGCGGAGCCCTTGCCGTCCGCGAGGTGGACGTGGCCGAGCCGGTCGCCCATGCGGTCGATCATCGCGAGGGCGTCGGTGCGGGCGGTCGCGGTGTGCGAGAGGTCGACGGTGAAGTGTCGGTAGTCGTCCTTGGTGACGTCCCACTCGGGGGCGTACGCGAGCATCTCGCGGTCCTTGTACCGCCACGGGTACATGTTCTCGACGGCGAACCGGACGTCCGTCTCGTCCGCCATCCGCCAGATGCCGGTCACGAAGTCCTTGGCGTACTGGCGCTGCCAGCGGAACGGCGGGTGGACGACGACCGTCGACGCGCCGAGCCGCTCGGCGGCCGCCTGCGCGCGCTGCAGCTTGACCCACGGGTCGGTGGACCAGACGCGCTGCGTGATGAGGAGGCAGGGGGCGTGCACGGCCAGGATCGGGACCTGGTGGTAGTCGGAGAGCCGGCGCAGTGCCTCGATGTCCTGGCTGACCGGATCGGTCCACACCATGACCTCGACGCCGTCGTAGCCGAGGCGCGCGGCGACCTCGAAGGCCGTCGCCGTGGACTCCGGATAGACCGAGGCCGTCGACAGGGCGACCTTCGCATCCGGGATGCGCACCACTGGTTCTGCCACGGGGAACAGCGTACGGGGCGGGCCGGGGGGCCGGAGGGTGGTTCCGGTCACGCCCGACCCCTTCCTCGTACGGCCCGTCAGTGCTCCGGCAGGTGGTCCAGGCGGCGCAGGATGACGCCCTCGCGCAGGGCCCAGGGGCAGATCTCCAGCTCCTCGACGCCGAGCAGGTCCATCGCCCCCTCCGCGACGAGCGCGCCCGCGAGGACCTGTCCGGCGCGGCCCTCCGAGACGCCGGGCAGGGCGGCCCGCTCGGGCACGCTCATCGCGGCGAGGCGCGGGACCCACTCCTCCAGGGCCTTGCGGGACAGGATCCGCTGGACGTAGAGGCCCTCCCCCGAGCCGGGCGCGCCCGCGATCCTGGCGAGCTGCTTGAAGGTCTTGGAGGTGGCGACGACGTGGTCGGGGCGGCCGAAGCGGCTGAACTCGCCGACCGTACGGGCGATCTGCGCGCGGACATGGCGGCGCAGGGCCTTCACGTCGTCGGTGTCGGCCGGGTCGCCGGGCAGCCAGCCCGCCGTGAGGCGGCCGGCGCCGAGGGGCAGGGAGACCGCCGTGTCCGGGTCCTCGTCGATGCCGAAGGCGACTTCGAGGGAGCCGCCGCCGATGTCGAGGAGGAGGAGCTTGCCCGCGGACCAGCCGAACCAGCGGCGGGCGGCGAGGAAGGTGAGCCGGGCCTCCTCCTCGCCGGTGAGGACCTGGAGGTCGACCCCGGTCTCGTCCTTCACGCGCGCGAGGACCGCGTCGGCGTTGCTGGCCTCGCGCACCGCGGAGGTCGCGAAGGGCAGCACCTCCTCGCAGCCCTTGTCCTCGGCGGCCAGGAGCGCGTCCCGCACGGTCGCGATGAGCCGCTCGACACCGCCGGGCGCGATCGCGCCCCGCTCGTCGAGCAGCTCGGCGAGCCGCAGCTCCGCCTTGTGCGAGTGGGCGGGCAGCGGCCGGGCGCCGGGGTGGGCGTCCACCACGAGCAGGTGCACTGTGTTCGAACCGACGTCGAGGACTCCGAGTCTCATGGGCGGAACGCTACCCATGACTTGGCCGGTTCTGTTGCCGCATGAACCGCCGGATTCGAGTGCACTTACACAGCACAGGACGGTGCTGCCACACGAGCGATTCGGGTCTCTGTGAGCTGCTTCACAGCACCGAAGTGCTATCCACAGAGCACACTCACGACTACTTACAGTGATTCCGTGCAGCTTCGGTACTCATTCCGCTTGTACCCGACCGCTGGCCAGCGCGAGGCGCTGGCGAGGGCGTTCGGGTGCGCGCGGGTGGTCTACAACGACGCTCTCCGGGCCCGTGAGACCGCCCGCGCCGAGGGGGCGCCGTTCCCGAAGATCGGGGACCTGTCGAAACTGCTGGTCACCGAGGCGAAGAAGACCGCTGGACGTGATTGGCTCGGTGAAGTGTCCGCCGTAATCCTCCAGCAGTCGTTGCGGGATCTGGACACCGCGTACCGGAACTTCTTCGACGGGCTGAAAGGGAAGCGCGCGAGGATGGGCGCGCCCCGGTTCAAGTCACGGAAGGACAGCCGACAGGCGATCCGGTTCACCGCGAATGCGCGGTGGAAGATCACGTCGGGCGGGAAGCTGCGTCTGCCGAAGATCGGGGATATGCGGGTCAAGTGGTCGCGAGCCCTGCCGTCCGCGCCGTCGACCGTGACGGTGATCAGGGATGCGGCCGGGCGGTACTACGCCTCGTTCGTCGTCGAGACCGACCCCGTCCCGCATCCCGAGGTGGAGCCGGTAGTCGGTATCGATCTGGGGTTGGGGCACTTCGCGGTCCTCTCGGACGGGACGAAGATCGACGCTCCGCGTTTCCTGCGCCGGGCGGAGAAAAAGCTCAAGAAAGCCCAGCGGAACCTGAGCCGCAAGGCGAAGGGGTCGAAGAACCGGGACAGGGCCAGGATCAAGGTCGCCCGTGCGCATGCGCGGGTGGCCGACGCGCGGCGCGAGTTCCACCACCAGCTCTCCACACGGATCATCCGCGAGAACCAAGCGGTGGCGGTGGAGGACCTGGCGGTGAAAGGACTCGCCCGTACACGGCTGGCCAAGTCCGTCCACGACGCGGGATGGGCTGCGTTCGTCGCACTGCTGGAGTACAAAGCCGCCCTGTACGGACGGACCTTCATCAGAATCGGACGCTACGAACCCACCAGCCGGCTTTGCTGCGTCTGCGGGACCCAGGACGGCCCCAAACCCCTGCACCTCCGCGTCTGGGAGTGCCAGGGCTGCGGGACGGTCCTGGACCGGGACATCAACGCGGCGATCAACATCGCCAGGGCCGCCGGACTGGCGGTGTCAGCCTGTGGAGCGCAGGTAAGACCGGTACGTGTACCGGCACAGTGCGGCGAAGCAGGAACCCACCGAGACGGTCAGCCGACCGTGGCAGGAACCCTCACCCGATAGGGCAGAGGCGGAGGTCAATGCGCCGACCCGCATACGCTTGGTGTTGTGCCAAAGACGAAGAAGGCGAAGCCGGGCAAAGAGAGCGACGGCTCGCGTGTGAAGGACGCCAGGACCGCGCATGCGGCGAAGGCCGTGAAGGCGGTCAAGGTCGGGAAGCAGAACCGGGGCAAGGCCGAGGAGCCCGACGAGAAGGGCCTCGACTTCGCGCGCGCGTGGGTCGAGTTTCCCGATCCGGCCGACGAGGAGCAGGTCTTCCGCTGTGACCTGACCTGGCTGACCTCCCGCTGGACCTGCATCTTCGGCAACGGCTGCCAGGGCATCCAGGAGGGGCGCGCCGACGACGGCTGCTGCACGCTGGGCGCGCACTTCTCCGACGAGGACGACGAGAAGCGGGTCGCCGGGCACGTGGCGCGGCTGACGCCCGAGCTGTGGCAGTTCCACGACGTCGGTACCGAGTCGGGCTGGGTGCAACTCGACGAGGACGGCGACCGGCAGACCCGCCGCTGGGAGGGGTCCTGCATCTTCCAGAACCGGCCGGGCTTCGCGGGCGGCGCGGGCTGCTCGCTGCACATCCTGGCCATGAAGGAGGGTCGGGAGCCGCTGGAGACGAAGCCGGACGTGTGCTGGCAGCTGCCGGTGCGGCGGACGTACGACTGGATCGACCGGCCCGACGACACCAAGGTGCTCCAGGTGTCGATCGGCGAGTACGACCGGCGTGGCTGGGGTCCGGGCGGTCACGACCTGCACTGGTACTGCACGACGGCGTCGTCGGCGCACGTCGGCGGTGAGCCGGTCTACGTCTCGTACCGGCCGGAGCTGGTCGAGATGATGGGCGAGGAGGCGTACGGGGTCCTGGCGGGGCTGTGCGAGGCGCGGCTCGCCTCGCAGCTGCCGCTGGTGGCTCCGCATCCGGCGGATCCGCCGGGCAGGCCCTAGGAGGGCGACGGGGGCGGTTCCTCCGTCGACGACGGGGGTGTGCCCGGGTCCGAGGTCGTGGGCGGTGGTTCCTCGGTCGTCGGCGGCGGGGTGGTCGGTTCCGTCGTCGGCTCCGTGGTCGGCGGCGGGGTCGTGGGCTCGGTCGTCGGCGGCGTCGTCGGTTCCGTCGTGGGCGGGCTCGTGGGCGGCGTCGTCGGTTCGGTGGTGGGCGGGCTGGTCGGCGGGGTCGTCGGTTCCGTCGTCGTGACCGGCGGGGGCGTGATGACCCGGCCGGTCGGCGGCTTGGCCTGGCGGTAGCCGTCGATCCGCACCTCCGCGCCCGAGGGGTTCACCCCCACGCGCGCGCTCCAGGAGCCGAAGGGTTCGCGGGCGTGGTCGACGCGGACGGCGATCGTGATCTTCTCGCCGGGGCGGAGTGTGCCGGAGGCCCGGCTCACGTACAGCCAGGGGGCGTCCGTCCACAGCGCCCAGTCGACGGGCGAGCCGCCGGAGGCGGTGAGCGTGAGCAGGGTGAGGTCGCCGCGGCCTGTGGCGGTGACCGTGATCCAGCCGGCGGCGGGTTCGCCGGGCCGGGCCGTTTCGGTGGGGCCGCCGGGGCTGACGACCTCGACGGAGACGTCGGGGGCGCGGCTGCCCTGGGTGAACCGGGGCTCGGGGGTGGTGCGGGCGTTCCCCGCGTTCTCGTAGCGGTCGCCGTCCGGGTCCACCGGTTCGTCCGCCTCGCGCGCGCTGATCCTGGCCCCCTCGTGGCCGGCGGTGTCGGCGTCCGGGGTGCCCCGGTAGGAGGTCCACAGGGCCAGGACGGGGGCGGCGACGACGGCGGCGACGACGGTGGTGGTCACCGCGCGGGCCCGCATCCGGTCGCGGCGGGCGACATGGTCCTTGGGGTCCATGGGAAAGCCGGTCGGCGCGAAGCGGGGGGCGCCGGCACGCGCGCGCGGGACGTGCAGCATCGCCATGTACGCGGCGGCCCTGGGTGCCTCGACGAGCGGCAGCCGGTCCGCGGGGAGGGCCGAGGCGCCGGGCCAGGGGCCCGCGGCGCCGACGCGTTCGGCGGCGCGGCGGCAGCGGGGGCAGTCGTCGACGTGCCGGACGAGTTCGGCGCGCAGGGCGGCCGAGAGGAGCACCTGGTGGTCGCCGGTGAGCCGGGCGACGGTGGGGCAGCTGCCGGTGTCGACGACGGCGAGGGCGGCGCGGGTGCGCTCGACCTCGCAGCCGGCGGTGGCGAGGAGTTCGCGGGCGGCGAGCGGGTCGAGGGAGAGCACGGCGGCGACCTGGCGGTGGCTGAGGCCGTGCCGCACGGCGAGCTCCAGGGCCTCGCGCTGCTCGGGCGTGGTGCCGGCGGCCTCGGGCCAGGCGAGCAGGGCGAGCTCGGCGCGGCGGCGCTCGGCGGTCTCCTCGGAGACCCGGGGCGGCTCGGGGGCGGTGACGGCCGGGCGGCCGGTGTGGGCGCCCTGGCGCTTGCGGCGCTGCTCGCCGAGGCTGCGCAGGCAGGCCCAGCGGGCGAGGGCGTACAGCCAGGCGGTGCGTCCGTCCTCGTCGGAGGGGCAGCGGCCGTGGTGGCGCTCGGCGACGGCGAGGACGTCGCCGAGGACGGCGGTGGCCGTGTCGTGGTCGCAGAGCACGGAGAGGCAGTACGTGAAGAGGCCGTCGAGGGCGGCCTCGTAACGGGCGGGGGGACGCCGGCCGAGCGTGCGCGGTCCCTGGTCCGTGGCGCGGTGCGCCCGGTGTGCGCCGGTGGTGCGTCCGTGGGATTCCAGCCTGCTGCTCGTCACTGGGCGACCGTAGGCAGGGCGGTGGGCACTCTCGTGCCGGTTGCCCCATTCTCATTCTTACGGGTGAAGGTATCGCTCGAAAGGGGACAGGAGCCCGGCGTTCCGGTGCCGTGGGGCCGCCCCTGTGGACGATCCCGGCCCGTTGTCGGTGGCGGCGGATACGGTGTCGCTCATGGCTGCCCGTACGAAAACCGCCAAGGACCGACCGTCCTACCGCTGCACCGAGTGCGGCTGGCAGACGGCCAAGTGGCTCGGCCGCTGCCCCGAATGCCAGGCCTGGGGGACGGTCGAGGAGTACGGCGCGCCCGCCGTCCGGACGACCGCGGCGGGGCGCGTCTCCAGCGCCGCGCTGCCCATCGGCCAGGTCGACGGCCGGCAGGCGACCGCCCGCTCGACCGGCGTCGACGAGCTGGACCGGGTCCTCGGCGGGGGCCTGGTGCCCGGCGCCGTCGTGCTGCTCGCGGGCGAGCCCGGCGTCGGCAAGTCCACGCTTCTGCTCGACGTGGCGGCCAAGGCGGCCAGCGACGAGCACCGCACGCTGTACGTGACGGGCGAGGAGTCCGCGAGCCAGGTCCGGCTGCGCGCCGACCGGATCAACGCGCTCAGCGACCATCTGTACCTGGCGGCCGAGACCGATCTGTCCGCCGTCCTCGGGCACCTCGACGCCGTGAAGCCCTCCCTGCTGATCCTGGACTCGGTGCAGACCGTCGCCTCCCCCGAGATCGACGGCGCGCCCGGCGGCATGGCCCAGGTCCGCGAGGTCGCGGGAGCCCTCATCCGCGCCTCCAAGGAGCGCGGCATGGCGACGCTCCTCGTCGGCCACGTCACCAAGGAAGGGGCCATCGCGGGCCCCCGGCTCCTGGAGCACCTGGTGGACGTCGTCCTGAGCTTCGAGGGCGACCGGCACGCGCGGCTGCGCCTGGTCCGGGGCGTGAAGAACCGGTACGGGGCGACCGACGAGGTCGGCTGCTTCGAGCTGCACGACGAGGGCATCACGGGGCTCGCCGACCCCTCCGGGCTCTTCCTGACCCGGCGTGACGTGGCGGTGCCCGGCACCTGTCTGACGGTCACCCTGGAGGGCAAGCGGCCGCTGGTCGCCGAGGTGCAGGCGCTGACGGTCGACTCGCAGATCCCCTCGCCGCGGCGGACGACCTCGGGCCTGGAGACCTCCCGGGTCTCGATGATGCTGGCGGTCCTGGAGCAGCGCGGCCGGATCAGCGCGCTGGGCAAGCGGGACATCTACAGCGCGACCGTCGGCGGCGTGAAGCTCACCGAGCCCGCCGCCGACCTGGCGATCGCGCTCGCGCTGGCGTCGGCCGCGAGCGACACCCCGCTGCCGAAGAACCTGGTCGCGATCGGCGAGGTCGGGCTCGCGGGCGAGGTGCGGCGGGTGACGGGCGTGCAGCGGCGGCTCGCCGAGGCGCACCGGCTCGGCTTCACGCACGCACTGGTCCCTTCGGACCCGGGGAAGGTGCCGGCCGGGATGAAGGTGACGGAGGTGGCGGACGTGGGGGACGCGCTGCGGGTGCTGCCGCGGAGCCGGCGCGCGAAGGGCGCGGAGGAGGCGCCGAGCCGCTGATCGAGGGGGGTCGTCGGGGGCTCCGTACAGGCGTCGGAGCCGCCTCCGCGGGGGTGTGCCCACCTGTCCCGCCCGGGGGTCCGCCGGGCGGAGTCCGGGGGAGGAACGTATGCCCACACCGCAGTAGCAAACGCCCTCCGGGGTGGTGTCGCTAGACTTTGCCCTGGTCTCGCCCATCCGTACGAGCCGGAGGAGTGCAGTGGCAGCCAAGGACGGGAACGAAGCGCTGATGCGCGCGGCCCTCAGCGCGGTCGCTCCCGGCACCGCGCTGCGCGACGGCCTGGAGCGGATCCTCCGGGGAAACACGGGCGGTCTCATCGTGCTCGGCCTGGACAAGACGGTCGACTCGATGTGCACCGGCGGCTTCGAACTGAACGTCGAGTTCACCGCCACGCGCCTGCGTGAGCTGTGCAAGCTCGACGGCGCGCTCGTCCTCGACAAGGACATCACCAAGATCCACCGCGCGGGTGTGCAGCTGGTCCCGGACGCCTCCATCCCCACCGAGGAGACCGGAACCCGCCACCGCACCGCGGACCGGGTCTCCAAGCAGTGCAAGTTCCCGGTCGTCTCCGTCTCCCAGTCGATGCGTCTGATCGCGCTGTACGTGGACGGTGAGCGCCGGGTCCTGGAGGAGTCGGCCGCGATCCTGTCCCGCGCCAACCAGGCGCTCGCGACCCTGGAGCGGTACAAGCTGCGGCTCGACGAGGTGGCCGGCACGCTCTCCGCGCTGGAGATCGAGGACCTGGTCACGGTCCGGGACGTCACCGCGGTCGCGCAGCGCCTGGAGATGGTCCGCCGGATCGCCACCGAGATCGCCGAGTACGTGGTCGAGCTCGGCACCGACGGACGGCTCCTCTCGCTCCAGCTCGACGAGCTGATCGCGGGCGTGGAGCCGGAGCGCGAGCTGGTGATCCGGGACTACGTGCCGGAGCCGACGGCGAAGCGTTCGCGGACGGTCGCCGAGGCGCTCACCGAGCTGGACGCACTCACCCACACCGAGCTCCTCGAACTTCCGGTCGTGGCGCGGGCCCTCGGGTACAGCGGTTCGCCCGAGACCCTCGACTCGGCGGTCTCGCCGCGGGGCTACCGGCTGCTGGCGAAGGTGCCGCGGCTGCCCGGCGCGATCATCGAGCGTCTGGTGGAGCACTTCGGCGGGCTGCAGAAGCTGCTCGCGGCGAGCGTGGACGACCTCCAGACCGTCGACGGCGTCGGCGAGGCCCGTGCCCGCAGCGTCCGCGAGGGCCTGTCGCGGCTCGCGGAGTCCTCGATCCTGGAGCGGTACGTCTAGGTCCTGTCCGACCATCCCGGTCGGATCGGGCCGGGGCGTCCGGTGCGTGCCGTCGGATCAGGCCCCAGCAGCCGTACGTCTCAGGCCCCAGCCGTACGGATCAGGCCCCAGCCGTACGGATCAGTCCTTCGCCAGCCGGAACGAGGCCGGGGGCACCTTCGCGCCCGGCATCGTGGCCTCCACGAGGTACGTGCCGGGGCCGGCCTGGCCCGCCGGGGCGCTCGCGCACTGCGGGGCGCTGCGGCCGCGGTCCCACTCCACGGTGTGGGTGATGGTGGTGTGCGCGGGGACGCGCAGCAGGACCGGGTTGCCGGGACTCGGGCAGTCGGCGGTGGACCAGACCTCGTCGTCCCGGTCGTCGCTGATCGTCAGAACCGCGCTGCGGGGCCCGAAGTCGGCCTTGCATGCGGTGTTCGAGGTGTTCTTGGCGACGAGGTGGAAGCGGGGCTTCTCCCCCGTCTCGTAGGCGAGCTTGCTGGTGCGGAGCGTCAACTGCAGTGCCCCCGCAGGGCAGTTCGGGAGCGGGGAGTCGGCCGGGACCTGCTGGCCCGCGCCGGCGCCCGCCGAGCCGGCTCCGTCGGTGTCGCCGTTCTTGCCGATGCCTCCGGTTCCGGAGCCGCCGCCCGCGTCCGTACCGGCGTCGGTTCCGGCGTCGCCGCCCGCGCCCTCGTCCGTACCGGGGCCCGCGGAACCGCCGTCGTCGCCGGAGTCGCCCGACTCGTCGCGTCCGCCGGGCTGTTGGCTGATCGCCGGGCCGGTACCGGAGGGGCCCGGGGTGATCGAGGGCGGGGTCGGCGAGGAGCCGTTGGCCCCGTCGTTCGTCTTCTTCCCGCCGCCGTCACCGGAGGTGAAGGCCCAGGCGGCGAGCAGCGCGAGAAGCGCCACCAGGCACAGCGCAACCGCCCTCCGTCGCCAATAGATGGTGGAGGGAAGCGGCCCGACCGGATTGCGCAAAGATCCCACGACCCGAACCTTACGAGAGATCCGGCCCAACTCCCGCCCCACCCGCCGCCCGAGACCTCAAGTTTTGCCGATGATCACATCCGTCGGTTCCGGGAACTTTTCCCGGAACCCCGCCGGAAACCGTAGAGAACCGGCGCGAATCGCAGCCCCCCACTTTCGTCAGGGGTCGCTCTGGCCGTTGGCCCGGGGCGGCGGACTCCGGATTCCGGTTAGCGTCATGCACCATGAACACCCTCCTCGACCTCTCCGACCGTCTGTATCTCGACGTCGCCGACTTCGCCCACTCCACGCCCCACTGGTTCCAGTGGCTCGCCGAGGTGTGGACGGAGCTCGGGCTGCTGCTCTTCGGTGTGCTGTTCCTCGCCGGCTGGTGGCGCTCCCGGGAGGGGTCGAGCCGGGCGATGGCGCTCGCGCTGCTCGCCCCGGTCGCCACCGGTTTCGGCTATGTGGTGAGCGAGGCCCTGAAGTCGCTGGTCGACGAGGAACGTCCGTGCCGCGCGGTCGCCGGAGCGCCCGTCTCGCTCGTCGCCTGCCCGCCGCACGGCGACTGGTCCTTCCCCAGCAACCACTCGGCCATCGCGGGCGCCGCCGCGATCGCGCTCGCCCTGTCCTGGCGCGGGATCGTCTGGCTGACCGTGCCGATGGCGCTGCTCATGGCCTTCTCCCGGGTCTTCGTCGGGGTCCACTACCCGCACGACGTGACCGTCGGCCTGCTGGTCGGCGCCCTGGTCGCCTTCCTCGTGATGCGGGTGGCGGAGCGGCCCGTACGGGCCCTCGTGGAGACGGCACGGTCGAGCCGTAACTCGTCCGTGGTGTGGTGCGCGGGGCGCGGGCCGAGTGCGCACGCCTCCGCGCACGCCCCCGCGCACTCCGAGCGGCGCTCGCGGGCACGCCACGGCGCGTACTGATCCCGCCGGGGACGTGCCAGGATCGGAGGTGCCATGACTTCCATCGACACTCCCCCGACATCCGAGGCCCCCGTCCCCCCGGCGCTCCCCGCCGAGCTGCACGGGCCCGTCCTCGCCTGGTTCGACCGGCACGCCCGTGACCTGCCCTGGCGCCGCCCCGAGGCCGGTGCCTGGGGCGTCATGGTCAGCGAGTTCATGCTCCAGCAGACCCCGGTCGTCCGGGTCCTCCCGGTGTACGAGCAGTGGCTGGCGCGCTGGCCGCGCCCGGCCGACCTGGCGGCCGAGGCCCCCGGCGAGGCGGTCCGCGCCTGGGGCCGGCTCGGCTATCCGCGCCGGGCCCTGCGGCTGCACGCGGCGGCCGTCGCCATAACGGAGCGGCACCACGGCGACGTCCCCCGCGACCACGGTCAGCTGCTCGCGCTGCCCGGCATCGGCGAGTACACGGCGGCGGCGGTGGCCTCCTTCGCGTACGGGCAGCGGCACGCCGTCCTGGACACCAATGTGCGCCGGGTCTTCGCGCGGGCGGCGACCGGCGTCCAGTACCCGCCGAACGCGACCACGGCCGCCGAGCGGCGGCTCGCCCGCGCGCTGCTGCCGGAGGACGAGTCGACGGCATCCCGGTGGGCGGCCGCCTCCATGGAGCTGGGCGCCCTGGTGTGCACGGCGAAGAACGAGGACTGCGGGCGCTGCCCGATCGCCGAACGGTGCGCCTGGCGGCTCTCGGGGAAGCCGGCGCACGACGGTCCGCCGCGGCGGGGCCAGACGTACGCCGGGACCGACCGGCAGGTGCGCGGCCGGCTCCTCGCCGTGCTGCGGGAGTCGGCGGAGCCCGTGGGGCAGGCGGCCCTGGACGCGGTCTGGGACGAACCGGTCCAGCGGGCCAGGGCCCTGGACGGCCTGGTCGCGGACGGTCTCGTCGAGCCGCTGGACGGCGGCCGGTACCGGCTCCCGCTGTCCTGAGGCCCGCTCTCCCCGGAACCGAGCGCCGAAACCTTCTCCTCCCCCGCTGTTACACAACCGATGGGTAGCCGTGCGCCGACCGACGGCTGCCCCGCACAGCCCCGTGACAACCGCTCCGTAGCGTCGTCGACGACACGAGGAACGAAGCAGGTCACGGGGATCGGAGGCGGTTCGGATGAGGCACGGCGAGGTGCTCGACTTCGAGGAGTACGTACGCACGCGGCAGGACGCGCTGCTGCGCAGTGCCCGCCGTCTCGTGGCCGACCCCGTCGACGCCCAGGACCTCCTCCAGACGGCCCTGGCCCGGACGTACGGCCGCTGGGACGGCATCGCCGACAAGTCCCTCGCCGACGCCTACCTGCGCCGGGTCATGATCAACACCCGGACCGAGTGGTGGCGCTCCCGCCGGCTCGAAGAGGTGCCGACCGAGCAGCTGCCCGACGCGAGCATCGACGACCCGACCGAGCAGCACGCCGACCGCGCCCTTCTCATGGACGTCCTGAAGGTCCTCGCGCCCAAGCAGCGCAGCGTCGTCGTCCTGCGGCACTGGGAGCAGATGAGCACGGAGGAGACGGCGGCGGCGCTCGGCATGTCGACCGGTACGGTGAAGTCGACGCTCCATCGTGCGCTCGCCCGGCTCCGCCAGGAGCTGGAGAGCCGTGACCTCGACGCCCGTGCACTGGGGCGGACCGGGGAGCGGGCGACCGTACGAGGTGACGAAGGGGGGCGGGAGCGGTGCGCGGCCTAGACGGCGAACCCGACGGCAGACCACACGAAGACCACCACGGTGTGAGCGGCGGCGACGACCGGTACGAGACCGGACGCCGCCGCCCGCGCCGTACCGTCAAGGCGGCGAGCGTCACGGCGACGGCCGGGCTCGTCGCCGTCGGGCTGTCCCTGGCCGCCTGCTCCACCGGCGGCACCGGTTCCCGCGACGAGGGCGCGGCTCGCACCGACGAGATCACCGCCGCGGCGCCCACCCCCTCCGTCTCCGCCACCGCCGGTCCGCAGTCGGCCGAGCGGGTGGATCCGATCGCGCTCCTGAAGGCCGATCCGAAGATCGGCGAGCGGTTCAAGAGCGATCTGAAGCCGTGCGTCGCCGACTCCTACCCGGTGGACGCCTCCTACGGCAGCATCACGAACTCCACCGCCCCCGACGTCGTCGTCAACGTGATGACCTGCGGTGACGCCGTCGGCATCGGCACCTACGTCTACCGCAAGCAGAGCGACCGGTACGAGAACGTGTTCATGACCGAGGACGCGGCGGTCTACGCCACGATCGACCGGGGCGATCTCGTCGTCACCAAGCAGGTGTACGCGAAGGGCGACCCGGTCGCATACCCCTCGGGCGAGGACGTGATCACCTACCGCTGGTCGGGGAACAGGTTCACCCAGCACGACTGGGTGCACAACGACTACAGCCAGGCCGTCGGCGACGGCGCGGAGCCCGTGCCGAGCGCGTCCCCCGCCGACTGAACCGTGGACCGAGAGGCCCGACCGGGCCTCGATCAAGTAGTCCGACCCAGCCTCGACCGAGTGGCCCACCGCGCCGTGGACCGAGAGAACGCACCGACCCCGAAGGGCACGCACGATGGCCGAAACCCATGTCCTGTTCGTCGAGGACGACGACGTCATCCGTGAGGCCACCCAGCTCGCCCTGGAGCGGGACGGCTTCCGGGTGACCGCCATGCCCGACGGGCTCTCCGGCCTGGACGCCTTCCGGGCGCAGCGGCCCGACATCGCCCTCCTCGACGTGATGCTGCCGGGCATGGACGGCGTCAGCCTCTGCCGCCGCATCCGCGACGAGTCGACGGTGCCCGTCATCATGCTCTCGGCGCGCGCCGACTCGATCGACGTCGTGCTCGGCCTGGAGGCCGGGGCCGACGACTACGTCACCAAGCCCTTCGACGGCTCCGTCCTGATGGCCCGCATCCGGGCCGTGCTGCGCCGCTTCGGGCACGCGGGCGGGGCCGGCGCCGGTGAGAGCGAGGAGCCGGCGGACGGCGGCGGGCTGCTCTCCTTCGGCGACCTGGAGGTCGACACCGACGGCATGGAGGTCCGCAAGGGCGGGACGCCGGTGGCACTGACCCCGACCGAGATGCGGCTGCTCCTGGAGTTCTCGTCGGCGCCGGGCACCGTACTGTCCCGGGACAAGCTCCTGGAGCGGGTCTGGGACTACGGCTGGGGCGGGGACACCCGGGTCGTGGACGTCCATGTGCAGCGGCTGCGCGCCAAGATCGGCCAGGACCGGATCGAGACCGTGCGCGGCTTCGGCTACAAGCTCAAGAACTAGGTCAGTGAGCCGGTGAATTTTCTGCCCTTGCGGACCGGGGTCCGCTGGAAGATCGCCGTCGCCATCGCGGCGGTCGGCGCCCTCATCGCGGTCACCCTGAGCATCGTCGTGCACAACGCCGCCCGCATCTCGATGCTCGACAACGCGCGGGAGGTGCAGAAGGAGCGGCTGCTCTTCGCCCAGCGGATGTACGAGACGTCCAAGCCCAAGGAGCCCCGCTTCGGCACGAAGATCAACGACCCGGCGCTGCCGCCGCAGCTCGACCAGCTGATGCGGGACCATCGGCGCGGGACGTATGTGCAGGAGCACCGGCGCGGCGGGCCGCCGGACGTGTGGGCGGCCGTGCCGCTCGCCAACGGCGACGTGCTGTCGCTGCACATCCCCTTCGCCGACCGCAGCGCGACGATCATGAACGACCTGGACCGGGCCCTCGTCATCGGCTCGGTGTCGGTGGTCTTCGGCGGCTGCGCGCTCGGCGTGCTCATCGGCGGCGGGCTCTCGCGGCGGCTGCGGAAGGCCGCCGTCGCGGCCGGCCGGGTGGCCCAGGGCAATACGGACGTACGGGTGCGGGACGCCGTCGGCGGAGTCGTACGGGACGAGACGGACGACCTGGCGTGGGCGGTGGACGCCCTGACCGACGCCCTGAACGAGCGGATCGAGGCCGAGCGCCGGGTCACCGCCGACATCGCGCACGAGCTCCGCACCCCCGTCACGGGGCTGCTCACGGCGGCCGAGCTGCTGCCGCCGGGGCGTCCGACCGAGCTCGTACGGGACCGGGCGCAGGCCATGCGGACGCTGGTCGAGGACGTCCTGGAGGTGGCCAGGCTCGACAGCGCCTCGGAGCGGGCCGAGCTCCAGGAGATCGCCCTCGGCGAGTTCGTGGAGCGGCGGGTGCGGGCCCTGGACCCGGAGATCGAGGTCCGGGTCGTGCACGAGTCCTGGGTGAACACCGACCCGCGCCGCCTGGAACGGGTCCTGGGCAATCTCCTCGCCAACGCGGCCAAGCACGGAAAGCCGCCGGTCGAGGTCACCGTCGAGGGCCGGGTGGTCCGGGTCCGCGACCACGGCCCCGGCTTCCCCGAGGCGCTCCTCAAGGAGGGCCCGAGCCGGTTCCGTACGGGGACGAGCGACCGCGCGGGCCAGGGCCACGGCCTCGGCCTGACGATCGCGGCGGGCCAGGCCCGGGTCCTCGGCGCCCGGCTGACCTTCCGGAACGTGGCCGCGGAGGGGTCTCCGGACGGGGTGGGCGGCGCGATCGCGGTGCTCTGGCTGCCGGACCACGCGCCGACGAGCACGGGCAGCTTCCCGATCCTGCGGCTGCCGGAGTAATCCAGCGGCAGCCGGAGTGAATCCTGCGGCTGCCGGAGTGAATCCTGCGGCTGCTGGAGTGAACCTGCGGCAGCCGGAGTGAACCCTGCGGCTGCTGGAGCGCATCCCGCGGCTGCCGGAGTGAGGGGTACGACGGAGGGGCCGGGTCCATGCATGGACCCGGCCCCTTTTTCGTACGCCTGATCAGACCGTCTCGGCGACCTTCGGCGCGTCGTCGCCGGACTCCGCCTTCGGGGCCGCGGCCGGTCCGGCGCCGCGGAGCGCCACCTCCTTGACGAAGAAGGCGAGGACGAAGCCGAGGACGGCGACGGCCGAGGCGACGAGGAAGGCGCCGTGGGTGCCGGTGGCGACCGCGTGCTGGTAGGCCTCGCGGAGCGCGGCCGGCAGCTTGGCGAGGCTCGCCGCGTCGAGCTGTGCGGTCCGCTCGGTGAGCCCGCCCCCGCCGCGGGACGCCATCTCGTCCTGGACGCGGCTGGTGAAGAGCGCACCCATGATCGCGACGCCGAAGGAGGAGCCGAGCGTCCGGAAGAGGGTGGTGGAGGAGGAGGCGACGCCCATGTCCTTCATCTCCACGCTGTTCTGGGCGACCAGCATGGTGATCTGCATCAGGAAGCCCATGCCGGCGCCGAGGACGGCCATCCAGATCCCCGAGACGAGGCGCGAGGTGCCGGTGTCCATCGTGGAGAGGAGGAAGAGACCGGCCACCATGAGCGCGCTGCCCACGATGGGGAAGACCTTGTACTTGCCGGTGCTGGTGGTGAAGCGGCCGACGAGCAGCGAGACGACCATCATCGACAGCAGCATCGGCAGGAGCAGCAGGCCGGAGTTGGTGGCCGAGGCGCCCTGGACGGACTGCTGGAAGATCGGCAGGTAGAGGACCGCGCCGAACATCACGAAGCCGGTGATGAAGCCGATCAGGGACATCACGGTGAAGTTGCGGCTGCGGAAGATGTGCAGCGGCATGATCGGGTCGCTCGCCCGGGTCTCGACGAAGAGGAAGGCGGCGAGTGCGGCGGCGCCGCCGATCGTGAGGCCGACGATGGTGGCCGAGCCCCAGGCGTACTCCGTGCCGCCCCAGGTGGTGACGAGGACGATCGCGGTGATGCCGACGGTCAGCAGCGCGGCGCCGAGGAAGTCGATCCGGGTGCCCGTGGCGCGCTGCTTCTTGGGCAGGTGCAGGACGGCGGTGAGCATGGCGAGGGCGACGACGCCGAGCGGCAGGTTGATGTAGAAGGACCAGCGCCAGCCCCAGTGGTCGGTGATGGTGCCGCCGACGAGGGGGCCGCCGATCATGGCGAGGGCCATGATTCCGGCCATCATGCCCTGGTACTTGCCGCGCTCGCGGGGCGGGATCAGGTCGCCGATGATCGCCATGACGCCGACCATGAGGCCGCCGGCGCCGAGGCCCTGGATGGTGCGGAAGCCGATGAGCTGGCCCATGTCCTGGGCCATGCCGCTGAGCGCCGAGCCGATCAGGAAGATCACGATCGAGGTGAGGAAGACGCCCTTGCGGCCGAACATGTCGCCGACCTTGCCCCAGAGGGGGGTGGAGGCGGCGGTGGCCAGGGTGTAGGCGGTGACGACCCAGGAGAGGTGCTCAAGACCGCCGAGCTCACCGACGATCGTCGGCATCGCGGTACCGATGATCATGTTGTCGAGCATCGCGAGGAGCATCGCGATCATGAGGGCGAGGAGAACGACGCGTACGCTGCGCGGCTGCGGGTCCGCGGCCTCCCCCTGTACTGCTTGAACGTTCTGTTTCGTCGCCATGCCCATCCCTTACTTGCCGCCCGGCTAGTTACTACACTGAGGACGGTAGGCCGGTAACTAGCCGGGCGTCAAGTAAGTTTTCTGGAAACCGGAGACCCGTCATGGCCCGAGGCAACACCCGCCAGCGCATCCAGGACGTGGCTCTCGAACTCTTCGCCGAGCAGGGCTACGAGAAGACCTCGCTGCGGGAGATCGCGGAACGCCTGGACGTCACGAAGGCGGCGCTCTACTACCACTTCAGGACCAAGGAAGACATCATCATCGGGATCTTCCAGGACCTGACGCGCCCCATCGACGAGCTGGTCGCCTGGGCGGGCGAACAGCCGCGCACCCTGGAGACCAAGCGGGAGATCCTGCGCCGCTACCAGAAGGCCCTGCTCGCCGCGGCCCCACTGTTCCGCTTCATGCACGAGAACCAGGCGACCGTGCGCGACCTGAGCATCGGACTCACCTTCAAGGAGCGCTTCATCGCGCTCAACGACTTCATCCAGGAGCCCGACGCCCCGATGAAGGACAGGGTCCGCGCCGTGAGCGCGGTCTTCACGCTGCACGCCGGGACCTTCTTCATGGAGAACGCCGAAGGCGACCCCGAGGAGAAGCACGAAGCCGTCCTCGAGGTCGCCCTCGATCTCATCGACCAGGCCCAGAAGGACCGATAGCCGGCAGGCGTCAGACGCCGACGCCGTGGGCCCGGAGGAACGCCATCGGGTTGACGGCGGAGCCGTAGTTCGGGGTCGTACGGATCTCGAAGTGCAGGTGGGGGCCGGAGGAGTTGCCGGTGTTGCCCGAGAGGGCGATCTGCTGGCCGGCGGCGACCTTCTGGCCGATGTAGACCTTGATCTTCGACAGGTGGGCGTACTGCGAGTACGTGCCGTTGGCGTGCCTGACGACGATCGCGTTGCCGTACGCGGGGCCGTCGCCGCCGCCGTTCGGGCCGGCCTTCACGACGGTGCCCGCACCCGCGGCCTTGACCGGGGTGCCGACCGGGACGGCGAAGTCCTGGCCGGAGTGCTTGTGGGCCCACATGGCGCCGCCCTGATTGAAGCTGGCGCTGAGGGTGTACGAGGTGACCGGCTTGACCCAGGCCGGGGCCGCCTTCTTGACGGCCTTCACGGGGGTGGCCTTCGCGACGGCGGCCTTCACGGCGGCAGCCTTGGCGGCAGCGGCCTTCGCGGCGGCGGCCTTCACCTGGGCGGCGGCGTGAGCCTGGGCGTCGGCCTGAGCGGCGACGGCGGCGGACGCGGTCAGTGCGACCGGGGCGGCGGCCTTGCCCTCGGCGGCGAAGGCGGACCCTGCTCCGGCCACCAGCGACGCTCCCAGACCCGCGGTGACGAGAGCAACGGCGGTGATACGGGCGGCGGGGTTCATGACGCGCTTCGACATACGGGGGAAAACCTCCGGGACGTACGGGACCCGACGCGGACGGTCGCTGCGTCGGGCTTGCTCATCCTTGGTAACCCGGACCCCCAGCCATCCCAAAACACCCCATCTACGACATGACGTCGTAGCGATCTCCCGGGAAGTTCACCCCTTGACGACCCCGGAGAGGGTGCGCGAAATCGGACATACCGACACAAGAGATTCGGTTTATGCGCACGTCGCGGGGGCCCGGAACCGCCCGAAACGCCGCCCGGCGCCCGGTTCGGGACCCCCGGGGACCTAGGTCCCGGTGGTTCACACCTGAACGTCCCGAATCGACACCAAAGGTCGCCACTATTCCGGTTAGTACCCCTCGAAACGCCTGTGCGCCTTGTCACCAGCGCCCCGCCCCGAATGGGACCTGGGTCACGCAACCGAGCCGCCCGGAACCCCGTCCCGCACTACGCTGACCGCTTCGGGAATCCACGGGGAGACACACATGGAACCGGCACTCATCGGCACCCGCCTCGCCTCGGCCGCGATCGGCCCTCTGCTGAAGAAACTGCTGGTCAGCGATGGTCCAGGGGCGGGCCTCACCGGGTCTTCGAAGGTCCGGCTCTCCGCCCTGGTCTCCTTCCGGGGCGAGAAGCGCACGCTCACGGAGAAGGACGTCCGGAAGCTCGCCGCCACCCTCGTCGGACGCTCGACGGGCGGCCCCGGCGAAGCCCCCTTCCCCGCCGACGAGACCGAGGCCGTCACCGACACCCTCGCCACGACCCTCCTCTCCCTCGGCGACCTCGACATGGACGACGTCCAGGCCGTCCGCCTCGGCCACCGCGACCTCGCCCGCCGCCTGCGGGCGGCGGCCCCGGCCCCCGACGGCCTCTCCACGGACTCGGTCCTCTACCTGGAGTCCCTCACCGAGTGGGCCTGCCTCCACCTCCTGGAGTTCTTCACCCAGCGCTCGACGTTCATCGCCCGCAGCCTCGTGGAACAGGCCCGGGCCCAGGCCGAGCTCATCGCGAAGGTCGACGAGATCGTCCGCCGGACGCCACGGGCGGACGGTCGGGACGCGGAGTTCGAGCGCCGGTACCTGGAGCACCTCGCCAAGAAGCACGGCCGCCTCACCATCTACGGCATCGACCTGCACCACTCCCCGGACCGGTGGCCGCTGGACCTCGCCTATCTGTCCCTGGAGGCGACCGGCGAGACCCCCGGGCCCGGCATGCCCGACGAGGCGGAACACCTCGCCCCGCACCAGCGGGAACAGGCCGTCCGCGCCGACCTCGCCCTCGCCCGCCACGACAGGGTCCTGCTGCGCGGCCTCGCCGGCTCCGGCAAGACGACCCTGGTCCAGTGGCTGACGGTCTCGGCGGCGACCGAGGGGCGCGCGGGCCTTACGGCGACCGAGGGACGCGCGCACGACACGACCACCGGGGAGCGCACGGACCGCACGACCACCGAGGGGCGCACGGGCCGTACGGCGACCGAGGGGCGCGGGGACGGCATGGCGTACCTCCGGGGCCGCATCCCCTTCGTCCTGCCCCTGCGCGCCCTCACCCGCCACGGCGAGCGGCTCCCGGCCCCCGACCGCTTCCTGCCCGCCGCCGGCTGCCCGCTCACCCCGCCCGACGGCTGGGCCGACCGGGTCCTCGCCGCCGGCCGTGGCGTCGTCCTCGTCGACGGCATCGACGAGATCCCCGAGGCGGAACGCGGCCGGGCCCGCGAGTGGCTCCGTGCCCTCCTGGACACGTACGAGGGCAACCGCTGGCTCGTCACCTCACGCCCCACCGCCGTACGCGACGAATGGCTGGCCGGCGACGGCTTCACCGAGCTGACCCTCTCCCCCATGACCCGCGCCGAGGTCGCCACCTTCGTCCGCCGCTGGCACCGGGCCGCCGGGCCGGAGGCGGAGCCGTACGAGCAGCCGCTCCTCGACGCGCTGCGCACCGCCGAGCACGTGGCCCAGCTCGCCACCAACCCCCTGATGTGCGGGCTCATCTGCGCCCTCCACCGCGACCGGCGCGGCTTCCTGCCCCGCGGCCGCAAGGCCCTCTACGAGGCCGCCCTGTCGATGCTCCTCGCGCGCCGCGACCGCGAGCGGGACATGGGGGCCCCGTCGGGCATCGCCCTCGACGAGGCCCCGCAGATCCAGCTGATCCAGCGGCTCGCGTACTGGCTGACGCTCAACGGCCGCACCCAGCTGGACCGGGCCCGCGCGGAGTCGCTCGTCCGGGAGGCGGTGCCGGCGGTCCAGGAGGCCGCCCAGTATCCGCCGGAGACGGTCTTCACCCACCTCCTCCACCGCAGCGGCCTGCTGCGCGAGCCGACGGAGGACACCGTCGACTTCGTCCACCGCACCTTCCAGGACTACCTGGCCGCCAAGGCCCTGGTGGACCACTGGGACATCGGCGTCCTGGTGCGGCATGCCGCGGACGACCAGTGGGAGGACGTCATCCGCATGGCGGTGGGCCACGCGCGCCCGCACGAATGCGCGGAGATCCTCCGCGAGCTCCTGAAGGCGGCGGACGCGGCCGAGGACCGCTCGGTCCGGCTCCGCCTGGTGCTGCTGGCGGCGACGGCCCTGGACCACGCGACGGAGGTCTCCCCGGAGGTCCGGGAGGAGGTGCTGCGCCGCACGTCGGAGGTGATCCCGCCCCGGACGACGGCCGAGGCCAGGGCGCTGGCCGTGGCCGGAAGGATGATCTTCGACCTGCTGCCCGGCCCGGACGGCCTGGACGACGACGCGGCCCGCCTGGCGGTGGTGGCCGCCTCCCACGTCCAGGACGACGCCGCCGTCCTCTACCTGTCCCGGTTCGTGTCCCATCCCCTGCTCGCCGTCCGGTCCCAGATGATCTGGGCCTGGCACCGGTACGAGACGCGCTCCTACGCCGAGGAGATCGTGGCGCGGCTCGACCCGACCGGCCTCTACTACAGCGTCCAGGACGACACCCAGGCCCACGAGCTCATCCGGCTCGGCCTGCGGCCCCGGCTGCTGCAGGTCCACGGGGAGGTGTCCCCCGGGGCGCGGGACGCGCTCCTCGGGCACGGCGACCCCCGCCGACTCACCCTGGAGGTGTTCGAGTCGCGGCCGGACCTCGCCCCGCTGACCCGCCTGACCCGGCTGAACCGGCTCTCGCTCGCTCTCCCCCGGGACGCCGACTGGTCGTCCGCCGACCTTCCCGCGTCGCCTCTCCGCCAGCTCTCGATCACTCCCCTCCCCCGGGACGGGCTTGAGCCGCTGTCCCGGCTCCGGCACCTGCGCGAGCTGCACCTGTGGGCGGCGGAGCCCCTCTCCCCCTCGCTCTGGCAGGAGCTCACCGCGCTGCCCGGCATCGAGACCCTCGCCCTCACCGGTACGGACCTGGACCGCTGCCCCGCCGGGACCGTCCTCCCCGGAGTCACCTCGCTCCACCTGGCGGCCCAGGCCGACACGGCGGGCCTTCGGCGGCTCGTGGAGATCTTCCCGTCCGTGCGCCGCCTCCACCTCGCCCCCGGCAGCCACGACCTGACCCCCCTCGCGGCACTCACCGAGCTCGTGTCGGTCCGCGCGATCGGGCGGCGGATCACCGGCACCGAACACCTCGCCGCCGACGTGGAGATCCTCCCCACCTGACCGAGCGAAAGGGGCGGCCCCGGAACCATCAGGTTCCGGGGCCGCCCCTTCGTCGCTACAGGCTCAGCGCCTGCGTCACGCGTCCTTCGACAGGTTCGGGCCCGTGCCGCCCGTCGCCTCGATCGGCGGGGCGTCCGGCAGGGCCGTCTTCTCCTCGCCGCGGAAGGTGAACTTGCGCTCCTCGCCCTCGCCCTCCGTGTCCACGACCACGATGTGACCGGGGCGCAGCTCGCCGAAGAGGATCTTCTCCGAGAGCGTGTCCTCGATCTCGCGCTGGATCGTCCGGCGCAGCGGCCGGGCACCCATCACCGGGTCGTAACCCTTCTTGGCGAGCAGCTCCTTCGCGGACTGGGAGAGCTCGATGCCCATGTCCCGGTCCTTGAGGCGCTCGTCGACGCGGCTGATCATCAGGTCGACGATCTGGAGGATGTCCTCCTGCGTCAGCTGCGGGAAGACGATGATGTCGTCCACACGGTTGAGGAACTCCGGGCGGAAGTGCTGCTTCAGCTCGTCGCTGACCTTCGCCTTCATCCGCTCGTAGTTGGACTTCGTGTCGCCCTGGGCGGCGAAGCCCAGGTTGAAGCCCTTCGAGATGTCCCTGGTCCCGAGGTTGGTGGTCATGATGATGACCGTGTTCTTGAAGTCCACGACCCGGCCCTGGGAGTCGGTCAGGCGACCGTCCTCCAGGATCTGGAGAAGGGAATTGAAGATATCGGGGTGGGCCTTCTCGACCTCGTCGAAGAGGACGACGGAGAACGGCTTGCGGCGCACCTTCTCGGTGAGCTGGCCGCCCTCTTCGTAGCCGACGTATCCGGGCGGCGAACCGAAGAGGCGGGAAACCGTGTGCTTCTCGCTGAACTCCGACATGTCGAGGGAGATCATCGCGTCCTCGTCGCCGAAGAGGAATTCGGCGAGCGCCTTCGAAAGCTCGGTCTTACCGACACCGGACGGGCCGGCGAAGATGAACGAGCCACCGGGGCGCTTCGGGTCCTTCAGACCCGCACGGGTACGGCGGATGGCCCGCGAGAGGCCGATGACGGCGTCCTTCTGGCCGATGACGCGCTTGTGGAGCTCGTCCTCCATGCGGAGCAGACGCGAGGACTCCTCCTCGGTCAGCTTGAAGACCGGGATGCCGGTGGCGGTCGCGAGGACCTCGGCGATGAGCTCGCCGTCGACCTCGGCGACGACGTCCATGTCGCCGGCCTTCCACTCCTTCTCGCGCTTGGTCTTCGCGGCGAGGAGCTGCTTCTCCTTGTCGCGCAGGGACGCGGCCTTCTCGAAGTCCTGCGAGTCGATCGCGGACTCCTTGTCGCGGCGGACGCCGGCGATCTTCTCGTCGAACTCGCGGAGGTCCGGCGGCGCGGTCATCCGGCGGATGCGCATCCGGGAGCCGGCCTCGTCGATCAGGTCGATCGCCTTGTCCGGGAGGAAGCGGTCCGAGATGTACCGGTCGGCCAGGGTCGCGGCCTGGACGAGGGCCTCGTCGGTGATGGAGACCCGGTGGTGGGCCTCGTACCGGTCACGCAGACCCTTGAGGATCTCGATGGTGTGCGGCAGCGACGGCTCGGCGACCTGGATGGGCTGGAAGCGGCGCTCCAGGGCCGCGTCCTTCTCCAGGTACTTGCGGTACTCGTCGAGCGTGGTGGCGCCGATGGTCTGGAGCTCACCGCGGGCCAGCATCGGCTTGAGGATGCTGGCGGCGTCGATCGCGCCCTCGGCGGCGCCCGCACCCACGAGGGTGTGGAGCTCGTCGATGAACAGGATGATGTCGCCGCGGGTGCGGATCTCCTTGAGGACCTTCTTCAGGCGCTCCTCGAAGTCACCGCGGTAGCGGGAGCCGGCGACCAGCGCGCCGAGGTCCAGGGTGTAGAGGTGCTTGTCCTTGAGGGTCTCGGGCACCTCGCCCTTGACGATGGCCTGCGCCAGGCCCTCGACGACGGCGGTCTTGCCGACGCCGGGCTCGCCGATGAGGACCGGGTTGTTCTTGGTGCGGCGGGACAGCACCTGCATGACCCGCTCGATCTCCTTCTCGCGCCCGATGACCGGGTCGAGCTTGGATTCGCGGGCCGCCTGGGTGAGGTTCCGGCCGAACTGGTCGAGGACCAGGGACGTCGAGGGGGTGCCCTCGGCAGGACCGCCGGCCGTGGCGGCTTCCTTGCCCTGGTAGCCGGAGAGCAGCTGGATGACCTGCTGCCGCACCCGGTTGAGGTCGGCGCCCAGCTTCACGAGGACCTGGGCGGCGACGCCCTCGCCCTCGCGGATCAGGCCGAGCAGGATGTGCTCGGTGCCGATGTAGTTGTGGCCGAGCTGGAGGGCCTCCCGGAGCGACAGCTCCAGGACCTTCTTGGCACGAGGGGTGAAGGGGATGTGCCCGGACGGGGCCTGCTGGCCCTGGCCGATGATCTCCTCCACCTGCTGGCGGACCGCCTCGAGCGAAATCCCGAGGCTCTCCAGGGCCTTAGCGGCGACACCCTCACCCTCGTGGATAAGGCCCAGAAGGATGTGCTCGGTGCCGATGTAGTTGTGGTTGAGCATCCGGGCTTCTTCCTGAGCCAGGACGACAACCCGCCGCGCGCGGTCGGTGAACCTCTCGAACATCGTTAATCGCTCCTCAGAGCGGTCAGTCAGTTAGGGGTCGATCCCCTCCCTGTCCTTCCGCAGCTTAGTCCCGCAAGCGGGGACCGCTCATTCCAACTGCCGACATCCGTCCGGATCACCCCCTCTTCAGCGGGGAGACTGCTGCCGAACAGCCGACAAATGCTCCAACCCGATGGTGCGAGACGATGTTCCCGCAGGCCAAGTAGTTACCCGCGCCATCAGTACGCCGATGGCGAACGTGAGACGCCGAAGCCCGCGAGTCGCCCCTCTCCACTAGGAATGTCTTACCCGTAAGCACTGACACTCCATGCGGCGCACCCCGGTTCCCTCCGCTACCAGCGAACACCCTTGCGCTGCCGAATGCACGCTTACGCCCCATCCCGGACACCTTGCGCGTTCACCGGGGGACGGTGTGTCACCGCGGGCGTAACCAATGGGCCCCCGCGGGAGTTCCCCGGACATGGCTTTCACCGTCCCGCTCCCCCGCACGCCGTCCGACGGCGGGATCGCGCGGTGGTACGAGGACGAGCTCGGCTGGGCCGCGGTGGTGGGCCCGCCGGCGGAGCTGGTCACGGGGCTGCGCTTCGACGTCCTGGAACTGCCCGCCGCGGCCGGCCGGGGTGTGCTGCGCCGGATGGGCGCGACGACGGGGCCGGTGGCCCTGATGGGGCGCCGGATGGGGCTGCTCGTGGCCGCGGGGAGCGCGGAGGAGCTACCGGGACTGCTCGACTGGCTGGAGTGGGGCGGGATCTCTCTGGATCTCGCGATCCGCGGTGCCGGCGGCCGGACGACCGCACCCCTTCCCCCGGGGTGGAGCGGTTCCGGCGCGCCGGGCGCCACGGTGTGGCTGCGGGCGCCCGCACCGGGTCGCGAGGTCGAGTCCTCGCTGCCGGCGCTGCGGTCCGCACCCTGGGGCGTTGCGGACGCCCCCTGCCTGGTGCGTCTCGTGGCCGCCGCCGCGGCGGAGTGCCACCGGGTGCGGCTGCTGAGTGCCCGTACCCGTGGGGCGGCTCAGCAGCTGTCGCCTCAGCGGTTCGCGTCCTCGTAGGCGGCCTTGATGTCGGCGGGGACACGGCCGCGGTCGTTGACGTTCATGCCGTTCTCCTTGGCCCACGCGCGGATCTTCGCGGTGTCCTGGCTGCCCGTCGCCACGGCGCGGCCCTTGCCGCGTCCGCCGGTGGTGCGGCCGCCGGTGCGACGGCCACCAGCGGTGTACGGCTCGAGCAGGCCACGGAGCTTTTCCGCGTTGGCGGTGGTGAGGTCGATCTCGTAGGTCTTGCCGTCCAGCGCGAACGTCACGGTCTCGTCCGCCTCGACGCCGTCGAGGTCGTCGACAAGAAGGACCTGAACCTTCTGTGCCACCGGATTTCCTTTCATCGAAAATGCAGTACGCGGAAAGGAAACCGCTTTTCCCGGAAAAACACAAACCCCTGGGAGAGGTTCAGAACCCCGGCAACGCGGGAAACGTGCGCGATTCGGACATAGGGTTCCGTGAGAGGATCGCCGGGCTTCCCTGTCACAGGTGCAGAAGCATCCGACTGTTGCCCAAGGTGTTCGGCTTCACTCGTTCGAGACCGAGGAACTCGGCGACTCCCTCGTCATAGGAACGCAGGAGCTCGCTGTAGACATCTCCGTCGACCGGGGTCTCGCCGATCTCGACGAAGCCGTGCTTCGCGAAGAAGTCGACTTCGAAGGTCAGGCAGAATACCCGCCGCACCCCGAGCCATCGGGCGGTGTGCAACAACTTGTCCAGCACCTGATGTCCGACGCCGGCCCCCTTGAAGTCGGGATCGACGGCGAGAGTGCGGACTTCGGCGAGGTCTTCCCACATGACGTGGAGTGCGCCGCAGCCGACGACGACGGCGTCCTCGTCGCGTTCCGCGACCCAGAACTCCTGGATGGACTCGTAAAGCGTCACGGTCGCCTTGTCGAGCAGGATGCCGCGCTGCACGAAAGGATCGACGAGACGGCGGACCGCGGGCACATCGCTGGTGCGGGCCCTGCGTACGGTGACGGCTTTGGGGGTCGACATGGGGGGACGCTATCGCTACGGGCGGGGCGTCCCCTCGTCACCCTCGGCCTCCCGCGGGGCGGCGGGAAGGGGGTTGTCGCGCTGGACGATCCGGATCGCGTCGTTCAGCGACTCCCGCTGTTCCGGCGACATCATGCCGAAGAAGGCGACGAGTGCGGCGGCGGGGTTGTCGCTCTGCGCCCAGGCCTCGTTCATCAGCGCGGCAGAGTAGGCGGCGCGGGTGGAGACCGCCGTATATCGATAGGCGCGGCCTTCGACCTCCCGGCGGACCCAGCCCTTCTGATGGAGATTGTCCATGACGGTCATGACGGTGGTGTAGGCGATGGACCGTTCCTGCTGAAGGTCCTCCAGGACTTCCCGGACGGTGACCGCTCGGTTCCATTGCCAGACGCGCGTCATGACGGCGTCTTCGAGTTCTCCCAAGGGGCGGGGCACAATGCCACACTAGTGGGAGAAACGCCAATAAACGTCTATTGCCGCCCATGAAGGACGAAAAGGGTGCACGACCGGAAGCGGTCGCACACCCTTGGCGCTGCTGTACGGGGCGGGATCAGTCGCCGTCCGCCTGACGGGCGGCCTCGGCGCGGGCGAGGGCGGCGTCCACGACCGCGTCCTCCTTGGCCTTGTTCGGGCCGCCCTGGCTCTTGACGATCACGGTGACGAGGGCGATGAAGAACGCGGCCATCACCACGGGAGGCAGGAGCGCGGATACGTAGTCCATGCCGTCCAGAGTAGCTATCCGGCGACCCGCTCCTCGGGCGGGGGCGGCGGAACGGGCCGCCGGCGTGGCGGGAAGACCTCGGAGGGCTTGGGCACCGGGCGCTCGACGGGGGCGGGCGGCTTCGGCTTGGGCTCGTCGGCCGCCGCGCGCCCGCCGGGCAGGGCGAGCAGCCGGGCCCGGGGGGCGGAGGGCGCGGTCGAGACGGTGGCCTGGGAGACCCGGGCCAGGCGCGCGCGTACGGAGCGCTCGGCGAGGACCTGGCAGCGGGCGAGGAGCTCGGCGGCGGCCTGGTTGCGGCGCAGCGCGCGCAGGGCGGCGAGGTCGTCGGCGCCGGGGTCGTAGCCGGCGGCCAGCGCGTCCCGGAGCAGCTCCAGATAGCCGCCGAGGGACCCGGGCAGCGCCTCGCGGTACCGGGCCAGGTCGTCGAGGAGGAAGGTACGCAGCCGGCCGGCCTCGCGTACCGCCTCGTCCACGGATTCGGCCAGGCGCAGGCAGTCCTGGACGTCCTCGTCCTGAAGGGGGGCAGGGTGGAGGGCGATGGCAAGGGCGCGACGGAGCACACGCAGCTCGTCCGCGCTGAACGCCATGCCGCCGCGGGATCCGTATGGCGTGGGCATGGGGCGACGATACGCGCTAATCGGACAATTTTCTCTTAGCGATCATCCTCGGCGCGGCGTGGATCCCCCGCGCCGATCATGCCCACGGCCCCTGTCGTCGCAGTTCAGGCCGACCGGGCCCACCCCCGCCTCCTCCGCCGCCACCGGAGGCCGAGCCGGAGGAGCCGGACGCTCCCGGGGTGCCGGACGAGCCCGAGGAGCCCGAGCCGCCGGAGGTGCCGGACTAGCCCGACGTGCCGCCGGTGGAGGCGTCGGCGGTGATGTCCGTCTTGATCGGCGCGGTGTCGTTCTCCGGGTTGGGGTCGACCACCCCCACGGTGGGAAAGACGGTGACGGTGCCCTCGGCGCCGTCGACCTTCCGGTCGATGTGGGCCCGCAGGAAGCCCCAGTCCGCCGCGGCGCAGATGATCTCCTGGCCGCGGAGACCGCAGGGCGACCCCTCCGAGGCGAAGGAGCCCGGTTCCGCCTCCACCAGCGAGATGCCCTCCGGAAGCTTCAGCCTCACCTGCCCGCCGTAGCCGAGGCGGACGTCGACGTCCACGGTCTGGCCGACCTTGCCGCGGATCGTGAAGCCGTCGGCAGCCCGGTCCGGGACGGTGCGCTTCACCCCGAAGGCGAGGGAGCCCGTCCCGGTGAGGGTGGACAGCTCGACCGGCTTCAGACCGAGCGGCCGACCGTCGCCCTTCCTGAAGGAACGGTCGTTCCGGTAGTCCGTCCCCTCCGGGTGGAAGGTGTCGGTGCTCCCGACCGAGTAGGAGTAGGAGGCGCCGCCGGCCTCCGAGTTTGCCGCCAGGGAGGCCCGGAGCGGCCCGTCCGTCTCGAACGCCTGCCCCGGCTTGAGACCGCCGGGAAACTCGCAGAACGCGTCCTTGTCGTCCGACGCGTAGGAGCAGTTGCTGTAGCGGACGCCGTCGAGCCAGGCCCCGGAGACGGACAGGTGGAGGACGGTGTCGCCCCCGAGCGCCAGGGGGCCCGTGTTGCCGAAGGCCGGGAAGATCGGCGGTGCGCTTCCGCCCTCGGCCTCCGGGATGACGTACGGCTCGTGGGCACCCAGCCGGATCCCGGCCTCACCGATGAGGATCTTCGTGGACGCCGTGGCGGCCGTCGCGTCGGTACTGGTGGCCTTCATCCGGATCGTGCCGGCCTCGCCGAGCGCGGCACCCTTCACCGGGGTCAGGCGGAAGGCGAGATGCGGCTCCCTGCCCATGACCGTGTCCGCCGGGCAGGTGACGACGTAGTCCTTCCGCGTGCACCGGTATGCCGGCTGCGAAAGGGTGACCTTGCCCTTGAGGGAGGAGGCGTCGTAGACCACCGAGACGTTGTCGGCCTGTGCGGAACGGGCATCCCCGGTGGTCGCCTCGACGGCGACGAGGAACTTCCCCCGGCCGTAGTCCTCCGGGTGCGCCGGCGAGACGAACTGGGACGCGCTCGCCCGCAGGGTCAGCCTCACCTCGTCCGCGTCGTCCGCCACGTTCGCCGGTCCGGACGACGCCAGGGCGAGGAGCGCCGTCGCCGTCACGGCAGCGGACGCCAGAGCCGCTGTGCGTCTCATCGGTGAACCTCGTCTCCGTCGCGGAAGGCGTACGGAACGGAGACTTCCGAGACGGGCCGAGGGTTGCGCTCCTACATGCGCGCGACGTTCCGCTCGTACACCAGCCGCAGGCCGATCAGGGTCAGCCACGGCTCGTGCTCGTCGATCTCCTTCGAGTCGGCGAGGACCATCGGAGCCAGGCCGCCGGTCGCGATGACCGTGACGTCGGAGGGGTCGCCCTTCGGGCCGACGAGTTCCCGCTTCATCCGGGCCACCACGCCGTCGACCTGGCCCGCGTACCCGAAGACGATGCCCGACTGCATGGCCTCGACCGTGTTCTTGCCGATCACGCTGCGCGGGCGGGCCAGCTCGATCTTGCGGAGCATGGCGCCCTTGACGCCCAGGGCCTCCACCGAGATCTCGATGCCCGGCGCGATCGCCCCGCCCGCGTACTCGCCGCGCGCGGTGATCGCGTCGTACGTCGTCGCCGTGCCGAAGTCCACGACGATCGCCGGACCGCCGTACAGCTCGACCGCCGCGACCGCGTTGATGATGCGGTCGGCGCCGACCTCCTTGGGGTTGTCCGTCAGGATCGGCACCCCCGTCTTGACGCCCGGCTCCACGAGGACCGCCGGCACGTCCCCGTAGTACCGGCGGGTCACCTCGCGCAGCTCGTGCAGCACCGAGGGGACCGTCGCGCAGATGGCGATCCCCTCGATGCCGTCGCTCAGCTCGACGCCGAGCAGCGGGTGCATGCCCATGAGGCCCTGGAGCAGGACCGCCATCTCGTCGGCGGTACGGCTCGGGTCCGTGGAGATCCGCCAGTGCTCGATGATCTCCTCGCCGTCGAAGAGACCGAGCACCGTGTGCGTGTTGCCGACGTCGATGGTGAGCAGCATCAGGAGCGCACCTCGCGCAGGTCGAGGCCGATGTCGAGGATCGGGGAGGAGTGGGTGAGGCCGCCGACCGCCAGGTAGTCGACGCCGGTCGACGCGTACGCCGCCGCGTTCTCCAGGGTCAGCCGGCCCGAGGACTCCAGGACGGCGCGGCCCGCGACCAGGGCGACGGCCTCCTCGGTCTCGATCGGGGTGAAGTTGTCGAGCAGGATCAGGTCGGCGCCCGCGTCCAGGACCTCGCGGACCTGGTGCATCGTGTCGACCTCGACCTCGATCGGCACCTCCGGGAACAGCTCGCGGACGGCCTTGAACGCCTGGGCGACGCCGCCGGCCGCCACCACGTGGTTGTCCTTCACCAGGGCGGCGTCGGAGAGCGACATGCGGTGGTTGACGCCGCCGCCGCAGCGGACCGCGTACTTTTCCAGGGCGCGCAGGCCCGGCGTCGTCTTGCGGGTGTCGCGGACCCTGGCCTTCGTGCCCGCCAGAGCGTCCGCCCACGCGCGCGTGGCGGTGGCGATGCCGGAGAGGCGGCACAGGATGTTGAGCGCGCTGCGCTCGCCGGTGAGCAGGTCGCGGGTGCGGGCGGTGACGCTGAGCAGCACCTGCCCGGCCTCGACGCGCTCGCCGTCCTCGACGTGCCGCTCGACCTCGAACTCGTCCGTGCAGACGATCGACAGGACGGCCTCGGCGACCCGCAGACCGGCCACGACACCGGCCTCGCGGGCGGTGAAGTCGGCCGTGGCGACGGCGTCCTCGGGGACGGTCGCCACGGTCGTGACGTCCACTCCGCCGTCGAGGTCCTCGGCGATCGCGAGGTGGGCGATGTCCTCGACCTGGACGGGGTCGAGACCGGCGTCGGCGAGCAGCTGCGCGAGGGCGGGGTCGAGCCCGCACTCGAACTCCTCGCCGTCGCCGCAGCCGCAGCCGTCGCCGCAGCCGCCGGCCTCCTCGGAGGAGACCGTGTTGATCTGGATGAGAGGGACGTCCACGGGCTCGGGACGGGCTTCCTCGGGCGTGCTCACTTACGGCTCCCTGGGGGCGTCGAGGGTGGGGGGAAAGTCAAAGGTGTCGGTGGTGCGGAGGTCGAGGCTCCGCTCCGGGGTCAGCTGGACGACGAGGTGCCTGCGCCAGTCCGCGTCGTCCCGTTCGGGGTGGTCCTCGCGCCAGTGGCAGCCGCGGGTCTCCTCGCGGCGGCGGGCCGCGGCGACCAGGACCCGGGCGACGCACAGCAGGTTCGTGGTCTCCCAGGAGTCCACGCCCGGCTCGCCCGCCTTGCTGTCGTCGTCGCCTCCCGCCACGGCGTCGCTGTGCAGCGCTTCGAGGGCCTGGGCGGCCTCCCGCAGGGTGGCCTCCGAGCGGAGCACGCCCGCGCCGGCCGTCATGATCCGCTGGATACGGGTCCGGGCGCCGGACACCGGCAGCGGCAGGGTCACCGGGGCCGGGTGCGGCACCGGGGCGCCCGGCACGCGCGGGGCGGCGGCCGTGATCTCCTCGGCGATCCGCTCGGCGAAGACCAGGCCCTCCAGGAGCGAGTTCGAGGCGAGCCGGTTGGCGCCGTGGACGCCCGTGCAGGCGACCTCCCCGCACGCGTACAGGCCCGGCACGGTGGTCCGGCCGCGCAGGTCCGTGCGGACGCCGCCGGAGGCGTAGTGGGCGGCGGGGGCGACCGGGATCGGCTCCGTCACCGGGTCGATGCCGTGGGCGCGGCAGGCCGCCAGGATCGTCGGGAAGCGCTCCGCCCACATCTCGGCGCCGAAGTGGCGGGCGTCGAGGTACATGTGCTCGGTGCCCTGCTCCAGCATCCGGCGGGTGATCGCCTTGGCGACGATGTCCCGGGGCGCGAGCTCGGCCAGCTCGTGCTGCCCGAGCATGAAGCGGACCCCGTCGGCGTCGACGAGATGGGCGCCCTCGCCGCGCACCGCCTCGGAGACCAGCGGCTGCTGGCCCTCGGAGCCGGCCCCGAGGAAGAGCACCGTGGGGTGGAACTGGACGAACTCCAGGTCGGAGACCTCGGCCCCGGCACGCAGCGCGAGCGCGACGCCGTCGCCGGTGGAGACACCCGGGTTGGTGGTGGCCGAGAAGACCTGGCCCATGCCCCCGGTGGCGAGGACCACCGCGGGCGCGTGGACGGCGCCGACGCCGTCGTGCTGCCCCTCGCCCATGACGTGCAGGGTCACGCCCGCCGTGCGGCCCTCGGCGTCCGTCAGGAGGTCCAGGACGAGGGCGTGCTCGATGAAGCGCACGCCCCGGTCCCGTATCGCCTCGACCAGGGCGCGGGAGATCTCGGCGCCGGTCGCGTCCCCGCCCGCGTGGGCGATCCGGCGGCGGTGGTGGCCGCCCTCCCGGGTCAGCGCGATCTCGCCGTCGGAGGTCTTGTCGAAGTCGGCGCCGGTCGAGATCAGCCGGCGGACGGCGTCCGGGCCCTCCGTGACCAGGGCCCGCACGGCCCGCTCGTCGCACAGCCCGGCACCGGCGACGAGGGTGTCGTCGAGGTGCTGCTCGGGGGTGTCGCCCTCGCCGAGCGCGGCCGCGATGCCGCCCTGGGCCCAGCGGGTGGAGCCGTCGTCGAGCCGCGCCTTGGTGACGACGACCGTACGGAGCCCGGCGGCGGTGCACCTCAGGGCGGCGGTGAGGCCCGCGACCCCGGAGCCGACCACGACGACGTCGGCGTCGATGGCCCAGCCCGGCGCGGGCGCGTGCAGCCGTATTCCGGTCACTTGGCGGCTCCGAAGGTCAGGGGGATGTTGTCGATGAGCCGCGTGCTCCCCACGCGCGCGGCGACGGCGAGGACCGCCTCCCCGTCGTGGTCGTCGGCGACGTCGGTGAAGTCGGCCGGGTCCACGAGGGCCAGGTAGTCCAGAGTGAGCGGCGGCTCGGACTTGGCCGCCTCGTCCAGGACGGAGCGGGCCGCGGCCCGTACGGCATCGGCGCAGCCGCCCTCGGCGGCCTGCGCGACCGCGTGGGCGTCGGCGGCGGCCCGGGCCTCGCCGATCCGCGACAGCGCCTCGGCACGGTTCTCGGCCCGGCCCTGGGCGCCGGGCAGCGAGGCGGCACGCGCGCGCAGCGCCTCCTGCGCGGCGAGCCGCTCGCGGGCCGCGAACAGCGCGCGGGACAGCGACAGGGCCGTCCGCCGCTCCCCTGCCGACAGGTAGCGGTTGCGGCTGGACAGGGCCAGGCCGTCGGTCTCGCGGACGGTCTCCACGCCGACGATCTCGACGGGGAAGTTCAGATCGCGGACCATGCGGCGGATCAGGGCCAGCTGCTGGGCGTCCTTCTGGCCGAAGAAGGCCAGGTCGGGCGCGGTGAGGTGGAGCAGCTTGGCGACGACCGTCAGCATGCCGTCGAAGTGGCCGGGCCGGGAGGCGCCTTCGAGCCGCTCGCCCATGGGCCCGGCGGTGATCCGGACCTGGGGCTCTCCGCCCGGGTAGACCTCGTCGACGGAGGGCGCGAAGACGGCGCTCGCGCCCGCCTCGAAGGCCAGCTCCAGGTCGGCGTCGAGGGTGCGCGGGTAGCGGTCGAGGTCCTCGCCCGCACCGAACTGCAGCGGGTTGACGAAGACGGTGACGACGACGAAGCCCTTGGCACCCACGCGCTCGCGTGCGGCCCGGATCAGCGTGGCGTGGCCCTCGTGGAGGGCGCCCATGGTCATGACGACGGCGTTGCGACCGGGGGCACCGAAGTGGGCGACGGCGTCCTCGAGGTCCTCGGCCGTACGGAAGAGCTCGGCCGGCTGGTGGCGGACGGTCCGGCCGTCCTTGGCGCGGTCACGGGCGAACGGGCTCATCGGTCGTCTCCTTGCGGCCCGTCGGTGGGGTCGGCGGGGCGGGCGTCTCCGCTCACCGGCTCGGCGAGCACGCCCAGCAGGTCCTCGGCCAGCTCGGGCTTGAGCAGACCGTGCGCGAGCGCCCGGTCGGCGGTCGTGCGGGCCATCGCCAGATAGCCGGCGACGGTGCCGGGCGCGTGCTTGCGCAGCTCGGCGACGTGGGCGGCGACCGTACCGGCGTCACCGCGCGCGACGGGACCGGTGAGGGCCGCGTCCCCGGACCGCAGGGCGTTGTCCAGGGCGGCGCCCAGGAGCGGGCCCAGCATGCGGTCGGGGGCGGCGACACCGGCCTTGTGGAGCAGCTCCATGGACTGGGCCACCAGGGTGACCAGGTGGTTCGCGCCGAGGGCCAGGGCCGCGTGGTACAGCGGCCGGGCCTCCTCGGCGATCCACTCGGGCTCACCGCCCATCTCGATCACCAGCGCCTCGGCGGCGAGCCGCAGCTCCTCGGGCGCGGTCACCCCGAAGGAGCAGCCGGCGAGCCGCTGGACGTCGACGGCGGTGCCCGTGAAGGTCATGGCGGGGTGCAGGGCGAGCGGCAGGGCGCCGGCCCGGCGGGCGGGGTCGAGCACCCGCGCCCCGTACCGCCCGGAGGTGTGCACGAGCAGCTGTCCCGGCCGTACGGCTCCGGTGTCGGCGAGGCCCTCGACCAGGCCCGGCAGCGCGTCGTCCGGCACGGTCAGGAGGACCAGGTCGGCGAGGGCCAGGACACGGGCGGGCTCGACGACGGGGACGTCGGGCAGGAGCTCGGCGGCGCGCCGCCGGGAGGCGTCGGAGACCGCCGAGACGGCGACGGGGCGGTGCCCGGCGAGCCGGAGCGAGGCGGCGAGGGCGGGGCCGACCCGGCCCGCGCCGACGACTCCGACGCTGAGCCGGGCGGGTCGGTCCTCGGCCCGGGGTTCGGGGCCCCGGGGCTCTGGCGCTGCTGGTGCGTTCACGGTGGGGACGGCCTTCCGTTCCAGTCCTCGGCGGGTACCGGACGATTTCTGGTCATGCTACGCCAGCGTTTCGCGGCGCTCCGTGGCCTGTCCACAGGGTGTGGGCGGTGGTGTGATGATCGGCCCATGAAACCTGTGACTCCTGCGGAGACTCCTGTGGACGAGGAAGCGGCCCGGCTCCACCGGGCGAAGGTGTGGGGCGGCGCCGAGCGCCGTCTGTGGGACACCTCGGTCGACGGCACCGTCGGCTCGCGGCTGCGCGAACTGGCCGCCTGGGCGGCGGCCGCGGGCCACGAGGAGGCCCCGCTCGACACGTACGGCAACGGGCTCGTGGAGGAGCTGGAGCGACGCGTCGCCGAGGAGCTCGGCCTCCCCGCCGCCGTCTTCTTCCCGACCGGCACCATGGCCCAGCAGGTGGCGCTGCGCTGCTGGGCGGGGCGCACCGGCAGCCCCGTCGTCGCCCTCCACCCGCTCGCCCACCCCGAGGTCCACGAGAACGGGGCGTTCGGGGCCGTCTCCGGGCTCCGTACGGTCCACCCGACCGACGCGCCCCGGCTGCCGACCGCCGAGGAGGTACGGGACCACCCGGAGCCCTTCGGGACGCTGATGCTGGAGCTGCCGCTGCGGGACGCCGGCTTCGTGCTGCCGTCCTGGGAGGAGCTGACCGAGGTCGTGGAGGCGGCCCGGGAACGGGACGCGGTGGTCCACTTCGACGGGGCCCGGCTGTGGGAGACCACGACGCACTTCGGCCGCGGGCTCGCGGAGATCGCGGGGCTCGCCGACAGCGTGTACGTCTCCTTCTACAAGTCCCTCGGCGGCATGTCCGGGGCCGTGCTCGCCGGCCCCGACGACGTCATGGAGGAGGCCAGGATCTGGCGGCACCGGTACGGCGGGATGCTCTTCCAGCAGTACCCGGCGGCGCTCTCCGCGCTCCGGGGCCTGGACGTCGAGCTGCCCCGGCTGCCCTCGTACGTGGCGCACGCGCGCGTGGTGGCCGACGCGATCCGGGAGGCGTTCGCGGAGGCCGGCGTCGGCTGGTCCCGGGTCCACCCCGAGACCCCGCACACCCATCAGTTCCAGGTCTGGCTGCCGTACGCCCCGGACGTCCTGACGGCGGCGGCCCTCGCCCAGACCGAGGACACCGGCACCGCCTTCTTCCGCCGCTGGTTCGCCCCGGGCGCGGGCGGCCCGCCGGGGGTGGCGGCCACCGAGCTGACGGTCACGGCGCCCGGCCTGGAGTGGACGGCGGAGGACGTGAAGAAGGCGGTACGGGACTTCCTGGCGCGCGTGGAGGGCTGACGCACGGGGATCCGGGCCGGGCCGGCAGCCGGGCGTCAGGTCCGCCGCGGGCGCAGGGCGGCAGTCGGCCGGGGGGGGCAGGAACGCCGCCCGCGCAGGGCGGCAGTCGCCCGGGCGTCAGGTCCGCCGCGCGCGCAGGGCCGCACGGAGTCGGCGGAGCGGTCCGCCGCCGGCCCTGCGGCCCGCCGTCGCCCGCTCCAAGCGGCGGCGGTCGCGGACGGCCCGGAACACGGCGACGTCCTGGGTGCCGGGCGCCGGCGGCATCGGTTCGCCGAGTTGGGCGGCGCGGTAGGTGTCGAAGAGGTACTGGTGCAGCGCGTTCATGGCGTCACCGTGCGCCGCGCCGCCGCGGCGAGGCCCCCGGATTGACGACCCCCGTCAATCCGGGGCCCGCCGATTGACGACCCCCGTCAAACGGGACGACAACTCCCCCGCCCCACCCCGCACCATGGACGGGTGAGCGTGACCATCGACATCACCGGACTGCCGCACGAGCGGATCACCTTCTGCCCCTCGCCGCTGGCCGAGCTGGGCGCCGCCCTGCACGCCCTCGCCGAGCCCACGCACCACCCCCGGCTGCACGCCTGGACCACCACGACGACCGCGGCCCTGAAGCCGGAGCTCGCGGACCGGCTCCACGAGGCCGACTTCATGTGGAACTCCACCCGCTCGGACATCCTGCTGCCGGCGCACCCCCGGGAGACCCTCGCGGAGGAGCTGGACGACCTCGACCGCATGGACGACGAGAAGTTCGTCGGCTCCGCCCTGGAGATCTCCTGCAACAGCCACTACACGGACGGCGCCCCCTCCCCCCTCGTCGACGAGCGGATGCGCCGCCGCGCCCAGGACCTGGCGGCCGCGCGCGGCCCGCGCCAGGCCGCGTTCGTGGAACGGATGCTGACCGACCCGCCCGGCACGCGCGCGTGGATCCGGCGGCTCATGGAGGACTGCGACGAGGCCTTCTTCGCGGACACCTGGGGCCGCGTCCGGATCCAGCTCGCCGCCGACGCCCGCCACAAGACGGAGCTGATGCGCCACAAGGGGCTGGCCGAGGCCGTCGCCGACGCCTCCGCCGCGATGAGCCTGGAGGAGGACGAGAAGGGCTCCCGGATCGTCGTCGACAAGCTGATCCAGGGCCGGACCAGCGCCGAGGGCTCCGCCCTGACGCTCCTGCCGACGGCCTTCGGCTGGCCGCACCTCTTCGCCCTGTACACCCCCGGCTGGCAGCCCGTCATCCAGTACCCGATCCCCGCCCGCGACCTCGGCGGCGCGGCCTCCGTCGAGGCGGTCAAGCTGCGCCTGGAGGCCGTCGCCCATCCCATGCGGATGCGGCTCTGCCGCAGCCTGGCGCGCGGCGCCAGCACGACGAGCGAGCTGGCCGACGCGTACAACATCACGGCCCCCGAGGTCTCCCGCCACCTCGCGGTCCTGAAGAAGGCCGGGCTGATCGTCACCCAGCGCCGCGGCCGGTACGTGCTCCACCAGCTCGACGTGGCCGTCGTCGCCCGGCTCGGCAGCGACTTCCTGGAGTCGGTGCTCCGCTAGGACCGGAGCTCTACAGCGCGCCGCCGCCCGCCCGGACCAGGCCCGTCTCGTACGCCAGGACCACGACCTGGACCCGGTCGCGCAGACCCAGCTTGGTCAGGATGCGGCCCACGTGCGTCTTCACCGTCGCCTCGGAGAGGACGAGCCGGGCGGCGATCTCGCCGTTCGACAGGCCCTGCGCGACCAGCATCATCACCTCGCGCTCCCGGTCCGTCAGCCGCCCCAGCCCCTTGTGCTCGGGGTCCTTGCCCGAGGACGGCAGCATCGGCGAGAAGCGGTCCAGGAGCCGGCGCGTGGTCGACGGCGCCACCACCGCGTCGCCGCTGTGCACCGAGCGGATCGCGCCGAGCAGCTCCGCCGGCGGCACGTCCTTCAGCATGAAGCCGCTCGCACCCGCCTTGAGACCCGAGAACGCGTACTCGTCGAGGTCGAACGTCGTCAGGATCAGCACCTTCGGCGCGTCCGGCTCCGAGCAGATCCGCCGGGTCGTCTCCACCCCGTCCAGCTTCGGCATGCGCACGTCCATCAGGACGACGTCGACCGGTGTGGAACGCAGCACCTCCAGGGCCTCGACCCCGTCGCCCGCCTCCGCCACGACCTCCATGTCCGGCTGGGCGGCGAGCACCATGCGGAAACCGGTCCGCAGCAGCACCTGGTCGTCGACGAGCATCACGCGGATGGACATCAGGTCAGTTCCTTAGGGGTCGTCAGTGAGCGGGCTTGAGAGGGAGCAGGGCGCTGATCCGGAAACCGCCGCCTGGACGCGGCCCCGCGTCCAGGGTGCCGCCCACCATGCCGACCCGCTCCCGCATGCCGATCAGACCGTGGCCCCGCCCGTCGGCGCCCCCGTCCTCGTACATCTCCTGCGGAGCGCCCCGGCCGTCGTCCTCGACGAGCAGCCCGAGACCGTCGTCGAAGTAGACGAGCCGCACGCTGGCGCCGACGTCCGGCCCGCCGTGCTTGCGCGTGTTGGTGAGGGCCTCCTGCACGATCCGGTACGCGGTGAGCTCGACGCCGCTGGGCAGCGGGCGGGGGCTCCCCTCGATCGCGAAGTCGACGGTGAGGCCGGCGCCCCGCACCTGCTCCACCAGGTCCTCGATCTGCTGGACGTCGGGCTGCGGCACGTACTCCCCGGCCTCCTGGTGCTCGCCGGTGCGCAGGATCCCCAGGAGTCTGCGCATCTCGGCGAGCGCCTGCCGGCCCGTGGTGGAGATCGTCTCCAGGGCCTGCCTGGCGGTCTCCGGGGAGGAGTCCATGACATAGGCGGCGCCGTCGGCCTGGACCACCATCACCGACACGTTGTGCGCGACGACGTCGTGCAGCTCGCGGGCGATCCGGGCGCGTTCGGCGGCGACCGCGACCTTGGCCTGGGCCTCGCGCTCCTGCTCCAGGCGGGAGGCCCGCTCCTCCAGCTGCGCGAAATAGGCGCGGCGGGTGCGGAGCGAGTCGCCCAGGACCCAGGCGAGGGCGAACGGCACGGTCATGATGATCGTGAAGAAGACCTGGGCGGCTCCGGAGCTCTGGGCCTCCAGGGGCCATCTGAGCTGGGAGAGCGTGGAGGCGCTCAGTCCGCCGATGAGCGCGAGCCGGGACGCCCAGCGGGGGCCGTCGTGCGCCGCGACCGTGAAGATGATCACGAGCATGGCGAAGTCGGCCATGAACGGCATCAGGCCGAGGGCGAGCTGGGTCAGCCCCAGCCCGACCGCGAGCAGCAGCATCTTCTCCGGCGCCCGTCGCCGCAGGGCCACGACCAGGGAGAGGAGCAGGGCGACGAGGACGTACCCGAGGGCGCTGCCGCTCGCCGCGCCCGCCGACACCACCCACAGCAGGGAGAACCCGAGGAGGACGACGGCCCAGAAGGTGTCGACGCCCGTCGGGTGTCTGCGGATGAAGTCGTAGAGGCTCTGCACGTCACCCAGAGTAGGGAAGACCGATAGGTGCAGGGATCAACCGTGGGGTCGATCCTTGGCGCGGGACCCGTACTCCCCGAGGTGGAGACTGGGGCACGTGACGGATGAGACGTGTCAGTGGCAGGGGTGGCGGGAGGCCACGGAGCGGGCGCTGTACGGCCCCGGGGGCTTCTATCTGCGCCCCGAGGGCCCGGCGGGGCACTTCCGCACCTCGGTACACGCCTCCCCGCTCTTCGCGGGGGCCGTGGCCCGGCTGCTCGGCGAGGTCGCGGAGGAGCTGGGGACGGGCGAGGTCGACCTGGTGGACGTGGGCGCGGGCCGCGGTGAGCTCCTGACGGCGGTGCTCGCGGCCGTCGGGTCCTCGCTCTCGGTACGGGCGTACGCGGTCGAGCGCGCGGCCCGCCCGGACGGGCTCGACCCACGGGTGGAGTGGACGGACCGGGTGCCGGAGGGCGCGCGGGGGCTGCTCTTCGCGAACGAGTGGCTCGACAACGTGCCGGTGGACGTCGCCGAGGCGGACGCGGCGGGCACGGTCCGGTACGTGGAGGTCGCCCCGGACGGCACCGAACGGCTCGGCGCCCCCGTCTCCGGGCCGGACGCCGACTGGCTGGCCCGCTGGTGGCCGCTGCGGGAACCGGGCACGCGGGCCGAGATCGGGCGGCCCCGCGACGAGGCCTGGGCGGCCGCGGTCGGCTGCCTCGCGGCGGGGCGCGCGGTGGCCGTGGACTACGCGCACGTACGGGCCTCCCGGCCGCCCTTCGGTTCCCTGACCGGCTTCCGCGCGGGCCGCGAGGTCCCGCCGGTCCCGGACGGAAGCTGCGACGTGACGTCCCATGTGGCGCTCGACGCGGTCGGCGGTCTCCCGGCGGGCCTCCCCGCGGCCGAGCTGGTCACGCAGCGGGAGGCCTTGCGGCGGCTCGGGGTGTCCGGGGAGCGGCCGCCGCTCGGGCTCGCCTCTACGGATCCGGCCGGGTATGTCCGGGCGCTTGCCTCGGCGGGCGAGGCGGCGGAGCTCACCGCGCGGGGCGGTCTCGGCGACTTCCTGTGGCTGACCCAACGAGTCCCGCCCACGGACTGACCGGCCCACCCCCGGTGCGGGCCGCGCCCGCCACCCACCCCCCGTGTGGCCGCGCGCCTGCGGGGCGGTGCCCTTCGCCCACCCCCGTGTGGGCAATCGTCCCGCAGGGCGGGACGGGTGGGCACACGGGACGGCGCCCCTCGGCGGCGCCTCCGCCTTCCGCGCCTGGACCCGCACCCCAAGCGGCGGCGCACAACGCGGTGCGGGTCAGGGCACTGAAGCCTCGGGCGCCGGCAGGGCGCGGGTCCGTTGTGCCCACCCGTTCCGCCCCAGCGGAACGATTGCCCACAACGGGGTGGGGGTGGGCACCGCCCTGGCGGAAGGCATTGCCCACAACGGGGGTGGGTACCGCCCCGGCGGAACGTCTGCCACAACGGGGGATACTGGCCGCATGACGGAGACGACGGTCGGAATCGGTGGCGCGGCGGAGAGCACCGACATGGTGCTGAACATCGGCCCGCAGCACCCCTCGACCCACGGCGTGCTCCGGCTCCGGCTCGTGCTCGACGGCGAGGTCGTCCGGCACGCCGAGCCGGTGATCGGCTACATGCACCGGGGCGCCGAGAAGCTCTTCGAGGCGCGGGACTACCGGCAGATCATCATGCTGGCCAACCGCCACGACTGGCTGTCCGCCTTCTCGAACGAGCTCGGCGTCGTCATGGCCGTCGAGCGGATGCTCGGCATGGAGGTCCCGGAGCGGGCCGTGTGGACGCGGACGCTCCTCGCCGAGCTGAACCGGGTCCTCAATCACCTGATGTTCCTCGGCTCGTACCCGCTGGAACTGGGCGGGATCACGCCCGTCTTCCACGCCTTCCGGGAGCGCGAGGAGCTCCAGGCGGTGATGGAGGAGGTCTCCGGCGGCCGGATGCACTACATGTTCAACCGGGTCGGCGGCCTCAAGGAGGACCTGCCCGCCGGCTGGCTCGGGCGGGCGCGGCAGGCCGTCGCGGACGTGCGGTCGCGGATGGACGTGTACGACCGGCTGGTCCTCGGCAACGAGATCTTCCGGGGCCGTACGCGCGGGGTCGGCGTCCTGAGCCCGGAGACCGTCCACGCGTACGGGGTGTCGGGGCCCATCGCCCGCGCCTCGGGTGTCGACTTCGACCTGCGCCGCGACGAGCCGTACCTCGCGTACGGGGAGCTCCAGGACACGTTGAAGGTCGCCTTGCGGCAGGAGGGCGACTGTCTCGCCCGGTTCGAGTGCCTGCTCGACCAGACGCACAACTCCCTGGACCTGGCGGACGCCTGCCTGGACCGGATGGCCGAGCTGCCGCCGGGGCCGATCAACCAGCGGCTGCCGAAGGTGCTCAAGGCGCCGGAGGGGCACACGTACGCCTGGACCGAGAACCCGCTCGGCGTCAACGGCTACTACCTGGTGTCCAAGGGCGAGAAGACCCCGTACCGGCTGAAGCTGCGCTCGGCGTCGTTCAACAACATCCAGGCGCTGGTGGAACTGCTGCCGGGGACGCTGGTCGCCGACATGGTGGCGATCCTGGGCTCGCTGTTCTTCGTCGTCGGCGACATCGACAAGTAGCCCACACGGGCGCGGGCGACGTCAGGAGCTGACCGCGCCCCGGAGTTCCGCCACGTCCAGCTGTTCCGTCTCGTCGTGGGCCGTCAGGTCGATGACCTGGCCGATCGCCCGGCGCGCCACCGGGGTGAGCAGGGGTGCCGCGGAGGCCAGGACCTCCTCGCCCACGACGTCGGCGAGGTCGGAGTTCTGCACGGCCTCGATGACCGCCGCCTCCTTCTGCGTACCGAAGAAGTCGAAGCCGCCCTCGGGCCGCGGGACGGGCCTGCGCGCCGCGTACGGCACGATCGCGGACGCGACCGGCACCGCCGGCAGCGCGGTGGAGGCGGGCGGGAGCGCGGGAGCGGTGGCGGCCGTACGGGTGTGCTGCTCGGTTCCGGCGGCCGCCGCGTGCTTCCCCTGCGGCTCCTCCGTCTCCCTGGCGCGCTCGGCGAGGTCGCGGGCGCGGGCCGCCTCGGCCGTACGGCGGGCCTGCTGGGCCGCGGCGTTGCGCGGGAGGTCGCGCAGCGCCCGGGCGGCGCGGCGGTAGGCCTCCGGGGTGGGCGTGGAGCCGGCGGCCGGCAGCGCCTTCGCGTCGCCGGCGGCGCTCGTCTCCAGGGCGAGGACGCGGCGGCCCTCCAGGGCGCTGGCCCGCTCGGTCTCCGCGGTGGCGTACCGGCGGAGCAGGTCGGCGTGCTCGCCGCGCAGCCCGGCCAGCTCCACGCGCTTGGCGCGGAGTTTGGCGTCGAGCCGGGCGCGGAGCGCGCGGGACTCCTCCAGGTCGGACTCCAGCTCGGCGGTCCGCTCCTCGGCCTTCCACTGGTCGGCGGTGCGCGCCCGGTCGAGCTCGGCGACCTTCAGACCGGCGCTCCGGTCCCAACTGCGCATGAGGACGGCACCGGTGACGGCGGCGGCCGCCGCCGCGGCCGCGAGCAGCCGCGCGATCACCGGGTCGCCGGGCAGCCAGGCGGCCGCGGCGCACACGACCGCGGCGCCGGCGACCGCGGAGGGCGGCAGCAGCTTGTGCAGAGGCGGGGAATGGCGGTGGCGTCCACGTGGCATGGCCTGAAATTTACCGTGCGTAGGCGCCATGTGGGGCGTCGGCCCGGCAATCTCTTGGCCACTTCTCGCCATCAGAAGTGGATATCGATGGTTCCGGTTCCGTTTCGGGCCGACTCCCCTCCCCCGCCGCCTACTTCTTGAGCAGCCCCTTCGTCTCCAGATACTCCTTGGCGACGTCCTCCGGCTTCGCCCGCTCGGCGTCCACCTTGCGGTTGAGTTCGGCGAGATCCGCTGTGGTCAGCACCTTGGTGATCTTGTCGAGCGCGGCGGCTATCTCGGGAGAGCCGGCGTCCTTGGCGTTGACCACGGGCACCACGTTGTCGGCGTTCTGCAGATGCTTGTCGTCCGTGAGGAAGACGAGGCCGTACGTGTCGATCGTGGCGTCCGTGGTCGTGGTCAGGACCAGCTGGTCCACGCCGTCCTTCACCGCCTGCTTGGCCTGCGGCGTACCGACGCCCTTGGGGTCGATCCCGGCCACGTCGATCCCGTACGTCTTCTTCAGACCGGGCGCGCAGAAGGGGCGCACCGCGCATTCGTCACCGGCGGCGATCTTCACCTTCAGCTTCGCGCGGCCCAGATCGGAAAGCGTCGTCAGCTTGTTCTTCTCGGCGAATTCCTTCGTCACCGCGAAGGCGTTCTGATCGACGGCCTCTCCGGCCGCGAGCACCTTCAGACCGCGCGGTTCGGCGAGCTTCCGCAGCGCTTCGACGGTGGCCGTCGCGTCGCCCGAGGCGACCGGCTTGTCCTCGGGCGCCTTCGGCCCGTTCACCTTCGCGTTGAGGAATTCCGCGATCGTCGCCGCGTATTCCGGGACGACATCGATCTCGCCGTTCTCGAGGGAGGGTTCGTACAGCTCGCGATTCTTCACCGTGGTGATGGACACCGAGTATCCGGCGGCCCTCAGCGACTGCGCGTACAGCTCGGCGAGGACCTTGGCCTCCGTGAAGGCGGCCGCGCCGACCACCAGCGAGCCCTTCTCCCCGCCCCCGGAGCCGCCGGAGCTCCCGGAGTCCTTCTTCTTGCCTTCCTCCAGGCTGTCACCGCCGCACGCGGCGAGGGCGACGGTCAGCGCCGCCGTCCCCAGCAGCGCGCCCGCGATACGCGAGACCTTGTTCACCAGATCACCCATCCCAGTCAGCGTTCGGTAAGTCTTCTGTTCCGTGCGAAAAGGCGGTCCGCGGCCACCAGGACGCCCTCCACCAGGAGGGCGAGCAGCGCCACGAGCACGGCGCCCGCGACGACCTGCGCGGTGTCGTACGTGGCGAAGCCGGCCGTGATGATCCGGCCCAGGCCGCCCTGTCCGACCATCGCGGCGACCGTCGCCGTGGCGACCACCTGCACCGCGGCCGAGCGGACCCCGGTCATCACCACCGGCCGGGCCAGCGGGAGTTCGACCCGCAGGAAGAGCTGACCGCCCGTCATCCCCATGCCCCGCGCGGCCCGCACCGCGGCCCGGTCCACCTCCCGCACCCCCACGTACGCGTTGGTGAGGAGCGGGGGTATCGCGAAGAGCACGAGGGCCACCACCGTCGGCACATAGCCGGCGTTCCGCAGGGGCGACACCATGAACAGGGCCAGCACCGCGAAGACGGGGATCGCCCGCCCCACGTTCGACACGTTCACCGCGAGCGCCCCGCCCCGGCCGAGGTGGCCGAGCCACAGGCCCAGCGGCAGCGCGAGCGCCGCCGCGATCAGGAGCGCGGCCCCGCTCACGTACACGTGCTCGGCGAGCCGCTGCCCGATGCCGTCCTCGCCCGTCCAGTGCGCGCCGGTGGTGAGCCAGCCCCAGGCGTCCGTCACGATGCCCATCTCACCCACCTCCCGGCGCGGTCCGTATCCGGGTCCACGGCGTCAGCAGCCGCTGGAGGCCCAGGAGCAGCAGGTCGGCGGTGACGGCGAGCAGCACGCACAGCACCGAGGCGGCGAGCATCTGCGCCTTGAAGAAGGTCGGCAGCGCGTCCTCGATGAGATTGCCGAGGCCTCCGCGGCCGACGACCGAGCCGACCGTCGTCAGCGCGATCGTGGAGACCGTCGCCATCCGCACGCCGGCCATCAGCACCGGCAGCGCCAGCGGGAGTTCGACCTGCCAGAGCATCCGCAGCGAGCCGTACCCCATGCCCCGGGCGGCCTCCCGCGTCTCGGCCGGCACGGCGGCGAGCCCCGCGAGGGTGTTCCGCACGAGGATCGTCAGCGCGTACAGCACGAGGCCGGTCACGACGAGCGCCACCGAAAGCCCGAAGAGGGGGAGCAGCAGCGAGAACATCGCGAGCGACGGCACCGTGTAGAGCAGGGTGGTCAGACCGAGGACCGGTCCGGCGAACCGGGGCCGGGCGCGGACGAGCAGCGCGAGGGGCACCGCGACGGCGAGCGCGATCAGCACGGACGCGACGGTGATTCCCACATGCTGGAGCAGCGCGTCCGTCAACTCCTCGCCGCGCGTGCGCAGATACTCACCGCAGATCCAGTCGTTCGTGACCAGACAGTTCGGCGCGCTCATCGTCCCTCCCCCCGGCTCGTCCGCCCTCCCGAACGCTTGTGTGACGACCCTAACCCCCGCCACCGACAATCCCCGAGACCCGCCACAATGCGGCAACACGCCCTTCACACGCCCCCGGTGCCCAGGGGACAGAATGGGGAACCATGATCCGGTTCGAGCACGTGACCAAGCGGTACGACGACGGCACGACGGCGGTGGACGACCTCTCCTTCGAGGTCGCCGAGGGCGAACTCGTCACCCTGGTCGGCCCGTCCGGCTGCGGCAAGACGACCACGATGATGATGGTCAACCGGCTCGTCGAGCCGACCTCCGGCCGTGTCCTCGTCGACGGGAAGGACATCGCCGACGTCGACCCGGTCGCCCTGCGCCGCAAGATCGGCTACGTCATCCAGCAGGTCGGGCTCTTCCCCCACCGCACGGTCCTCGACAACACCGCGACCGTCCCCGCCCTGCTCGGCTGGAAGAAGGCCGCCGCACGCGCGCGTGCCGCCGAACTCCTCGACCTCGTCGGCCTCGACCCGGCCGTGTACGGCTCCCGCTACCCCGCCCAGCTCTCCGGCGGCCAGCGCCAGCGCGTCGGTGTCGCCCGCGCCCTCGCCGCCGACCCGCCCGTCCTCCTCATGGACGAGCCCTTCGGCGCCGTCGACCCGGTCGTCCGCGAGCGTCTCCAGAACGAGTTCCTCGCGCTCCAGGCCACCGTCCGCAAGACCGTCCTCCTCGTCACCCACGACATCGAGGAGGCCGTCCGCATGGGCGACCGCATGGCCGTCTACGGACACGGGCGCATCGAACAGTTCGACACGCCCGCCACCGTCCTCGGCTCCCCCGCCACCCCGTACGTCGCGGACTTCGTCGGCAGCGACCGCGGCCTCAAGCGGCTCGCGGTCACCCCCGTCACCGAGGCCGACCTCGACATCTGGAAGGGAAGCCGCGAAGGGTACGCCGGCGGCCCCGAGGAAGACGAGGACGGCACCCGTGTACCCCTCGGGACCTCCCTCAAGGACGCCCTCGCCGAGCTCCTCCAGCACGACACCGGCCGCCTCACCGTCACCGGCGACGACGGCCGGCCGCTCGGCGTCCTCACCCCCGCCGGCGTCCACCGCGCCCTGCGCCGCGCCTCCGCCCCCGAAGCCGGTTAGTTCGCGCTGAGCCGCTCACCCATCCAGACCAGGCCCGGCGCGATCTCCCGGTTCCACGTGTTGAAGTTGTGGCCGCCGCTGTCCAGGACGATCGACGAGACCTGCGCCGGGCTCTTCACCTTCCGGATGAACTCCCGCGTGCTCTTCAGGTTCCCCTCGCCCTTCTTCGACGTCGTCACCAGGAACGACGTACTCCCCAACTGCCCGTGGTCCAGGCTCCACAGCAGGTCGCCCCGCCGGCGCAGCGCGGTGTCCCCGTGGAACAGGTCCCCGGTCGTGACGTCCTCCGCCGCCTTGTAGTACGCGGAGAGGCCCGCCCCCGCCGCGAACCGGTCCGGGTGGTGGAGGGCGATCTTCAGCGCACAGTAACCGCCCGTCGAGTTCCCCATGAACCCCCAGTTCCGGGCCTTCGTCCCCACCCGGTACATCCCCGAGACCGCCTTCGGCAGGTCCTCCGCGAAAAACGTTTCCGCCTGCGGGCCCCCGGGGATGTCCACGCACTCGGTGTCCCGCGGCGGCGCCACCGTCGGACGCAGCATCACCAGGATCATCGGCTGCATCCGCCCCGCCCTCGCCTGGGCGTACGCCTTCCCCGGATAGTCGAGCGCCTTGATCAGGTTCTCCGCCGTCCCCGGATACCCCGTCAGCACCACCGTCGCCGGGAACTTCCGCTTCGCGTACCGCGCCTGGAAGTACTCCGGCGGCAGATACACATAGGCCGGCGAGGCGATCCCCGACCGCTCCCCCTCCACCACGACCTTCTGCACCTGCCCGCCGACCGACGGACGGCTGCCGCCCGGCACGTCGAGCGCCTGCGTCCCCACCACCCGCACGTCCTTCGAGCCGGCCGCGTGGTCGACGACCACCCCCAGCTCCTGCTCCTGACCGAACAGGTCGGCCCACGAGCCGTAGAAGAGGAACGACCGGTTCGCCCCCAGGCCCACCGCCGCGAACAGCGCCAGCTGCGTCACGAGCAGCAGCCCCACCCGCCCCGTGACCGGCCGCCAGCCACGCCGCGAGAGCCTCGGCCACAGCCAGACCGTGGCCCCGAACAGCACCACGGCCAGCACCACGGCCGACACGAGGACTTTGTCACTGGTGAGACCCATGAGACGACCGAGCCTTCTTTCCGAGATTTTCCTGTGCACGAATGAACCCGACCCCGTACACCTCCGTCATAGAAGGCGCACCAGCCGGAACGGCCCGCCGAACGCGCCGCAGGGCCCGACCGGAGTCAAAGACCCTGCGCAGGACCACGGGAAGTACGGGAAGCCATGTCTGTCACGGTAGATGGGGACAAATCGGGATTGGTTCCGGTTCGGGTGCGGCGGATTCTCCGCGGCCCCCGTCCCGAGAAGGTCCCGGCCCTCGTCGGCACGGCCTGCACCCTCATCGGCCTCATCGACATCGCCGCCGGGGTCTTCCCCCGCTTCCGCGCCAGCCGCATGCACGCGGTCGCCGAAGTCCTCCCCGGCACCCTCGGCCCGCTCTCCGCCGCCCTCTCCCTGAGCGCCGGCGTCCTCCTCCTGCTCCTCGCCCACGGCCTCAAACGGAACAAGCGCCGCGCCTGGCGCGCCGCCGTCGTCCTCCTCCCCCTCGGCGCCGCCGCCCAGTTCGTCTGGCGGCACTCCGTCCTAGGCGCCGTCCTCTCCCTCGTACTCCTCGCCCTCCTCGTACGCCACCGGGGCGAGTTCGCCGCCCTCCCCGACCCCCGCAGCCGCTGGCGGGCCCTCGCCAACTTCGTCGTCATGGGCGCCGGATCCATCGCCCTCGGCCTCGTCATCGTCAGCGCCCACCCCCGCCGCGTCGTCGGCAGCCCCAGCCTCGCCGACCGCCTCGAACACGTCCTCTACGGACTCCTCGGCATCGAAGGCCCCGTCGCCTACACCAAGGGCGTCGACTGGACCGTCGGCTACTCCCTCGGCGCCCTCGGCATGCTCACCGCCCTCACCACCATCTACCTGGCCTTCCGCCCCGAACACCCCGCCGCCCGCCTCACCGACGAGGACGAGATCCGGCTCCGCGCCCTCCTCGACCAGCACGGCGGCCGCGACTCCCTCGGCCACTTCGCACTCCGCAGCGACAAGGGCGTCGTCTTCTCCCCCAGCGGCAAGGCCGCCGTCTGCTACCGCGTCGTCTCCGGCGTCATGCTCGCCAGCGGCGACCCCATCGGCGACGTCGAAGCCTGGCCCGGCGCCATCGAACGCTTCATGGACGAGGCCAAAGCCCACTCCTGGACCCCCGCCGTCATGGGCTGCTCCGAGACCGGCGGCCAGGTCTGGACCCGCGAGACCGGCCTCGACGCCCTCGAACTCGGCGACGAGGCGGTGGTCGACGTCGCGGATTTCTCCCTCTCCGGCCGGGCCATGCGCAACGTCCGCCAGATGGTCAAACGCATCGAGCGCAACGGCTACACCACCCAGGTCCGCCGGGTCCGTGACCTCGACGACGAGGAACTCGAACGCGTCCGCCGCGCCGCCGCCGACTGGCGCGGCACCGACACCGAACGCGGCTTCTCCATGGCCCTCGGCCGCATCGGCGCCCCCGGCGACGGCGACGCCGTCATAGCGACCGCCCACAAGGACGACGACACCTCGCCCTACGGCGACCTCAAGGCGATCATCCACTTCGTGCCCTGGGGCCCCGACGGCATGTCCCTCGAACTCATGCGCCGCGACCGCTCCGCCGACCCCGGCATGAACGAGCTCCTCATCGTCGCCGCCCTCCAGGCCTCCCCCGACCTCGGCATCGCGCGCGTGTCCCTCAACTTCGCCATGTTCCGCGCCGCCCTCGCCCGCGGCGAGAAGATCGGCGCGGGACCCGTCCTGCGCGTCTGGCGCGGCCTCCTCGTCTTCCTCTCCCGCTGGTTCCAGATCGAGTCGCTCTACAAGTTCAACGCCAAGTTCCGGCCACGCTGGGAACCCCGCTTCGTCGTCTACCGCAAGAGCCGCGACCTCCCCCGCATCGGCTTCGCCGCCATGCAGGCCGAAGGCTTCGTGAACCTCTCCCTGCCCCGCCCCTTCACCCACCGGCGCCCCGCCCCGGCCCCCCGCCCCTGCGCCCACATCGTCCCCGCCCAGACGGCCGACCGAGAGGTCCGCGCGGCCTGATATCACCCCTGGGCCCTACGCTGGACACATGAGTACGACGATCGACCGGGGCACGGCCCAGGGCCTGCCGGAGTGGGACCGCTGCGCGGTCATGGGCGTGGTCAACGTGACCCCCGACTCCTTCTCCGACGGCGGCCGCTGGTTCGACACCACGGCCGCCGTCAAACACGGCCTCGACCTGGTCGCCGAGGGCGCCGACCTCGTCGACGTCGGCGGCGAGTCCACCCGCCCCGGCGCCACCCGCGTCGACGAGGACGAAGAGCTCCGCCGGGTCATCCCCGTCGTCCGCGGCCTCGCCGCCGAAGGCGTCACCGTCTCCGTCGACACCATGCGCGCCGCCGTCGCCGCCCGCGCCGTCGAAGCCGGCGCCGTCCTCGTCAACGACGTCAGCGGCGGCCTCGCCGACCCCGGCATGATCCCCGCCGTCGCCGCCGCCGAAGTCCCCTTCGTCGTCATGCACTGGCGCGGCTTCAGCGAGAACATGAACAGCCTCGCCGTGTACGACGACGTCGTCGGCGAGGTCGTCGCCGAACTCCGCACCCGCATGGAGGCCGTCGTCGACGGCGGCATCGCCCCCGAACGGATCGTCATCGACCCCGGCCTCGGCTTCGCCAAACTCGCCCCCCACGACCTGGCCCTCGTCGCCCACCTCCCCGAACTCCGCGCCCTCGGCCGCCCCCTCCTCGTCGCCGCCTCCCGCAAGCGGTTCCTCGGCCACGTCCTCACCCGCGAGGGCGCCACGCCGCCCCCCGCCCGCGAGCGCGACGCCGCCACCGCCGCCGTCTCCGCCATCGCCGCCCACACGGGCGCGTGGGCCGTCCGCGTCCACGAGGTACGGGCCACCGCCGACGCCGTACGGGTCGCCCGAGCCGTCGAGGGAGCCGCGTGAGCCGCACGGACCGCGGCACCGACGAGGCAGCCGTCGAAGCCGCCAACACCGCCTTCTACGAGGCCATGGAGACCGGCGACTTCGAGAGCCTCTCCGGACTCTGGCTCGACGACGGAGCCACCCCCATCACCTGCGTCCACCCCGGCTGGCCCGTCCTCACCGGCCGCGGCGAGGTGCTCCGCTCGTACGCCCTGATCATGGCGAACACCGACTACATCCAGTTCTTCCTCACCGACCTGCGGATCTCCCTGGCCGGCGACACCGCCCTCGTCACCTGCACCGAGAACATCCTCAGCGGCGGCCCCGCCGAGGACGGAGCCGAGCTCGGCCCCCTCGTCGGCCAGCTCGTCGTCGCCACCAATGTGTTCCGCCGCACACCCGGAGGCTGGCGGATCTGGTCCCACCACGCCTCTCCCGTCCTCGGCGACACCGAGGAGACAAGCGGCCCCGAAGACGGCGCCGAGCCTTCGGAACCACCCTCCTGACCCGCCCACGGCCCCCCAAGGGCAAGCGCTGTCGGTCCCCGCAGGTAGATTCGAAGTGGACACCCGGCCGTCCGCACCCGGCTGCGTGGCCACCCGAACTACGACAGCAGGAGTGATTCGCGTGGATCGTGTCGCGCTGCGCGGCCTCAAGGCCCGAGGCCACCACGGCGTCTTCCCCAAGGAGCGCGAGGAGGGCCAGACCTTCATCGTGGACCTGGTTCTCAGCCTGGACACCCGCCCGGCGGCCGCCGAGGACGACCTCACGAAGACCGTGCACTACGGCATCGTCGCCGAAGAGGTCGTCGACGTCGTCCAGGGCGAGCCCGTCGACCTCATCGAAACCCTCGCCGAGCGCATCGCCCAGCAGTGCCTCAGCCACGCCGGGGTACAAGAGGTGGAGGTCGTCGTCCACAAGCCGGACGCGCCCATCACCGTGCCCTTCGACGACGTGACCATCACGATCACCCGGAGCCGACGATGAAGCCGATGCAGAGCGACCCCACCGTCCAGCCCGTGCCGGCCTCCGTCGTCGAGACCGTCGACGCCGCCGACACCACCCTCTCCAACCCCCGCTGGGCCGTCATCGCCCTCGGCGCCAACCTCGGCAACCGCCTGGAGACCCTCCAGGGCGCCGTGGACGCCCTCGGCGACACCCCCGGCCTCCGCGTCAAAGCCGTCTCCCCCGTCTACGAGACGGCCCCCTGGGGCGTCGAGCCCGGCAGCCAGCCCTCGTACCTCAACGCCGTCGCCCTCGTGAAGACGACGCTGCCGCCCTCCTCCCTCCTGGAGCGGGCCCACGCCGTCGAGGAGGCCTTCCACCGCGTCCGCGAGGAGCGCTGGGGCGCCCGCACCATCGACGTCGACATCGTCGCCTACGCGGACGTGGTCTCCGAGGACCCCGTCCTCACCCTCCCGCACCCCCGCGCCCACCAGCGCGCCTTCGTCCTCGCCCCCTGGCACGACGTGGACCCCGACGCCCAGCTCCCCGGCCACGGCCCGGTCGCCGACCTCCTCGCCGCCCTCGGCCGCGAAGGCGTCACTCCCCGTGTCGACCTGGAACTCCGTCTCCCGGAGTAGTCGTTACGCTCGTGCCAGACCGCCCCAGCGACGACCCGAAGGACACCCGGTGAAACAACTGCGGCTGAAAGTACTCACCGGACTGTTCCTGGTCGCCGGCATCCTCTCCTGGGGCGCCGCCCGGCTCTGGGACGCGTTCGGCACCCTCCCCAGCGTGCCGCTCGCCGCGCCCATCGTCCTCGCCGTGATCGCCGTCGTCCTCACCGCGACCGCCCTCTCGATCCGCGCCCGCCTCAAGGCCCAGCGCGAGCGCCGCCCCGGCGCCAAGGGCGTCGAACCCCTGATGGCGGCCCGCGCGGTGGTCTTCGGCCAGGCGAGCGCCCTGGTCGCCGCCCTCGTCGCCGGCATGTACGGCGGCACGGGCGTCTTCCTCCTCGGCTCCCTCGACGTCCCCGCCCGCCGCGACCAGGCCCTCTACGCGGCCTTCTCGGTCGCGGCGGGCATCGCCGTCATCGCGGCCGCCCTCTTCCTGGAGCGCGTGTGCAAGCTCCCGGAGGACGACGACGAAGGCCCGGGCAAGGCCCGGGTCTAGGTCTGCGGGCGGGGCTCAGCGGCAGAGCTCGTCGAGGTCCTCGGAGAAGCCGGCGAACTCGGCCTGCGCCTCGGTGACGATCTCCCGGGCAGCCCGGCGCGGCGTGGTGGCGTGCCGCTCGGCGAGCTCGGCCAGGGCGGCGTCCGGGCGCGCCGCCCGCTCCCTGTACAGCGCGGCCTCCATCGGCCCGAAGCCGTCGGCCAGCACCCACAGGAAGTCGGACAGGTTTCCGGCGACCACCCCGCGCTCGCCCTCCGAGCCCATGAAGACCACGGGCTGCGCGGCGAGCGGCAGCCCCGGCCGCGCGCACCAGATCGCCGCGAGCCCACCGGCCCCGTCCTGCCCGAAGACGCGGTAGGCGTCCCCGTCGAGTTCGTGGTTGCCGGTCCAGTGCCGGATCCAGTCCGTGGTCTCCGCGGCGGTCTCGAAGTCCTCGTACGGCTCGAAGTCGACGCCCGCGCCCTCGGCGTAGTCGAACGCGGCGCGGGCGACAGCGGCCAGCGCGGGCGGGAAGCGGCGGTCTTCGCAGGTCGTCTCGATCATCCGCGCAGGCTAACCGCTCCCACCGACATCGCCCCGGTACCGGCGGACTAGCGAGCCAGTATCAGGGACATGGCCTCGGCACGGGTGGTGGCGTCACGGAGCTGGCCGCGCACCGCCGAGGTCGTCGTCTTCGCGCCCGGCTTGCGGACTCCGCGGAGAGCCATGCACATGTGCTCCGCCTCGATGACGACGATCGCGCCGCGCGCCTCAAGGATCCTCATGAGCGAGTCGGCGATCTGCGTCGTCAGACGCTCCTGCACCTGCGGGCGCCGGGCATAGACGTCGACCAGACGGGCCAGCTTCGACAGACCGGTAATCTTGCCCGTTTCCGCCGGAATGTAACCAATGTGAGCTACGCCATGAAATGGCAGCAAATGATGTTCACACTGACTAGTCAGTTCAATGTCCTTCACCAGGACCATCTCGTCGTGTCCCAGGTCGAACGTCGTCGTCAGAACGTCCTCGGGCTTCTGCCACAGCCCCGCGAACAGCTCCCTGTACGCCCGCGCCACCCGCGCCGGCGTCTCCTTCAGCCCCTCGCGGTCCGGGTCCTCGCCGACCGCGATGAGGAGCTCCCGTACGGCGTTCTCGGCGCGCTTCTCGTCGAACTCGCCGATCGTGCCCTCGCCGTCCAGCGTCACCGGGTCGGTCATCCTGTGCCTCGTTCCGTCTGACTGTGTGCGCGCGAAATAGCCGCGCCCCCACAGGCTAGAACCTGTGGGGGCGCGGCTTCCATTCCGGGGGTGCCGGGACGGTCAGTCCTCGGGGGCGTCCACCGGGGCGATGTCGATGCCCTTGGTGGTGTCCACCGCCGTGGTCGCCGTGCCGTTCGCGCTGTTCGTCAGGGCCAGCTCCTTGGGGGAGAGGACCGGCGGACGCGTGGACGGGGTGCGGCGGGCCGAGCCCGTCCAGGCCGGGCGGGCCGGGCGCTTGACGATGGGGGCGAAGATCTCGGCGATCTCCTCCTTGCCCAGCGTCTCCTTCTCGAGGAGGGCGAGGACCAGGTTGTCGAGGACGTCACGGTTCTCGACGAGGATCTCCCAGGCCTCGTTGTGCGCGGTCTCGATGAGCTTCTTGACCTCTTCGTCGACCAGCGCCGCGACCTCTTCCGAGTAGTCGCGCTGGTGCGCCATCTCACGGCCGAGGAAGGGCTCGGTGTTGTCGCCGCCGAACTTGATCGCGCCGAGCCGCTCGGTCATGCCGTACTGCGTGACCATGGCGCGTGCCGTGCCCGTGGCCTTCTCGATGTCGTTCGCGGCGCCCGTGGTCGGGTCGTGGAAGACGAGCTCCTCGGCCGCGCGCCCGCCCAGCATGTACGCCAGCTGGTCGAGCATCTCGTTGCGCGTGGTCGAGTACTTGTCCTCTTCCGGGAGCACCATCGTGTAGCCCAGGGCGCGGCCGCGGGACAGGATGGTGATCTTGTGGACGGGGTCGGCGTTCGGCGAGGCCGCCGCGACGAGGGCGTGGCCGCCCTCGTGGTACGCGGTGATCTTCTTCTCCTTGTCCGACATGATCCGGGTCCGCTTCTGCGGGCCCGCGACCACACGGTCGATCGCCTCGTCCAGAGCCGTGTTGTCGATCAGCTTCTGGTCGCCGCGAGCGGTGAGGAGCGCCGCCTCGTTGAGGACGTTGGAGAGGTCTGCACCGGTGAAGCCGGGGGTGCGACGGGCGACGGCGCCGAGGTCGACGTCCGGGGCGACCGGCTTGCCCTTCTGGTGGACCTTGAGGATCTCCAGGCGGCCCTGCATGTCCGGGCGGTCGACGGCGATCTGCCGGTCGAAGCGGCCGGGGCGCAGGAGCGCGGGGTCGAGGATGTCGGGGCGGTTCGTGGCGGCGATCAGGATGACGCCGCCCTTGACGTCGAAGCCGTCCATCTCGACGAGGAGCTGGTTGAGGGTCTGCTCGCGCTCGTCGTGGCCGCCGCCGAGGCCGGCGCCGCGGTGGCGTCCGACGGCGTCGATCTCGTCGACGAAGACGATCGCGGGAGCGTTGGCCTTGGCCTGCTCGAAGAGGTCGCGGACCCGGGAGGCGCCGACGCCGACGAACATCTCGACGAAGTCGGAGCCGGAGATCGAGTAGAACGGCACGCCGGCCTCGCCGGCGACGGCGCGCGCGAGGAGCGTCTTGCCGGTTCCGGGCGGGCCGTAGAGCAGGACGCCCTTGGGGATCTTGGCGCCGACGGCCTGGAACTTCGCGGGCTCCTGGAGGAATTCCTTGATCTCGTGGAGTTCCTCGACGGCCTCGTCCGAGCCGGCGACGTCGGCGAACGTGGTCTTCGGCGTGTCCTTGGTGATGAGCTTCGCCTTGGACTTGCCGAACTGCATGACGCGGGAGCCGCCGCCCTGCATCTGGTTCATCAGGAAGAGGAAGACGACCACGATGAGGACGAAGGGGAGGAGCGAGAGCAGGATCGAGACGAAGGGCGACTGCTTCGTCGGGGAGACGGTGTAGCCCTTCTCGATCTGCCCGGCCTCGAACTTGTCCTGGAGCTTGTCGGCGAGGTCCGCGCCCTGGGTGCCGATGTAGCTGGCCTGGACCTTGCTGCTCTTGTCGATCTTCTGGCCGTCGATGAGCTCGATCTTGATGATCTGCTCGTCACCGGTGGTGAGCTTTGCCTGCTTGACCTGGTTCTTGTCGATCGCCTGGACGACCTGGCCGGTGTCCACCGTCTTGTAGCCCTCGGACGAGCCGACGACCTGCATCAGCACGACCACGGCGAGGACGGCCAGCACGATCCACATGACCGGCCCACGGAAGTATCGCTTCACGTCCATCCATACGGAGCGAGTACGCCCCGTCCCTCCTGCCCGTAGGAAAATGCTGCTGTGAGAGCTGCTGTGTGAAAAAGCTGTTCTTCGGACGGTACCTCAGCATCGTCGCCCGCGACCGCCTTCCCACGGTTCAACGGGGGGAAGGCGGTGCGGGTTCCCCGTACGGGGGCGGGGTTCAGCCGCCGTAGACGTGCGGAGCGAGCGTGCCGACGAACGGAAGGTTCCGGTACTTCTCGGCGTAGTCGAGGCCGTAGCCGACGACGAACTCGTTGGGGATGTCGAAGCCGATCCACTTGACGTCGATGGCGACCTTCGCGGCCTCCGGCTTGCGCAGGAGGGTGCACACCTCGAGGGAGGCGGGCTCGCGGGAGCCGAGGTTCGACAGCAGCCAGGACAGGGTCAGGCCGGAGTCGATGATGTCCTCGACGATCAGGACGTGCTTGCCCTTGATGTCGGTGTCGAGGTCCTTGAGGATCCGGACGACGCCGGAGGACTGGGTGCCGGCGCCGTAGGAGGAGACGGCCATCCAGTCCATGGTGACGGGGGTGGACAGGGCGCGAGCCAGATCCGCCATGACCATCACCGCGCCCTTGAGGACACCGACGATGAGCAGGTCCTTGCCCGCGTATTCCGCGTCGATCTTCGCGGCCAGCTCTGCCAGCTTGGCGTCGATCTCTTCCTTGGTGATGAGCACCGACTGGAGGTCGGTGCCCATGTCCTTCTCGTTCACCCGGGTCACTTTCGTTGCAGCGTGCGTCAGCCTTGCCGGATGACCAGTCTGCCACCCTGACGGCGCGCTTCGACTCGGCCGGGCAGGTTGATGGCCCCTTGGCCGCGCCATCCGGTGATGAGCCGGTCGACTTCTTCGATGTGGCGGGCGAAGAGGGAGCCGGCGGGAGCGCCCTCGGCGATCACGGCGCGGCGCAGGACTCGGCGGCGTACGGCGGGGGGCAGCCCGAAGAGCTTGGCGCATTCGAGGGCGCCCGCCTCGTCGCGTACGGCGGTCTCTGCGTCGGCGGCCCAGGTGTCGAGGGCGTCGGCGTCGTCGCGGGAGAGCTGGGCCGTTCGGGCGAGGGCTTCGACGACGCCCTTGCCGAGGGCCTTCTCGAGGGCGGGGAGGCCCTCGTGGCGGAGCCGGGAGCGGGTGTAGGCGGGGTCGCTGTTGTGCGGGTCGTCCCAGACGGCGAGTTCCTGGGCGATGCAGGCCTTGCGGACGGTCTGGCGGTCGAGCTGGAGGAACGGGCGCCGGTAGCGGCCGGAGGCGCCGGAGACGGCGGCCATGCCGGAGAGCGAGCGGATGCCGGAGCCTCGGGCGAGGCCGAGGAGGACGGTCTCGGCCTGGTCGTCGCGCGTGTGGCCGAGGAGGATCGCGGCGGCGCCGTGGCGCTCGGCGGCGGCGTCGAGGGCGGCGTACCGGGCGTCGCGGGCCGCGGCCTCGGGGCCTCCTTCCCGGCCGACGGTGACCGTGTGGGACTCGACAGGGGTGAGTCCGAGGGCGGTCATGCGTCCGGCGACCTCGGCGGCCCGGGTGTCGGAGCCGTCCTGGAGGCCGTGGTCGACGGTGATGCCGCCGGCGCGCACGGGAAGTTTGCGGGCCTCGAAGGCGAGGGCGGAGGCGAGCGCCATGGAGTCGGCGCCTCCGGAGCAGGCGACGAGCACCAGCGGTTCGTCGCCGGTGGTGTGGTCGGTGAGGACGTCGTGGAGTACGCGGCGGACCGCCAGGCGTATCGCCGCGACCGCAGGATGGGGACCCATGTCCGGTGCCCTTCGTGATGGGAGTGGGGTGCCTCGGTCGGAGTCTTAACGGTCGGAAAGGGGGGTTCGGTCACTCAGAGTGCGTCGATGGTGACAGAAACCCGGCCGTTACCCGAGCATTGCACGCCTCACCCCATGCCCAGGGTCCCTCGGATGGGTGATTGGTGGGGCGTTTCGACGTGTTCCTGTGTCGTGTGCCGCTCCTGTCTCAGGAGTCTGCCTTACGGTGCACCCTCGCGATCCAGTCGGTGGGGGCGGCGATCTCGGTCTTGGTGGGGAGCGTGTTGGGCGAGGTCCAGACGCGGTTGAAGCCGTCCATGCCGACCTGGTCGACGACGGCGCGGACGAAGCGCTCTCCGTCGCGGTACTGGCGGAGCTTGGCGTCGAGGCCGAGGAGCCTGCGCAGGGCGAGGTCGAGGCGGGAGGCGCCGCGGGCGCGGCGGGCCTGGAACTTCTCGCGGATCTCGGCGACGGAGGGGACGACCTGGGGGCCGACGCCGTCCATGACGTAGTCGGCGTGGCCTTCGAGGAGCGACATGACGGCGGTGAGACGGCCGAGGATCTCGCGCTGTTCGGGGGTCTGGACGAGTTCGACGAGGGAGGGGGCGGGTTCGCCCTCCTCGCCTTCGGGGCGGCCGCCGGCGAGGGTCTGGGCGGCTTCGCGGAGGCGTTCGACGACGGTGCCGGGGTCGACGTCGGTGGCGGCGAGGAACGACTGGATTTCGCCCTGGAGGTGGTCGCGGAGCCAGGGGACGGCGGTGAACTGGGTGCGGTGGGTCTCCTCGTGGAGGCAGACCCAGAGCCGGAAGTCGTGCGGGGAGACGTCGAGTTCGCGTTCGACGTGGACGATGTTGGGGGCGACGAGGAGGAGGCGTCCGCCGCCGTTCGCCCCGGTGGGGAGGTCGCGGCTTGCGGGGGCGAAGGTCTCGTACTGGCCGAGGATGCGGGAGGCGAGGAAGGACAGCAGCATCCCGAGTTCGACGCCGGTGACCTTGCCGCCGACGCTGCCGAGGACGGCGCTTCCGGCGTTGCCGGAGCGGCGTTCCTGCATCTTGCCGAGGAGCGGGGTGAGGAGTTCGCGGAAGCCGGCGACGTTGGCCTTGATCCAGCCGGCCCGGTCGACGACGAGGACGGGCGTGTCGCGTGGTTCGGTGCCCTCGGGGATCATCCGGGTGTAGGCGCGGACGTGTTCCTCGGACGCCTTGGCGTGCCTGCGGAGTTCGGCGACGACCTCACGGGCCTCGTCGCGGCTGACTTCGGGTCCGGGCCGCACGAGGCGGGTCGCGGTCGCGACCGCGAGGTTCCAGTCGACCATCCCGGATGTGCCTGCGCCACCGATGCTCGTCATGCGTCAACCGTACGGGCTCGACGCCTGTTCGGTGAGGGTTCGAAGGGGCGCGCGTGGGGTCACTTCAGGCCGGCGAGGGCGGCGGAGAGCCGGTCGAGGGCGGGCTGTGCCTCGTACGGGGAGAGGGTGCGGCCGGCGAGGAACGCGAAGGCGAGGAGACGCCCGTCGGGGGTGACGACGGTCCCGGCGAGCGTGTTGACGCCCGTGAGGGTGCCGGTCTTGGCGCGGACGAGTCCGGCGCCGGCGGGGGCGGCTCCGAAGCGGCCGGTGAGGGTCCCGGTGAAGCCGCCGACGGGCAGTCCGGTGAGGACGGGGCGCAGGGCGGGGCGGGCGGGGTCGGCCGCCCGGGTGAGGAGTCCGGTGAGGAGGGCGGCGGAGACGCGGTCGCGGCGGTCGAGTCCGCTGCCGTCGGCGAAGCGGGCGCCGGCGACGGGGGCGCCGAGCCGGGCGAGCTCGTCGCGTACGGCCTTCTCGGCGCCCTGGAAGCTCGCGGGCTGCCGGCGGGCGAGGGCGGTCTGCCGGGCGAGTGCCTCGGCGAGGTCGTTGTCGCTGTTCGTGAGGGTGCGCTCGACGAGGTCGGCGAGGGGGGCGGAGTCCGTACGGGCGAGGGGGGCGGCCTTGGGGGTGCGGCCGGGCGCGGGGTCGCCGGTGATCCTGACGCCGGCCTCGGTGAGGAGGTCCGCGAAGGCGGCGGCGGTGTCGCCGGCCGGGTCGGCGGTGCGGGGGGCGGGGCCGCTGCGGCTGTCGTCGAGGCGTCCTTCGCGGGTCATGAGGGCGACGACGGGCGCGAGGTTCTCGTTGGGGCCGATGGGGTGGAGGGCGGGGCCCCGGTAGAGACTCGTGTCGTAGGCGAGGCGTACGGAGGTGTGGCCGCGGGCCTTGAGGGCGCGGGCGGTGTCGGCGGCGAGGGCCTTGAGGCGGGCCGGGTCGAGGGTGGGGTCGCCGCCGCCGGTGAGGGTGACGCTGCTGCCGTCGGGGGCTGCGGTGACGGTGGTGGGGATGCGGTGGTCGGGGCCGAGGGCGGAGAGCGCGGCGGCGGCGGTGGCGATCTTGACGGTGGAGGCGGGCGTCATGGGGGTGCCCGCGGCCTCGCCGTAGAGCTGTTTCCCGGTGGTGGTGTCGACGACGGAGGCGGTACGGAGCGGGCCGAGGCCGGGGTCGGCGAGGAGCGGGACGAGGAGGGCGGCGAGGTCGGCGGCGCGACCCTGGGGGGCCGGGGCGTGCAGGGCGGTGAGGACGCTCGGGGCGCTGGGGGCGGGCGCGGGGCGGCGGGGCGCGGCGGGGGCCGGGGGCGGGGCGTGATGCGTGCCACCCGTCGCGGGGGCGGCGGCGCGGGCCCGCTCGGCCGTACGCTGGCCTCCGTCCCATGGTCCGGCCGCGGTGACCGCCGCGGCGGCCAGGACGAGACCGAGGGCGGCGGAGCCCGCCGTGAACTGCCACGTCCTCGGCTCCGGCATTGCTGACCAGCCCCTTTCGCGATCACACACGTGCGTGAGGGACACTTAATCACCGCGCGTCGTCGCGAGCATTCACTTGTGTTGATTCAGGAGGAGCCACCCGTGGAGTTCGACGTTCTCATCGAGATCCCGAAGGGATCGCGGAACAAGTACGAGGTCGACCACGAGACCGGTCGCATCCGCCTGGACCGTCGCCTCTTCACGTCGACGGCCTACCCGACCGACTACGGCTACGTCGAGAACACCCTCGGCGAGGACGGCGACCCGCTGGACGCGCTCGTGATTCTCGACGAGCCGACCTTCCCGGGCTGCCTGATCAAGTGCCGCGCCATCGGCATGTTCCGCATGACGGACGAGGCCGGCGGCGACGACAAGCTGCTGTGCGTGCCGGCGACGGACCCGCGCATGGAGCACCTGCGCGACATCCACCACGTGGCCGAGTTCGACCGCCTGGAGATCCAGCACTTCTTCGAGGTCTACAAGGACCTGGAGCCGGGCAAGTCCGTCGAGGGCGCCGACTGGGTCGGCCGCGCCGAGGCCGAGGCCGAGATCGAGAAGTCGTACGCGCGCGCCAAGGAGCAGGGCGGTCACTGAGCCCCTGCCCCTCCGATCGCGTGAGGGCTTGATCGACTGAAGGCGGTGCACCTCTTGGGGTGCACCGCCTTTCGCGCATCCGTCACACCTTCATACTGGAATCCACGATTCCCTGGGGATGAGGCGGAGAGAGTGGTGGCGGAGCCGGAGGACGGTGCTCCTGAGGACCGGAAGCCGCAGTCGGACGAGGCGCGGAGCGCGTTCGTGGCGCCGGCCGGGGTGGAGCAGCCCGCGCCGCCCGAGGAGGAGCATCCGACCTCGGAGTTCGCTCTTCCCCCGGGGACGACGACGGAGCCGCCGGCGGAGCAGGAGGGTTCTGCGTTCGCGACGCCCGCGACGTACTCGGCCAAGACCTCGCCGCCCGCGTTCACCCCGGCGTACGGGGTGCCGCTGGTGCGGCTCCCGCAGGACGCTCCGTGGCAGGACCGGATGCGGACGATGCTGCGGCTGCCGGTGGGTGAGCGGCCGGTGCCGGAGGCGCCGCGCAAGGAGGACGAGTCCGGGCCCTCGGTGCCGCGTGTGCTCGACCTGACCCTCCGGATCGGTGAGCTGCTGCTCGCGGGCGGGGAGGGCGCGGAGGACGTCGAGGCGGCGATGTTCGCGATCTGCCGCTCGTACGGTCTGGACCGGGTCGAGCCGACGGTGACGTTCACCCTGTTGTCCGTCACCTATCAGCCTTCGCTGGTGGACGACCCGATCACGGCGAACCGGACGGTACGGCGCCGGGGTACGGACTACACGCGGCTCGCGGCCGTGTACCAGCTGCTTTCGGACATCAACGCGCAGGCGCACGAGGTGACGCCCGAGGAGGCGTACCGGCGGCTCGCGGAGATCCGGCGGAACCGGCACCCGTACCCGGGCTGGGTTCTGACGGCGGCGGCGGGTGTCCTGGCCGGTGCGGCCTCGGTGCTGCTCGGCGGCGGTCCGACGGTCTTCTTCGTGGCGGCGCTCGGCGCGGTCCTCGGCGACCGGCTCGCGTGGCTGTTCGCGGGGCGCGGGATGCCGGAGTTCTACCAGTTCCTGGTGGCGGCGATGCCGCCGGCGGCGATGGGCGTGCTCCTGACGATGCTGCACGCGGACCTGCGTCCGTCGGCGGTGATCACCGGTGGCCTGTTCGCGCTGATTCCGGGGCGGGCGCTGGTCGCGGCCGTGCAGGACGGTCTGACCGGTTTCTACATCACGGCCTCGGCGCGGCTCCTGGAGGTCGCGTACTTCTTCGTCGCGATCGTGGTGGGCGTGCTGTCGGTGCTGTACATCGCGGTGCAGTTCGACGCGCAGCTGAACCCGGAGGGGGCGCTGCGGGCGGTGGAGCGGCCGGTGACGCAGATCCTGGCGTCGATGGTGCTGTGCGCGACCTTCGCGATCCTGCTGCAGCAGTCGCGGGGGACGGTGCTGTTCGCGACGCTGAACGGCGGGGTGGCGTGGGTGGTCTACGCGTCGATCTCGGTGACCGCCGGGGGTTCGGCGGTGATGGCGACGGCGGTGGCGGCCGGTCTGGTGGGCCTCTTCGGGCAGCTGATCGCCCGCTATCACCACACCTCGTCGCTGCCGTACGTGACGGCGGCGATCGGGCCGCTGCTGCCCGGTTCCGCGACGTACTTCGGGGTGCTCGCGATCGCCCAGAACAACCTGGACCAGGGCTTCGCCTCGCTCGCGAAGGCGGCGGCGCTCGCCCTGGCGATCGCGATCGGCGTGAACCTGGGAAGCGAGCTGGCCCGCCTCTTCATGCAGGCCCCGGGCGCGGCGGCGGCGCGGCGCGCGGCGAAGCGCACCCGGGGTTTCTAGCTCCGGGTCCTACCGCTTGGCGTGGCGGCCGCGGGAGGACTGCGGGTTCACGGTGCCGGGGGCGTCGTGGTCGCTCTGCGCCGGGTTCTTCTTCGACTGGGAACGCGCCCGGAGGAGCTCGATCACGACCGGGATCACGGAGATCAGGACGATCCCGACGAGGATCATCTCGATGTGCTTGTGGACGAACTCGACCTTGCCGAGGGAGGCGCCGAGCAGGGTCACGCCCGCGCCCCAGAGCACGCCGCCGATGACGTTGAACGTGATGAACGAGCGGTAGTTCATCCTGCTGACGCCCGCGATGATCGGCGTGAACGTCCGGATGATCGGGACGAAGCGGGCCAGGATCAGCGACTTCGGGCCGTGCTTCTCGAAGAACTCGTGCGCCTTCTCGACGTTCTCCTGCTTGAAGAGCTTGGAGTCGGGGCGCTTGAAGAGGGACGGGCCGACCTTGCGGCCGAAGAGGTAGCCGACCTGGTCGCCGATGATGGCGGCGGCGGCCACCAGGGTGCACACCAGCCACAGCGGCGTGTCCAGCTTGTTCGTGGTCACGAGCAGGCCGGTGGTGAAGAGCAGCGAGTCGCCGGGCAGGAAGAACCCGATGAGGAGGCCGGACTCGGCGAAGACGATGGCCAGGACACCGATCAGACCAAAGGTCTGGATCAGATAGTCCGGGTCCAGCCAGCTCGGTCCGAGGGCAAGCGTGTTCACGGGGTTCCGGGCTCCTGCGGTCGGTGGGGGCTTGGGGGACGGCTGGCCCCAAGCTATCAACGCGGTCCAGAGGCGCCCGGTTCCACCCGGCTCCCACGGGATGCGGACCCGGCCCGCCGGCCCGAGGCTTGGGGGTCAGGAGGTGCATGCCGATGGGCATCGACGAGTACGGGGGCGGCCAGGGGCCGCACCCCGAGGTGCTGGTCGTGACGACGAACGACGTGCCGGGCTACGAGGTCCGGCAGGTGATCGGTGAGGTCTTCGGGCTCACCGTCCGCTCCCGCCATCTGGGCAGCCAGATCGGCGCCGGCCTGAAGTCGATGATCGGCGGCGAGCTGAAGGGCCTGACGAAGACCCTCGTGGAGACCCGCAACCAGGCGATGGAACGCCTGGTGGAGCAGGCCAAGGCGCGCGGCGCGAACGCCGTGCTCATGTTCCGCTTCGATGTGACGGAAGCGGCGGACGTGGGCACGGAGGTGTGCGCCTACGGCACGGCGGTGGTGATCGGACCGCGCGCCTGAGGCCGCGCGCCTGGGGCTCAGGCCGCCCGGCGTGCGGCGTTCGCCCGGACCGCCTCCCGCAGGTGCTCGGGGAGGCCCGGGTGGATCGACTCGTAGAACGCGTGGAAGTTCTCGTCGGCGACGTACATCTCGGCGAGCTCCACATGGGTCCTGGGGTGGCAGTCGAAGAACCAGGTGGTGAGGTGGCGGCGGTGGGCCTCGGCGAGGTCCATGGCCGCCTCGGACCCGGGGTCCGCGCCCGCGGCCATCAGGGCGGCGTAGGCCGCGCCCCAGGCGTCCACCTCGTCCTTCATCCGCTGCCACTCCTCCTTGCCGTACCCGGCGGCGCGCGCCTGGGCCTGCTCGTGGGAGTGGGAGCCGCCCCAGCGTCGGGCGGTCTCCTCCGCGAACCGTTCGGGGTCCTTGTCCCCGAAGACCTCGAACTTCTCCTCGGGGGTGAGGTTGATTCCCATCTTCTTCGCCTCCATGGCGTGCTCGACGGCCGCCGCCATCCTCCGGAGCTCGCCGATCCGCGCGGTCAGCAGCGTGTGCTGCCGCCGCAGGTGCTCCTGCGGATCGGCGTGCGGGTCGTCGAGGAGGACGGCGACCTCTTCGAGGGGGAAGCCGAGCTCCCGGTAGAACAGGATCTGCTGGAGCCGGTCGAGGTCCGCGTCGTCGTAGCGGCGGTGCCCCGCCGTACTGCGGCCGCCCGGCGAGAGCAGCCCGATCGCGTCGTAGTGGTGCAGGGTGCGCACCGTGACCCCGGCGAAGCCGGCCACCTGTCCCACGGAGTAGCCCATCGGCCGTCCGCCCTTTCTCTGTCGGTACGCCGTTCAGCCTGGGTCCTGACGCGACGTGAGGTGCAAGTGCCGACCCGGGCGTTGCCGTTCGCGCTTTTCGGGGTGTTGTGTTCCTTTTGCTCACATATGGTGGGTCGGTGGCCACCGATCATGCTCCGCCTCCCGCCGCTCCCCCGGAGGCGTCCGCCCGGCTCCTGCTCCCGCAGATCCTGCCCGCGATCGTCGTCGGCGTGGGGGCGAGCCTGCTCTTCCTCGGGATCAGCGCCCTCGCGGAGGAGTTCCAGCATGTGCTCTGGAACAACCTGCCGGACGCGCTCGGCATCGGGAACTACTCCTCCCTCTGGATGATCGTCATGCTCACGGCGACAGGCATCGCCGTGGGTCTCGTCGTGTGGAAGTTCCCCGGACACGCCGGGCCCGACCCGGCCTCCGAAGGGCTCGGCGGACCACCGCACACCCCCGGGATGGTGCCGGGGCTGCTGCTCGCGAGCACCCTCGCACTGGCGGGCGGCGTCAGCCTCGGCCCCGAGAACCCGATCATCGCGTCCAGCATCGCCCTCACCTACTGGCTCGGCCGCAAGGTGGCGCCCTCCGCGCCGGGCGCGGCCTGGATCGCGCTCGCCTCGGCCGCCACCATCGGAGCCCTCTTCGGCACACCGGTGGCGGCCGCCCTCGTGCTCTCCGAGGCCCTCACCGGCCAGCCCGGCCGCGGCTCCCTCTGGGACCGGCTCTTCGCCCCGCTCGTCGCCGCCGGCACCGGCGCGCTGACCACCCAGCTGATCTCCGACCCCAGCTTCGACATCGGGCTTCCGCCGCTGACCGACCCCGGCTTCGACGACATCCTCGCCGCGCTGGTGATCGCCTCCCTCGCGGCCGTTCTCGGCCTCGTCGCCTGCTACCTCTTCCCCTACGTCCACAACGTCTTCCGGCGGCTGCGGCACCCCATGGTGATGCTGCCCCTCGGCGGCCTCACCCTCGGCCTCCTGGGCGCCCTCGGCGGGCATCTGACGCTCTTCAAGGGCCTGGCCGAGACCAAGGAGCTCGCCAGTTCGATCGGCAGCTGGTCCTCGGGCGAGCTGATGAAGATGGCCGTCGTCAAACTCGTCGCCCTCCTCGTCGCCTCCGCCTGCGGCTTCCGCGGAGGCCGGATCTTCCCCGCCGTCTTCATCGGCGCCGCCTTCGGTCTGTCCGCCCAGGCCCTCGTCCCCGAGATCCACCCGGCCGTCGCCGTCTCCGCCGCCGTCCTCGGCGTCCTGCTCGCCACCACCCGGCAGGGCTGGATCAGCCTCTTCACCGGTGCCGTCCTCGCCTCCTCCTCCCCCTCGATGCTCGCCATCCTCTGCCTCGCCTCCCTCCCGGCCTGGCTGATCGTCACCGGCCGCCCCCAGCTCGAACTCGACCACGAGGGCCACTCCCTGCACTGACCCCGCCCGGCCGCGCCCGCTCGCTCAGGGCTCCTCGTCCCCGCAGGCGAGCCGGAACTCCGACCACCTCACCCCGTCCGCCGTCAGCGCGTACCGGCAGCGGGACCCCTCGCTCAGCAGGCCCAGCGGGGTGCGGCGGACGAAACGGGTGCCGTCCTTCAGATCCGCGAAGGAACGACCGCCGTCCACGCTCCCGTACCCCGACAGCTCCCCGGGGATCTCCACCCGGCCGCCGGGCCCCGGCACCGGCAGCCCCATCAGACTGCGGGGCTCCCCGACCGGCCCCGTGGTCCACACCCGGCGCCAGCTCCGGCCCCCGTCCACCGAACGGTGCAGCGCCCGCATCCCGTTCTTCACGGGATCACCGCCCGTCAGCTCCCCCATCTCCGCCGCGTACACCGCGTCCTGACCCACCGCCACCGCCGTGTACCGCCCGGGCCCCTTCGCCACGCTCGGCAGCCGGGCCACCGTCCAGCCACGGCCCCCGTCCCGGGAGACGGCGACCGCCGGCCCACCGGACAGCGGGTCCGTGCCCGAGACCCACCAGGACCCGTCGGGCTCCGACTGCTCCGCCGGCCGGGGATGCGCCCCGAGCAGCGGCCCCCGGACGAGGACCCGGCGCCGCCCGTCCTGCGGCGAGACCACCACGAGCCGCTCCCGCTCGCACACGTCGGGCAGGGCCCCCGCCGGGGCGGCGCAGTCGGTGGTGAGCACCGCCCCCGCGGGTATCTCCGGGACCCTGCCGACCGTGCGCCGGTCGCCCGCGCGCCAACTCCGGCCGCCGTCCCGGGTGAACCAGGTCCGCCCGCCCGGCCCGGCCGCGCCCTCCTCCACCAGTGCCCGGCCCGGTCCGAGCACCAGCAGATTCGCCGAGACGCCCTCGTCCGCCGGTATCTCGGGCAGCGGGGAGCGCCGCAGCACCCACTCCTCCGCCCCGGCGTCCCGCACCGCCACGTGCTGCCGGCAGAAGCCGCTCCCCGGCGCCGCCGGCTCGCTCACGCACGCGGCGAGCAGCGCGAACCCGCTGCCGTCCCGCGCGAACCCCAGACCGTGCACCCCGCCGGGCAGCCCCGGCCCGGACGGCATCCGGGGCGGCGCCCCGAACACACCCGAGGACCCCCGGCCTTCCGGGACGGCCGCCCGGGAAGGCCCCGGCGCCCCCGACGACCCCGTCCCCGTACACCCGCTCAGTACCGCCCACACCAGCGCCACGACGGCGCCGGCCGCTCCCGCGAGCCTGCGCATCGCTCGATCCCCCTTGCCCCTCGGGCGGTCCGCGGTGAACCGCTGCTATCGATACACCGCTCGCCACCCCCGGGTTCCCACCTCCGCGCCACTACTTGCCGAGCCGCCCGAACTTCCGTACCGCCAGCGGGAAGAACACCCCGGCAGCACCAGCGGCCACACCTCCGCCGCCGCGAGGTGCCCCGGCTCGCCGCCCGGGTCGCCGCGGAGCTCACGCACCGCCGTCACGTCGCGTACGGGTTCTCCTGGCCCTCCGCCAGCACCCCCACGAACGGGTCGCCCTCACCCGCGAACACGTACGCCCCGCCCTCGATCCGCTCGATCAGGCCGAGCGTCCACTCCTTGCCCGCGTCCGCCGAGTGGACCCACATGTGCATGATCTCGCCGATGTGCCCGAGCTGCTCCGGGCCGCCCTCCGGCGTGTAGTACTCCGTGACCGACGCCCGCCACTCGTCGAGCGCCGACACCCTCCGGCGCAGCAGCTCCGCGGCCTCCTCGCGGGGCAGGTCCACCATGAAGCCGATCGCCGCCGACAGGACGTCCGTCTTCTGGTCGTACGTGGTCAGCGCCTCGCGCAGCAGCGCGAAGTACTCCTCCGTACCGCGCTCCGTCAGCTCGTACTCCACCCGCGGCGGCCCGCCCACCGTGCTCGGCGCGACCTCGTGCGCGTGCAGCATTCCCTGCTTCGCCATCTGCTTCAGCGCGTGGTAGATCGAGCCGGGCTTCGCGTGGGACCACTCGTGGGCGCCCCAGTACTCCAGGTCGTTGCGCACCTGGTAGCCGTGGGCGCGGCCGTGCTGCTTGACCGCGCCCAGGACGAGGAGTCGGATCGCTGACATGCCTCGATGTTAGTCAACCTTGACTAGGCGGCGCCGTTCTCCAGCGCGATCAGGTCGAAGGATCCCTTGCCGTCCAGCGACTCGCGGATCACGTCCGCGTGGCCGGCGTGGCGGCCCATCTCCTGGACCAGGTGCAGCAGCATCCAGCGCACCGACACCCGCCCGTCCTTCGGGAACCAGGGCGCCTCGGGCAGCGGGAAGGTGTCGTCCAGGCTCGGCACGGAGCGGATGAACTCCTCGGTCTGCTTCGCCACGTCCGCCCAGAACTCGATGACGTCGGGGATCGTCTCGTCGTCCACGAGCCGGAAGGCCTCGCCCCAGGTCTCCTCGGTGCGCTGCCGCTCGTTCGGCCGCTGCTGAGCCAGCCGCAGCCAGTTGAGCTCGACCTCGGCGACATGCTTGACGAGCCCGGAGAGGCTGAGCTCGCTGGCACTGGGGCGGCTCGCCGCCTGCTCCTCGGTCAGGCCGAGGAGCGAGCGGCGGAGCGCGGCGCGCTGGGCGTCGACGAAGTTGAGGAACGCGCCGCGCTCGTCGCCGGGGGTCTCCGAGGGAACAAGGGCAACCATGATCTCCGCCTTACTTAGCTGTGGCTTTCTTCGACACAGATCACGCTACGGACCCTTGCGGACAACTTCTGTCCTCAAGGGTCCGCGGACGGGAAGGGAGGGCGATCAGAACGGGAACCGGCTCCGGCCGTGCTGGATCGAGATCCACTTCTGGGTGGTGAAGGACTCCACCATCGCCTCGCCGTTGAGCCGCCCCACGCCCGAGTGCTTCTCGCCGCCGAAGGGCACGATCGGCTCGTCGTGCACGGTGCCGTCGTTGATGTGGATCATGCCGGTGTGGATGCGCTTGGCGACCCGTACACCCCGCTCGACGTCCCCGGTGTGGACGGCGCCGCTGAGCCCGTACGGGGTGTCGTTGGCGATCCGTACGGCCTCCTCCTCGCCGTCGAAGGGGACGATCAGCGCGACCGGGCCGAAGATCTCCTGGCTCAGGACCGGGGCGTCGGCGGAGATGCCGGTGAGGACGGACGGGGAGACGAGGTTGCCCTCGACCGTGCCGTGCAGCAGCGCCGTCGCGCCGGCCGCCACCGTCTGGTCGACGACCGCCGAGACGGCCTCCGCCTGCTGGGAGTTGATGAGGGGACCGATGTGGGTGGCGGGGTCGGCGGGGTCGCCGACGCGCAGGGTCTTCACCTTCGCCACGAACTTCTCGGTGAACTCCTCCTCCAGGGTGCGGTCCACCAGGATGCGGTTGGCGGCCATGCAGACCTGGCCCTGGTGCACGAAGCGGCTGAAGACGGCCGCGTCCACCGCGTAGTCGACGTCGGCGTCGTCGAGGACGATCAGGGCGCTGTTGCCGCCGAGTTCGAGGACGGCGTGCTTGAAGTTCTGCGCGCAGACCGTGGCGACGTGACGGCCGACCTTGTCGGAGCCGGTGAAGGAGATGACCTTCGGGACCGGGTGGGTCAGGAGCGCATCGCCGATCTCGGCGATGTCGGTGACGACGACGTTCAGCAGGCCGGCCGGCAGACCGGCCTCCTCCAGGACCTTCGCGACCAGCGTGCCGCCGCAGATCGGGGTGTTCTGGTGCGGCTTGAGGACGACGGCGTTGCCGAGCGCGAGCGCGGGCGCCACCGACTTGATCGAGAGGAGGAAGGGGAAGTTGAAGGGGGAGATGACGCCGACGACGCCGACCGGCACGCGGTAGACGCGGTTCTCCTTGCCGTCGACCGGGGAGGGCAGGATGCGGCCCTCGGGGCGCAGCGCCAGCTGGATCGCCTCGCGCAGGAACTCCTTGGCGAGGTGCAGTTCGAAGGCCGCCTTGAGACGGGTGCCGCCGAGCTCGGCGACGATCGTCTCGGCGATCTCCTCCTCGCGGTCCTCGATGATCCGCAGCGCGCGCTCGAAGACGAGCCGGCGCGTGTACGGGTTGGTCTCGGCCCAGGCGGTCTGGGCGCGCTCGGCGGCGCGGTAGGCGCGGTCGACCTCATCGGCGGTGGCGACGGTGATCGACGCCAGCTTCTCCCCGGTGTACGGGTTGAAGTCGATGATGTCCCACGAACCGCTGCCGGGCTTCCACTCGCCGTCGATGTACTGGTGGGCCAGGTCGGTGAAGTGCGACATGGTTGAGACCCCTCTACCCGCTACCTGCAGTGCGACTGATGTGGCGTCATCGTACTGATGTATCAGGAGAGTTGAAGGAGACCTCGGAGAAGGTCCCGGCTTTCGGCCGGATCCGGACCGTCCTTCTGCAACTTCTCCATCACCCGCTGGTACTGGGCGACTTCCTCGCGCTTGTCGAGGTAGAGGGCGCTGGTGAGCTGTTCGAGGTAGACGATGTCGGAGAGGTCGGACTCGGGGAAGCTCAGCATCGTGAAGGCGCCGCTCTCGCCGGCGTGGCCGCCGAAGCTGAAGGGCATGACCTGGAGCGTGACGCCCGGGTGTTCGGAGATCTCGATGAGATGCCTCAACTGCCCCTGCATGACCGACCGGTCGCCGTAGGGGCGGCGCAGCGCGGCCTCGTCGAGGACGGCGTGGAACTGCGGGGCGCGCTCGGAGACGAGGATCTTCTGGCGCTCCAGACGGAGGGCGACGCGGCGGTCGATCTCGGCGCTCGGGGCGTCGGGCATGCCCCGGGTGACGACGGCCTGGGCGTACGCCTCGGTCTGCAACAGGCCGTGGACGAACTGGACTTCGTAGACGCGGATGAGGGAGGCGGCGCCTTCCAGGCCGATGTACGTCTGGAACCAGCCGGGCAGGACGTCGCCGAAGCTGTGCCACCAGCCGGCGACATTGGCCTCACGGGCGAGTCCGAGGAGCGCGCCGCGCTCGGTCTCGTCCCCGACCCCGTAGAGGGTGAGCAGATCCTCGACGTCCCTGGCCTTGAAGCTCACCCGTCCCAACTCCATACGGCTGATCTTGGATTCGGACGCACGGATCGAATATCCGGCAGCCTCACGGGTGATCCCACGCGACTCGCGCAGCCGCCTCAGCTGGGAGCCCAGCAGGATGCGCCGCACCACGCTCCCGCTCGCTCCGCTCGATTCGCCTGCGGTCACGGCTCTTCGCCTCCCCTTTACGGTGTCGAGCCCCCGTCGAGCCCCGGATTCTGCCATCAAACGCTTCAGCGCGTACACATTCGATTACGGAAAGGCGGCGAGTTCCGGGCATCGACGCGCACATCACGGGCACAGTGCGTGCGGATCCGGGGAAGTTCCCCTCATCGTGTGGACGACTTATGCACAGATTCGGCACGTGGGCGGACAGGTCCGGCGCGTGCACGTGCATCTGCCCTTGCATCCAGTGGACGCATTCGGAACCATGGAGCCCGCGCAGCCGCGTACTCGTTCGTGTTGTCGTGTTGTCGCACCACAGTCGCGATTCCCGGGAGTGCCTCGCATGGGGACGAATGGATCGACCGTGCTCGAGCCGTTACGGCAGGGCCTTCCGCCGATCGATCCCGGCGCCGTCTCCACCTCCGCCTCCTGCGCCCTGCCCGCCCGGTACGAAGCCGTGCGCGGGGCCCGCAAGTTCACCAGCACCACGCTCGACCGCTGGGAACTGACGGAGCGCTTCGACGACGTGGCCCTGGTCGTCTCCGAGCTCGTCACCAACGCGCTGCGTCACGCGGTGCCCGCCGACGCGCCTCAGGAGGACGGCCAGAACCCGCCGGTCCGGCTGCACCTGATGCGCTGGGCCTCGCGCCTGGTGTGCGCCGTGCGGGACCCCAGCCGGGAGAGCCCGGAGGCGCGCGGCGGCGAGGAGGACTTCGCCGCCGAGTCGGGGCGCGGTCTGTTCCTGGTGGACTCCTTCAGCGACAGCTGGGGCTGGCACCCGCTCGCCGGCACGCTCCAGGGCAAGGTGGTGTGGGCGCTGTTCCGGATCGGACCGGAGCAGTGACCGGAGCGGTACGAGACACACCGGAGTAGTACGGGAGACACCGGAGTAGTTCGAGACATGAGAAGGGCCCCGACGGCAACCGTCGGGGCCCTTCTCGCGTCTCATCCACCGTCACACCAGGTGATCGAACTCCCCGTCCTTGACACCCAGCAGGAGAGCCTCGATCTCCGCGGGCGTGTAGACGAGCGCGGGCCCGTCGGGGTGGCGCGAGTTGCGTACGGCGACGTCGCCTCCCGGCAGCTTGGCGAACTCCACACAGGATCCCTGGGAGTTGCTGTGCCGGCTCTTCTGCCACACGACTCCTCGCAGCTCCGTTGCCGCCATGCCGTTGTACGCGTGATGCGCATGATGCACTGGTAGCTCCCCGAGTTGCTTGTTGCAGGTGTCAACTTCCTCGGATCATAGCTGTGTTCATATGCCGATGCATGAGCAGATGCACGTGCACAAGGGGTGGCGTAGCGACTACGCGACAGAGCGTGCCACCACCGGGTACGGCCCGCCCCGACCACGCCTGACACGCCATCAGTGGAGGTCAGGCATCCAGGAACGTGTCGAAGGCCGAAGCGAGCCCCTTCCAGGAGTCACGGCCCGCCGCGTACTCGGCGTCCGTCAGGAGGCAGGAGTCGAGCAGCTCGGCGAGGCCGTCACGGTCCAGGCCGGGCGAGGTGAAGACCAGGTGCTGGCAGCGGTCGCCGTGCTCCGGGTGCCAGTCGAGGGCCGCCGCCGCCCTCCGTACCGGCAGAAGCGTCTCCCAGGCCGCGTCGGGCAGCGAGGCCAGCCAGGGCCCCGCGCTCTCGACGCAGAGCGCACCGCCCGCCGCGTCCCAGGCGAGCAGGGTGTCGGGCCGGTCGGCCAGGTAGAAGCGGCCGCGGCTGCGGGCCGCGGCGCAGGTGAGACCCTCCAGGGCGGCGTACAGCCGGCCGGGGTGGAAGGGCCGGTGGTGATGCCAGACGTAGGTGGCGACCCCGTGTTCGTCCGCCTCCTGCGGCAGCAGCGCGCAGGCCGGGTGCTGGGCGGCGGCCGCGGCCTCCACGTCGAAGCCGGCGAAGACCGCCCGCGCGAGGGCCGCGCCGTCCTCGACGGGGACGCGCAGGGCGGTGGGGTGGAGCTGGGCGAGCAGCGCCCGGTCCTCGGCGTCGGCCTCCGGGGACTCGGCGACGGCGAGCACGGGCGCGTACTCCAGCTGGCGCGCCCAGGTGTCGGCGATCGTGCGCCGGTCGGTGGCGGCCGCGGCGAGGCCGGCGTCGGCGAGGTCGTCGCCGTTGCCCAGGTACGGCAGGAGGAGCGCCGGGTCGACGGCCGTGACGACGGCGCCGATCCGGAACCCCGCGGCCGCCACGACCTCGGCCATCGCCTTGGGCTCGACGGAGTCCCAGAGCTCGACGACGGCGAGCCGGGTCAGCCCGGCGGCGCGGAGCCGTTCGAGCTCGGGCACGAGGTCCTCGCGCAGGGCGCAGCAGGCGCAGTCGTCGACGAGCGGGGCCTCGCCGGCGGAGAGGAGGCCGGTGGCGTCGCGGACGGTACGGGCGACGGTCCCGGTCTCCGGGGCCGTCGCGAGGTCGTGGTGGAGCGCCACGCTGCCGGGGACGACGGCCAGGAGCCGGTCCACGGCAGCGTGGCGGGCGTCGGAGTGCAGGCCTCCGACGAGGGCGACGGAGAACATCAGGGCGCCTCGCGCCGTCCGTAGCGCTTCTCGAAGCGCTCGACGCGGCCTGCGGTGTCGAGCACGCGCGCGGTGCCGGTGTAGAAGGGGTGGCTCGCCGAGGAGATCTCGACGTCGACGACGGGGTAGGTGCGGCCGTCCTCCCACTCCACGGTCTTCTCACTGGTGAGCGTGGATCGGGTGAGGAAGGCGAAGCCGCCGGCCTTGTCGCGGAAGACGACGGGCGCGTACGTGGGGTGGATGCCGGGCTTCATGGGGTGGTTCAGCGCTCCTCTCGGAAGTCGACGTGCTGGCCGGCGACCGGGTCGAACTTGCGCAGGGTGAGCCGGTCGGGGTCGTTGCGGCGGTTCTTGCGGGTGACGTAGGTGAATCCGGTTCCGGCGGTGGAGCGGAGCTTGACCACGGGGCGGAGTTCGTTGCGTGCCATGGTGTGTAGAGTAAATGAAAATGAATCCCATTGCCAACAACTCTGGGACGACCCCGACGAGAGGTAGGTCACCCTTGTCCGCCCACTGCCAGCTGACCGGAGCGCAGCCCGGATTCGGCAACCGGATCTCGCACTCCCACCGGCGCACCTCGCGCCGCTTCGACCCGAACGTCCAGAGCAAGCGGTACTGGCTGGCGAGCGAGCGCCGGTACGTACGCCTGACGCTGAGCGCCCGGGCGATCAGGACCGTCGACACCATCGGCGTCGAGGCCGCCGTGGCCCGCATCCGCGCGCGCGGAGGGAAGGTCTGATGGCCAAGCGCAGCAAGATCGCCCGCAACGAACGACGGAAGACGGTCGTGGCGCGGTACGCCGAGCGGCGGGCCGAGCTGAAGGAGATCATCCGGCGCCCCGCCACGCCGGCGGCCGAGCGCGAGGCGGCGGTACGCGAACTGGCCCGCCAGCCCCGGGACGCGAGCGCGACCCGCCTCCGCAACCGGGACGCGGTGGACGGCCGCCCCCGAGGCCACCTGCGGAAGTTCGGCCTGTCCCGGGTACGCGTGCGGCAGCAGGCACACGCGGGGTTCCTGCCGGGGGTACGGAAGGCGTCCTGGTAGCAGGCGCGGGGGGGGGGGGGGGGGGGGGGGGGGGGGCGTCCTGGTGGCACGCGAGGTTCCCGCCGGGGTACGGAAGGCGTCCTCGTAGCACGCGCACGGGGGGCCCGCCGGGGCGCGGAAGGCGTCCTGGTGGCACGCGCACGCGAGGTTCCCGCCGGGGCAGGGAGGACGTCCCGGTGGCAGGACGCCCTCGTCAGCCCGGGAACTGGGCGAGGAGCTTGCCCGCGCGGTCGTAGAGCGTGACCCCGGCCCCCCCCGTCCCCGGGGCCGGTGCGCGCGAACCAGACACCCCAGCCGGGGCGGCCCGGCAGTTCGAGCAGGGTGGCGAGGACTGTGCGGCCCCCGGCACCGGTGAGCTCGACACGGCCCGGCCCGTCCGCCCCTGGATGACACGCCGTCGAAATCAGTGGCCGCGTCTCGACTCCGTCAGGGCCGTCGTCAGCTCCTCCAGGGTCTCCAGGAGCAGGACGGCGCCCTTGTCGAGCAGGAAGTGGTCCGGGGGTTCGGCGGACCAGGCGGTGACCGTCTCGCGCAGGTCGTCCCAGTGCGGCTCCCTGCGCTCCCGTACCTGCTTCGCGCCCCGCTCCGTCGACCGGTGCAGGGACTCCGCGAGGGTCGCGGCGGCGGGTACGGGCGGGGCGCCGCGCTCCGGCAGGTGTGCCTCCAGGAGCATCGCCACCCGGCCGAACTCCGCGAGCGCGTGCTCGGACTGTTCCACCGCCGCGTGCGAGAGGCCCCGGTGCCGGACCGGTTCATGGGTCGCCCGGGCCACCGCCTCCTGCCAGGCGACGCGGGCGGCGCGGGTCTTCAGGAGCGCTTCCCGTACGTCGGGGCTGGCCGGCCCTGCCGGGTCGGCGTACCGCGCGGCGACGACGGCCGCGTACGCACCGACCGACGCCAGCCAGTCCGCGAGCCGGCCGCGCAGCCGGGGCGTCTCCCAGGCCGGGTAGACGGCGTACGACAGCATCGCGAGGACCCCGCCGAGGAGGGTCAGCAGGACCCTTTCCCGTACGGTCTGGGTCAGGCCCGCGCCGTCCATGCCGAGCAGGAAGACGACGTACGCCGAGACGAAGACCTGGCCCGCCGCGTACCCCGTCCGCATCAGCAGGTACATCCCGAACGCGCAGACCACCGCCAGCGCGGCGGACAGATACATGCCCGGGTGCGCCGACTGCACCACCGCCGTCGCCAGGGCCACGCCGACGAGGGTGCCGCCGAAGCGGGCCACCGAGCGCGCGTACGTCTGCGAGAAGTCCGGGCGCATCACCATGACCGAGGCCATCGGGGCCCAGTAGCCGTGGCCGAAGGGAAGCCAGCTCCCCAGCAGGTAGCCGGCGGCCGTGACCACCGAGACGCGGACCGCGTGCCGCAGGACCGGGGAGTCGGGGCGCAGTTCGGCGCGCACCTTCGCGAGGACGAGGGGGGCGAGGCGGGGCAGGGTCGGGCGGGTGCGGGCCCCTTGGGCGTAGGGCTCCGACGTCTCCGTACGCGGCTCCGCCGTCTCGACGACGTCGCCGAGCAGCGCCGCCAGGCGGAGCGCCGCCCGGCGGGACGGGCCCTTGAGGATCGCGCCGGTGTCCGGGGTGCGGAGGACGGAGAGCGCGGGCGGGGGCAGGGTGACCGGTTCGCCGTGCCGGATCGCGTGCGCGGCGGCGTCCAGGACCTCGGCCGCCGCGCCGAGCAGCTCCCGCACCCGGGCCCGCTCCGGCCCCTCCTCCGGCACGCCGACCGCCGGGTCCGCGAGCGAGGCCAGGACCGGACGGATCCGCTCCGCGAGGCCCCGCGCCCCGTGCAGCTCCGCCGGGCGGGTACGGGCCTGGCGGGGCGTCACGGCGGCGGCGTTGCGGGCCGTCATGAGCGGTACGGGGTCGAACGGGGCGACCGGGTCGTGGCGGAGCCGGCGGGCGTAGTCCGCCTCGGCAGCGAGCGCGTCCGCGAGGGCGTCGCGCTGGGCGCCCCAGCGGCGGACCGGGAGAAGGACCACCAGGGCCGCCTGCACGACACCGCCCGCGAAGATCATGACGGCGTGGCCGGCGGCGGTGGCGACGGAGGTCGGGAGGGTGACCGTCACCAGCATGATCGCCACGTTGGAGGAGGCGATGATGCCGGCGGTCGGTCCCGCGGCCCAGGCGAGTCCCGAGAGGAACGTCCAGAGGAGGAGCAGGGCGAGGAAGAGGGCCGTGTGGGCGCCGGTGAGATAGCCGAGGAAGGTGGACACGGCGAGGCTGGCGCCGGAGGCGAGGGCGAGGGTGGGGCGGGGACGCCAGGAACGCTGGAAGGTGGCGATGGCCGCCTGGAAGGCGCCGAAGGCGGAGGAGGCGGCGACGGCGGGGCCGAAGAGGGCGAGCGAGAATCCGACGACGAGGGCGAGGCCCAGGGCGCCGCGGGCCGCGACGGCGGGTTCGAGGCGTCGCCGCTCTACGGTGAGCCCGGAACGGGCGGTCTCCTTCAGCGCCCGGAGCCAGCTCATGCGGAGAGCGTATCCGCGAACCTGTCTCAACCGGGCATTTCCCCCCACCGCCCCCCGTTGTGGGCATGCGTTCCGCTGGGCGGTGCCCACCCACCCCGTTGTGGGCAATCGTTCCGCTGGGGCGGAACGGGTGGGCACAACGGACCCGCGCCCTGCCGGCGCCCGAGGCTCCCGTGCCCTGACCCGCACCACGACGTGCGCCGCCACTTGGAGTGCGGGTCCAGGCTCGGAAGGCGGGGGCGCGGCCAAGCGCGCCGTCCCGTGTGCCCACCCGTCCCGCCCCAGCGGGACGATTGCCCACACGGCGGTGGGCGGGGGCGCCGCCCCGTCGGGGTGCTACGGCAAGCGGGGGCGGTTCGGGTGGAGGCCCGCCTGGTCGGCGGCCGTTGCGCCGTGGGTCCAGCCCGCTTCGTCCCAGGCCGCCCGGACCCGTGTCGTGCGGGTCTCCGGGAAGAGTTCGTCCGTGCGGGCGGTGACCGCCACCTCGCGCGAGGCGAGCGCGGGCAGCAGCGTCGGGGCCTCGGCCGTCACCCGGCGGGACGTCGCCGCGAGCCGGGCGCCGAGCCGGTTCGCGTACGCCAGGAGGAAGGACTGCCGGAAGGACTTCGTGCGCTTGCGTCCGCCCGCCCGCTGCTCCGCCTCCGCCCGCGTCATCGCCGCCGTCCCCTGCACCAGCAGCGAGGTGTACAGCAGCTCCACCGGGTCCAGGTCCGCCTCGAAGCCGACCACCGTCGAGAAGCCGTACGCCTCGTTCCACACCGCCCGGCAGTGGTTCGCCGTCGCCACCGCGTCGAGCAGGATCGCCTTCGCCTGCTCGTACGGCGGCTCCACCCCGATCCGGATCGCGCCCGGCGTCTCCGGGGACGGCGCGCCCGCCGCGAGCATCGCCTCGTCCATGCTGTGCCGGGCCATCAGCTCCTGGGCCTTGGCCGTCAGCGCCTCCGCCTCCTCCGGGTACCCCGTCGCCTCCGCCTTCGCGAGCAGCGCCCTGATCCGGGTCAGCATCCGGGGCTCGCCCGCCACCGCCGGCGGCAGGGCCTCCCCCGGCACCGGGCCGACCGCGTCCAGGCGCGGCAGCCGGACCAGCAGCCGGTACAGCTCCAGGACGGTCGTCGCCCGCGAGAAGCGGTCCGTCGGGCGCCCCTCCTCCGTGTCCAGTTCGTCGAGCTGCGCCTGCCAGCGGTGCGGGAGCCGCCCGTAGGCCGCCGTCTCCGTCCTGATCAGGCCGGCGAGGAGCCGTACGTGATCGTCGGCGAGCTCGCGCCGGGCCGTGCGGGCCAGGTCCGCCGGCTGCCAGCCTCGCGTCCACAGCGTCCGTACGAACTCCTCGCCCCGCCGTGCCAGTTCGGCGTCCGCGCCCGGGGCGGCGGCCAGCAGTGAGGCCGCCATGTCGAGGGAGCCGTCGTCGCTCGCGTACAGCGCCTCGAAGGCCTTGTCGATGGTGGTGCTCACGCCGTACCCCTCGCGTCCCGTTCCTCGCCCTGGTCTCGATGGTCTCAGCCGTCACGCCCCCTGGGGGAATCCATGCTGCTCGGGGTAGGGCCAGGCCTACCTTCGGGACGCCCGGTGGTGGTCGTGATCGGCGCGGGCCGAAACGGTTCGCTTGAGCCATGACCTCGACAGCCGCCGTACGACTCCGCCACCTGACCCGGCACCACCGTGACGTCCGCGCCCTCGACGGCGTCGACCTCGACTTCGCCGCCGGGACCTTCACCGCCGTCATGGGGCCGTCCGGCTCCGGCAAGTCCACGCTCCTCCAGTGCGCCGCCGGACTCGACCGGCCCACCTCCGGGACCGTGGAGGTCGGCGGCACGGCCCTGGAGGGGCTGAGCGAGCGGCGCCTCACGCTGCTGCGGCGGGACCGGATCGGGTTCGTCTTCCAGTCCTTCAACCTGCTGCCCTCCCTGACCGCCGCGCAGAACGTGGCCCTGCCGCTGCGACTCGCCGGCCGCCGCCCGTCCCGTACGGACGTACGGGAGGCACTCGCGCGCGTGGGGCTCGCCGGCCGGGAACGGCACCGGCCCGGCGAGCTGTCCGGCGGCCAGCAGCAACGGGTCGCGATCGCCCGGGCGTTGATCACCCGGCCCGCCGTCCTCTTCGGCGACGAACCGACCGGCGCGCTCGACTCGACCACGAGCCGCGAGGTGCTCGACATGCTGCGGGACCTGGTCGACCGCGACGGCCAGACGATCGTCATGGTCACCCACGACCCGGTGGCGGCGTCCCGCGCGGACCGGGTGGTCTTCCTGGTCGACGGCCGGGTCACCGCCGAACTGACGGACCCGACGGTGGAGACGGTCGCGGCGCGGATGACGGCGCTGGAGACGGGCGGGCGCGGGGGTCGCCCTGCGGGCGACCGCCCTGCAGGCGGCCGCGCCGCCGGTGCCGGTGCCCGCGTCTCCGCCGGGAGGTCCTCGTGCTGATCGTCGTCCTCTCCGGGCTCCGGGACCGCTGGGCCTCCTTCCTCGGCGGGTTCGTCGCGCTCGCACTCGGTGTCGGGCTGCTCGCCACCATGGGGCTCGGCCTCTCCGCGACTTTTCACGCGCCCGAGCGTTCTCCCCAGCGGTTCGCCTCCTCGCCCGTCGTCGTCCAGGGCCAGGACCGGCTCACGCTCGACGTGCGGCGCGGGCCCGACACCGTACCGGTGGAGCAGCGGCTCGACCGTCCACAGCCTGTGGACGACGGACTGCTCCGCGAGCTCCGCGCCCGCTGGACCGTCACCGCCTCCGGCGGCCCCGACGCCGTCGGCGTCGACGCGCCCGCCGCCGAGGTCCGGGCGCTCGTCGGCGACCGCGCCCGGGTCCTCACCGGGGGCGAGCGCACCCAGGCCGACCCCGACCCCGAGCGGGACGCCCGCGCCCTCGTCGGCCTCAACGCCCTCCTCGGCACCTCCGGCGGCGTCACCGCCTTCGTCTCCGTCTTCGTCGTCGCCTCCACCTTCGCCTTCGCCGTCGCCCTGCGCCGACGCGAGTTCGGGCTGCTCCGGACCGCCGGGGCCACCCCCGGCCAGATCCGGCGGCTCCTGCTCGCCGAGGCCGCGGCGCTCGGCGTGCTCGCCTCCGCCGCCGGGTGCGCGCTCGGCGCCCTCGGCGCGCCCCTCCTCGCCCGGACGCTCGTCGACGGCGGCCTCGCGCCCGCGTGGTTCACGATCGGCGGACCGTCCTGGCCCTATCACGCGGCCTTCTGGACGGGGGTGACGGTGGCTCTCGCCGGGGCCGTCGCCGCGTCCCGGCGGGCCGGGAAGGTCGGTCCGACGGCGGCGCTGCGGGAGGCGGACGTCGACGCCGACGTCCTGCCCCTCGGCCGGGCCGTCCTCGGCACGGGCCTGCTCGTGGCCGGGCTCGGACTCCTCGTCTGGACCTGCGTCACCGAGCCGTCCGCGCTCCTCAAGCGGAAGACGTACACGACCCTGCCGATGCTCCTGATCACCGGCGTCGCGCTGCTCTCCCCGCTCCTCGTCCGGCCTGTCACCCGTCTCCTTCGGGCGCGCGGGGCGGTGGGGACGCTCGTACGGGAGAACAGCGCCGCCGCCGTCCGCCGTACCGCCGCCGTCGCCGCGCCCGTCCTCGTGACCGTGGCGCTCGCCGGGACCCTGTTCGGCTCGGCGACGAGCGTCACGCGCGCGAAGGAGGTCGAGGCGCGGGAGCAGACGGCCGCGGAGTACGTGGCGGGCGGCGAGGACCTGCGGCCGGTGACGGCTCCGCCCGGGGCCGTGGTGTCCGCCACCGGGGCGACGTCCGTCTTCGTACGGGACGGGGACGAGGCCGTCGTGAAGTACGGGGCGCGGGCGGTCGCCGACCCTGCGGCCTTCGCGGAGCTGGCCCGGCTGCCGGTGACCGCCGGGGACCTGCGGGACCTGGACGACCGGTCGATCGTCGTGAGCGAGGAGTTCGAGCGGCACCGGGTCGGCGAGACGGTGGAGGTGTGGCGGGCGGACGGGAGCGGTCCGGTACGGCTCCGGGTCGCGGCCGTCCTCGCACTCGGGACCGGCGACAACGGGCCGTACGTCACCCGGGCGAACGCGCCGGGCGCCGCCCTCGACCGGATCGACGCGCGCGGGGGCGGGGCGGGGACGGTGCGAGCTCTTGAGGCGAGCGGGGGAACGGTCCGGTCCGCTCCCGAGCGGCAGGCGGCGGGGAACCCCCAGAACCGCCTGGGCATCGCCCTGGTCCTGGGCATCGCCCTCGTCTACACGACGATCGGCCTCGCCAACACCCTGCTGATGGCGACGTCGGTACGAGGCGGGGAACTGGCCTCGCTCCGGCTCGCCGGAGCGACCCGGACCCAGATCCTGCGGGTCGTGACCGGCGAGGCGACGCTGGCCGTCGCGATCGGGGCGCTGCTCGGGCTCGTGGTGACGGCGGTCGTCCTGGGCGCCCTGGGAGCGGGCCTGGCGGCCCTCTCCGCCCCCGTGGCCCTGGTGCTGCCGTGGGCGCCGGTCGGCGCGGCGGCGGGCGTGTGCGGGGTGGTCGCGGTCGCCGCGTCGGGGGTCCCCGCGTGGCGGCTCACGCGCTGAGCGGCGATGGTGGGACGACGGGGCGGTGACCGGGGTCGGAGCCGGGTCACCGCCCCGTCCGTTGCCGCGGAGCGGTGCCGGCCCACCCCCGTGCGACCGGCACCGCTCCGCGCCCCCCGTTGTGGGCATGCGTTCCGCTGGGGCGGAACGGGTGGGCACAACGGACCCGCGCCCTGCCGGCGCCAGAGGCTTCCGTGCCCTGACCCCGCACCGACTCGTGCGACGCCGCTTGGGGTGCGGGTCCAGGCACGGAAGGCGGAGGCGCCGCTAGAGGGCGCCGTCCCGTGTGCCCACCCGTCCCGCCCCAGCGGGACGATTGCCCACACGGCGGCGGGCGCGGGCCCACACGGGCGGGGCTCAGGCTCCGGTCGCCGGGGCGTGCCAGTCGTGGGACAGGATCGACCAGATCTCCTCGTCGTGGCGCCTGTCCCGGTAGTGGTAGCTCTCCCGGAGCACGCCGTCCCTCGTCATGCCCAGCCGCCGCGCCACCGAGATGCTCGGTTCGTTGTCCGAGGAGACCACCCACTCCACCCGGTGGATGCCCCGCACCGAGATCGCCCAGTCGATCAGTGCCCGCGCCGCCCGTGTCACCAGGCCCTTGCCGACGCCCGCCGGCTCCAGCCAGCAGCCCGCCTCGGCCGTGCCGTCCGTCGGGTCGAACTTCCGGAGGATCACCGCGCCGACGAGCGTGCCCTCGGACCAGATGCCGTGGATGCGTCCGGTGTCGGCCGCCGCCCTCTCCGCGTACGCCCGGAGGAAGGCCCGGCTCGACTCCAGGTCCGTGACGACGTCGGGGAGCCCGTTCCGCGCGCCGATGAACTCCCGTCCCCGGTCCATGTGCGCGAGGAACTCCTCGGCCTGCCACGGTTCGAGCGGGCGCAGCTCCGCGCCGTCGTCACCCAGGGACATCGCGTACATCGGCATCGCCTTCCTTCAGCGCTACGGGATCAGGACGATCTTCCCCCGCACATGGCCCGACTCGCTCAGTTCCTGCGCCCTCGCCGCCTCCTTCAGCGGCAGGGTCTCCGCCAGGCGGACCGTGAGCGCGCCCTCCGCCGCCAGGCGGGCCTGGGCCGTGAGCCCCGCCCGTACCGCCTCCGGCTCTCCCGTGACGCCCGAGAAGACGATGCCGTGCTCCTCCGCGTCCGTCGCCGCGATCGTCACGATCCGCTCCTTCGCCGCGTCACCCCCGCCGAGCAGCTCGATCGCGACCGGCAGGACGCCGTGCCCGGCCGCGTCGAAGACCGCGTCGACGCCCTCCGGGGCGGCGGCGCGGACCCGGTCGGCCAGTCCGTCCCCGTACGCGACGGGGATCGCGCCGAGTTCGCGCAGGTAGGCGTGGTTGGACTCGGAGGCGCTGCCGATCACCGTGATCCCGGCCGCGACCGCGAGCTGGACGGCGACCGAGCCGACGACGCCCGCCGCGCCGTGCAGGAACAGCGTCTCGCCCTCCCGGACCCGGAGCAGGTCCAGGACGCGCTGGGCGGTCTCGCCGGCCACCGGGAGGCTCGCGGCGGCCTCCCAGGAGAGCCCGGCGGGCTTGGGGGCGACGGTGCCGGCGATGGCGTACTCGGCGTAGGCGCCGGTCTCCGTCCAGCCGAGGACCTCGTCGCCGACGGCCAGGCCGGTGACGCCCTCGCCGAGCGCGTCGACGGTGCCGGCGAACTCCAGGCCCGGGACGGCGGGGAAGGTGGTCGGGTAGAACGCCTCGACCCAGCCGTAACGCCGCTTCCAGTCCACCGGGTTGACCCCGACCGCCGCCACCTTGACCCGTACCCCGCCGGGGCCCGGTTCCGGCTTCGCGACGCCGCTCTCGTGGCGCAGCACCTCGGGGCCGCCGAACTCCTCGTACACGATCGCTTCCATCTCAGCCTCCGCCGCTGCCTGTTCGCTCTTCGATCACGTCGATCACATCGATCGCTTCGACGTGCTCAAGCCTGCGCCTCCCGACCCCGTCCCCCCGCCCTCCCAACGGCCAGTCCCACCTGGCCGAAAGACGGGCCGTCACCTGACCGGCCCTGACTAGGCTGAGCCGCATGGACGCGCTCACCCTGACCACCGCGTACGAGATCATCCGGCAGCCGCTCGGGGAGATCCTCCCCAAGGTCTCCGCCGCCCTCGAACCCCTGGTCCCGCACGTGGACGCGGCCGAACTCTCCACCCACTGCGCCCACTCCCCCTTCAAGACACTCGGCGGTACGGAGCTGATGACCGCCGCCGAACTGACCCCGCTGCTCGCGGCCGGCGTCCCCGGCGAACCCTGGCAGGGCCGCGCGACGATCGGCGGCCGGGAGCGCGAGGTCGTCGCCGTCACCAGCCACGCGACCCGCCGCGGGGCGGTCCTCGTGCTCGTACGGGAGGACGACGCCGCCCCGGCCGACGCGACCGCGCTCACCGTGGCGCAGGCGCTGTGGGACCTGGTCGCCGCCCACTTCGACCGGTTCGCGACGGAGGCGATGCCGGGCGCGCTGGCCCGTTCACGGGCGGCGGCGGACACACGCGCCCGCGTGATCGCCGAACTCACCGGCGCGCACGCGGCTGCGTTCTCCGGGGTCCTCGGAGTGCTGCGCAGCCGGGCCCTCGACGACACGACGGCCCGGACCACCGCCACCGACCTGGCCGCGTCCGCGCTGATCGAGATGCGGGCCGAACAGCGGCGGGACCGGGCGCTCGCGGAGGAGCCCGCGGAGGACGCCTTCGAGCGGCTCGCGGGCGAACTGCGGCCGATGCTCCGGCACAGCAAGGTCCGGCTCGACCTGGGGGCGCCCGACTCGACGCGCTCGCTCGCGGCCGACGTCGCGCACAGTGCGCGGGCCATCGTCCGCTCGCTGCTCCTCATCGTCCTGGAGCAGGACTCCGTCGACCGGGTCCACGTCGGCTGGCAGCTGACCGAACACGAACTGCGGGCCTCGGTGCGCGACGACGGCGCGGGCGCGCTCGCCCCCTGCGACCTGGGCGCCGGCACGATCCGCGACCGGCTCGACGTGCTCGGCGGGCGGCTCGACATGGACGCCGTCCCCGGCTGGGGCACGACGATCACGGCCGTCATCCCCCTGGCCACCCCGGAGGCCCCGGTCGAGGCGGCCCACCCGCTGACCGGGCTCGGCGAACGGGAGGTGGAGGTCCTGCGGCACCTGGCGCTCGGGCACCGGAACCGGCGGATCGCGGAGGAGCTGCACATCAGCGAGTCGACGGTGAAGTTCCACGTCGCGAACATCCTGAACAAACTGGGCGTCGACTCCCGCGGCGAGGCCGCGGCCCTCTTCCACGCGGCCGCGTAGGAGTCGAGCGCTGTGCCGCGTGGGAGTCGCATGAGGTGCCGCGCAGGAGTCACGCGGGAGTCACGTAGGAGTCGCCTGATGTCGTGACACGGCACTGTCAGTGCCGGGTGTCAGACTCGCGCACATGAGCGAGAGGTGGGCCCTGGCGGCCGAGGCGGAGGGGGACGGTGCGCAGCTCGTGCCCCTCGGGCCCGACGGACAGCCCGCCGGGCCCGTGCGGCGCGAGCCGGACCTCGTGGCGGCCGTGCGGGCGCGGCCCGAGGTGGCCCGCTGGGTGTGGCGGTCGACGGCCGAGGTCTATCCGCGCCTCCTCGCCGCCGGCGTCCGCGTCGAGCGCTGCTACGACATCGAGGACGCCGAGCAGCTCCTCCTCGGTCACGAGGGCCGGCTCGGCGAGCCGCGCAGCGCCGCAGCCGCCTGGGCGCGCCTGCGGAACGCCCCCGTGCCGCCGGACCCGCCGCAGCGCGCCGCGGAGCCCGGTTCCCAGGACTCGCTCTTCGAGCCCCGCCCCACCGCCTCCGTGCCCTTCGAAGGGCTCCTCGCGGTCTACGCGGAGCAGCTGCGCCGCCACGACCGGGCCGAGCACCCCGGCCGGATGCGGCTGCTCACCGCCGCCGAGTCGGCCGGGATGCTGGTGGCCGCCGAGATGCACCGGGCCGGGCTGCCGTGGCGGGCGGACGTGCACCGGGAACTGCTGAACGAGCTGCTCGGCGAGCGGTACGCGGGCGGCGGCGAGCCCCGCCGGCTCGCGGAGCTCGCGGACGAGGTGTCGGCGGCGTTCGGCCGCCGGGTCCGGCCGGATCTGCCCGCGGACGTGGTGAAGGCCTTCGCACAGGCCGGGATCCGGGTCAGATCCACGCGCCGCTGGGAGCTCGCCGAGATCGACCACCCGGCGGTGGAGCCGCTCATCGCGTACAAGAAGCTGTACCGGATCTGGACGGCCCACGGCTGGTCCTGGCTGGCCGACTGGGTGCGCGACGGCCGCTTCCGGCCCGAGTACCTGCCCGGGGGCACCGTCAGCGGGCGCTGGACGACCAACGGCGGCGGCGCCCTGCAGATCCCGAAGGTGATCCGGCGGGCGGTGGTCGCCGACGAGGGCTGGCGGCTCGTGGTCGCCGACGCCGACCAGATGGAACCGCGCGTGCTTGCGGCGATCTCCCGCGACCCGGGTCTGATGGAGGTCGCGGGGCACCCCGACGACCTCTACACCCGGCTGTCCGACCGCGCCTTCTCCGGCGACCGCGACCACGCCAAGCTCGCGCTGCTCGGCGCGATCTACGGGCAGACCAGCGGCGACGGCCTGAAGAACCTCGCGGCGCTGCGCCGCCGCTTCCCGCGCGCGGTGGCCTATGTCGACGAGGCGGCGAAGGCGGGCGAGGAGGGCCGGCTCGTACGGACCTGGCTGGGCCGGACCAGCCCGCGGGCGGTCGGCTCGGGCGAGGACGAGGAGGCGGGCCTGCCGCAGGAGAGCGGCGAACCGGAGCCGGAGAGCGGCGAGTTCGTCCCCGGGTACGCCTCGGGGAACGCCCGGGCACGCGGCCGGTTCACCCGCAACTTCGTCGTCCAGGGCAGCGCCGCCGACTGGGCGCTCCTGATGCTGGCGGCGCTGCGCCGCTCCCTCTCGGGGATGCGGGCGGAGCTGGTGTTCTTCCAGCACGACGAGGTGATCGTGCACTGCCCCGCGGAGGAGGCGGAGGCGGTGACGGAGGCGATCCGGGCGGCCGGGGACGAGGCGGGGCGGATCGCGTTCGGGGAGACCCCGGTCCGGTTCCCGTTCACGACGGCGACGGTCGAGCGGTACGCGGACGCGAAGTAGGACCTGCGGTACGGGCCCCCCGCCCGTACCGAAAGCAGGGCCTGCGGTACGGGCCCCCTGCCCGTAGCGAAACAGTGCCTGCGGCACGGGTCCCCCCGCCCGTACCGCAAGCCCACTCGTCCCTACTTCGGCGGCAGCGTCTTCCACCTCAGGCTCAGCGCGAGCGTCTTCATCTGCTCCATGGTCAGCGCGGGCTCGGCGCGCGTGGCGGCCTCGTGCTGCGCGCCCGAGTTGAAGGCGGAGACGACGACCCGGAAGCCCTGCGGGGTCAGGGTGTCGACGCTCCACCAGACGACCCCGGCGCCACCCTTCTCACCGGCCTGCTGTGTGGACCTGACCTTGGTGCCGTCGGGCAGGGTGACGACGTCGCCGCCGGTGAAGAGGTCGGCGACAGCCTTCCCGGCCTTGGGCTGGACGTCGACGCCGACGAGGCTCGCGCCCTTGCCGTCGTCGACGACGACGTAGCCGTGGCCGTCCCCACCGCCGTGGGACGTCACGGTGAGGCCCTGGGGCAGGAGGCCGCGCAGGGTGGCCTGGACGGCGGCGGCGCTCGGCACGGCGGGCAGGTGCGCCTCGCCCGTGGCGGGCTTCGTCGGGAGCTGGGGCAGCTGGGCGATCAGCGGCCGCCAGGCCTCGGCCGTCACGAGGGCCTTGAGCTGGGCAGGGCTGAAGGGCGGGTTCTCGCGGCTGATCGGGGCGCCCTTCTCGGCGGCGGCGTTGTACTCGCTCGCGTCGATGACGATCCCTTCCTTGGTGAGCAGGACCGCCCGCCAGTTCTTGGTCTCCTCGCGCTTGTCGGGGTACTCGTACCCCTGGATGACCATGAACCGGTCGCCGCCCGGCAGCCGCCCGCTGATGCACCTGTCGTAGGGGACGAGGGCCTTGTCGGGGCAGGTGACCTGATCCACCCCGGCCTCGGCGGTCCGGCCGGCGCGGAAGAGGCCGACGCCGACGGCCGCCTTGCCGTGGCCGTCGTCGTAGATGCCGCCGGCGGACTGGCCCACGCCGTCGAGGTTGTCGAACTGCCACTGGCCGGCCGGGGTGTTGGCCTTCAGGACGGCGACGATGTCCTTCACCGGGATCGTCGCCTCGCCCGGCGCCACCTTGCCGGGCTGGGCCTGGCCGTTGCCCTGCCGGGGCTGCGGGGGCGCCGCGACGGAGGTCTTCGTCGCGTCCCCCGCGGGGCCGAGCAGCGAGCCGCCGTACACGCCGCCGATGCCGACGGCGGCGAGCGCGAGGACGCCGCCGCTCACCGCGAGGCGGCGGCGCACCAGGCGGCGCCGGCCGCGCTGGAGCCCGCCGTCGATCAGCTCACGCCGGTCGTCGGCGGCGAAGCCGTCACCGGTGCTGCGCAGGACCGCGCCGAGCTCCTCCTCGAAGCGCTGGGTTTCTTCGTTCTGGGGCATGCCGAGATCACCGTCTCAGGTCGGTAGGGAACGTACGGGGTCAGCGGGTGGCGAACGCGGCGACGCTGCCGCCGAGTCGTACCCGCAGCTTCGCCAGCGCCCGCACCGAGCGGGTGCGCACGGCGGCGGAGCTGACGTGCAGGGCGTCGGCGGTCTCCTCGATGCTGCGGTCCTCCCAGTACCGCAGGACGACGACCGCCCGGTCCTTCGGCGCGAGGCCGGCGAGCGCGTCGAGCAGCGCGATCCGCAGGGCCGGGTCCTCGCCGTGCTCGGGGGCGCGGTCGGGCAGCTCGCCGAGGGGGCGCTCGGTGGCGGAGCGGCGCCGCTGGTGGCTGAGGAAGGTGCGTACGAGCACGGTCTGGGCGTACGCGGCGGGGTTCCCGATCCGGGCCATGCGGCCCCAGTGGGCGTACATCCGGCCGAGGGTCTCCTGGGTGAGGTCCTCGGCGAGATGCGTGTCACCGCTGGTCAGCAGGCATGCCGAGCGGAACAGATGTCCTGTTCGTGCCGAGGCGAACTCCAGGAACTCGTCCGCGCGGGACTTTCTCATGCCCCTCCTTTACCTCGCGGTCACGTGGTGTGGTCGGCGTACACCTCATTGACGCGACGGGGGCGCGGAAATGTTTCAAACGAATCGGAGAGATTCCCGCTCGACGTATCCGAAGAAGCGGAATCGGGTAATCCTGTTGGTATGAACACTCTCAGCGCAGCAGAGAACCTGGCCGCTGGGGTTTGGCAGTCAGGTATGGCCCAGGTCGTCGGCGGGCTCGTCGTCGTCTTCGTACTCATCGGCGCCGTCTGGCTGGGCTTCCGGCTCAGCGACCGCGAGTCCAAGAAGCCCGATCCGGAGGAACAGCCGCACCGGCCCGACACCGGCGCGCTGCCCGGCGAGATGGAGGAGTACCGCAAGCCGTCCGAGATGCCGCAGACCGACGGCGAGCACCGGCTCATGCCCTACCAGCTCAAGAACGCCGGAGAGGCCTCGACCGATCCGCCCTCCGAGGAGAAGCGCAAGTGGGGCGGCATCTCCAGCGGCGGCTTCGGCAGCGGAGGCACGGGCCACGGCGACTGACTGCTGACGCCTGACGCCTGACCCCGGCCCCGGCACCGGCCCCCGGAACCAGAAAGCCCAGCCGCACTCGGCTGGGCTTGGTCCGGCTCCGGTTCCGGTTCCGGCTCCGGTTCCGGTTCCGGCTCCGGTTCCGGCTCGCGCTCCGGCTACACCTCGGCGGCGGCAGCCACCGCGTCGCCGCCCAGGATCCGGCCCGCTCGCGAGGCGATGTGCGCCGGCGGGGCGAAGTCCGCCGGGAGGATCGGGTCGGTGACCGGCTCACCGAAGGTGGTCACCACCGGCAGCACCCCCGCCCACAGGCCGAGCGCCGCGTCCTCGGACTCGCCGTCGTCCGGCGGCCCGTCGGCGGTCTTCACCGAAGCCTCGGTCAGGTCGAGCGCGAGGAGCGCGGTCGCGGCCAGCTCCTTGCGGCTCGGCTGCCGCGCGTACTCCCACTGGCCCGGCGAGCTCTGCTCGGTGAGGGCCCGCAGGCCGCGGAGCTTCTCCTCCGGGTCGGTGACGATCTCGGGGACGCCGTAGACCATCGCGCAGCGGTAGTTGACCCCGTGCTCGAAGACGGAGCGGGCGAGGACGAGGCCGTCGACGTGCGTGACCGTGACGCAGACGGTGGTGTCGGGGGCCTGGACCAGGCTGCGGCTGGCGACCGAGCCGTGCAGATAGAGCCGGTCGCCGTCCACGCCGTACGCGGTGGGCACCACCATCGTCGTGCCGTCGACGGTCACGCCGAGGTGGCAGAGGAAGCCGGCGGCGAGCACGGCGTCCAGGTCGGCGCGCCGGTGGCTGCCCTTGTGGCGCATCCGGCGCAGCCGGGTCCGCTCGGTGACGGCCGGCTCGTCGCCGAGCTCTGTGGTGGTGCTGCTCATGAGGACCTCTCGTTCCGTGCGGGTGTACGTGTTGTACGGGGGATCAGCCCGTCACCGCCACCGACTTCCGCCTGTCGGAACGGCGGTGGTCGTGCCGGCTCGCCACCAGGGAGTCGCAGATCTCGCCGGCCCGGACGGCGGCCATCGACAGCAGGTTGGCCGTGATGCCGTGCGAGTGCTCGGTGCCGCCCATCAGGTAGATCCCGGCCGCCACCTCGGGCGCGGTCTCCACCCGGTAGTCGCGGCGGACCCGCAGCCTGCCGTCCTCGTCGCGTGCGCAGGAGGCGTCGAGCTCGCCCAGCAGCCGGCCCGGGTCGGGCTCGGAGTAGCCGGTGGCGTAGACGACGGCGTCCGCCTCCATCGTCTCCGTCTCGCCGGTGGCCAGGTTCCGGACCTGGACGCGGACGCCGTCGGAGCCCTCCTGGACCTCGGTGAGCCGGGTGACGCCGAGGATCCGCAGCCGCTGCTCGCCGCGGACCTTCTCCTGGTACGAGCGGCGGTAGAGCTCCTCGATGAGGTCCAGGTCGACGACGCCGTAGTTGGTGTTGCGGTGGTAGTCCATGAGCGTCCGGCGGACGGACGGCTCGGCCCCGTGGTAGAGGTCGACGGCCTCCGGGTCGAAGATCCGGTTCGCGTACGGGCTGTCGTCGGCCGGGCTGTAGCCGTACCGGGTGTGGACGGCGACGACCTCGGCCCCCTCGTACGTCCGGTGGAGGTGGTCGGCGATCTCGGCGGCGCTCTGCCCGGCCCCGGCGACGACGAACCGGCGCGGGTTCTCGGTGGGCAGGGCGGCGAGGCGGTGCAGGAACTCGCTGCTGTGCCAGAGGCGTTCGGAGGAGGCGATGCCCTCGGGGAGCCGGGGCACGAGGCCGGTGCCGATGACGAGGTTCCGCGCCCGGTACGTGGCGGCCTCGGCCTCTCCGACGGCGGCGACGTCGACCTCGACGACGGGTCCCGCCGCGCCGGCTGTTCCCGCCGGGCGGATGGCGGTGACCTCCAGGCCGTAACGGACCATGTGGTCCACGCCGTTGGCGGCCCACTGGAGGTAGTCGTGGAACTCCTCACGGGTCGGGAACAGCATCTTGTGGTTGATGAAGTCGACCAGCCGGCCCCGGTCGTGGAGGTACGGCACGAAACCGAAGCGGCTGCGCGGATTGCGCATCGTCGCCAGGTCCTTCAGGAACGAGACCTGCATGGTGGCGTCCGGCAGGAGCATCCCCCGGTGCCAGCCGAAGTTCGGCTGCTTCTCCAGGAAGACGGCCGTGAGCCGCTCGCCGGGCGCGGCCTGCTCGTTGTACTCCTCGATGGCGATCGCGAGGGCGAGGTTGGCGGGCCCGAAGCCGACGCCGACGATGTCGTAGACGGGAGTGGTCTCGTTCATGGCGAAGTGCCTTTCGGTGGAGGGGGTTCAGTCGTTTCGGGCGCCGGTGAGGGCGGCGCAGCCGGCGGCGAGGAGCAGGGCGAGCAGCAGCCCCGTACCGGCGAAGGAGAGGAAGACGGCCGCGATCAGCAGGGTCACGACGGCGGTCGTGCGCAGGGCACGACCGGTGCCGCGGGCCCGCAGGGCGGCCGCGGCGGCGGCCACGTACAGGAGCAGGAAGGCGCTGCTGGTGACGACGAGCACCAGTTCCTCACCGGTGCCGGTGAGGGTCAGGGTGCCCAGCACCGCCGCGTACGCGAGGGCGAGGGCGACGGTCGCGGGCACCGGGCGGTCGGCCAGGGCACGCGGCAGGATCCGCTCACGGGCGGCGGCCCGGACGACCCGGGTGGCGCCGAGGACCCAGGCGTTGGTCGCGACCACCGCGAGCCCGAGGGCGAGGAGATCCCCGGCGATCGCCCCGCCGTCACCGAGCGAGGCGCCGAGGAGGGCGGTGATGACGACCGGCTCGTCGCCGGGGACGGCCAGGTAGGCGGCCGTCACCGCCGCGTAGAGCAGCCCGACGATCGGCACCGCCCAGCGGATGGCCTGCCGGTAGCTGCGGGCCGGGTCGTCGACCTGCTCGGCGAGGGTGGAGACGTTCTCCCAGCCGAGGAACGAGAAGAAGGCGGTGACGACGGCGATGCCGACGCCGCCCCAGCCGTGCGTGAGGAACGGGGTGTACTCCCCCGCGTCGAACCGCGGCACCGCGAGCACCACGGCCCCGCCGAGGCCGAGCAGCAGCACGACCAGGGCCGCGGCCTGCACCCGGGCGCCGGCCGTGAGGCCGAGCAGGGTGAACGCGGCGGACAGCGCCATGAAACCGATCGCGATCGGGTACACGGGGCCGTCGGGCTGCCCTATCAGTCCCAGCAGACAGCGGGCCGACACGATGCCCATCACCGGATTCCCGATGACGTACGTGGCGACGAGCAGCAGCGCCGCCGCGCGGCCCGGGCGGCGGCCGAACCCGGCCTCCACCATCGCGGCGAGCCCGGCGGCGTCGGGACGCCAGGCCGACATCTCCGCGAAGAAACGGGCGAAGGGGTACGAGCTGAGCGCGAGCGCCAGCCACGCGAGCAGCGCGGCGGGCCCGGCCTGCCGCTCGGTCAGCCCCGGCACCAGAAGGATGCCGGTCCCGACGAGGCTGCTGACGTAGAACACGACGAGCGCGCGGACGCCGAGGGCGGCGGGGGGCCGCTGCAGCAGATCGGTCATGGGTGTCACCTCCAGTGACGAGTTATGGGCGATGCCCACCCCGTTGTGGGCATGCGTTCCGCCGGGGCGGAACGGGTGGGCACAACGGAACGGCGCCCTTGCCGGCGCCAGAGGCTCCCGCGCCCTGACCCGCACCGACTCCTGCGCCGCCGCTGGGGTGCGGGTCCAGGCGCGGAAGGCGGGGGCGCGGCCAAGCGCGCCGTCCCGTGTGCCCACCCGTCCCGCCCTGCGGGACGATTGCCCACACGGGGGTGGGCGGGGGCACCGCATGGCGCGGGGGCACCCCACGGCGGGTGGGCACCGCACGGCGCGGGGGCGCGGTCCGCACGGGCGGGGGCGGGGGCGCGGGCCCGCACGGGTCCAGGTCCCTCACGCACCCTCCAGTACGTCCAGCGCCTCCGCCGCCGCCAGTTCCGCCGCCGCCGGTGCCGTCTTGAAGCCCGCGCCCGACCATCCCGTCGCGAGGACGATCCGGCTGCCGGCGCGTTCGCGGCCGAGGTGCGGCCGGGACCCGGGGGCGTAGAGGTCGACGCCCTGGCGGCCGCCGAGGAAGCGGGTCGCCGGGTCGGCGAGCCAGGGCCACCGCGCGGCCGCCCCCTGGCGGATGTACGCCACGTGCTCGTCGGTCAGCGTGGCGAGCCCGCCCGGGGGTACGTCCCACTCGTCGACCGGCCGCCCCGCCATGTAGCCCCCCGCCGCCTCTCCGGTGAGCTGCGGCCGCCCCCACACACCGCTCACCATGTCGACGACGGTCGGCAGACCGGCCGTGGCGGGGTGGTGGAAGAAGCCGTACCGGATGGACTTGGTCCGTCCGGCGTCCGCGCCGCTCAGCCGGTGCCCGGCGATCTCCCCGGTGCCGCCGCCGGCCGCGAGGACGACCGCGAAGGCCTCGACGGGCCCGCCCGGTTCGAGGAGGACACGGACCCGGTCGGCCCCGGGCGGGGCGTCGAGTTCCCGGACCCGGGCGGGCAGCAGCCGGGCCCCGTGGGCGAGGGCGCGGTCGCGGTAGACCCGCGCGGTGCGGGGCGGGTCGGCGTAACCGGCCTCGGGTTCCCACACGGCGGCGGTGATGCCGTCGACGGAGAGCCCGGGGAACCGGGCCCCGAGCACGCCCGGATCCAGCAACTCGGCCGGCACTCCGGCCCCGTTGAGCTCGGCGACGCCCTTCTCGGCCTGTTCCAGGTCCGCGTCGCCGCAGAGGACGAGCGACCCGGTGGTCATGAACCCGTACGGTCCGGGCGCGAGTGCGGCGGGCCCCCAGGCGAGGTGGTGGCTGCGGAGGGCGAGCCCCCGCAGGTACGGGTCGGCCTCGAAGGACCGGACGAGCCCTCCGGACCAGGCGGTGGCATGGTCCTGGCTCCCGTCCATGGGCGCGACGAGCGCGACCCGCGCGCCGTGCCGGGCGAGTACGGACGCGGTGGCCGCGCCGACGACGCCGGCGCCGACGACGATGACGTCGTAGGCTCGCCCGTGCCGTCCGGCGGTACGGGTCCGGGGCGCGGCGGCCTCCGGCACCGGCGGCACCGGCGGCACCGGCACGAAGTCCCAGCCCACGCTCCCGGCCTCGGGTTCGCCGAGCGCGGTGAACCCCCGGTCTGCGTGGGCCCGCACGGCGGCGAGGAAGGTGCGTCCGGTGCGCCCGGGGTCCTCGGAGAGCGCGGCGGTGGCGGCCGCGAAGGCCGCGTCCACGTGCGCCTCGGGTCCGCCGCGCATCCGGGCCACGGAGGCGGAGCCGGCAGGCGGGCCGAGCAGTTCGGCGAACTCGTCCACCGCGCAGTCGTCGGTGAACCAGAACGCCCCCTCGAACCCGGCCGCCCGCCACTCCCGGCCCACCCGTGCGGCGCCGACGTGGGTCCCGCAGACGACGAGCGCGGTGAGCGCGGTGACGTCCCGTTCTCCGGGCCCGTCGAGGACGTCGAGCAGAGGAGCTTCGGCCAGGGCGGCCGGCACGGGCACCGCGCCCGTCGCGGGCCCGCTCCCGTCGGAGACCACGGCCCCCGACGGGACGGCGGACCGCGCGAGCGACGAGCCCTCCCGTACGAGCAGCGCGAGCCGCTCCCCGTACGCGCTGCCGTCGTGCGTCACGGCGACCCGGGTGTGGCCCGCCTCCCGTACGGCCGCGAGCAGGTCCACCGCCTGGGCCCGGTCGTCCGGGCACCAGCGCAGCAGCGTGCCGGCGCTGTCGGCGAGAAGGTCCGGCGTCGTGGCCAGCGGGAGGAGGACGGGGAGTCCGGCCGCCCGGTAGACGGGGAGGGCCGCCGCCGCGCCGGCGCTGTTGAAGTGCCCGACGACCAGCGCGTGCCGGCCCTCGGCGACGACCGCCTCGGCGATCTGCCGGGCCGTCTCGGCCTCGCCCCGGTCGTCGTACAGCTCCCAGTTCACGGCCGTCCCGTACCGCTCGACGGCCCGCTCCAGGTGCTCGCCCCAGACGGCCCGGGGCCCCGAGAAGGGCCCGACGACGGCACCCCGCGGCAGGACCTCGGGCACCTCAGGCACTAAAGACCGCCCCGGGCCAGGCCGCCACCGGCGTCCCCGCGGCGAGCGGCGCGAGGGCCTCCGCGTCGACCCGGCGCGGTTCCGGCGCGAGGCCGAGGAGCGCGGCGAGCCGGGCGGAGCCGTACGGCAGGGCGGGCGCGGCCCAGGCGGACAGGGCGGCGGCGACGGCGAGCTGCGCGGAGAGCGCCGAGCGGTACGCGGGGGCGCCGTCCGGCCGCTCGCCCTCGAAGCCGTTCACGTACCCGAAGTCCTCGGCGAGGCACACCACTTCGTCGAGCAGCGCGATCGCGCGCCGCGCGTCGTACCCCTCGATCCCGTACGCCTCCCGCAGCTGTCCGACGGTCTCGGTGAGCCGACCGCGCAGCCGCTCCCAGGCCGGACCCTGCGGCGTCTCGGCGGGCACGGTCCCGTCCGTGGACTCGGCGACGGCGGTGAGGAGCCGGCCGAGCCAGCCGTCCCAGCGCTCGGCGAGCCGTTCCCGGCTGATCGCGAGGGCGGCCGAACTGAAGCTGGTCTGGCGGCCGTTGGGGCGGTCGGACAGGACGTGGTAGCGCAGGACGTCCGCGCCGGTCCGGGCGAGTTCCTCGTGCGCCCAGATGGCGTGGCGCCGGCTGGTGGAGAACTTGAGCCCTTCGAGCCGGTAGAACTCGTTGACGACGAAGGCCCGGGGCAGCGCGATCTCGGGGTCGTACGCCCGGAAGGCGGCGGGGAACAGCAGGGCGTGGAAGTAGCCGTTGTCGAAGCCGAAGAACTGGACGGGCGCGGGGGCTGGTCCGGTCTCGCCGGCGCCGGTCCACTCCAGGAGGTAGCCGGAGGCCATCTCGAACCAGACGTAGATCCGCTGGTCGGTGAAGCCGGCGACGGGCACCGGCACGCCCCACTCGGAGGGGTGGCTGACGGCGATCTCGGGGAGCCCGTCGGCGCGCATCCGCTCGCAGAGGGAGCGCAGGTGCGGCGGCATGTCGACCCGGTCCCAGAAGGCGGCGAGTTCCTGCTCCCAGGGGGCGAGGGGGAAGTAGAGCCGCTCGCAGTCGCGGAGTTCGGGGGTGGCGCCGCAGCCGGTGCAGACGGGGTCGGTCAGGTCGGCGCAGTCGTTGGGGCGGCCGCAGGGCTCGCAGGCGTTGCCGTTGGAGCCGGAGCCGCAGTGCGGGCAGTCGCCCTTGAGGTAGGCCTCGTACAGCCAGCGCTCGCAGCCGGTGCAGTACGGCAGCGGGCGCGTCCGGGCGACGATGTGCCCGGCGTCGTACAGGCGGCTGAAGAAGTCCTGGACGGCCGACCGGTAGCCGACGTCGCGGCGCGGGCGGACGATCGCGTCGAAGTCGGCGCCGGCCTGTCGCCACACGGATTCGATGGAGGCGCCGTAGCCGTCGGCGACCTCGTCGCCCTTGCGGCCGCCGTCGTTGAGGCCGCGGACGGGGACGTAACTCTGGTGGTCGTCGAGGCCGGTGGTGTAGCGGACGGAACCGGTGCCCTCGGCGGCGAGGAAGCGGCGCAGGACGTCGCCGGCGAGGTAGGGCCCGGCGAGGTGGCCGATGTGGAGGTCGCCGTTGGGGGTGGGCGGGGTGGCGGTGATCCAGTGGGCGGTGGTGTCGCTCATGCCGCGACCTCCTCGTTCTCGGTCTCGTTCGCGGTCTCGGTCTCGGGCTCGTTAGCGGTCTCGTTCGCGGTCTCGTTCGCGGTACGGATGGCGGGCTCGCGCAGCGGCCAGTAGAGGGAGACCCAGCTCAGCTCGGTGTCGCCGGTGTTGTGGACGACGTGCTCCTGGTTCTTGGGCAGCACGACGATGTCGCCCGCGCGGAACGGCGGCTCCAGGCGGCCGTCGAGGGTCACGTTCCCGGCCCCGGCGAGGATGATCATGACCTCGTCCTGGTTGTGGCAGTCGGGGTCGGAGTCCCCTCCGGGCTTCAGGAAGCAGGCCATCGCGCCGACGGGCGGCTCGGCGTCCCCGCCGGGCCACGGGATGAGCCGCTGGCAGGCGAGCCCGAACTCCTCGGTGGCGGCACTGCGGTCGATACGGAGGCGGCGATCGGCCATGGGGGCGGCTCCGGGGGTCGGATGCGGGGGGATGTCGCGGTACGGAGTGGGGGCGAGGGCCGGTTCTCCCGGCGGGAGGATGGGCGAGGTGAAGGGCATACGGGTCTCCTGGGGCGGTGGGCGCGGTCGAGGCGGCCCCGGGCGCGACGGGACCTGAGGGTGTTCGGGGTTCCGGCTACCGGGGGCCGAGGCCCTGCACCGACGTGACCGGGATGCGGGCGAGGCCGGCCATGACCTGGCGGGGGCCCGCCCCCCACCCGTACCGCCGCTTGAGCGGCGCGACGTGGGTGGCGATGAGCGCGAGGAGCGGCGCGAGGTCGGTGGGTGTGGCGCCGAGGAGGGCGAGCAGCTGCTCGGTACGGGTCAGGCCGGCGCCCGGGCCGATCCCGTGCACGGCGGCGTCCTGCCAGGTGGCGCCGGCGCTCCCGGCGACGACGGTGTTGTGCAGGGCGAAGCCCTGGTTGTCACGGGCGTGGATGCCGACGGGGGCGGACACGGCGGCGCGGGTGGACTGGACGAGTTCGATGACGCGCTCGGGGCGGAGCGAGCCGAGGGAGTCGACGAGGAAGACGGCGTCGAGCGGGCCGAGTGCCGCGCTCTCGCCGAGGCAGCGGTCGAGTTCCGGGTAGGAGGCGAGGTCGATGTGGGTGAGGAACAGACAGACGCCGAAGCCGGCGTCCCGCAGGCGGTGCAGCGGCGCGGCGGCGCGGGCCACCCGGTCGTACCGGACGGCGAGGCGGACGAGGCCGACGGACACGGGGCCGGTGGCCAGGGCGTCGGCGATCCGCCCGGCGGAGGCCGTGGCGGCGGCGTCCGTGGCGGGCAGGTCCGCGGTGTCGAGGAGGACGGAGAAGCGGGGGCCGTAGCGCTCGGGGAGCGGGACCGGCAGCAGCGCGCCGCGCGGGGCGGAGCGGTCGGCGGGGTCGTGGACGCTGCCCAGCTCGATGACGTCGATGCCGAGCCGCGCGCAGACCGCGAGGTAGTCGGCGGCCAGCGCGGGGGGTACGGATCCGCCGGTGAGCCGTCCGCCGGTGCGCAGGGTGCAGTCGAGCAGGGTCATCGGGGTCACCCCCAGCCGGTGTCGTTCGTGCCCGTGCCGGCGGCCGGGGCGCCCCAGCCGGTGTCGTAGGTGCCGGTGAGGACGGCCGCGCCCCAGCCGGTGTCGTCGGTGCCGGTGGCGATCCGGTCGGTGGTGACGGTGGCGAGGCCGGCGAGGCCGACGACGAGGGTGGTGAGGAGGGTGCTGCGGATCCGCCGCTTCATGTCGTGTGCTCTCTTTCCGCTTCCGCGAGGAGTAAGTCGTGGGTTTCCGTGGTGGATTGCGAGCTTCGCGGGCTGTGCGAGCTTGGTGCGCTTCGACCTTGTGGGCGGTGATACGAACGTAGCGAGGGCTGCATGGCTATGGGGCCGACCGCATGGCTCATTAGGCTGCATGGCAGCAAGAGGACGCCGTCACAAAACGGGGGAAAAGGTGGCGATACACGACACAGGGCAGGCCCAGAGCGACACCGAGAGGCCGGGAGCCGGCACGGCGGCTGCGACCACAGCAAGGCCAGAAGCCGCCACGGCGGCCGCGACCGCAGCGAGGCCGGAAGCCACCACGGCGGCCGAACCCGCGGCAAGGCCGGAAGCCACCGCCCTGGCCGCGATCGCGGCGGCGGCCCCGCCGGTCCCCGCGCCGCCCTCGGAGGCCACCGGGCACACCGGGCAGACCGGGGACTCCGACTCCCCCGGCGACCCGCTGACCCGCGTCTACACCACCCTGCTGGCCCGGGACCCGGCCCTCCCGCCCGCGCACCCCGCCGACCTCGCGGGGGAACTGGACCTGCCGCCCGCCCGGGTCGAGTCGGCCGTCTCGGCCCTCCTGGACATGGGCCTGCTGCGCCGGACCCCGGAGCGGGCCGTGCTCCCGGTGGCGCCGGACGAGGCCGTCCAGCGCACCCTTGGCCCGCTGGAACGGGAGATGCGCGCCCGCCGCCAGCACATGGAGCGCACCCGCGAACAGCTGATGGCCTTCATGCCGCTGTACGAGTCCCACCTGCTCCGCCTGACGCACCTGCGGCAGGCGGAGTACGTGGAGCTGCTCACCGACCTGCGTGCCGTACGGGAGGCCATCACCGAACTGGGCCGGACCTGCGAGCGCGAGGTCATGACGGCGCAGCCGGGCGGCGGGCGGCGCGCCGAGGTCCTGGAGGAGGCGGTGGCCCGCGACGAGGAACTGCTGCGCCGCGGGGTCCGGATGCGCGTCCTCTACCAGCACACGGCGCGTTTCTCCTCGGGGACGTGCGCCTATGTGGAGCGGGTCGGCCGGCTCGGCGCCCAGGTCCGCACCCTGGACGACGAGTTCCCGCGGATGCTGGTCTTCGACCGGGCGACGGCGGTCATCCCGGTCCCGGACGACCCGCACGCGGCGGTCCTCATCCGCGAGCCGCACGTGGTCGCGTTCATGGTGGGCGCGTACGAGCGGCTGTGGCTGGAGGCGCTGCCGTTCGAGACGGAGTGGGACCGGCAGACCATCATGGACATCTCCGACGAGCTGAAGCAGACGATCGTGCGTCTGCTCACGGAGGGCCTGACGGACGCGGCGATCGCCCGCCGCCTGGGCCTGTCGGTCCGCAGCTGCCGGCGTCATGTCGCCGACGTGATGGCCGCGCTCGGCGCCGAGAGCCGTTTCCAGGCGGGCTACCTGCTGGCGCAGCAGGACCGCGAGCAGCCGAGCCCCTGACGGGCCAGGAGGTCACCCGTACGGGGTGAAGAGCGGTCGCGGTCATCTTCCGGACACCGGCGGGGCATAGGGTCCGTGCAGACGACACAGGTCAACGGCGACACGACGAAGTCAGGGTGGACATGAGCGACTTGGCGACCGGGGAGCGATCCGACCGGGACGACCCGGAGGGAAGCCTTCCGGGCGAGGCGGAACCGGCATCCGGCGGCACTCAGAAGCGGCGCCGGCCGTTCTGGGTCGAGCTGCCGATGCTCGCCGGGGTCGCGCTGGTGCTGGCCTTCCTGATCAAGACGTTCCTGCTCCAGGCGTTCCTGATCCCCTCGGGCTCGATGCAGAACACCCTGCAGGTGGACGACCGGGTCCTGGTCGACAAGCTCACCCCGTGGTTCGGCTCGGAACCGGACCGGGGCGAGGTCGTGGTCTTCCGCGACCCCGGCGACTGGCTGGCGGGACAGCCGGTGAAGCGGCCCACGACGGCCCAGAAGGCCCTGGGCTTCGTCGGCCTGATGCCCGCGGCGGACGAGAAGCACCTGATCAAGCGGGTCATCGGGGTGGCGGGCGACACGGTGGAGTGCGCGGGCGAGGGCCCCCTGAAGGTGAACGGCAAGCCGCTGACGGAGCCGTACGTCTTCGCGGGGAACACGGCCTGCAGCACGGACCCGAGCGGCCAGTTCAAGGTGACCGTGCCCGCCGGCAGCCTCTGGGTGATGGGCGACCACCGGCAGGCCTCGCAGGACTCCCGCTACCACCAGGACGACTCCCGGGGCGGCATGGTGCCGGTGGACGACGTGGTGGGCCGCGCCGTCGTCGTCGCCTGGCCGATCGCCCACTGGTCGACCCTGCCCGTGCCGGACACCTTCGAGCAGCCGGGTCTCGCCCACTGACCGGGATCCGGACAACAGCCCTGACGGGCACCCGATCGGCGATAGCCTGACGGTCGGTCAGTTCGACCGGTCCAGGGGAGGGGTGCCGCATGGCCGTGGCCATGTACCAGGCGGTCATGCTCGCGCGGAAGAACGAGCAGCGGTACGAGAAGCTGCGCGCCCGCCGCGCGAAGCTCGACCGGCACATCGTCCAGGAGAGCACCGCACAGGACCGGCAGCGGCAGGCCGTCTACGACCGGGCCCTCGTCCCCTTCCGGGACGCCTTCGGGCGACTCAAGCGGGTGGATCTGGCCGAACTGGCCCCGGTGGAAGCGGCCGGGCACGCCACGGCCGACGTCGAACTGCGGGAGATCCAGCAGCTCGCCGTGTCCGCGATCGGGTCGATCGTCGGCGGCGGAGCCACCGGAGCGGGCGTCGGCGCGGCCACCTACATGGCGGTCGGCGCCTTCGCCACCGCCTCCACCGGCACCGCCATCTCCGGGCTCTCCGGGGCGGCCGCGAGCAGCGCCACCCTGGCCTGGCTGGGCGGCGGTTCGCTCGCGGCGGGCGGCGGCGGAGTGGCCGCCGGGACGATGGTCCTGGCCGCGGCGGTCGCCGTCCCCGCGCTCCTCGCGACCGGCGTCCTCCTCGAATGGCGGGGCCGCTCGGCCCGCGAGGACCAGCAGAAGCTCGCCGGGGAACTGGAAGAGACGGAGTCCGAACTGGCCGAGGCCCGCCGGACCCTGTCCGAGGTGTTCCGGCGCAGCCGGGAGATCCGTCTCGTGCTCAAGGACCTCTGCGCGGCCATGGAGGAGCGGCTGCCGGCCTTCGCGGAACTGGTCGCCGAGCACGACGACTACGGCGCGTACGACGCGCGGCAGCGCGCCCGGGTCAAGGAGATCTTCGACCTCGCCTGCACGACGGTCACGGTGATGGGAGCCCCGCCGGCCGGAGAGGACAGCCGGGTCACCGAGCTGTCCGGCCGCGTCGTCGCGGAAGCCCGGGCCCACCTGGCCGAACTGGCCCCCGCCGCATGAGCCGTACGGTCCTGCCCGGCGCCGCCGACCAGGCCGCCTGGACGGTCGCGGACGCCGCCACCCGCAGGCTGGCCGAGGCCACCGTCGAGACGCTGCGCACCCGGGAGACGGTGGAGCGGCTGGCGCGCCGGTACGTCAACATCGGCAACGCCCAGCGCGCCGGACACCTCTTCGAAGTGCGGCACGCGCTCTCCTTCAACCAGAACGCGATCCGCGCCGGCGCCTCGGTCCGCGCCGTGGTCACGGAGTGGGCCGAAGGCGGCTCGCAGACGGCCCCGGCCGACGTCCGGCTCCTCGACCGGGGCCGGCTCGTGGGCCAGGCGCAGGCCAAGCTGATGGACAGCGTCCCGAAGACCGCGCACCAGGTGGCCCGGCCGGAGTACGACGGGATGACGCGGCTGGTGGCGGGCGACCGGGTCGCCGCCGTGGACAGCCTCCTTGAACGCCGGCTCACCATGTCCCCCGAAGGGGTGCGGTTCGCCGACTACGCCGACGCCCACGCGCACCTGAGCGACCGGCTGCAGCACGGGACGGTGACCTCCGACCCGATCGACCTGGCCGACGCGCACCGCTCGGCCCTCGACCCGGGGCGCTGGGCGCGCGGTGAGGCGGTACGGGCGGCGGGCCGGGAGGCTGCGGCCGCGGCGGGGACGGCGGCGGCGGTCGGCGGACTGGTCACCGGGGCCGTGTCCGCCGCCGGGCAGCTGGCCCGGGTGCGGGCGGGCGAGACCTCGGCCGCGTCGGCCGCCCTCACGGCGGCCGCGTCGGCGGCCCAGGGCGCGGCGCGGTCCGGGGCCGTCGCGGGGCTCGGCTCGGTGATCCGTACGGCGGCACGGGCCGGGCGTCTGCCCGCGGTGCTGGGCGGCGGGGACCTGGCGTTCGCGACGGCCGGAGCCGCGTACGCGGTGGCGGAGGCCGGTGTGGCCCTGGCGCAAGGGCGGATCGACGCGGGCGAGTTCGCGGCCCGCAGCGCGCAGGCCACCCTGCAGACCGGTCTGGGCTGGGCCTGCGGGGCGGTGGGACAGACGGTGATCCCGGTGCCGGTGGTCGGGGCCCTGGTGGGCGGCCTGGTGGGCCAGGCGGCCGGCACCCTGATCACACAGGGCCTGCAGGCCGCCCTGGTGGCCGTCCGCGGCACCGGCGGCCCGGGCGCGGAGCTCCTTGAGCGGGAACTGCTCACGGCGTCCCTGACCTCGGGCCTCCTCGCCTCGGCGGCAGCCGCCCTGGGCCCGGCGACCCACGCGTCGGCCGTCGTACTCCCCGGCCTGGAAGCCGTACGGGAACGGCTCGCGGGCACCGACCCGGCGGCCGCGCTGTCCGGCCTGGCGACACTGACGGCCGCGGAGGCCGGCCGTCCCGTCTTCCTGACCCCGGAGGAATTCGACGCCTGGATGACCACCGAGGACGCCCCGCTGACCCTCGACCCCAACTGGTGAACGGTCGGGCAACGGAAAAGGCCGGGTCGGAAGCTGTCCGACCCGGCCTTCTTCACCCCGCCCCGTGACTCACCCCGCCCCGTGACTCACTGCAGCACCAGGAACACCGCCAGGGCGACGAGGAGGGAGTCGATCCGGTCGAGGAGGCCGCCGGAGCCCGCCAGCCACCGGCCGGCGTCCTTGGCGCGGGCGCCCCGCTTGACCATCGACTCCAGCAGGTCCCCGAGCGGGCCGCCGACCGCCACGGCCACCGCCGTCTGCCACGTCAGGGAGGACAGCACGGTCAGCGTGAGGAGACTGGCCGCGGCCCCGGCGAGCGTGCCGCTCCACCGCTTGGCGGGCGACAGCGGGGAGAGCCGGGGGCCGCCGAGACGGGGACCCGCCGCGTACGCGACGATGTCGGCGATCGACACGGCCACGAACAGGACGAGGCCGAGGGCGCCGGACGGTACGAGGCCGGCCAGGACGCCCAGCCACACGAGCCCCAGCAAGCCCGCCCCCAGGCGGCGGAGCCCGTGCTCCGCGTCGCCCGAGAGCAGCGGCACCCCGGCGATCGCGAGCGCCCCGGCCGCCGCCACCCGGAGCACCTCCCCGGGGGCCAGCCAGACGGTCAGGACGAGTCCGACGACCGCCGCGCCCAGCACCGCCCGGTCCACCGGCCCCAGCCGGAGAAGCCCGCCGAACTCCGCCACCGCGACCACACCGACCACGGCCGCGAGCACCGCGATCCCCGGCGGACCGAGCCAGAACGCGGCGGTCACCAGGGGCACTCCGAGGGCCCACACGCACCAGCGGACCATCAGCTCACGACGCCGGGTCGCCGCCACCGCGACGCCCCCGACCGCCAGTGCCCCGCCGAGGTACGGCACGAGACCTGCGACCGTCGTCACCGGGCGGCTCGCCCCGGCGCGCCCGCCACCACCGCGGCCGGCGCGCGCAGTGCGTCCAGGGCGCTCCGGCAGGCCGCCACGATCCGCGCGTTCTCCGCGGTGTCGCGGACGGCGATCCGGACGGTCCGTCCCTCGTAGACCGGGGACATCGGCGACAGGTCACGCAGGAACACGTCGTGCCGCCGGCACTCGCGCACCAGCCGCGCCGCGCTCGGTCCGTCCGTCGGCAGGGTCACCGTGAGGAAGTTCGCCACGCCCTCGTCGACCGAGGAGAACCCGTCCAACCCCCCGAGGGCGTACGCCAGTTCCCGGCGCAGCACATGGGTGCGGGCCCAGCGCTCCGCGTAGTACGCGGGGTCGCGCAGCGCCGTCACGGCAGCCAGCTGGGCCGGCAGGCTCACGGGCCACGGCGGCGTCCAGCGGCGCAGCTCCCCGGCCGTCTCCGGATCGGCCACCAGGTACGCGGCCCGCATCCCCGACAGCGCGTACATCTTCGACAGCGAGGTGCAGACCACGACCCGGCCGTCGGCCGAGGCGAGCCCGGCAAGCGAGTCCGCCGGATCGACATAGCCCAGGTACGCCTCGTCGATCCACCACCGGGTCCGCGCGGGGGAGGCCTCGATCACCGCGCGCAGCGCGTCGGCCGGGGCGTGACGGCCGGTCGGGTTGTTCGGGTTGACCACCACCACGAGGTCGTACCGTCCGTCGCCGGTCGCGGCGGCGAGCCGGGCCGGGTCGAGCAGCCAGCCGTCCTCCCGGCGCAGCTGGAGCCGGTCGACCCGGCAGCCGATCACCCGCTCGGTGACATGGGCGTACTCCCCGTAGCCCGGATCGAGCAGGAGCACCCGGCTGCCCGGCGTCAGCCACCGGCCGAACGCCCGGAAGATCAGATCGGACGAGCCCGCACCGACGACCAGCGACTCCACCGGCAGCCCGCGGACCCGGGCGATCTCCGCGAGCAGTCCCTCCGCGCCCGTCGGCGGCGAGGTCCGGGCCGCCCAGCCCGGATCCTCCGAGAGGACCGCGCGGACCGCCGGGGACGGCGGGAACCAGGCGTCCAATACATCTGCCGCGACCACCTCGTGACGGCGGGTCAGCGTCCGGAAGTCGGTGCCGATCGCCGAGAAGAACGCCCCGCCGTGCTCGCAGCCGTCCTCGCGCGGCGCGAAGGGCACGTCGAGCCGCCAGTCGAGGCCCGTCCGCAGCCGCTCCAGGGTCCGGCCGTGGCGCTCCGCGACCGTCCTCGTCAGCTCGGCCACGGAGCCGGTGAGGACCTCGAACGAGACCGCGCCCGAGCGGATCGTGCGCCCCACCGGCCGCAGTCCGGCGGCGAGATACATGTCGAGCAGCTCGGTGCGCCCCATCGCCACCACCCGGCGGCCGCCCCGCGCCGCGACCCAGCGCAGCGCCGCGTACATGAGGAGCGGGGCCGCCGCGGTGGACCGCCACTGCTCCTCGACGGTCAGGACGCGGATCTCGAACGGCGCCTCCTCGTTCAGGACCGGCAGCTCCTCGCGCGTCAGGTACTTGTCGAGGGAGTAGCGGCCCACCCACGGCGGGGTGAGGCTGACGAAGCCGATCCGCGTCTCGCCGCGCGCGGCCACGAGATAGACGTTGTCGCCGTCGAGTCCGTCGCTCAGCCTTCCCGATGGATCCACCGGATGCTGGCCGAGCTCCTCCGCGTACACCCGGTGGCGCAGTTCGTGGATCCAGTCGTGATCCCGAGGCGTGGCAGTGCGCAGCTGAAGGGCGTGCTCCATGCGTGGGTCCCCCCTGAGACGGTCCGGCGTTCGGGCCCCAGCATGGAGGAGTCCGGCGCACGGCACCTGAGTACGCGTACTCAACGGCACAACTCGGCGGCACCGGCGCATCCACTGAACCAGAAAGCCCAGGTCAGACAATGTCTGACCTGGGCTTGATCTGAGCCGCCTTCGGGATTCGAACCCGAGACCTACGCATTACGAGTGCGTTGCTCTGGCCAACTGAGCTAAGGCGGCACCGCTGTGCGTTCCCATGGTGGGTGCAGCAGCGTCGCCAAGTCTACACAGTTTCCGGAGGTGCTCCGACCACCCCCGGATCAGGCCTGCGAGCAGCGCTTTCCGTCCGCCGGAGGGGTGCCTTCGAGGAGGTACGTGTTGATCGCGGTGTCGATGCAGTCACTGCCCCGGCCGTACGCCGTGTGGCCGTCGCCCTCATAGGTCAGCAGCGTGCCGGAGGACAGCTGCTCGGCGAGCGACTGGGCCCAGTGGTACGGGGTGGCCGGGTCGCGGGTGGTGCCGACGACGAGGATCGGGGCGGCGCCCTCCGCGGTGATGCGGTGCGGGCGGCCGGTGGGCGGGGTGGGCCAGTAGGTGCAGTTGAGGGCGGCCCAGGCGAGGCCCGCGCCGAAGACCGGGGAGGCCTTCTCGAAGGACGGGACGGCCTTCGCGGCCTCTGCCGGGCCGCTGTAGGCGGGCGGCAGGTCCAGGCAGTTCACGGCGGCGTTCGCGGACATCAGGTTGGCGTACGTGCCGTCCGACTCGCGCTCGTAGTAGCTGTCGGCCAGGGTGAGGAGGCCGGAGCCGTCGCCGGCCTTCGCCTTGGTGAGGGCCTCGCGCAGCTGGGGCCAGGCGCCCTCGTCGTACATGGCGGCGATCACACCGGTGGTGGCGAGGGACTCGCCGAGCTCCCGGCTCTCCCCCGTGGGCACGGGCTTGGCGTCCAGGTCGCGGAAGAACTTCTTCATCGCCTCCCCGGCCGCGGCGACGGACTCGGTGCCCAGGGGGCAGTCCGACGTACGGATGCAGTCGGCGGCGAAGGCCTTGAACGCGGTCTCGAAGCCGCCGGTCTGGTCCCGGTTGAGGTCGAGCGCCGAGAGCGAGGGGTCCATCGCCCCGTCGAGGACGAGCCGGCCGACCCGGTCGGGGAACAGCTCGGCGTACGTGGCGCCGAGGAAGGTGCCGTACGACGCCCCCACATAGGTGAGCTTCGCGTCGCCGAGCACCGCCCGCAGGATGTCCATGTCGCGGGCCGTCTCGACGGTGGAGACATGGGGCAGGACCTGCCCCGACTTCTTCGCGCAGCCCGCCGCGAAGTCCTTGAACGCCGCGCTCAGCGCGTTGGTCTCCGCCATGTCGTCGGGGGTCTGGTCGACCTGCGTGTACGCGTCCATCTGCGGGCCCGTCAGACACTCGACGGGCTCGCTGCGGGCCACTCCGCGCGGGTCGACGGCCACCATGTCGTAGCGGGCGCGGACCGGCGCCGGGTAGCCGATGCCCGCGTACCCCTGGAGGTAGCCGACGGCGGAGCCGCCGGGGCCGCCCGGGTTGACCAGGAGCGAGCCGAGCCGCTTGCCGGGGCCGGTGGCCTTGACCCGGGAGACCGCGAGCTCGACCTCCTCCCCGTCCGGCTTCGCGTAGTCGAGCGGGGCGCGCAGGGTGGCGCACTGGAAACCCTCGACGCCGCAGTCGCGCCACTTCAGCTTCTGCTCGTAGAACTTCTTCAGCTTCGGCGCCTGGGACGGCGAGGACGGCGCCGGCGCGGCCGTCCGGGGCGCGGCGGCGTCGCTCCCGCCCGAGCAGCCGGAGAGGATCAGTCCGGCTGCCGCGAGGGCCGTGGCGGACGTACGGAGCAAGCGCCTGGAATCCATCCCCGGAGCGTATCCGGACCGGTACGGACCGTGTCCAATCGCCCGGAGCCGGCCCACCGGGATCAGCCCCGCAGCGCCATCGTCATCGCCTCCACCGCCAGCAGCGGAGCCACGTTCCGGTCGAGGGCCTCGCGGCAGGCGAGGACCGCCTCGATGCGGCGGAGGGTCCGCTCCGGGGTGCTGTCGCGGGCGATCCGCTCCAGGGCGTCCCGCACGTCCGTGTTCGCCAGGGCCGAGCGAGAGCGGAGCTGGAGCGCCAGGACGTCGCGGTAGAAGCCGGTCAGGTCGGTGAGCGCGAGGTCCAGGCTGTCGCGCTGCGTGCGCGTCCTGCGCCGCTTCTGCCGGTCCTCCAGCTCCTTCATCGCCCCGGCCGTGCCGCGCGGCATCCGCCCGCCCTGCGCCGCGCCGAGGGCCGCCTTCAGCTCCTCGGTCTCCTTGACGTCGATCTCCTCCGCGACCTGCTTCGCGTCCTCCGCGGCCGCGTCGACCAGCTCCTGCGCGGCCTTGAGGCAGCCGCCGACGTCCTCGACCCGCAGCGGCAGCTTCAGGACGACGGACCGGCGCGCGCGGGCCCGCTCGTCCGTGGCCAGCCGCCGGGCCCGGTCGATGTGCCCCTGGGTGGCGCGGGCGGCGGCCTGCGCCACCTCCGGCTCGATGCCGTCGCGCCGCACCAGCACGTCGGCGACGGCCTCCACCGGCGGGGTGCGCAGGGTCAGGTGGCGGCAGCGGGAGCGGATCGTGGGCAGCACGTCCTCCAGGGAGGGCGCGCACAGCAGCCAGACCGTGCGGGGCGCGGGCTCCTCGACGGCCTTCAGAAGCACGTTCCCCGCGCCCTCGGTGAGCCGGTCGGCGTCCTCCAGGACGATGACCTGCCAGCGGCCGCCCGCCGGGGACAGCTGGGCGCGCCGGACGAGGTCGCGGGTCTCCTTCACGCCGATGGACAGCAGGTCCGTACGGACGATCTCGACGTCCGCGTGCGTGCCGACGAGGGTCGTGTGGCAGCCGTCGCAGAAGCCGCAGCCGGGGGCCCCGCCGAGCGCGCGGTCGGGGCTCACGCACTGCAGCGCGGCGGCGAAGGCGCGCGCCGCGGTCGCACGCCCGGACCCGGGAGGACCGGTGAAGAGCCAGGCGTGGGTCATCTTGGAGGCCTCGGGGACCGGCTCGCCGGCGGCGTGGGCGGTCACGAACGTGTCGGCGTCACGCGCGGCGGCGGCGAGCTGCTCCTCGACCCGGGTCTGTCCGACCAGGTCGTCCCATACGGCCATGTCTGCCCCTCCTCAGGTACGTCCTCCATTGTGGGGCAGCCCTCCGACAACCCCCGCCGACCTGTGGAGAACCTCCTCCGCTCAGACCCCGCTGCGGGGCCGGGTCAGCCACAGGCCGACCGCGGAGCCGAGCAGGACCGCTCCGGTGCAGACGCTTCCGGCGATCTGGAGGCCTCCGCTCCAGCCGGCGAAGGTGCTGATGAAGACGTTGGCCAGGACGCTCGCGGCGAGCAGCAGCCAGAGAAGGGCGCGCATGGGTGCCTCCGTGGAGTGGGTTTCGGGTGGGAATCCGGGCTCGCCGGGTCGTTCCCGGCGACTCTTCGATCCTGGTCTCCGCCGCCTCCGCGCACAGCGGTGCCCGCTCCCGAAGCGATGGTGTAGCCCGCTCCACCGTCTCCCCCGGCACCGCCGCCTACGCTGGCCCCATGCGCGAGGCGATCAAGGAAGCGGCACGGGCGTGGCTCCACCTCACGATCGGGGCCGCGATCTCCCTCCTCTGCTATCTGATGGCGGGCATCGCCCTCTTCACCACCGTCCTCACCCTCACGGTCATCGGCGCCGGTGTGCTCCCCGAGAGCGTGCTGCTGCTGCGCCGCCTCGCCGGCTGGGAGCGGCGCCGTGCGGCCGCGTGGACCGGGACGCCCGTCCCCGAGGCGTACCTGCCGCTCGAAGGGCCCCTCCCCGCGCGCGTACGGACCGCGGTCACCGATCCCGGCACCCGGCACGACCTGGTCTGGGCCGCCGCGCAGCTGCTCTACGGCTCGGTCCTCTGGTACCTCTCGCTGATCGTCTGGGTGCCCGGGCTGCTGGTCGACGGCGTGTGGACCGGGCTCGCGGGGCGGCGGCCGGTGGCCCTGCCACTGATCGGCCGGCTCGCCGGCCTGGCGGCCGACTGGTCGCGCGCGCTGCTCACGCCGGCCCCGTCGGCCGTCCGGGACGCCGCCCTCGCCGCCCGTATCGAGCAGCTCACGGCCACCCGTGCGGGCGCGGTCGCCGCGCACGGCGCCGAGCTGCGCCGCATCGAGCGCGACCTCCACGACGGCGCGCAGGCCCGCCTGGTGGCGCTGTCCATGCGGATCGGGCTCGCCCGGCGTGCGTACGACTCCGATCCCGCGACCGCCCGCCGGCTCCTCGACGACGCCCAGACGCAGGCCGAGGAGGCCCTCGCCGAGCTGCGGCACGTGGTGCGCGGCATCCACCCGCCGATCCTCACCGACCGCGGCCTGACCGGAGCCGTCCGGGCCCTCGCCGCGAGCAGCGGACTTGAGACGGCTGTCGCGGTGACCGGCCTCGGCGATCACACGCAGGACGGCCCCCGCGCCCCGGCCGCCGTCGAGGCCGCCGCGTACTTCGTGGTCGCCGAGGCGCTGACCAACGCCGCCAAGCACAGCGGCGCCGACCGTGCCTCCGTCTCCCTGACCCGTGAACCGACCGCCCTGCGCGTGCGCGTGCGGGACGAGGGCCGCGGCGGGGCCGAGGCCGGCGAGAGTGGCGGCTCCGGCCTGACGGGCATGCGCCGCCGGGTCGCCGCGCTCGACGGCACCGTACGACTGACCAGCCCCGTGGGGGGCCCGACCGTGATCGAAGTGGAGCTTCCGTGCGTGTGGTGATCGCCGAGGACAACGCCCTCCTCAGAGAGGGCCTGGTGCTGCTGCTCACCTCGTCGGGGCACGAGGTCGCCGGGGTCGCGGCCACCGGCCCCGAGATCCTGCCGCTGCTCCTGGAGCTCCGGCCCGACGTGGCCGTCCTCGACGTGCGGCTCCCGCCGGGCTTCCGCGACGAGGGGCTGCGGGCGGCGCTCGCGGCCCGCGAGCAGCTCCCGGAGCTGCCGGTGCTCGTGCTCTCGCAGTACGTGGAGGAGACGTACGCGGCGGAGCTCCTCGGCGGCGGCGCGCAGGGCGTCGGCTACCTCCTGAAGGACCGAGTGGGCCGGGTGGACGAGTTCCTGGACGCCCTGGAACGGGTCGCGGCCGGCGGCACGGCCCTGGACCCGGAGGTCGTCACCGAACTGATGGCCCGCCGCCGCGACGACCCGCTGGACTCCCTCACGCCCCGCGAGCGCGAGGTCCTGGCGCTGATGGCGCAGGGCCACGACAACGGCACGATCGCCCGCTCGCTGGTGGTCACCGAGCGGGCCGTGCACAAGCACATCGGGAACGTCTTCCTGAAGCTCGGCCTGCCGCCGAGCGACAGCGGCGGCCACCGCCGGGTCCTCGCCGTCCTCGCGTACCTCAACGCCTAGAAGCCGTCTGGCCGACCTCAACGCCTAGAGGCCGTCCCAACCGACCTCAACGCCTGGAAACCGTCCCGACCGACCTCAACGCCTGGAAACCGTCCCGACCGACCTCAACGCCTGAGCGTCACCCGGGACGGCCCGAACACGCCCGCCACCACCGTGACGAGGACGGTGCCCGTGATCAGGGCGGCCTGCGCGGGCGGCAGGTACGGCAGGCCGCCGGTGAGCGCCCAGGCGAACGCCGTCAGCGGCAGCGCGCCCACGACGAGCCCGACGAGGAGGCCCGTCGCGGTCAGGAACCCCGCCTCCAGGCCGAGCATCCTGCGCAGCTGGCCCGCCGAGGCGCCGACCTGACGCAGCAGCTCCAGCTCGCCGCGGCGCCCGGCGCCGATCAGCGCGAGGGTGCTCAGGACGGAGAGCAGGGTGAGCCCGCCGATCGCCGCGACGATCCCGCCGGAGACGAGCCCGTTCAGCTCGGCCCCGGGGGACGTCACCACCTCGGGGGCGACGGGGGCGGTTCCGTGGACTCCGGCCGCCAGTACGCGCGCGGGGTACGGATCGCTCATGTGCGGGGCCAGTTCGGCCTTGGGCAGGAGGAACTCGCCGAGGGCGAGGGAGCGTTCGTAGACCGCGACCACCCGCAGCCTCTTCGGGGTCCCGTCGCCGAGCCGGAGCTCCACCGTCGAACCGGGCTTCGCCTCAAGGGAGTCGGCCATGTCCGCGCCGACCGCGACCGTGCCCGCCCGGGCGAGTCCCTCGAGGTCGCCGGCGACGACGCCCGGGTCGAGCGTCCCCGCGAGGCCCTCGGCGTCCACGCCGAGGACCGGGAGCCGGTCGAGGCGCGGCGAGCCGGCCTCCGTGCGGGCCAGGACCACCGACGCCCGCAGGACGTCCGTGGCCGACGCAACGCCGGGGAGCCCGCGCACCCGCTCCGCCGTCGTGCCGGAGTACGCGAGGTCGGCGGTGGTCGCGGCCCGCGCCTGCGCGGCCGCGGCCCGCTCCATGGTGGCGCCCGCCGACAGCTGCACGAGCGCGAAGGCGGTGACGAGGACGACGGGGACGAGCGCGGCCCCGAGCCGGCGCGAGTGCACGGCGGCACCGGCGGCCGTGAGCCGTCCAGGCGCGCCGCCGAACCGCCGGAACGGCCGGTCGAGGACCGTCATCGCGACCCCCGCGATCCACGGCCCGAGCAGCGCGCACCCGGCGACCAGCGTCACCGTGGCCGCACCGGCAGCGGCGGCGGCCGCGTCGCCGCCCTGGAGCGTGGCCGTCCCGGCCGAGCCCGCGCCGAGCACGAGCAGCACGAGCCCGGTGACACGGCGGGCGCCGCCCTTCCCCGGCCGTCCCGGCCGGCGGGCGGCGAAGAGGACCACGAGCCGGGCGATGCCCACCGCGAGGGCGGCGGCGACGAGGACGGCGGTGAACAGCCACGGCGGGGTGGGGAGTTCGAGGCCCTCCGGTACGACTCCGGTACGGGCCCGCAGCGCCGACCACAGCGCCAGGAACACCGGTACGGACGCGAGTGCGCCGAGCAGCGCCGCCGCACCCGCCACCCGGACCACCTCCCGGCCCGCCGCGCCCCGCACCTGACGGGGCGTCGCTCCGACGGCGAGGAGCAGTTCCCGTTCCCCGGCGCGCTGGTGGAGGGCCTGGGCGACGAGCGAGGCGAGGACGAGGACGGCGACCAGGACGACGTTCGCGGCGACGGCGGCGAGGAGCTGGAGGAGCTCCGCGCGCGCGGGCGGCGCGCCGAGGTGCTCGGCGCCTCCCCTGCCGTCCCCGGTCAGCGCCCGCAGCGGCTGTCCGGCGGCCGTGTCCTTGAGCCCGGCGGTGTCGAGGGCGGCCCGTACGCGCGCGTGGAGGGTGTCCACGGGGACGCCGGGCTCGGCGAGGACCCCGACGGCGTCCACGGCACCGGGATGCCCGGCGAGCCGCCGCGCCTCCCCCGCCGTGACGTACAGCGCGGCCGGCCCGTCGGCCACGCCGACGACCCGGCGCCCGGCCACGGTGTCCCCGACGGCGGCGCCGAGGCCCGCGCCGACGACGGCCTCCCCGGCCCGCCGGGGCTCCCGCCCGTCGGTCAGCCGGTACGGGGCGAGCCGGGCCGCCTCCCAGGAACGCCCGGGGTACGCGCGCGTGCCGTCCGGCTCCCGTACGACGAACGTGGCGTCCGGGACCGCTTCCCGTACCCCAGGAACGGCCCGCAGCACGTCGACGGCCGCCTCGGGGACCCGTACCCGCTCGGTCAGACCCACGGTCTCGGTCCTCGGCTCGCTGCCCCAGGGCTTCACCGTCCAGCGGACCTCCTGGTCACCGGCGACGACGACAGGCGCGGCGGCGTACCGCTCCACGCGCGCGTGGCCGAGGCCGGCGGAGCCGAGCGCGAGGGCCAGGGCGCCGAGCAGCGCGGAGGTGACGGCGACGGCCGCGAACACGGCGGCCCACGCCTTGCGGTGGGCCCGCAGCGACCGCGCGGCGAGCAGCCGCACGGCGGGGTTCCCGACCCGGCGCGCAGACGGCTGCGCGGAGCCGCTCATCGGGCCACCGCCAGGTGCCGCCCCGCCGCCGCGTGGGCGCCGAGGGCAGCCCGTACGCGCGCCTCGTCCGGGCGGTCGAGGCGGCCGGCGATCCGGCCCCGCTCCAGGAACACGGCCTCGTCCGCCCAGGTGGCGGCCACCGGGTCGTGGGTGACGAGGACGACCGTGCGTCCCCGCTCGTCGACGGCCCGCCGCAGCAGGGCGAGGACCTCCGACGCGGTGACCGGGTCGAGAGCGGCGGTCGGCTCGTCGGCGAAGACGACCTCGGGCTCGTTGACCAGGGCGCGGGCGATCGCCACCCGCTGCTGCTGGCCGCCGGAGAGGCTCTCGGGCCGGTCCTCGGCCCGGTCGGCGAGCCCCACGGCGTCGAGACCGGCCAGGGCGCGGGCGTCGAGCGCCGGGCCCTCGGAGGCCCCGGCGAGGAGCAGCGGCAGGGTGACGTTCTCCCGCACGTTCAGGGCGGAGACGAGGTTGAGCGACTGGAACACGAAGCCGATCCGGTCGCGTCGGAGCCGGGTCAGCCGGGCCGTCTTCAGGGTGGCGAGGTCGGTGCCCCCGATCCGTACCCGCCCGGCCGTCGGCCGTTCGAGCCCGGCCGCGCAGCGCAGCAGGGTGGACTTGCCGGAGCCCGACCGGCCCATCACGGCCACGAGGCGCCCGCGCGGCACGACCAGGTCGACCCCGTCGAGCGCGGGCGCCCCGCGTCCGTACGTTCGGCTCACCCCGTCCAGGGCCAGGGCGGCGCCGTTCTCCGTCACTGCTGTCGTCGTCATACCGGCAACGCTAGAAAAGCGCAGGTCACAGCGGTATGGAGCAGGCTTCCGGAGTGGGGGTGGAGCCAGCTACACCCCACCGGTCTCAGCGGCGCCGGCGCGGGCCCTCGTCCTCGTCCCCGTGCGGGCCGAACAGCTCGTCCGCGAGGGTCGGGAGATCGTCGAGCGGGGTCTCCTCCGCCCAGTCGGAGCGGCGGCGGGGACGGCCGTTCTCGTCGAGCTGCGGCAGCTCCCGGGTCCGGTCGTTCGCACCGTGCGGCTCGTCGCGGAAGATGCCCTGCGGCACCCGATCGGCGGGGTCGGACGCCCTGGCCGCGTCCCGTACGGGAGGCAGCACGGCGGTCTCGTCGGCGCCCCGCACGGGAGGCAGCACGGCGGTCTCGTCGACCTCCCGCGGGTCACGGATCTGCGGCAGGACAGTGGTCTCCGCCTCGGGCCTGCCGGCCGTCTCCGGCCGCACGATCGGCGTCTCGACGGTGACCTCCTCCGGCGAGACGGACGGCGCGTCCGGCTTCACGACCGGGGTCGCCACGGTGACCTCGTTCGCCGACACCTCCGTGGCCCTGGCGGCCCGCTCGGCGGCGGCCGTCCGCTCGGCGGCGGCCTTCTCCGCCGCCGCCCGCTCCCTGGCGGCCTTCTCCCGGGCCACCTTCGCGGCCTCGGCCCGCTCGGCCGCGGCCAGCTCCGCCGCGGCGCGCTCGGCGGCCGCACGCTCCCGGGCCGCCTTCGCGGCGGCCTCGGCGGCGAGCTTCTCCGCGGCGGCCTTCGCCGCTGCCTCCTCCGCGGCCTTCGCGGCCGCGGCGGCCTCGGCCATCCGGCGGGCCTCCTCGGCACGCAGCAGGGCCTCCTCGGCCTTGCGCTGCTTCTCCAGGCGGCGCTCCTCGGCCTCGGCCCGCAGCCGGGCCTCCTCCTCGGCCTCCTTGCGGAGCCGCTCCGCCTCCTCCTGGCGGGCCTTCTCCTCGGCGGCGAGGCGACGGGCCTCCTCCTCGGCCGCGAGCCGCTCCTCCTCGGCCCTGCGGCGGGCCTCCTCCGCCTGCCGTTCGGCCTCCAAGCGGCGCGCCTCTTCCTCCTCGCGCCGCTTGCGCTCCTCCTCCTCGGCGCGGAGCTTGGCGAGCTGCTCCTGCCGCTCGCGCTCCAGGCGCTCCTCCTCGGCCTTGCGCGCGGCCTCTTCCTCGGCGAGGCGCCGGGCCTCCTCCTCGGCCTTCCGGCGGGCCTCCTCCGCGGCCTTCACCTCGGCCTCGGAGAGCGGCAGCATCCGGTCGAGCCGGTGGCGTACGACGGTGGTGACGGCCTCCGGCTCCTGGCCGGCGTCGACGACGAGGTAGCGGCTGGGGTCGGCGGCCGCGAGCGCGAGGAAACCGGCCCGTACGCGCGCGTGGAACTCCGGCGGCTCGGACTCCAGCCGGTCGGGCGCCTCGGTGAACCGTTCCCTCGCGGTCTCCGGGGAGACGTCGAGGACCACGGTCAGGTTCGGCACGAGACCGTCGGTCGCCCAGCGCGAGATGCGGGCGATCTCGGTCGGGGACAGGTCACGGCCCGCGCCCTGGTAGGCCACGGACGAGTCGATGTACCGGTCGGAGAGGACGATCGCGCCCCGCTCCAGGGCCGGGCGGACCAGGGAGTCGACGTGCTCGGCGCGGTCCGCCGCGTACAGCAGGGCCTCGGCGCGGTTCGAGAGTCCCGCCGACGACACGTCGAGGAGGATCGAGCGGAGCCGCTTGCCGATCGGGGTGGCACCCGGCTCGCGGGTGACGACGACCTCGTGGCCCTTGGCGCGGATCCACTCGGCGAGCGCCTGGACCTGCGTGGACTTCCCGGCGCCGTCGCCGCCCTCCAGGGCGATGAAGAAACCGGTCGGGGACGGCGCCTGGACCGGGTCGGAGCCGCGCAGCGCGTCGCGCAGGTCGCGGCGGAGCGGGACGCCCGCCCGGTCGTCGGTCTTCGCGAGGACCAGCGCGGCGACCGGAAGCAGCAGGGCGCCGGCGAGGACGAGCGTGAAGGCGGCACCGCCGTGCGCGAAGACGAAGTCCCCGGAGGCGAGCCGGTGCGGCCCGATCGCGGCGGCGAGCAGCGGCGCGGCGAGCGCGCCGAGGCCCATGGCGACGCGCGCGGTGGCCTGGAGGTGCTCGGTGGTCCGGGCCCGGCGGGGCTCCTCGGTCTCCTGGTCGATCAGGGTGTGGCCGGTGTTCGCGGCGACCCCGGCGGCGTACCCGGCGAGGACGGCGAGGAACAGCACGGTCGCCGTGTCCGGGACCAGGCCCATCGCGATCAGGGCGACGCCGGTGACGGCGGTCGCGAGGGCCAGCAGCCGGCGCCGGGACAGCACCGGCAGGACGGAGCCCGCCGTGCGGATGCCGACGGCGGTGGCGCCGCTCAGCGCCAGGATCAGCAGGGCGTACGTGACGGGCCCGCCGCCCAGGTCGTACGCGTGGAGCACGGCGAGCGACGCGGCCGCGGCGATCGCCCCGGCGACGGTGGCGGAGGCGAGGACGAGCAGCGGCAGGGCGCCGGTGCGGCCCTTGCCCTCGCCCGAACCCTTGGCGGACGGCCGGCGCAGGCCCTCCAGGGGCGAACGGGGCCGGGGCGTCTCCCCGCCGGGCAGCGCCATCGCGTACAGGACGGTGACGGAGGCGGCGAACAGACCGGCCGCGACGTACGAGCCGAGGGCCGCCTGGTGCAGCGAGAACCAGTCGATCCCGACACCCAGCAGGTTGCCGACGAGGGTGGCGACGAGCAGCACGGCCGCCGCGGCGGGGACGGCGAGGAAGCCGGTCCGCTGGGACAGCCGGCGCAGCGCGCCGAGGTGGTCGGGCAGCGGGCGCACGGCGTCGCCCTCCGGCGGCGGCGCGGGCAGCAGCGCGGGCGCGGCGCCCTCCCGGCCGATGGTCCACAGGCGCTCGGCCGCACCGGTGACGAAGACGGTGCCCAGCAGGTACCAGAGGGCACTGTCCGGGATCCAGTCGATCCACAGCGGGGCGATGACGAGCAGCGCGATCCGCACCCCGTCGGCGCCGATCATGGTCCAGCGCCGGTCGAGCGGGCCGGACGGCCCGGTGAGCGCGGTCAGCGGACCGAGGAGGACGGCCCCGAAGAGGACCGAGGCGAGCAGACGGGCGCCCACGACGGCCGCCACGGCGAACGCGGCTCCCCGGTAGCCACCCCCGAGCGCACCCTCGGCGACGGCCGCCTGGAGACCCAGGAGGACGAGGACGAGAAGGGCGAGGGCGTCGCCGGTGCTGCCGACCAGGTGGGCGCTCCACAGCCGGCGCAGCGGCTGATGGCGCAAGAGGGCGCGTACGGCGCGCTCCCGGGAATCCGCGACGAGTGCGGCGTCGGAATCGCCCAGGCGGTCTGGCTGCTCTGCTCGCGTCATCCGTCCACCCTATCCGGACGGCCCAGCTCCCCGCGGCCCGCGCCCGAACAAACGTGGGAGGGCGGGAGCAGCCGAACGCAGGAGGGTGGAGCAGCCGAACGCGAGAGGGCGGAGCCGGCGAACGCAGGAGGGCGGGAGCACCGCTCCCGCCCTCCTGCGCACCGCTTCGGGTACTACTCCGGCTTGGCCGCCGCCGTCTTCTTGGCGGCGGTCTTCTTCGCCGTGGCCGTCTTCGCCGTCGTGGTCTTCTTCGCGGCGGTCTTCTTGGCGGCGGTGGTCTTCTTCGCCGCCGTCTTCGTGGCCGTCTTCTTCGCCGCGACCTTCTTCGCCGGGGCCTTCTTGGCGGCCTTCTTCGCCGGACCCTTGGCCCGCTTCTCGGCGAGCAGCTCGTAGCCGCGCTCGGGCGTGATCGTCTCCACGCTGTCGCCGGTGCGCAGGGTGGCGTTGGTCTCGCCGTCCGTCACGTACGGGCCGAACCGCCCGTCCTTGACGACCACGGGCTTCTCGCTGACCGGGTCGGTGCCCAGCTCCTTCAGCGGCGGCTTGGCCGCGGCCCGGCCCCGCTGCTTCGGCTGCGCGTAGATCGCGAGCGCCTCTTCGAGGGTGATCGTGAAGAGCTGCTCCTCGTCCGTCAGTGACCGCGAGTCCGTGCCCTTCTTGAGGTACGGGCCGTAGCGGCCGTTCTGCGCGGTGATCTCCACGCCCTCGGCGTCGGCGCCGACGACCCGCGGCAGGGACATCAGCCGGAGCGCGTCCTCCAGGGTGACGGTGTCGAGGGCCATCGACTTGAAGAGGGAGGCCGTGCGCGGCTTCACTGCGTTCTTGCCGGTCTTCGGCGTGCCCTCGGGAAGGATCTCCGTCACGTACGGGCCGTAACGGCCGTCCTTGGCGACGATCTGGTTCCCGCTGACCGGGTCGGTGCCCAGCTCGAAGTCGCCGCTCGGCCGGGCGAGCAGCTCCTCGGCGTGCTCGACGGTCAGCTCGTCGGGCGCGAGGTCGTCGGGCACGTCGGCCCGCTGGTGGCCTTCCTGCTCCTTCTCGCCGCGCTCGACGTACGGGCCGTAGCGGCCGACGCGCAGCACGATGCCGTTGCCGACGGGGAAGGAGGAGATCTCGCGCGCGTCGATCGCGCCGAGGTCGGTGACGAGCTCCTTGAGGCCACCGAGGTGGTCGCCGTCGCCGTTCCCGGCGTCCGCCGCGCCGCCCGCTCCGCCGGACTCGCCCTCACCGAAGTAGAAACGCTTCAGCCACGGCACGGACTGGGCCTCGCCGCGGGCGATGCGGTCGAGGTCGTCCTCCATCTTCGCGGTGAAGTCGTAGTCGACGAGCCGCCCGAAGTGCTTCTCCAGGAGGTTGACGACGGCGAAGCTCAGGAAGGACGGGACGAGCGCCGTGCCCTTCTTGAAGACGTAGCCGCGGTCGAGGATGGTGCCGATGATCGAGGCGTACGTCGACGGGCGGCCGATCTCGCGCTCTTCCAGCTCCTTGACCAGCGAGGCCTCGGTGTAGCGGGCCGGCGGCTTGGTCGCGTGGCCGTCCGCCGTGATCTCCTCGGCGGTCAGCGCGTCGCCCTGGGCGACCTGCGGCAGGCGCCGCTCGCGGTCGTCGAGCTCCGCGTTCGGGTCGTCGGCCCCCTCCACGTACGCCTTCATGAAGCCGTGGAAGGTGATCGTCTTGCCGGACGCGCTGAACTCGGCGTCGCGGCCGTCGGCCGCCCGGCCGCCGATCTTCACGGTGACCGAGTTGCCGGTCGCGTCCTTCATCTGGGAGGCGACGGTCCGCTTCCAGATCAGCTCGTACAGCTTGAACTGGTCACCGGTGAGGCCGGTCTCCGCCGGGGTGCGGAAACGATCACCCGAAGGCCGGATCGCCTCGTGGGCCTCCTGCGCGTTCTTGACCTTGCCCGCGTAGACGCGGGGCTTCTCCGGCAGGTAGTCCGCGCCGTACAGCTGCGTGACCTGCGCCCGCGCCGCCGCGACGGCGGTGTCGGAGAGGATCGTGGAGTCCGTACGCATGTAGGTGATGAAGCCGTTCTCGTACAGCTTCTGCGCCACCTGCATGGTCGCCTTCGCACCGAAGCCCAGCTTGCGGCTCGCCTCCTGCTGGAGGGTGGTGGTCCGGAAGGGGGCGTACGGGGAGCGGCGGTACGGCTTCGACTCGACCGAGCGCACCGAGAACGCCGTGTCGGCGAGCGCGGCGGCGAGCGCCCGAGCGTTCGCCTCGTCCAGGTGGAGCACGCTCTCGGTCTTCAGCCGGCCGTCGGCGCCGAAGTCACGGCCCTGCGCGACGCGCTTGCCGTCGACCGTCGCGAGGCGCGCGACCAGCGAGGACGGGTCGGAGGCGTCACCGGAGCGGCCGGTGCCGAAGGTGCCGGTGAGGTCCCAGTACTCGGCGGAGCGGAAGGCGATGCGCTCGCGCTCCCGCTCGACGACGAGACGGGTGGCGACGGACTGCACACGGCCGGCGGAGAGCCGCGGCATGACCTTCTTCCACAGGACCGGCGAGACCTCGTAGCCGTAGAGACGGTCGAGGATGCGGCGGGTCTCCTGGGCGTCGACCATGCGCTGGTTCAGCTCGCGCGGGTTGGCGACGGCCTCGCGGATCGCGTCCTTGGTGATCTCGTGGAAGACCATCCGGTGGACCGGGACCTTGGGCTTCAGGACTTCCTGGAGGTGCCACGCGATGGCCTCGCCCTCGCGGTCCTCATCGGTGGCGAGGAAGAGTTCGTCGGACTCGGCCAGCAGCTCCTTGAGCTTCCTGACCTGCGCCTTCTTGTCGGCGTTGACGACGTAGATGGGCTGGAAGTCATGCTCGACGTCGACCCCGAGGCGGCGCACCTCACCGGTGTACTTCTCCGGCACCTCGGCGGCGCCGGAGGGCAGGTCGCGGATGTGCCCGACGCTCGCCTCGACGACGTAGCCGGGGCCGAGGTAGCCCTTGATCGTCTTCGCCTTGGCAGGCGACTCGACGATGACGAGTCGGCGGCCGCCGTGTGCGGTCTCGCTGGTCGGGGACAACTTCGCTCTTCTCTCCGGATCGACACTCTCTGGCACGTACGGCACTGGCACGCACGGCAGCGGCACGGACGGTGACGCTCCCGTCGCTGCGGAGTGTGACGGTACAACCCGCCCCCGTGTCAAACGGCAAAAGCCCGCAACGGCCACTCGAACGGTAACCCGAGTCCTGGCATTCCTGCCGCCCGGACTCCCGGTCGGGCGGGGCGGGGGGTGTGAGCCGGAGAGATCGAAAAGAGACCGGACGCCGAAGCGGAACCGGATTCAGAGCCGGCCGAAGCACCAGAGGCCGAGGGCCAGGAAGGCGGCGCCGGAGAGACTGGTCAGCGCGACCGCGGTGCGCGGGGCGACCCCGTGCGCGACGGGCTCACGGTGCAGTGCCCGCACGGTGGTCCACAGCAGCAGCGCGCCTCCGAACAGCGTGAACGCCGCCCCCGCGAAGATCGCCGGCCCGCTCTCCATGCCCGTACCCCGTTCCGTTCACGTGCGGTGTTCGCCTCTCGCCGCCGAGGCTGGCACCTCCGGGCATCGGGGGCGCGAACTCCGGGTGAACGGCGTGGGCCGACTCGCACGGGTTCACGAAGATGGCCGGTAGTGATCCCGCTCCAAAGGGCCCCTCCCCCACCCCACCCCTCCCCCTGCTCTCCCCTTCCCCTCGCGTCACATCGTGTCGAGCGTGGCCCGGCGTCGGCTGCCGCGCTCGAAGACGGCGAGGAGGACGACGGCGAGCAGCCCCCACCCCGCTCCGACCGCGAGCTCGGCCCCGAGCAGGTGCCCGTCCAGACCGCCGCCGGCGGTCAGCCCGCGCGCCGCGTCAGCCGCGTGCGTGAGCGGCAGCAGCTCACCGGCGACGCGCATCCAGTCGGGCAGCGTCTCCCGCGGCACGGCGGCGCCGGTCAGGAGCAGCAGCACCGAACTGGCCACGTTCGACACGAGGAACACATCACGGAACCGCAGCCCGAGCGCCCCGAGCGCGAGCCCGAAGGCCGAACAGGCGGCCGCCGCGACGAGCAGCACCAGACCGAGCCCGGGCAACGCCCCGGCGGGCACGGGCAGCCCGAGGACGAGCGCGGCGGCGGTGAGCACGAAGGCACTGACGAACAGCCCGTTGAGGACGTACGGGAGGGCTCGTCCGAGCCACAGCGGAACCCGGCGGCGGGGCGAGAGCAGGACGGCCCCGAGGGTGCCGTACCGGCGCTCGTTGGCGACGGCCATCGTGCCGCCGTACACGCAGGAGGCGGAAGCTGCGAGGACGGCGTTGCCCACGAGGTGGAAACGATCGTCGGCGACACCGAGTTCCCTGCCCAGGAAGACGAAGAAGAACACCTGGAGGAGCGGCCCGACCAGCAGTGTTCCGATGAACATGGGCGGGGTCGTCCAGTTGAACAGGGCGCGGTACGAGATCGCCCCGCCGACCACGAGCAGCCGGGAGGTGGCGTGGAAGCGGAAGCCGAGGAGTCGGCTGCGGAAGCGGAACATCCGACGGTGGCCTTTCAGGCGAGGGCGAGGGTGGCGGCGGCGCGGGCCCGGCGCTCCACCCGGCCGAGGACGAGGACGGCGGCGAGGGCGTAGCCGGCGCCGAGCGCGAGGGCGACGAGGAGCGGGGTGAGGACCTCCCCGGTGGAGGGTCCGCCGGAGGTCGCCGCGTGCACGGCCCGCGCGCCCCAGGTGGTGGGCAGCGCCCAGGAGAGCGGGTGGGTCCAGGCGGGCAGCACGGTGACGGGGACGAGCAGCCCGGACAGCAGCCAGACAGGCGTGTCGAGGGGGTTCGCGAGGGCGTTGGCGTTGCGCAGCAGGACGAAGGTCGCGGCGAGCAGCAGCCCCATCATGCCGAGCGAGAGGACGCACACCGGGACGGCGACGAGGAAGAGCAGGGGGTGCGCGAAGTCGAGCGGCACGCCGTAGAGCAGGACGCCCCACAGGACGGTCGCGCCCATCGCGTACGTGCCGATGACGGCGGTCGCGAGGGTGATCGGCAGGAGGACGAGCGCGAGCGGGGTCGGCGCCACGACGAGGGTCTCCAGGGTGCCGAGCCAGCGCTGGTTCTGCACCGCGCCGCCCGAGCCGAAGAGGACCGAGCCCCAGATGCCCATGAGTCCGGCGCCGACGGAGGCGGTGAGCAGCCGGTCGGGGTCGCCCGCGGCGCGGAACAGGTAGACGGCGAGGGTCGCGTAGACGAGGGGGACGAGGACGGCGAAGGTGATTTCGATCGGGGAGCGCGACATGTACGAGACGTGGGTGCGGACCCCGACGCCGATCAGGCGCAGGACGCGGATCACGCGGGCACCCCGTCCGGCTCGGCGGCGGGAGCCCCGGTGGACCCCGTCGCCTCCTCCACGATCGCGATGTAGGCGTCCTCCAGGGACGGTTCGCGGCTGACGACCCGTCCGATGCGGACGCCGTCGAGGGCGGCGAGGACGGGCGCGTGGAGCTCGGCGCCGCGGTCCGTCTGCACGCTCACGGTCTGGACCGTGCCCCGGTCCTCGGCGGACACTCCCCGTACGCCGGGGACCCGCCGCACCCGGTCGAGGGCCTCCTCGCCCGCCCCGTACGCCTCGATGTCGAGGACGTCCCGGTCGCCGACGCGGGACTTGAGGCTGTCGGGGGTGCCGAGGGCGCGGATCCGGCCGCCGGCGATGACGGCGATCCGGTCGCAGAGCTCGTCGGCCTCGGCCATGTAGTGGGTGGTGAGGAGGACGGTCGTGCCGGCGGCAGCCAGGTCGGCGACGGTGCGGCGCAGGTCGCGGGCGGCGACGGGGTCGACGCCGATGGACGGTTCGTCGAGGAAGAGGACGTCGGGGCCGTGGAGCAGTCCGCGGGCGATGTGGAGGCGCTGCCGCATACCGCGCGAGTACCCCTCGACGCGTTCCTTCTCCCGGCCCAGCAGGCCGACGAGGTCGAGGAGTTCCGCGATGCGCCGCTTCTGGTCGCGGGCGGGGACGCCGTACAGCTCGGCGAAGTAGCGGAGGTTGTCGAGCGCGGAGAGCCGGTCGTACAGGCCCCGGTCGCCGCCGAAGACGTACCCGATCCTGCGGCGTACGGCGACGGGGTCGCGGGCCACGTCGTGGCCGAACACCCGGGCCGTGCCGGAGGTCGGCAGCAGCAGGGTGTTGAGCATCTTGATCGTGGTGGTCTTGCCGGCGCCGTTGGGCCCGAGCAGGCCGAACAGCTCTCCCGGCGCCACCTCGAAGGTGACCCCGCGGACGGCCTCGGTCTCGGTCCGCCGGGACCGCGGCCACCCGGTCCTGCTGGTGTAGGTGCGGCGCAGCGCGTCCGCCTCGATTGCGAGCATGAGGCGGACGGTAGGAGCGGGCGGGAGGGCCGGGCCATCGATTCGGGAGGCCCCGAATCGTCGGCCCACGGCCTCGGATCGCTAGGCCACGGCCCCGAGTCGTCGGCCCGCGGACTCGGATCGCTACGCCACGGCCCCGAATCGTCGGCCCACGGCCTCGGATCGCTACGCCACAGCCCCGAACAGCTGCGTCACGGCCCCGAATCGTCAGGCCACGGCCCTGAGGATGTCCTCCCCGGCGAGCAGCGCGAGCAGCGAGCGGCCCGTGTCCGTGAGCTGGTAGTACACCGAGCGCCCGACGCGGTGGCGGGTCACGACCCCGGCTTCGGAGAGGACCGACAGGTGCTCCGAGACCGTGCTGGGGGCGAGGCCGAGCCGGTCGGCGAGTCCGGCCGTGGTCAGGGGCCCGCCCAGCTCGCGCAGGACGGCCGCCCGGCCCCGGCCGAGCATCAGCCCGAGCCGGTCCTCGGCGACGGGCTCGGCCGGTTCGCGCAGGGCGGCGGCGCCCCGGGCCTGGAAGCTGAGCGCGAAGACCTCGGGGTCGTCGGTGGAGTAGAGCCGGCAGCCCTCGGCGAAGACCAGGGGCACGAGGACGAGCCGCCGCTCCCCGGGCGCGTACTCGGCGTCGATGTGCTTGGTCAGTTCGAGTACGGGGGGCTGCCAGCTGCCGCGGGCCTCCAGGCCCGCGAACAGCGCGTCGACGCCCTCCGTCGCGAATGTCCTGGCCCGGACGAGGACTTCGTCCTCGACGAGCCGGCGCATCGTCGGCCAGTACGGCTCGATCGCGCCCTCCCAGTAGGCGGCGTACGCGTCGGCGAGCGCCGCGCAGGCGGCCTCCGGATCCTTCAGGTACGGCTGCAGGAAGGGCGCGTCCTCCATGCCGGGGTAGCAGACCGCCGCCTGTTCGCGGACGAACTCCGGGGCGGTGCCCCGCAGCGCGGCGAGCTCCTCGTGGACGTGGACCGTGCCGAAGGGCCGGGGCAGCAGGAAGTCGGAGTTCTCGCGCCGGCCCACCGAGAACAGCTCCCACAGGGGGCGGAGCCGGTCGTCCTCGCGCCACACCTCGCGCGCCTGCCCGAGCCACGCCTGGTACGGCCAGGAGGGGTGGCGGTGGGGCAGCGCGAGGTGCATCGCGCAGAACGCGTCGCGGAGCGGGCTGATCGCGATCCGGGTCGCCCCGAGCGAGGCCTCGTCCAGCTCGATCCGTATCAAGCGCCGCTCCCTTCGGTCCCGGACGGCTCCGTGCCCGGCAGCAGCGAGTCGGGGATCAGGAAGCCTTCCTCGACGAGGAGCCGGATGGCCTGCGGGGTGCGGTCCCGCAGCATGACCGGGTCCTCGCCCATGAGCTGCCCGATGGCGTCGAGGATGCGGCCCGCGCTGAGCGTGCCGTCGCAGACGCCGGCGAACCCGGCGCCGACGTGGTCGACCTTGGTGGCGCGGCGCATGCCCCGGTTCTGCCGGAGCACCACGTGCTCGGGGTCCTCGGCGCCCGGCAGTCCGACCTGCTCCTGCACCACCTCGTGCGCGAGGGTGAAGCGGTCGGCGAGGAGCGCGGCGTCGTCGTTGCCGCGCAGGTAGTCCTGGCGCTCGAAGTGGGCGCGGACGGTGGGGCCGAGGGGCTGCTCGACGGGGTGCGGCCACTCCTCGACCACGATCGAGGGCTCGACCGCGCCCGAGGCCACGGCCTCGTTCCGCCGGATCGTGATCCAGCCGAAGCCGATCGCGCGGGTCTTGCTCGCCTCGAACTCGTCGAGCCAGCGGTCGTAGGCCGCCCGGTAGGCGTCCGGGTCGCCGCGGTGGTCGCCACTGTCCCGCAGCCACAGCTCGGTGTACTGGGTGATGTCCTGGACCTCGCGCTGCACGATCCAGGCGTCGCAGCCGCGCGGCACCCAGGACCGCAGCCGCTCCTGCCACTCCTCGCCCTCGACGTGCTGCCAGTTGGCGAGGAACTGGGCGTACCCGCCGTCGTTGAGCCGCTCCCCGGCCTGCTGCACGAGCGTGCGGCACAGGTCGTCGCCGCTCATCCCCCCGTCCCGGTAGGTGAGGCCGGCGCCGGGGGAGATCACGAACGGCGGGTTGGAGACGATCAGGTCGTACGTGTCGCCGTCGACGGGCTCGAAGAGCGAGCCGGTCAGCAGCTCGGCCTCCCGGGCCCCGGAGAGGGCGAGGGTGAGCCGGGTGAAGTCCAGGGCGCGCGGGTTGAGGTCGGTGGCGGTGACCAGGGTGGCGTGCTGGGCGGCGTGCAGGGCCTGGATGCCGGAGCCGGTGCCGAGGTCGAGCGCGGAGGAGACCGGCGTACGGATCGTGATGCCGGCGAGGGTGGTGGAGGCGCCGCCGACGCCGAGGACGACGCCTTCGTCCTTCTTGCCGATGCCTCCGGCGCCGCCGACCGCGCAGCCCAGGTCGGAGACGATGAACCAGTCCTCGCCGTCCGGGCCGCCGTACGGCCGGACGTCGACCGTGGCGAGCACGGTGCCGTCCTCGCGGACCAGCCAGCCGTCGGCGAGGGCCTCGTCGAGCGGGAGCGCGGCGGCGGCCCGGTCGGCGGCGACGGGCTCCTGGAGCAGGAAGAGCCGGACGAGGGTCTCCAGCGGGGAGCCGCCGCGGGTGGCGCGCAGGGCGGGCACGGTCTCGCTGCGGGCGAGCGCCGCGTACGCCGGGGCGCCGAGCAGGTCGAGCAGACCGTCGGCGGTGAAGTCGGCGGCGAGCAGTGCCTCGCGCAGACGGGTGGCGTGCGCGGGCACCGGGAGGCGGGAAGGCAGGGTCGTACTCACCGCTCCATTGTGACGGCCGCCACCGACATCCGGGCGGCCGACCCGGCGGCGTGCGGCCGATCGCCGCCCGCGCCGGGCCGATCGGCCCTGGTTCCCCTACTCGCTCTTGGCGGCCGTGGGCTTCTTGGTCGGCGTGGCGGACGCCTTCTCGGTCGGCTTCGTGGAACCGGAGTCCGAGTCGGAGCCGGCGCCGGAGTTCGGGGAGGCGGTGGTCTTCGGCGGGACCGAGGCCGTGGGCTTCTGGCAGCCGGGCTGCTTGGCCATCGCCTGGCCCAGCTCGCCCTCCTCCAGCTTGGACAGGGCGTTCTGGTCCATCTTCTCGATCTTGGTCAGGCCGTCGGCGACGCCCTGGAGGCCGTCCGCGAACTTCTGCTGGTTCGTCGGGTCCAGCGCGTCGACCTGCTTCTTGAGCCCCTCGTAGGCCACCGCGGTGGCGTTGAGCTCCTTGATCGCGTCCTGCTGGATCTTCTCGCCGTTCTCGACGGGCGGGGCCCCGGCGGCCTCGACGGCCTTGGCGAGGGCGCGGTCGGCGTTCGCGATGTCCTGGAACGCCTTCGAGTCGGCGGCCTGGATCTCGGCCGGCTTGCTGTCGGCCGCGGTCGAGATGATGATCTGGTGGGCGTCGGCCCGCTTCTGGATCTGGGGCTTCGCCTGGTCGCAGAAGGTCTTCGCCCAGTCACCCACCTTGTCGCCCTCGTCACTGCTGCAACCGGACAGCGCGAGCACCAGTACCGCGCCGCCGGACAGTGCGGCCGCAAGCTTCTTGTTCAACGGATCGGTCCCTTCCAAGGCTCTCGGCCCCGGAACATACACGCCGAACGGGCTACTTCCACCTTTCGTGCGACGGATTCCTCCCCTATTGCAGTCTTTTGAACCAAGGGGTGACCCCCCTGATCATCCGGCAAATGAGACGGACGCCACGTCAGGAGACGGCCACCGAACGCCTCTTGGAGGCCCGGACCGCGCCGACCACGACGAGGAGCGCGACCGCCGCGACCGCGGCTCGCAGTCCGGCGCTCGCGTCGCTGCCGTAGCTGAACCGCACGACCGCCGGGGCGATCAGCAGCGCGACCAGGTTCATCACCTTCAGGAGCGGGTTGATCGCCGGGCCCGCCGTGTCCTTGAACGGGTCGCCGACCGTGTCCCCGATGACGGTCGCCGCGTGCGCCTCGCTGCCCTTGCCGCCGTGGTTCCCGTCCTCGACCAGCTTCTTCGCGTTGTCCCAGGCGCCACCGGAGTTGGCGAGGAAGACCGCCATCAGCGCGCCCGCCCCGATCGCCCCGGCGAGGTACGCGCCGAGCGGGCCGACGCCGAGCGTGAAGCCGACCGCGATCGGGGCCATCACGGCGAGCAGTCCGGGCGTGGCGAGTTCGCGGAGCGCGTCCTTGGTGCAGATGTCGACGACCCGCCCGTACTCAGGCTTCTCGGTGAAGTTCATGATCCCGGGGTGTTCGAGGAACTGCCGCCGCACCTCGTAGACGACCGATCCGGCCGAGCGGGAGACCGCGCTGATCGCGAGCCCGGAGAAGAGGAAGACGACCGCGGCGCCGAGGATCAGCCCGAAGAGGTTGTTGGGCTGTGAGATGTCCAACGAGAGTGTCACCTCGCCGAGCAGCCCGGCCTTCGACTCCCCGACGTCGGCGATCGCGGTCGCGATGGCGTCCCGGTACGAGCCGAAGAGCGCCGAGGCCGCCAGGACGGCGGTGGCGATGGCGATGCCCTTGGTGATGGCCTTCGTGGTGTTGCCGACGGCGTCGAGGTCGGTGAGGACCTGCGCGCCGGCCCCGGTGACGTCCCCGGACATCTCCGCGATGCCCTGGGCGTTGTCGGCGACCGGGCCGAAGGTGTCCATGGCGACGATCACGCCGACGGTGGTGAGCAGTCCCGTCCCGGCGAGGGCCACCGCGAACAGCGCCAGCATGATCGAGGTGCCGCCGAGCAGGAACGCCCCGTAGACGGTGAGCCCGATCAGCAGGGCCGTGTAGACGGCGGACTCCATGCCGAGTGCCACGCCCGCGAGGACGACGGTGGCGGGGCCGGTGAGCGAGGACCTGCCGATGTCCCTGACCGGCCGCCGGCTCGTCTCGGTGAAGTAGCCGGTGAGCTGCTGGATCAGCGCGGCGAGGACGATGCCGAGGGCGACCGCGACCAGGGCGAGGACCCGCGGATCACCGTCGTGGGCGCGGATGCCGGGCTCGGTGACGCCTTCGAGCTCGGCGTACGAGGACGGCAGGTACGCGAAGGAGACGACGGCGACGAGCGCCAGCGAGATCACCGCCGAGACCAGGAATCCGCGGTTGATCGCGCTCATCCCGCCGCGGTCGGCGCGGCGCGGGGCGACCGTGAGGATGCCGATCACGGCGGTGACCACGCCGATCGCGGGCACCATCAGGGGGAACGCGAGTCCGTGGTCGCCGAAGGCGGCCTTGCCGAGGATGAGCGCGGCGACCAGGGTCACGGCGTACGACTCGAAGAGGTCGGCCGCCATGCCGGCGCAGTCTCCGACGTTGTCGCCCACGTTGTCGGCGATGGTGGCGGCGTTGCGCGGGTCGTCCTCGGGGATGCCCTGCTCGACCTTGCCGACGAGGTCGGCGCCGACGTCGGCGGCCTTGGTGAAGATGCCGCCGCCCACGCGCATGAACATGGCGATGAGCGCGGCGCCGAGGCCGAATCCCTCCAGGACCTTGGGCGCGTCGGCGGCGTAGACCAGGACGACGCAGGAGGCCCCGAGCAGGCCGAGGCCGACCGTGCACATGCCGACGACCCCGCCCGTACGGAACGCGATCCGCATGGCCCGGTGGGCGACCTCGTTCAGGTCCTTCTCGGGTTCGCCCGGCGCCGGGGTGGCCTCCCTGGCCGCGGCGGCGACCCGCACGTTGGCCCGGACGGCGAGCCGCATGCCGATGTAGCCGGTGACCGCCGAGAAGAGCGCCCCGACCAGGAAGAACAGGGAACGCCCGGCACGCTGCGACCAGCTGTCGGCGGGCAGCAGCATCAGCAGGAAGAACACGGCGGCCGCGAAGACGGCGAGGGTCCGCAGCTGCCGCGCGAGGTAGGCGTTGGCGCCCTCCTGCACGGCGGCGGCGATCTCTTTCATCTTCTCGGTGCCCTCACCGGCCGCGAGCACCTGGCGGACGAGGAGCCGGGCGACGACCAGCGCGGCGAGGGCGACGGCCGCGACGACGACCACGATCGTCCGGTTCCCGCTCGTGAGCACCGCCGCGGCGAGAGATGTGGGGTACATGGGGACGGATCATAGGGAGATAAACCGGTACGGGCCGGGATGCACCAATTCGTGGGCGATGACACCCGGCTTCGTGGGCGATGACACCCGGCTTCGTGGGCGAGGACGCCCGGCTTGGGGGCCGAGGACGCCCGGCTTGGGGGCCGAGGACGCCCGGCTTCGCGGGCGAGGCGCCCGGCTTGGCGGTCGGGACGCCCGGTTTCGTGGGCGAGGACGCGCGGCTTCGCGGGCGAGGCGCCCGGCAAAAGCGAAGAGGCCCCGCGACACGGGGCCTCTTCGTTTTTGTACGTGTACGTGCACTATGTGCACGCGTACGGGTCAGGACAAGACGTCCGCCGAGCTCACCGGCCAGCTCATCCGGATGGTGCCGCCATCCTCGCCGGCACTGACCTCGACGTCGTCGACGAGCCCGCGGATCACCGCGAGCCCCATCTCGTCCTCGCCGTCGGCGTCGTCGAAGTCCTCGGCCGGGGCCGCGGCCCGCGCGCCGGGGACACCGGCGGCATCGGCCGCCGCCACCCCCGCACCCGGCACCTCGTCGCCGACCTCGATGGAGAACGTCTTCTCCTCCTCGGTCAGGACGACCCGGATGGGGGTCGTGACGTCGTTGCTCCGGTGCAGCCCGACCGCGCGCGAACAGGCCTCACCCACAGCGAGACGCACCTCGTCGAGGACCGCCTCGTCCACACCCGCCCGGCGCGCGACCGCGGCCGCCACCAGACGGGCCGTGCGGACGTGCTCGGGCTGAGCACTGAAGCGGAGTTCAACGGTGGCCATACGAACCCCCTGGGCTCAGTCGACGGCGTTGACGGCCTCGTCGACCGAGGTGTGGATCGGGAACACCTTGGTGAGACCCGTGATCCGGAAAATCTTGAGAATGCGCTCCTGGTTGCAGACCAGACGCAGCGAGCCCTCGTGCGCGCGAACGCGCTTCAGGCCGCCGACGAGCACACCGAGGCCGGTGGAGTCGAGGAAGTCCACGCCCTCCATGTCGACGACCAGGTGGTAGCTGCCGTCGTTCACCAACTCGACCAACTGCTCGCGCAGCTTGGGCGCGGTATACACATCAATCTCGCCACCGACCTCGACGACCGTACGGTCACCACCAGCGCCGGACACATTGCGAGTCGACAGGGACAGGTCCACGGATCCTCCAGCACCTTGCTATCGGGCGATCGTCCCCTCGGGTCTCCGGGGCGGAGCCGAGGAACGGAACGCCAGCCGCGATGGCATTCAATCACTTACCAGCAGCCATGCACGACGCCTTGGAAGCATTGTCCGTCATGGCAGTGACACACTCGGTGCCGATGGCCAAGAATCACCGCCCCCGTCGTCCGGCCGGGGAAACGGGCAGCCGCCCCTCTCCCGGCATGGTCCTCGACCGGCTCTCCTCGGGCGAGAGCCGGGCCGCGCGCATCACTCATACGGAGCACATGCCCGCCCGGGAGGGCCGCCATGCCGTCTGGCCGCACCGCATCCGTCCGGAGGTGATCGCGGCGATCCGGACGGCGGGGATCGAGCACCCCTGGGCGCACCAGGCGGAGGCCGCCGAGCACGCTCTGGACGGCGAGTCCGTGGTGATCGCCACGGGCACCGCCTCGGGCAAGTCGCTCGCCTACCTCGCCCCGGTCCTCAGCACCCTCCTGGACGGCTCGGAGGCCCCGAACGGACGCGGCACCACCGCCCTCTACCTGGCGCCCACCAAGGCCCTCGCCGCCGACCAGCGGCGCGCCGTGCGGGAACTGGCCGCCCCGCTCGGCAACCGGATCCGTCCCGCCGTCTACGACGGCGACACGCCGGTCGAGGAGCGCGAGTGGGTCCGCCAGTACGCGAACTACGTGCTGACCAACCCCGACATGCTCCACATGGGCATACTCCCCTCCCACCCCAGGTGGTCCTCCTTCCTCCGCTCCCTGCGCTACGTCGTGATCGACGAGTGCCACACCTACCGGGGCGTCTTCGGCTCCCACGTCGCCCAGGTGCTGCGCCGTCTGCGCCGTGTCTGCGCCCGGTACGGCTCCGAACCGGTCTTCCTCCTCGCCTCGGCCACCTCCGCCGAACCGGCGCTGGCCGCCGGCCGCCTCACCGGCCTGCCGGTCACCGAGGTCTCCGACGACGCCTCCCCGCGCGGCGAGCTGGTCTTCGCCCTCTGGGAGCCGCCGCTGACCGAGCTGCACGGCGAGCGCGGCGCGCCCGTGCGCCGCACCGCCACGGCCGAGACCGCCGACCTGCTGACCGACCTGACCCGGCAGGGCGTCCGCTCGGTCGCCTTCGTCCGCTCCCGGCGCGGCGCCGAGCTGATCTCGGTGATCGCCCAGGAACGGCTGGCCGAGACCGACCGCGCGCTCGCCCGCCGCGTCGCCGCCTACCGGGGCGGCTATCTGCCCGAGGAGCGCCGCGCCCTGGAGCGGGCCCTGCACTCCGGCGAGCTCCTCGGCCTGGCCGCCACGACCGCCCTGGAGCTGGGCGTGGACGTCTCCGGCCTGGACGCCGTCGTGATCGCCGGCTACCCGGGCACCCGGGCCTCCCTGTGGCAGCAGGCGGGCCGCGCCGGCCGTTCGGGTGAGGGCGCCCTCGCGATCCTGGTCGCCCGGGACGACCCGCTGGACACCTTCCTCGTCCACCACCCGGAGGCGATCTTCGAGCAGCCGGTCGAGACGACCGTCCTGGACCCCGACAACCCCTACGTCCTCGCCCCCCATCTGTGCGCCGCCGCCGCGGAGCTCCCGCTGACCGAACCCGACCTGGCGCTCTTCGGCCCGGCCGCGCCCGGCCTGATGCCCCAGCTGGAGGGCGCCGGCCTGCTGCGCCGCCGCTCCACCGGCTGGTACTGGACCCGCCGTGAGCGGGCGGCCGACCTGGCCGACATCCGGGGCGGCGGCGGCAGCCCCGTCCGGATCGTGGAGGCCGGCACCGGCCGCCTCCTCGGCACGGTCGACGAGGCCGCCTCCCACACCGCCGTCCACGAGGGCGCCGTCCACCTCCACCAGGGCCGCACCTATCTGGTGCGGGAGCTCGACCTCAAGGACTCCGTCGCCCTCGTCGAGGAGGCCGTCCCCCCGTACTCCACCACCGCCCGCGACACCACCTCCATCACCGTCCTCGAGACCGACACCGAGATCCCCTGGGGAGCCGGCCGCCTCTGCTACGGCTCCGTCGAGGTCACCAACCAGGTCGTCTCCTTCCTCCGCCGCCGCCTGATCACCGGCGAGGTGCTCGGCGAGACCAAGCTCGACCTGCCGCCCCGCACCCTGCGCACCCGGGCCGTGTGGTGGACGGTCACCGAGGACCAGCTCGACGCCGCCCGGATCAACCCGGAGATCCTCGGCGGCGCCCTGCACGCCGCCGAGCACGCCTCCATCGGCATGCTGCCGCTCTTCGCCACCTGCGACCGCTGGGACATCGGCGGCGTCTCCGTACCGCTCCATCCCGACACCCTGCTGCCCACCGTCTTCGTGTACGACGGGCACCCGGGCGGCGCGGGCTTCGCCGAGCGCGCCTTCCACACCGCCCGCGCCTGGCTGACAGCCACCCGGGAGGCCATCGCCTCCTGCGAGTGCGAGGCGGGCTGCCCCTCCTGCATCCAGTCCCCGAAGTGCGGCAACGGCAACGATCCGCTCCACAAACGCGGAGCCGTCCGCCTCCTCACGGAACTCCTCCGCGCGGCCCCGGAGCCGCCTCAGGAGCCCATGCGGGAGGCGGGCCAGCCGTCTCAGGAGCCGAAGCCGGAAGCGGGGCGGTCTCAGGAGCCCAATCGGGAGGCGGGCCAGCCGTCTCAGGAGCCGAAGCCGGAAGCGGGGCCGTCTCAGGGGTCCCCGCCGGCGGCGGAGCCTGACCCGGAGGGCCCGCCCGCGACCTGACCTCCGGCCGGTACGGGCCGCGCACGACCCGGGCGGTCACGTCCGAGACCCCGTCCCGGACCGCGCACCGCGCCAGCTCGGCGCCCTGCGTGACGGCCACCCGCGAGGCGGCGGCGCACGCCTCGGCCTCGCCCCACAGGGCCCGGTCGGCGGCGGCGAGGGCGGCCAGGTCGGCGGCCCCGCCAGCCCGGTGCCGGGCCGCCACCGCCTGCCCGAGCGCGAGCACCACCCCGAACACCACGCACAACGCACACGCCGCGAACGCGGCCCACACGGTCGCCGCCCCACGGTCCGTACCCCTGGCGCCCCGGGCCTCGGCGCCCGTCATGGCGTTCCCCCGCCGACCGTGTCCTCCGCGAGGGCCGCCGCGTCGGCTCGGAGGGTGACCCCCATGCCGCCGGGGCCCGGGGCCGCCGCCTCCACCGCCACCCGCCACAGCTCGCCCTCCCTCGCCACCGACACCCGGGCCCCCTCGGGCGCGGCGGCCCGGGCGGCCGCCTCGGCGGAGGCCACCGGTTCCGAGCGGGCCGCCGCCCTCGCCCCCGCCCGCGCCGCGTCCACGCACCGGATCTGCGCGGCGGCCGCGGCCAGCGCCCAGAGCAGGGTCACCGTGAACAGCGCGAGGACAGGCAGGACCAGCGCCGCTTCGACGGTCACGAAACCCCGGTCAGAACGGCGCATCGAGGGCCTTCCCGATCACCGACTCCAGCACCCCCGAGACCGCCCCGCTGGTCACGATCTTGTAGAGCACGGCGGCGAACGCCGCAGCGGCGATCGTCCCCACCGCGTACTCCGACGTGGTCATTCCCTCGTCACGGCGCGCCGCCGCCCGCCAGGCCCGCCACCAGCCACGCAGCCGCTCCCTGACCGCCGTGCCGGCCTCCTCGTCCCGTCCCGCCTCGCCCTGCCCTGCCTCGCCGTGCTGTGCCATGTCCTCGCTCCTCGTTCGCTTCTCGTTCGTTTCTCGTCGTGTCGTCGTGTTCATCCGTCCAGCAGCCCCGTCGCGAGGCCGATCACCACCGGAGCCACGCCCACCGCCAGGAAGGCGGGCAGGAAGCAGAGCCCCACGGGGGCGCTGATCAGCACCTGTGCCCGGCGTGCCCCGGCCGCCGCCTTGCGGGCCCGGCCGGCGCGCAGGGCGGCCGCGTGCCGGGCGACCGCCTCCGCCGCCGGCGCTCCCGAGGAACCGGCCCGCTCCATGCAGCGGGCCAGCCCTTCGGCGCCCGGTATCGCACCGAACCTCCCCCACACCTCTGCCGGTTCGCCGCCGAGCCGGAGCTCCGCGGCCGTGCGGGTCAGGCGCCCGCCGAGCGGACCGCCCAGTGACCGGCCCACCGCCTCCGCCGCCTCACCGGGCCCGGCTCCCGAGGCGGCGCAGGCCGCCAACAGATCGGCGGCGAGCGGCAGATGCCGCACCGTCTCCTCGTCACCGGCCGGAGGCTCGGCGCGTCTCGCGGCCCTCCGCCGCACCCCGGCCGCCACGAGGGCACCGCCGCAGAGGCCGCCGACCGCACCGAAAAGCGCCCAGCCGATGCCGGCCCCCGCAAGGGGTGGCAGCCAGCGCCCCACCCACGAGGGCGGCCCGCCGCGGGCCTTCCGGGGTCGCGGCTCCATGCTCACGAGGAGGACCCCGGCCCGCCGCCGTGTCCGGCGTGCCCGCAGCCCGCGCAGCACCTCCAGGACGCCCTGCGCGCACAGAACCACCGCCAGGGCCAGGAGGCCCGCCGCCCGAACGACGTCCGGTGTCATGCCCGCTCCCCTCCCCGGACGATCCGCGCGGCCCACCACAGTCCGGCCGCCTCCAGCGCCCCGCCCACGACCAGGCAGCCCAGGCCGGCCGGCGTGTGCAGCAGCACCCGCAGCGGGTCGGCGCCCAGGGCGGCACCGAGGGCGAGTCCGGCCGCCGGGAGCAGCGCGAGGACCGTCACCGTGGCCCAGGCACCGGCCAGTTCGGCCCGCAGACGGTCGCGCTGCTCCCGGCGCTCCCGGAGGGCGGCCTCCAGCCGGTCGAGCCCGGCGGCCAGGCCCGCGCCGCCGTCCACGGCCACCTGCCAGCAGGCCGCCATGCCGGCGAGCCCGTCGGCACCGTCCTGCCGGGCCGCCCACCGCAGCGCCTCCGGCACATCCCCGCCGAACCGGGCCGCCGCGAGGACCGGTGCCTCCGCCTCGCCGAGCGCGCCCGTCTCCCGGGCCGCGAAAGACAGGGCCTGCGCGGGCTGCCATCCGGCCCTCAACTCGCCGACGACCGCGGCGCACAGGGCCACCACCCGCTCGGCCCGCGCCTCCCGTTCCTTCCGGCGCCCCGCGGCCCGCAGCCGCCGCTCCACCAGGGGCACCGCGACCGTCCCGGCGACCAGCGGCAGCGGCGACTCGCCGAGAAGGGCGACGACTCCCGCCACAGGCAGGCACAGCCACGCACGCCGGCCCCGTAGCGCGGTCCACCATCGCGCGGCGACCGCAGGCCATTCCCGGCCGTCGGCCCCCTTGGGGACTCCGCCCGCGAGCACCACCCTCGCCCGGCCCGCACCGCGCCGTCGCTCGACCGCCCACCACAGGGCGAGCACCGTGCAGAGCGCCGCCGCGCCATGCGCCGCGCCTCGCACGGGCACCAGTTCCATCGTCACCGCGATCCCCCTCCGATCAGCGAGTTCAGTCGCTCCCAGCCCCGCTCCCGCTCGAACCCGCCCGCGCCCCACCGCAGCGCCGGCACCGTCCGGACCAGGCCGTCCCGGTCCCGCTCCAGGACGTGCACCTCGGCGATCCGCCGACGCCCGTCCCGGTCCCGCACGACGTGCAGCACGACCGACAGGCCCGCGCCCAGCTGGCTGTGCAGGGCGGCCCGGTCGAGCCCGGCCGCCGTCCCCAGGGCTTCGAGCCGTGCCGGAACATCCGCCGCCGTGTTGGCATGGACCGTCCCGCATCCGCCTTCGTGTCCCGTGTTGAGGGCGGCGAGCAGGTCGACCGCCTCACCGCCTCTGACCTCGCCGACCACCAGCCGGTCGGGGCGCATCCGCAGCGCCTGGCGGACCAGGTCCCGCAGGGTGACGAGCCCGGCGCCCTCCTGGTTCGCGGGCCGCGCCTCCAGACGCACCACGTGCGGGTGGTCGGGCCGCAGCTCCGCCGAGTCCTCGGCGAGCACGATCCGCTCCCGCTCCCCCACGAGTCCCAGGAGCGAGGCGAGGAGCGTGGTCTTGCCCGTCCCCGTGCCGCCGCTGACGAGGTAGGACACGCGCGCGTCGATCAGGGCCCGCAGGATCGGGGCGCCGCCCGGCGGCACGGTGCCCGCAGCGACCAGCTCCTCGAGGGAGAAGGCGCGAGGACGGACCACCCGCAGCGACAGGCAGGTCGAGCCGACCGCGACCGGCGGCAGTACCGCGTGCATCCGGGTGCCGTCGGGGAGCCGCGCGTCGACCCAGGGCCGGGCGTCGTCGAGCCTGCGCCCGGCGACCGCCGCGAGCCGTTGCGCGAGCCGGCGGACGGCGGCGGCGTCGGGGAAGGACACCGGAGCCTGTTCGAGACCGGTGCCCCGGTCCACCCACACCCGGTCGGGTGCGGAGACCAGGACGTCGGTGACGTCCGGGTCGGCGAGGAGCGGCTCCAGCGGGCCGGTGCCGATCAACTCGCACCTCAGCTCCTCGGCCGCGCCGAGCACTTCCGCGTCTCCGAGCAGCCTCCCCTGGGCCCGCAGCGCCGCCGCCACGCGCGCCGGGGTGGGCTCGGCCCCGCTCGCCGCGAGCCGCTGCCGCACGGCGTCGAGGAGCCCCGTGCCGTCACCCGCGCCCCGGGCCACCGCCCCCGCCCCGGTCATGCCGCACCTCCGGGCAGGAGAGCGTGCTCCCAGAAGGCGGTACAGAACCGGCCGAGGGGCCCACGGGGCTCGGCGCCGGGCGGCACTCCCGCGTCCTGGTCGCCCACGATCCCCGGGTCGTAAGGGAGTTCACCGGCGAGCGGCAGTCGGAGCGCGTCGGCGACCCATCGCTCGTCGAGCCCCACCGCGTACGGTCCGCGGACCACGGCCCGCAGGTCGCGCACGGCCGGCCCGATCGCCGCGACCATCCGGTGGGCGGCCGCGACGGCCCTCAACTCCGCGGGGACGACGAGCAGTCCGAGGTCCAGCTGGGCCAGTGCCTCCGCGGCCGCCGGGTCGCTCGCGCGCGGCAGATCGACCACGACGGCCCCGCCCCGGCGCCGCGCGGCGGCGAGCACGGACCGCACGGCCTCGGGCGGCACCGGCGCCGCCGCGTCCCTGCCCCAGCTGAGCACCCGGACCCCGCGCACCGACGGCAGGGACTCCTCCAGGGCACCGCCGGCCAGACGGCCCTTCGAAGCGGCGAAGTCGGCCCATCGTCTGCCCTCCTCGCGCTCGCCGCCGAGCAACACGTCGAGCCCTCCGCCCAGCGGGTCACCGTCGACGAGCAGCGTGCGCCGCCCGGCCCTCGCGGCGGCCAGCGCGAGGCCGCAGGCCAGGGTGGAGGCACCCGCGCCGCCCCGCCCGCCGACGACGCCGACGGTCAGCGCCGCCCTGCCCGCCCCCTCGGCCGCGTCCGCGAGGCGGTCGACGAGGAGGCTCTCGGCGCCCGGCAGGCTCAGCACGCACTCGGCGCCGATCTCCACCGCCAGCCGCCACAGCCCCGGATCGTCCGGGTCACGGCCGACGAGGAGGGTCCCCGGCCGGCGCACGGCTCCCCGGCAGCGGGCCGCGGCGTCGTCGCCGACCAGGACGAGCGGCGGGTCCGACCAGCTCGCCCGCCGCTCCGGCACCCGGTGGTGCACCTCGGGCTCGACCCCGGCGGCGGCGCACAGCCGCAGGAGGTCGTCGAGCAGTCCCAGGTCCTCGGTGACGATCAGCGGCCCGGCCCGGCGCGCCCCTTCCGCCACCGGTCCGTCCGCTCCCGGCGATCCCGCTCCCCGCGACTCCGGCCCCCACGGATCCCGCCCCCTCGACGCCGAACCGCGTGCCGTACCCCTGACCCTGGAAGTCCTGGAAGTCCTGGATGTCTCCACGGCGCACACCCCTCTCGTGATTCCTGCCGTCCGCGAACTTCGCGACAGGAATCACCGTGGGGCCGTCCAGGAAATCGTGCCGATCTCGCCGAAAAACTGTGGATAAGCGAGGAGCTGTGAATAACTTCGCCACCCCTCCGGGGACTGTCCGGAACGCAGCCCGACGATTACTGTGAGTGATGGATCGAGGGCCGGGCGGGGCCCCGGTCGACTCACGACCGAAGAACGGAAGGAAGGGAGCAGGCGATGGCACACAGGGCCGAAATGGCTCCGGACATGCGACGACCCCCGCCGGGGGGGAGAGCGGGGGTCGTCTCTCCGGCCGACTCGGGGGGGGAGGAGCCGGACCGGGTTAGCACGGTCGCGAACGATCCGTGACTTCCATGGTGTACCCGACAGCCTTCTCAGGCAAACCCACGCGCCCGAGCGTACGCCGAATGGCGGGCACCTATGCTCGGGCTTGTGGAAAACCACTCCTTGCCGCGCACAGCCGCCTTCTTTGACCTGGACAAGACGGTCATTGCGAAGTCATCGACACTGACCTTCAGCAAGTCCTTCTACCGGGGCGGACTGATCAGCCGCCGCGCCGCCCTGCGGACGGCCTACATCCAGTTCGTCTTCCTGGCGGGCGGAGCAGATCACGACCAGATGGAGCGGATGCGTGAATATCTTTCCGCGCTCTGCAAAGGCTGGAACGTCGCCCAGGTGAAGGAGCTCGTCGCCGAGACTCTTCACGATCTGATCGACCCGATCATCTACGACGAAGCGGCCTCCCTCATCGAGGAACACCACGCCGCCGGCCGCGACGTCGTGATCGTCTCGACCTCCGGCGCCGAGGTGGTCGAGCCGATCGGCGAGATGCTCGGCGCCGACCGGGTCGTCGCCACCCGGATGGTGGTCGGCGAGGACGGATGCTTCACCGGGGAGGTGGAGTACTACGCCTACGGGCCGACGAAGGCGGATGCGGTCCGGGAGCTCGCGGAGTCGGAGGGCTACGACCTCTCGCGCTGCTACGCGTACAGCGATTCGGCGACCGACATCCCCATGCTGGAGGCCGTCGGCCACCCGTACGCGGTCAATCCCGACCGGACGCTGCGCCGCGAGGCGGTGGCCCGGGAATGGCCGGTTCTCGCCTTCGACAAGCCGGTGCGGCTCAAGCAGCGGCTGCCCGAATTCCGGATGCCGCCCCGCCCCACGCTCGTCGCCGCGGCGGCGGTGGGAGCGGCAGCCGTCGGGGCCGGGCTCGTCTGGTACGCGGCGCGGCGCCGGCAGGCGGCCCTCGCCCAGCGGCTCGCCGGTGACTTTGCCCGCCTTTGAGCAATCGACCCTGGGAGCGGAGCCAGCACTTTCGCTTCCACCCGGACAGGAGTAGAAAGGAATCAGGCCCGCGAGACCGAGGACATCCGAGAGGATCACCTGTTGAGCATGAAGGCCCCACGGACCTAGCACCGACACCGGGCACCCACGCGACGTCGACCCGTCGATTACGGGCCAGCCGCACCAGGCCACGGGCAAAGTTCCCGGCCTGATGGGCACATATCGAGGACGCTTGGTAACTGGGTGGACGTGCCAGCGGCGGTACCAGGACTGGTGCCGCCGCAACCCATTTCCGGGCCCGGGGCCACGCGCCCCCGAGAGCCCGATCCCCACCAGACCGGGCTCCGGTGCCGGTCACTCCCTCACGAGACCGGGCTCCGGCGACGGCCGCCCCCTCACGAGACCAGGCTCCGGTGACGGCCGCCCCCTCACGAGGGCCAGGACCCGTCGAGAGCCGGGCCCCAGTGCCCGTCCCCCGAAGGCCAGAGCCTCAGGCCGCGCCGCGCTGGAGCGCCTCGCAGACGGCCGTCGATTCGCGGACTCCCAGTTCGACCGAGCGGCCGCAGTGGGCGATCCAGGCGCCGACGCCCTCAGGGGTGCCCGAGAGGTACCCCTCGAAGGCGGCGAGGTAGGCGGCCCGGCCCTGTTCCGCGTGGCCGACCTCGGCCGGGCAGATCGCCTTGGGGTCGAGGCCGCTGCCGACCAGGGCGATCCGCTCCGCCGCCCGGGCGACCAGGCCGTTGTACGAGGTGAAGGGGCGCAGCGCGAGCAGCTCGCCGTGCACCACGGCGGCCGTGACGAGCGCGGGGGCCTCGCTGCCCACGACGATCAGTTCGGCGAGGCCGTCGAGCCGCCCCGCGACCTCGGCAGGCGTCGGCAGCGGGGCACCGATCAGCGGTTCATCGACCGTCTCGCCGTCCAGCCGGGGCCGGCCCACGGAGTCGGCGACGCCGGCACCGCCCGGGACGCCCGTGTCCCCCGCGGCGACCAGGTGGAGCCGGGCGAGGACGCGCAGCGGCGACTGGCGCCAGATGGAGAGCAGCTGCCCGGCCTCGGCGCCCAGGCGCAGGGCGGCGCCGACCGTTCGGGCCTCGGCGTCGGCGCTGAAGTCGGTGCGCCGGCGGACCTCCTCCAGGGCCCAGTCGGCCCCGGACAGGGCGGCCGAGCCGCGGGCGCCGCGCAGGGCCGCCTCGGAGGAGATCTCGTTGCTGCGGCGGCGCATCACGCGGTGGCCGTAGACCCGGTCGACGGCCTTGCGTACGGAGTCCACCGCTTCGGCGACGCCCGGCAGGGAGCCGAGGGCGGCCAAGGGGTCAGAGGCGTGCGTACTCATAAGTAGGGAGGCTACGCGCCCCGGGGGCCCGCCCCACGTTGGAGTGGTCTTCTTCACGCAGCTTGACCACGGGCCGCGATCGTGCGGCTACCCTAGGTGAACATGAAGATCGCTTTCGTGGGGAAGGGCGGCAGCGGCAAGACCACGCTGTCCTCGCTCTTCATCCGCCACCTCGCCGCCAACGAAGCGCCGGTCGTCGCCGTCGACGCCGACATCAACCAGCACCTGGGCGCCGCGCTCGGCCTGCCCGAGGCGGAGGCCGCCGCGCTGCCCGCGATGGGCGCGCATCTGCCGCTCATCAAGGAGTACCTGCGGGGCAGCAACCCGCGGATCGCCTCCGCCGACACGATGATCAAGACGACGCCGCCCGGGGAGGGTTCGCGGCTGCTGCGGGTCCGCGAGGACAACCCGGTGTACGAGGCGTGCGCGCGTGCGGTGCGGCTCGACGACGGGGAGATCCGGCTGATGGCGACCGGGCCGTTCACGGAGTCGGACCTCGGGGTCTCCTGCTACCACTCGAAGGTCGGGGCGGTGGAGCTCTGCCTCAACCATCTGGTCGACGGGGCGGACGAGTACGTGGTCGTCGACATGACGGCGGGTTCGGACTCGTTCGCCTCCGGTCTGTTCACCCGCTTCGACATGACCTTCCTGGTCGCCGAGCCGACCCGCAAGGGCGTCTCGGTGTACCGCCAGTACAAGGAGTACGCGCGGGACTTCGGCGTGGCGCTCAAGGTCGTCGGCAACAAGGTGCAGGGCCAGGACGACCTCGACTTCCTGCGCGAGGAGGTCGGCGAGGACCTGCTGGTGACAGTGGGGCACTCGGACTGGGTCCGCGCGATGGAGAAGGGCCGCCCGCCGCGCTTCGAACTCCTGGAGGCGGAGAACCGCATGTCGCTCCAGGCCCTCCAGGGCGCGGCGGACGACTCGTACACGCACCGCGACTGGGAGCGCTACACGCGCCAGATGGTCCACTTCCACCTGCGCAACGCGGAGAGCTGGGGCAACGCCAAGACGGGGGCCGACCTGGCGGCGCAGGTCGACCCCGGGTTCGTGCTGGACGAAGGGCTCAGTGCCGTGCAGCCCGCGTAGTGGCGGACAGCCGTCTCGGCGCTGTGCGGTCCGCGTAGCGGCGGACAGCTGTCTCGGCGCTGTGCGGTCCGCGTAGTGGCGGACAGCTGTCTCAGCGCCGTGCGGCCGGCTTGGTAGCGGGTGCGCCTGCCGGGGCGGCGGGCGGCTGGGCCGAGAGGAAGGTCTGCCAGCCGCCCTGCGGCGCCTCGCCCACCTTCAGGGTGCGCATCTTGGCGATGACCTCGGGGTCCTGGGCGTCGAGCCAGTCCGCGAGCTGGCGGAAGGAGACGCACTTGACGTCCTTCTGCACGCAGACGGTGGCGATGGTCTCCTCGATGGCACGCATGTACGTGCCGCCGTTCCAGGACTCGAAGTGGTTGCCGATGATCAGCGGCGCGCGGTTGCCCCGGTAGGAGCGCTCGAAGGCCTGCACCAGACCGTCGCGCATCTGGTTGCCCCAGTACTCGCGCCGGGACGGGTCGCCCTGGGTCGTGCCGGGGGACTGGTTCACCAGGAAGTTGTAGTCCATGGAGAGCGTCTGGAAGGCGCGGCCGGGGACGGGCACGAGCTGCATCGACAGGTCCCAGAGGCCCAGGTCCTTCTTGGGCCAGATCTGGTCGTTGACGCCGCTGGTGTCGTAGCGGAAGCCCATCTGCGACGCCGCCTGGACGAAGTTCTTCCGGCCCTCCAGGCAGGGGGTGCGGGCGCCGACGAGCTCCTTGTCGTAGTCGAAGGGCAGCGGCTGCTCGGCGCGCAGGCCGGCGTTGGTCTTCCAGTGCTTGACGAAGGACCTGGCCTGGTTGATCTCGCTCTTCCACTCCTCGACGGACCAGGTCCCGACACCGCCGTCGGCGCCGCAGAAGTGGCCGTTGAAGTGGGTGCCGACCTCGTTGCCCTCCTGCCAGGCGCCGCGCAGTTCGCGGACGGTGGCGCGGATGCCCTCGACGTCGTTGAAGCCGATGTCGGAGCGGCCCGGACTGTGCTGCGGCGGGTCGTAGAGCTCCTTCTTCTCCTCCGGCAGCAGGTACACGCCGCTGAGGAAGTACGTCATGGTGGCGTCGTACTTCTTGCCCACCGCGCGGAAGTGGGAGAACAGCTTCTGGCTGTCCTCACCCGCGCCGTCCCACGAGAAGACCACGAACTGCGGCGGCGTCTCGCCCGGCTTGAGCTTCTGCCAGACCGGCTGGTGGGGCTGGGCGCCGGTGAAGGCGGTCGAACCGTCGCCGATCAGCCGGGGTGCCTGCGGGGCCGCGGCCGGGCCCTTCTTGGCACCCGCGGCCATGCCGCCCGGCGCGCCCTTCGGGGTGGTGCCGCCGGAGCCCGAGCAGCCGGCGAGGCCGGTGGCGAGAGCGAGGGTGAGAGCGCCGACGGTGAGCGCCTTCCTCCGGACAGTGGTCGTTCTGCGGGCGACTGACATCCGCGCACCTCTCCTCAGATCCTCGGATTTCCGTACAAGGGATTTCCGTACAAGCGGCGTCAAGGTCGCACCACGGGGACCGGGAGGCGTCAACGACAAGCGGCGTGCGCACGTTCTGTCACCGGAACCGGTGAATCATTGCCCTGTTTGCCCCGAAAATAATGCCGCAGTCTTTACTCTCCATTACGATCCATTTACTGAGCGTTGATCCTCCGTACGGATACTCCGGAGGCTCTCGCCGCCATCCCGCCGCTGCACCCCGCACGAGCCGCGACCGCGCTGCCCCGGAGGAGACGGGACCATGACCCTCTGCACCCCTGCCCGCACGACCAACCGGCCCCGGATCCAGCGGCCTCACAGCCCGCCGGAGGGGCCCCGCCGCTTCCGCGTCGCCGGCGCCGACCTCTCCGCGTCCGTCGCCGTCTTCCTGATCGCGCTGCCCCTCTCACTCGGCATCGCGCTCGCCACCGGAGCCCCGCTCCAGTCCGGCCTGGTGGCCGCCGCCGTCGGCGGCCTCGTCGCCGGCCGGTTCGGCGGCTCCCCGCTCCAGGTGAGCGGCCCCGCCGCCGGGCTCACCGTCGTGACCGCCGAGCTCATCCAGCGGTACGGCTGGCGCACCACCTGCGCCATCACCGTCCTCGCCGGCCTCACCCAACTCGCCCTGTCCGCCCTGCGCGTGGCCCGCTCGGCGCTCGCCGTCTCGCCCGCGATCGTGCACGGCATGCTGGCCGGCATCGGCGTCACCATCGCCCTCGCGCAGCTCCACATCGTGCTCGGCGGCACCCCGCAGAGCTCCGCCGTCGACAACGTCCTCGGCCTGCCCGCCCAGTTGGCGCACGCCCAACCGGCCGCGCTCGCCATCAGCACCCTCACCGTGACCGTGCTGCTGTGCTGGTCGCGGCTGCCCGGCCGGGCCGGGCGGCTCGCGCGGAAGGTCCCGGCCGCGCTCGTCGCGGTGGCCGGTGCGACGGCCCTGGCCGTCTTCGCCGGACTCGCCGTGCCCCGCGTGGACCTGCCGTCCTGGAGCAGCCACGCGCTGCCCGGCCTGCCCGAGGGACCGGTCCTCGGGATCGCGGCCGGCGTGCTCACGATCACCCTGGTCACCAGCGTGCAGTCGCTGCTCTCGGCCGTCGCGGTCGACAAGCTGGTCGCCTCCCGCGCGGACCGCGGCCGGGGCGTCCCCCGCTCGGACCTCGACCGCGAGCTCGCCGGACAGGGCGCGGCCAACGTGATCTCCGGGGCGCTCGGCGGCCTCCCGGTCGCCGGGGTCGCGGTCCGCAGCGTCGCCAACGTCTCGGCGGGCGCGATGAGTCGCGCCTCGACCATGCTGCACGGCCTGTGGATCGTGCTCGCGGCCCTGCTGCTCGTGCCGGTGCTCGACCTGATCCCGCTGCCCGCGCTCGCCGCGCTCGTCATGGTGGTCGGCATCCAGATGGTGAGCATCACCCACATCCGTACGGTCACGCGCCACCGTGAGGTCGTCGTCTACGCGGTGACGCTGACCGGCGTCGTCCTCGTCGGCATCCTGGAGGGCGTCGCCCTCGGCATCGCCGTGGCCATCGCGGTCGCCCTGCACCGGCTCGCCCGCACCCGGATCACCCGGGAGGAGCGGGACGGGCGCCAGCTGCTGCATGTCCGGGGCCAGCTGACCTTCCTCGCCGTGCCCCGGCTCAGCCGGGCCCTGCACCAACTGCCGCAGGGATCCGACGTGGTGGTCGAGCTCGACGGGTCCTTCATGGACCACGCCGCCTACGAGACGCTGAGCGACTGGACCGCCGGGCACCTCGCCCACGGCGGGACGGTCGAGACGACCGGCCCCTCAGGGGCCCGGATCGCCGAGCCGGCCCCCGTCACCGCGTCCGCCGCGCACCCCTGCTGCCGCCCCTGGACGCCCTGGCACAACCACCAGTGCGGGGAGAATCCCACCGAGACCACCGAGACATCCAGAACCGGGACCGAGTCCGACGGGACCGGGACCGGGACCAGGAGCACCGGACCCGGGACCACCGGCACCACCGGCACGACGGGGACCACCGGCACCACGGGGACCACCGCCACCACCGAACCCCCACGGAACACGGGTCTGCACCTGGCGAGCGGCATCGGCAAGTTCCAGCGGAACACCGCCCCGCTCGTGCGGGACGAGCTCGCGCGGCTCGCCCGGGAGGGGCAGCGTCCCTCGCAGCTCTTCCTGACCTGCGCCGACTCCCGCCTCGTCACCAGCATGATCACCTCAAGCGGCCCCGGTGACCTCTTCACCGTGCGCAACGTCGGCAACCTCGTCCCGCTCCCCGGCGAGGAGAGCGGCGACGACTCGGTCGCGGCGGCGATCGAGTACGCGGTGGAGGTGCTGCGGGTCTCGTCGATCACCGTCTGCGGCCACTCGGGCTGCGGCGCGATGCAGGCCCTGCTGGGCGGCAGCCCGGACGACCCGCCGACCCCGCTCCGCCGCTGGCTGCGCCACGGCAGACCCAGTCTGGAGCGGATGGCGAGCCGGCGGCACGCCTGGGCCCGCATCTCCGGGCGGCTTCCGGCCGACGCGGTCGAGCAGCTCTGTCTGACGAACGTGGTGCAGCAGCTGGAGCACCTGCGGGCGTACGAGTCGGTGGCGCGCCGGCTGGCCGAGGGCACGCTCTCGCTGCACGGCGTGTACTTCCACGTGGGCGAGGCGCAGGCGTACCTCCTCTCGGGGACGGACGAGGTGCACAGCTACGACGACGTCTTCACCCAGGTCATGCCGACCGGCCACCTCGCCGGGGCGGCGCGCGCGTCCTGAACCTTCCGGCCGCCGCGGCCGTGAGACTGTGTGGCCCCTTCTCCCACCGCTCGGGAAGAAGGGGCCACCGCACGTCAAGCCACTCACAGGTCTAAACCAATTCCCTGGAGGCTCTTGTCACCCGGGCCTTCGACTGGTGAGCTATGACGCGGGACACATACGCACAGAGGACGCCCTGGGAAAGGGAGATGTCGTGAGCAACGAATCCTTGGCCAACCTGCTCAAGGAAGAGCGGCGGTTCGCGCCGCCCACCGAGCTGGCCGCGGACGCCAATGTGACGGCGGAGGCGTACGAGCAGGCCAAGGCGGACAGGCTGGGCTTCTGGGCCGAGCAGGCCAGGCGCCTCAGCTGGGCCACCGAGCCGACCGAGACCCTCGACTGGTCGAACCCGCCGTTCGCCAAGTGGTTCGCCGACGGCGAGCTGAACGTGGCGTACAACTGCGTCGACCGGCACGTCGAGGCCGGCCACGGCGACCGGGTCGCCATCCACTTCGAGGGCGAGCCCGGCGACAGCCGCGCGATCACCTACGCCGAGCTCAAGGACGAGGTCTCCAAGGCCGCCAACGCCCTGACCGAGCTGGGTGTCCGCAAGGGCGACCGGGTCGCCGTCTACCTGCCGATGATCCCCGAGGCGGCCATCACGATGCTGGCCTGCGCCCGTGTCGGCGCCGCCCACTCGGTGGTCTTCGGCGGCTTCTCGGCCGACGCCGTCGCCTCCCGCATCCAGGACGCCGACGCCAAGCTGGTCGTCACCGCCGACGGCGGCTACCGCCGCGGCAAGCCGAGCGCCCTCAAGCCGGCCATCGACGAGGCCGTCGCCAAGTGCCCGCAGGTCGAGCACGTCCTCGTGGTCCGCCGTACGGGCCAGGACACCGACTTCACCGAGGGCCGGGACGTCTGGTGGGACGACATCGTCGCCCGTCAGTCCACCGAGCACACCCCGGAGGCGTTCCCGGCGGAGCACCCGCTCTTCATCCTGTACACCTCCGGCACCACGGGGAAGCCGAAGGGCATCCTGCACACCTCGGGCGGCTACCTCACCCAGGCCGCCTACACCCACCACGCCGTCTTCGACCTCAAGCCGGAGAGCGACGTCTTCTGGTGCACCGCCGACATCGGCTGGGTCACAGGGCACTCGTACATCGTCTACGGCCCGCTGGCCAACGGCGCGACGCAGGTCATGTACGAGGGCACCCCGGACACCCCGCACCAGGGCCGGTTCTGGGAGATCGTGCAGAAGTACGGCGTCACCATCCTCTACACGGCGCCGACCGCGATCCGCACGTTCATGAAGTGGGGAGACGACATCCCCGCGAAGTTCGACCTGTCCAGCCTCCGTGTGCTCGGCTCGGTCGGCGAGCCGATCAACCCGGAGGCCTGGGTCTGGTACCGCGAGCACATCGGCGCCAACAAGACCCCGATCGTGGACACCTGGTGGCAGACCGAGACCGGCGCGATGATGATCTCGCCGCTGCCGGGCGTCACCGAGACCAAGCCGGGCTCGGCCCAGCGCCCGCTGCCGGGCATCTCCGCCACCGTCGTGGACGACGAGGCGAACGAGGTCCCGAACGGCGGCGGCGGTTACCTGGTCCTCACCGAGCCGTGGCCGTCGATGCTCCGCACCATCTGGGGCGACGACCAGCGCTACATCGACACGTACTGGTCCCGCTTCGAGGGCAAGTACTTCGCCGGCGACGGCGCCAAGAAGGACGAGGACGGCGACATCTGGCTGCTCGGCCGGGTCGACGACGTCATGCTCGTCTCGGGCCACAACATCTCGACGACCGAGGTCGAGTCGGCCCTCGTCTCGCACCCGTCCGTCGCCGAGGCGGCCGTCGTCGGCGCCGCCGACGAGACGACCGGTCAGGCCATCGTCGCCTTCGTCATCCTGCGCGGTACGGCGAGCGAGGACGAGGGTCTCGTCGCCGACCTGCGCAACCACGTCGGCGCCACCCTCGGCCCGATCGCCAAGCCGAAGCGGATCCTGCCCGTCGCGGAGCTGCCGAAGACCCGCTCGGGCAAGATCATGCGCCGTCTGCTGCGGGACGTCGCGGAGAACCGTGAGCTGGGTGACGTGACGACCCTGACCGACTCCTCGGTCATGTCGCTGATCCAGACCCAGCTGCCGGCCACGTCCAGCGAGGACTGACCGACCCGTACGGCCCGAACGCCCGCCCCGGACACCCCGGGGCGGGCGTTTCCCATGCCCACCCCCAACGGGACGTACGGAACAAATCTCCCTAAAGTGAATCCCGCCGGACACAACTCGGGCTCGTTAGGTAAAGTAAGGATCGCGTCAGGAACGCGACAGAAAGACCTAGGTGAGCCGGGAAGTCTGGTCGGCATGTGCTTCGCCCTGCCTGCCCGACGGAGGTCTCCCCCGTGTCCGTGCCCACCGACCGCAAGTTCCTCGGCCGGCTCTCCCTGCCCGAGCGCCGGTACATCGCCGACGCCCTGCGCGCCGAGACCGTCGGCGGCGTCCTCCTGCTCCTCGCCGCCGTCGCCGCCCTCATCTGGGCCAACACCCTCGGTGCGAGCTACGAGTCCGTACAGAACTTCCACATAGGCCCCGCCGCCCTCGGCCTCGACCTGTCGATCCAGCACTGGGCCGCCGACGGCCTCCTCGCGATCTTCTTCTTCGTCGCCGGCATCGAGCTCAAGCGCGAGCTCGTCGCGGGCGAGCTGCGCGACCCCAAGGCCGCCATGCTCCCCGTCGTCGCCGCGCTCTGCGGCATGGCGGCCCCCGCCCTCGTCTACACCCTGGTCAACACGCTCGGCAACGGCTCGATGGACGGCTGGGCCGTGCCCACCGCGACCGACATCGCCTTCGCGCTCGCCGTCCTGGCCGTCATCGGCACCTCGCTGCCCTCCGCGCTGCGCGCCTTCCTGCTCACCCTCGCCGTCGTCGACGACCTCTTCGCGATCCTGATCATCGCGATCTTCTTCACCAGCGACCTGAACTTCGCCGCCCTCGGCGGCGCCGTCGTCGGACTCGTCGTCTTCTGGCTGCTGCTCCGCAAGGGCGTCCGCGGCTGGTACGTGTACGTGCCGCTGGCCCTGGTCATCTGGGGCCTGATGTACAACAGCGGCGTCCACGCCACCATCGCCGGCGTCGCCATGGGCCTGATGCTCCGCTGCACCACCCGGGAGGGCCAGGAGCACTCCCCCGGCGAGCGCATCGAGCACCTGGTCCGGCCGATCTCGGCCGGGCTCGCCGTGCCCCTCTTCGCACTGTTCTCCGCAGGCGTGAGCATCTCCGGCGGCGCGATCCACGACGTCTTCACCCAGCCGGTCACCCTCGGCGTGGTCCTCGGTCTCGTCGTCGGCAAGGCGATCGGCATCTTCGGCGGCACCTGGCTCGCCGCCCGCTTCACCCGGGCGGAGCTCAACCCGGACCTGGCCTGGCCGGACGTGTTCGCCGTCGCCACCCTCGCGGGGATCGGCTTCACCGTCTCGCTCCTCATCGGCGAACTCGCCTTCGCCGGGGACGCCGTCCTCACCGACGAGGTGAAGGCCGCCGTCCTGATCGGCTCGCTCATCGCGGCCGTCCTCGCCTCCGTCCTGCTGAAGCTGCGGGTCCGGAAGTACCAGGCCCTCGTCTCCGACGAGGAGCGCGACGAGGACGAGGACGGCATCCCCGACATCTACGAGCAGGACAACCCGGAGTACCACCTGCGGATGGCCGAGATCTACGAGAAGAAGGCCGCGGAACACCGGGAGCGCGCCCAACTGGCGGGGGCATCGCGCGACGGGGCCGACCGTCCGGCATGATCTGATTCGGACCGTAGAAGAGGACTCGCACCGTAGAAGAGGACCTCGGACCGCAGAAGAGAAGAGGGAGCAGCGATGAGCGACCCGTTCGACGGAACCGAGCGCAGCCTCGGCCAGCTGGTCGCCTCGGCGACCGCCGAGATGTCCGCGCTGGTGCACGACGAGATCGCCCTGGCCAAGGCCGAACTGCGGCAGGACGTGAAGCGCGGTGCGCTCGGCAGCATCATGGGAATCGGCGCCCTCGTAGTGCTGCTGTTCTCGTTGCCGATGCTGAGCTTCGCGCTCGCGTACGCCATCAACACCTGGACCGGCGGGCACAACGGCAACGGGGGCTGGAACCTCGCCTGGTGCTTCCTGCTGTCCTTCGCCTTCAACGTGCTGCTCGCGGGCCTCCTCGGCCTGATCGCGTACTCCAAGTTCAAGAAGGTCAAGCCGCCGGAGAAGTCCATCGCCTCCGCCAAGCAGACGGCGGCCATCATGCAGAACGCGAAGCCGCACCCCCGTCCGGAGCAGCGTCCGGCCCTGGAGAAGGCCTCTGCTGTGGGACGCTCGTCCGTATGACCCTCCCCGAGAGCAGCAGCGGCAACGGCGGGCCCGTACGGCTCGACGGGCCGTGGACCCACCGTGACGTGGCCGCCAACGGCGCCCGCTTCCACATCGCCGAGATGGGCGACGGCCCGCTGGTGCTGCTCCTGCACGGCTTCCCGCAGTTCTGGTGGACCTGGCGGCACCAGCTGCCCGCCCTGGCCGAGGCCGGGTTCCGGGCGGTCGCGATGGACCTGCGCGGGGTGGGCGGCAGCGACCGTACGCCGCGGGGTTACGACCCGGCCAACCTGGCCCTCGACATCACCGGGGTCGTCCGCTCGCTCGGCGAGCCGGACGCGGCGCTCGTCGGGCACGACCTGGGCGGCTACCTCGCCTGGACGGCGGCCGTGATGCGGCCGAAGCTGGTGCGCCGGCTCGTGGTCTCCTCGATGCCGCACCCGCGCCGCTGGCGCTCGGCGATGCTCTCCGACTTCGCCCAGTCGCGGGCCGGCTCGCACGTGTGGGGCTTCCAGCGGCCGTGGCTGCCGGAGCGTCAGCTCGTCGCGGACGACGGGGCGCTCGTGGGCGAGCTGATCCGGGACTGGTCGGGCCCGAAGCCGGTCGACGAGCAGGCCGTCGAGGTGTACCGGCGGGCGATGTGCGTCCCGTCGACGGCGCACTGCTCGATCGAGCCGTACCGGTGGATGGTGCGGTCGCTGGCCCGCCCGGACGGCATCCAGTTCAACCGGCGCATGAAGCGGCCGGTGCGGGTGCCGACGCTCCATCTGCACGGTTCCCTGGACCCGGTGATGCGGACCCGCAGCGCCGCGGGGTCCGGCGAGTACGTGGAGGCGCCGTACCGCTGGCGGCTCTTCGACGGGCTCGGGCACTTCCCGCACGAGGAGGACCCGGTGGCCTTCACCACGGAGCTCGTCAACTGGCTGAAGGACCCCGAGCCCGACCGCTGAGCCGCCGTCAGCTCCGTCCCGACGTACAGGCCGACGTACAGGCCGACGTACAGGCGTCCTTCGAACGGCCATGTGCCCCGCGCATACTCCAATTGGCGGCCCCGGGGGCGGTTACCGACCTTGGCCCCCGGGCAGACGTCGAGGTATGGGCTGGACGCACGACTACGGTGACACGACAGCACGCGACCGCCGCACGGCCACGGGGCCGGGCTCCCGCGAGAGGGGTGGCCCGCCGGACCAGGGCCCCGCGGCGCAAGGGGTGGGGATCTCGCGCATCCTGCGCCGCCGGGCCCGCTGGGTCTCGGCCCGGCTCCGGCACCCCAGAGACACCGCGTAGGCCGCTCGGGCCGGGGCTCAGAGGGCGCAGGCCTGGGTGTCGACCTGCTGGTCGGCGGTCCGGCCGCGCTCGATGTCCTCGCGGATCTCGTCGGCCGTCAGGGCGTATCCGGTGTTCGCGTCGTCGAGGGAGCGGGCGAAGATCACGCCGTACACCTCGCCGTCCTCGGTGAGGAGCGGACCGCCGGAGTTGCCCTGGCGGACCGTCGCGTACAGCGAGTACACGTCCCTGCGCACCTCGTCGCGGTGGTAGATGTCGGGGCCCTTGGCGCTGATGCGGCCCCGCACGCGGGCGGAGCGCACGTCGTACGAGCCGTTCTCCGGGAATCCGGCGACGATCGCGTTGTCGCCGCTGCGGGCGTCCTCGTCGGTGAAGGCCAGCGGCGTGGCCCTCAGGTCCGGCACGTCCAGGACGGCGATGTCGCGCTGCCAGTCGTAGAGGACGACCTTGGCGTCGTAGAGCTTGCCCTCGCCGCCTATCTGGACGGTCGGCTCGTCGACGCCTCCGACGACGTGGGCGTTGGTCATGACGCGGCGGTCGGCGAAGACGAAGCCGGTGCCTTCGAGGACCTTGCCACAGCTCTGCGCGGTGCCGACGACCTTCACGATGGAGCGCTGCGCGCGGTCGGCGACCGGGCTGTCGGCGAGCGCCGGGTCGGGCGGGGTGACCGGGGTGATCGGCTCGTTCGCGAAGGGGCTGAAGACCTGGGGGAAGCCGCTGCGGGCCAGGGTGGAGCTGAAGTCGTCGAACCAGCCGGAGGCCTGATCCGGCATCACCCGCTCCACGCCGAGCAGCACCTTGGAGTTCCGTACCTCCTTGCCCAGGGTGGGCAGCGAGGTGCGGGCGAGGGCGGAGCCGATCAGCCAGGCCACGAGCAGCATCGCGACGACGTTGACGAGGGCGCCGCCGGTGGCGTCCAGGGCGCGGGCCGGCGACCAGGTGATGTGGCGGCGCAGCTTGTTGCCGAGGTGGGTGGTGAAGGCCTGGCCGACGGAGGCGCAGACGATGACCACCATCACGAAGACGACGGTGGCGGTGGTCGAGACCTCGCTGTTGTCGGTCAGCTGGTCCCAGAGGATCGGGAGCAGCAGAACGGCGACGAGACCGCCGCCGAGGAAGCCGATCACGGAGAGGATGCCGACCACGAATCCCTGGCGGTAACCGATGATCGCGAACCACACGGCGGCGAGCAGCAACAAGATGTCCAGCACGTTCACCGTCAATAGCCTCGCAGATTCGTTTCCGGTCGCCCGGGGCCGGTCGGCCCGAAGGCCGGCCCGCCCGGAGGTCAGCCTGTCATGAGCGCCAGTCGAGCGGGACCTGCTTGGACCGGTCCCAGGGGCGCTCCCAGTCCGCGTAGTGGAGCAGCCGGTCGATGACCCCGGCCGTAAAACCCCAGACCAGGGCGGATTCGACGAGGAACGCGGGGCCCTGGTGGCCGCTGGGGTGGACGGTGGTCGCGCGGTTCGCGGGGTCCGTGAGATCCGCCACGGGGACGGTGAAGACACGGGCGGTCTCGCCGGGGTCGACGACGCCGACCGGGGTGGGCTCGCGCCACCAGCCGAGGACGGGGGTGACGACGAAGCCGCTGACCGGGATGTAGAGCCGGGGCAGTACGCCGAAGAGCTGGACGCCCCGCGGGTCGAGGCCGGTCTCCTCCTGGGCCTCGCGCAGGGCGGCGCGCAGCAGTCCGCCGGCCTCCGGGTCGCCGTCCTCGGGGTCGAGGGCGCCGCCGGGGAAGGAGAGCTGTCCGGCGTGCGAGCGGAGGCTGCCGGAGCGCTCCATGAGCAGCAGCTCGGGTCCGCGCTCGCCCTCGCCGAAGAGGACGAGGACGGCGGACTGGCGGCCGGCGCCGCTCTCGGGCGGCAGGAAGCGGCTCAGCTGCTCGGGCCGGACCGTGCGGGCGACCCGGTCGACGGGGCCGAGCCAGTCGGGCAGTCCGTCCCGGCTGAGCAGGCCGGCCGTGCCGGGTCCGTGGATCTCTTCGTCAGTGCGCGTCATAGGCACCCCCGTGATTCACAACGCGATCGATGGACGGGTTCGTTCCCGGCGGTCCCGCCGCCGGGCTCCTGCTGCGGTCCTGCCGCCCCGGGCTCCCGCGGGCGGGTTCAAGCGTCGCCGCCCAGCGGGGGCGCCGGGCGGCCCGGGTAGCCGGCCGGCGGGTTGAGCCGCTGGCCGGGGAGGCCGCCCATCTCGTACTTGAGCAGCTTCCGCGCCTTCTCGGGGTCCGTCTCGCCCTCTCCGTACGAGGGGCAGAGGTGGGTGATCGGGCAGGCGCCGCAGGCGGGCTTGCGGGCGTGGCAGATCCGGCGGCCGTGGAAGATCACCCGGTGCGAGAGCATCGTCCACTCGCTCTTCGGGAAGATCGCGGCGACCTCGGCCTCGATCTTCACCGGGTCGTCGGACTCGGTCCACCGCCAGCGGCGGGCGAGGCGCATGAAGTGGGTGTCGACGGTGATGCCGGGGACCCCGAAGGCGTTGCCGAGGACGACGAAGGCGGTCTTGCGGCCGACGCCGGGGAGCTTGACGAGGTCCTCCAGGCGGCCGGGGACCTCGCCGCCGAAGTCGTCCCTGAGGGCGGCGGCGAGGCCCATGATCGACTTGGTCTTGGCGCGGAAGAAGCCGGTGGGCCGGATCAGCTCCTCGACCTCCTCGGGCACGGCCGCGGCGAGGTCCTCGGGCGTGGGGTACTTCGCGAAGAGGGCGGGGGTGGTCTGGTTGACCCGCAGGTCGGTGGTCTGGGCCGAGAGGACCGTGGCGACGAGCAGCTCGAAGGGGTTGCGGAAGTCGAGCTCCGGATGGGCGTACGGGTAGACCTCGGCCAGCTCGCGATTGATCCGGCGCGCCCGGCGGACCATCGCGAGCCGCGACTCGGGCTTGGCGGGCTTCGAGGGCTTGGCGGACTCCGAGGGCTTGGCGGACTCCGAGGTCCTGGCGGGCTTCGAGGGCTTGGCGGGCGCGACGGCCTCGGCAGGCTTCACGGGCTCCCCTTTTGCACCCTTTGCCCGTTTCGACACGCCGTGTTCGCCCACAGCGGAATTACCTTCGGCCGACACTCTTTCAGCCCCCTTGGCCTGCGCTCTCACCGGCGAGTTGGACACCCGGCCAGCCTAGGCGCCGCCGCCGACATCCGCCCCGGGCGTGGCCGATCGGAGCCCAATCGGGCCCCTGACGTACGGACGGGCGGCTCGGTACGTCAAACTTGTTGTGATTGATCGCACTGTTTTGTGCGTCCGGCATCATGGGACCCAGGTCCTTTGAGCAGGTCGACAGTAGGAGAGAACTCGTGGACGACGTTCTGCGGCGCGCCCCGCTCTTCGCGGCGCTCGATGACGAGCAGGCTGCCGAGCTGCGCGCCTCGATGAGTGAGGCGACGCTCGCCCGTGGCGACGCGCTCTTCCACGAGGGCGACCCCGGCGACCGCCTGTACGTGGTGACCGAGGGCAAGGTGAAGCTGCACCGCACCTCCCCCGACGGCCGCGAGAACATGCTGGCCGTCCTCGGCCCCGGCGAGCTCATCGGCGAGCTGTCCCTCTTCGACCCGGGCCCGCGCACCGCCACCGCGACCGCGCTGACCGAGGTCAAGCTGCTCGGCCTGGGCCACGGCGACCTCCAGCCCTGGCTGAACGCCCGCCCCGAGGTGGCCACCGCGCTGCTCCGCGCCGTCGCCCGCCGGCTGCGCAAGACCAACGACCAGATGTCCGACCTGGTCTTCTCGGACGTCCCGGGCCGCGTCGCCCGCGCGCTCCTCGACCTGTCGCGCCGCTTCGGCGTGCAGTCGGAGGAGGGCATCCACGTCGTCCACGACCTCACCCAGGAGGAGCTGGCCCAGCTGGTCGGCGCCTCCCGCGAGACGGTCAACAAGGCGCTCGCCGACTTCGCCCAGCGCGGCTGGCTGCGCCTGGAGGCCCGCGCCGTGATCCTGCTGGACGTGGAGCGCCTCGCGAAGCGCTCGCGGTAAGCACCCCCGTACACACGGAAAGGCCGCCCCGGTCCGATGACCGGGGCGGCCTTCCGCGTACCGCGGGACGGTCAGCGCTTCGAGCCGTCCACGATCACCGGGGCGGAGCCGCCGCTCCCGCAGGGCACCGCGTAGACCGGGTTCTTCGCCGCGGCCTCCTTGTACGCGTCGATGCACTGGTTCATCAGGACCTTGTCCGTCAGCGAGTCGTTGAGGATCTTGTTGGCGCGGGCGATGCCCTCCGCCTCGATACGGCGCCGGTCGGCCTCGGCCTTGGCGGTACGGGAGGCCTCGGTGGCCCGCTCCGTGGCCTGCTGCTGCTGGATCTTGCGGTCGATCTGGCCCTGGAGGGCGTCCGAGGGCTTCACGTTGCGCAGGTTGACCGTGGTCACGTCGATGCCGCGCGGGGCCAGGCGCTCCTTGATCAGGGCGTTGATCTCGGCGCTGATCCCCTCACGGTCGGAGGCGTAGCCCTCCTCGCTGGTGTGGCGGGCGAAGACGTTGCGGACGATCTCACGGCTGTCCGGGTAGACCAGCCGCTGCTGGATGGCGTCCTCGCTGCCCGCGAGCTTGTACAGCTCGACGGCCTTGGCCTGGTCGACGGACCACTTCACCGTGACCTCGGCGTACATGACGCCGCCCTGCGAGGAGCGGACCTCGACCACGTCCTTGTCGGAGAGGTTGAGGTCGACCGGGCGGGTCGAGAAGGTCGTGACGTCGGTGAACGGCGACTTCATGTGCATGCCCGAGGTCATCGGCGAGCCGACCTTGCCGAAGGCGACCGGCACACCGACCTCGTACGCGCTGATCACGTACGTCATGCTCGCGACCAGCGAGAAGAGACCGGCCAGGAGCGCGCCGACGGCGCCGAACTTCAGGCCCGTGGAGTCGTTGGAGCGGCCGACGAAGAAGAGCACCACTGCGGCTATGACCAGCAGGATGGCGATGACGAACACGGGTTTCCCCCCGAGAGCTACGGCCAGATGTAAGCGGAGCGTAAGACACGGGGGAAGGCCCGAAGGTTCCCGGGGTACGTCAGCGGGCCGCGGACACCCGGGGCCGCTGCCCGCCCCGGCGGCCTCACGGCCCGTCGCGCGGCACCGGGGCGCTCAGACCAGGCCGTGGTCCCTCAGGTACTCCAGCTGCGCCCGTACGGACAGCTCGGCCGCCGGCCACAGGGAGCGGTCCACGTCCGCGTACACATGGGCGACGACCTCCGCCGCCGTCCGGTGCCCGGCCTCGACCGCCGTCTCGACCTGGGCGAGCCGGTTCGCCCGGTGCGCGAGATAGAACTCCACCGCCCCCTGGGCGTCCTCCAGGACCGGTCCGTGCCCCGGCAGGACCGTGCGCACCCCGTCGTCGACGGTCAGCGAACGCAGCCGCCGCAGCGAGTCCAGATAGTCCCCCAGCCGCCCGTCCGGGTGCGCGACCATCGTCGTCCCGCGCCCCAGGATCGTGTCGCCCGTGAGCACCGCCCGGTCGGCCGGCAGGTGGAAGGAGAGCGAGTCCGAGGTGTGCCCGGGCGTCGGGACGACCCGCAGCTCCAGGCCGCCGACCGTCACCACGTCCCCCGCGCCCAGGCCCTCGTCGCCCAGACGCAGCGCCGGATCGAGGGCCCGCACGGCCGTGCCGGTCAGCTCCGCGAAACGGCCCGCGCCCTCCGCGTGGTCCGGGTGGCCGTGGGTCAGCAGGGTCAGCGCGACCCTCTTGCCGAGCTTCTCGGCGGTGTCGATCACATGGCGCAGATGGCCCTCGTCGAGCGGCCCGGGGTCGACGACGACGGCGAGGCCGGAGCCCGGCTCGGAGAGCAGCCAGGTGTTGGTGCCGTCGAGGGTCATCGCGGACGGGTTGGGCGCCAGGACGTTCACGGCGCGGTCGGTCGCGGGCCCGGACTCCACGAGCCCGCGCGGCTGGCCGGGCAGGGCGGCGGCGTCGCTCATCGCTCACCCCCGGCGGGGATGACCTTGGTGAACTCCTCGTGCCCCGGCCAGCTGAGGACCAGCTCCTCGCCCTCCAGGCGCGCCTGCGCGAGCACGGGGGCCATGTCCTGCTCCCCCCCCGCCGCGAGCGCCTCGGCGGCCGTCCCGTAGGGCTCCAGGGTGCGCAGGGTCGAGATCGTCGGCGGCATCATCGTCAGCTCGCCCCGGTCGTAGCCGGCGGCGGCCTCCGCCGGGCGGATCCACACCGTGCGGTCCGCCTCCCCGGAGACGTCACGGGTGCGCTGACCGGCCGGCAGGGCCGCCACGAAGAACCAGGTGTCGTACCGCCGCTGCTCGAACTCCGGGGTGATCCAGCGGGCCCAGGCGCCCAGCAGGTCCGAGCGCAGGACGAGCCCGCGCCGGTCCAGGAAGTCGGCGAAGGACAGCTCCCGGGCGACGAGCGCCTCCCGGTCCCGCTCCCAGTCCTCGCCGGTCGTGTCGCCGACGATGCCGTCCTCGGTCTCCCCGGCGAGCAGCACGCCCGCCTCCTCGAACGTCTCGCGCACGGCGGCGCAGACCACGGCCTGGGCCTGCGCCGGGTCGTCGAGGCCGAGCCGGGCCGCCCACGTCTCCAGGGACGGGCCCGCCCAGCGCACCGGCTGCTCGTCGCGCGGGTCGACGCCGCCGCCCGGGTAGGCGTACGCACCGCCCGCGAAGGCCATCGAGGTGCGGCGGCGCAGCATGTGGACGTCGGGCCCGGCGGCCCCGTCCCGCAGGAGCAGCACGGTGGCGGCGCGCCGGGGCGTCACCGGGGTGAGCTCACCGGCGGCGAGGGCGCGGATGCGGTCGGGCCACTCCGGCGGGTACCACTGACCGTTCGACCGCTTAGCCTGCTTCGCCTGCTTCGGCTGACCATTCGACATGGCCGGATGCTATGCGCAAGCATCGGAATGCACGAGAGCCGGTTTCCCGGGGCTGTGGAAAACCGGCTCTGGACGTGCCTTCGGTGTCAGGCGGTGTCAGGCCTCGACGAGCTCGACCTGGACCTCGACCTCGACGGGCGCGTCGAGCGGCAGCACGGCGACGCCGACGGCGCTGCGCGCGTGCACGCCCTTCTCCCCGAGGATCTCGCCGAGCAGCTCGCTGGCGCCGTTGATGACGGCGGGCTGACCGGTGAAGTCGGCGGCGGAGGCGACGAAGCCGACGACCTTCACGACGCGCTTGATGCGGTCGAGGTCACCGGCGACCGACTTCACGGCCGCGAGCGCGTTGAGCGCGCAGGTGGCGGCGAGCTGCTTGGCCTCCTCCGGCGTGACCTCGGCGCCGACCTTGCCGGTCAGCGGAAGCTTGCCCGCCACCATCGGGAGCTGGCCCGAGGTGTACACGTACACGCCGGACTGCACGGCCGGCTGGTAGGACGCGATCGGCGGCACGACCTCGGGCAGGGTCAGGCCGAGTTCGGCGATCCGCGCCTCGACGGCCCCGCTCACGACTTGGCCCGCTTCAGGTAGGCCACGAGCTGCTCGGGGTTGTTCGGCCCGGGCACGACCTGGACGAGCTCCCAGCCGTCCTCGCCCCAGGTGTCCAGAATCTGCTTGGTCGCGTGCACCAGAAGCGGCACCGTGACGTACTCCCACTTGGTCATGGGCCCGACTGTATCCGCTGCCGCGGGGCTCCTCTCCGAGGCGGCCCCCACAGGCCCCCTAGGGGGCTTCTCCGGGGCGGCCTCCTGATTGCGCGCGGCCGCCAGTGGTTAGGCTCGACTGCGTGAGCAGGCTCCAGGTCGTCAGCGGCAAGGGCGGTACCGGTAAGACGACGGTCGCCGCCGCCCTCGCCCTCGCCCTCGCGACGGAGGGGAAGCGGACCCTCCTCGTCGAGGTCGAAGGCAGACAGGGCATCGCACAACTCTTCGAGACGGAAGCCCTTCCGTACGAGGAGCGCAAGATCGCCGTCGCCCCGGGCGGCGGCGAGGTGTACGCGCTGGCGATCGACGCCGAGCGCGCGCTCCTCGACTACCTCCAGATGTTCTACAAACTGGGCAGTGCGGGGCGGGCCCTGAAGAAGCTCGGCGCGATCGACTTCGCGACGACGATAGCGCCGGGCGTCCGGGACGTGCTGCTGACCGGCAAGGCGTGCGAGGCGGTGCGGCGGCGGGAGAAGGACGGCCGTCCCGTCTACGACCACGTGGTCATGGACGCGCCGCCCACCGGCCGCATCACCCGCTTCCTCAACGTGAACGACGAGGTGGCGGGCCTGGCCAGGATCGGTCCGATACACAACCAGGCGCAGGCCGTCATGCGGGTCCTCAAGTCCCCCGAGACGGCGGTGCATCTGGTGACCCTCCTGGAGGAGATGCCCGTCCAGGAGACCGCGGACGGCATCGCGGAGCTGAGGGACGCCGAACTGCCGGTAGGCAGGGTCGTGGTGAACATGGTCCGCCCGCACGTCCTCGACGAGGCGGCGGTACGGGCCGCTTCCGGCGACCACCGGGACGCGATCGCGCGGACCCTGGCCGCCGCGGGCGTGACCGGCGGCACGCGCCTGGTCGAGCCGCTCCTCGACCAGGCGGCCGAGCACGCGCGGCGGGTGGAGCTGGAGCGGACGCAGCGCACGGTCCTGGACGGCGTCGGCGTCCCCTCGTACGAACTGCCCTTCCTCGGGGACGGGGCGGACATCGCCGGCCTCTACCGGCTGGCGAAGGAACTGCGGAAGCAAGGGGTGGGCGCGTGACGGAGAAGGCAGGCGCCGAGGCGAACGCCGAGGCCCCCGGGCTCGACCGCGCCCCCGTTCTGGATCTCGACCCGCTGCTCGACGACCGGGGGACCCGCATCATCGTCTGCTGCGGCGCGGGCGGGGTCGGGAAGACGACCACCGCGGCGGCCCTCGGTGTGCGGGCGGCGGAGCGTGGCCGGCGGGTCGTCGTGCTCACCATCGACCCGGCGCGCCGGCTCGCCCAGTCCATGGGCATCGACTCCCTCGACAACACCCCGCGCAAGGTCGACGGCATCAAAGGGTCCGACGGCGGCGAACTGCACGCCATGATGCTGGACATGAAGCGGACCTTCGACGAGATCGTCGAGGCGCACGCGGACCCCGAGCGGGCGCGGGCGATCCTGGAGAACCCCTTCTACCAGTCCCTGTCGGCCGGATTCGCCGGTACGCAGGAGTACATGGCGATGGAGAAGCTGGGCCAGCTCCGGGCCCGCGACGAGTGGGACCTGATCGTCGTCGACACCCCGCCGTCCCGGTCCGCGCTCGACTTCCTGGACGCGCCGAAGCGGCTCGGGTCCTTCCTCGACGGGAAGTTCATCAAGCTGCTGATGGCCCCGGCGAAGGTGGGCGGCCGGGCCGGGATGAAGTTCCTCAACGTCGGCATGTCGATGATGACGGGGACCCTGGGGAAGCTGCTCGGGGGTCAGTTCCTCAAGGACGTGCAGACGTTCGTGGCGGCGATGGACACGATGTTCGGCGGTTTCCGGACCCGCGCGGACGCCACGTACAGACTGCTCCAGGCCCCGGGCACGGCCTTCCTCGTGGTCGCGACGCCGGAGCGGGACGCGCTGCGCGAGGCCGCGTACTTCGTGGAGCGGCTGGCCGCCGAGGAGATGCCGCTCGCGGGTCTCGTCCTCAACCGCGTCCACGGCAGCGGCGCCGCCCGGCTGTCGGCCGAGCGGGCGCGGGCGGCCGCGGAAAATCTTGAGGAGGGGCGCATTGTGGATCAGGGGGGCGGGAAGGCTGGACTGCGTGGCTCCCCGGCCACCGCGCCCGAACCCGAGCACGAGCCGAACGATCTCGCCACCGCCGCCGCATCTTCCGTACCCGAGGCTGCCCCCACAGCCGAACCGGCAGCACAGGAAACAGACGTACGTCATCTCACCGCGGGACTTCTGCGCCTGCATGCCGAGCGCATGCGGGTGCTCGCGCGTGAGCAGCGCACACGCGACCGCTTCACCGCGCTCCACCCCGAGGTGGCGGTGACCGAAGTGGCCGCCCTGCCCGGCGATGTGCACGACCTCGCCGGGCTGCGGGCCATCGGTGACCGGCTCACGGCGGGGCGGATGCCCTCGGCCTGAGCCGTCTCGCGTACGAGTACCCGTATCCGTACTCGTACCCGTCCTCGTTCTCCTACCCGTGTCTCGTACGGGTCGGGGCTAGCCGACCGCGGCGTACGCCTCGTACGTCGCGTCGTCCTCGATCGCCACGGGCAGCAGGCCCGCTCCCCGCTCGTACTCCGTGCGCGCGGTCTCCAGGAGCCGGCGCCACGAGGTGACGGTCGGCCTCCTGCGCAGCAGTGCACGGCGCTCGCGCTCCGTCATGCCGCCCCACACACCGAACTCCACGCGGTTGTCGAGGGCGTCGGCGAGGCACTCGGTCCGCACCGGGCATCCGGTGCACACCGCCTTTGCCCTGTTCTGTGCCGCTCCCTGCACGAAAAGTTCATCCGGATCGGTAGTGCGGCAGGCCGCCTGCGCACTCCAGTCAGCTACCCAGCCCATACCGGCGCCGTCCTCTCCCGAATCGAGGCTCCCCCACGGCGGCAGCGGCATATTCACCGCTGCCAGTTGGGACGTTACGGAAGGTGGGCACAGCGCAACACCCCCTTCGGGCCCAATCTTGAATGGCCCGAACGGACTATGCGTGCGCGTCAGATCACCCAGGGGAGTGATCGATGGACATGCGTGTCATAGCGGACATACCTCGCAGATATGCCCTTCTTCGGCGGGGCCACTTCGGGCACCGTGTGACGCATGAGCCGGAATCGGACACGAGCTTCCCGTGTTTCGGGTCACGGGAATTCATACCGATGTCACGCACGGGTCTTGATGCGGGACCACACTGCTGTGACAGTTGGGAGCAGCTTAGGCCAAGGCATATACGTGTGTCCGGCGAATGAGAACGTAGGCTGCCCCCATGGCAAAGAAGCGCTCGGGCGGTGGTCTGACCGGGACCCAGCAGGCCGCCAAGTTCCTCGGTGTCAGTGTGCTCGCCGGAGCCGTGCTGGCGGGCATCGCCCTGCCCGCGGCCGGGGCACTCGGGCTGGCCGCGAAGGGCACGGTGGAGGGGTTCGACGAGATCCCCTCCAACCTGAAGACCCCACCGCTGAGTCAGCGCACCACCATCCTGGACGCCGAGGGCGGTCTCATCGCCACGGTGTACTCGCGCGACCGGAAGGTCGTGCCGATCGACAAGATCTCCCCGTACATGCAGAAGGCGATCGTCGCGATCGAGGACGGGCGCTTCTACGAGCACGGGGCGATCGACCTCAAGGGCGTGCTGCGCGCCATCAACCGCAACGCGCAGTCGGGCGGGGTCGCGCAGGGCGCGTCCACGCTGACCCAGCAGTACGTGAAGAACGTCTTCGTCGAGGAGGCCGGTGACGACCCCGAGAAGGTCGCGCAGGCCACCCAGCAGACCATCGGCCGCAAGGTCCGCGAGCTGAAGTTCGCGATCCAGGTCGAGGAGGAGCTGGGCAAGAAGAAGATCCTGGAGAACTACCTCAACATCACGTTCTTCGGGCAGCAGGCCTACGGCATCGAGGCCGCCTCCCAGCGCTACTTCTCCAAGCACGCCGCCGACCTGGACCTGGGCGAGGCGGCGATGATGGCCGGTCTCGTCCAGTCGCCGAGCCGCTACGACCCGATCAACGACATCCAGGAAGCCACCAAGCGCCGCAACACGGTCCTCCAGCGGATGGCCGACGTGAAGGACATCAGCCAGGCCGAGGCGGACGCCGCCAAGGCCAAGCCGATCAAGCTGAGGGTCAAGACGCCGAAGAACGGCTGCATCACCGCCGTCGACGGCGCCGGCTTCTTCTGCGACTACGTCCGCAAGACGATCCTCAACGACCCGACCTTCGGCAAGACGGCCGAGGAGCGGCAGAAGCTGTGGAACCTGGGTGGCCTCACCATCCGGACCACGCTCGACCCGCGCGCGCAGGCCGCCGCCAACGAGGCCGCCATCGCCAAGGTCAACAAGGACGACCCGGTCGCCGCCTCGGTGGTGCAGGTCCAGCCCAAGACCGGCCGCATCCTCTCGATGGGCCAGTCCCGCCCGTACGGCCTGGACCAGAAGCAGCACCAGACGACGCTGAACCTCGCCGTCGGCAGCAAGATGGGCGGCACGACGTACGGCTTCCAGGTCGGCTCGACCTTCAAGCCGATCACGGCCGCCGCGGCGCTGGAGAAGGGCATCAGCCCGGCGACGAGCTTCAACGACCCGGCGCAGATCAACATCAACGAGAGCGACTACACCCGTTGCGACGGCAAGCCGGCCGGTTACGCCAACTGGGAGGTCAACAACGAGATGAAGTCGGAGAAGGGCGTCTTCGACATGACCAGCGCCCTCGGCAAGTCCATCAACACGTACTTCGCCAAGCTGGAGCAGATGGCCGGCCTCTGCGAGACGCTGACGATGGCGAAGAACGTCGGCTACGAGCGCGAGCTGGGTAAGCCCATCAAGCAGAGCCCCTCCGTCACCCTCGGCAGTATCGAGAGCACCCCGCTCGACATGGCGTCCGTCTACGCGACCTTCGCCAACCGCGGCATCTACTGCACCCCGATCGCCATCGAGTCGATCAAGGCCGCCAACGGCGACAAGCTGAACGTGCCTCAGACCAAGTGCACGCGGGCCATGACCGACCGGACCGCCGACACCGTCAACCAGATGCTGAAGGGCGTCGTCGAGGACGGCACCGGTACGCGGGCCGGTCTCAGCGACCGCGACAACGCGGGCAAGACCGGTACGACCAACGACCGCAAGGACGCCTGGTTCGTCGGCTACACCCCGAACCTGTCCACCGCCGTCTGGGTCGGTGACGACGTCGGCGAGAAGAAGTCGATGTACGACATCACCATCGGCGGCGAGTACTACGACAAGGTCTGCGGTGGCTGCCTCCCGGGCCCGATCTGGAAGATCGCGATGACGGGCGCGCTGAACGCCGGCGAGACCCCGAGCTTCGTCCCCGTCTCCGTGCCGCGGGCCGAGAAGCCCAAGGACCCGGAGAAGGAGGGCGACGAGGGCCCGAACAAGCCCCGGAAGCCCAGCGACAAGCCCGGCGACACCCAGCCGAGCCCCGGGTTCACGTTCCCGACGGACCTGATCGGCGGCGTGGACGGTCGCGGCGGCGGCAAGCCCGGCCGCTGACGTACGGACCGATACGAGAAGGACCGATACGAGGAAGGGCGCCCCACCGGTCCGGTGGGGCGCCCTTCCTCGTACCTACGGCGCGGATCAGCCCGCGTCGCGTACGTACTCCCGCGATCAGCCCGCGTCGCGTACGTACTCCCGCGATCAGCCCGCGTCGCGTACGTACTCCCTCGATCAGCCCGCGAGCAGCTTCTTCACCACGGCGGCGACGCGGCCGCCCTCGGCCTGGCCGGCCACCTTCGGGTTCACGATCTTCATGACGGCGCCCATGGCACGCGGCCCCTCGGCGCCCGCCGCCTTCGCCTCCTCGACGGCCGCCGCGACGATGGAGTCGAGCTCCTCGTCGCTGAGCTGCTTCGGCAGGTACGCGTCGAGGAGGACGCCCTCGGCCTTCTCGCGCTCGGCGGACTCGGGGCGACCGCCCTTGGCGAAGGCGTCCGCGGCCTCGCGGCGCTTCTTCGCCTCCTTCGCGATCACCTTCAGCACCTCGTCGTCGGAGAGTTCGCGCTTCGTCGTGCCCGCGACCTCCTCCTTCGTGATCGCGGTGATGGTGAGCCGCAGGGTCGAGGAGCGCAGTTCGTCGCGCTCCCGGATCGCGGCGTTGAGGTCGTCCTTGAGCTTCGCCTTGAGCGTGGTCATGGGGTCAAGTGTGGCAGGTGACCCACCCGTACCGCCCGCGCATTTCGGCTCGGCGGGTCTGCGACGATGGGGGGATGCGCGCACGGTACGGTCTCCCCCTGAAGATCACGGCAGGACTCACGGCGACGGCTGCGGCCGGACTCGTCTACGCGGCCGGCTTCGAGGCCCGCTCCTTCCGGCTCCGCCGGGTCACCATCCCCGTCCTCCCGCGCGGCATGCGCGACCTGCGGGTCCTCCAGGTCTCCGACATCCACATGGTGAGCGGCCAGCGCAAGAAGCGCGTCTGGCTGCAGTCGCTCGCGGGCCTCCGCCCCGACTTCGTCGTCAACACCGGCGACAACCTCTCCGACACCGAGGCCGTGCCGGAACTCCTCGACGCGCTCGGGCCGCTGATGGAGTTCCCCGGGGTGTACGTCTTCGGTTCCAACGACTACTACGGGCCCCGGCTGAGCAACCCCGCCCGCTACCTCAAGGAGAAGGCCCAGGGCCGGCACGGCCTCAACGGCAACAAGCCGGTCGTCGGCGCCGTCCACAACCCCTGGGAGGGGATGCGGGACGCCTTCGACGCGGCGGGCTGGGTGAACCTCACCAACACCCGCGGCCGCCTCAAGCTGCCGCAGGCCGACCTCGCCTTCACCGGCCTGGACGACCCGCACATCAAGCGGGACCGGTACGAGCGGGTCGCCGGCGGCCCCGACGCGTCGGCCGACTTCACGGTGGGCGTCGTCCACGCCCCGTACCTGCGCTCGCTCGACTCCTTCACGGCCGACGGCTACGAACTGATCCTCGCCGGCCACACCCACGGCGGGCAGCTGTGCATCCCCTTCTACGGGGCGCTCGTCACCAACTGCGACCTCGACACGGACCGGGTCAAGGGGCTCTCCCGGCACACGGTCGCCGACCGGACCTCGTATCTGCACGTCTCGGCGGGCTGCGGCACCAACCGGTACACCCCGGTCCGCTTCGCCTGCCCGCCCGAGGCCACCCTGCTCACCCTGACGGCGCGCGCCTGAGCGCTTACGGTGGGGGCCATGATCACGCCCCGCGCCGCGGCCGTGCCGGCCTCCGCCGTCGTCCCGCCCACCCACCGCCGCCCCTGGGCGGCGGCCTTCCGGGCGCTGATCGCCCTGGCCGCGGCGACGGGCATCGTCATCGAGTGCGCCTACGGGGACGTCCTCGTCGTCCTGAGCTTCTTCACCGTCTGGTCCAACATCCTGGTCGCCGTCGTCCTCGGCCTGGGCGCCCTCCGCGCCTGGACCCGCCGCCCGCCGCTGCCCGCGCTGTGGACCGGCGGGGCGCTGCTCTGCATCTCCGTCGTCGGCCTCGTCTTCCACCTGGTCCTCGACAACGAGGCGAGCGAGTTCAACCAGGCCGCCGAGATCGCCCGGCTCACCGGCGCGAGGGCCGTCGCCAACCAGCTGCTGCACACCGTGACCCCGATCGGCACGGCCCTCGACTTCCTCCTGCTCACGGCCCCCGGGGCGCTCCGGTGGCGCCACGCGGCCCAGTGGCTGGCGGCCCCGGGCCTCTACTTCGCCTTCGCCCTGGTCCGCGGCGAACTGATCTCCCCCGACGCGCCGACCCGCTACACGTACCCGTTCCTCGACGTGACCGTCCACGGCTACGCGGGCGTCCTCGTCAACGCCGTCGTCCTCGGCGCGGCCTTCTACGTCCTCGGTCTCGCGATCGTCGGTCTGGACCGCATCCGACCTGCGCCGTGGTCCCCCGAATACCGGATTTCGTCTGAGCGCGCGCGTGGGCTAAAGTAATCGATGTCGCCGCGACGAGAAGAACAAAGCAGCGACATCGGGGTGTAGCGCAGCTTGGCAGCGCGCTTCGTTCGGGACGAAGAGGTCGTGGGTTCAAATCCCGCCACCCCGACAGCCGAAGTAGCAGGTGAGGCCGGTACTGATCTCAGTACCGGCCTCACCTGTTTCTGTCTGCGTGTCTATCTGAGTGACTACGGAAGCCAGGGAGCCCTCGACGCTTGGTCGCACCTGGGCAGAAACCTGGCGCGCGCCAGATACAACGGTGGAAGACTCCGGACTATGGACTACGTCCCGGACCACGTACTGCGCACACTCTGGTACATCGACCTCATGGCCAGGTATGGCAACCCGCTGCCGTGGGAGGACATCGATCGGTACGCGCAGCGGGCAGTACCCAGAGACGCACAACGAAAGAGTCCCTTCGGCGGCGGCCTTGAAGCGATCTTTGGCAGGGAAGGGCTCGTACTCCATCGACCCGACCCTGTGGCTGGCTACCTCAAAGGGGTCGGGTGGGTCAGGGAGGACTCTGGAGTCGCTAAGCTCACGAGCGCTGGACGTACAGTCTTGACTGCTTGCGGTGAGGCTGCGGGTGAGCTTGCAGCGGAGGACCCGGAAGTCGCCGATGTGGCGCTGGACCCGCAGGATCCCCTTGTCTACGTTCAACTCACACGTCGACTCCAGAAGGCTGGCGCCGGCCTGCTTGTCGACGCCTACTTCAAGGCAGATTCGCTGGTCTGGCTCATTGAATCAACCAACCTTCGACGCGTCCTGATCTCATCTCGCCAACCACGAGCCGAGCGGGACCGGCAGACCATCGCGGTAGCTCTCGCCACCGTGCCCAACGGCTCTGACGTCGAGGTGCGCCACACAGCCGACCCCTCGCTTCACGATCGCTGCGTCATCGGCGAGAACAGAGAAGTGCAGCTGCTGGGCTCCTCCGTGAACGGTGTAGGTAAGCACCTAACTGCCGTAATCACTCCCTCAAGCGACATCTCTCAGGTCTACCGAAAGAAGTATGAAGCTCTATGGAACGGGGCCACCGTCGTAGAGCCTCGACCGATGCAGGCCTGAGTCGTAGGGGGTGGCAGTGGTCCCACCCTCTACAACCTTGAGTCGCTGAAGATGTGGTCCATGACGACCGCCCCTGTCTGGATCACGGGCCGGATCTGCTTCCGGTAGACCTCCTCGGTCACGGCCGTCCCCGAGTGTCCGACGAGCCGGGAGATCACTTCCAGCGGAACGCCACGGTCGGAGAGCAGGGACACGAAGCTGTGCCGGAGCTCCCGAGGCGTCCACTCGTCGGGATTGATCCCGTCGATGCCCTTGAGCGCCTGACGGAAGGCACGGCGGACATTGGCCGCGTCGAGCGGCTTGCCCACGGCCGAGGAGAAGACGAGCCCGTGCTCCTCCCACTTCTCGTCGGCGGCGAGCCGGTCCCACCCCTGATCTTCGAACTGCTGCCAGAGAGCTTCGACGCAGCGCGCCGGCAGGGCGAGCGTCCGCCGGGACTTCCGGGTCTTGGTGTCTCCGCCACGCCGGACCGAACGCCACACCGCGATGTGCGGAGGCTGGGGAGGGTCGGCGTCCGGGATGCCCTTGAGGAAGACGTGGTCCCAGGTGAGCGCCCGCAGCTCCTCGGTACGGGCGCCGGTCAGCAGGGCGACGACGATGTAGGTGTACATCGAGGTCCCCTCGGCGCCCTTGAGCACGGCTTCGGCCTGGGCGAAGGTGAGCGCCTTGGAGGGGCGCCCTGCCTGCCCCTGAGGCACCGAGCACAGCTCGACGACGTTGCGCTTCACTTTGTCCCGGGCCATGGCGCGCTTGACCGAGCGATTCAGGCAGGAGTGGATCGCCTGGAGAGTGCGGGTGCTGAGCATCTTCGCCTTGGCAGCCAGCCAGCGGTCGACGTCCTCCGCGCTCAGGTCACGGAGCTTGCGGGCACCTAGGGACGGGATGACGTGCGTCCGGGTCAGGGTCGTGCAGGTCTCGGCCGTGCTCGGGTCGATGCCCACCAGGCCGTACGTAAGCCAGTCCGTCACCGCGTCCTTGACCGTGTAGTTGGTGGGCGCGATCGCGAGACCGTCCTCGTGATCCCGCAGCACTTCCTTGAGCTTGTTCTTGGCCTCCGTCTTGGTCTTGCCACTCCCCCGCTTGACGATCCGTTTGCCGCTGGGGTCGAAGCCGAGGTTCGCCGTGGCGATCCACCGCTGCCGCTTCTCGTCCCAGTGCAGGCCACCGTCACCACGACTCCGACGCATGGTCATCAGGCCGCACGCTCCATCTGCCCCGCAATGAACTCACCCAGGGCAGAGGCAGGGATGCGCCGGCAGCCGTCCACCTTGATGGAGACCAGGCGGCGGGTGCGGATCAGGTCGTACACCTTGGTGCGTCCGACCTTGAGCCGGGTCACGACCTCCGCGACGGTCAACAGTTCTTCAGCCATCTCAGTCCCCCATGTCGTCGTAGTCGGGAAGGTCCCTCAGGGCTTCCCGTGCGGTCTCTCGATTGGTGCGGATGTCGCGGGCGATGTTGGCGGCGAGCCAGGACTCGCCAGGCGTGTGGCCGTGGCCGGCGTAGGCCCAGTGGGCCACGACGAGGAGGGTGGACTCCGGGTGTTCGTCGGGGTCGGGCAGGCCGAGGGCGGTGCGTTGCTGGGCGGCGCGGTAGTCGGCGCGGACCTGGCGTAAGGCGCCGAGGGTGGTGGAGTAGCGGCGGGATTTGGTGGAGAAGTGGCCGCGGAAGCCGAGCATGTGAGCCCAGGCACGAAGGCGCCGGTCCGGATAGGCGGCGTCGAGGTCCATGCAGGCTTGGATGAGGCGCCGGGGATGGTCGGGGACGCCGAGGAGGATGAGGGCTTCCTTGTTGCCGACCGGGCGGTCGACGGTGCCGGTGGTCTCGGCGGCTTTGGTGGCGTACTTGGCCACGTAGGCGGCGACGGCCTGCTCGGTGAGCTCTTCGCCGTGGCCGAAGGCGCCGATGGGCTGGACGTCGATCTGGGTACCCCACTTCAGGACCCAGTCGTCGACGAACCCGTATTCCTCGTTGGCGGGGACGACGACGCAGACGCGGGCGGCGGCGGCCCGGATCGCGTCGGTGAGCAGGTCGAGGCTGGCCCAGGCCGGGGGCGGGGTGTCGGGGCCATCCGGTCCGTCGAAGCGGATGACGGCGTGGAAGTGGACGGCGCCGCGCTTCTGGTACTCGGCGACCTTTCCGAAGGAGACGCGGGACTGTTCGCGGGCGGCTTTCTGGGTGAGGCCGGCGCGGGCGGCGATCTCGCGGCGCAGGTAGATCGTGAAGTAGCGCCACAGCTCGGAGGCGTGGTTGTTCCACAGCACCGCCCCGGCGTAGTCGTACGCGGCCGGATCGAGTGGGGTGCCCAGTTCCGGGGCGTCTTCGGCGTGACGGGTGCCGCAGCGGCAGGGCCGGGTGCCGGGCCGGTTGTGCACCGGGCCGAAGGACGGGGCGGTCAGCGTGGCGAAGACCCGGGGATGATCCCGGATCGTCTCCGGGGTGCCCTTGTCGCCGACGAGGCCGGCGCGGATCAGGTGGTAGGTGTCTCCCGCGTAGGTCCAGGCGCAGGAGGGGCACCGGGAGGCCCGCCGGTTGCCGCAGGCGACGCGGAGGACGCCGCCGGGTTCGGCGTCGGTGTTGTAGGCGTGGAGGACGGTCTTGGTGGCGGGGTCGAGGGTCTTGGTGCCGCCGGTGAGGCGGATGGGGACGGTGCAGCCGCCGGTGCGGCGGAGTTGTTCGGTGAGGCGGTCGAAGCCGGGGGACCCGGCCATCCGGAGCAGGTCGCTCAGGGTGGCCGGGTCCAGGCCCGCCTGGAGGGCGGCGTCGGTCAAGACGGTCACTTCCCCGCGCGGACGAGGGCGACCGGGGCGGTGCGGGTGCCCGTGCCCTGGCAGACGGGGCAGGCGGCGGCGAGGGTGCGGCGCTGTCCGTCGGGGGTGAGGCTGCCGGTGGTGATGTGGACGACGGGGAAGCCGTCGCAGTGGGAGCAGACGCGGGCTGTCGGGGTCTGGGGCATCATGAGGTTTCCCTTTCGGGTCCGTTGGATCTGGGAGGGGTTGAAGGCGCCCGGGGCGGCGGAAGTTTGGCGACCGAGGCCGTCCCGGGGGCCGCTCAGTGTGTGTTGCGCCTGCCGTGGCCCTTGGCCGCGTACATCGAGGCGTCGGCGGTCGAGAGGGCGTCGGTGAGGCTGGGGACCGGCAGGTGTTCGCGGTGGCAGTGGCCGACCGAGGCCGAGACCCGCAGGACGTGATCGTGATGGGTGACCGGCTCGTCGAGGGTGACGCGGAGGGCGAAGAGGCCGGCGGTGTGGGCGGGGTCGGTGACGATGGCGGCGAACTCGTCTCCGCCGAGCCGGGCGGCGATCCCGTGCCGTCCGCACCAGCCGGTGAGTCGGTCGGCGGTGGCGGTGAGGACCGCGTCGCCGGCGGCGTGGCCGTGGGTGTCGTTGACGGCCTTGAAGTCGTCCAGGTCGACCAGGAGCACGAGCGCGTTGGCGTGCTTGCTCATGAGGTGGTCGGCGCGGGTGGTCCATCCGGCGCGGGTGTGCAGGCCGGTCAGCGGGTCGCGGCGGGCGGTGGCGAGACGGCGCAGGAGGAGTCCGCCGTGCAGGGCCCAGCCGATGGCGGGTAACCCAGCGGCGGCGAGGGTCTGGGTGTCCATGGGGTCACCGGCCCTTGCGGCGGTTGCGGGTGGGCTTGATGGGCGGGATGGCGTCGTAGGCGTCACGGCCCTGCTCGAACGAGATCACGTCGGTCTCGCTGGCGCCGGAGGTGCCGAGCTGGCGGTTGATGCGGCCCATGGCCTTGCGGTCGCCGTGGCGCCTGGCGATGGCGTACTCGCGGCCCAGTTCCGCCATCTGCGGGTTGGCCGGGGTGTCGTTGGACTTGCGGCTGAACAGGCCCATTTCAGTGCTTCCTTTCCTGGTTGAGCAGGGACTTGAGGACTACGGCGCACACGGCGACGGAGACGCCGGTGATGGCGACGGCGAGAAGCATGGAGACCAGGACCGTGCCGACGACCAGGACCACGGCCCCACCGCCGGCGGCGAGGGCGAGCGCACTGCCCGGGGTGAGCTGGACCGAGGTGCGTGCCGGGGCGACCGGCACCGGGGCCGGGGCGGTGGGGGTGGTGGGCTCGGTGTCGGCGACGGGGGTCAGCTGGGCGAGCGGGGTGACGATGCCGGTCGGGAGTGGGTTGACCGGGACGTGCGGTCGGAGCATGACGGTTCTCCCTACTTGGTGATCGGGTCGATGAGCGGGGCGAAGAGGCTGTCGGCGAGGAGGTAGCCGCCGAGGAGGATCACGGCGACGAGCCACCAGGGCGGGCGGATGAGCTTGATGCCGAGGCCGCCGACGACGATCAGGGCGAGCCAGAGGGGGACGTCCATGGCGCAGAACTCCTCAAGGGTCAGCGGGGGTTGCAGCGGTGGGTGCGGGCGGCGAGTTCGGCGGAGGCGCGGGTGTTGTAGTCGGCGGAGAAGTCGCAGCCGGGGGCCGTGCACACGGCGGTGTGCTTGGTCCGGCCCCGGCCGTCGCGGTGGGTGCCGACCTGCACCGGGCCGATACGGATCACGTTGTGGAAGCGGTTCGGACGCACAGGTCTTACTCCTTCCTGATCAGGCGAGTTGGAGCGCGATGGAGTCCGCGAGAGCGGCGGGCATGCCGTGTCGGGTGCGGAGGGTTTCCGCGTCGATCGGCGCACCGGTCTGGGCCCGGTGGGCGTCCGCGATCTTCTGGGCGTGAGCCAGCAGCGCGGGCGGCACGGGCACGGCGGGCACCGAGGGCGCAGACTCCGCCAGCTCTTCCTGCGGAGCGGGTTCCGGCAGAACCTCAACAGGGGCGGGTTCGGCCGGCGGCAGCTCGGGTGCCGGTTCCGGGTTCCGCTCGACGACGAGGTCGATCGCGGCTTCGGGCTCCGGAACGGGGACGGGTTCGGGTGTGGGGTGGGGTGTGTGGGCGAGGAGGGTGCCGCCGAGGAAGGCCAGTGCGGGCCATCCGGCGACGAGGATGCGCAGCCAGTCCGGGACGTCGCTCATGTCGAGGAGACCAGCGGTGGCGACGTTGGCACCCAGCGACGCGATGAGGGCAATGGCGAACCACAGCCAGGCGTCGCGGTTGCCGGTGTCGGTGCGCATCCGGCGCCAGGCGGCGACCAGGAGCAGATCGACGCTGACCGGGTAGGCCCACGCCTTCCAGCCGTCCTGGCCGGCCGCGGCCGCCAGGTCGTGCAGGTGGGCGAAGGACAGAGCACCAGCGATGACGGCCTGGATCAGTACGGCGTCGAGGCGGAGGGTTCGGAACACGAGGGTCACCTCCTTTCGGGCATGGGTCGGGTAAGGACCGGGCGTGAGACGGTCACGCCGACCGAGGGGGGACAGGAGGGCTACGCCGTCGCCGGGGTCGGCTTGACCAGCGGCACGGACTCCGGCTCCCCGACGCTTGCCGGGGTGACCGGGCGGTAGGCGGCGACGGCGGGCAGGTCCGGGGTGAGGTGCGCGTGCGCGGCACAGATCGCGGCAGCTTCGGCGGCGGTGAGGGCGGGGGTGCGGATGCGGGACCAGCCGCCGGAGGTGTCACCGGCCACCGCGACACCGGGCTGGTCCGGCGGGATCGTCAGCACCGTGACCACGGCGTCCGGGGCGATGTCGCCGACTCCCATTTCGGCGGTCTGCTTGTCGTTGACGCGGTGCACGGCGCGGCCGGTGAGCTGGGCGCGCAGGGCGGTGGCGCCCTTGCCGAGGTCGGAGCCGAACCGCTGCCCGCACACCTCCAGGAAGATGCCGGCCGCGCGGGCCATCTGACCGAGGCGGATCAGCTGGGTAACCATCCGGTCCCGGCGTTCCTCGTCCTTCTTCGTCGCCACGAGGAAGAGCTCCGCGACCTCATCGACCAGGACCACGACCGGGACCGGCCGCATGTACTCGGGGAGAGCCCAGATGTCGGCGACGCCATGGTCACTGAGCAGGTCGAAGCGCTCTTCCATCTCCCCGACCAGCCCGTCCAGCAGGCCGTCCGCCTCCTCCGGGGTGATCGCGAGGGCGGACAGGCGGGGCGCGTAGCCGCGGTGCTCTACGCCGCGCTTGCAGTCGATCCCGACGAGAGCCACCGGCAGCCGGGCCAGCCCGGCGATCAGGTTGCGCTGATACATGGACTTGCCCGACTGGTTCGCGCCGAGGGTCAGCGCGTGCGGGACCTTCAGGTAGTCCCGGACGAACACGGTCCCGTCCTCCCGGAGAGCAACCGGAACCGTCATCGGCCCGGAAGGCACCCGGCGGCGGGGCATCCGCACCCGTTTGAGTACGTCGTAGCCGGTCATCCGCAGTTCCACGAACCCCGGCTTGGTCTCCACCACGTTGACCGAGTGGACGCCCCAGGCGTGCCGCAACCGCTCGGAGGCCGCCATCACGTCGGCGGGCTCCAGACCGGCCGGGAGCCGCAGGGTGACCCGCAGGCCGGTCGAGGTGCCCCGGACCCGGCGGACCTTCGGGGGCACGGGCTGAACGTCGGGGCGGCGAGCGAGGTTGCGGACCATGAACGCCCGCAGGCGGGACGGCTGCACCGTCAGCCCGCACACGTCCATCGTCGAGCGGTACGACACCGCGAACCGCACCCGGGCGACCGGCAGACCCACTAGCGACCAGAAGACGCGCGGCGCGCGGACCTTCGCGTAACCGAGACCACCGGCGGTTCCGGCGAGCGGGAGGCCGACCTCCCATAACGTCGCCATGTCCGTCATGGTCAGGCCCCCATCTGGGTGACCGCGACGGCGCGGAACGAGATGCCGTGCCGGGTCTGGCCGTTGAACGTGTTCTCCCAGTCGCGGGCCTTGAGGCCGATGACCGACACCGGCATGCCCGGCGCCAGTCCCTCGGGGAGCCCGGTCTCCGGGATGGTCACCTGGTAGAGGTTGCCCTCCCCCTCGTCCGAGATCAGCAGCCCCACCGTGGAAAGGCCGGCGCCGGTCTCCCGGTCCATGGCGCGCTCACCGGTCTGCTTACTCACGAGCTTCGGGACGGGGGCCGTGGCCACGAACACCACGGCGGTCGACGTGTCCACCTTGAACGACGGCATGGATTTCTCCTTCGAGAGAGCAGGAAGGGCCTAGATGACCAACTTGGCTAACCCGGTTGGTCACATCTCGAAGTTAGAAGAGATGGCTAGCCATGTCAACAACATGACTGCCATGACTGTCCTGCTTGGGGTGAGTCGCCTACCATCGGCTTCATGACCTTTGTCCCCGAGCCCCTCGACCCCGACGACGACCGAGCCCCGTACGAGCAGGTAGCCAGCAGCCTTGGAGCAGCGATCCGCACCAGGCGCCTGGCGCCGGGCGAGAAGCTGCCGTCACACAAGGAGCTGACGGAGCGCTACGGGTTCGCGCGGGCGACGATTCAGCGCGCGCTGCGGGACCTCGAAGACGAAGGGCTCGTGGTCTCCCGCAAAGGCAGCGGCGTCTACGTCCGCAACCGGACAGAGCGGCCGGCGGGCCTCCGCCCGTACGTCGAGCAGGCTTTCGCGAAGGATCACGTCACGATCGATTTCGCGGGGTTCTCCAGCGAGACCCTGCACGGCGCGCTTCAAGAGCCACTCGACAAGATCCGCATCGGCAGGCTGACCCCGTCGAGCATCACCATGCGGATACTCGTCCCCGACATGGCCGTGCCGCAGGCCGCGCCCGTGCGGATGTCGGACGGGGCCGACGACAAGCGGCTCCGCGACCGCATGCACGACATCATGGTTGGCTACACGCGCAGCATCCGGGACGCGATCACCGAGCTGGAGCACCTGGGGCTAGTCGCAGAGACCCGCATCAGCGTGCGCGTCCACAGCGGTACGCAGTTCTTCAAGCTGTACGTAATCAACAACGAGGACGCGTTCTTCGGGTACTACCCGATCCGTCCCAACAAGGTCGTCGCCCAGGGCGAGACGATCGAGATCTACGACCTGGTGGGCAAGGACACGACGCTCTTCCACCACTCAGTCAACGACGGCGAGTCGTCCAGCGGAGCGCAGCAGGTCCAGCAGGCCCGGATGTGGTTCGACAGCGTCTGGGAGACGATCGGAAGGGACTTCGACCTTGACGCACGCTGACCCGCTCACCGAGACCCTGGCCAACGCCCGAGTCATCCTCTTCGACTTCGACGGGCCCGTGTGCGACGTGTTCGCCGGACTGCCGGCGCCCGAGGTCGCGGGGGAACTGACCGCACTCCTCTCCGCCGAGAACGAAGCCGCGGGCGCGAAGGCCGCCCAGACGGACGACCCCATCGAGGTACTGCGCATCGCGCACGAGGCCGACACCGAGCTTGGCCAGAAGATTGAGCGGGCGCTGACAGCCGCCGAGGTCCGAGCCGTCGCGGTAGCTGGGCAGCCGACAGCAGGTGCGGCGGAAGCACTCCGGGCGGCACGTACCGCCGGCCGTGGCGTATCGGTGGTGAGCAACAACTCCGCCGAGTGCGTACGGGTGTTCCTTGAGCTGCACGGGCTGGACGAGTACGTCGCCAAGATCGTGGGTCGCCCCTCCGAACAGCCACACCTCATGAAACCGAACCCGTTCCCGCTCATCACGGCAGCCGAGCTGATGCACATCGACGTCACGAGCTGCACGCTGATCGGCGACTCGCTCACCGACATCCAGGCCGCCCACGCAGCCGGGGCAACGGTCATCGGCTTCGCGAACAAGCCCCACAAGTCCGAGGCATTCACCGAAGCGCAGGCCGACGTCGTCACCCAGGACATGCAGTCCATCGCCGATGCGCTCAAGGCGGCGTAGCTGAGGATCAGCGAGAGCTGTTACAGATTTCTCTACCTCATCAAGGCACCCACCGCGCACGGCGCGGTGCGCGCGGCCCGTCGCCCGGGCCTGCGCTCCTGTCTACGCCCCGCTCCAGCCCGGCCGCCGTCCGCACGCCTGACGGCTCGGGTTGATGGGTGACGAACCCACGATGCGGCCGAAGCGGTACGCGAGTGCGGCTCAAGACGATGCCTCCGGCGGGGGCGCTCAGGCTCCGGGATGGAGGGGGCTTCGTGGGCGGGTGCCGGCCGTGGGACGTTGAGGTGGGGGACTCCCATCCCGTCTGCCATCGACCCAGGCAGAGCCGAGCAGACACGGGTCCTGGCGTCCAGGTCGTTCGTACAGTGGCGCGCTCCACCTGGACGCCAGGACCCGCGCCCGCTCCACGGTGTGTGGGTCGACGGCAGACGGGATGGGAGCCGGGGTGAGTGGCGGGCCGAGGCCCATGGACACAGCGGCCCCGGGGGCGAGATCTAACCGTGCGAGACCTGGCGGGCATGGACCCGAGACCTACTCGGGAGGGGCGTAAGGATTCTCGCCGGGTTCCAGTGGACCGCTCCACGATGCCCTCTGTGGCAGCACAGGAGCCCAATCCGGGCCGCGGTGATCCAGCCACCATCTGCCGATGGCGTGGAACTTCTCCTCGAAGGTGCGATCCCAGCTGAGGAACCCCGTGATCGGCGCCCGTAGGCGTGTACGGCGACCGCTCGCTTCGTAGATCACGACGGTTCGGGTTCCGAAGTAGGACTCGATCTGTATGGCCTGTACGTCGGCCCAGGGGATGGTCCGGCGACGCAGGTTGTGCACCACGGCCGCTGACTCCGTGAGAGTGACCCCGAGCGGACGCCACATCGCCAGCAGCACGAATGACAGCACGACTGCCGCGAGTGGGGGACCAACCGGGCTCCCGTCCAACCAGATCAGGAATTGGAAGCCCGTCATGATCACGGCGGGCAGCAGGGGCAGCAAGCTTTGGAGGAGCGTCAAGCGGTAGCGGATGCGCTCCGACGACAAGCTCTTGCTCCGAAGTCGCCCCATCGAGCCTTCCCCCGCCATGCAATGCAGACCAGCTGCGCGTGATCGTCCACGTAGTGTGGCGATCCGGTATCGCGTTGTCTATCCCTCGTAACCCGCTCACGCGAAGGGGCTGACCGCGCACCGTGTACAGCAGCGAAGTACCGCAACAGCAGCAACCCTCTGCGTCCAGTAGCGCCCCCAGGCCCCATAGCGGCAGGCATGACCGTCACTGACCGATCCGGCAAGGGCTACAGATCAAGGTCGCTCTGCCCGGCGCACCACGAGGGCACGGAAGCAGTGAGTGTCTAACTGCGTGACAACGCCGACGAACAGCGGCGGACGAGTGCGGACGTCTGCGGATCGTCAGCGCAGGTGAGAGGCGCACCAGCCCAAGGCAGAGCTCGTGCCCGAGTTGCTTCGGGACGAAGAGGTCGTGGGTTCAAATCCCGCCACCCCGACAGCCGCAAGACCCTCAGGGGCCTGATCCGCGAAAGCGGGTCGGGCCCCTGAGGCGTTTCCGGAGAGGGTTCCGTGGCCGGCCCGGGGCCCTTCCCCGTGGCTGCCCCGGGGGGGCTTTCCCCGGGGGCGCTGCCGACTCCCCCGGGGTGCCGCCTCCTAGATCACCGGCGGGCGGCCCAGGCGGGTCATGTGGAGGACTGTCGTCCAGCGCATCGGGGTGCGGGGGCCGCAGGAGCGGCGGACGCCCTCGGCGAAGCCGCCGAACCAGGCCTTGAGGCCCGGCAGGGAGCGGGTGCGGGCCAGGGTGAGCAGGGTCCACACGCCCAGGTAGACGGGGACGAGGAGGGCCGGCAGGTTGCGCTTGGCCAGCCAGACGCGGTTGCGGGCGGTCATCCGGTAGTAGACGGCGTGCCGGGCCGGGCTGGTCTTCGGGTGCTGGAGCAGCAGCTTCGGCTCGTAGACGACCTTCCAGCCGGCGTCCAGGGCGCGCCAGGCGAGGTCGGTCTCCTCGTGGGTGAAGAAGAAGTCCTCCGGCCAGCCGCCGATCTCGTCGAGCATGTGCATCGACAGGCCGTGGCCGCCGCCGAGGAAGGTGGTGACCTCGCCGCCGCGCAGGGGGTCCTTCGCGCCGAGGCGCGGGATGTGCCGGCGCTGGGTCTCGCCGGTCTCGTCGGCGATGCGGAACGAGACGATGCCGAGCCTCGGGTACGTCTCGTACAGGTCTGCCAGGCGGCGGAACACGTCCTTGTCGACGAGGAGGCCGTCGTCGTCGAGGTCCACGACGATGTCGACGTCGCCGAAGGAGCGCAGCGTCTCGATCGCGACGTTCCGGCCGCCCGAGACGCCGCGGTTCTCGGCGAGTTCGACCCCGGTCACGCCCTCGGGCAGGGCCGGGAGCGAACCGGTGCCGTTGCCGACGACGACGATCCGGGCGGCGGGCTCGTCCTGACCCGCCACGGCGTCGAGCAGCGCCCGCAGCTCGTCCGGGCGCGTGCCCATCGTCAGTACCGCCACACCCACACGAGGTCGTGCCACGACCCACTCCGTTCCCTGTTCACGGTTCACCGGAACTCGCTCCGGGCCGCGATGCTAACCGCCGGGAGACACCTCCCGTTCACCCGGACCACGGGTGTCGTGCACCGGACGGGAGCCCGGAGGGGGGAGCGCGGCGAGGGGCGCCGACGGGCGGCTCTACGCTGGTTCTCTTCCGTCAGGTTGATCGATCGTCGAAAGGGTGGTCTCCAGGTGCTGGTCGCGGACCGATATCGGCTTCATGTGTGTATCGGCCGGGGCGGCATGGGCGAGGTGTGGCAGGCCACCGACGAGGTCCTGGGCCGGGCCGTGGCCGTGAAGCTGATGCTGGCGCAGGCGACCGACCCCTCCGCCGGTGACCGCTTCCGCCTGGAGGCGCAGACCGCCGCGCGACTGAGCCATCCGCACGTGGTGGGCGTCTTCGACTTCGGCACCTGGGACGGAAAGCTCTTCCTGGTCATGGAGTTGGTGGAGGGCGACAGCCTCCAGGGGAACCCGTCCGATCCGCTGATCCTGCCCGCCGAGCGGGTCGCGGTGGTCGCCGCGCACGCCGCCGCCGGACTCGCCGCCGCGCACCGGCAGGGCGTGGTGCACCGGGACATCAAGCCGGGAAACCTGCTCGTCGACGCCGAAGGCACGGTCAAGCTGGCCGACTTCGGCATCGCCCGGTTCGTCGACGACCCCTCGGCCGCGCTCACGACGACGGGCCAGATCGTGGGCACGGGGCTCTACCTCGCACCCGAGCGTGCCCTCGGGCAGCCCGCGTCCCCCGCCTCCGACGTGTACTCGCTCGGCTGCGTGCTCTACCAACTCCTCACCGGCAGACCCCCGTTCCGCGCGGACACCGCGACGGCCCTGCTGTACCAGCACATCGACACCGCGCCGATGCCCCCGAGCCGGCTCGGGGCCGCGCTGCCGCCCGACTTCGAGGCGTACCTGCTGAGCCTGCTCGCCAAGCAGCCGGAGCAGCGGCCCACGGCGCAGGCGATCTCGGACTGGTTCTCCTCCGGCGCCTGGCGCTCCTACCCCGGGGCCGCCCCGGGCCTGCACCTCGCTCCTCATCAGCCGGCGGCACCCCATCAGCCCGCCGGGCCCGCGCACGCGCCCATGCCCATGCCCGCGCCGGTGCACACGCCCGCGCCGACCCCGCCGCCGATGAACCGGCCGCCGGTGACCCGGCCCGCGCCCGCCACCCGGCGGCGCCAGAGCCAGCCGAGCACCGGCGGCGCGCTCGCGGAGCTGTCCCGGCGCCGGCCGCGCAAGACGGCCGCGGTGGCCGGGGCCATCGCCTTCGTGGTCTTCCTGATCATCGGGATGGCCTGGCTGTCCTGAGCGGCCACCGTCATCCCGTCTGTCGGGATGACCTGGCTGCCCTGAGCGGACGCCATCATCCCCTCTGTCGGGATGACCTGGCTGTCCTGAGCGGCCGCTGTCATCCCCTCTGTCGGGATGGCCTGGCCGTCCTGAGCCGGCGCCGTCATGGCCTGGCTGCCCCCAGCGCCGTCGCCCCTCTCAGTACAGTCTCGGCGCCATCACGTGCGGCTCCCCGTCCTCCTCCGCGAGGAGCAGGCAGCGCGGTACGCCGGGCCCCGGGGTGGCTCGTACGGTCACGGGCGTCGGTGGGTCGGTCGGCAGCTCGATCGAGAGGGTGACGGGCCGGTCGTCGCGGGTGGTGGCGTGGCCGGTCTCCTTACCGTCGACGAGAACCTCGACGACCGGGGTGTGCCCGGTCTGCACGGTCGCGGAGACCGAGTGGCCGAGGTAGTCGATGTGGAAGTGGTGGCGTGCCCTCATAAGCCACCTCCGTACCGCGTGAGTGGGCACGTGCCGCGGGGCGGGACGTGTACCTCCAGCCTAGGCACGGTCCGGCGGTCCCGCCCGCTCCGAAGTGCGGTCGTAGTACCCCGGTGTTCAGATGGACCGGTACGCCGATCACCGCCCGCGCGGAACGGAGCACCTGCCCCATGAGCGACGCCCTGCCCTCCTTCGAGGACACGACCGACTTCGACGACGCCGACCGGGGCTTCCTCGGCGCGCTCGTCCCCGGGGTGGTGACGGCCGCGGACGGCCGGGTGATCTGGGACAACGACGCCTACGACTTCCTCAAGGGCGACTGCCCGGACACGGCGCACCCCAGTCTGTGGCGGCAGGGGCAGCTCTCCGCGCGCCAGGGCCTGTACGAGGTCACCGCGGGGATCTACCAGGTCCGCGGCCTGGACATCTCCAACATGACGCTCGTCGAGGGCGAGCGCGGGGTGATCGTCATCGACCCGCTGATCTCCGTGGAGACGGCGGCCGCCGCCCTCGCGCTCTACAAGGAGCACCGTGGCGACCGGCCGGTCACCGGCGTGATCTACACCCATTCGCACGGCGACCACTTCGGCGGGGTCCGCGGCGTCCTCCCGCACGGCACCGAGGAGGGCGTCCCGATCCTCGCCCCCGCCGGTTTCCTGGAGCACGCGGTCAGCGAGAACGTGTACGCGGGCAACGCGATGACCCGCCGGGCGAGCTACATGTACGGCGTCGGCCTCCCGAAGGCCCCCGACGGCCAGATCGGCGTGGGCCTCGGTCAGGGCACCTCCACCGGCACCATCAGCCTGATCCCGCCGACCGTGGACATCACGGAGACCGGGCAGCAGGAGACGGTCGACGGGGTGCGGATCGTCTTCCAGCTGACGCCGGGCACCGAGGCCCCGTCCGAGATGAACTTCCTCTTCCCCGAGCACCGCGCCCTGTGCCTGGCGGAGAACGCCACGCACAACATGCACAACGTGCTCACGCTGCGCGGCGCGGTCGTCCGCGACTCCCGGATCTGGGCCCACTACCTGGACGAGGCGATCGAGTACTTCCACGGGCAGTACGACGTCGGCTTCGCCTCCCACCACTGGCCCACCTGGGGCCACGACAACGTGGTGCGGTTCCTGGCCGAGCAGCGCGACCTCTACGCGTACCTGCACGACCAGACCCTCCGCCTGCTCAACGAGGGCTGGACGGGCGTCGAGATCGCCGAGCGGATCGAGCTGCCGCCCGCCCTGGCGAAGGCCTGGCACGCCCGCGGCTACTACGGCTCCCTCAGCCACAACAGCAAGGCGGTCTACCAGCGCTACCTGGGCTGGTACGACGGCAACCCGGCCCACCTGTGGGAGCACCCGCCGGTGGAGCTCGCGCGGCGGTACGTGGACGTGGCCGGCGGCCCCGCCGAGGCCCTCGCCAAGGCCCGCCGGTACATCGAGGCCGGTGATCCGCGCTTCGCCGCCACCCTCCTCGACCACGTGGTCTTCGCCGACCCCGGGAACGAGGAGGCGAAGCAGGCCCTCGCCGGGGTGTACGAGGAGCTCGGGCACGGCGCCGAGAACGCCACCTGGCGGAACTTCTACCTGCGCGGCGCCCAGGAGCTCCGCCAGGGCATCACGGGCGAGATGGTCGACATGGCCAACCCCGAGATGGCGGCGGCCCTCACCGTCCCCATGCTGATCGACTCGGTCGCCATCGCGATCGACGGGCCGCGCGCCTGGGACGAGGACCTGACGATCGATCTGGTCTTCCTGGACGGCGCCACGGACGCGGGCGAGCGGCGGCGGCTCACCCTGCACAACGGCGCCCTCACCCACCGGGTGGTCGCCGAGCCCCGGACGCCCGCCGGACTCACCCTCACCCTCGGGAAGACCCAGCTGCTCGGCCTCCTCGCCGGGAAGAGCCTCCAGGAGCTCGGGATCGGGGTGGAGGGCGACCCGGCCCTGCTGACCCGCCTCTTCTCGTACGTGACGAAGCCCGACGCCCAGTTCCCGATCGTCACCCCGTAGACCGTCCGTGAGGAGGCCCCGATGGACCGCGCTCAGCGCCCCGTCCACGCCAGGACACCCGGCAGGATCAGCATCAGGAAGATCCCGAGGCTGACCACCTTGTACTGGAGGAGGGCCGCGACGCACTCGCGGATCGCCGCCGAGGCCCAGAAGTAGACGGCGGCCGGTCGGCCGGGCGGCTGCGCACCCTGCGGAGAACCCGGCGTCAGATCTCGCCCGCCAGCGCGAACAGGCCGCGCCTCGCGCCCTCTTCGTACGCGCTCCGCAGCTCCGGGTCGACGAGCAGCGCCCCCAGGGCCTCCTCGCCCCGGGTCCGTGTGACCACGCAGTACTCCGCAGGCCGGTACGAGGAGTCGAAGACCGAGGTCCGCAACAGGTCGACCGCGCCCAGGAGATGGGCCGCCTCGTCGTGCCGGCCCTCCAACGCCCGCATCTGCGCCAGGAGCTCCGCCGCGCAGGCCGCGCCCACCGCGGAACCGAGCCGCAGATGCTCGCGCAGGGCCCGCCTGGCGTACTCCGCGGCGCGCTCCCGCTCCCCGTCCCAGGCGCCGAGTTCGGCCCGCACGTGGTACGCCCAGGCCTCGGCGAACATGTCACGGCCCACCCAGGCCCGCCGGCTCTCGCGGTCCAGGTCCCCCTGGTCCAGCGCCTCCTGCGCGGCCTCCGGGTCGGAGCGGCACAGGGAGAGCGCGAGCCCGACCCAGCAGGCCCGCCGGGTCGGCCCGAACTCCGGGTGCTCCTCCATCAGTGCGAGGGCCTCCCGGAACTCGGCCGCCGCCGCGCGCGTACGCCCCTGGTAGAGCGCGGTCGCGCCGCGCAGATGGGCCAGGAGCGCCAGACAGCGCTCGTCGCCGTCCCGTACGGCCGCCGCCCAGGCCTGGGCGAGGAGCGGGTCGGCGTCCTCGGGGCGGCCGGACTCCAGCTCCAGGAAGGCGGCGAGCCACAGGGCACGGGCGGACGGCGGGCCCGCGTGCAGGCTGAGGGCGTGCCGCAGCCGGGTGCGGCCCTCGGCGATCCGCCCGCAGGCCACCCACAGGAACCACAGGGAGACCGCGATCTCCACGGACGTCTCGGCCTCGGCGTTCGGCGAGAGCGGCGCGGTCGTCGGGTCCATGGCGGCCGCCAGGTCGGGGAGTTCGCGCAGGGCGAGGTCCCGGGCGTCGAGCTGCCGGCCCCGCTGCCACCAGTCGGCGGCCCGCCGGGCGACCTTCACGCACCACCTGCGGTGGTGCAGGAGCACCGCCCAGCGGTCGCCGCGCGCGGTGAGCCGGCGGGCGCCGACGGCCCGCATCGGGTGCGGCATCCAGTACCGGGGCAGGCCGTCCTCGCCGTCGAAGAGGTCGTCGACGGGCAGGAGGGCGAGCGGCGCGAGCCGGTCGAGGACCGCCTGGATCTCCCCCGCGGGCAGCGTGCCGGAGGCGCAGACCTCGCGGACCGCCTCCCGGCCGAAGGCCCCCTCGAAGACGGAAAGCCGCTCCCACAGGAGCTGTTCGGCCGGGCCGCAGCTCGCGTAGCCGCGCTCGGCCGCGGCGATCTGGTCGAGGCCGACCGCTTCGCCCCACAGGCGTTCGGTCTCCGGTGGTTCTCCTGTCCACATGTGGTCCAGCCCCCGTGTCACTTCTCCGCCCTTCTTCTGTGACATAGGACGGATTTAATGGAAATCAGCCGTCGCGGCTTGAATGCATGAGCCCTGGTCCACATCCTGGGGCCTTCCCGTGCCCACACCCAGGGTTTCCCCGGGATCGACCAAGGAGGCACATGCATACCAGGGAATCCGTCCTGGGGGAGGTGGATCTGGCGCTGATCCACGCACTGCAGATAGCGCCCCGCGCCAGCTGGACCCAGCTCTCCGCCGTGCTCACCGTGAGCCCCGACACCCTCGCCAGGCGCTGGGAGACCCTCACCACAGGGGGGTACGCGTGGAGTTCGATGCTCACCGCCCGCCGCGGCACCGACGCCACCCTCTACGCGTGGGTCGAACTGGAGTGCGTGGCCGGCGAATCCGAGGCCACCGCGATCGAGCTCGCGGAGGATCCGTACACCCTCGGCGTCCACCAGGTGACCGGAGACGCCGATCTCATCCTGCTCGTCAACTGCCCCGACCTCCACGCCCTCGACGGCTACCTCGCCGGCCGGGTGCGGCGGCTGACCGGGGTGCTCAGGGCCCGCACCCAGGTCGTCACCCAGCTGCACAACCGCCCGTACCGCTCGCGGATCGAGCAGCTCACCCCGGGGCAGGCGCAGCACCTCGCCGAGATCACCGGCGGCGAACGGCGGGTCAGGACCCCCGCGCGCGCGTACCCGCATGTCACGGAGCTCGACCGGCGGATCGTCGCGGAGCTGGCGGGGGACGCCCGGCGCAGCGCCGCCGAACTGGCCCGGCAGTGCGGCACGAGCGAGTCGACCGTACGCCGCAGGCTGGACGCCCTCGGCGCGGCCGGCGCCTGCCACCACCACTGCCTGCCGGCTCCGCGGTTCTCGGGGCGGCCGGTGTGGGCGCTGGTCACGGCGGACGTACCGCCCCTGGACGTGGCCGAGTCGGTGGCCTCGCTCGGCAGGCTGCGCCAGACGCGCGTGGTCACCTCGGTCACCGGGCGGCACAACCTGGCCCTGGCCATGTGGCTCCGTACGGTCGAGGAACTCCACGACGTGACGGCGGCGCTCGTGCGGGCCGCGCCGGCGCTGCGGATCGCGGGCACCGCGGTGTCCCTGCGCACCCACAAGATCGGCGCGCAGGTCCTCGGCGCGGACGGCCGGCGCACCCACCACATCAGGCCCTCGACCACCCCCTGACAGGGCGCCGGGGGCGTGTTCTGATGGGCGGCATGGAGTTCGCCGTGTTCGTGACGCTGCCCGGACTGGTCATCCTGCTGACCGTGATCGCCTTCGCCGACCAGTTCCTCCGCATGACGGGACGCGGCCGGCGCACCGGGCAGGTCTCCTCGACGGGCTTCGAGCAGCTGCACGCCACGTTCTCGCAGGGCAAGCAGAACGAGCTCAAGGAGCGGCAGAGCGCCCTGGTGCTGCGCGACGACGAGGAGGACGGCGCCCCGCCGCGCCACTCGACGGTGGACCTCGGCGGCGGGCGGGCCGTCATCCGGATCGGGCGGTGACCGGGATCAGGCCGGCCGGGACGCCTTGACCGAGTACATCAGGGGGATGCGGGGGCGGTCCGCCGGGAAGCGGTAGTAGCCGTCCTCGTTCCGCTGGAGGGCGCCGTAGCGGGGGAACAGCGAGGCGTCGTGCTCGTGCAGGAACTCGATGCGCAGGCCCGCCCTCGCGAGCGCCGTGACGACCTCGCCGACCGGGTGCACCCACTCCACGCTGCGGTTGTGGACGGTGACGGCGTCGAGGTCGGCGTACGTCCCCGGGCTGGTGTCCACCCACGGCTCGCGGACGAAGTAGTCGTGCACGACCCGGCTGCCGGTCTCGTCGTCGAGCGAGTCGGTCAGCGGATGGAACTCGACCACGTAGAGGAAGCCGCCCGGGGCGACGAGCGAGGCGGCGGTCTCCGCCCAGCGGTCGAGGTCGGGGAGCCAGCACAGCGCCCCGAGGCCGGTGTAGACGATGTCGTACGAGGCGTCCGGGACGGCCTCGGCCGCGTCGTACACGTCGGCGGCGACGAAGGCGGCCCGCTCCTGGGGGAGGCCCAGGTCGGCGGCGAGCGAGCGGGCGGTCTCGACGGCCGGCTCGGAGAAGTCCAGGCCGACGACCTGGGAGGCGCCGTGCCGGGCCCAGGACAGGGTGTCCAGGCCGATGTGGCACTGCAGGTGCAGCAGGGAGCGGCCCGTGACGTCGCCGACCTCCGCGAGCTCGAAGTCCCGCAGGGCGTCCTTGCCCGCGCGGAAGGCGTCGAGGTCGTAGAACTCGCTGGCGGCATGGATCGGGACGCGCTCGTCCCACTTCGCGCGGTTGGCCTCGAACCAGTCGTCGGGGGTCGGGGAGTACATGTCGGCGAGGTTATCCACAGGCTGCGGACGACGCGACCCGATTGTCGGCGGCGCGGAGCATGATGGGTGCCATGACTACCGAGAGCAAGCACAGCGGCACCCCCGTCTGGGAGCAGCGCTTCCGGGCGCCCCGCGTCTCCCTGCCGGAATGGGCCGAGGAGGCCCCGGACCGCTCACTGTTCGTGTCCAACGCGACCGGGACGTACGAGTTGTACGCCTGGGACCGGGCGAGTGGTGAGCAGCGGCAGGTCACGGACCGGCCGAACGGGACGACGGACGGCACGCTGTCGCCGGACGGCGCCTCGGTCTGGTGGTTCGCGGACACCGACGGGGACGAGTTCGGGGTGTGGATGCGGCAGCCGTTCGGGGGCGGCGCGGACGAGCCGGCCGTGCCCGGTCTCGACGCCTCCTACCCGGCGGGTCTCGCCATCGGCCGGGAGGGCACGCTCGTGGTGGGCCGCTCCACGGACGAGGAGGGCTCGACGGTCCATCTCGTACGGCCGGGGGCCGCCGCCCCGGTCGAGATCTACCGACACCGGGAGTCGGCCGGTGTCGGCGACCTGTCGTACGACGGCTCGCTGATCGCGATCGAGCACACGGAGCACGGGGACGCGATGCACTCCTCGCTGCGGGTGCTGCGCGCCTCGGACGCGGGCGTGGTGGCCGAGCTCGACGACACCAAGGGCGGCACGGAGGAGCTGGGGCTCACCGTCCTCGGCTTCGCGCCGCTCGCCGGGGACACCCGGCTGCTCGTCGGCCACCAGCGGCGGGGCCGCTGGGAGCCGCTGCTGTGGGACGTGGCGACGGGCACCGAGACCGATCTGCGGCTCGATCTGCCGGGCGACGTGTCGGCGGAGTGGTACCCGGACGGTTCGGGGCTGCTGATCGTGCACGGCTTCGAGGCCCGCAGCGAGCTGTGGCGGTACGAGATCGCGACCGGCGCGCTGGTCCGGGTGGAGACCCCGGCCGGTTCGGTGTCGAGCGCGACGGCCCGGCCCGACGGCTCCGTGGAGTACCTGTGGTCCTCGGCCGCCGAGCCGCCGGTGGTGCGGTCCACGGCCGGCGGTGTGGTCCTGGACCCGCCCGGCCCGAAGGCGCCGCCGTCGGTGCCCGTGGAGGACGTGTGGGTGGAGGGGCCCGGCGGCAGGGTCCACGCGCTCGTGCAGCGCCCGGTGGAGGGCGAGGGCCCCTTCCCGACGATCTTCGAGGTGCACGGCGGCCCGGCCTGGCACGACAGCGACGCCTTCGCCTCGGGCCCGGCGGCCTGGGTGGACCACGGGTACGCGGTGGTGCGGGTCAACTACCGGGGCTCCACGGGATACGGCCGGGAGTGGACGGACGCGCTCAAGCACCGGGTCGGTCTGATCGAGCTGGAGGACATCGCGGCGGTCCGCGCCTGGGCGGTGGCGAGCGGCCTCGCCGACCCGGAGCGCCTGGTCCTCGCCGGCGGGTCCTGGGGCGGCTATCTGACGCTGCTCGGTCTGGGCACCCAGCCGGACGACTGGGCGGTCGGTCTCGCGGCGGTGCCCGTCGCGGACTACGTCACGGCGTACGAGGACGAGATGGAGGCCCTCAAGGCGCTGGACCGGACGCTCCTGGGCGGCTCTCCGGAGGAGGTGCCCGAGCGGTACGCGGCCTCGTCGCCGCTGACGTACGTGGACGCGGTGAAGGCCCCGGTGCACGTGTCGGCGGGCGTCAACGACCCGCGCTGCCCGATCCGCCAGATCGACAACTACGTCGACCGGCTCGCGGCCAGGGGCGCGGTCCACGAGGTCTACCGGTACGACGCGGGCCACGGCTCCCTGGTGGTGGAGGAGCGGATCAAGCAGGTCGCCCTGGACCTGGACTTCGCGGCCAGACACCTGGGGACCCGGGCTGCGGGGGCCTGAGGCGGCTTGCGTACCGTGGGGGGCGTGTACCGGTTCCTGAGAACGCCCCGCTGGTGGGGGATCAACGTCTTCGTCCTCCTCGCGATCCCGTTCTGCGTGTTCATGGGGACCTGGCAGCTCGGCAAGTTCGAGGACCGCGTCGACTCCCATCGGGAGGCCGAGCAGCGGCCCGCGGCGGACTCGCTGAAGGCCGAGCCGCTGGACTCGCTGCTGCCGGTCGACAAGGAGACCTCGGGCCGTTCGGCGCAGGCGAGCGGCCGGTTCGGGGAGCAGTTCCTCGTGCCGGACCGCGAGCTGGACGGCCGGACCGGCTCGTACGTCCTGACGCTCCTCAGGACCGACGGCGGCCGCTCGCTGCCGGTGGTCCGGGGCTGGCTCCCCACGGGCGCGAAGGCCCCCGCCCCGCCGTCCGGCGAGGTGACGGTGGTGGGTGCGCTCCAGGCCTCGGAGAACCCGGGCACGAAGGGCGTCCACGCGGCGGGCGGGCTGCCCGAGGGGCAGCTCGGGATGATCAGCGCGGCGTCCCTGGTGAACGTGGTCACGGACGACGTCTACGACGCCTGGATCACCCTCGCGGACTCCCCCACCGGGCTCACGCCGGTGCCGGCGGCGGCCGCGGCGGGCACGAGCCTGGACGCCAAGGCCTTCCAGAACCTCGGCTACACGGCGGAGTGGTTCGTCTTCGCGGGCTTCGTCGTCTTCATGTGGTTCCGCCTCGTCCGCCGCGAGGCGGAGGCCTCCCGCGACGAGGCACTGGGGCTGTAGCGGACCGGGCGGAACCGGGGGGCCTGCAGGACTCCTCAGTCCCCCAGGCCCGGGCCCACAGGGCCAGCTCCGTGCACGCCCGGTTCCACAGGCCCAGCTCCGTGCACGCCGGGCCCACAGGCCCAGCTAGCTCCGTGCACGCCCGGGCCCACAGGGCCCAGCCCCCTGCGGGTGCGGTCCCCTGTGTGCCTGGCTCCGTGCCGGCTCAGGAGCCCGCGAGGACTCCCGTGCGGTAGATCGCGCCCGCGCAGGCGTTCGGGATCAGGGCCGAGGCCGTGGTGCCGCCCGGCTCCGCGGTGTGGCTGACCACGACGCTGCCGTCCGCCGGCGCGCCGTCCTCGTGGAGCAGCTGGGGAGCCATGCCGGCGCCCGTGCCCGCTTCCGTGCCGGTGCCCGGTCCGGCGCCCGCGCCGCCCGAGTCCGTGCCGCCCGCCCCGCTCGTCGGGTCGTCCGTCGGGGTCGGCTGCGTCGGGGTCGGGGTCGGGGTGGGCGGCGGCTCGGTCGGGGTGGTCGGCGTCGGGGTCGGGTCCACACCGCCGCCCGTCGGGCAGGTCTCGCTGGGGATCCAGACGAACTTGACCTCGTAGCTGCCGTTCGGCTTCAGGACGAGCGCGTACGACTCCTGCGAGGGGTCGGGCAGTCCGGTGCCGTCGCCCGAGGTGTGCCGGACGACCGAGATCCGCGTGGGGTCGGCGGCCCCGCGGGCCTCGAAGCCGACGGTGCCCTCGCCGGCGACCAGGCAGGCCTGGTCGGAGACGTTGGCGATGCGGAAGGTGCCGTGGACCTTGCCCTCGGCGTCGGGGCCGTCGGCGCCCTCCTGGCTGACGCCGAGCTGGCCGGAGGTGCACCGGGGGGCGCCGCCGAGGGCCGTGCCCTGGGACGGCCGCGTGCCGTTGGCGCCGGTGCCCGGGCGCTGCGGCCCGCCCGAGGCGCCGTCGCCGCCGGGGCTCTGCGAGACGCTGCTCGCGGGGCCCTTGGTGCTCTTGCCGCCCTCGGTGCCGGTCTCGGAGCCGGTGCCGCCCTGGGCCTGCTCGCCGTGCGCCGCGCTCGCGGCGCCGGCGGCGGAGAGGTCGTCCGAGGCGGCGACGTGCACGAAGGCGGGGATGGCCGTGCCGAGGAGGACGGCGGCGGCCGCGGCGCCGACGACGGCCTGCCGCTTGCGGGCGCGCCGCGCGGGCACGGCCCGGCGCAGGTGCTCCAGCGAGCCGAGCGAGGGCTCCAGGCCGCCGACGGCGTCCTGGAACAGCTTCCGCATCGCGAGTTCGTCGTCGCCCTCGCCGGGTCCGGGCTCGATCTTCACCATGCGCTGTCCACTCGGTTCGTCACGTACATCCTGGGCGTCAGGGTTCTCGGAGGCGGTGCCGTCCGTCTCGGCGGCATGCCTCTTCGGGACGTCGTCGCCGTCACGGTTCTCGTGGGCCACGCCGTCCCCGCCGGGTGCCTCGCTCATGTCGTCGCTCCCATCGCGACGCGCAGCGCCGCGATGCCCCGCGAACCGTACGCCTTCACCGAGCCCAGGGATATTCCGAGCGTCTCGGCGACCTGGACCTCGGTCATGTCGGAGAAGTACCGCAGGGCGAGCACCTCGCGCTGGCGCCGCTGGAGTCCGCGCATGGCCTTGATGAGGTCCTCGCGCTCCAGCTGCTCGTACGCCCCCTCCTCCGCGCTGGCCATGTCCGGCATCGGCTTGGAGAGCAGCTTCAGGCCGAGGATGCGGCGGCGCAGCGCGGACCGGGAGAGGTTCACCACGGTCTGCCGCAGGTAGGCGAGCGTCTTCTCGGGCTCACGGACCCGCTTGCGGGCCGAGTGGACGCGGATGAAGGCCTCCTGGACGACGTCCTCGCAGGAGGCCGTGTCGTCGAGGAGCAGCGCGGCGAGACCGAGCAGCGACCGGTAGTGGGCGCGGTAGGTCTCGGTCAGGTGGTCGACGGTGGTGCCGGCGGTCGGGGCGGCCTCGGTGCTCTTACGAGGCGAGGGGATGCCGTCCACGGCCCCGGTGCGGGATCCGGTGGGCACGGGGGCGATCACCGGCATGCCGCCGAGCGACCGGGGGCGTCTGAGCGGACGCACCGCGGAGCCGCGTACGGGTACGCCGGCGCTGCTCCGCACGGGGAGCAGCGCTGTGCCCCCGCCGCGCAGCGGGGCGATGGTCGCGATGTCGAGTACCTCTGCCACGCCTGTTGGACACGCTTCCCCCCGACAGGGTTGTACGCGTTCGCCACCCTTTTCGACGGCGAGTTCTTCGTCCTCATGCGTAACCGTTCTCCCCCGATGCCCCGCTTTGAGCGTGTCCCGCGCCACACGGTCGTGGGTGCACGCAGAGACGCACCCCGCCCAACTCTGGTTGCAGTACGGGGGAAATGCATCGTCAACCACCACATCACCGCAGTTCAAGAGGTATCTGACGCCTTTTTGCTCACAGGTCGTTCACAGATCCCACAAATCCGTGACAAGCGATTCCGCGATCTGGAGGGCGTTCAGGGCGGCGCCTTTGCGGAGGTTGTCGGCGCAGACGAAGAGGTCGAGCGCGTGCTCGTCGTCGAGGGAGCGCCTGACCCGGCCGACCCAGGCGGGGTCGGTGCCGACGACGTCGGCGGGGGTGGGGAAGTCGCCGGCGGCCGGGTCGTCGTAGAGCACGACTCCGGGCGAGGTCGCCAGGACCTCGTGGGCGCGGCCGACCGGGACGGGGTGTTCGAAGCGGGCGTGCACGGAGACGGAGTGCCCGGTCACGACGGGGACGCGCACGCAGGTGGCGGAGAGCCGGAGGCCGGGGAGGCCGAGGATCCGGCGGGTCTCGTCGCGGACGTGCTCCTCCTCGGAGGAGGCTCCGTCGGCGCCGGGCGTGCCCGACCAGGGCAGGACGTTGAGCGCGAGGGGGCCGGGGAAGGGGCCGGTGTTCTCGCCGACGGCCCGCCGTACGTCGCCGGGGTGGGTGCCCAGGTCGCCGCCGCCGGCGACCAGGCCGAGCTGGGCGCGGAGCGCGTCGACGCCGGCCTGTCCGGCGCCGGCGCCGCTGGCGGCCTGCTGGGCGGTGACGACCAGTTCGGAGAGCCCGAACTCGGCGTGCAGGGAGCCCACGGCGACGATGAGCGCGAGGGTGGTGGAGCCGGGTCCGGCGACGATGCCGCGGGGGCGTACCCGTGCGGCGTGCGCGTTGAGCTCGGGGACGACGAGCGGCACGTCGGGGTCGGCCCGGAAGGCGGCGGAGGTGTCGACGACGACGGCGCCCTTGGAGACGGCGACCGGCGCCCAGCGGGCGGCGATGTCCTCCGGCACCAGGAAGAGCGCCAGGTCGACGCCCTCGAAGACGTCCTCGTCGAGCGCGAGGATCTCGCACTCCGCCCCGCGCACGGCGGCCTTGGAGCCGGCCGAGCGCGGGGAGGAGACGAGGCGGATCTCGCCCCAGACGTCCGCGTGGTGCGTGAGCATCTGGAGCATCACCGAGCCGACCGCCCCGGTCGCTCCCACGACCGCGAGCGTCGGCTTCGGGGTCATCGGCCGGTGCCTCCGTAGACGACGGCCTCGTCCGAGTCGCTGTCCAGACCGAAGGCGGTGTGGACGGCGCGCACGGCCTCGTTGACGTCGTCGGCGCGGGTGACGACCGAGATGCGGATCTCGGAGGTCGAGATGAGCTCGATGTTCACGCCCGCGTCGGACAGCGCCTTGAAGAAGTCGGCGGTGACGCCCGGGTTCGTCTTCATGCCCGCGCCGACCAGGGAGATCTTGCCGATCTGGTCGTCGTAGCGCAGCGAGTCGAAGCCGATCGCGGTCTTCGCCTTCTCCAGCTCGTCGATGGCCTTGCGGCCCTCGGCCTTGGGGAGGGTGAAGGAGATGTCCGTCAGACCGGTGGAGGCGGCGGACACGTTCTGCACGATCATGTCGATGTTGATCTCGGCGTCCGCGACGGCGCGGAAGATGGCCGCTGCCTCGCCCGGCTTGTCCGGCACGCCGACGACGGTGATCTTCGCCTCGGAGGTGTCGTGGGCGACGCCCGAGATGATGGCCTGCTCCACCTTGCGGTCCCCTTGCGGCTCGTTGCTGACCCAGGTGCCCTGCAGCCCCGAGAAGGACGAGCGGACGTGGATCGGGATGTTGTAACGGCGTGCGTACTCGACGCAGCGGTGCAGCAGCACCTTGGAGCCGGAGGCGGCGAGCTCCAGCATGTCCTCGAAGGAGATCCAGTCGATCTTCTTCGCCTTCTTCACGACGCGCGGGTCGGCCGTGAACACACCGTCGACGTCGGTGTAGATCTCGCAGACCTCGGCGTCGAGCGCCGCGGCGAGCGCCACGGCGGTCGTGTCGGACCCGCCACGCCCGAGCGTGGTGATGTCCTTCTTGTCCTGGCTGACGCCCTGGAAGCCGGCGACGATGGCGATGTTGCCCTCGTCGAGGGCGGTGCGGATCCGGCCCGGCGTGACATCGATGATGCGCGCTTTGTTGTGGACCGAGTCGGTGATGACGCCTGCCTGGCTGCCCGTGAACGACTGGGCCTCGTGGCCCAGGTTTTTGATCGCCATGGCCAGCAGGGCCATGGAGATCCGCTCTCCGGCGGTCAGCAGCATGTCGAACTCACGCCCGGCAGGCATCGGGGATACCTGCTCGGCGAGATCGATCAGCTCGTCCGTCGTGTCGCCCATCGCGGAAACCACGACGACCACCTGGTGGCCGTCCTTCTTGGTGTCCACGATCCGCTTGGCGACGCGCTTGATGCCTTCGGCATCGGCAACGGAGGAGCCTCCGTACTTCTGCACGACAAGGCCCACGTGCGCTCCTCGCTCAGTCTGTGCCGCAGCCGGCGCTGCGATCGGCTCAGTCTATCGAGGGACCCGGAAACGCCAGCGTGATATCACATCCTGAGACGCGCGGCTCAGGGAGTGATCATCCGGGCTCGTCGGCGAAAGGTCGGTCATCGGTCGGCGATCTGTCGGTGGGCCCGGCCAGGGTGGAACCGCGGACAGCACAGACCGCACGGACAGCACGGACAGCACGGACAGCACAGCCGACACAGACGGCACAGACGGCACAGACGGCACAGACGGCACAGACGGCACAGACGGCACAGACGGCACAGACCGCACCGAGCAGAGGAGCCGATCATGGACCAGACCCTGGCGGACCGGATGCGCAGCTACCTGGACGCGGGCCTCGCGATGGACGTCGAGGCACTGGACGCGACGTACGACCCCGCCTTCGAGAACGTCCGCTGCGACGAGGAGGGCCGGACCGTGACCCTCACGAAGGACATGTTCATGGGCCGGTTCCGCGCCCTGAAGGCGCGGGGCATGCGCATCGGGGAGTCCGTCGACGACGCGACGTTCCTGGCGACCAGCACGTACGACACGTACGGCTCGATCGTCATGCGCCGCGTGAAGGACGGCCTGCCCGTGCTCTACACCTTCGTCTGGCGGCGCGCCCCCCACGGCGGCTGGGGGACGCTGCTGCGCGAGTTCACGTACGAGAAGGACATCAGCGCCCTTCTGAAGCTCACTTCCTGAGCGGGCGGCCGCGCAGGCCCAGGGGGGTCGCGATCTCCTCCAGCATCACGCGCCCCGCCTCCTCGGCGAGGTCGTCCTCGGTGAGGTCCTCGTCCGTGTCGAGGCCGTCCAGCTCCGCGAGGGGCTGGTCGAGGCGGACGTGGGCGACGAGGGACTGGAGGGCGCGGAGGGTGGCCGAGGCGGTCGGGCCCCAGTTGGAGAAGTACGAGAACTGCCACCACCACAGCGCCTCGCTGATGCGGCCGGCCCGGTAGTGGGCGAGGCCGTGGCGCAGGTCGGTGACGATGTCGGCGAGGTTGTCGGAGATCCGGGCCGGGACCGGGGCCTTGCGCGGCTCGTACGGGTCGAAGACCTCGGAGAAGACGTCGACCGGGTCCAGCATCACCGCGAACCGCTCGCGCAGGTCGTCGACGTCCGGCTCCGGGCCCGTGTCCGGCTCGTACCGCTCGTCCGGGACGATGTCCGCGTGCGCGCCGAGCCGGCCGCCCGCCAGGAGCAGCTGGGAGATCTCCAGGAGCAGGAAGGGCACCGCGCTGTCCGGCTCGTCGCCCTTGGCGACCTCGGTCGTCGCGACGATGAAGCTCTCGATCGAGTCGGCGATCTGGACCGCGAAGTCGTCCGGATCCTGCGTGACGGAGTGCAGTGTGGCGTCAGACATCGAGCAGCCTCCCTGAGAGCGCGCCGGCCCTGTCGTCATACATCTAGCAGCCTCCGCCCCTCGAAGGCACGGCCGAGGGTCACCTCGTCGGCGTACTCCAGGTCGCCGCCGACCGGGAGGCCGCTCGCGAGCCGGGTCACCTTCAGCCCCATGGGCTTGATCATCCGCGCCAGGTACGTCGCGGTGGCCTCGCCCTCCAGGTTCGGGTCGGTCGCGAGGATCAGTTCGGTGACGGTGCCGTCCGCGAGCCGCGCGAGCAGTTCGCGGATGCGCAGGTCGTCCGGGCCGACGCCCTCGATCGGGCTGATCGCGCCGCCGAGGACGTGGTACCGCCCCCGGAACTCGCGGGTCCGCTCGATCGCGACGACGTCCTTGGGCTCCTCGACCACGCAGATGACGGTCAGGTCGCGGCGCGGGTCGCGGCAGATGTTGCACTGCTCCTGCTGTGCCACGTTCCCGCAGACCGCGCAGAACCTGACCTTCTCCTTGACCTCCAGGAGCGCCTGCGCGAGACGGCGGACGTCCGTGGGCTCCGCCTGGAGGACGTGGAAGGCGATCCGCTGCGCGCTCTTGGGACCGACGCCGGGCAGCCTGCCCAGTTCGTCGATGAGGTCCTGAACCACGCCTTCGTACACGCCGGCGCCCTTCTCGGGAGTGCTTGATTCTTACGGTAGTGGCTGGAAGCGAGCGTTAGAAGGGCTTCAGAAGCCCAGGCCCGGCATCCCGCCCATGCCCTGCGCCAGCGGACCGAGCTTGGCCTGCTGGAGCTGCTGCGCGTTGTCGTTGGCGGCCTGGACGGCCGCGACGATCAGGTCGGCGAGGGTCTCGGTGTCCTCCGGGTCGACGGCCTTCGGGTCGATCACCAGGCCGCGGAGCTCGCCGGAGCCGGTGACCGTCGCCTTGACGAGGCCGCCGCCGGCCTGGCCGTCGACCTCGGTCGCGGCGAGCTCCGCCTGCGCCCGGGCGAGGTCCTGCTGCATCTTCTGCGCCTGCTGGAGGAGCTGCTGCATGTTGGGCTGGCCACCACCGGGGATCACGGTCACTCACTCCTGCTGCTCGGAACGTCCTGGTCTTCGGAACGTCGGTATGCCGAGCCTACGTGCTCCTCGACCGGGGTGCCGACGCAACTCTTTCGAGTGAGAAACTGCGTGCTCCTCTACCTGATCAACACCCTCTTGTGGGCGGAAATCCCGGGATTCCGGGCCCATCGCCCACCATTCGGCGGTAGGAAGGGCAGGCACCACGTGCACCGCACGTCACAGAAGGACATGAGCGCTGAGCTGAACAGAGGAGTCCCCCGGTGAGCCAGCAGCCGGAGATGCAGCCACCGGGACCCCCCGGGGGAGACGTCACCCGCGATCTGACCGGTACGCCGTTCCCCCTGGGTGACTGGGGCGAGCCGGCCGAACGGCTCGACGAGCTGTACCGCTGGGTCGAGACGAACGCCCTGCGCACCGCCGAGTGGTACCTCTCCGACCGCGTCTGGAAGCGCCGCGCCGCCCGGATCCTGCGGATCGGCACGGCCCTCGGGGTGATCGCGGGCGCCGCGCTCCCGCTGCTCGACCTGACCGGGGTCGCCGAGGGCACCGCGGGCTGGGGCTATCTGTCGCTGCTGCTCGGCGCCGCCTGCATGGCGTGCGACCGGTACTTCGGGCTCACGTCCGGCTGGATAAGGGACGTGGCGACCGCCCAGGCCGTGCAGCGCCGCCTCCAGGCGCTCCAGTTCGACTGGGCATCGGAGAGCGTCCGGGAGGTGCTCGGCCCCACGGAGGGCACGGCCAGCGAGGCCGCCGAGCGCTGTCTCGGGGTGCTGCGCCGCTTCTCGGAGGACGTGACGGAGCTGGTACGGGCGGAGACCGCGGACTGGATGGTCGAGTTCCGCTCGGGGCCGGCACCGCTGGCGCTCCAGTCGGTCGGCGTGGTCCCGGCCAGGGCGGAGAGCTCCCACCCCTCCGGGCGCTTCCCGCTGCCGCCGGGCACCCGGCCGAACATGCCGCGCCAGCGGCCCCCGGAGGCCCGCTAGGGGGTGTTGCGAGAGTCCCGGGTGCTGTGCGGGACTTTCGCAACACCCCCTGGGGCGGTCCGGGGGCCGAGAGGCTCAGCTCAGGATGATCATCGAGCCCTGGGCGAGGCTCCTGGTCGCCGCCGCGTGCAGCCCCAGCCACACGTGCCGCTCCCGGGCGAAGGGATGGTCCTCGGACGGCACGGCCGCGGCCGGCTCCTCCAGGGTGGTGGGCCGGTCCGGCGGCTCCGGGGCCGCCGGCGGGTTCGCCGGGTCGATGCCGATCGCGGGCGCCACGAACTCCAGCTCCCGCAGCAGCCCGTACGAGGAGCCGAGCGGCCCCCCGCCTTCGAGGAGCTCGTCGCTGGCGAGGGGCACCGGGAACTCCACCGGCACGTACGCGCCCGCGTGGTCGTAGTGCCAGACCAGGTGGGACTGCTGGGCCGTCGCCTCGAACATCTCCAGGAGCTGCTCGTAGTCCCCGCCGAGCTCGCCGACCGGCTCGACCGGCAGCCCGCACATCTGGAGCAGGTAGGCCCGGCGCAGGAAGTGCAGGGCCTCGTAGTCGAATCCGGCGACCGGGGCGACGTCGCCGGAGAGCCCCGGCATGTACGCGTAGACGGGCACCGTCGGCAGGCCCGAGGCGCTCAGCACGGCGTCGTAGGCGGCTATCTCTTCGGCGAAGGGGTTGTCGGGGCTGTGGCACAGCACGTCGACGAGGGGGACCAGCCACAGGTCACAGGCCAAGGGAGGCTCGCTCTCCGTCAGTTGCAGGGACGGCCAGGGTAGTCGGCCGGGCCGACGACGCCCACCCGCTGACCACCTGCCCCCGGAGCCCCTGCCTCAACCCGACCGGGCAGCCTCACCGCGCGCGCCGCTCCAGGCGGTCGGCCCATTCGAGCGAGTGCGTGTTGTAGTCCCGTACGACCTGGACGGCGGCCTCCGCGTCGCCGCGGGTGATCGCGTCGACCAGGTCCACGTGTCCGCTCCACAGCCAGCCGAGGACGTCCCGCTCGGAGCGCAGGTAGGGCACGGAGAAGACCCAGGCCTGGACGCGGAGCCGGTGGAGGAAGTCGGCGATGTAGTCGTTGGCGGAGACCAGCCGCCCCAGCTCGCGCCAGTAGCGGATGTCGTAGCCGATGAGGATGTCCAGGTCGCCGGCGCGGGCGGCACGGGCGGCGGCCTCGCCGCGGCGCCGTACGGAGACGAGCGCGACGCCGATGTGGTGGTCGGGCTCCGGCGGGGTCGTCCCGGGCGCGTGGCGGCGGAAGATGCCGTCGACGACGAGCATCCGGGCCTCGACCATGCCCCGGTAGTCGGCGATCGAGTACTGGTGGACGCGGAAGCCACGGTGCTGGTCGGAGTCGAGGAGGCCCTGCGCGCAGAGGTCGACGAGGGCTTCGCGGACGGGCGTCGCGGAGACGCCGTACTGCTCGGCGATCTGCTTGACGGTGAATTCCTCGCCCGGCTGGAGACGCCCTGCGAGCACTTCGTCACGGAGCGCGTCCGCGATCTGCTGTCGCAAGGTGTTGCGAGTGACAGCTCCGCTCGCGGGCATGGGTCAGGCCCCCTCCGTCCGGTTCCGGACACCCTAGTCCAGACGGAAGGGGCCTCTCCGTTCCGCGGTCAGACGGTGTGTTCGTCGGCCACCGAGAGGGCCGCGTCCAGGGCCGCCAGACCCTCCTTGGCCTCCGCCTCGGAGACGTTGCAGGCGGGAACGGCGTGGGTGCGGTTCATGTTGATGAAGGGCCACAGGCCCTGCTTCTTCGCCGCGGCGCCGAAGGCGGCCATCGGCGCGTTGGCCTCGCCGGCCGCGTTGTACGGGACGAGCGGCTCGCGGGTCTCCTTGTTCTTGACCAGGTCGAGCGCCCAGAAGACGCCCATGCCGCGGACCTCGCCGACGGACGGGTGGCGCTCGGCGAGCTCGCGCAGACCGGGGCCGAGGACGTTCTCGCCGATGTGGGCGGCGTGCTCGACGACCTTCTCGTCGGCCATCACGTTGATGGTGGCGACGGCTGCGGCACAGGCCAGCGGGTGACCGGAGTAGGTCAGGCCGCCGGGGAAGGGCCGCTTGTCGAAGGTGGCGGCGATCTCGGCGCTGATGGCGACGCCGCCGAGCGGCACGTAGCCGGAGTTCACGCCCTTGGCGAAGGTCATCAGGTCGGGCACGACGTCGAAGTGCTCGGCGGCGAACCACTTGCCGGTGCGGCCGAAGCCGGCCATGACCTCGTCCAGGATGAAGACGATGCCGTACTTGTCGCAGATCTCGCGGACGCCGGCGAGGTAGCCGGGCGGCGGGGTCATGATGCCGGCGGTGCCGGGCACGGTCTCCAGGATGATCGCGGCGATCGTCGCCGGACCCTCGAAGGCGATCGTGTCCTCCAGGTGCTGGAGGGCCCGTGCGCTCTCCTCCGCCTCGGTGGTGGCGTAGAAGGGCGAGCGGTAGAGGAACGGCGCCCAGAAGCGCACGACGCCCGCGGAGCCGGTGTCGGAGGCCCAGCGGCGCGGGTCGCCGGTCAGGTTGATCGCGGTGGAGGTCGCGCCGTGGTACGAGCGGAAGGCCGAGAGCACCTTGTGGCGGCCCGTGTGCAGACGGGCCATCCGGACGGCGTTCTCGACGGCCTCGGCGCCGCCGTTGGTGAAGAAGATCTTGTCCAGGTCGCCCGGGGTGCGCTCGGCGATGAGGCGTGCGGCCTCGGAGCGGACGTCCACGGCGAAGGCGGGCGCGAAGGTCGCGAGCTTCCCGGCCTGCTCCTGGATGGCGGCGACGACCTTGGGGTGCTGGTAGCCGATGTTCGTGTAGACGAGGCCGCTGGTGAAGTCGAGGTAGCGGTTGCCGTCGTAGTCCCAGAAGTACGAACCCTCCGCGCCGGCCACGGCGAGCGGGTCGATCAGGCCCTGGGCGGACCAGGAGTGGAACACGTGCGCGCGGTCGGCGGCCTTGACGGCCGCGCCGGCCTGGGGATCGGGTTCGACATGAGGGGTCATGGGACCGAGGGTAAGGAACCGCAGGTGGGACGGGCCATGGCCATCTTGTCCACCGAGACCGTGGTGGACCCGACACCTTGCTGGGCCCTCCCGGACGACTCCGGCGCACCTATGCTGCGCGGCATGTACACGCCCGGTCGTAGCGCCGCCACCACGTTCACCGGCTGGGGGATGGTCCTCAGTGCCGGGGCCGCCCTCTACGTGTCCCTCGCGGGGGTCTCCCCGTACCCGCCGCTCCTCGCGCCGCTGGCGCTCGCCGGCCTCTCCGTCCTCTTCGCCGCCGCCTGGGCCGTCGCCTCGCACAAGGCCGCCTCCCGCTCCCGGGACCCGCTGGCCAAGCCGTCCCGCGGGACCCGCCGGTCGAACCATCTCCTGCGGTACGTGTTCGGCTTCGGCATCCCCTTCGCCACCGCCGCCGCCTTCCTGACGGCCTTCACCACCAGCAGCGACTACGGCCGCGAGACCGAGCGCCTGGAGGCCGCCGGGTACGACGAGTACAAGGTCGGCGTCGTCCGCCTGGCCGGGAAGCCCGAGTTCCACGAGGGCGACGAGGACCACGACCCGTACTACCTCACCGACCTCGTCCTGCGAATCCCGTACGAGTCCGGGCCGCGCGAGGTCACCGTCCGCGGTCTGTACACGCGCGAGGACCGGCCCGTGCCCGGCCGCACCAAGGTCGGGGTGTACTTCGCGCCCCGCGACCCGGAGGTGCCCGTCGTCGAGAACGGCACCCGCGACGGGCGGTCGTACGCCGTCATCGTCTTCGCGATCTGGGGCGGCCCGTGGGTCCTGGTCGCGGGCGGGATCCTGACGGGCTCCATCGACGTCGACGACCTGCACTGGCTGCGCCGCTTCGAGGCGGACGTCCACCTGCCCGCGTTCGGCATCCTCCTGACGGGCCTGGTCCTGCTGCTGCCGATGGCCCTGGAGTTCGAGGTGGCGGGCTACGACCGCGTCCCCGCCTTCCTCGCCGCCCTGACCCCGGCCCTGGCCTTCACCTGGCTGGTCAAGCGGGGCTGAACGGTTCAGCGCGCGACGATCCGGTCGAGGACCTCGGCCAGACGGGTCTTGACCGCCTCGCGGTGGTGCAGGGGTTCCGGGGCCGCGCCCTGGGCCGCCGGCCGTACGCCGCGGTCCGCCAGGACGTACAGCAGGCGGAGCGTGCGTAGGCAGTTGGAGAGCTGCGCGGGCACCGGCGTGACGATCCGGTCCGCGCCGAACTCGGCGTCGATCGCGTCCAGCCATCCCGTCGCGTCCCGCTCGCTCATGTCGGTGCGCGTGAGGACGCGGGCGATCGCCCGCGCGAGCCGGTCGTCCTCCAGCTGGTCCAGGACGTGACCGGTCGGCGCCGTCAGCCGCGCCGCCGCGAGGTCCAGCATCCGCACCGGGTCCACCTCGGTGTGACGCCCGAATCGGTCGAGCAGGTCCGCGCCGTGCGCGACCGCGTGCAGCCAGCCGAGCTTCTCGTCGTACCCGCGCAGGTCCTCCTCCGCCGGGTACCAGCGCGCGAACGCGTCCACCCACTCCGCCCTGAAGTCCCCCTTCGCCACCAGCATGTCGAGCACGAGCGGCGCGAAGGTGCGGGCCTGGATCTCCGGATCCCTGAACCGGTCGGCCATCTCGTCCCCGAGAGCCGACCGCCGTGTCCCGTCGATCACCCCGCGTTCGATCCACGTGGAGAGGACGGAGTACGGCGCCCCGTCGCGAATCAGCGGATCGGGATCCGCAAGGGCGCGGGAGAGCTCCTCGACGAGTTCCCCCAGGTCACGGCCGGCAGGTACGGCGTAGTCGGCGGCTTCGATGCTGGTCCAGTCGGTCACCGTGCGCACGGTAATCGGACACCGTGACCTCACGCCGGGCATTTTTCACCGATCGGCGAGCAGTTCCGCGACCGCGCTCCGCAGGAGCAGCGGGTGGACGAAGCGGTCCGGGCACGTCGGCGGGAAACGCCACGCCAGGGGCCAGGTCCTCCCCGTGAGAGCCGGGACCGGTACGTAACTCACGTGGGCCGGGCCCGCGTTGAAGCGGGTCACCCCGCGCGGCCAGGACTTGTGCGCCGTGGTGCCGGGCGGCACGAGGAAGTACACCCCTCGCCGACCGTTCGCCTCGATGACGACGGGACCGGGGTCTCCCCCCGTCAGCGCCTCCATCCAGTCGGCCAGCCGGCGCCCTTCGTCACCGTCCACTCGAACGGCGTCGAATTGTACGCCCGCCTTACGGAGTTGGAATCCGGAAACAGGAATCCAATCCACATTCACTTCCCGATTCTCTGCATTCACAGGACCATGTTCCCGCGTCGGCGCTAGCGTTTTCCACGACTGCGGCGGGCGCGTCGGCAACCCCTTGACCTGCGCCAACACGCCCCTCGCGCAGTCGAATTCGGCGGGGAGCAGTTGAGACCGGTTGAGATCGGTTGAGTCCGAATGGGGAGCGCGAATGGCGCGAGCGGAGAACAAGGAAACAGTCGGACCTGCGGCCAGGATGGCGGCCGCAGTGGCAAAGAGATTGCGGCAGAAGAAGGGCTGGACGCAGGAGTACGAGGGCGCCCAGATGGGCTTCACGGGAGCGGCGATCAGCGCCATGGAACGCCTCATCCACCCGGTGAGCGACGACATGCTCGTCCAGCTCGAACGCGTCCTGGGCGGCGGCACGGGCATCTTCGAGGAGATGCGGGAGCTCGTACGACTGGAGAAGCTGCCGGAGCAGTTCCGCGGGTACGCGCCGATCGAGCAGAAGGCGGTGGCGTTGTGCCTGTACGCGAACCACGTGGTGCACGGGCTGTTCCAGACGGAGGCGTACGCGCGCGCGTTGATCACGGGAAGCTACCCGGAGCCGACAACGGAGCGGGCCGAGGAGCTGGTCGTCGGCCGGATGGGACGGAAGGCGCTTTTCGATCGGAAGCTGGTGTGCGAGATCGAGCTGGTGCTCGATGAATCGGTGCTACGGCGTGTGATCGGCGACGAGGAGGTCATGCGGGAGCAGTTGGCGTACTTGGCGGAGTGCGCCCGGAGGAGCAACGTGAACCTCCAGGTGCTGCCGATGGACGCCGGCCTGGGAGGCAAGTACGCGGGCGACCGAGGCGACCTGAACGTCGTGGAGACTCCGGAGCACGACCAGGTGACCTACCTTGAGATCCAGGGAGAGAGCCTGCTGATCACCGACCGGACGAAGGTCAGTACCCACCGGCAGCGATATGCGAAGATCCGGGCACAGGCCCTGGATCCGCGCAGGTCGCTGGGCGTCATCGAGGAGTTGGCGGGAGTACGGAGATGAACGAGACCCTGCACTGGTTCAAGTCCAGCTACAGCGACGGCGGTGGCGGCAACTGCGTCGAGGTGGCCACTTGCCCTCACGCCGTCCACCTCCGCGACTCCAAGGTGCAGGACGGCCCCACGTTCGCCGTGGAGCCGTCCTCCTGGACCGCGTTCGTCGCCTGGCAGGGCTGAGGACCGCTAGCAGTACAGGTTCGCCCCCGCGGGCACACCCAGGATCTGGGTGAACTGCTGGTACTTGGTGACCCGGCTCTGGACCTGGGCCGGGTTGCCGCCGTTGCACTCCAGGCTGCCGTTGATCGAGCGGATCGTCTCGCCGAAGCCGGCGCCGTTCACCATCGCGTTGTGGGCGGTCATCGTGCCGGGGCCGTTCTGGGTGTTCCAGTACCAGAGGCCCGTCTGCATCGCGACGGCCGGATCCTGCTCGACCCGCCACGGGTTGTTCAGCAGGTCGATGCCGAGGGCGTCACCGGCGGCCTTGTAGTTGAAGTTCCAGGACAGCTGGATCGGGCCCCGGCCGTAGTACGCGGCCTGGCCGGCCGGGCAGCCGTAGGGCTGGGTCGTGTCGCAGTAGTGGGGGTAGTTGGCCGTGTTCTGCTCGACGATGTAGTAGAGCCCGCCCGTCTCGTGGGAGACGTTCGCGAGGAACGCCGCCGCCTCCTGCTTCTTCACCGTGTCGCTGCCGGTGGTGGCGAAGCCGGGGTACGACTTGAGGGCGGCGGCGAGACCGGCGTACGTGTAGAAGGGGTTCCGGTTCGGGAACATCTGGTTGAACTGGGCCTCGGAGACCACGAATCCGGAGGGGTTCGGGTCCGTGCCGCCTCCGCCGGTGCCGCAGGTGCCCTCGTCGCGCCAGACGTCCGAGGAGCCGGGGCGCTCGTTCTGGGTCCACCACTTGGCGTACCAGTTGTGGCCGTTGTACGAGGCGGTCATGCCGCCCGTGTAGACGCTGGAGGAGTTCCAGGCGGCCACGCAGGCGGGGGCGGCGCCCGCCGAGGCGGTGGGGAGAAGGACCGCGAGGCCGACGGCCGTACAGAGCGCGGCCATCAGGGTGACCAACTTACGCAGCATGGTGCGTACTTCCTTCCGGGTGGGGTCCGGGTGGGGAAGCCACAGCGAAGCGTGATTGGTCTGAACCTGTCAAGGTCTAGACCAGAAAACGACCCCACGGCATCGTGGGGTCGTTCTCGGCCTTACGCGGTCACCGGCCTTACGCGGCCAGCTGCACCGCCAGTTCCTTGGCGAGGGACTCGGCCGCCGCGAGGGACTCGGTACGGGAGGACTCGAAGAGCGGGACGAGCTCGGCCATCGCCGGGACGTACGGGGCCAGCGTCAGCTCGGGGGTGATGAAGCTGACGTCCAGGCCGAACATGTCACCGAGCGCCAGCCGCAGGTAGCTCTCGACGTAGTCGTTGCCGTACTGCGGCGTGCCCTCGCGGTAGGAGCCGCCACGGCTGGTGACGACGACGGCCCGCTTGCCGGCGAGCGAGGGGTTCTCGGTGATCGAGGTGCGGCCCACGAGGAAGACGTGATCGAGCCACGCCTTCAGGGTGGAGGGGATCGTGTAGTTGTACATCGGCGCGCCGAGCAGGATCACGTCCGCCCGCTCGGCCTCCTCGATCAGTTCCGCACGCAGGGCGAAGGCGGGGTCGGTGCCGCCCGCGTAGTAGGCGGCGGCCTCCAGGTGCGGGACCGGTTCCGCCGCGAGGTCGCGGTAGATCACCGTCCCCTCGGGGTGCTCCGCCTCCCAGGCCTTGCGGAAGGCGGCGGTGACGGCGCGGGAGTGGGAGTTCTCGCCGTTGAAGGAGGTGTCGATGTGCAGCAGCGTGGCCATGGGGATCGTCTCCTGGGAGTCACAGGGGCTGGTGAGAGAGATCTTTCTTCCTCAACCAAAGTTGAGGTCCAGCCACCGCCCCTGTGACCCGGATCACCCTCAGATCATCAGGATGATCCGGCCCGGCCTGTGTCCCGCCTCCGCCCTGCGGTGCGCCTCCGCGACCTCCTCCAGGGGCATGACGTCGGCCACCCGGGTGATCAGCTCCCGGTCCGCCACCTTCTGCAGGCTCTCCGCGAGCCGGGGGGCGTCCGGCACGGCCCGTACGGTCTCGACGCGGATGTCCCGCTCGGCGGCCGGCACCCGGTCGGGAGCCAGCGCGGCGAACACACCGCCGTCCTTGACCACCGGGAGCAGCTCGGCGCCGACGAGGGCCCCGTCGAAGACCGCGTCCACCCCGTCCGGGTCGCCCGCGCGCACCTTCGCGACCAGGTCCGCCGGGATGCCGCGCGGGACGACGTGGTCCGCGCCGATGACCCGCAGTTCGGGCTCGTCACCCTCGTGGGCGACGGCCACCACCCGCAGTCCGGCGGCATGGGCGTACTGGACCGCCAGACGGCCCACCACCGCGCTCGCACCGGTCACAAGAAGTGTCGCTCCCGCCGGGAGACCAATCCGTTCGAGGCCCTGCTGGGCGGTGGCCGAGGCCAGCGGCAGGGAGGCGGCCACCGTGAACTCCACGTCGTCCGGGATCGGGGCCAGCCACTCCGGGTCGGCCCAGATGATCTCGGCGTACGTGCCGTCGCCCGTCAGCATCTCGAACCAGGGCACGAAGCCGGCCACCCGCGTGCCGACCGCCATCCCGGGCGCGGGATCGAGCAGCTTGCCCGCGAAGTCCGTCCCCAGGACGAACGGGGGCCTGAGATCGCCGACCGCGTCGGCGTACCGGCCCGCGCGGATCCGCAGGTCGGCCTGGTTCACTCCGGCCGCCTTCAGGGCCACCCGTACCTTGCCCGGGACGGCCCCGGCCTCCGGCTTCGGCCGGCGGGCCATTCGGAGGACCTCGGGTCCGCCGTAGGCGGTCACTTCGACGACGCGCATGGGGTACTCCTCAGACGGAAGGCCCCCTCGTCGCCATTACACCCACGCTCCACACCGCCCAGCAACCTCTGTCCGCCCACCCGGGGAGGTGTCTGAACGAACGGCGAAGTCCAGGTGGCGGCCCGCTACACCGCCCCCGCCCTCGTACAGGCGTGCGTACCGTCCCGGCCATGGAGTGGATAACCGCAGAGAACGTGATCGCCGTGGGAACGGCCCTCGTCGGTGTCCTGGTCACGCTCGCCGTCGTCTGGATCGACCGGTTCTCGCCCCAGCGCAAGCGGCTCGGCTACCGCGTGCAGCTCAACACCCCGCTCCACCGGGAGGAGAACCAGGACAGCGAGGTCACGACGGTGCGGGAGGGCCAGGTCGTGGGGATGGCCGCGCCCGCCAACGGCTCCACGCTCGTCCTCCTCCGCATCGAGAACGACCGCGAGCTCGACATCAGCTCCGAGGACTACGGCGCCTCCGCCGACCCCCACGGGCTGAAGATCACCTTCGGCGAGCGGACCGTCCAGGGCGTCGTCGCCACCATCCCCTCCGCCTGGGACTCCGTACGGGAGGACCTGGAGCGCTCCCCCAAGCTCGGCCGCGACGGCAGCGCCGTCCTCGTCCCCAAGGTGGCCCTCGAACGCGGCCAGTACTTCAAGCTGCTCGTCCAGCTCTCCGGCGGTGTCGCCGACCGGGACATCAAGATCGACGGAAGCCTCCAGGGCGGCTCGATCCGGCGCAACCGGAGCATCACCCCCGACGAGAAACCCGCCAGGTTCAGCCCGACCTCCCGGACCGTCACCGTCGTCCTCACCGCCTGCGTCATGGCCCTCGCCACGATCATCGTCCGCGAGCAGACCCCGCCGCCCATCGGCTGCGCCCGTGGCACCCTCACCGTCACCGGCTCGACGGCCTTCGCGCCCGCCCTGCGGGAGGCGGCGAAGCGGTACGAGGAGGACTGCGAGGGCTCCACGGTCACCGTCGACGTGCACGGCTCCACCGCCGGCATCCGGGAGCTGGCCGCGGCCGGACCGAAGAAGGCCGCCGTCATCGCCCTCTCCGACGGGCGCAAGCCCGGCGGCTTCCCCGAGCTGCGGGAGAACAGGGTCGCCGTCTCCCTCTTCACTCTCGTCGTGAACGACGGGACACCCGTCGACGACCTCACCCTCGACCAGATCCGGCGCGTCTACCGGGGCGAGATCCGCAACTGGGGCGAGCTCGTCCCCGGCCTCGACCGGCCCGTCCTCCTCGTCAGCCGCGACGCCAACTCCGGGACCCGGCAGGTCTTCCAGCGCCGGGTCCTCGAACGCAACGAGCCCGCCAACTCCTCCCAGGACTGCCAGACCTCCGACGACCCCGAGTCGAAGGTCATCCGCTGCGAACTCGACTCCACCGAGCAGGTCCTCACCACGGTCGCCAGACTCCCCGGCGCCCTCGGCTACGCCGAACTCCGCGCGACCGACGGGCAGAAGGGCCTGCACCGGGTGGCCGTCGACGGGCGACGGCCCGTCGTGGACGAGATCGGCGCGTCCCCCTACCCCTACCGGGAGATCGAGTACGCCTACACCTGGGGCGTTCCCGCGGCCGACTCCCTGACATCCAGCTTCCTCACCTACCTCCGGTCGGGGCGCGGCCAGGACGTCATCAGCGCGCACGGGCACCTGCCCTGCGCGACCCCGAAGGGGCTTCCGGTGTGCGGAGAGGGCTGATCGCCGATCTCCTCGTCTGGCATGCTCTGGCGACGTGGAGTCATTGAACGCGGAAGATCCGGTCAGCGTCGGCCCGTTCCGTCTGATCGGCCGCCTCGGGGTCGGCGGGATGGGCCGGGTGTTCCTGGCGCGCTCGGCCGGCGGGCGGACCGTCGCGGTCAAGGTGGTGCACGCGGAACTGGCCGCCCAGGACGAGTTCCGGCGCCGGTTCGCCCGCGAGGTCGCCGCCCTCGAACGGGTCGGCGGCACCGGCACCGCGCCCGTCCTCGGCTCCGACACCACCGCCGACTCCCCGTGGGTCGCCATCGGCTACGTACCGGGTCCCTCGCTGCGGACCGTCGTCGGCGACGAGTTCGGGCCGCTGCCGCCCGCGACCGTACGGGCCCTCGCCTCCGGGCTCGCCCGCGCCCTCGACCACATCCACGGCGCCGGGCTCGTCCACCGCGACCTCAAGCCGTCCAACGTGCTGCTGACCGTCGACGGGCCGCGGATCATCGACTTCGGCATCGCCCGCGCCGTCGACCACGTCTCCGACGGCGGCAACCTGACCACCACCGGGGCCGTCGTCGGCTCCCCCGGCTTCATGTCGCCCGAACAGGTCCGCGGCGACCAGGTCTCCCCCGCGTCGGACGTCTTCTGCCTCGGGTCCGTGCTCGCGTACGCGGCGACCGGCCGCGCCCCCTTCGGCACGGCGGACAGCGGCGTCCACGCCACGATGTTCCGCATCGCGCACGACGAGCCCGACCTGACGGACCTCCCGCCCGAGCTCTCCGGACTCATCCGCGCCTGCCTCGCCAAGGACCCGGCGGCCCGGCCCACGGCGACCGAGATCGTCGAGACGCTCCCGGTCGCCGACCCCTGGCTCCCGGCGGACGTCCTGGCCCGCCTCGGCCGGCACGCGGCGCAGCTCCTGGAGGCGGAGGGTGCGGCTCTCGCCGAGCACACTCCCCCGCCGCCCACCGGCGCGGCCCGGACCGCCGACACCGAGCCCGCCACACCCGCCGCGCCCAGGCGCCGGGGCCGTACCGCTCTGCTCGCCGCCGTCACGGCCCTCGTCGTCGCGGCGGCCGGCACCGTCGCGTACACCTACTGGCCCGGCGGCAGCAGTGCCACCGCGGGCGGCAACGGAAAGGGCACTAGCACCCGCCCCGCCGGGATCGTCCCCGCCGCCTTCCTCGGCGCCTGGGAGGGCGTCCTCCAGGGCTCGGCCGAGTCCCCCCGGGAGACCGCACGGATCGAGATCACCCAGGGCGCCGCGGGCTCCAAGAGCGGCATCTACGTCCAGGTCGCCGAGAACCGGCTGTGCATGGGCCGCTCCCGGCTGGTCTCGGCCGACGAGGACAAGGTCGTCTACGGCGACTCCGTCGTGACCACGAGCGTCCCCGCCCAGGGCTGCGCCCCCGCCGCCCGGCAGACCCTCACCCTGCGCTCCCCCGAGGTCCTGGAATGGACCTCGGGCACCCTGAAGGCCACCTTCCGCAAGGCCCGGAGCGGACCGGCGGTCGTCCCCGCCCGCTTCCTCGGCCACTGGTCGCGCATCCCCGCGCCGGAGATGTACGGCGCCGACGACAGCCGCTACACCTCGGAAGTGACGATCACCCAGGGCCCGGTCGGCGCACCCGTGATCAGCGTCATCGACGGCTACCCCCGCACCATCGACGGCGTGAACACCTCCGAGGACTGGTCCTGCGGCACCACGGCCGTCCTCGGCGGCGCCGGGGACCTGCTCGTCCTCGGCCCCAGCATGCGGGACACGACCGCCTGGGACCGCGAATGCCAGGAGGGCCTCTCCCGCTTCCTGGTCGTCGACAAGCTGAACGGCAAGGACCGGCTCCTCGCCTACCCGATGCTCGACGGCGAACCGAACGAGTACTACCGGTCCTGAGGCTCCTTGTGCCGCTCAGCCGCCGAGGAGCCCCAGGATCTGGTGGACCAGGGCGAGCGCGGCCGCGCCGGCCGGACCCACGGACTCCAGGATCCCGCCGACCCGCTCCAGGGCGCCCCGCCGCGCCTCCGGGCCCGCGGAGCCCTCGATCTCCGGCTCCGCGGCCTCCACGGTCCGCGCCGCGAGCGGACGCAGGCTGCCCCGCAGCTCCTGGAGCAGCGGCAGCAACTCCTGGACGGCCCGCTCCACTTCGGCGCCGGTGCCGCCGGTGACCGTCGTCCGCTTGTCGATGCCGACGCTGTTGTGGGTCTGGTGCATGTTCACGATGTCGCCGTAGTAGTTGTCCCCGGCCATCACTTCGCCACCCCCGTGTTGCCGCTGCCGCCGTACATGTTCACGGCGTCCCCGAAGAAGTAGTTGCCGTAGTTCGTGATCGCCAGCGACGCCACCGAGGCCTGGAACTCGGCGTCCGGCTTGTCGATCGCCTCGGCGATTTGGCGGACGAGCTGTTTCAGGTACGTGCGCTTCCCCGTCACCAGGGCCGTGGAACGTCCGTTCGTCTCGATGGCGAGGACGTCGTGGGACCCGGCGAAGACCACGGAGGCCATCTCGACGAAGAAGTAGATCAGCGTGCCCACGAGGAGGACCTGGACGATCCCGAAGAAGCCGTCGGCGTCGCTGCTGCTCGAACCGTACGAACCGTACGAACTCGACGACGAGTCCGAGATGAAGGACAGCAGCATGAGGAGGGCCAGCGTCGCCCCGCCCCGCTTGAGGAACCGCAGGAACGCCTCCCCGCGCCGGGGCCGGAGCACGAAGGTGTGGACGCGGACGATGTTCTCCAGTGGATAGGCGCCTCCGTGCACCCAGAGCAGCCGCTTGCTGATGACCAGACCCTGCTTGGGCGGCAGGGCGGCCGCGGCCGCCTCGGCGGCGAGCGCCCGCTCCGGCTCCTTCCACGGCCTCGGCGGCGACGCCGGATTCGGCGGCCGTGTCGGCTTCGGCGGCGGCGTTTCGTGAGTTCCCATGCGTTCCCCCGAGATGGATCCGCTGTGACGTGCCCCTCATTACGCAGCCGAACCACGCGCCCCACAAGGCGAGTTCAGGCCTCGCGCGGAACGATCTCGGAGGCCGCGCGGGCGTAGTCGTGGACCAGGGGGCGGTCGTCGGCCGCCCGCCAGGCGAGGGCGAAGCGGCTGGGGGTGACACCCCGGACCGGGCGGGTGACGACGCCGCCGCGGGTGAGGAGCGGTGCGTTCCCGGCGGCGACCAGGCAGATGCCGAGTCCGTCGACCAGCGCCTCGTACGTCTCGTCCGCGCTGGCGATCTCGGCGCCGACGACCGGCGGGCGGCCGTCCCGCGCCTCCACGGCCAGCCAGTGGTCGCGGAGTTCGGGCCCGGTGCCGGGGAGGGCGAGGAACGGCTCGTCGAGGAGTTCGGAGAAGTCGAGGCTCTCGCGGGCGGCCAGCGGATGGGCCTCGGGGAGGGCGACGAGCCGGGGCTCGGCGGCGACGACGACCCAGCGGAAACGCTCCGCGCCGGCCAGCGGCAGCCACACGAAGGCCACGTCGCTGGTGCCGTCCGCGAGCCCCGCCGTCGGGTCCTCCCAGCCCACCTGGCGCAGCCTGAGCCGGGCCTCCGGATGCGCCTCGGTGAACCGCGACCGGATCGCGGGCAGCAGCCCGCCACGGCCTGGGCTGGTGCTCATGCCGACGACCAGCGTGCCGTCGGCGGCCGCCCTGGCCCGCCGTACCGCCTCCCGGCCCTCCTCCCACGCGGCGAGCACGTCCCGCGCGTGCGGCAGCAGGGCCGTACCGACCGGTGTGAGGGCCACGCCCTGCCGGTCCCGGTCGAAGAGGGGCGCGCCGAGCTGCCGCTCCAGGGCGCGGATCTGCTTGCTGAGTGCGGGCTGCGAGACGTACAGCCGCTCGGCGGCCCGTGTGAAGTGGAGCTCCTCGGCGACCGCGAGGAAGTACCGAAGATCCCGCCCGTGCACATCCATGCCCTGTGGCTATCACGGCGGATCTTGGACGGACAACGTCCCGCTGTCCCAAGCTTGTTGGGACAGCGCGAGACAGAGACAGCAAACGCAGGGGGAACACGCACATGAGCAAGGTCTGGCTGATCACGGGAGCCAACAGCGGATTCGGGCGCGCCTTCGCCGAGGCCGCGATCGCCGCCGGCGACGTCGTCGTCGCCGCGGCCCGCCGCACCGAGACCCTGGACGACCTGGTCGCCGCCCACCCCGACCAGGTCGACCCGGTCGCCCTGGACGTCACCGACGGCGCGGCGATCGACCGGGTCGTCACCGCACTGGTCGAGCGCCACGGCCGCATCGACGTCCTCGTCAACAACGCGGGCCGCACCCATGTCGGCTCGGTCGAGGAGACCTCCGACGAAGAGCTCCGCTCCCTCTTCGACGTGCACGTCTTCGGCCCCGCCGCCCTCACCCGCGCCGTCCTGCCGCACATGCGGGCCCGCCGCTCCGGCGCGATCGTGCAGCTCAGCAGCGTCGGCGGCCAGATGTCGATGGCCGGCTTCGGGGCGTACAGCGCGACCAAGTTCGCCCTGGAGGGCCTGTCGGAGGCGCTCGCCGCCGAGGTCGGGCCACTCGGCATCAAGGTCCTCGTCGTCGAGCCCGGCGCCTTCCGCACCAGTCTCTTCGGCAACGGCAGCCTCAGCACGGACGGCATCGCCGACTACGCCGACACCGTCGGCGCCACGCGCGCGTACGTGGAGGGCGGCGACGGCGGGCAGGCCGGCGACCCGGCGAAGGCGGCGGCGGCCGTTCTCGCCGCGCTCAACGCCGACGAGACCCCGCTCCGCCTCGCCCTCGGCGACGACTCGATCGACACGATCCTGGCCCACCTGGACCAGGTCCGGGCGGACCTGAACGCCTGGGACAAGGTGGGCCGGGACACCAGGTACGACGCCTGAGCGGACACACGGAAGGGCCCGCACCCCGGTCGCAACCGGGGTGCGGGCCCTTTCGGCACGCCTGGAGGCCTACAGGCCCACACGCCTACACGCCTACACGCCTACAGGAAGGAGTTGATCTCGATCGTCTCCGTGCGGCCGGGGCCGACGCCGATCGCGGAGATCGGGGCGCCCGACATCTCCTCAAGCGCCTTCACGTACGCCTGCGCGTTCTTCGGCAGGTCCGCGAAGGTCTTCGCCTTCGTGATGTCCTCGGACCAGCCCGGCAGCATCTCGTAGATCGGCTTCGCGTGGTGGAAGTCGGTCTGCGAGTACGGCAGCTCCTCGACGCGCTTGCCGTCGATCTCGTACGCGACACAGACCGGGATCTGCTCCCAGCCCGTCAGCACGTCGAGCTTGGTGAGGAAGAAGTCCGTCAGGCCGTTGACCCGGGTCGCGTACCGCGCGATGACCGCGTCGAACCAGCCGCAGCGGCGGTCACGGCCGGTGGTGACACCGCGCTCGCCACCGATGCGGCGCAGCGCCTCGCCGTCCGCGTCGAACAGCTCCGTCGGGAACGGGCCGGCGCCGACGCGGGTCGTGTACGCCTTGAGGATGCCGATGACACGGGAGATCTTCGTCGGGCCCACGCCCGCACCCGTGCAGGCGCCGCCCGCGGTCGGGTTCGAGGAGGTGACGAAGGGGTACGTGCCGTGGTCGACGTCGAGCAGGGTTCCCTGGCCGCCCTCGAAGAGCACGACCTTGTCCTCGTCCAGCGCGTTGTTGAGGATCAGGGTGGTGTCCGCGACGAACGGCTTGATCTGCTCCGCGTACTGGAGCATCTCCTCGACGATCTGCGCGGCGTCGATCGCGCGGCGGTTGTACAGCTTGGCGAGGAGCTGGTTCTTGCCCTCCAGCGCCGCCTCGACCTTCTGCTCCAGGATCGACTCGTCGTACAGGTCCTGGACCCGGATGCCGACGCGGTTGATCTTGTCGGCGTAGGTCGGGCCGATGCCGCGGCCCGTGGTGCCGATCTTGCGCTTGCCGAGGAACCGTTCCGTCACCTTGTCGAGGGTGACGTTGTACGGGGTGATCAGGTGGGCGTTGCCGCTGATCAGGAGCTTCGACGTGTCGACGCCGCGCTCGTTCAGCCCGCTCAGCTCGGAGAGCAGGACCGCCGGGTCGACGACGACACCGTTTCCGATCACCGGGGTGCACCCCGGGGAGAGGATTCCGGAAGGGAGGAGGTGCAGCGCGTACTTCTGGTCGCCGACGACGACCGTGTGGCCGGCATTGTTGCCGCCCTGGTAACGCACCACGTAGTCCACGGATCCACCGAGCAGGTCGGTGGCCTTTCCCTTGCCCTCGTCACCCCACTGAGCACCGAGCAGCACAAGTGCGGGCACAGGCGTACACCCCTTCCGGGTGGGGCATGTCCAAGGTCAGGGGGCGTACGCCGCCTCACCGGTGTGCCCCGGAATAGACGAAGCCCCTGGCGCAATAGCGCAAGGGGCTCTTGCACAAAGATGCTACCCGAGGAAGGACCGAGGTGTCGGATCACGACCAGCTGCTGGTCATCGTCGACCCGGTCGCCCGCCGAAGTGACGGCGAGTCCGTACGGATCGCGAAAGATGTCCTGTCCGCGGGCGCAGAGGCGAAGATCTGCCTGCCGGACAGTCCCGAGGAATTCTCCCGGGCCCTGGCCCGGCGCGGCTCCCGGCGCCCCGTCGTGCTCGGCGACGACCGCGCGCTGCTCCGCACGGTCGCCCTGCTGCACCGCGAGCGGGAGCTCGCCGAGGGGGCCCTCTCGCTCGTCCCGATCGGCCCCCCGGACGCCCTGGAAGTGGCCCACGCGCTCGGCGTGCCGCGCTCCACGCCCGCGGCGGCCCGGGTGGCCCTGCACGGGGCCGTACGCCGCCTCGACCTGCTCGTCGACGACAGCGACGGCGTCGTCCTCGGCGACCTGATGGTCCCGGGCGTGCCCGTCGCCGTCGCCGCGGCGCCGTCCGTCTGGGGCACCTGCCGCTCCCTCGTCCGCACGCTGGTCCGGCCGGCGCCCGCGCCCGTGGCCCGGCTGCGGGTGGAGGCGGACGGGGTGCTGCTCGCCGACGTCGACGCGCCGCTGGAGGGCCTGACGGTCCGGCCCGTCGGCGGCACGGCCGAAGTGACCGTCCACCCGGCCTCGGCGCCCACGCGGCGCGCGACCGCCGGTACGGTCACGGTCTCGGGCCCGGACTTCCGCTACCGCGCGGACGGGCGGCTGACGGGGCCGGTGCGGCGTCGGACGTGGACGGTCCGGGCGGGGGCGTGGGGGCTGACATTGCCGGTGGAGGCCGCATAACGTCTCGGGCGGGGACAAGTACTCATGGGTGGGGACGTGCGATGACGTGTGCGCTTGATGTCGAGGAGACGGCGCGGGCGATGGAGCGGTACCGGCGAAGAGCCGGCCGGCTGGTCGTCATGGGGGTGGTGACGCTCGTCCTCGCCGGCGGCGTCGGGGTGGCGGTCGCGGACACGTGGGCCTCCGACGCGGCCTCCTGGCTGCTCGCGCCCGGGATCCTGATGCTGGGCTTCGGGATCGGCTCGAATGTCAACGCGCGGCGGATGCGGCGGACCCTCGGCGCGGGTGTCTGGTCGGCGCACCCCGCCGTTTCGGCCGCCCGGAGCCTGCACGCGACGACCCTCGTGCTGCGCGCCGCGGACGGCGGCGAGGCGTGGCCGATGACCGTGATCGCGACCCGGCAGCGGTACGAGCTGGTGCGGCCGGGCCGGGACGGCGTGCTGTGGTGGTGCGGCGACCCGCGCGTGGGCGGGGTCGTCGCGCCGCCCGGAGGCGGGGAACTGGTCTGGGTGAAGCCGCTGCGGGGCAGCCGGGTACGCCGACAGATCGTCGCCGGCGCCGAGGCGGAGGGCCTGCTGCGCCGGACGGCCCCGAGCCAGCCGCAGGAGCCGGTGCCCGTTCCGGTCACGGTGGACGGCGATCCCGTACGGCTCGACAAGGCGCTGCCGGCGTCCGGGCCGACGTACGCGGTGCTCGCCGAGCACGCCCAGCGGCAGGCCACGCCCCTGGGGCTGCGGGGCCGGACGCCCCGCCCGGAGGCGGACGTGCGCGAGGTGGCCTGGTGGCGGGTGCGGAGCCTGCGGCGGGCCGCCGGGGTGCACCGGGTGCTGGTCGCGCTCGCGTTCTGCGCGGCCGTCGGTGCGGTCGCGCTGACCGGGCCGCCGAAGGAGGACGCGGTGAAGCTGTACGCCGTGGGCGCGCTGGTCCTGGGCGCCCTCGTGTACTCCGGCTACCGGCTGCTGACCTCCGGCAGGCCCTACGCGCGGCTACTGGCCCGGGCCGCGACCGGCCCCATACACATCAAGCGGCGGTACGTGCTGCTGTACGACCCCCAGGGCGGCACGCCCGTCCTGGTGCTCTTCCCGATGTACGGCAGCGGGGACGCCGTGCCCGAAGGGGTCCTCCCGCTGATTCCGCCCGGTCCGCCGAAGGAACCGCGCCGCGGGCTGCCGACCCTGCCCGTCGGCACCACCGGGCTGCACGGCTGGCGGGAAGTCGCCGCGGACGGGCGCATGCCGTTCGTCGTGCCCTGGATCGGGGACCGCCCGGTGTGGCCGGCGGGGCCGTACTGGGAGGCGGACGAGCGGCCGGAGTTCAGCGCGCTCCTGGGCCGGCTCGCTCCGCCGCTGGAGACTCAGGCCCCCTGAGGGGCCTCGGCCGCCTGCGCGTCCTTGTGGGCGCGCCAGCGGTCCATGATCCCGGCCATCTCGCCGTGCAGGAAGGCGAAGAACTCGGCCGTCTCCGCGATGCGGCGGCCCGCCACGGTGTCCGTCCCGAGGGTCGCGGCGCCCTCGTCGAGGACCTTCTCCCAGCGGGTGAGGGTCTGGTCGCGGCGGGTGAAGGTCTCGTACCAGAGCTCGTTGTGGAGGACGTACCGCTCACGGCGGGTGCCGGGGTCGCGCTCGCGGCTGACCATGCTGACCTGGGAGAGGTAGCGGATCGCGCCGGAGACGGCGGCCGGGCTGATCCGCAGCTGTTCGGCCAGCTCGGCCGAGGTCATGGAGGCCGTCTCGGAGGCGAGGAGCGCGGCGAAGACGCGGCTCGCCATGCGCTGCATGCCCGCGGCGGTCATCTCGGCGGCGAAGCGCTCGACGAAGCGGGAGACCGCCTCTTCCCCGGTCGTGTCCTTGGGCGTCGTCATGTTCCCCACTCTAAGCGCGGATTCATGCTCTTCCTTAACTTCACAAGTTTGTGAAATGAGCGTACGTTCTGAAGCATGACGAAGGCAATCAGCGTCGTCGGACTCCACAAGTCCTTCGGGCGCACCCACGCGCTCGACGGCCTCGACCTCACGGTCGAGTCCGGCGAGGTCCACGGATTCCTCGGCCCCAACGGCGCCGGGAAGTCCACCACCATCCGGGTCCTCCTGGGCCTCCTCCGCGCCGACTCCGGCGCCACGCAGCTCCTCGGCCGCGACCCCTGGCGGGACGCCGTCGAGCTGCACCGCCGCATCGCGTACGTCCCCGGCGACGTGACCCTCTGGCGCAACCTCTCGGGCGGCGAGGTCATCGACCTGTACGGACGACTGCGCGGCGGCGGCCTCGACAAGGCCCGGCGCGCCGAGCTCATCGACCGCTTCGAGCTCGACCCCACCAAGAAGGGCCGCACCTACTCCAAGGGCAACCGGCAGAAGGTCGCCCTGGTCGCCGCCTTCGCCGCCGACGTCGACCTGCTCGTCCTCGACGAACCGACCAGCGGCCTCGACCCGCTGATGGAGGAGGTGTTCCAGGACTGTGTGGAGGAGGCCCGCCGGCAGGGCCGGACGGTGCTCCTCTCCTCGCACATCCTCAGCGAGGTCGAGGCGCTCTGCGACCGGATCAGCATCGTCCGCAAGGGCCGGACCGTCGAGTCGGGTTCGCTCGCGGAGCTGCGGCACCTGACCCGTACCAGCGTCACCGCCGAACTCGCCGGACCGCCCAACGGCCTCGCCCACCTCCCCGGCGTCCACGGCTTCGACCTGCGGGGCGACCGCGTGTCGTTCCAGGTCGACACCGACAAGATCGACGCCGTCCTCCGCTCCCTGACCGCCTCGGGCGTACGGAGCCTGACCTCCACCCCGCCCACCCTGGAGGAGCTCTTCCTCCGGCACTACACGGACGAGGTGCCCTCATGAGCCTCGTCGGCACGGGACCACTCCCCCGGACCGGCGGCTTCACCGGCACCCGCGCCCTCACCCGGCTCGCACTGCGCCACGACCGGCTGATGCTCCCCGTCTGGGCGCTCGTCACCGGCGGCATGGTCGCGAGCGGCGCCGGCTCCCTGGAGGGCCTGTACGGCACGGCCGCCGAGCGCGCCGAGGTGGCCGCCTCGATGACCGCCAACTCGTCGATGCGCGCGATGTACGGGCCGGTCTTCGGCGACTCCCTCGGCGGACTCGTCGCCTGGCGCTTCGGAACCTTCGGCGCGGTCCTCGCCGCCGTCGCCAGCCTGATCGTGGTCGTCCGGCACACCCGCGAGGAGGAGGAGACGGGCCGTCAGGAGATGCTGTCCGCCGGGGCGGTGGGGCGCCGGGCCCCGCTGACGGCGGCGCTCCTCGCCGCGCTCGTGATGAATGCCGCCATCGCCCTCGTCATCACCGCCGGCCTCGCAGGACAGGGCGCGGCCGGGGCGCTCGCGCTCGGCCTGGCGGTCGGCGGCACCGGCATGCTCTTCGCGACGACGGCCGCGCTCGCCGCCCAGTTCACGGAGAGCGCCCGGCTCGCGAAGGGCCTGTCGGCCGCCGTCCTGGGTCTTGCGTTCGTCCTGCGGGCCGCGGGGGACGCCGGGAGCGCCGACGGCGGCTCCGTCCTCACCTGGATCTCGCCGATCGGCTGGGCCGAACACGTCCGCGCCTTCGCCGGTGAGCGCTGGTGGGTGCTGCTCCTGATCGCGGGCGCGGTCGTCGTGCAGACGTTGCTCGCCTACGGCCTCACCGCCCGCCGGGACGTCGGCGCGAGCTTCCTCGCGACCCGCCCGGGCCCGGCGGAGGGGCGGCTCGCGTCGGCGGGGGCGCTCGCGTGGCGGCTCCAGCGCGGCACGCTCCTCGGCTGGTCGCTCGGCTTCCTGCTCGGCGGGCTCGTCTTCGGCGGGATGGTCGAGGGCGCGGCCGGCATCGTCGGCGACAACGAACGGGCCCGGGAGATCTTCGAGCGGATGGGCGGCCAGAGCGCGCTGACCGACGCGTTCCTCGCCACCATGGTCTCCCTCTTCGGGATGCTCGCGGCGCTGTACGCGGTCGGGTCCGTGCTGCGACCGGGCGGCGAAGAGACCTCGGGCCGGGCCGAACCGCTCCTCGCCGGAGCCCTCGGACGCCTCCGCTGGGCCGCCGGACACCTGATGATCGCCTTCGCCGGCTCCGCCCTGATCCTGGCCCTCGCCGGACTCGGCCTCGCCCTCTCGTACGGGCACGACCTCGGCCCGATCCTGGGCGCCGCGCTCGTCCAGCTCCCGGCCGTCTGGACGCTCGCCGGGCTCGCGGTCCTGCTCTGGGGCGCCGCCCCGAAGGCCGCGACCGCCGCGTGGGGCGTGGCCGGACTCTGCCTGGCCCTCGGCTGGATCGGCCCGGCACTCGGCCTGCCGCAGGCCGTCCTCGACCTCTCCCCCTTCGGCCACCTGCCGAAGCTGCCGGGACCGGAGATGGCCTGGGCCCCGGCCCTGACCCTCACAGCCCTGGCCGCGGCCCTGACGGCGGCGGGGCTCGCGGGGCTGCGGCGGCGGGACGTGGCGACGGGCTGAGGCTCCTTTACGCCGACCGCCTCACGCCCGTCGGCTCGTCAGGAGCGGGCCGGTGAGGCCGGCATGAGCGTGCGAGCCAGTACCTCCAGCGCCTGGGTGACCTCACTCAGGCGCTGCGGGTCGTCGGACCCCAGCGCCGCGGCGAGCGCGCCTTCGATCCGGGTGGCCCGCACCTCCGCCACGCGCTCGGACGCCTCGGCGGCCGGGCGCACGAGCACACGGCGCCGGTCGGCGGGGTCCGGCACGGCGCGCACCGATCCGGCCTCCTTCAGCCGGGCCACGGCGGTGGACACCTGGCTCTGCGGCAGACCGGTCCGGGCGGCGATCTCACCGACGGCGCTGTCGGGGTGGGCGGCGATGTCGCCGGCGACGATCAGCACCAGCCGGGCGCTGCCGGCGTACCGGCCCTCGCCACCGGGAGGTTCGGGCAGCGCGTCCTCGCCGATCTTCATCAGGAGGCGGCCCAGGAGGAACAGTTCGGCTCCATTCACCCCGTCAACATACATCGAACTGGATTCATCCCCCCTGATGCATCGTGATTGATACATCGGGGTTGATGTATCGAGTTGGATGGAATAACGTTGGTGAGGAGGACGGAGGGCGAGAGGCCCGCCGCACACGAGGGGGAGAATCATGACCGCGATCACGACCGAGGCCACGATCACGACCGTCGGCACGCTGGACGTCCCGGGGGCGGTCCTGCACTACCAGGTCCGGGGCACCGGCCCGACGCTGCTGATCTCGCAGAGCGGGGAGGGCGACGCCGACCGCAGCACCGACCTCGTCGCCCGGCTCACCGACTCCTACCGTGTGATCACCTACGACCGCCGCGGCCTCTCCCGCAGCCGGCTCGACGCCCCGGAGCGGGGGGCCACGCTGACGGACCACGCCGACGACGTCCACCACCTCCTCGCCGCCCTCGCCGACGGGCCCGCCGCCATGCTCGGCTGCAGCCTGGGCGCGGTCATCGGACTGCACGCGGCCGTGCGCCACCCCGGGCTCATCCACACACTCGTCGCCCACGAGCCCGTCGCCCCGCGCCTGCTGCCCGACGGGGAGCGCACCCACCACGAGCGGGAGCTCACCGCCCTCCAGGAGCTGTACGGCCAGGGAGGTCTCGGCGCCGTGCTGCCGGAGATCGCCCGGACCCTGGGCATCGACCCCGCCAACGCCGATGCCGAGCCGGACCTGACGCCCCAGCCGATGAACGCTCAGCGCATCGCCAACTTCGACCACTTCATCCGCCACGACTTCAGCGCGATCGTCCACGACACGCTCGACACCACCGCGCTGACGGACACCGGCACCCGCATAGTCCCCGCCGCCGGCCGCACCACCCCGCGCACCGTCTTCGACTACCAGTGCGCGACCTCCCTGGCCGAGCTCGTCGGCCATGAACTCGTCGAGTTCCCCGGCGGCCACAACGGCAACACCAGCCACCCGGAGGCCTACGCGGCCCGCCTCCGCCAGGTCCTGGCGGAGGCATGCTGAGCCGAAGGGCCGGGTCACAGCTCCACGAGCAGCTCCTCGAAGCCCCGGATGACGTAACCGGGTTTCCACACGGGCTCCGCGGCGAGCCTCATGCCCGGCGCCTGTCGCAGCAACTCTCCGAAGACGGCGGTCAGTTCGAGGCGGGCGAGCGGGGCGCCGAGGCAGTAGTGGATGCCGGCGCCGAAGGTGATGTGCGGGTTGTCGGCCCGTTCGAGGTCGAGGACGTCGGCGGCGGGGCCGAAGCGGGCGGGGTCGCGGTTGGCGGAGCCGAAGAGGAGGGCGACCTCGGAGCCGCGCGGGATGGTGACGCCACCGAGTTCGATGTCGTCGAGGACCCACCGCTCGAACATCTGGAGCGGGGTGTCGTAGCGCAGAAGTTCTTCCACAGCTGTGGACAACTTTTCGGGATCGAGACGTACGCCCTGCCTGAGGAGCGTCCACCAGCCGTTGACCGTGGTGTTCACGGTGGCCTCGTGGCCCGCGTTGAGGAGAAGGACGCAGGTGGAGATCATCTCCTGTTCCGTCAGCTCCTCCACCGCGATCAGGGACGAGATCAGGTCCTCCCCCGGACTCTTCCGCCGCCGCGCGATCAGCTCCCGCAGGTAGTCCGAGAACTCGACGGAGGCCTGGACCGCGCGCCGGGCCGTCTCCTCCGAGGGGTTCAGCTCGAACATCCCGCAGATCGCCGCCGACCAGGGCCGCAGCCGCGCCCGTTCCTCGTCCTCCGCCGGGACGCCGAGCATCTCGGCGATCACCGCGACGGGCAGCGGCTCGGCGACCGTCGACAGCAGATCGCCGCCGCCGTTCGCCACCAGGTCCCCCACAAGACCGGCGGCGAGGCTCCGCACGGTCGGCGCCAGGTTCTCCACCGTCCTCGGCGTGAACGCCTTGGAGACCAGCCGCCGGATCCGGGAGTGGTCGGCCGCCTCCAGATCGAGCAGCCCGTGGTCGTTGAGCGTGTGGAACGGCTCGTACGCGGCGTCCGGCGCCGCCCGCCCGAACTCCTCGTGCGTGAAGCGATGGGTGTACGTCCGGCCGAGCCGCCGGTCCCGCAGCAGCGCGGACACGTCCTCGTAGTGCGGGATGAGCCACTGGCGGGTGGGACCGTGCCAGTGGGCACGGCCGGCGGCGCGGAGTTGGGCGTAGGCGGGATAGGGGTCGGCGACGAACTCGGCCGACCAGGGGTCGTACACAGCGTCAACAGCGTCCATGCCCGGACGCTACCCCCCGCGCCCGACCGCGGCCCGGCTCAGCCGCCGACGCGTACGGGCCCCGCTGCGGAAGGGGCTCAGCCGCCGACGCGGACCGGCCCCGCCACGAACGGGGCTCAGCCGCCGCCACGAACCCGCCCCGCCACGAACGAGGCCCAGCCTCCGCCTCGGACCGGCCCCGCCACGAACGGGGCTCAACCGCCGCCTCGGACCGGCCCCGCCACGAACGGGGCTCAGCCGCCGACGCGGACCAGGCCGGCCTCGTACGCGAAGACCGCCGCCTGGGTGCGGTCGCGGAGGCCCAGTTTCACCAGGATGCGGCTGACGTGGGTCTTGATCGTCGACTCGGCGACGACGAGGTGGTCGGCGATCTCGGCGTTCGACAGGCCCTGGGCGATGAGGACCAGGACCTCCGTCTCCCGCTCGGTCAGCTCCCCGATCCGCGCCATCGCCGGCGGGCGCGGAGAGCTCCCCGGGGCCTTCGCGAACTCGGTGATCAGCCGCTTCGTGACCGTCGGCGCGAGCAGCGCCTCGCCGGCCGCGACGACCCGCACGCCCTCCGCCAGCTGCCGGGCCGAGGCGTCCTTGAGGAGGAAGCCCGAGGCCCCGGCGCGCAGTGCCTGGTACACGTACTCGTCGAGGTCGAAGGTCGTCAGGACCAGCACCTTCGCGTCCGCGTCGGCGGCGACGATCTCCCGGGTGGCCTCGATGCCGTTCAGCTCGGGCATCCGGATGTCCATGAGGACCACGTCGGGGTGGAGGGCGGCGACCTGCGCGATCGCCTCCCGGCCGTTCACCGCCTCGCCGACGACCTCGATGTCCGGCATCGCCCCGAGCAGCACCGAGAAACCCTCGCGGACCATCATCTGGTCGTCGACGATCAGTACGCGGATCACGCCTGCTGCTCCTCACGGCTCACGGGGACGAAGGCGGTCACCTCGTAGCCACCGTCCTCGGTCGCCTCCGCCGTCATCTCCCCGCCCAGCATCGTCACACGCTCCCGCATGCCGGTGATGCCGTGGCCGGCGCCCGGCGAGGGCTTGACGAGGCCGCGGGCCGGGCCGTTGGCGACGCGCAGGCCGAGGCCGCCGAGGACGTAGCTGACCTCGACCTTCGCGGCGGCGCCCGGGGCGTGCCGCAGGACGTTCGACAGGGCTTCCTGGACGATGCGGTACGCGGAGAGCTCGACGCCCTGCGGCAGCTCGCGCACCGCGCCGGTCACGGTCTTCTCGACGTCGAGCCCGGCCTCGCGGACGTTGGCGACGAGCGCGTCGAGGTCGTCGAGGGTCGGCTGCGGGGCGTCGGGGGCCTCGTAGTCCTCGGCCCGGACGACCCCGAGGATGCGGCGCAGTTCGGTCAGCGCGGCGACGGCGTTCTCCCGGATGGTGCGGAAGGCCTGCTCCAGCTCCGGCGGCGGGTTCTCCACCCGGTACGGCGCGGCCTCCGCCTGGATGGCGACCACCGACATGTGGTGGGCGACGACGTCGTGCAGCTCCCGGGCGATGGTCGTCCGCTCCTCCAGGACCGTCCGCTTGGAGATCTCCTGGAGGGTGACGGTCTCCTGCGCGGTGACATCGCGGCGCGCCTGGCGGCGGACCTGGACGACGGTGACGGCGAGCAGGGCGAGGGCCGCGACGAACAGCATCGGCACCGAGTCGGAACCGCGCCCCACGCCGAGGAACATCTCGGCGAAGAAGGCGTAGCCCGCCGTCCCGACCCACATCCACCCGGCGGTACGGGGCCCGGTGCGGGCGGCGACGACGACGAGGACCACCAGGTGGGCCGCGAAGGCGTTCTCCGTCCAGGGCCAGCCGCCCCAGTAGCCGCCGAGGAACGCCAGGAAGGGCGTCGAGGCGAGGGAGGCCCAGAAGGCGAAGACCGGCCGGATCAGCGTGGCCAGCACGATCGCGGGCGACACCCAGGCGAACACGAACGCCGCAGGTCCGAAGCTGTCGTTGACGCGGTCGTACCCGATCATGAAGACGACGAAGGCGCAGAAGGCGACGATCGCGTGCGGAAGGAGGCCCGCGTAGACGCGTATCCGCTTCGGCAGGCGGCGCGCGGGCCCGCTGTTCACGTCCATGCGCGGCAGCGGCCGGTAGGCGAAGGCGTTGTGGAAGAGTTCCTGGCGCAGGCCGCCGAGCGCCACCTGCACCAGGCGGAACTCGGGGCTGCGGCTCGTCTCGGGGATCTGCGTCTCGGTCACGCGAACCACCGTACGGGCGGCGGGGGACCCGGTCGTCCCGCTGGATGCGGATCCTTCCGGGTCCCCCTTGAGGACTAGCGCTCCCCTACAGGACGCTGTTGAACTTCGAGCCCTCGCCCGCGTACAGCGACGTCGTCTGGCGGCTGAAGGGGGCGGTGACGGAGCCCGTCGAGCGGTAGACGTAGGTGCCGCCCGCCCCGTACGCGATCAGGTCCGGGCGACCGTCGTTGTCGAGGTCACCCGCGCCGACGAGCTGGGAGAACGCACCCCAGCCGGCGCCGATCTTCACGCGGGGAGCGAAGCCGCCCGCGCCGTTGCCCTGGTACAGCCACAGGACACCGGAGGTGTCGCGGGCGACCATGTCCCCCGCCGCCGAACCGGCGATGTTGCCGACGGCGGTGAGGTGGTTGTAGACCTGCCAGCCGCCGCCGACCTTCACCCGGGCCGCGAACGGCTTCGTGTAGCTGCCCGTGCCCTTGTAGAACCACAGGACGCCGGCGCTGTCCGTGGCCACCAGGTCGGCACGGCCGTCGCCGTCGAGGTCCGAACCGCCGGTGATCTTGTTGTAGATCTGCCAGCCCGTGCCGACCTTCACCCGGGTGGCGAACGTGCCGTCGCCCTTGCCGAGGTAGAGCCACTGGTCGCCCGCGGCGTCGACCGCGACGAGGTCGCCGACGGCGCCGCCGCCGACGTTGCCGACGGCCTCGATCTGCTTGTAGATCCCCCAGCCGGCGCCGATCTTCGTCCGCATCGCCGTGGTCACCTGGCCGTTCACCGGCCGGTCCACCAGGTCGTCGCGCCACAGCACGCCGGAGGCGTCCCGGGCGAGGACGTCGGTGGAGCCGTTGTTGGTGTAGTCGTGCGGGTTGGCGGCGCGGACGACGTTCATGAGCCAGCCCTGGTAGACGGACCAGCCAGAACCCTCGGGCAGCGTCGCCTCGGCCTCGATGGCGTACGTGCCGTTCGGCGCGTCCACCCCGTCGATGGTGCCGTCCCAGTCGAAGGAGAACAGGGTGCCGCTCGTGGGCGCGCTCAGGTGCGTCTTGAACTCCTTGCCAGTGGCCGTGTTCGAGACCGTGACGTCCATATAGGCGTCGGCCCGCGACAGCGTCCAGCCGAGGGTCACCTTGCCGCCGGACTTGTCGAGGTCCACCGTGTCGGGGACGTGGACCTCCTGGATCGCCAGCGCCGGCTCGGTCACCGGGGGCTCGGTCACCGGCGTGCCCGTCTCCGCCACCTTGGTGACCGTGAGGGTGCCGTCGGCCGCGGGCGCGACACGGAACAGCCCGTCACCGTCGGCGGCCCGGCTGCCGCGCAGGATGGCGCTGCCGTCGGCCGAGGACGCGTCGGACGCCGTGACGCCGAGGGCGAGGGTCTCGCCGCCGGTCAGGGAGACGGCCTGGGCGGGCTTCGAGGGGTTGCCGTACACCAACCGGTCGCCGACGAGCTCGTAGTACCACTCACCGTCGCGGACGCCCAGGACGGTCTTCTTCCTGTCGCCCGTCTTGCGGTCGACGGAGGTGATGTACAGCCCGCTGGTGCTGTCGTAGTCGAGCCAGGCCACGTGGGAACCGGAGAACATCAGGCTCGCGAAGTCGTACCCGGACTCGGCGGAGGCGTAGGTCTCGGTCACCGTCCCGGCCGCGATGTCGACCAGGGCCCGGCCGCCGGTCCGCGCGTTCTCCGGACCCGTCGAGTACCCCACGAGGACGGAACCGTCGTGAGCCGTCGACCCGACGAACTCGGCGGCGTCCGCCGGCAGACCCGCGATCTTGCGGGTGGTCGTCGTGGTGCCGTCCTTGGTCACGACGTGCAGTTCCGTCGTGCCGTCCGCCTTCGTGATCTGCGCGAGCACGCTCGTCGGGCTCAGCGTGGTCACGTAGGTGCCGTCCAGCGCACCGAGGTCGATGGACACGGCCGGGGCGGACGGGTCGGCCATGTTCCGCAGGGTGAGGGAACGCATCTCGAGGTTCCAGCTCGCGTCGCCGATGACCACGACGTCGCTGCCGGCCATGAAGACGCCGCCGCCCTCGGGCTCCTGGATCTTGGTCGGGGCCCCACCGTCGTACGGCGTCCAGAGCAGGATCCTCGTGTAGGACGCGTCGTAGGAGGAGCTGAGGAAACCTGTGGTGCCGACGCCCGCGAAGTCGGAGCCCTCGGGGAAGACAGGAAGGGCCTCGGCGGCCTGCTCGGCCGAGGCCGTAGTGGCCGGGGTCGCCGCGAAGGCGGTCGGCGCCGTGGCCAGGGTGCCCGCGCCCAGCGCCGTGACGGCGAGGACGGCCGTGACGGCCGAGGCGAGGCGGGTGCCGGTGGTGCGGAACTGCAAGGTGAACCCCCACGAAGAAGATCGGACACGGGAGTGCCGTGCCCGATGAGACTCGTGATCGGCTCGAAGGGTTGTACGGGTGACCCGGGAATTCCGGTTCACCAGGCCAGCTGGGCGATCTCCTCCGCCACCACCGCGCAGGCGTCCGCCGCCGGGTCGATCAGCGGGAAGTGGCCGATGCCCTCCAGGAGCGTCAGGCCGACCTCCTCGCCCGCCTTCGCCGCCGCCTCCGCGTACGCCTCGGCCACGGCGTACGGGACGACGATGTCCTCGCGGCCCTGGACGAGGGTCGTGGCGATGCCGGTCGGGAGGAGGACGGACGGGTCCGTGGCCGCCGCGCGCTCCTCGTACCGCGCCTCGCTGCCGAGCAGTTCCGTGACCGCGCCGCCGCACACCCCGAGCTCCACCGCCCGCCCGAAGTGGGCGATCGGGGCCAGGGCGACGACCCCGCGCAGCTCCGGCGGAGACGGCAGGCGCCAGGGCGCGTCCGCGGGCAGGACGTGCCGGGCGGCGGCCCACAGGGCGAGGTGGCCGCCCGCCGAGTGGCCGGTGAGGACGGTCCGCCGCGGGTCGGCCTGCGGCAGGTGCGCCGCGGCCAGCTCCGGCAGGGCGTCGAGCGCCGCCGCCACGTCGTCGAAGGTCTCCGGCCAGCGCCCCGCCACCGGGGCCGTGCCGCCCTGGTGGGGGAGGCCGGGGCCGCGCCGGTACTCGACGCTCGCCACGGCGAAGCCCCGGCGGGCCAGGAAGTCCACGAACGGGGTCAGATGCTGCCGGTCGTACGGTGCCCGCCAGGCGCCGCCGTGCAGGGCGACGACGAGCGGGGCCCGGGTGCGCCCGTCACGCGGGGCGTAGAAGTCGACCACCTGGTCCGGGTGGTCGCCGTACGCGGCGGTGGCGTCCGGGGCGACGGCCGGGTGCGAGAAGGCCGACGCCTCTTCGGCGGCATCGCGTGCGGCGGGGTCCGGCATGCTGTTCCAACCTCTCGGGTACGCGGCCGAATTGGCCTGACCTGCGGGGACGGTACCAGCACCGGAACCCCCGCAGATCAGGCGATCATCCGACGATGATCAGGCCTACCGAAGGACCTCCCCGAGGATCCGGGCCGCCCGCTCCGCGTCCGCGAAGCCCACGTACAGCGGCGTGAAGCCGAACCGCAGGATGTCCGGACGGCGCAGATCCCCGACGACCCCGCGCTTGATCAGCTCGGTCATGACGGCCGGCGCGTCCGCGCAGCGCAGCGCCACCTGGCTGCCGCGCTCGGCGCCCGCCCCGGGGGTCACGGAGGTGACGCGGCCCTCGGGGACGTACGCCTCGACGCACTCCAGGAAGAAGTCCGTCAGGGCGAGGGACTTGGCCCGGACGTCCTCGATCGCGACCTCGTCCCAGACGTCGAGCGCCGCTTCGAGGGCCAGCATGGAGAGGATGTCGGGCGTGCCGACCCGGCCCCGGAGCGCGCCGTCCGCCGCCTCGTAGCCGGGGGTCATGCCGAACGGGTCCGCGTGCGAGTTCCAGCCGGGCAGCGGCGAGTCGAAGCCGGCCTGGTGGCGCTCGGCGACGTACAGGTACGCGGGCGAACCGGGGCCGCCGTTCAGGTACTTGTAGGTGCAGCCGACGGCCAGGTCGACGCCGTGCGCGTCCAGGCCGACGGGCAGCGCGCCCGCGCTGTGGCACAGGTCCCAGACGGCGAGCGCGCCCGCCGCGTGCAGCGCGGCGGTGATGCCGGGCAGGTCCTGGAGCCGGCCCGTGCGGTAGTCGACGTGGTTGACGAGCGCGAGGGCCGTGCGGTCGCCCGCCGCGGCCGCCATGTCGGCCGGGTCGCAGGGCACGATCGCGTGACCCGTCATCCGCGCCGCGGACTGCGCGATGTACCCGTCCGTGGGAAAGGTCGTCGCGTCGACGAGGATCTCGTTCCGGTCGTCACCGTTCATCCGGGCCGCGGCGACGACCGCCTTGAAGACGTTCACGCTCGTCGAGTCGCCGACGACGATCTGCCCCGGGGCGGCGCCGACGATCGGGGCGATCCGGTCGCCGATCCGCTCGGGCGCGGTCCACCAGCCGGACTCGTCCCAGGAGCGGATGCGCAGCTCGCCCCACTCGCGGGTGATGACGTCGGCCATGCGGGCCGGGACGTGCGCGGGCAGCGCGCCCAGCGAGTTGCCGTCGAGGTAGACGGTCCCCTCGTCGAGGGCGAACTTCGCGCGGTGCCCGGCCAGTGCGTCGGCCGCGTCGAGCTCCAGGGCCCGCTTGCGGAGGCCGTCGGCCGCGTCGGGTCGCGCGGCCCTCTCCTCGTACGTCTCAGACATGGCTGCGGGCCGTCCAGAGCTCGGGGAACACGTTCTTCTGGGCCCGCTTCTCCAGCCAGGCCACGCCCGCGGAGCCACCGGTGCCGGTCTTCGCGCCCATCGCGCGCCGGGTCGCCACCAGGTGGTCGTTGCGCCAGCGCCAGACCAGTTCGGCGACGTCGCTCAGGGCCTCGCCGAGCCGGACGAGCTCGGTGTTCTGGTCGGCGTCCGCGTAGATCCCGGCCCAGATCGCCTCGACCTCGGGCGAGGGCTCGTACCGCTGCGCCAGGTCGCGGCCGAGGACCGACGCCGGCACGGGCAGGCCGCGGCGGGCGAGGAGCCCGAGGACCTCGTCGTACAGGCTCGGCTCCTGGAGCGCCTTCTCCAGCTCGGCGTGGACGCGGGGCGCGCCCCGGTGCGGGACGAGCATGGACGCGGACTTCTCGCCGAGCAGGAACTCCATCCGCCGGTACATCGCCGACTGGAAGCCGGAGCCCTCGCCGAGCGCCGCCCGGTAGGCGTTGAACTGGCCGGGGGTGAGCTGGGCGAGCGGACGCCAGGAGTGGTTGAGGGCCTCCAGCTCGCGCACGGAGCGCTTGAGCGCGTCCATCGCGACGGGGACGCGGTCCTCGCGCAGGGCGCGGCTCGCGGTCTCCCACTCGTGGACGATCACCGTGAACCACAGCTCCATGACCTGGGTGGTGACCAGGAAGACCATCTCGCCGGGGTCGTCCGAGCGGAGGTGCTGGAGGTGAGTGAGGACGTCCGCCTGGACGTAGTCCTCGTACGGCGTCGTGCCCGCGAAGTCGAGGTTCGGGTCGTCGACGACCGAGCCGGCTCCGGAGGCATCGGGGAAGGTGGACATTTCTGTCTCCTCGATACGGGCTACCGGGTAGCGGTCCGCTCCACCGTGGTCGATCCGCGCGCCACGGGAGCTCCGGTCCCCTCGGGAGGCGCGCTCCTTCGCGCACGTCCCAAGCGCATCATGACACGATCGGGCCCGTGATGTAGCTCCCGTCTTCGTCATACGGAAAAGCGTTCGATCGGCAGCCGTCGAGGCCTTTGATCTGCTGCATCATCGCGGGTGCGAGCCTGCCCGGACCCGGGCAGCCCATGTGGGTGCGGATGCCGATCTCGTGCCCGACCTCGTGGTTGATGATCAGGTGCCGGTACTCCGTGGCCGGGCCGGTGAAGGTCGGCGAGCCGAGCATCCACCGCTTGAGGTTCACGACGACGCCGTCGGCGGTCTCGCAGTTCAGCTCGCCGTGGGTGCGGAGCCCCTGCCGCAGGCAGAGCGCGTCGGCGGTGTCCGGGGTGGCGATCCGGATGACGAAGTCGGCGTTCTCCGAGACCAGCTGGAAGCGGCCCCGGCCGTGCGCGGCCCAGCTGCGCGGATGCCCCAGGATCTGCTGGATCTCGGCGGCCGTCTCGCGTGCCGACAGGTCGATTCCGTCCTCGACCTGGACGCGGTAGCGGCGCAGCGTGCCGGTGTGGCCGACGGGCGTCCCGGAGGCCCGCGCGGTGGTGAAGGTCCCGGCACCGGACTGCGGGACGGTGGTCTTCTTCCTGGTGGGCGTGGGGGTCGGCTTCGGCGTCTTCTTGGGCGTCGGCTTCGGTTTCGGCGTCGGCTTCGCCGTCGTGGCCCGTGGGCTCGGCGTGACCGTCGTCGGTTCCACCGCCCTGGGGGCCGCCGCCGCCCCGTTTCCGGCCTTGCCCTGGTAGTGCGCGAGGGCGGCGCCGGCACCGAGCGAGACCGTCATCAGGACCAGGGTCGGCAGGACGAAGCCGGACCGGGACCTGGACCTGCGCTGTTTCCTCTTTCCCCGCCTTCCGGCGGGTAAGGCACGTTTCCCCACGACAGAGTTCCCCCCTCAAGTCCTGCGGTTCCGGGGATCGTACCCGCTCGACTCGAACGCCCTTTCTCCCGTGGGGGAGAAAGGGCGTTCGCGTGAGGTGTGCCGTGAGGGCGTTCACAGAAGCCGGGAACGTCAGCCGAGCGTCTCCGCCGCGGTCTCCGAGGAGTCCCGCAGGAAGGTCGTGCAGCGCTCGTACTCGTCCTTCTCGCCGATCTCGCCGGCCGCCCGGGCCAGGGCGTGCAGCGCGCGCAGGAAGCCGCGGTTCGGCTCGTGCTCCCACGGCACCGGGCCGTGGCCCTTCCAGCCGTTGCGGCGCAGCGCGTCCAGGCCGCGGTGGTAGCCGGTACGGGCGTAGGCGTACGACTCGACGACCGCGCCGCGCTCGTAGGCGTCGTCGGCGAGCCGGGCCCAGGCGAGCGAGGAGGTCGGGTACTTCGCGGCGACGTCCGCCGGCGCCGCACCGCTCGCGAGCAGCTCGCGCGGCCCCGGCTCGTCGGGCAGGTGGGTGGGGGCCGGTCCCCCCAGCAGGTTCTCGTGGATGGCCATGGGCCCCAGTCTGCCTCAGGAGCCCGGACCAGGGGCCGCGTCCCGCTGCCCCGGGTCGAGTGGCGGGGCCTGCACCCCGCAGTGGACCTTGCACTCCGGGTGGCAGCCCGGCGCCGGGGCCGGGGTCTTCATGGTCGTCCAGGCGAGGGCCGCGCCCACCACCAGGATCCCCGCGCACATCGGCATCGCCCGCCGGAACGTGTCCCCGAACTCCTCCGCCGAGCGGTACGCCTCCGGGCCCATCCCGGCGAGCAGCGGCAGCGCGGCCACCGCGATCAGCCCGGCGGCGCGGGCGGCCGCGTTGTTGATGCCGCTCGCGAGGCCCGCCCGGGACACGTCCACCGAGGCGAGGACGGTCGCGGTCAGCGGGGCGACCAGGGTCGTCATGCCGAGACCGAGGACGACCATCGCCGGCAGCACATCCGTCAGGTACGAGGCGTCCTCCCCGACCCGCAGCATCAGCAGCATCCCCGCCGCGCACAGCAGCGGCCCCACCGTGAGCGGGATCCGCGGCCCGATCTTCTCCCCCAGCTCCCCCGACTTCGCCGACAGCAGCAGCATGAGCACGGTGGCGGGCAGCAGGGCCATGCCGGCACCGAGCGCTGAGTAGCCGGAGACCACCTGGAGCTGGAGGGCCGCCAGGAAGAAGAAACCGCCGAACGCCGCGTACACGCACAGCGTCACCAGGTTGACCGCGACGAACAGCCGCGAGCGGAAGATCGACGGCGGCACCATCGCCCGCTCCCCGCGCCGCCGCTCCACCAGCACGAACCCGGCCCCGACCAGCGCCCCGGCCACCCCGGCCCACCAGGCCGCGCCGATCAGCGCGTACGTGACGAGCGCGAGCCCCGCCGCGCCCAGGACCGCGCCGAGCACGTCGAAGCGGCCGTGCGCGGTCTCGTCCCGCGACTCCGGCACGTGCCGCAGGGCGACCGGTACGCAGATCGCGGCGAGCGGCACGTTCAGCAGGAACACCCACCGCCAGCCGGGACCGTCCACCAGCCAGCCGCCCACGAACGGCCCGATCGCCGCGCCGACACCGCCGAAGCCCGACCAGAGCCCGACGGCCCGCGCCCGGTCGTCCGGGTGGAAGCTCGCCTGGATCAGGGCGAGGGAGCCGGGGGTGAGCAGCGCCCCGCCGACGCCCTGGAGGGCGCGGGCCGCGATCAGCACCCCGGCGTTCGGCGCGAGCCCGCACAGCAGGGAGGCGAGGGCGAACCAGACCACGCCGAGGACGAAGACCTTCCGCCGCCCGTACCGGTCGCCGAGCGAGCCGCCGAGCAGGATCAGCCCGGCCAGGGTCAGCATGTAGGCGTTGACCGTCCACTGGAGGACGGCGAGGTCGGCCCCCAGGTCCTCGCCGATGTGCGGCAGGGCGACATTGACGACGGTCGAGTCGAGCAGCGCCATCCCGGATCCGAGGACCGTGGTGAACACGATCCACCGGCCGGAAGCCGAGGCCATCCGCACGTCCCGCACGCCCGCACCCGCACCCGCACCCATGCCTGCATGGTCCCGCGAAGCGGGGGCCCTCGCGCGCCGGGATCAGGCCGTACGCAGCCGGTTCGCCGCCCTGACCAGCGCGTCCACGCCCCGCTCGGCCTTGCTCCGGGGGCAGCCGACGTTCAGCCGGACGAAGCCGGGCGTGCCGTAGACCCCGCCCGGCATGATCGCGACCTTCTCCACCGAGACCAGCTCCTCCTGGAGCCGGGTCTCGTCGACCCCGAGCGGCCGCAGGTCGATCCAGGCCAGATAGCCGGCCTGCGGGGGCGCCCAGCCGACCTCCGGAAGGCCCTCCGCGAGGCGCTTGCGGAGCATGTCCATCGTCCCGGCCACGTACCCGCGCAGCTCGTCCAGCCAGGGAGCGCCCTGCCGGTACGCGGCGACGTGGGCGGTCAGGGAGAGCACCGCGGGCGAGGCGAGACCCTCGCCGGTCTCCATGCGGCGGACGAAGGCCACGCGCTCGTCAGGGTCGCCGACCATGCCGTACGAACCGGAGAGCGCCGGGAAGTTGAAGGCCTTCGTGCCGGAGGTGACCAGGGCCCAGCGGCGGCCCCGGCCCGGCTCGGCGATCCGGGTCCAGGGGATGTGCCGGTGGCCGTCGGTCGTCAGGTCGGCGTGGATCTCGTCGCTGACGACGGCCGCGCCGTGCCGCTCGGCCAGCTCGGCGAAGCCCCTGAGCTCCTCCTCCGTCCACACCCGGCCGGTCGGGTTGTGCGGGGAGCAGAGCAGCAGCATCCGGCTGTCCGGCCGGGCGAGCTCCCGCTCCAGGGCCTCCGGGTCGCCGACGGGGACGCCCCGCAGCTCGCGCCCGAGCCCGGTGACGGCCTTGCGGAAGCCGTCGTACGTGGGGGTGTGGACGACCACGCCGTCCCCGGGGGCGGTCCACATCTGGAGGAGCTGGGAGAGCTGGGAGAGCACCGAGGGCGCGTACACCAGCGTCTCCGGGTCGATCTCGGCGCCGTACCGGCTCGCGTACCAGTGGCGGATCGCCTCCCGGAACTCCCCGAGCCGCCAGTCCGTGTAGCCGAAGACGCCGTGGTCGACGCGCTCGCGCAGGGCCCCGAGGACCTCCGGCGGGGAGGCGAAGTCCATGTCGGAGATGGTGAAGGGCAGCAGATCGGAGACGCCGAAGCGATCCGCGATGCCGTCCCACTGGACCGACGAGGTCCCGCGCCGGTCTATCTCCCGGTCGAAGTCGTACGCCACGGTCATCCTCCAGACATGACGAGGGCCCGGCACCCGAGGAGGTGGCCGGGCCCGTCGCTCACAGGCTTACTTCAGCTTCGTGCCGGTCGAGCGCAGCGCGGCACACGCCTCGGTCACGCGGACGGCCATGCCGGCCTCGGCCAGCTTGCCCCAGGTGCGCGGGTCGTAGGTGGACTTCTTGCCGACCTCGCCGTCGACCTTCAGGACACCGTCGTAGTTGCGGAACATGTGGTCCACGACCGGGCGGGTGAAGGCGTACTGGGTGTCGGTGTCGAGGTTCATCTTCACGACGCCGTTCTCGAGCGCGGTGGCGATCTCCTCGGCCGTCGAGCCCGAACCGCCGTGGAAGACGAAGTCGAACGGGTCGGCCTTGCCGAACTTGGCGGCGACGCCCGCCTGGAGGTCCTTGAGGAGCTCGGGGCGGAGCACGACGTTGCCCGGCTTGTAGACGCCGTGCACGTTGCCGAAGGACGCGGCGAGCAGGTAGCGGCCCTTCTCGCCCAGGCCGAGGGCCTCGGCGGTGCGGATGGCGTCGTCGACGGTGGTGTACAGCTCGTCGTTGATCTCGTGGCTGACGCCGTCCTCCTCGCCACCGGTCGGGGTGATCTCGACCTCGAGGATGATCTTGGCGGCGGCGGCCTTCGCGAGCAGCTCCTGGCCGATGGCCAGGTTGTCGGCGAGGGTCTCGGCGGAGCCGTCCCACATGTGCGACTGGAACAGCGGGTTCTGACCGGCCTTGACGCGCTCGGCGGAGATGTCGAGCAGCGGACGGACGTAGCCGTCCAGCTTGTCCTTCGGGCAGTGGTCGGTGTGGAGGGCGACCGTGATGTCGTACTTCGCGGCGACGATGTGCGCGAACTCGGCCAGGGCAACGGCGCCCGTGACCATGTCCTTGTTGTACTGACCGCCCAGGAACTCGGCACCGCCGGTCGAGATCTGGATGATGCCGTCGCTCTCGGCCTCCGCGAAGCCGCGCAGCGCAGCGTGCAGGGTCTGGGACGAGGTCACGTTGATGGCCGGGTAGGCGAACTTGCCTGCCTTCGCCCGGTCGAGCATCTCGTTGTAGACCTCGGGGGTTGCGATGGGCATTCGTCCGCTCCTTGTGATGTGCGGGGTGTGTGCGTTGCTGTCCCTGACCTAGGGGCGACGTCATCGTCGCGGCCCATCTTTCCAGACTCTTGTGCGGGCTCCCACGGGCGCGGCATGCCGAAGGGCGGGGTGTTTCACGTGAAACACCCCGCCCTCAGGTAAAAACGCAGGTCAGGACCGTTCTGGCGGGGGTCCGGGACCTAAGTCACGACTTCGCGGCGGTTACGCCGGGCCTTACGCCAGGCCGAGCTCGTCCAGCGCGTAGGCGTAGAGGTACGGAACGCCCGCCGTGCCGCTGATCTTCTCGCCGGCTCCGGTGGCCCGGTCCACGATCGTGGCGACGGCGACGACCTCGGCGCCGGCCGCGCGCGCCGCCTCGACGGCGGTCAGCGGCGAGCCACCGGTGGTGGAGGTGTCCTCGACGATCAGGACGCGACGGCCCTTGATGTCCGGACCCTCGACCTGGCGCTGCATCCCGTGGGCCTTGGCGGCCTTGCGGACGACGAAGGCGTCGAGGCGCTCGCCCCGCGCGGCGGCGGCGTGCAGCATCGACGTCGCGACCGGGTCGGCGCCCAGCGTCAGGCCGCCGACCGCGTCGAAGTCGAGGTCCTTGGTCAGTTCGACCATGACCTGGCCGACCAGCGGCGAAGCCGCGCCGTCCAGCGTGATCCGGCGCAGGTCCACGTAGTAGTCGGCTTCCAGACCCGAGGAGAGGGTCACCTTGCCGTGCACCACGGCCTTGTCCTTGATCTGCTGGAGCAGCTCAGCGCGTACGTCAGTCATGCCCACGAGCTTAAAGCCGCCGCCAGCTCCAGGTGCTCTCGACCTCCAGGGGGTCGATCGGGGTGACCAGGCGCGGATGGGTGTTGAGGCCGTTCGGCGGGCCGGACTGCGGCTCGACGCAGACCGCCTCGGCGGGCTCGTCGTAGATCACGACCCACTCGGCGCGGCTCGCGACCTTGAGCTCCAGCTCCTCCGGCCAGGTGAGGGTGACGTCGACACCGGCGGGCATGCCGAAGCAGTCGTCCCAGGGGCCCGGGAGGGGGTCGATGCGGTGGCCGGTGGGGAGGTGGTTCTCCCCGCGCTCCTCCTGCCAGGCGGGCGTGAAGTCGATCCGTACGTCCTGACCGCCCTGCCCGAGGTTGCGCAGGAACCACGGGTGCCAGCCGGCCTGCGCCGGGAACGAGTCGTCGTAGGTCTCGATGCCGAAGCGGAGGGTGAGGGAGTCTTCGGACAGCTCGAAGACCTGGGTGACCCTGCCCTTGTACGGCCAGGGGTCGCCGAGCTCGCAGGTGAAGACGGCCTCGGTCGCGGAGGTCCGGGCGGTCTTCCACGGGATGTCCCGCACGGTGCCGTGGATGGCGTGCGGGGCGGCGTTGACCGGGAGCTGGTGCGTGGTGGCGCCGTTGCGGAAGCGGCCGTTCTCGGTCCGCCCGCACCAGGGCACCATCGGGAAGCTTCCGTACCGCTCGCCCTGCCGCAGCACCTCGGTGCCGGCGATGCGCAGGCTCTCGATCCGGCAGCCGTGGTCGGGGTTGATGGTCAACTCGGCGTCGCCCGCCGTCAGTCGCGTCTGCATGCTCACGCCCCGACCATAGGGCCTGTCTGGCCATTCGCGTCGGATCAGGCCGGGTCGTCCGGTGCGTGCGATCGGCGTGCGGCCGAGGCGCCCTCGTAGCGGAGCTACTTGGGTGGTTCGGCCGTGCGGCGAGCGTGCGTGCCGGACGACCCGGACCCGACGGGAATGGCCAGACAGGCCCTAGTGCCGATGGGGCCGGTTCAGCGGCGGCGGCGCAGGGCCCGGCCGACGACGACGGCCGAGGCGAGGGCGAGGGCGGCGGCCGGGGCGATCCAGCGCAGGGTGGCGCCGGCGCTCGTCGCCTCGGGGGCGGGGACGGGGGCGTAACGGCCGCGCGGCGGGGCGTGGTCGACCTCCTCGGCGCTCCGCCCGATCATGGTCCGGCGGGCGTGGGCGGCCTCGGCGGCGGGCTGCGGGGCGGGGAACTCGATCGGGGTGTCGGCGAAGTCCTCGTCGAGGAGCGGGTCGAGGGAGGCGGGCGGCACGGGCGCGTCGAGGACCGCGCTCCGGGCGGACGGCTCCTCCACCCCGTCGTCGACCCCGTCGTCGTCCGTGGCCTCTTCGGGAGCCGCGGGCTCCTCCGAGAGCACGGCCAGGGCTTCCACGAACTTGTCGAGGAGTCGGACGCCCGCCGTGGCGCGTGCCTCGTCCGTCGCGTCGGCGAGCCGGCCGACCGCCGTGAGGGCGCCGGTGAAGCTCAGGCTGGTCCCCTCGGCCACCGGGGTGAGGACGACGGTGAGGGAGAGCTCGGCCGAGCCCTTGCCCCGGGCCTCGGTGGCCTCGCCCTCGTAGGTGATGGCACCGTCCCGCTCGACGACCCGCAGGGTGCCCCGGTACGTGATGGTGTTGCCGCCGACCCGCACCTTCAGCCGGCCCGTGAGGGGCCCGGCCTCCGCGTCGGCGTCCCGCTGGAGGCCGGGCACGCAGCGCACCACGCGGGCCGGGTCCGTGAGCGTCGCGCGCAGGGCCTCGGCCGGGACCGGAACGAACACCTCATGCTCCATGGAAGCCGAGCCTACTCAGGGCGGGGCGCGACGTCGCCTCTTTGCGCCCGGCAGACGGGTCGGCCGGGCAGACGGGTCGGCCCGGCAGACGGGTCAGGCTCCGTACCGGGGGTGCACCAGGGTCGAGGGCGGCGGTGCGGCGCCCCGGGTCCGTTCGGCGCGGCGCGCCGCGCTCTCCAGCGTCCCGGCGCCGAGCGAGCGCAGCCGGGGCGCGTCGGGGGCGAGGCGGAGGGCGGGCGGCCGCTCGCCCCGTACGGCCAGGAGGAAGCCCCAGTCCCTCGGCCCCCGCTCCGTGCCGCTGGTGCGGTCGGCGCGGTCGGGTCCGGCGGCGAAGCCGGGGGTGCGGCCGCTCGCGCTGTACGGCCGGGTCGCGAATCCGGCGGCGCGCAGGGTGGCGTCGACGGTCCAGTAGGTGCGGGGCCGGTCGGTGACCGATCCGGCGTGCACGGCGAACCGTCCGGACTCGGTGAGCACCCGGGCCACCAGGCCGTAGAACTCCTCCGAGTAGAGCTTGGTGCTGGGGGTGATCCCCGGGTCGGGGAGGTCGGAGATCACCACGTCGTACCGTTCCTGCAGACGATCGGCGGCGCCCCTCAGCCAGCGGAACGCGTCCGCGTAGGCCACACGGACGCGGGGGTCGCGGAAGGCCTGGGCGTTGAGCGTGGCGAGCGCCGGGTCCGTACGGGCGAGGCGGACGACCCCCGGGTCGAGCTCGACGACGGTGACGGAGCGGACCCCGGCGTAGCGCAGGACCTCGCGGGCGGCCATGCCGTCGCCGCCGCCGACGATCAGGACGCGCGCGTGGGCGCCGTTCATCGCGGGGTGGACGAGCGCCTCGTGGTAGCGGTACTCGTCCCGGCCGGCCACCCGGAGGCGTCCGTCGAGGAAGAGGTCGGGCGGCTCCTCCCGGCCCCCGGTCACGACGACCTCCTGGAGCTCGGTGTGGACGGCGACCCGCACCCGGTCCCCGTAGACGGCCCGGCGGGCGGCCTGTTCGAAGTCGTCGACGAGGACGGTCGCGGTGGCGAGGACGGTCAGGACGCACAGGTTCACGGCGAGGAGCAGGGCCCGGGACCGGTTGGTGAGGTCGCGGCGGAACACCCAGAGCACGAGGCCGCCGCCCGCGACGGCGTTGACCGCGCCGGTGACGAGCGCGCCGGTGAGCTGGCCGAGCCAGGGCAGCAGCAGGAAGGGAAAGGCGAGGCCGCCGACGAGCGCACCGACGTAGTCGGCGGCGAAGAGGTCGGCGACCGTCCCCGCGGCGTCGTCCCGCTCCCCGAGCGAGCCCTGTCGCCCGGCCCGCCCGGAGCCGGCGGTGCGCGCGGCCCGATCGGGCCGCGCCGCCTGTCCCCGCTGTATCAGCGACATCAGGAGCGGGATCTCGGCGCCGATGAGCACGCCGATCGCGAGCGAGAACGCCACGAGCACGTACCGCGATTCGCCGAGCCAGGCGAAGGAGGCGTACAGCACCATCGCCGAGCAGCCGCCGACCAGCGCGAGTCCGGCCTCGAGCAGGCCGAAGCCGACGGCTGCGCGGCCGTGCAGCCGCTTGGCGAGGAGCGAGCCGACCCCCATCGCGAAGACCATCACGGAGAGCACGACGGAGGCCTGGGTGACCGAGTCGCCGATCAAGTACGAGGCGAGGGCGACCAGTTCCAGCTCGTAGACCAGGCCGCAGGCGGCGCAGACGAAGACGACCGCGAGGACCGGGAACCGCACCGCCTCGCGCGGTGGCCGCACGGACCGCCGCGGGGGCGGCCGGCGCACCCGCTTGGGCGGCATGGTCACGGTCGGCTCGATCATGTCCGTAACGCTACGTCACGACTGTCACACCCCTTGTCACCCACACGAGTGCACATGGCGCTCCGGGAGGGCGCATCAGAGCGTTGCAGGCATACGTACGCCGATGCGGGTCCTGGTCACCACCAACTGCCCTTCCTGCGGGTAGGCGTGCCAGGTGCGCCACCGCAGCTGCCCCTCGTGACGGTGCGCCAGCATCGCGGTGAAGGCGTGCGGGGAACCGGGGAAGGTCCCCGCGAGCCCGTTGGGATGGTCGGCGACGAGCGCGAGGAGCTCCTGCGCACGGCCCGCGAAGGAGCCCTGCGAGAGCGTCTCGACGCGCGCCGCGAATTCGTACTCCCATTCGCCGACGCGCTTGGAGACGCCGAGCGGGAGCGGGGTGCTGCTGCCGGGCATGCAGGCCACGGTCTCCGAGCAGTGGCGCCCCTCCTCCTCCAGGAGGACCTGGTGGGAGGCGCCGAGCAGCCTCAACTGGAGCTTGGCTCCGGAGAGTTCGAGATCGAGCACGGCGAGCGCGGGCAGCGGCTCGCGCCCGAGGGCCCAGGCCAGATCGGCCGCGCGCGTATCGGTGTAGGAGGTCTTCAGGGTGGTGAGCATGGGTCGGCTCCGCAAACACGGTTTGACGGGTGGGCCGGGGGCGCCCCGGAGAAGGGTTCTACGGGAGTGGGGAATCGCCGGCTCGGGTCCACACACGGTCCGAGGGCTGTCTCTGTCAGGAGCGAGAGAACCACGGACGCCGGGCGACTCGCAGCGTTTTTACCCAACTTGCTGTGTTTTCCAACCCCTTCGGGGACCCAACAGTTCACTTGTTCAGTCAGCTGCCGCCACCACAGCCACCCCCGCCGCAGCCGGACCCGCAGGAGCCGCCCGATCCGCAGGAGCTGCTGCAGCCGCCGTTCCCGCCGCCGCCGCCGTCGGCCCAGCCTCCGCCCTTGCGCCCACCGCGCCGCTTCCCCTTGCCCTTCCGGCTGCCGGAGAACAGTCCGATCACCACCAGCGCGAAGACGATGAAGATCACGAATTCCATCTGCACTACCCCCGTTCTTCTGTGCGAGGGGGATGCCCGGTCCGACACCCCGTCAAAGCCGACTTGAGCGAGTCCAGAGCTTCAGCTGCACGAGGAGCTGGAGCAGGAGGAACTGGAGCACGAGGAGCTCGAACACGAGGAGCTCGAACACGAGGAGCTGGAGCAGGAGAACGACGGGGACGAGGAGCAGGAGGTGGAGGACGAGGAAGAGGAGGAGGACGAGGAGGACGATCCCGCCCACCAGCTGTCGCCCCCACCGCTCCCGCGCCTCGTCCCGCCCGTCCCCCTCATCCCGCTCGCGATGAGCCACACCCCGAACGCGAGTACGGCCGCGATCCCGAGGATGAAGAATGCGATGTCCATGCCAGGGCGATCCCCGCTCCGGTCACCCGTCAAAGCGCACTTGAGCAAGTCCAGAGCTTGGCCCCAGGATGGCGGTCATGACACGACCGCTGCTCAATCGCCGCCTCGCCGAGTTCGGGACGACGATCTTCGCCGAGATGTCCGCGCTCGCCGCCAGGACCGGGTCGATCAACCTCGGCCAGGGCTTCCCCGACACCGACGGCCCGGAGGAGATCCGGGAGGCGGCGGTCCGCGCGCTGCGGGACGGCCTCGGCAACCAGTACCCGCCCGGCCCCGGCATCCCCGAGCTGCGGACGGCGATCGCCGACCACCAGCGGGAGCGGTACGGCCTCGCGTACGACCCCGACACCGAGGTCCTCGTCACGGCGGGCGCCACCGAGGCGATCGCGGCGGCCCTGCTCGCCCTGGTCGAACCGGGCGACGAGGTGATCGCCCTGGAGCCGTACTACGACTCGTACGCCGCCTGCATCGCGATGGCCGGCGGCACCCGCGTCCCCGTCACCCTCCGCCCCCACGAAGGCAGCTACGTCCTCGACCTCGACGAGCTGCGGGCCGCCGTCACCGACCGGACCCGGCTGATCCTGCTCAACACCCCGCACAACCCCACCGGCACGGTCCTCACCCGCGCCGAACTGACCGCCGTCGCCGAGCTCGCGATCGAGCGGGACCTGCTGGTCGTCACGGACGAGGTGTACGAGCACCTGGTCTTCGACGACGCCGCACACCTGCCGATCGCGAGCCTCCCCGGCATGCGGGAGCGCACGGTCACCATCGGCTCGGCCGGCAAGACGTTCTCCTTCACCGGCTGGAAGGTCGGCTGGATCACCGCGAGCCCCGGGCTGACCTCCGCCGTCCGCTCGGCCAAGCAGTTCCTCACGTACGTCTCCTCGGGCCCCTTCCAGTACGCGGTCGCCGAGGCCCTGCGCCTCCCCGCCGCCTACTTCGACGGCCTCCGCGCCGAGCTGAGCGCCAAGCGGGACCTGCTGAGCGAGGGCCTCGCGCAGGCGGGCTTCGAGGTCTACCGCCCGGCCGGCACCTACTTCGTCACCACCGACATCCGCCCCCTCGGCGCCACCGACGGCTTCGCCTTCTGCCGCTCCCTCCCGGAGCGCGCCGGCGTCGTCGCCATTCCCAACGCCGTCTTCTACGACCACCGCGAGGCCGGCGCCCCCTTCGTCCGCTTCGCCTTCTGCAAGCGGACCGAGGTCCTGGAGGAGGCCGTCTCGCGCCTCAAGGCCCTCAGCGCTTGAGCCGCCCCGCCCCGCCCCGGCCGTTCGGCCGGGTGGGGGTGTGGCGCGCGCGCCCTCCGGGTGCCGGGACGATCGTCGGGTAGACCGATCTACCGGTAATGATCGGTCCGCCCTCCCGCCCGAGCGGGACCTCCCGCGCCCGGAGGTGCACCCTGTCCGCCGAGACCCTCGACCGCCCGGCGCCCCCGGCCGCGGTCCGGAACGGCCCCCTCGACCGTCGGCCGCCCCGGAGCGCGCTGCGCCGGGCGGCCCCCGCGCTCGGGCTCTTCGCCGCCGCCCGGCTCACCGGTCTGCTCGTCCTCACCCTGTGGGCCCACCACTCCGGCCGCTCGCCGCGGGCGCTCCTCGCGACCTCCTGGGACTCCGAGTGGTACGCCGGGATCGCCGCGCACGGCTACGGGCGCGTCCTGCCCGGCGCCCACGGCATGGTCCTGAACGACCTGGCCTTCTTCCCGCTCTACCCGGCGCTCGTCCGGGCCGTGACCACCGTGCTGCCCGTCGCCGGGGGCACCGCCGGGCTGCTGCTGTCCTGGCTCGCCGCCGGGGCCGCCGCCGGGGGCGTCTACCTGGTCGGGGAGCGGCTGTCCGGCCGCAGGACCGCCACCGTGCTCGTCCTGCTGTGGGGTCTGCTGCCGCACTCGATCGTGCTGACCATGGCGTACACGGAGCCGGTGATGACCGCGTTCGCCGCCTGGGCGCTGTACGCCCTGCTCACCCGCCGGTGGCTGTCGGCGGCCGCCCTCGCGTGCCTCGCCGGGCTCACCCGGCCGAACGGGGTCGCGGTCGCCGCCGCCGTCCTGGCCGCCGTCGGCTGCGCGCTGTGGCGGACCCGGGGCCGGTCCGGGCCGCGGGTGTGGGCGGCGGGCCTGCTCGCACCGGCGGGCTGGCTCTCGTACGTGCTCTGGGTCGGGGTCCGCAGCGGCGATCCGCTCGGCGGCTACTTCGCCGTGCAGAAGGGCTGGACGTCCCGCTTCGACTTCGGGAAGGGCGCGCTCGTCTTCGTACGGGACATGCTGGGCGGCCCGACGCAGTTCGGGTTCGCGATGGCGCTGCTCATCACCGGCGCCGGGGTGCTGCTCTTCGCGCTCCTCGTGTGCGGGGAGCGGCCGCCGCCGCCCGTCCTCGCCTACACGGCGGTGCTGGTGGTCATCGCCGTCGGCGGCTCGGGCTTCTTCGAGTCGAAACCGCGCTTCCTGCTGCCGGCCTTCCCGCTGCTGCTCCCGCTCGCGGCGGCACTGACGAAAGCCCGGCCGAGGGCCGCGATCCTGGTGGTCGCGGCCCTGGCCGGGCTCTCGTGCTGCTACGGGGCCTACGCCCTGACGCTCGCGCGCATGGCGATCTGAGCCGCCGGGGGCGCGGGAAGGGGCTTACGCCTCCTCGTCGTCGCCCGCGGCCTTCTCCTCGGGGGACTCCAGGCCGAACTGCTCGACGATCCACTTGTCGAACTCGATGGAGGCGCGGACCCAGCTGACCGTGGAGGACACGAAGTGCTCCAGGGCGACGCCGGTGCCGATCAGCATCTGCGCCTCGCCGATGAGGCGGAGGGTGGCGGAGCCGTCCTCCTCCTCGTGCAGGTGCGTGTAGACCTTGGGCCACAGGGTGCGGCGGTTCCAGTCGTCGATCGCGTCGAGGATCTTCGTGCGGTCCTCGGAGTCGTGCGGGCGGTCGTAGAACGTCCGCACCGAGAAGACCTGCTGCTCGCCCTCGCCGCGGAACATGAAGTACGTGCGGAACTCCTCCCACGGCGCCGCGAGGTCACCCTCGTCGTCGACGACGTACTTGAGTTCCATCTGCTCGAGGAGCTGCTTGACGAGGTCCTGGTCGGGGACGACGGGGCCCGCCGGTCCTGCGGCCTGAGGCTGGGGCTGGCCCCCGAAATTCGGAATCGAGGACGGGTCGATGCTCACCGTTATTTCCCTTCGTACGGATGCTCGCCATCCTCCCCCATGCCGGGCGGTACGTGGCAAGCCCCGCCGGTCCGGAAGCGGCAAGATCCGCTGCCAGCTGACATGATCTCGTGCCCGTGGGGGACGCGAAGAAGAAATCCCGGTGGTGGATCTGGCTCCTGGTGGCGCTCGTCGCGCTCTGCGGTCTGCCGGTCACGCTGCTGGCCTGGGGTGCCTACTCCATCAGTGAGGGCAGCAGGCAGCAGCCGATGGACTGCGCCGACGCGATGGAGTTCGCCCGCGGCCGGCTTCCGGCGGACGCCGAGGACGCCCGGTGCACCGGGATGCACTGGCAGGACTCGTACATCACCGCGGACTTCCGCATGCCGCGCGCCGGGGTGGCCGACTGGCTGAAAGCCACCTATCCCGGTGGCGAGCCGCCGGTCTCCTGCGACGCGGACCTGTGCCTGGACATGGATTACGACCAGGCGCTCTACGTCCACGTGAAGGTGGTGTACGAGGACGGCGGCACCGCCCTCGTACACCTCAGCTCGTTCAACGTGTAGCCGCGCCCACGATCAGCCCGTCCTCGAAGCGGTCCACCCGGACCGTGTCGCCGTCCACGACCTCGCCCGCGAGGATCTCCTTCGCGAGCCGGTCGCCGATCGCCGTCTGGATCAGGCGGCGCAGCGGCCTGGCGCCGTACGCCGGGTCGTTGCCCTCCTCGGCGAGCCACTCCAGCGCCGCCGGGGTGACGTCCAGGGTGAGGCGCCGCTCGGCGAGCCGCTTCGCGAGCCGGTCGATCTGGAGCTGCGCGATCCGGCCCAGCTCGGTCCGGTCGAGGGCCGAGAAGACGACCAGGTCGTCGAGCCGGTTGAGGAACTCGGGCTTGAAGCTCGCCCGCACGACCTCCAGGACCTGCTGCTTCTTCACGTCCTCGCTGGTCAGCGGCTCCACCAGGAACTGGCTGCCCAGGTTGGAGGTCAGGATCAGGATGGTGTTGCGGAAGTCCACCGTCCGGCCCTGTCCGTCGGTCAGGCGTCCGTCGTCCAGGACCTGGAGCAGGACGTCGAAGACCTCCGGGTGCGCCTTCTCCACCTCGTCGAGCAGGACCACGCTGTACGGGCGGCGGCGGACCGCCTCCGTGAGCTGGCCGCCCTCCTCGTAGCCGACGTAGCCGGGAGGGGCGCCGACGAGCCGGGCGACGGAGTGCTTCTCGCCGTACTCCGACATGTCGATGCGGATCATGGCCCGCTCGTCGTCGAAGAGGAAGTCCGCGAGCGCCTTCGCCAGCTCGGTCTTGCCGACGCCGGTCGGGCCGAGGAAGAGGAAGGAGCCGGTGGGCCGGTCGGGGTCGGCGATCCCGGCGCGCGTGCGGCGCACGGCGTCCGAGACGGCCTGGACGGCCTCGGACTGGCCGATCAGCCGCCGGCCGAGCTCGTCCTCCATCCGCAGCAGCTTCTGCGTCTCGCCCTCCAGGAGGCGTCCTGCGGGGATGCCGGTCCAGGAGCCGACCACGTCCGCGATGTCGTCGGGGCCGACCTCCTCCTTGACCATGGTGTCCTTCGAGGCCTCCTGCTGGGCCTCCGCCTCGGTGGCCTCCTCCAGCTCCCGCTCCAGGCCCGGGATCTCCCCGTACAGCAGCTTGGAGGCGGTGTCGAAGTCGCCGTCGCGCTGGGCGCGCTCGGCGCGGCCGCGGGTCTCGTCGAGGCGCTCCTTCAGCTCGCCGACCCGGTTGAGGGACTGCTTCTCCTTCTCCCAGCGGGCGGTCAGGCCGCGCAGCTCCTCCTCGCGGTCGGCGAGGTCGCGCCGCAGCTTGTCCAGGCGCTGCTTGCTCGCCGCGTCCGTCTCGTTCTTCAGGGCCAGCTCCTCCATGCGGAGCCGGTCCACGGAGCGCTGGAGCTCGTCGATCTCGACGGGCGAGGAGTCGATCTCCATGCGGAGCCGGGAGGCGGCCTCGTCGACGAGGTCGATGGCCTTGTCGGGGAGGAAGCGGGAGGTGATGTACCGGTCGGAGAGGGTCGCGGCGGCCACCAGCGCGGAGTCGTTGATCTGCACCTTGTGGTGGGCCTCGTACCGGCCCTTGAGGCCGCGGAGGATCGCGATGGTGTCCTCGACGGTCGGCTCGGCGACCAGGACCTGCTGGAAGCGGCGCTCCAGGGCGGGGTCCTTCTCGATCCGCTCGCGGTACTCGTCGAGGGTGGTCGCGCCGACCATCCGCAGCTCGCCGCGGGCCAGCATCGGCTTCAGCATGTTGCCGGCGTCCATGGCGGAGTCGCCGCCGGCGCCCGCGCCGACGACCGTGTGCAGCTCGTCGATGAAGGTGATGATCTGGCCGTCGCTCTCCTTGATCTCGGAGAGGACGGTCTTCAGGCGCTCCTCGAACTCGCCGCGGTACTTCGCGCCGGCGACCATCGCGCCGAGGTCGAGCGAGACCAGCCGCTTGTTCTTCAGGGACTCGGGGACGTCGCCCTTCACGATCCGCTGGGCGAGGCCCTCGACGACGGCGGTCTTGCCGACGCCGGGCTCGCCGATGAGGACCGGGTTGTTCTTGGTGCGGCGGGACAGCACCTGGACCACGCGCCGGATCTCGTGGTCGCGGCCGATGACCGGGTCCAGCCTGCCCTCGCGCGCGGCGGCGGTGAAGTCCGTGCCGAACTTCTCCAGCGCCTTGTACTGCCCCTCCGGGTCGGGTGTGGTCACCCGGCGTCCTCCCCTGCTCTTCTCGAACGCGTCGAGCAGCTTCTTCGCGCTCGCGCCCTGCGCGTCGAGGATCTCACCGGCCTGGCCGCCCTTGGCGGCGATCGCGATCAGGAGGTGCTCGGTCGACAGGAAGTCGTCGCCGAGCTCCTTGGCGCGCTTGTCGGCGTCGGCGATGACCGCGAGGAACTCGCGGTTGGGCTGCGGGGGCGCGACCGTGGACCCGGTGACGCTCGGCAGGGCGGCGAGCAGCCGCTCCGCGCCGCCGCGGACGACGGCCTGGTCGGCGCCGACGGCGGCCAGCAGGTCGGTGATGTTCTCGTTGTCCTGACCGGCCAGGAGGGCCAGCAACAGATGGGCGGGGGTCAGGTCGGCATGCCCATCGGACACGGCGCGGCTGCTCGCCGCGTTGATCGCGTCCCGGCTCCTGTTGGTCAGTTCGGCGTCCACGTGCGGTGCTCCTTCTGGGTTCTCGTGGGTCCTCTCCTTCTATGACCTCTCCAGAGTACACAAAGTTGAGTCGAAGCGGCTCAAGGTATCGGAGGGAGCTCGGCCCCGGGTAGTTTCCGGGCATGGCCACAGACCCCAGGAACCCTGCCGACTCGTACCTGAGCTTCTGGCGCGAGTACCACATGTGCACCCTGACCACCCCGCGCCCGGACGGCACGCCGCACGTCGTGGCGGTCGGCGTCACGTACGACCCCGAGGGCGGGTACGCGCGCGTGATCACCAACAAGAACAGCCGGAAGGTCGCCAACGTCCTGGCCGCGGGCGCGGACGGCGCGCGGGTCGCGGTCTGCCAGGTCGACAAGGGGCGCTGGGCCACCCTGGAGGGCGTCGCCCGCATCCGTACGGAGGAGGAGGTCGTCGCGGACGCCGTCGCCCGCTACGCCGAGCGGTACGGCCGCACGCCGGCCCCGAACCCGGACCGGGTCGTCATCGAGATCGCCCTCACCCGGGCGATGGGCCGCGCCTGACCACCGACACGCAGACGCACAGCGGCGCCATCGCGTTTCAGGTCCGCGATGGCGCCGCTGTGTGGGGGAAGTGCCGGAGCGATCTACAACGACGGGGGAATCGCTCAGGCACTGCGGGGGGTGGCGGTGATGGCCTCTGGTTCGATCAGCTGGTGGTCCCGCTGATCGAGATTGACGAAGATCATGCCGTACCGGATGGCACAGCGGATGGGCTGCGGCGCGCCGCGGGGACGACGCAGACAGCGGTACGCACGGACGTCCTCGTCCTGTTCGCGGGCGACGACGATCGGCTCTCCGAAGAGCGTGACCTTCAGCGAGTCACCACGGTGGGGGATGGCCGTGGCGAGATCGACGAAGTGCCAGCCGGAGCGATAGGCCGAGGCCATCTCCCGACGGAACCTGGGGTCGTCCTGCGGGAGGCTCACGCGTCCGCGCCCGTGGGAGCGAACTCCCAGGAGGGCTCGTAGGGACTCGCGAGAACGACATCCGCGGGAGTGCTCTCCCACGAGGGTTCGCCCGGTTCCGCCACGATGTGCGTCGGGGGCGTCTCCCATGAGGGTTCGCCGTTCGCGGCGACTGCGCCGAGAGCAGCCGCCGCAACGGCTATGGCGCTAAGTGCACGAACCATCCTGGTCATGGCCGATCTCCACCTCTTTTGATCACTGCCTCCCCCCCGCGAGTAAGACGATGGCTCACGCACGTCCCTTTTCACCAGCCAACCCGGGCATCATGTTCCTGTAATTCATGACCCTGAGGGGGGTGCAAATGAGGCAAAAATGCGACGAGTCCGGTCATAAGCACAGTCACGGTGAACTATGCGACGTAGGTAAGGAGCTCTACGCGAGCGCACTTCGCACCGGCCGAATAGCCCGCTCCGACGCCGAAGCCGCCCCCTGTCTGAAGGAACTGGCCCTCCTCCACCCGGACCCGGACGACAGCCAGTGGCTGCACCCCGTGCCGCCGTCGATCGCTCTCAACCAGCTCGTCCACCCCATCGAGCAGGAGATACAGACCCGCCGGCAGCACGCCATCGCCCTGGCCGACGCTTTCGAGCCCTTCATGGCCATCCACACGCAGGACCCCTCCGGCACCCAGGCGATCACGGTCCTCGAAGGCCTCAGCGTCATCAACGCCGCGCTGGACCGCGCCATCAACGAGTGCACCGAGGAACTCCTCACGATCCAGCCGGGCAGCGGGCGGCGCCCCGAGACGCTCGAAGCCGCCCTGCGCCGCATGGAGTCACTGCTCGACCGCGGTGTCCGGATGCGCACGCTCTACCAGCACACGGCCCGGCACCACCCCGCCACCCTCGCCTACGTCGAGCGGGTCGCCTCCTACGGGCTCGAACTGCGCACCCTCGAAGAGATCATCGACCGGCTGATCATCGTCGACCGCAAGGTCGCCTTCGTGCCCGCACGCAGCGACCGCCAGGTCGCCCTCGAACTGCGCCACGAGGGCCTCGTCCAGTACCTCGTCGGCGTCTTCGACCAGTTCTGGCTCCACGGCGTGCCCTGGGAGGAGGAGACCCCCTACAGCCCCTCCGTGGACGGCATCGGCGGCGTCCAGCGCTCCATCGCCAAGCTCCTCGTCGAGGGACACGTCGACGAGGCCATCGCCCGCCGGCTCGGGATGAACGTGCGGACCTGCCGGGCGCACATCGCCAAGCTCGCCGCCGCCCTCGGCAGCGGGAGCCGGGCGCAGCTCGGCTATCTGATCGCCCAGTCCGGGATCCTCGAACGGGACAGCTGAACGGCCCGGGACACGGCGGAGGCCCCCTCCACCATCGGTGAAGGGGGCCTCCGTGCTGGGTACGGGGAGCTACTCGCCGCGCTTCGGCCGCCACACCACGAGAGCGCTCGCCTGCTGCACGTCGGTGTACGGCACCAGGTCCCGGCGGTACGAGGCGTGCACCTGGGCCTCGCGCTGGCGCAGCGTCGCCGCCGCGCCCTCGACCGCCGCCGACAGCTCGGACACACGTGCCTGGAGCGCCGCGACCTGGTTCTCCAGTTCGATGATCCGCTTGATTCCGGCCAGGTTGATGCCCTCGTCCTGCGACAGCTGCTGGACGGTGCGCAGCAGCTCGATGTCACGGGCCGAGTAGCGGCGGCCTCGCCCGGCCGTGCGGTCCGGGGAGACCAGGCCGAGACGGTCGTACTGCCGGAGGGTCTGCGGGTGCAGACCGGAGAGCTGGGCCGCCACCGAGATGACGTACACCGGCGACTCGTCGGTCAGTTCGTACGGATTGCGTCGGCGCCCTTCCACCGGGTCACGCTCCCTTCGCGGCCTGGAACAGCTCGGCCCGCGGGTCCTCCGAGGCGGTCGCCTCGCGGAAGGTCTCCAGGGCCTCGCGTGCCTTGTCGTCCAGCTCCTTCGGCACCGCCACCTCGACCGTCACGAGGAGGTCGCCGCGCGTGCCGTCCTTGCGGACCGCGCCCTTGCCCCTGGCGCGCATGGTCCGGCCGTTCGGGGTGCCCGCGGGCAGCTTGAGCGTGACCGCGGGGCCGCCGAGGGTCGGCACCTTGATCTCGCCGCCGAGCGCCGCCTCCGAGAAGGAGATCGGCACCGTGACGGTGAGGTTGTCGTCCTTGCGGCCGAAGACGGGGTGGTCGTCGACGTGCACGACGACATACAGGTCGCCGTTCTGCCCGCCGCGCTCGCCCGGCGCCCCCTTGCCGCGGAGACGGATCTTCTGGTTGTCGCTGACGCCCGCGGGGATGCGGACCTGCATGGTGCGGGAGGACTTGGCCCGGCCGCTGCCCTTGCAGACCTCGCAGGGGTTCTCGGCGATGAGGCCGCGGCCCTTGCAGTCCACGCACGGGTCGGTCAGCGAGAAGGAGCCGCTGCCGCCGCGCGAGACCTGCCCGGTGCCGACGCAGGTCGGGCACACCCGGGGCGTGCCGTTCTTGTCGCCGGTGCCCGAGCACGCCGTGCACGGCTGCTGGCTGGACATCCGCAGCGGTACGGTCGCGCCCTCGATGGCCTCGGTGAAGCTGAGCGTCACCTCGGACTCGATGTCCTGGCCGCGCCGCGGCTGGGTGCGCGTGGCGCCCCCGCCGCGGTTGAACAGGCCGCCGAAGACGTCCCCGATGCCGCCGCCGCCGAAGCCGCCGCCCGCCCCGCCCTGGGCGCCTCCGAAGAGGTCGCCCAGGTCGAAGTTGAACGAGCCACCGCCTCCGGGGCCGCCGGCCCTGAAACCGCCGTTCCCGAAGAGGGCGCGGGCGTCGTCGTACTCCTTGCGCTTCTTGGGGTCGCCGATGACGTCGTTCGCCTCGGAGATCTCCTTGAAGCGCGCCTCGGCGCTCGCGTCACCCTTGTTGGCGTCCGGATGGTTCTCGCGGGCGAGCTTCCGGTACGCCTTCTTGATCTCGGCCTCGGTGGCGTCCTTGGGGACGCCGAGAACCTTGTAGTAGTCCTTCTCGACGAAGTCCTTCGTATTCATCGACGTCCCTCCTCCCGCTTCCGGGTACGGCTGTTACTCGCTGTCCTTCTCGGACTTGTCGGGGTCTTCCGACTCCTCGGCCTTCGCCTGCGCCCCCGGCTGGGGCTCGGCGACGGCCACGCGCGCGGGCCGGATGGTCCGCTCGCCGATCCGGTACCCCGGCTGCAGGATCGCCACGCAGGTCGTCTCGGTGACGTCCGGCGCGTACGAGTGCATCAGGGCCTCGTGGATCGTCGGGTCGAAGGGCTCGCCCTCCTTGCCGAACTGCTGCAGACCCATCTTGGCGACGACGGTCTCCAGCGATTCGGCCACCGACTTGAACCCGCCCACGAGCTCGCCGTGGTCCCGGGCCCGGCCGACGTCGTCGAGGACGGGCAGGAGCTCGGACAGGAGGCTCGCGACGGCGATCTCCTTGACCGTGACCCGGTCCCGCTCCACGCGGCGGCGGTAGTTCTGGTACTCGGCCTGGAGCCGCTGGAGGTCGCCCGTGCGCTCGGTGAGCGCGGTACGGGCCTGGTCCAGCTGCGCCAGCAGGGCTACGTCCGTAGCGTCCCCGGCCGGGGCCGTCGAGTCCTCCTCGGACTCGACGGCCTCGGCGGCGTCGTCAGCGGTGGCGCCGGAGGGGACGTCGGGCTTCTCCTCGAAGCCCGGGGTCTCCTCGGTCACGCCTGGCCGCCCTTCTGGGGCTCGTCGTCGATGATCTCGGCGTCGACGACGTCGTCGTCGGCCTTCGGGGCCTCGGCGCCCGCGGCACCCTGGGCGGCCTGGGCGTCGGCGTACAGCGCCTGACCGAGCTTCTGCGAGACGGCCGCGACCTTCTCGGTGGCGGTGCGGATCTCGGCGGTGTCCTCGCCCTTGAGCTTCTCCTTCAGCTCGACGAGCGCGGCCTCGACCTCGGCCTTGACGTCACCGGGGAGCTTGTCCTCGTTGTCCTTGATGAACTTCTCCGTCTGGTAGACGAGCTGCTCACCCTGGTTGCGGGACTCGGCGGCCTCGCGGCGGCGGTGGTCCTCGTCCGCGTACTGCTCGGCCTCCTGGCGCATCCGGTCGACCTCGTCCTTCGGCAGCGAGGAGCCGCCGGTGACGGTCATCTTCTGCTCCTTGCCCGTGCCCAGGTCCTTCGCGGTCACGTGCATGATGCCGTTGGCGTCGATGTCGAAGGCGACCTCGATCTGCGGGACGCCACGCGGGGCCGGCGGCAGACCGGTCAGCTCGAACATGCCGAGCTTCTTGTTGTACGCCGCGATCTCACGCTCGCCCTGGTAGACCTGGATCTGCACGGACGGCTGGTTGTCCTCGGCCGTCGTGAAGATCTCGGACCGCTTGGTCGGGATCGTGGTGTTGCGCTCGATGAGCTTGGTCATGATGCCGCCCTTGGTCTCGATACCGAGGGACAGCGGGGTCACGTCGAGGAGCAGGACGTCCTTGACCTCACCCTTGAGAACACCGGCCTGGAGCGCGGCGCCGATGGCGACGACCTCGTCCGGGTTGACGCCCTTGTTGGCCTCCTGGCCACCGGTCAGCTCCTTGACGAGCTCGGCGACGGCCGGCATACGGGTCGAACCACCGACGAGAACGACGTGGTCGATCTCGGAGAGGTTGATGCCCGCGTCCTTGATGACGTTGTGGAACGGCACCTTGCAGCGGTCGAGCAGGTCGGAGGTCAGCTGCTGGAACTGGGCGCGCGTGAGCTTCTCGTCCAGGTGCAGCGGGCCCTCGGCGGAGGCCGTGATGTAGGGCAGGTTGATGGAGGTCTCGGTCGAGGACGAGAGCTCGATCTTCGCCTTCTCCGCGGCCTCGCGGAGACGCTGGAGAGCCATCTTGTCCTTGGCCAGGTCCACGCCGTGACCGTTCTGGAACTGCGTCACCAGGTAGTCGACGACGCGCTGGTCCCAGTCGTCACCACCGAGGTGGTTGTCACCGTTGGTGGCCTTCACCTCGACGACGCCGTCGCCGATCTCCAGGAGGGACACGTCGAAGGTGCCGCCACCGAGGTCGAAGACGAGGATCGTCTGGTCGTCCTTGTCGAGGCCGTAGGCCAGGGCGGCCGCGGTCGGCTCGTTGACGATGCGCAGGACGTTGAGGCCCGCGATCTCACCGGCCTCCTTGGTGGCCTGACGCTCGGAGTCGTTGAAGTACGCCGGGACGGTGATGACCGCGTCGACGACCTTCTCGCCCAGGTACGCCTCGGCGTCGCGCTTGAGCTTCTGCAGGATGAAGGCGCTCATCTGCTGCGGGTTGAACTTCTTGCCGTCGATCTCGATGTGCCAGTCGGTGCCCATGTGGCGCTTGACCGACCGGATGGTCCTGTCGACGTTGGTCACGGCCTGACGCTTGGCCACCTCGCCGACGAGCACCTCGCCGTTCTTCGCGAAGGCGACGACGGACGGCGTGGTCCTGGCGCCCTCGGCGTTGGTGATGACGGTGGGCTCGCCGCCTTCCAGAACGCTGACGACGGAGTTAGTCGTGCCCAGGTCGATGCCGACCGCACGTGCCATTTCGATTCCTCCAGCTGACTGACTTGAGTGGAACTGACTCAAGGATGCACGAGGAGGTCGCCTGCGTCAACAGACCTGAGTGGAGGCGACTCAACTCTTCATCGACTGCCCCACTCAAAGGGCGCGCCGTTCCCCCGTTTGACCAGGTTCGCATGAGAGGGTCCGGACATAGTCAGGACATGTCCGGGGATTCCCGATCCCAGGATTCCCGCCGAAGGGTGTGAGCGCATGACGGCGAAGCGCGCGTTCGACGTGGCCGGCGGGCTCGTCCTGCTCCTCGCGCTCTCGCCCCTGATCGCCTGGACCGCCCTGTCCGTCACCCTCGGCGGCAGCGGCACGGTCCTGCGCCGCCGGACGGTGGCCGGCCTGGAGGGGCGGCCCTTCACGATGCTGACCTTCCGCTCGAAGAGCCCGCTGGCCGCCCTGCCGCTGCTGCTGCACGTGATCGCGGGCCGGATGTCGCTCGTCGGACCGTGCCCGCTGACCCCGGCCCACCGCGAGTGCGCGGGCGAGGGCCGCCGCCGGCTCTCCGTACGCCCGGGAGTGACCGGACCGTGGCAGATCAGCGGTCGCTCGGACCTGCCGTGGGAGGAGCGCGAGCTGCTCGATCTCCACTATGTGGACCACCACTGGCTGGGGATGGATCTGCTGATCCTTGCGCGTACGCTTCCAGCTGTACGCAGGCGTCGCGCGGCAAGGTTTGCCTGAGCGACACATATCACCGCGAGCGCCGCTACAGCGCGGCGCCGTGACCGGGTAATCTCAGCAGGAACTCAATAAGTTACCGCTTAGTAGGCCCGCCCGAGGAGCCCGTCATGCAACTCGCCGCGATCATCGTGTCGATCGCCATCACGGTGGTGGCCGTCGCGCTGTTCGGCCGCGCCACCGTGCAGATCTACCGCTTCGTGCGGCTCGGTCAGCCCGTCCCCGCCGGCACACGCACCGGTGACCCCAAGCAGCGCACCATCACGCTGGTCAAGGAATTCCTCGGCCACACGCGCATGAACCGCTGGGGCATCGTCGGCTTCGCACACTGGTTCGTCGCGGTGGGCTTCTTCTCGCTGCTCCTCACCATCGTGAACGCCTTCGGCCAGCTCTTCCAGGCCGACTGGCTGATCCCGATCATCGGTGACTGGCTGCCGTACGAGATCTTCACCGAGTTCCTCGGCCTGATGACGGTCCTCGGCATCGTGACCCTCATCGTCATCCGCCAGCTGAGCAAGCCGACCAAGGCGGGCCGCAAGTCCCGTTTCGCCGGCTCCAAGACCGGCCAGGCGTACTTCGTCGAGGCCGTCATCCTGATCGTCGGCGTCTGCATCATGACGCTCCGCGCCCTCGAAGGCGTCCAGCACCACGTGACGAGCTGGGAGCCGGGCTTCTTCGCCTCGTACCCGCTGATCGCGCTCCTGGACGGCCTGGACCTCAGCACGATCCAGTACCTCACGTACTTCTTCGCGTGCCTCAAGATCGTCACGTCCTTCATCTGGATGATCACGGTCTCGCTCAACACCAACATGGGCGTCGCCTGGCACCGCTTCCTCGGCTTCCCGAACATCTGGTTCAAGCGCAACGCCGACGGCTCCACCGCCCTGGGCGCGCTCCAGCCGATGACCACGGGCGGCAAGGAGATCGACTGGGAGGACCCGGCCGAGGACGCCGTCTTCGGTGTCTCCCAGGTCGAGCAGTTCTCCTGGAAGGGCATCCTCGACTTCTCCACCTGCACCGAGTGCGGCCGCTGCCAGTCGCAGTGCCCCGCCTGGAACACCGGCAAGCCGCTCTCCCCGAAGCTCCTCATCATGTCGCTGCGCGACCACGCGCACGCCAAGGCGCCGTACCTGCTCGCGGGCGGCGGCAAGGACATGGAGGGCAACGAGAAGGCCACCGAGGAGCAGCTCAAGGACGTCCCGGCGTCCGCCCTCGCCGAGGCCGAGCGCCCGCTGATCGGCACCGCCGAGGAGAACGGCGTCATCGACCCGGACGTCCTGTGGTCCTGCACCACCTGCGGCGCCTGCGTCGAGCAGTGCCCGGTCGACATCGAGCACATCGACCACATCGTCGACATGCGCCGCTACCAGGTGATGATCGAGTCCGCGTTCCCGTCCGAGGCGGGCACGATGCTCAAGAACCTGGAGAAGAAGGGCAACCCCTGGGGCCTGGCCAAGAAGCAGCGCGTCGAGTGGACCAAGGAGGTCGACTTCGAGGTCCCGATCATCGGGAAGGACGCGGAGGACCTCTCCGAGTTCGACTACCTCTACTGGGTCGGCTGCGCCGGCGCCCTGGAGGACCGGGCCAAGAAGACCACCAAGGCCTTCGCGGAGCTGCTCCACATCGCGGGCGTCAAGTTCGCGATCATGGGCGGCGACGAGAAGTGCACCGGTGACTCCCCCCGCCGCCTCGGCAACGAGCCGCTCTTCCAGCAGCTCGCCCAGGAGAACGTCGCCATGCTGAACATGGCGTTCGGCGAGGACGACGAGGACGAGACGACCAAGAAGCCGAAGTCGGCCAAGAAGATCGTCTCGACCTGCCCGCACTGCTTCAACACCATCGCCAACGAGTACCCGCAGCTCGGCGGCGAGTACGAGGTCATCCACCACACCCAGCTGCTCCAGCACCTCATCGACGAGGGCAAGCTGGTCCCGGTGACCCCGGTCGAGGGCCTCATCACCTACCACGACCCCTGCTACCTGGGCCGCCACAACAAGGTCTACACGCCGCCGCGCGAGATCATGTCCGCCGTCCCGGGCCTGCGCCAGCAGGAGATGCACCGCCACAAGGAGCGCGGCTTCTGCTGCGGCGCCGGTGGTGCCCGGATGTGGATGGAGGAGCGGATCGGCAAGCGCATCAACAACGAGCGCGTCGACGAGGCCCTGTCCCTCAACCCGGACATCGTCTCCACCGCCTGCCCGTTCTGCCTCGTCATGCTCACGGACTCCGTGAACGGCAAGAAGAACGAGGGCAAGGCCAAGGAGTCCGTCACGGTCGTGGACGTGGCGCAGCTGCTCCTGGACTCGGTGAAGGCCCCGGTCGACCCGGAGCCGGAGGCCGCGGCGGAGGAGCCGGAGCCGGCCGTCTGATCCCGGACACGTGAAAGGGCCGCCCCGCGCGAGAAGCGCGGGGCGGCCCTTTTCGGCTTTCTCAGCGCACCTGGCTCACGAGGGTGCCGTGGAAGTTGTAGGTCCAGCTCTTGCCGCCGGGGACGGAGAGCTTGACGTAGGGCCGCCCGTCCTTGCCGGCGAAGAAGGTGGCGGTGTGCCCGTCGGGCAGCTTGACGACCTTGGTGGTGTTGCGGGGGGCCTGCTTCTTGGGCGCGGGCTTGTGGGCGGGCTTCGTCTTCGGGGCGGGCTTGGGGGCGGGGGCCTTGTCCAGCCAGGAGGAGACGGTGCCGTCGGGCCGGAGGACGACGTGGAGCCCGTTGTTCTCCCCGTACGCGGGCTTGCCGTCGCTGCTGACGAGGGTGTCGATCAGGGAGCCGCCGCCGTAGATGTCGGCGGAGAAACGGCCGGGGCCGTCCTGGTAGACCTTGGCGAGAGAGCCGTCGGCGAGGTCGACGTTCCGCCAGAAGACCGACTGGTCACTCACGGCCTGGTCACCGGCGCTCTGACCACTCACGGCCTGGTCGCTCGCAGCCTGGTCACCGGCGCCCCGGTCACTCGCGGCCTGGTCGCTCGCGGTCGGCGCGGGGGAATCGGCGGCGAAGGCGGCCCCGGCGGCCGGCAGGAGGAGGGCGGCGGCGGCCCCGGTGGCGACGGCGGCGGTACGGACGGAACGACGGGTGACACGCATCGGAAGAGCTCCTTGCTCGGGTCGCTGACATCTCCGAAGCTACGAGTACGACATTGAGGCGATACGTCGGATTTGTAACAGCTGCCCCGCGCCTCCCCCACGACCAGGTCACGCCCCCGGGGCCCCGGAACGCCCCCTAGGGGATGTCACAGCTCAGTGGCAAGGAACGGGCGGAGGAGCGAACACACAGCGGAAGCGGGTACGTTCGACGACGTGGCTGGATTCAGGAACGGACGCGGCCGGGACAACCGCCCCCCGCAACAACAACCGCAGCAGGCGCCGTACGGGTACAACGCGGCCCCGCCGCCCTACCCGCAGCAGCAGTGGCAGCAGCCGCCGCAGGGGCAGTCGTACGGGCAGCAGGGGCAGCACGGGCAGCAGCCCTACGGGGAGCCGGAGTACTTCGGCGAGCCGTACGGCGGGCAGCACCAGCAGCACGCGGCGGCGGCGAACAACCCGGGCCACACCCAGATGTTCAGCGTCGACGACCCGTACGGGCAGGCAGGGCCGGCGCCCGCCCCCGTACCGACGGGCCCCCGGCTCCCGTGGAAGGCGCTCCTGAGCGGCATCGTGCTCCGCCCGGCGGACACGTTCCTGCGGATGCGGGACCACGCCGTGTGGGGACCGGCGCTGATCGTCACGTTCCTCTACGGGCTGCTCGCGATCTTCGGCTTCGACAAGGCCCGCGAAGAGGCGATCAACGCGACGCTGTCGACGGCGATCCCGTACGTCCTGATGACCGCTTGCGGCTTCGTGCTCGGCGGTCTGATCCTGGGCGCGGTCACGCACACCCTCGCGCGCCAGCTGGGCGGCGACGGTGCCTGGCAGCCCACGGTCGGCCTCTCCATGCTCATCATGTCGATCACGGACGCGCCGCGCCTGGTCTTCGCGCTCTTCCTGGGCGGCGAGAACGGCCTGGTGCAGGTCCTCGGCTGGGCGACCTGGCTGGCGGCGGGCGCACTGTTCACGGTGATGGTGAGCCGCTCGCACGACCTGCCGTGGCCGAAGGCGCTGGGAGCGTCGGCGATCCAGCTGGTGGCGCTGCTGAGCCTGATCAAGCTGGGCATGCTGTAACGACCGACGTCCATGGAGAAGGCCCCCACCGCGTGCGGTGGGGGCCTTCTCCCGTACTCGGGGGCTCAGGCGTCGAGAACCTGACCCTCGCGCTTCACGACGGGCGGTTCGACCGACCAGGGGAAGTTGATCCACTCGTCGGTCTTCTTCCACACGTACTCGCACTTCACGAGGGAGTGGGACTTCTCGTAGATGACGGCGGAGCGGACCTCGGCGACGTGGTCGACGCAGAAGTCGTGGACGAGCTTGAGCGTCTTGCCGGTGTCGGCGACGTCGTCGGTGATCAGGACCTTCTTGTCGGAGAAGTCGATCGCGTCGGGCACGGGCGCCAGCATGACCGGCATCTCCAGGGTGGTCCCGACCCCGGTGTAGAACTCCACGTTCACGAGGTGGATGTTCTTGCAGTCGAGGGCGTAGGCAAGACCGCCGGCGACGAAGACGCCGCCGCGGGCGATGGAGAGCACGATGTCGGGCTCGTAACCGTCGTCGGCGATGGTCTGCGCCAGCTCGCGGACGGCGGTGCCGAAGCCCTCGTACGTCAGGTTCTCGCGTACTTCACTCATGCCTGCGACCGCCTCACACCTGGGTCCGATGGAAGTTCATGTACGAGCGGGAGGCCGTCGGGCCCCGCTGGCCCTGGTACCGCGAGCCGTACCGCTCGCTCCCGTACGGGAACTCGGCGGGCGAGCTCAGCCGGAACATGCACAGCTGGCCGATCTTCATGCCGGGCCAGAGCTTGATCGGCAGGGTGGCGAGGTTCGACAGCTCCAGGGTCACGTGCCCGGAGAAACCGGGGTCGATGAACCCGGCGGTCGAGTGGGTGACCAGCCCGAGCCGCCCCAGGGAACTCTTCCCCTCCAGCCGCGAAGCGATGTCGTCCGGCAGGGTGATGACCTCGTAGGTCGAGGCGAGCACGAACTCGCCCGGGTGCAGGATGAACGCCTCGTCGCCCTCCGGCTCGACCTCGCGCGTCAGGTCGAGCTGCTCGACGGCGGGGTCGATGTGCGGGTAGCGGTGGTTCTCGAACACCCGGAAGAAGCGGTCAAGCCTCACGTCGATGCTCGAGGGCTGCACCATGGATTCGTCGTACGGGTCGATGCGCACCCGTCCGGCATCGATCTCGGCCCGGATGTCCTTGTCTGAGAGAAGCACGCCCCCACGATACGCACGATACGCAGAAGGCGCGGACCTGCCCCGATCGGCAGGCACCCGCGCCCCGGCACCGCACGGCTCAGCGCCGCCCGACCTCCACCGGCACCGCGTGCCGCAACCGCGCGCAGCGCGGACAGCGGATCAGCCGCCCGGGCCCGATCCGCCCGGGACCGAGCTGCTGAAGCGGGAACGAGGCGGTACTGAACACATGCCCTTCGGCACAACGGACGACGGTGCGCTCCATCGAAGCCATCAAGTCCCTTCCCCTACACATGTGGTGGACGATCAGCCACATTAGGGGATGAAGGGGGCGCCCTCCACGCGGCACTCCGCACGGACGAAGCCGTGAGCTTCGCCTCAAGTGGCGCATGGGGTACAGTGTGCAACGATGCGGCACGGATCACCCGGCCGCTGTGCGGATGTAGTTTAATGGTAGAACATGAGCTTCCCAAGCTTATAGCGCGGGTTCGATTCCCGTCATCCGCTCTTCCACGAAGCCCCAGGTCAGCGACCTGGGGCTTCGTCGTTGCCTCGACCGTCGGCACGACCGGAATCCGGTCAGAACTCCAGCACCTCGCGGTCGAGCGGATACCGCGCACGGTGAGGGCCCTCGTACGGCGAGGGCGAGATCGGCAAGACGCCCGTCGGCTGCAGGCCCAGGTTGTCGTCCCAGAGGCGCGGTTCGACCTGTCCGACGACGCGGAACTCCCGGAAGGTGAACGGCGGGCTGTCGGTCGGGAAGAAGTCGGGCGTGGTCATCACGTGGAAGTGCAGGTGCGGCGTGGTGGAGTAGCCGCTGTTGCCGATCAGCCCGAGGACTTGGCCGGGTTCGACGTGGTCGCCTTCCCGGACCTTGAGGGAGCCTGGCTTCAGGTGGCCGTAGAGCAGAAAGCGGCCCGGCGCGACCTCCAGCGTGACGTGATTGCCGACGGTCTTGTCGATCGGCGGGACCGGCGGTGTGACGGGCGGCGTGTTGTCCGGGATTCCGTCCTGAACCTCCACCACTCTGCCGCCGGCCGCGGCGACGACCGGCTGCTGGTAGCTGAGGTAGCTGGTGAGCCGCGCGGGGTCGCCTTCCCAGGTCTGTCCCTGCTCGCCGACCCGGTACCAGTCGATCCCGAAGCGCTGCGGCACGTAGAAGCGACCGTTGATCGGGCCGAGGCCGCGCCGGTGGTGGGTGTTGCCGCAGCACGACTCGCTGGAGTACCAGGTGCCGGGGCGGACCGGCGCGTCCAGGTTCAGCGGCGTGGTGCGATCGGTCGGGGTGACCTGGACCGTCTCCTCGAACGCGGAGGAACCGGAGGGTGTCAGGACGGCACCCGAGAGACGGTGTTCGAGGACCTTGGGCACCCACTGGCCGCGGTCCAGGGCCAGGTCGATCCAGACGACCCACTGCTGGGAACCCGGGATGACGGTCGGCGTCGGCCCCGGGGGCGCCGGGGTGTACCCGTCCGCACCCGGCAGGGGATCACCCACAGGATTGGCGGCATCGGCCAGCGCCTGCCCGCTCAGCGAGCCCACCACCCGGTGCGTGCGGGCGTCCCGGACCTCGACACGGTCGAGGCGCACCTGCGTGCTGCTGGGCAGCGCGTTCGTGGTGAGGAGTTCGTACGAGAGGTGCGTCTTGCCGTCCGTGGCTCTGAACGGCGCCGGTTCGGTCATTACCGCCGCCGTCAACGGGGTGAACTGCGGTCCGGGCGCCGGCGGGGTCGTGCCGGTTCCGAACCCGGGTGCCGCCGCAGCCGTCAGCATGCCGACCGCGAGGGCGGCGGTGATGAGCCCGCGACGTAGCGGGCTGCGGCCGGTGCGGTTGCGAGGGTCGCGCTCTGCCATGGTGCTCTTCCAGTCGTCGGGTCCCGGGCCTTGAAGGGCACCGGCACGCCCCGCGCAGAGGCGCATGCCCTTGTGTAGCCCGGCGACGCGCCGCTCCGAGCCGAGGGCACCGGAGCCACGTCCGAACTGCACCCGTCCAGCCGCATCGACCGGCGAGCACGGGTCACAGGGTGAGCTGTCCAGAACGAATCAGAACGACCGCTTCGGGCTGGCAGGACGCCTCCGGGGGATGCCAACGCATTATTCGCCGCCCTCAGCCTGAGAGCGTCGGCCCCTGTGGACGCACCCGGAAGGCGCGCGACAGCCTTGGCGCCTTGCGCAGGCGCGTGCCACAACGTGCCAGTAGGACCGGTGAACAGCGGTCAACAGGGGGTCCGGCCAGGCATCGGGGTCGCCTCCCCATTACGGCCATTCGCGCAGGTCAGATGACGTTTCCACGTTCGAGTACCGGGTGATTCCCAAGCTTATAGCGCGGGTTCGATTCCCGTCATCCGCTCTTGTAACGAAGCCCCAGGTCAAAGACCTGGGGCTTCGTTGTTGTCCAGACCTGTCGGGGGCCGCGTGCCATTCGCGTGCGATGAGGAACGTCAGCGGAACCACTTCGACGTTTCCCGTCTCAGTTGGTGCGCACTACGGGTTGCAGCTGGTCCCCGAGGTGGGGTTGGTGCACGTGTCGGATCCCGAGCCGCCGTCGTTCGTGTTCGTTCCCGGGCCGCCGTCGAGGCTGTCGCGACCGGCGTTGCCGAACAGGGAGTCGTTGTCGGCGCCGCCGGCGAGCGTGTCGTTGCCGCTGTCGCCCGACAGGATGTCGCTACCGCCCCCGCCGTCCACCTGGTCGTTTCCGCTGCCGGCGGTCACGGTGTCGTCGCCGGAACCGCCGCAGACGAGGTCGTCTCCGCTACGGCTGTCGACGATGTCGTTGCCGGCGCCGGCGATGATGACATCGCGCCGTGAGGTGCCCTGGATGGTGTCGTTCCCGGACGTCCCCACGATCGTGGCGGGCTGACCGAGGCACGTCTGGGTGACGGTGGTGCCCTCTGTGTCGGTGTTGTTCCCCGTGTTCGGGTCCGGCACGGAGCCGGTCACGGATGCGGTGTCGTTGAAGGTACCCACGGCGGTGGCCGTCGCGGTGATGTGCACCGTCGTGCCCGTCCCGGACGCGAGCGTGCCGATCTCGCAGGTGACCACTTGGGGGCTGGTCTCGGTGCAGTCGACGGAGTCCGCCGAAGTGAAGTCGAGCTGTGCGGGAAGCGTGTCGGTGAGCACGACGTCCTCGGCCTGGTCCGGGCCGTTGTTGGTGACGTTGAGGGTGTACGTCATGGTGTCGTTGATCGTGGTCGGGTCGCTGCCGGTGTCGGACTTCGTGACCGCCAGGTCGGCTTGCGGTACGACGACACCGGTCTCGATCTTCCCGATCCGGTTGCCCTGGTTCTCCGCGAACCACATGTTGGCGTCGGGCCCGGCGGCGATACCGCGTGGCGAGCTGTTGGCGGTGGGCGGGTCGTACTCGTCGATGACCCCGGCCGTGGTGATCCGGCCGACCCGGTTGCCGTCGGCCTCGGTGAACCACAGGTTCCCGTCGGGCCCGGCGGCGATCCCCTGCGGGAAGGAGTTCGCCTGGGGCAGGGCGTACTCGGTGATGGCCCCGGCCGTGCTGATCTTCCCGATCCGGTTGCCCTCGGTCTCGGTGTACCAGAGGTTCCCGTCCGGCCCGGCGGCGATGGCGAACGGGTTGCTGCCCGCGTTGGGCACGGGGTACTCCGTGATGGCCCCGGCCGTGGTGATCTTCCCGATCCGCTGACCCAGTTGCTCGGTGAACCACAGGTTCCCGTCCGGCCCGGCGGCGATACCGGTCGGGAGGCTGGCAATGTTCGGCAGGGTGTACTGGGTGATGACCCCGGCCGTGGTGATCTTCCCGATCCGGTTGCCGCTGACCTCGGTGAACCACAGGTTCCCGTCCGGCCCGGCGGTGATGAAGGCCACCGCGCTGTTCGCGTTGGGCAGGGGGTACTCCGTGATGGCCCCGGCCGTGGTGATCTTGCCGATCCGGTTGCCCATGTTCTCGGCGAACCACATGTTCCCGTCGGGCCCGGCAGTGATACCGACCGGCCTGCTGTTCGCGTTGGGCAGGGGGTACTCGGTGATGGCCCCGGCCGTGGTGATCTTCCCGATCCGGTTGCCGTCCTGCTCGGTGAACCACAGGTTCCCGTCGGGCCCGGCCGCCACGTCGATCGGCGTGCTGTTCAGGTTGGGCAGGACGTACTCCGTGATGTCTCCGACCGCGGCCCGGGCAGGGGCCACGGCCATGGACAGGCCGATCAGGGCGCCGACGAGAACGGAAGCCAGTCGGCGTGCCAGGCGGGGGCGGGGCCATCGGCGTGGAAGCGTTCCTGGCAGGGGATCGCGCAGCGTGGTCACGGGCATGGCAGCGGCACCTTCCGGGAGGACAGGGAGGACGTGGGCCGCGGACGGGGTGGCGGATCCGAGCACAGCCCGGGCATCGCCAAGCGACCCGCGGTCGTGGCAGTGGGGGCCGCGTGCGACGCTCGTGCAGCCATGACAGTCGTACCAAATCCCTGACGAACCATCAGCTCTCGGCGCGGGAGTCCGGCACACGCCCCGGCCATCTTCCGTCGTCCGGCGTACTCGCGTGCGCGCCACGCGTCCGGCTGCGGGCGGCCACGTGTCGCTGGGTTGCGGGGGCATCGGCCACCGTTGGGACACGGCGGCGACATGCGGGCCCAGGCCGAGCTCTTCACCGGCCAGGTCGACCTCGACGACGAGGGCTACATCAAGGTGGAATCCCTCTCCGCCCGTACCGACATCCCAGCGGCTTCGCCGCCGGGGACGTCGTCGGCCAACACCTACCGCCAGGCCCTCACCGCCGCTGCCAGCGACTGCCGGGCGGCACTGGACACCGAACGTCAGCCGGCTGCGCCGGCACGCGAAGCAGTGTCGGCAAAGGTGTGACACTCAGCGGGGAGACCGTGCCACAACGTGCCAGTAGAGGCGGTAAACACGGTCAACAAGGGTGAGTCAGAGGTGCCCGGAAGTGGGCCCTCAATAGGCGTTCTTGCAGGTCAGATGCCATACGCAGGCCCAAGTACCGGGTGATTCCCAAGCTTATAGCGCGGGTTCGATTCCCGTCATCCGCTCTTCTACGAAGCCCCAGGTCAGTGACCTGGGGCTTCGTCGTTTCCCGGATACCTCGCCTACTTCGCTGGGTGGAAGACCACGACCTGGGCCATGATCCGGTGCGTCGGGTCACCGGACCGGGCGGCGATGGACGGCGCGGCGCATGCGCACGGCGATGTAGACGAGGTCCGCCACGAGCAGCAGGATGCCGATGATCAGCAGGTAGAGCAGTCCGTCGGCGGTGGCACCGATGATGCCCAGCACCATCGCGATGATGATCAGGGTCAGGAAGAGTGTCATGAGACTGCCCCCTCGCTCGGTTCTGGGGGTTCAGCGGCGGGCCAGCTGCCTCTCACCGTTCGCCCCGGGCTGGTACGGGAGGTCGTAGTGCCGGAAGACCGCCTCTTCGTCCCCGGCGGGAAGTACGTCGTCGGTACCGAGCGAAGGGCACCGCTTCACCAGCGCCTTGTCGTGGGCGACCTTCACGTAGCCCGGTCCCGCCGTCGCGCCGTCCAGAGGAACGAACACCAGACGGTGTCGGGTGGGTAGGCCGACGCGGACCGTGGCCATGGCCGGCTCGTCGGTGCTGGTGTCGACGTAGACCGCTTCCAGCTCACCGATCCTGCGGCCCCGCGCGTCCACCACGTCATGGGTTCGCCACTCACGGATGTCCGCCATGTGGATCATGTCGGCTCCTGGCGGTCCGCCGCTCGTCCGGGAAGCGCGGCGACGAGGATCTCGTCCCGAAGCTTCTGAGGAGTGGGAGCGTCACATACGGCCATGGTGGTCCGCCTGCCTACGCGGGGACGCCGACACCTCATGGTCGGCGAGATACCGCCGTGGTCTCACGGTACTCCGCGCCTGCGGTCATGCCCGACTCCGCGCGCACTCGCCGGCCTCTCGGGCCGCGCCCGGTGACCTCGTTCACGTGACCTCACCGCCGAACTTCCGCCCCGGGCCGACGCGCTGGAGGAGTACGGACCTGACCCCCCGTCGCCTGGGAACCAGGCAAGCACACCCGCGATGGTCTCCCTCACCCCCAGGGAATCGGGCGCATGGAGGCCGACGAAGAACGCGGCTGAGCCGGAATGCCGGATGGGTCTGCTGGTCCGCTCGCGTCATGTCGCCGGCCGGTGCTGGTGACCCACCTCGCGCGCGAGGTCCAGTCCGAGGACGCGGTCGAGAAATGCGAACGTCTCGAACTTGGCACCGGCCGGTACGTCGGCGCGCGTCGCCACGGTGGCCAGCGCATCCAGGACGGCGGGGACGCCGAGATCATCAGCCAGCGCGGCATGAGCATGTCGCAGCACATCGGCAGGGATCGGCCTGGACGGCTCTTGTGCCCAGTCGGCCACCAGCTGCCGCCAGTGTCCCAGCGTCCGCCGGGCCTCTTCGAGCGCAGCACCGGTGACCGTGACCGGCGTGCGGTAAGCGTGGCCGAGCATCAGCACCCTCACAGCCAGCGGATCGGTCCCCTCCGGGACGACGGCGTCCAGGAGCCCCGGGGCCAGGAGGTGGGCACGGCCCGGGACGCCCCTCACCCGGGATGCCGGGCCGACCTGGCCCACCTCGATGCCGACCCCGGCGACGGCGTCTTGTGCCGCGGTCCCGTACGCGTAGACGTGCACGTCGGCAGCGGCGCAGAGCGTTCCGTTCGGATGGTGGACATCGACGGCGGCGGGCGGGTGGACGCCAAGAGCGGACATGGCGCGATCAAGCGCCTGGGCCTGCTCAAGCGGCAGGTCCGGCGTGGTGAGGAACGTGCGGGACGGCAGGCCGTGCAGCTCCGCTGTGCGCGCCAGTACGTCACCGATCAGGAGCGTCCTCAGATCCACCATGCCGATCCCGGCGTCGCTGACCGGCAGGTGGACGCAGATGCTCAGCAGATGGCGGTGGACGGAGGGAATCTCCACGAAGTGGCCGGTACGGGCATCGACGATACGCAGCATGATGCGGAGGCTAGTCGTGGAAACCTCGGGCACCGGGGAGGACCTGACCGGTCGCTCGACATCGGCAAGGCAGCGGGCGCGTGCCCCATCCGTGCCCTCAGCAGCGGTGAACAGCGGTCGATACGGGCGCGGCAGAAGCCTCGCCACGAGTCCCCTGACTGGCGATATGCGCAGGTCAGACGTCATATCAATGCCCTGGGCGGCGGTGGTTCCCAAGCGTGTGACGCGGGTTCGATTCCCGTCGTCCGCTCTTCCACGAAGCCGAAGGCCCAGGTCAGTGACCTGGGCCTTCGTCGTTGTCCAGACCTGCCTGAGCGTCTTGCACCGCCTCTGCACTGGCATGACCTTCTCGGCCGCCGAGGCGTCCCGGGCCTTCCGCCCGGGTTGTGCGGCGGGCGGGCTTTCCGGCGGGCTTCCATGCTGGAGGGAAGTTCTGTCGATGGCACCGCGGAGTCAGCGGTCGGAACCTGCTGGAGGCCGGAATGCGCCGAACCGTGGACGTCTCGGCCCGGAGGGCGGAGCGTCGCGAGCATGCCGACTACACCGGCGCCGTCTACGGGTCCATGCTCGCGGCCTCCGTGATCGTCGGTGCCGGCAGCCTGGGCCGATTTCCGCGCCTGGAGCTCATCGCGCTCCTTCTGCTCACCGGCGCGGTGTTCTGGATCGCGCACGTGCACGCGACGCTGTTCGGGGAGCGGCTGGCGCAGCGGTCCCCGACCCGCCGGATCGTGCTGCGCGCCTGCCGCGACGAGTGGCCGATCCTCAAGGCGGCGGTCCCGCCCGCCGTGGCAGTGGCCGTCAGTCCGCTCCTGGGTCTGGACATGGCCGGCACCCTCTGGCTGGCGCTCGGAGTCGCGATCGCCGGTCAGATCGGCTGGTCCGCGGCAGCCGCCCACCGGGTCGGAGCCTCATGGCGCCAGGTATCCGTCACCGCCACGGTCAACTTGCTGCTCGGCCTGCTGATCGTCGCCTTCAAGCTGCTGCTGAAGCACTGACGCCGACTGGGACCCGATCGAGCGCACTGTGCCAAGCGGCGAGCCGGTGCACATCTCCCGCAACGCCTCACACTCGGTGGTGCCTCCCATGCCGACGGAGTGGTGGTTGCGGCCGGTCAGCAGCGCCGCGCGGCTCGGCGAACACAGGGCGGTCGTGTGGAAGCGGGTGCAGCGCAGGCCATTCTGCGCAAGACGGTCGGAGACGGGGGTCGCTCAGGGGTCGCCGAAGGTGCTCGTGGCACCGCTTCCCCCTCCCTCCAGACTGGGACCGGGGGCGCGCATCAGCAGCACAGGGAACGTCGGTCGTGCCGGCCGGGAGCGGTCGTGCCGCTACATTCCGCAACGAGGACGCACTCGGAAGCCCAGTGGTCGTGGGGCTGATCGGCATGGGTCGATTGAGCCCATCGGCCCCCTGATTCGTCCTTCCGGCATCTGCGGCCCCGAGTGCGCCGGCGGAAACCCCGGGTCGGACGGCTCGGACTTCCAAGCGGACACCGGCCCTGGCGGCTGGATCCTGTTCGGCACCTTGATCTTTGCAAGCGGAGCCATTTACCACTTGGTGTCCGGTGCCAGGACGGTCGCCAAGGAGATCGTGCACGTAACGGCCCGGTGACCGGGCCCGACTCGACGCGGGCGACACGAAGCCCGGAAAGCCTCGCGCCCGAGTACGGCCGGATCACCACCAGGCCGCCGATGAGAGCGTTCTCCCAGGTCAAATAGCTGACGACCCCACCGAGCAACGGTGATTCCGAAGCTTATAGCGCGGGTTCGATTCCCGTCATCCGCTCTTGAACGAAGCCCCGGGTCAGAGACCTGGGGCTTCGTCGTTGTCCGGGCCTCTCGGAGGTCGCGCGCCATGTGCGCCCTTACCGCGCATCAGGTCAAAGGGCGCGTCACCTCCGACTGGCGACGCTCCGGGCAGTGACGGTCATCGGTCCTGGAGAGCCGGGGCGGCGTGACGTCCTCTGTCCCGCAGCTCGCGGCGGCGTACGTACCACCAGACCGGGGGCAGTAGAACGAGCCAGAGAGCCAGCTGTAGCGAGACACCGATGAGACCGCCCACGATCGCGGCGGGCAGTGCGCACAGCATCGCGCCGAACGCCGCCTTGCCGTGGACCACGAGGAGCCGGGGCAGTCCTCGTTCCCCGTAGCGGCGCGCCCGGATGAGCACCCGGCCTCCGACGTACGCGGTGAAGACACCGGCCGACAGCAGTACCGACCCCACCGCAGTGGCGAACTGCGGCTCACCCAGGGGGGTGTCGAGCGTCTCCTGGGACAGGCCGTCCTTGGCCACGGCGACCACGTAGTCCTGCCACAGCGTGACGGTCACGACATCGCCCGGCCGCAGGTCCTTCAGCAGGGGGTCGGGCGCGCCCATCTCGACATCGCCCGAGACCTCGCGCGGACCCCTGAGACGTACCGAGAACTCGTCGTACTTGATCTCGTCCTTGATCACCGTGCTCACGACGGTCGCCGTAACGTCACGGATGCAGTCCTCGGACGCCTCGGCGGAAGCGGGACACGCAGACGCGGCGGCGAACGCCCGCTCGTCGTCGATCAGTTCCGGTACCACGCCCAGGAGAATTGCCCCCGCCAGAAGCGTCATAGTGATTCCCATAAGCGCCGCGCACGACCCCCAAGCCCGATGCCAGAGCGTGCGCCGGCGCACGGAGGCTGAAGACACGTGCAGGCTGAGACGCTGCGGACCGTCAGACATTCCCTCTCCTCTCCCGGACCGTCCTCGCACGGGCCACCACCATGAAGACCACGACCGCCACCGCAGCAGCCAGCCCGGCGGCGAGCGAGTCCGCCACGGCCCGCCCCATCACCGGTCGCAGGAGCTCCACGGCGCCGAGGACGACGACGGAACCCGCGCAACCGGCGAACACACCTGCCACCCAGTCCGGACGCCGGCTGAACCAGTGCACCAGCACGAGCACCACCAGGAAGGCGACCGGCGGCGACAGTTCGCCGGCGAGGGACAGCAGTGCCCCTCCCAGGCCGCACACCACCCAACACGCCACGAGCACCCGCCCCGCCTCACGCCACGTGGCCGTTCTGCGGACCGTCATCGTCCCGGACCTTCCTCCGCCCCGTCGGCCGCGGCGGAAACAGCCGGCCGCCTTTCACCGCGCCGCCGCGACCCGTGGACGGAGGAGCGCCAGAAGACGAGGAGGTAGAGCATCGGGCCGACGGCACGGCAGAAGCCGACCACCTCGGGCTCCGGAAGTCCGGTCAAGCCGTACACCCCACTGCTCCCCGTGCCGATCCCCAGAAGAACGAAGCCCGCCGTCCAGCAGCGCACCACCCACCGCCCACCACGGTCCACCCACTCAGGAGCCTGCTCGGGGTGACCCCACCACTCCCAGGCGGTCCACGCCATCAAGGGCCCGAAGCCCAGCAGGAAGACATCGCCGAGCACGCCCCACAGCCGGTCCATGCTCCCCTCCCTCGGTTACGTACAGCTCGAACTGCAATGCCACGGGGAAACGCCATCGTCACGCCGCCGGGCCACGAGAAGAGGCCCAAAACTGCCCGTCCTGCGGCGGCCGTCAGGAGGGATGCGCTGATCGACACGCTGGAAGACGCGAGGCCACCTCGCTCCGCGACCTCGCCGCAGCGCACCCCCTCCGCCCGCTGCGGCGCAAGAGCGAGCATGGCATCTCACGCCCGGCGAAACATTGCCTGGATCCGGCAGTATCGGCACGCCCAGACAGCGCAGCCCCTGAGGCGCATCCCCCGACCTCACTCTCGCCTGCACGGCGACCAGGTCGGCCAATGCCGGAAGGCCCCCGGGTGCCACCCTCCGGAAGAGAGCCGTTCCTTTGTCGGCCCCTGAACGGAAGCCCGTGCCACAACGTGCCAATAGGGGCGGTGAACAGCGGTCAACACAGGGGCCGCCAGAACCAACCGCCACAACTCGGCTGGGGAGATTTCCGCAGGTCAGACCCCATACGTAGGCCCAAGTGCCGGGTGATTCCCAAGCTTATAGCGCGGGTTCGATTCCCGTCATCCGCTCTTCTACGAAAGGCCCAGGTCGCTGACCTGGGGCTTTCGTCTTGAACGGGATGCCGGAAGGTCAGGGCGCTCCGAGCAGGCCGTGCTGGTGGGCCAGGGCCAGTCATGCGGGCGATCAGCCAACATGGCCGGCCACAGCCATCACTGACCGCGCCACGGAGCGCTGTCCAGCTGTGCCACGAGCCGACCCGGCCGACCCGGCCGCCCGCCCTGAAGCGACAGGGAACACCTCGGTGACATCGCGGATGCTCCATGCCCACGGCCTGGACTTACCGTGACAACGGCCGGAGTAAGTGTGTCCGTGGCGGAGTTGGAGGAGTACCGGGAAGAGCTGACCGGATACTGCTACCGGATGCTGGGGTCGTACGCGGAGGCCGAGGACGCCGTGCAGCAGGCCCTGGTCCGGGCCTGGCAGAACTCCGAGCGCTTCGAGGGCAGGTCCTCCTTGCGGTCGTGGGTGTACCGCATCGCCACCAACGCGTGCCTTGACGCTCTCGCCGCCGGGAGACGGCGGGCGTTGCCGATGGACCTGGCCGGGCCGGCGGACGGTGCCATGCCGCCGGGGACGCCGGCGGACGACGCGCTGTGGATCGGCCCCCTGCCCGGCACCGATCCGGGGGACGCGGTGTCGGCGGCCGAGTCGGTGCGGCTGGCGTTCGTCGCCGCGCTCCAGCACCTGCCGCCCAAGCAGCGAGCCACGCTGATCCTGCGGAGCGTCCTGGGCTTCTCGGCCCGCGAGGTCGCCGACCTGCACGGCTCCACCGTCGCCTCCGTCAACAGCGCCCTCCAGCGGGCCCGCGCCACACTGGCCGATCGCCGGGAGGGGGTCGACGGGCTCGGCTCCCCGGCACCCGAGGGCGTCCGGAGGGCCCTGGCCGAGCGGTACGCGGCGGCCTTCTCCCGTTACGACATGAAGGAGTTGAACCTCCTGCTCCATGTCGACGCCACCTTGTCCCTGCCGCCGTACACGACGTGGATGCGCGGGGTCGCCGACATCGAGTCGTGGCTGACCGGGCCGGCCGTCGGCTGCCGCGGCTCGCGGCTCGTCCCCACCATGGCGAACGGCTCCCCCGCCTTCGGCCAGTACCGGCCCCGTACCGACGGAACCGGGTACGAGCCCTGGGCGCTCCAGGTCGTCGAGTTCTCCAGCGACCGCATCGCGAACATCACGGCCTTTCGCGACACCGCCCGTCTCTTCCCACTGTTCGGCCTGCCGGGACGCCTGGGTGAGGAGGCCGACCCCGGCGCTCCTTCCTGATCACTTGCCCCTGCTCACTTGCCGGTGTCCTCGGCGAGGGTGTGGGCGACGAGGGCGTTGGCATGGCCGTGGCCGAGGCCGTGCTCGGACTTGAGCCAGTTGACCAGCTCCATGTGCTTGGTCAGCGGGGAGGTGCGGATGAGGTCCTTCCACTCGGCGATCGGACGGCCGTACTTCTTCTCGATGGAGGGGAAGTAGCCGGCAGGACCCTTCACGGCGTCGGTCATGGATGCCCCCGTTTCGTATCGTGATGATCTTGGCCGTATCGATGAAGCCCACCGGAGCGGTGGTCGGCTAGCGGTCGGCCAGACGGGCCGTCAGCGCGCCCAGCCACAGCAGGCCGAGGCCCGCGCCACCGGCCACGGACCACCGCGCGGCGGATCGCGACGCGGGCGCGGCGGAAAGGACGTGGCGGGGCGCGGTGAGCGTGTCGGTCATGGCGGGGCCTTCCTCGCTTCGTTGTGGTCGCCTGTATGACCGACAAGGAGGCGAAGAGTCATCGCTCCCACCGATGTGCACTGGATCACATGCCAGTCGGGGCGGCATCGCCTCGCGCGGCTCGCGTCTGCTCACCTGCCCCCGGGCAGCAGTGCCTCCGCGGCGGCCGTCGCGACTGCCTCGGCGACCGAGGACAGGGCGGGGGAGTCCAGCTTCCACTGCTGCCAGTACAGCGGGACGTCCATGGGCCGGCCGGGGGCGAGTTCCACCAGGCCGCCGGTGTGCAGGAGCGGCGTGGCCTGTGGTTCGGGGACCAGGCCCCAGCCGAGGCCCGCGGCCACCGCGTCCCGGAAGCCGTCCGAGGCCGGCACCATGTGCCGGATCCGTCCGGCCCCCGAACGGCCCCGGGTCAGGGAGCGGACGAAGGCGTCCTGGAGTTCGTCGCGCCGGTCGAACACCACGGTGGGGGCCTCGCTCAGGTCCTCGGCCAGCGAGCCGGTCAGGTGCCGGGCCGCGAACTCCGGGGTGGCCACGGCCAGGTAGCGGGCGAGCCCCAGCAGACGGACCGTGCAGCCGGCCACCGGATCGGGCGAGGAGGTGACGGCCGCCATCACCTGCCCCTCCCTCAGCAGGGCGGTGGTGTGGGACTCGTCCTCCCGGTAGAGCTCGAAGCAGACCGGAGGATCCTGCGGCACGCGGGTGAGCGCGGGCAGGAACCAGGTGGCCAGGGAGTCCGCGTTGACCGCCACCGGGACCCGTGCGGGCCCCCGCTCCGCCGCGAGACCCAGTTCGGCGCGGGCGTCCCGCTCCAGCCGCGCCAGCTGCCGGGCGAAGCGGACCACCACCTCCCCGGACTCGGTGGCCCGTACCGGCTTGGTACGGATCAACAGGACCCGCCCGGTGCGCTGCTCCAGGGCCTTGACCCGCTGGCTGACGGCGGAAGGGGTCACATGCAGAGCGGCCGCCGCGGCGTCGAAGGTGCCCTCGTCGACCACCGCGAGCAGGGTCCTGACCTGGTCCAGAGGAAGCTCGTCCATAAGCATGGCTAAGGGTACGTAAGAATCCTTAGCTGTACTCATTCCCGGGTGCTTCGTACGGTCGACGACATGACCAGCAGCATCGCCGCCGCCGTACTCGCCGGATTCGGTACGGGCCTCTCCCTCATCGTGGCCATCGGGGCCCAGAACGCCTTCGTCCTGCGCCAGGGCGTCCGCCGCCACGCCGTCCTCGCCGTCGTCGCCATCTGCGCCGTCTCGGACGCGGTGCTGATCGCGCTCGGCGTCGCCGGGGTGGGCGCGGTGGTCACGGCCTGGCCGGCGGCGCTGACCGCGGTCGGTCTCGCGGGCGGGGCGTTCCTGCTCTGCTACGGGTTCCTGGCCGCCCGGCGGGTGCTGCGGCCGGACCCGGCGGCCGCGCTCGCGGCCGGCGGCCCGGACGCGGGGTCCGCCCGGCGAGCGGTCCTGACCTGCCTGGCCATGACGTGGCTGAACCCGCACGTGTACCTGGACACCGTCCTCCTGGTGGGCTCGCTCGCCTCCGACCGCGGCGACCTGCGCTGGGCCTTCGGCACGGGCGCGGCCCTGGCCAGCCTGGGCTGGTTCTTCGCCCTGGGCTTCGGCGCCCGCCTGCTCTCCGGCGTACTGTCCCGCCCCAAGGCATGGCGGGTGCTGGACGGCCTGGTCGCCACGACCATGCTGGCGATGGGCGCGATGCTGGTCGCGGGGGCGTAGACCGGGCGCCCGCCGGGGGGTTTGTTTCCGGGGCTTTGTCCGGGGGCTTTGTATCCGGGGTGTATCGGGTGGCGCTCGGGTGCGTGTCGGAACCTGAGGGGCGGGTGGCGGGCGCCGTGGGCTGTCCGCTGTCTGCCGTATCGTTCCGATTGCGGCGTGGTCGCCCGCACGTCGGGGACGTGAAGCCGGGCCGCCCCCCTCCGCCGTCCGAACAGGAGCCGTCCTCTTGTCCTCGCCCGACTCCCCCGCGTCCACCGCGCGCGTGCTGCTGGTCGAGGACGACGATCTGATGCGCCGGTCCTTCTCCGTCGCCCTGGAGCGCTACGGCTACGAGGTGCAGGCAGCCGCCGACGGCCTCACCGGGCTCGAGATCTTCCGCGAGAACGACTTCGACCTGCTGATCCTCGACGTGATGCTGCCCGGCCTCGACGGGATCGGCCTGTGCCGCAGGGTCCGGGAGACCAGCCTGGTGCCGGTCCTGATGATGTCCGCCCGCGGCGACGGGCTCGACGTGGTCGCCGGCCTCGAGGCCGGGGCGGACGACTACGTCGTCAAGCCGGTGGAGACGTACGTCCTGGTGGCCCGCATGCGTTCGCTGCTGCGGCGCGCCACGTACGCGCCCGCCCCCCAGAGCGGCCCGGAGCCGGGCGAGGGCCGTCCGGCCGAGGGCGACGTGCTGGAGTTCGGGGACCTGAGGATCGACACCGCCGGGATGGAGGTGTTCGTCTCCGGTCGCCCGGTCGCGCTGACCCCGACGGAGCTCAAGCTCCTCCTGGAGTTCGCCGCCCACCCCGGGGTCGTACGGGAGCGGCACACCCTCCTGCGGGACGTGTGGGAGTACGGCTGGGACGGCGACAGCCGCGTCGTCGACCTGTGTGTGCAGCGGCTGCGCCGGAAGCTGGGCCGGGACCGGATCGAGACGGTCCGGGGCTTCGGATACAAGCTCAGGCGGTGACCGTGCGCCCCGCCCCCCGGCCCGGTCCTGGCCGGCGCGCCCCGCTGCGCCGGAAGATCGCCGCGCTCGCCGCGGCCACGGCCCTGCTCGTGGTGGCGGCGGTCGGCGTCCTGGTGCACCTGTGGACCGCCCAGGACATCCGCAGCCGAGGCGAGGCCCGGGCGTTGAACACCCTGTACGCGGCCATGGACGTCCACCGGCGCACCGGCGTCCTCACGGACGGCGCCGAGCTCGACCCCGACGACCTGCCGGCCGCGCTGCGCGCCCCGGCCGACGGCGAACGGCACCAGGTCTACGACGGGCACGTCGAGGGAAACGTCGGGCCGAGCGTCTGGGCCGCCCAGCGCACCGGCGGTCCCGGCAGCCCCGTCCTCGCCGTCCAGATCAACCTCAGCCCGGACCACGCCAACCTGTCACGCCTCGACGTGGCCATGGCGGTCGCCTCGCTCCTCGCGCTCGCGGCCGCCGTCCCCCTGGCCTACTACGGCGCCGGGCTCCTGGCCCGACGGCTGGGCCGGGTCGCCGAGACGGCGGCCCGGATCTCCGCGGGGGACCTGGACGCCCGCTCGGGGCCCACGAAGGGCCGCGACGAGGTCGCGGACATCGCCGCGACCGTCGACCGGATGGCCGACAGCCTCGCCCGACGGCTCCGCACCGAGCGCCGGTTCACCGCGGACGTGGCCCACGAGCTGCGTACCCCCGTCGGAGGACTGCTCGCCGCCGCCGACCTCCTGCCGCCCGGTGAGACCGAGGACCTGCTGCGGGCCCGGGTGCGTGACCTGCGCGCCCTGGTCGAGGACCTCCTGGAGATCTCCCGCCTGGACGCCGGGGCCGAGGAACCGGTCCGTGTCCGGGTGCCGCTCGGCGCCGTGGTCGCCGAGGCGGTCTCCCGTACCGGACTCGACACCGAGATCACCGGAGCCATCAAGGTCACCGAAGCCTCCGAGGTCACCCAAGCCACCCAGGTCACCCAAGCCACCGACGACGAGCCGGTGCAGACCGTGGAGACCGACCCGCGCCGCCTGGAACGGATCGTCGGCAACCTCGTCGTCAACGCGCACCGGCACGGCGCCACCCCGGTCCACGTCACCGTCGCCGGACGAACCGTCGTCGTCCGCGACCACGGCCCCGGCTTCCCGCCCGACCTGCTGCTCCACGGCCCGCGCCGCTTCCACACCGGCGCACGCGAACGCGGCACGGGCCACGGCCTGGGGCTCACCATCGCCTTCGGCCAGGCACAGGTCCTCGGCGCCGAACTGCTGCTCGCCAACGCCCCGGACGGAGGAGCGGTCGCCACCCTCCGGCTGCCCGCGTGACGGACCGCCGTACGGTCGGTACACGGTGGAGCGGGCACTGATACACGGCTGCCCAGGCCCCGATACGTTCCCCGGACACCCTTCTCGTGCGCTTTCCGTACGAGAAGAGGAGCCCCATGACCGCCGACCTCCTGTCGCCGTATCCGACGACCGGCATCGCGGCCGCCACCACCGACCTGTCGAAGGTCTACGGCAGCGGCGACACCCGGGTCGTCGCCCTCGACCGGGTCAGCATCGCCTTCCGCGAGGGCGAGTTCACCGCGATCATGGGGCCGTCGGGCTGCGGCAAGTCCACCCTGATGCACTGCGCCGCCGGACTCGACTCGCCCACCTCCGGGTCCGTACGCGTCGGCACCACCGAACTCGGCGGCCTCCGGGACCGGCAGCTCACGCAACTGCGCCGGGACCGGATCGGGTTCGTCTTCCAGGCGTTCAACCTGCTGCCGACCCTGACCGCGCTCGAGAACATCACGCTGCCGATGGACATCGCCGGACGGCGCCCCGACCGCGAGTGGCTGGACCGGGTCGTGTCCATGGTCGGCCTCTCCGAGCGCCTCGCCCACCGTCCCGCCCAGCTGTCCGGCGGACAGCAGCAACGCGTCGCCGTGGCCCGGGCCCTGGCCTCCCGCCCGGCGATCGTCTTCGGCGACGAGCCCACCGGCAACCTCGACTCGCGCGCCGGGGCCGAAGTCCTCGGCTTCCTGCGCGACTCGGTGCGCGAGCTGGGCCAGACCGTCGTCATGGTCACCCACGACCCCGTGGCCGCCGGCTACGCCGACCGCGTCGTGTTCCTCTCCGACGGACGCCTCGTCGAGGAGATGGCCCGGCCCACCCCGGACCGCGTCCTCGACCTGATGAAGAGCCTGGGCTCCCCCTCCCACGCCGGCTGAGCCGCACCGCCGCCGCCCGTTCCGTACCGCCTCTCGGAAAGCCCCGGAAGCCCCATGTTGAAAACAGCCCTGCGCAACCTCCTGGCCCACAGGGCCCGGCTGGCCATGACCGTCCTCGCCGTCTGCCTGGGCGTCGCGTTCGTCAGCGGCACCCTCGTCTTCGCGGACTCCACCGCCGCCGCCCACCGGGCCGCCGCGTCGGAGAACTTCGCCGGGATCGACGTCACCGTGACCGAGAAGGCCCCCGAGCCCGGTGCCGCGGCCGGGGCGCGGGGCGCCGTGCTCGACGACGCGCTCGCCGCGCAGCTGGCCCAGGTGCCCGGGGTCGCCGCCGTACGCCCCTCGGTCGACGGCTCGGCCACCCTGAACGCGGCGGACGGCACCCCGCTGCGGGCCGACCGGGCCTGGTCCCACCTGGCCGGCGCGTACGTACCGGGCAAGGACGGCAAGGACAGCCGCCACCCGCTGACCGAGGGCCGCGCCCCCGCGAACAGCGGCGAGATCGCCGTCGACAGCACCACCGCCGCCGCCGGCCGCTTCCGCATCGGCGACACGATCACCCTGGCCACGGACGGCCCGGTCATGACCGAGCGGCTCGTCGGCATCGTCACCACCGACGACACCCGCGTGACCGCCGGCGGCACCCTCGTCCTCTTCGACCGGGCGACCGCGCAGAAGCTGTTCTCCACCCCCGGCCACTACACCGGCATCGACCTGACCGCCGCCGCCGGCACCACCGCGTACGAACTCGCCGACCGGGTCGGGGCCGTGCTCCCCGCCGACCGCGCCGAGGCCACCACGGGCCGGGCCCAGGCGGCCCAGCAGGCCCTCCTCGTCGACACCCTGACCCGCGGCTACGAGAAGGTGCCGATGGTCTTCGCCGGGGTCTCCCTCTTCATCGGCTCGTTCCTCATCGTCAACACCTTCACGATGCTCGTGAAGCGGCGCTCCCGGGAGACCGCGCTGCTCCGGGCGATCGGCGCCTCGCGCCGCCAGGTGTCGCGCGCCGTCCTCCTGGAGGCCCTCGTCGTCGGTCTGGCCGCCTCGGTGACCGGCTTCCTGCTCGGGCTCGGCATCGCCGCGGTACTGCCCGACGTCCTCGGCGCCGACGGCACCGCCCTGCCGAGCGGCCCCCTCGTGATCGGCCCCCGCTCGGTCGTGGCGGCGCTCGGCGTGGGCGTCGGCGTCACCGTGCTCGCCGCGTGGCTGCCCTCCCGCCTGGCCGCGAGGACCGCACCCGTCGAGGCGCTGCGCACGGCCGAACAGCCGCCCTCGGCCCAGCGGTTCCGACTGCGGGGCGTGGTCGGTCTCGGCCTCCTCGTGCTCGGCGCCGGCCTGCTGGTGTCGCTGAGCGACGCCAAGGACGCCTCGGAGGAGAACCTGCGCGACGCGATGGCCGGCTGCGGCCTGTTCGCCGCCGCCCTGATCGTGCTCGCGCCGCTGCTCGCCGCCCCGGTGATCCGGCTGACCGGGCGGCTGACCGGGCGCTTCGGCATCACCGGCCGCCTCGCCCGCGAGAACGCCCTGCGCGACCCGCGCCGCACCGCGGCCACCGCCGCCACCCTGCTGATCAGCACCGGTCTCGTCACCGGGCTCGCCGTCATCGGGCACTCCACCGGACAGGCCCTCGACCGCCAGGCCGCGGCCGGGCTCGGCGCCGACTACGTCGTCAGCACCCGCTCCACCATGACGGGCATCGACCCCGGCGCCGTACGACGGCTGGCCGACACCAGCGGGGTCCGCACCGCCACCGCGATCACGGACTCCACCCTGTTCACCGGCGGCGGCGTACGGCAGATCTCCGGCGTCGACCCCGCCACCGTGCGCGACACCATGAAACTCGACTTCGTCTCCGGCTCCGCCGAGAACCTGGCCCCGGGCCGGATCGCCCTCTCCAGCACCCTCGCCCGGGAACGCGGGGTGACCACCGGCGGCCTGCTGAACGTCCGGATGGGCCGCGCCGGGAAGTTCACCGCGTACAAGGTCGTGGGCGTCTACAAGGACAACCCGGTCGCCCGTGACGCGCTCGGCTCCCGCGCCGAGGTCGCGAAGAACAGCTTCCTGCCCGGCTCCGTCCAGCGCGTCCTGCTGCGCACCGACGACGGCTCGGGGACGGCGGCCCTGGAGGGCCGGCTGCGTACCGCCGTGGACAACAACCCGCTGCTCAAGGTGCAGGACCGGGACCAGCTCGTCCGCGAGGCCGCGGGCACCATGGCCGACCTGCTGGACGTGATGTACGGAATGCTCGGAATCGGCGTCGTCATCAGCGCGCTCGGCGTCGTGAACACGCTGGCCATGTCGGTCGCCGAACGCACCCGTGAGATCGGCGCGTTGCGCGCGCTCGGCATGGACCGCGCCGGCGTCCGACGGATGATCCGCCTGGAGGCGCTGACCGTCACGGGCTTCGGGACCCTCCTCGGCCTTGCGGGCGGACTCTTCGGCGCCTGGGCGGTCGGCTCCCTCGCCAACGGCGCGATCGACCAGTACACCCTGGCCCTCCCCTGGGGCACCCTGCTCCTCGTCTGCCTCCTCTCCCTCGCGATCGGCGTCCTCGCGGCCGCCGTCCCGGCCCGCCGGGCAGCCGCACTGAGCCCCCTGGAGGCGGTCGCGGACGCCTGACGCGCGTCCTCGCCGCCACCGGGGCCCGAGGTCGGTGCCTGGTCACGCGGGCGGTGCGGGCCTTGTCATCCAGACGGTGCGGGCCTTGTCACGCAGGTGGAGCGGGCCTTGCCACGCGGGCGGTGCGGGCCTTGTCACGCAGGCGGTGCGGCGCCGACGAGTTCCCTGACGAGCTCCTTGGTGTCGGTGGCGAGATGGTGGATCGCGCTGCCCGCGAGGAGCAGCACGGCGAACAGGATCCAGCCGCCGCGTCCGCTCACCGGACCCGCTGCCGCGTCACCCTGCGGCCCGAGGCCGGCCTCGGGCTGCGCGCGCAGCATGTCCCGGGCTATGTGCGCGACACCCGCGACCGCGTGGACGGCCGCGGAGGCGGCGATGGCGGCGACACCGAGGGCCAACCAGCTGGTGGGTGCGATCTCTGTCATCGGTCCTTCCCCTCTGGTCGGGCGAGGCGCCGATGAAGGACTGTGCCTCGCGTCTGTTCTCGATCGTCGCCGCGGCGGAGTCGGGCTGCCAGGGCCGGGTGGGCCGCGGCTGGGGGCCGCATGGCCCCATGAGGGCCCTTGGAGGTCCGGCCCCGGCCGGTTCACGGGAGAAATCACTGATTGTCACGAATGACGCCTCTACTGTGTCCTGCGTGCCGGGATCCGGGTCCGAACCCGGGGCCTCCGGCATTCCGCCGCGCCGGGCGCCGAGGGCAGGGAGTGACGATGAGCGACACCTCGTGGGCGGCTGCCGCCGTGGCCGGTGTGACCGCCGCGTACGCGCTCGTGTCGCAGCGGCTGGCCGCCACCCCGCTCACCTCCGGGATCGTGTTCACCGGGGCGGGCGTCGCACTCGGCCCGGTGGGGCTCGGCCTCGTCGAGCTCCGGGACCAGGGCGGCGGTCTGCTCACGCTGCTGGAGGCCGCGCTGACGCTGCTCCTGTTCACCGATGCCATGACCGTCCGGCTGAGCGATCTACGCGGGGGCGGCTTCCTGCCGGGCCGGCTGCTGGGGATCGGGCTGGTGCTGACCGTCGGAGCGGGCTGGCTGCTGGCCTGGCCGCTGCTGCCGGGGCTCACCGTCTGGGAGCTCGCGCTGGTCGGCGCGGTGCTCGCCCCGACCGACGCGGCCCTGGGCAAGGGGGCGATCTCCGATCCGCGGGTGCCCTCCCTGGTCCGGCAGGGCCTCAACGTCGAGAGCGGCCTGAACGACGGCATGGTGCTCCCGCTGTTCGTGCTGTTCCTGGCGGCCGTACCGGGCACCTCGTACGCCGAGGAGGGGGTGGCCGGGACGTTCTGGCGGGCGCTGGTGCTCAGCACGGCGCTCGGTCTGGCCGTGGGCTGGATCGGCGGCCGGCTGCTGCACTGGTCGCACGCGCGTGACTGGGTCACCCGCGAGTGGCGGCAGGTGTACGCCCTGGCGGTCGCGGTGGCGGCGTACGTGCCGGCCGTGGTCACCGACGGCAGCGGCTTCATCGCCGCCTGGGTCGCGGGATTCGCCTTCGGGCGGGCCCTGCGCACACGAGGTGAGGCCGAAGCGGTGAGCGGCCACGACCGTACGGCGGACCTCACCGAGAACCTGGGCAATCTCCTGGCCATGCTGAGCCTGCTGGTCTTCGGCGCGGTCGTCCTCGGCCCGGCGCTGGAACATCTCAGCTGGCGCGTCGTCCTGTACGCCGTGCTCAGCCTGACCGTGGTCCGCATGGTTCCGGTCGCCCTCGCGCTGCTCGGCAGCGGACTGCGACCGCCGACCGTCGCCTACGTCGGCTGGTTCGGCCCCCGCGGGCTCGCCTCGGTCGTCCTGGGCCTTCTGGTCGTGGAACAGCACGTGCCCGGGGTCGAGGCGATCGGCCGGGTGGTCGGGATCACCGTGGGTCTCAGCGTGCTGCTGCACGGCATCTCGGCCGTGCCCCTCGCCCTCCGGTACGGCCGCTGGTACGAGAAGCAGCGGGCCGCGAACGTCCCGGGGCTGCGGGAGAGCACGCCCGCACCGGAGCCCGTCCTGCGGCGCGAGCTCGCTCCTGTGCCACGCCCCGAGACCTGAGAGGGACCGCCGGCCGAGGCCGTCTCGCGCCGTGGGAGGGGTCGTGCGGGGCGCAGCCGGCCTTTGGGGCTGCCCGTCACCCGGACAGCTCCCGTCGGCCGTGTTGTCGGTGCGCCGCCGTCGACCCGGTCCCAGATTCGGGCGAAGCGCACCTTCTCGTGTGCGCATGCCGCCGCCCACCGTCGCCGGTGAGCGCCGATCACGCCGAGGACCGGTGGTCATGACGCGTCGTCCCAACATCCTGCTGATCGTCACCGACGAGGAGCGGCTGGAAGACCTCATCGACGAGGAGGTCGGCCGGGACACCCACGCCTGGGTCACCGAACGCCCCCGCCTGCTCGGCTGGCCCATCTGGCACGGAGACACCGACCAGCCCGCATCTGCCGGAGCCGCCTCCCGGTGACGGCTCCGGCCCCGTGCCCCGGCCGTGCCCCTCGAAGGGAACGCCGTGGCCTCGCCGGTGTCACAGGAGCGGAGGCCCCCACCAGGTCGAGGGCGCCGCGACGGTGTACCCCAGCGACTCGTACAGCGGCCTGCCCAACTTCGAAGCGGTGAGGGTGACCGGCAGCTCCGCCAGGTGCGCGAGGGAGCCGAGCATGACGGCCCGCCCCACGCCACGCGAGCGGAAGGCCGGCGACGTGCCGACCCAGTAGTGGCTGCCGATCCCGTCGTCCACGACCGTGAGGCCGGCTCCCGCGGGCACCCCGTCGCACGAGGCGACGAACACGTCCACGCCCGGCTGCTCGATCAGCGCCTCCGGGAACAGCTCGCCGGGGCGGTAGGGCGTGAATCCGTCCAGCTCGAAGCCCTCGATCGAGATCCGCTCGGCCGCCTGGAGGTCCTCGGGCCGCCGTACCCGGACGACGTCGAGCGACGGTTCGCCGACGGGCCCGGGCAGGCGCAGCATGACCGGCATCTGCCAGCTGCGCAGGCCCAGGTGGCTCAGGTCGGTCGAGCTGAACGGATCCTCGGCGTTCACCGGGCCCGCGGCGCGGCGCACCAGCTCGCTCAACTCGGCCAGCTCACCCGGGTCGAGGTCGGACTCCTGGATCAATACCCGCAGGCCGGCGCGCTCGTCGCCGTCGACCGCGACGAATCCGCGACGTCGGACGACCTCATGTCCCCGGGACCGGCCGATCGCGGTCCAGGTAGCGGCGGAGTTACGGGCCTGAAGCGTCGGCGCCTCGGCGAGGGCCACGGACCTGGGCCGGTCGGCCGAAGTTGATCTTGTTGTCATTGGGCCTACGCTACTGCTCAACTGGCCCCTCACACAGGCCAATTCGACGCGATCCGACTGGGCCACCTTCGGGCGGGACCACCTGGCAAGCACAAGCAGCTCGTGTTCCGCGGCGGCGCCGGGCGACGAACGAGCCTGCGGTCACCACGACGCCGGGCGGCGAACGCTCCTGCGGTCAGCCCGACGCCGGGCGACGAACGAGCCTGCGGTCACCACGACGCCGGGCGGCGAACGCTCCTGCGGTCAGCCCAGGGCGAGCCAGCGGATGCCGAGTCGCTCGACCTGCGCGGCCTCCGCCTCCTCCAGCGGCTCCCGGCCGGTGGCCTTGCGCAGGAAGCGGGGGCGGCTCCACTCCAGCTCGCCGACAGCCGCGGTCTGCTCCGTGCCGAGGAGCAGCTCCGTCACGGCGTCACCGGCCGCCGGGGTGAGCCAGGCCTCGCGGCCGAGCGCGTCGGCCACGTCGAGGCCGTGGACGGCGACTTCCACGACGCGGGTGAGGAGGAACTCCGACAGGAGCATGGCGTCGCCATGGCGCGTCCGCACGGTCCGGCCGCCCTGCTGGGCCCGGCACAGACGGGCGGCTCGCCGCCAGGTCGCGGCGAAGTCCTCGGCGAAGTCCTCGGCGAAGCCGGCACCGTCGGCCGGCCCCGCCGCGCGGTCCTGGGCCAGGGCGATCCGCTTGCCGTTGGTCTCGGGCGAGAAGCGGTCGTCCGGGCGGTAGTACTCCACCGCGGAGATCTCCGCCTCGTCGGGCGCGGGCACGTCCAGCATGGCCGGAAGCCAGTCGATCACCACGCAGACGTGCCCGAGCAGCTCGCGTACGGTCCAGGGAGTGCAGCGCGTCGGCAGGTTCCACTCGGCCTCGGACAGTCCGGCCACGGCGTCGCCGAGGGCCCCGCATTCCCGCTCGAACGCTTCGAGCACCCGATCCTGATCCACGCCGCCTCGTCCCCCGCCCCGCACTGTTCGTTCTCACTCCTGAAGATCGACACGCGCGGCGGGCGGTCCCGGTTGCAGACCGCTGGAAAGTGCGTCCGGTTCGCGTCCGGTCGCGTTCGTCCCGGTGCTGCGCCGCGGACACCTGACCTGTCACCCCTGCACCCGGCCCAGGGCGCTGCCGCATAATCCTCGCGTGTCCCAGACTCCCGTGCCGATATCGGCAGGCTCCGCTTCCGAAGCCGTTCCTGACTGGCTGTCCGCAGACGCGGCGGCCTGGGCGAGCATCCGACCGGCCCCGTGGGCGAGGCCGCTGTGGTCCGTCCTGGCGCTACTGGTGACCGTGGCCGCCGCGATCGCCGTGGAGCCGCTCCCCGTGTGCAGCGACGCCGCCCCGTGCCGTCCGGACTGGATCGGCCTGGTGCAGACGGGCCTGGCCCTCGGCTTGCTGTACTGGTACGCCAAGCTCCCCGAACTCGCCCTTGTCGCCGCGCCGGTGCTGGCGGCCGTCGTGGCCTGGGAGGAGCTGCCCGCCGCCGACTGGGCGTCCCGGGCGGCGAATCCGGCGGTCATCGCGGCCCTCGGTCTCGGCTGGGCGGCGGCACGCGCCAGGCTGACCGCCCGGCAGCGGCAGCGACAGCTCGTCGACCGGGCCGCCACCGCAGGGCACCGACGGTGGGAGTCGACCGGTCCGCTGCGACGGGGGCTGATCCCGATCGCCGCCGGACTGGCGCTGTGCGCCGTGGCCGTCGGCGCGATCGCCCTCGGCCTGCTCGGCGTGCACGCGGACGAGCAGCGGGCCGCTCGGGCGATCCGTACCGAGGCCGAGGTCACCGGACGTACGGACATCACGCTGCTGGTGCGCACGCGTGACGGGCGTGACCTCACCGTCGACGCCGTCCTCCCCGAGGACTACGGCCTCCACAGCACCGTCACGGTGCTGGAGGACGCATCGGGGCCGCGCCTGGTCGCCGAGCCGTACGACGCGTTCGGCTGGCAGTTGCTGGCCCTGGCCGGCGGAGTGCCCGGGCTCTCCCTGCTGACGGCAGGGCTTCTGAGCCGTCGACGTCTCACGGCGCTGCGCCTCGGACCGGTGCCGGCCCTGAGGGTGCTGGAGCGCGTGGACCCCGCGGGCCGGACCTGGGTCTACGCCGCCGATGACGCGGCGGCGCGTACGCCTCTGTTCACCTGCACCCGCGCACCCGGCCTGAAGGCCGGCGTCGGTGGCATCCACGACGTCACGTTCGCCGGCACCGGGCTTCGCTGGGCCGTCATGCTCGGCGCTCCGTACGAAGGCGGCGAGCTGGCCTTCCTCACCACCGATGCCGCCGGGACTCCCATGGTGACCCACACCGCCAAACCCGTCCGGATGACCCGGCCCGTCGCCACCTGAGCCGGTGCCGGCATCGCCGGGGCGCGTCCGAAGGGCGGTCACCGGGATCGCGGCGGCGGCGGGGTCGGCTACGCTCCCCGGCGTTTCGACGCGAGACGGCGGTGCGGGGGGTTTGACGGTGGAGTACCAGGGCTGGGCCGGCGCGGGGCAGGTGCCCCCGGAGAGCGGACCCGAGGCCGTCGACGCGGATCGGACCGAAGTCCTTCCGCGCCCGGCAGCGGCCCTTCCGATGCCCCTGCCCGCTCCCCCGCCCGAGCCGGCGACGTCGACCAGGCCCCTGCCCCGGGTCGACGCCCCCTCCCCCACTCGGCCCCGTCCCGCCCGGCGCCGGCGGCTGCCCGCCGGGGTGCTGTTGACGGGCGTCGTGGTGATCGTCTGCGCGGGTGCGGGTCTGTCCGTCGGCGCTCTCCTCTCCGCCCGCGAGGGCTCGGACGCACGCGAGGGCTCGGACGCACGCTCCGTCGGCGCACCGGCCCCGACGACGTCCCCGCGCCCGCAAGCCGCCCCTGCCACGGCCGCGGGCGAGGGGAAGTACACGATCACCATCAAGACCGCGCCCGTGTCCGGGGCCGGCACGGACAGCGAGATACAGGGCCGCCTGACGGACTCCGAGGGCCGGACGTCTCCGTGGACCGTCCTCGACACGGTCGACCACGACGACTTCGAGGCCGGAGGCACCGGCACGTACACCATCGACGTGCCCGGGGACTTCGGCTCACCGGCCACGCTCCAGCTGTGGAAGGGGGACGGCGACGACTGGGCTCCGTACTCTCTCGTCGGCATCACCGGCCCCGGCGGCTACGTGGGCATGTGGGGCGCCGACAGCGACTCCGCGCGCTACTGGATCACGGACGGCCCCCCACCGGCGGGCGAGTCCGGGGGCGAGGACATCCCGCACTACGACCACTACAGCCCGGCGTGGCCGGTGACCTGACGCCCTGCTCCTCTCCGGGAAGGGCGGCCGTCCGCCTCGGCGACGGACTTCGGTGAGGCGGTCAGCCCCGGCCGCCCGGCCGCCGCCGCGGTGTACCAGGTCAGCCGGCCGCCTGTGCGATGAGGGACGCGATGCGCTTCTCCGTCGTCGGGGTCAGGGACGTCAGGGCGTACGAGGTGGGCCACATGGTGTCCTCGTCGAGGGAGGCCTGGTCGCTGAAGCCGAGGGTGGCGTAGCGGGACTTGAACTTCTGGGCGCTCTGGAAGAAGCAGACGACCTTGCCGTCCCGGGCGTACGCCGGCATGCCGTACCAGAGCTTGGCGGTCAGGTTCGGGGCGTTCTCCTTGACGAGGGCGTGGACGCGCTCGGCGAGGACGCGGTCCGCGTCGTCCATCTCGGCGATCTTCGCGAGCACCTCGGGCTCGACGTCCGCCTTCGCCCCGCGTCGCTTCGTCGCCTTCATCTCCTTGGCGTGCTCCTTCATCGCGGCCCGCTCGTCGTCCGTGAAGCCGTCGTAGGACTTGTCGTTCGCGGTCATGATGGGTTCCCCTCGTCGAAGTTCGGTGGTCAGGAGCCGGCGCCGTGCAGCCGCAGCGTCCTCGCGCGCTCGGCGCGGCGGGTCAGGAGGTAGTCGTACGGCGCGCTTCCGTACGCCAGCCGGAACTGGCGGGTCAGGAGGGCGGGCGGCAGGTTCGCGTCGCGGGCCAGCTCCAGGACGTCCAGCGGGCGCGCGTACTCCCGGTCGATGCGGTCACGGACGCGGCGCATCCGGGTGAAGTCGCGCAGGCGCAGATCCGTGACGCGCGCCAGCGCCCACCCCGGGCGGCACATCTAGCGGAGTTCCTGGATGCGGATCAGGTTGCCCGCCGGGTCCCGGAAGGCACAGTCCCGGATGCCGTACGGCTGCTCCGTGGGCTCCTGGACGACCTCGGCGTCCGCCGCCCGGACCTTCGCGAAGACGGCGTCGAGGTCCTTGGTGGCCAGGAGGATCCAGCCGTACGTGCCCTTGGCCATCATCTCGGCGATCGTGCGGCGCTCGTCCTCGGTGATGCCCGGGTCGACCGCCGGCGGCGCGAGCAGGATCGAGGTGTCCGGCTGCCCCGCCGGGCCGACCGTGATCCACCGCATCCTGCCCTGGCCGACGTCGCTGCGGACCTCGAAGCCGAGGGCGTCCCGGTAGAAGGCGAGGGAGGCGTCCGGGTCGTCGTGCGGAAGGGCGCTGGTGTGAATCGTGATGTCCATGCCCTTCACGCTAGTTGGGCGCCCCGGGTCCGCGCTTCTCGAATCCTGATCGGTGTCGGGAGAGGACCTTTCAGTGGTGGAAGCCCGCGCGCTCGGCGTCCGACGGCACGCCCTTCGCCAGGCGTTCCAGGGAGTGGCGCATGTCCTGGACCAGGAGGTCCACCTCGTCGCGGCCGATGCCGTGACGGATCATGACGCGCTGGATGACGGTCTCCTCGCGGTCGGGGGGCAGCGGGTAGGACGGCACCTGCCAGCCGCGCATCCGGAGCTGGTCGGAGAGGTCGTACAGGCTGAAGCCCGCGCCCGCCGGGTCGGTGAGCGTGTACGAGACGGCCGGCAGCGCGCCCTGCCCGTTGTAGAGCAGCGTGAACGGACCCATCGCCTCGATCTTCTCGGCGAGGTACTGGGCGGTCAGCGCGCAGGCCTCCTGGACGCGCCGGTAGCCGGCCCGCCCCAGGCGCAGGAAGTTGTAGTACTGCGCGACGATCTCGCCGCCGGGGCGGGAGAAGTTCAGGGCGAAGGTCGGCATGTCGCCGCCCAGGTAGCTCACCCGGAAGACGAGGTCCTCCGGCAGGTGCTCGGCGGTGCGCCAGACCGCCCAGCCCACGCCGAGGGGCGCGAGGCCGAACTTGTGGCCGGAGGCGTTGATGGAGGACACCCTCGGCAGCCGGAAGTCCCACACGAGGTCCCGGTGGAGGAACGGGGCGACGAAGGCGCCGCTCGCCCCGTCGACGTGGATCGGGATGTCGAGCCCCGACTCCTGCTGGATCCGGTCGAGTTCGGCGGCGAGCTCGGCGACCGGCTCGTAGTCGCAGGTGTAGGTGACGCCGAGGATCGCGACGACACCGATCGTGTTCTCGTCGACGTACTCCTTCAGCTGGTGCGGGCGGAGCCCGGTGGCGCCCGGCTCCACCGGGACCTGGCGCAGCTCGACGTCGAAGTAGCGGGCGAACTTGTCCCAGCAGATCTGCACGGGCCCGGTGACGATGTTCGGCCGGTCGGTCGGCTTGCCCTCGGCCTGGCGCCGCTTCCGCCACCGCCACTTCAGGGCGAGTCCGCCGAGCATGGCGGCCTCGCTGGAGCCGGTGGTGGAGCAGCCGATCGCGGTGCCCTCGCCGGTCGCGCTGCCGGGGGCGTTCCACAGATCGGCCAGGATGTTCACGCACCGCGACTCGATCTCGGCGGTCTGCGGGTACTCGTCCTTGTCGATCATGTTCTTGTCGAGGCACTCGTCCATCAGCCGGCGGACCTCGTCGTCCGTCCAGGTCGTGCAGAAGGTCGCCAGGTTCTGCGCGGAGTTGCCATCGAGAAGCAGCTCGTTGTGGAGCATCGCGTAGACGACCCCGGGAAGGTTCGGCTCCTCGGGCATCCGGTGCTTCGGCAGGACGCGCTCGCTCAGTGCGGAGGCGAACACATCGGTGGCCGCATCGGCACTCTGCGGGGCCTTCATCTCATGGAGCGCCACAGTTTCCCCTTCGATCAGCGGACTCGTCGACAGTCCTCTCATCAACCCATGGGTCCGGGCGGGTCGCCCGGCAGCGGCCACGCTCGTTGACCCACCCGGGTGAGGGGGCCGCCGCGGCCCTGTCCTGCGGCTTCCCCGACCAGTACGTTCCGGACGAAGTGGATCATCACCGGAAGGCACCACCTCATGACCCCTCACGCCATCGACTGCCTCGACCAGCAGGACGCCGACACCTTCGCCGACGCCTTCGACTCCTACGACGACCTCCCCGAGCGCCTCATCGGCTACCCGGCCGTCTTCCACGCCCTCGGCATCGGCTCCTGTGCCGTCCGTACGGTCCTGGACTACGGCTGCGGGCCCGGCAAGGTCGCCACCCGTGTCGTCGAGGCCTCCGACGCGCGCGTGGTGGCCGTCGACGTCGCACCGCGCATGCTGGAGATCGCCCGCACGCGGCGCCCGCACCCGCGGATCGACTACCGGCAGAGCGACGACGGCGGTCTCGGGTTCCTCGCCGACGGCTCCGTCGACGCCGCGATGGCCTGCTTCGTCTTCACCACCGCGGGAGACATCGCCGACCTGCACGACATCGCCGCCGAGGCGCACCGGGTGCTGCGCCCCGGCGGCCGGTTCGCCGTCCTGGACGCCAACCCGCGCACCGCGGGCATCCGGTTCTCCACCTTCCGCAGCGGCGAGCCCGGCCGCGTCTACACCAAGGGCGAGCGGCGGCGGTCGCGCCGGGAGCTGCCCGGTGGCGGCGCGCCGCTGGAGCTGGTCGACCACCACTGGCCGTGCCAGACGTACCTCGACGTGCTCGGCAAGGCCGGGTTCACGGACCTGGACGTCCACGAGCCGGTCCTCACCCACCGCTCGGCGCAGCTGGGGGGCGATCCGGCGGAGGCCGGGCACCCGCCGTTCCTCGTGGTCTCCGGCGTCAGGTGACGGGCGGGGCCGTCAGCTGTCCGAGTAGCTGAAGTCCCCGATGGTCCAGGCGCTGACGTCCGCGATCGCGACGCGGTACATCCCGCCGGTCTCGGGCATGCCCACCGTCCCCTGCAGGATGCGGGCGAGGTGGAAGTGGAGGTGGGTGGGGGGCTCCACGGTCTTCATCTCCTCCCGTACGGGGGAGAAGACGCCGGAGAACTCGCTGAGCCGGGCCGAGTCCGTGAGGACCTCCGACACCCGCTGTCTCCACAGGGCTTCCGGCGCGAGCCGCCCGGTGATGACCACTCCCCCCGCGACCACGGTGAGGGACATCTGGTTGCTCCGCCCGGATTCCACGGTGGCGGCGACGTCGACGAGCAGCTCGTCAGGGATCGACATGGAAGCCCATTCTAAGCGCGGGGGCCGCTCGGGAAGGGGTCTTCTAGCGCGGCGCGGTGTCGTCCGCGGGGAAGGCGGGGCCGTGGCCTGGGACGATGACGTCGGCCGCGGCGAGCACGCGGAGGCGCGAGGAGCGCAGCAGTGCCTGGTCCGGGGCGACCGGGTCCGCGACGGGGCCGTTCGGCCGCCACCAGAGGTCGCCCACGAAGGCGACGACGCCCTCGGCGGTGCCCGCGAGGAGGGTGATGTCCTCGGCGCTGTGCCCGGGGGTGCGGATCAGCCGCAGGGACGGGGCGAGTGCGTACCCTTCGGCGTCGCGGTCGGTCCACTGGTCGTTCTCGTAGATCGCCTTGTGGTCGTGGACGCGGGCCCGGCCGAAGAGGCCGACGTTCATGGTGTTGTCGGGGTGGTGGTGGCTCAGCACGACGTCGGTGATGTCGTCGGGGCCGAGCCCCAGCTCGGCGAGCGGCCCCAGGATCCGGTCGCGGCCGGCCACCATCCCGGGGTCGACGATCACGTGCCGGTCGCCGTCGCGGACGTACGAGACGGTGGCGGCGACCCCGGGTCCGGTGGAGAGGGTGTAGCCGGTGGTCAGGATCGTGTGGGCGGCGGTGCGGGTGAGGGGAGCGTCGCCGTGGATGTTCTTCGTCGTCGTCATGCCCCAAGTCTTCTGTGGGGCACGGGCCTTCACGAGTGGCCGTGCTGCCACTGATCGCGGGAATCGTGCCATCCCTTGTGGCACACTCCCCGGATGCCGCCGTTCCTGACCGTCGCCGCCTACGCCCCGCCCGGTGTCGGCATGCTCGGCGCCGGGATCGTCTCCGAGGTGTTCGACGCGCGCGGACAGGGCCTGCCCGCCTTCGACTTCGCGCTCTGCACCGACCGGCCCGGCCGGGTCCGTACCGATGTCGGGCTCCCGCTGGTGGTCGACCACGGCCTGGACCGGCTGGCCGGCGCCGATCTGGTGATCGCCCTGCCGTGGGCGGAGTTCCGTACGCCTCCGGGGCCGGCCGTGCGCGAGGCCCTGACCGCCGCGCACGCGCGCGGGGCGCTGGTCGCGGCCCACTGCGTCGGGGCCTTCGCGCTCGCCGCGGCGGGGCTGCTCGACGGGCGGCGGGCCACCACCCACTGGCGGTTCGCCGGGCTCCTGGCCGAACGGCACCCGGAGGTCACCGTCGAACCCGACGCCCTCTACGTCGACGAGGGCACGGTCGTCACCGGCGCGGGCGCCGCCGCCGGCTTCGACCTGTGCCTGCACCTGCTGCGGCGGGAGTACGGCGCGACCACGGCCAACGCCATCGCTCGGGACCTGGTGCTGCCGTCCCACCGCGACGGCGGCCAGGCCCAGTACCTGGCGACGCCCGTGCCCGAGGACAGCCGGGACGAGCGGCTCGGCGACGTCCTCGCCTGGGCCCGGGAGAACCTCCACGAGCCGCTGCCCGTCGCCGAGCTGGCCCGCAGGGCCCTGATGAGCCGGCGTTCCTTCGCCCGCCGTTTCGCGGCCTCGACCGGCACCACCCCGCACGCCTGGCTGCTCGGCCTGCGCCTCAGCCGCGCCGAGGAGCTCCTGGAGACGACGGAGCTCCCGGTCGAGGAGATCGCCCGCGCGGTCGGCTTCGGCAGCGCGGCGGTGCTCCGCGCCCAGTTCGTCCGCCGCCGAGGGGTGCCCCCGCGCGCGTACCGCCGCGCCTTCAGCCGTACGCCCTGACGCACGGGCGGCCCTGACACACGGTCGGCCCTGACGCATGTACGGCCCTGACCCGCATGCCGCCCTGACCCGCGTGCTGCCCTGACGCACGTACGGCCCTGACCCGCGTACGGCCCCGCCCCGCGTACGCCCTGGCGGTCCGAGGAGGCGGTCCCCGGGCCGTCCCTCGTACGGCCGATCCCGCTTGCCGGGCCCATCGGGCCGTTCAAGGCTGAACCGACGTCCTACGTACGGGAGGGCCCCCTTGAGCAGCATCGACACCCCGGCCGAAGTACCCAGACCGCGGGCAGCGGCGCAGGCCGCCGCGCCCGGCACCATGACCTGGGTGACGCTCGCCCTGATGACGACCGCGTCGGTCGCGAGTCTGCGGGCCGCGCCCACGATGGCCATCTACGGTCTGGCCTGCGTGTTCCTCTACCTCGTCCCGGCGATCGTGTTCCTGCTGCCGACCGCTCTGGTCTCCGCGGAGCTCGCCTCCGGCTGGAACGGCGGCGTCTACCGCTGGGTCGCCGAGGGCTTGTCCAAGCCGCTCGGATTCCTCGCGGTCTGGTGCCAGTTCGCGATGACGATCTTCTACTACCCGAGCCTGCTGGCCTTCGTGGCCTCGACCATCGCGTACGTCATCGACCCGTCCCTCGCGTCGAACGGCGTCTACACGGCGATCGTCATCATGGTCCTGTACTGGACCGGCGTCTGGGTCTCCTCGCGCGGCACCAAGGCCCTGGCCGGACTGTCGAGTTGGGGCCTCATCATCGGCACGCTCGTACCGGGCACGATCCTCGTCGTCCTCGGCATGGTCTTCCTCGGCCAGGGCAACCCGTCCGCCGCCCCGATGGACAGCAGTCACCTGCTGCCGGAGTGGACCGGACTCGCCAGCCTCGTGCTGATCGTCAACAACTTCCTGTCGTACTCCGGCATGGAGATGAACGCGGTCCACGTCTCCTCGCTGAAGGATCCGGCGAAGGAGTACCCGAAGTCGATGTTCCTGGCGATGGGCCTCGTCCTGCTGATCTTCATCCTGCCCGCCCTGGCCATCAGCTGGGTCGTGCCGGCCGATCAGCTCAGTCTCACCGCCGGTGTGATGCAGGCCTTCGACGCCTTCTTCTCGTACTTCGACATCGGCTGGATGACCCCGATCGCGGCCGTCATGCTGATCTCCGCCTCCCTGGCCGGCATGCTGACCTGGCTCGCCGGGCCGTCCAAGGGCCTCCTGGAGATCTCCCGCCAGGAGGGCTACCTGCCGCCGTTCCTGCAGAAGCTCAACAAGTTCGGCATCCAGCAGAACATCCTGGTCACCCAGGGCGTCGTGACCTCGATCATCGCCCTGATGTACGCGCTCATCCCGAACGTGTCGAGCGTCTACTGGATCTTCTCCACGATCACCACGCAGGTGTACCTCATCGTGTACCTGCTGATGTTCGCCGCCGCGATGCGCCTGCGGAAGACCCATCCCGACCATCCCCGCGGCTACCGGGTGCCCGCCCTGGGCCTGGTGTGCACGGTGGGCCTGCTCTCCTCGCTCGCGGCGCTCGGCATCGGATTCGTACCGCCCTCCCAGTTCGGCGGCGGAAGCGTCTGGTCGTACGTCCTCTTCATCGGCTGCGGCCTGCTCGTCCTCGGCTTCCTGGTCCCGTGGCTCTTCCTGAGGTTCCGCAAGCCGAGCTGGCGCACCGCCGCCGCCGGCACCTTGAGCGAAGGAGACCGGGGATGAGTCCCACCCGCTTCGCCTCCGAGCACAAGTGGATCTACTGGGGCGCGATCGCGCTCCTCGTCGGCCTCGCCATCACGGGCCTCATCCGCTACGAGAGCGTGAAGAGGAACAACGAGACGCTCACCAAGGCCGACCAGCTCCAGGAGGAGCTGGTGAAGGCCGGATATCCCTCTCCCGACACCGACACCGTCCAGCAGCTGCTCGGCACCGACGGCGGCCCGGTCTGCGAGGACCCGGCCAGTGCCCTCAACACGGCGCTGTGGAAGATCCAGCAGGCCAACGGCGCCACGGGCCCCGGCATGCGGCCGGTCATCGCCGACACCAAGGCCGTCCAGGTCGAGCGGATCGTCCTCCAGGTGTACTGCCCGGACAAGGTCGACGAGTTCGACGACGCGGTGAAGGAACTCAAGACCGACGACACCGTCCGCCGGTGAGGCACAGTCCCCCAGCGCACGACCCCGACGCCCTCCACGACTTCCTCCGCGAACTGACCCGGTTCATGCTGACGTTCAGCGGAGAAGGCGCGGAGGGCGTCGACCGCGTCGTCCGGGGCGTCGCCCGGACCTACGGCGGGCAGGCCGAGACGGTGCTCGTCGCGGACGGCGCCGTGCTCTCCGTGACCGCTGCCGGCCGCACCCTCACCTCGACCGTCACCGCCTTCCCCGACGTCGCCCGGCTCGACCGGGCCGTCGCCCTCAAGGAGTTCGTCGAGCGCGTACGGGACACCCGGCCGCCCCTGTCCGAGGCGGCGGCCGGCCTGCGGCAGGTCGAGACCCTGCCCGGCGGCGTGCCGCGCTGGGCGCGGGGCGTCGGCATCGTGCTGTTCTCCGTCGGCTTCGCGCCCGCCGTCCAGCCGACCTGGTACGAGATCGGCACCACCGCCCTCCTCGCCACCCTGGTCGCGACGCCGACCGTCCTGGCGGACCGGCGGCCGCGCCTCGCGCGCGTGCTGCCGCTGCTCGCTGCCGTCCTGGTCTCCCTGGTGACCCTGGGCCTGCTCCAGCCGGGCGACAGCCACGGCGGCCCGGTGCTGATCATGCTTCCGGCGCTGTTCTTCTTCGTGCCCGGCGACCTGCTCAGCGCGGCCACCGTCGAACTCGTCGGCGGCTTCCTGACGACCGGCGCCGTCCGTCTCGTTACGCCCTCGTCCTGCTGCTCCAGCTGTACGTGGGCGTGCTGATCGGCGTGGCCGTCACGGGCACGCCGACGAGCGCGCTCTTCGACACCGCGCAGCACGCCGACCTGTCCCGGTGGGTGCTGGTCGGCAGCTGGGCCGTGTTCACGGTGGGCCTGATCCTCGCCTTCGCGGTGCCGTGGCGGGCCGCGGGCTGGGTGACGGGCCTGGTCTACCTGGCGCTCGGCGTCCAGGCGGCGGGCACGGCCCTGATCGGGGAGGTGGCCGGGACCTTCGTCGCCGCCATGGCCCTGGCCGCGGCCGCCGACCTGCTGTCCCGGCCCACCGGGCGGCCGCCCAGGCTCGTCCTCTTTCCTGGGCGGCTTCTTCACCCTCACCGTCGGCTCGCTGGGCCTGCGGGCGCTGACCTCCCTCGCGGGCGGTCACGTCCTGCACGGCTTCCACGACCTCATGGACTTCGTCACGATCGTCACGACGATCGCGGTCGGGCTCCTCGCGGGCGCGGCGCTCGTACCGGGGCGGGGCTATCAGGCCTGAGCCGCGCCCCCGGTCGCGTCGGGTTTCTCCGCCTCGGCGGGTGCCTCCGCGAGGAAGGCCACCACCGCGAGCGCGAAGACCAGGGCGAGGGTGAGGCCGACGATGACCCAGGCGGTGGGGTGGGGCCAGAAGATGACGCCGGCGGCCGCCGCGGCGACGAGGATCCAGGTGATCCAGGTGCGGTAGCGGAGGACGAACGGGCCCACCGGGCCGAGGCGCATGCCCGCGTGGTCGGCGGTGGCGCGGGTGGCGGTGATGCCGGAGTGCCAGAGGCCCCGGACGAGGACGGCGGGGCGGCTCGGGCCGGAGAGCCAGGCGGCGAGGGCGATCAGGATGCCGAGGGCCGCGTACGCCCGTACCGAGGTGCGGAGGAAGCGGATCAGGGTGTCGTAGACGGAGCTCGCCGCGCCCGGGGAGACGGTGGCGGGCAGGGCGTTCAGATAGACCGTACGGAAGATGCTGAGGGCCACGCCGAGGACGATCGCCGCGACGGCGACGCCGAGGGCCGCGGCCACCAGGGTGCGGCGACGGTGCACGGCGAGCAGCACACCGCCGACGACGAGCAGGATCGCGATGACCGGCAGCCACACGCCCATCGCCTGGAGCAGCGCGAAGCCGGTCTTCACCTTGCCGATGTCCTCGGACTTGACCACCGTGAAGTCGGTGTGGATCTCGGGGATCTTGGCCGCGACGTCGAGGCCCGAGGCGACGAGCCGTTCCTTCACGCGCTCGATCACGGGCGCCAGGTCGATGGTGACCGTGTTCGTCTCGATCTTCACGGCGCCCTCGTCGTTGCCGGTCAGGGCGCGGTCGAGGGAGGTGTGGATCGCCCGGTTGGCGTCGGTCCAGATCGTCTGGAACGCCGGGGAGGCGACGACGTCCTGGGCCCGTTCGTGGACGAAGCTGCCGACCGCGCTCTCCAGGGAGCCGCCGAGCTTGCCGAGGGCCTTGGCCGCCAGGGGCCGCTGGTCGGGCGCGACGCCCTCCAGGAGGGAGGCCAGGTCGATGTGCTCCATGACGGCGTTCGTCACCCGGGTCGCGACGGCCGCCTGGATGTCCGGGTCCGAGGCGAGCGGCTCGACCGTCTGCACGTACCGGTCGGTGTCGCCGACGAGGTCCGAGGTCCAGGTGGCGACGATGCCGAGCGGGACGAGGACGCAGCCGATGACGATCAGCAGGGCGGCGAAGAAGGAGCGGACGCGATGGTGGCGCGGTGGGGCGGCCGCCTTCTCCGCTTCCAGGGCGGCCACCCGGGCCCGGAGTACGGCGAGTTCGTCACCACTGCCACCGGCCGCTTCGCTCATGACCACCACTCCTCATCGCGGGACAATCCAGGGCAATTCTCCGAGAGGGTGGTGGTCCTGTCGCTCTGGGCAGCGCACAAGGGTGTACGCGATCATGCGGTCATGAAGCTGCGCTGCGCCGTACTCGACGACTACCAGGGCGTCGCCCTCGCCTCCGCCGACTGGAGACCGCTCGCGGACCGCGTGGACGTCCGCGTGCTGCGCGAGCACCTGACGGACCGGGACGCGCTCGTCGCCGCCGTCGAGGACTGCGAGGTCCTCGTGGTGATGCGGGAGCGGACCCCGGTCGACGCGGAGCTCCTCGCCCGCCTCCCCCGGCTCCGGCTGCTGATCACCTCCGGCATGCGCAACGCCTCGATCGACCTCGCCGCGTGCCGGGAGCGTGGCATCACCGTCTGCGGCACGGCCAGCAGCCCCGCGCCGCCCACCGAACTGACCTGGGCCCTCCTCCTGGGCCTGGCCCGCCACGTACCGGCGGAGGCGCGGGCCGTACGGGAGGGCGGGCCGTGGCAGTCGACGGTCGGCGCCGACCTGGCGGGCCGGACGCTCGGCCTCGTCGGCCTCGGCAAGATCGGCGCCCGGGTGGCCCGGATCGGCCTCGCCTTCGGTATGGACGTGGCCGCGTGGAGCCCGAACCTGACGGAGGAGCGGGCCGCGGAGCACGGCGTACGGCTCGCGAAGGACCGGCGGGACCTGCTCGCGGGCAGCGACTTCGTCTCGCTGCACCTGGTGCTCTCCGACCGCACCCGGGGCCTGATCGGGGAGCCCGAACTGCGGGCGATGCGCCCGTCCGCGTACCTCGTCAACACCTCCCGGGCGGGTCTCGTCGACGGCGCGGCGCTGGTACGGGCGCTGCGCGAGGGGTGGATCGCGGGGGCGGGCCTCGACGTGTACGAGACGGAGCCGCTGCCCGCGGACGACCCCCTGCGGACGCTGCCGAACGTCCTGGCGCTGCCCCATCTGGGCTATGTGACGGAGGGGAACTACGGGCGGTACTTCGGCGAGGCGGTGGAGGACATCGAGGCGTTCCTGGCGGGGGCGGCGGTGCGGGAACTGGACTGAGGGGCCGCCGGGGCGGCGTGGGTGCCGTGGGTACTGTGCGAGGCTTCCGCGACACCCCCGCCGTGGGTGCTGCGCGGGGCTCCGCGACACCCCCGCCGCGGGTGCGGTGCGAGGCTTCCGCGACACCCCCGCCGCGGGTGCCGTGCGGAGCTTCCGCCGCAACACCCCCTACCCCAGGCTCGTACGCGCCAGGTCCAGGAACTCCGTTTCCGTCAGGCCCAGTTCGCGGGCCTCTGCCGCCGCCTCCCGGAGGCGGGCGATCAGGCGGGCGCGGTCGGGGGCCGTGGCGCCGGGGACGATCAGGGCGCCGCGGCCGCGCCGGAGTTCGATGAGGCCCTCCTCGCGGAGCCGCTGGTAGCCGCGGAGGACGGTGTGGACGTTGACGCCGAGGGAGTCGGCGAGTTCCCGGGCGGCCGGGAGCCGTTCGCCGGGGGCGGCGGAACCGTCGGCGAGGGCCCCGCGGACGCAGGCGGCGATCTGATCGCCGAGGGGGACGGCGGAGGCCGGGTCGACACGGAAGAGCACGGTCAGACCTTCCCATGCCGTTCGGCGAGGGTGTTGAGGAGGGCGGCGGCGGTCCGCGCGTCGGGCACGGTGACGGCGAACTCGCGGCCGCCGGCCCGCCGTACGACGAGGGCCTCCCCGGACCGCAGCACGACGCCCGTCCGGTGCGCCCGGACCCGGTAGCCCCAGCCGCCGAAGTCGGCGACGGCGTCGACGTCCCGGACGTCGGCTCCGGCGACCTCGGCGAGCGGCACCCGGATCCGGGGCCGGGGGGTGAGGAACGGCCGGATCGTGAGGCCGCGGCGGTCGACCGTGACCCTGACCCGCGCCAGGGCGAGACCCGGCACGCCGACGACCGGGCCGAGGAGGCCGAGCAGCGCGGCCGGCCACGGGGCGAGGAGCAGGACGACCGGCGTGGCGGCGAGGGCGAGCACCGCGAGGGCGGTGAGCGGCCGGGAGGCGGTGGCGCGGGTCCAGCCGGCGACCTCGCTCGCGCCGAGCGGGAGGCGCGGGCCGTCCGTCGTACCGACTTCGGCCTCCTCCTCGGGGACGAGCCGGGTCAGGGCCCGTCCCACGGCCGCGAAGAGGGCCGCGACGGCTGCCGCGACGGTGAGGTTGGCGAGGGGCGAGGCGACCCCGGCCGCGTCGACGGCGTCCAGGTTGTCCCGTACGAGCAGGACGAGGAGCGCGCCGGTGAAGCCGGCCGTCGCCCAGGCCCCCCACAGCGCGCCGCGGCGGACGAGGAGCGTCCAGCCGGCGCCGAGACCGAGGAGCAGGGTCGCGCTGACGGCGGTGAACGCGGCGCGGCCGGTGAAGCCGTCGACTTCGCCCGCGGCGCCGAAGTGGGTGGCCAGAGGGTCCGGGAGCCGGTCGTACGCGAGGGCGAGCACCACCAGGTGGGCGGCGAGCGCGAGGACGAAGGGCAGCGCGGCGAGCGCGCGGAGACGAGGCGTGGCACGGTTCATGAAAACCTCCATTGTTTGCACTCTACTAGAACAATGGACGCGCACGCCAACAGCAAGGGCGCGGTCGTCGTCGCCGCCGCGGGCAACGACTCCACCGCCCTCCAGCCGTACGAGGTCACCACCCCGGTCCTCGTGGTCGACGCCGCCGACGCGAGCGGGAATCCCGCCTCCTTCACCGACTTCGGCGCGCAGAACGCCGTGTCGGCCCCGGGCGTCGACATCCTCTCGACCCTCCCGACGTACACGACGAAGGAGACCCTGAAGAACTCCTCGAGGTACGGGAGGCTGTCCGGCACCTCGATGGCCTCGCCGTACGTCTCCGCCGTGGCCGCGCTCCTGCACCACGAGGGCCTGGACGCGGCCGCGATCATGCGGACGATCCGCGACACGGCCGCCGATCCGGGCCGGGTCCTCAAGCTGGGCCTCGGAAACGTCGACGCGGCGGCGGCCGTGCAGGCCGCCGCCGCGAAGAAGTAGCGCCGCCCGTCAGCCCCGGTCGTCCGCGAGCGCGGCCCGCAGCGCCTCGGCGAACTCCGCCGGGGCGCCGTGCTGTCCGAACTCGCCGCCCAGGAAGCCGCCGTGGTGGCTCGGGAACACGGTGACCGGGGTGCCGAGCCCCTCGGCGACACCGACCGCCGCCCGCGCGGCGAGCGTGCCCTCGGACTCCTTGCCGGCGGCGACGACGATCCGGGTCGGCGCGGCGCGCAGGGCGGTGAAGTCGGGACGGTAGGAGGTGCAGCCGCGCATGTTCTGCCCGAGCAGCGGGTCGTCGCGCGAGCCGTCGTCCTCGGCCGGCAGACCGAACGCGGCCGGGTCGGGCGCGGGCTCCGCCGCCCAGTCGGCCGGGAACTCGCCCTGTCGCATCGTCAGCGCGAGGAACTTGGCCATCGCGGGACCCCAGCCCTCCCGCAGATAGGTCGCGTGGACGTCCGCGCAGACCCCGAGGGCCGCCTCCCGGTCCGGGACGACCTGGGCCGTCGGCGGCTCGTGCGCGACGAGGGTGTGCACCAGGTCGCCGCGCGCGGCCACCAGCGCGAGGGCGTTGACCGCGCCGCCGCTGCTCGCGAAGACGTCGACGGGCCCGGCGCCGAGCGCCTCGATCAGCCGGGCCAGGTCGTCGGCGTGCTCCTCGGGCAGCGCCTCCGCGGCGCCGTCGGTGCGCTCGCTGCGGGCCACCCCGCGCGGGTCGTACGTCACGACGGTCCGGTCGGCGAAGTGGGAGGCGAGCGTGGTGAAGCCGCTCGCGTCCATGGGGGAGCCGATCAGCAGCAGGGGACGCTCGTCGGTCCCGGTGCCGGGGCGCACGTCGTAGCGCAGGGTCGCGCCGGTGGTGTCCAGCGTCCGGGTGTCGGTCTCGGCCATGGTGATCTCCTCGGTGGTGGGCCTTTCAGGGGGTGGACCCCCGGCACCACCGGAACTCATCGGTCGCGGACCGGCCATCGGGCGGGCTTTCTACCCGGCGCCGCAGTCGTGCTCGGCGGGGTCGACGACGACCCGGTTCAACAGACCGCGCAGCAGGGTCTGTTCGGCCTCGGTGAGGTCGCCGAAGAGTTCGCGCTCGGCCGCGCTCACCGCCGCGTCGACCCGCTCCAGGGCCTCCAGACCGGCGGGGGTGATCTCCACGATGTGGCGGCGCCGGTCGGCCGGGTCGCGGCGGCGCTCGGCGAGGCCCGCCGTCTCCAGCTCGTTGAGGATCGCGACCAGTTGGCTCGGGTCGACCTCCATCGCGGCGGCCAGCTCGCGCTGGCTCGTGGCGCCGGTGGCGAGCCGCATGAGCGTCATCGCGTTGCGCGGGTGCAGCCCGGCGACGCCCAGGGCCGCGCGGATGCGCGCGGCGGTGATCTCCCCGCGGAAGGAGAGCAGGAAGCCGAGGCGGTCGGTCGGTTGAGCTGCCATGGCGTCCACCGTAACAACAACTCAATTGTGGAGCTCGAATAATCGTTGATACTGTTCAACGGTTGTCGTCTCCGGATCGTTGGAGCTCCACCATGTTCATCGCCTATGCCGTCATCGCCGTGCTGCTCACCCTCGCAGCCTCCGCCTCCGCCTTCCTGACCTTCACCCGCAATCCGCAGATCACGGGGAACATGACCAAGCTGGGCGTGCCGGACTCATGGCTGAACTGGCTGGGGGCGGCGAAGGCGGCGGGGGCCTTGGGCCTGCTCGCGGGTCTCGCCGTCGCGCCGCTCGGTGCCGCCGCGGCCGCAGGCCTGGCCCTCTACTTCCTCGGCGCCGTGATCACGCACCTGCGCGTGAAGGACTTCGAGGTCGCGCCGGCGGTGGTCCTCACGGGGCTTTCGGTGGCCGCACTGGTCCTGCGCATAGCCTCCGCCTGACTCCCGAGCGAGACGAGACGAACCGTCTTGCCAATCGACAGGCCGCGCCGTACGCTCGTCGAGTCGAGACGATCCGTCTCGTCTTCCTCGACGGCAGGAGGTCGCCCTTGTTCCGTGCGCAACTCACCGACGTCACCAAGCGCTACGACGACCGGTACGTGCAGAACCGGACCGTGCTCGACCGGGTCTCCCTCACCGTCCGCGCCGGCGAACGCCTCGGCGTCGTCGGCGACAACGGCTCCGGGAAGTCCACCCTCCTCCGGCTCCTCGCCGGCCTGGAGACCCCCGACAACGGCACCGTGACCGTCGACGCCCCCGGCGGCCTCGGCCACCTCGCCCAGACCCTCGACCTCCCCGCGGACGCGACCGTCGGCGACGCCGTCGACCACGCGCTCACGGAGCTCCGCGAGCTGGAGCGGGCCATCCGTACGGCCGAGGCGGAACTCACCGCCACCGGCGACCTCACCGAATACGCCGGGCTGCTCGCCGCCTACGAGGCCCGGGGCGGCGCCGGGGCCGACCGGCGCGTCGACACCACCCTGCGACGGCTCGGCGAGCCCGGCCCGCTCGACCGCGACCGGCCGCTCGGAACGCTCTCCGGCGGACAGCGCTCCCGGCTCGCCCTCGCCGCCGTCCTCGCCGCCGAGCCCGAACTCCTCCTGCTCGACGAGCCGACCAACGACCTCGACGACGAGGCCGTCACCTGGCTGGAGGAGCGGCTGCGCGCCCACCGGGGCACCGTCGTGGCCGTCTCCCACGACCGGGTCTTCCTCGACCGGGTCACCACCGCCGTCCTGGAGGTCGACGAGGACCGCCACACCGTGCGGCGGTACGGCGACGGCTACGCCGGCTACCTCACGGGCCGCGCCGCCGAACGGGCCCGCAGACAGCGGGAGCACGAGGAGTGGAAGGCCGAACTCGCCCGCTACCGGGCCCTCGCCGACACCCACATCGACCGCTTCTCCGCGATCCCCCGCAAGGCCCCCGCCGCGTTCAGCGGCGCGGGCGCCTTCCGGGCCCGGTCACGGGCGCACGGCGCGATGAGCCGCATCCGCTCCGCCCGCGAGAGACTCTCCCGGCTCACCACCCACCCCGTCCCCGCGCCGCCGGAACCGCTCCGGTTCCGCACGGACATCGCCGGGGAAGGCGCGGCCGTCGACCTCACCGGGATCCGCGTCGACGGCCGGCTCCACCTCGACGCGCTCCACCTCGACCCGGGCGAACGCCTCCTGCTCACCGGGCCCAACGGCGCGGGAAAAACCACCCTCCTCCGGGTCCTGGCGGGCGAACTCGCCCCGGACGCGGGCACGGTGACCGTGCCCGACCGGGTCGGGCTGCTCCGCCAGGACACGGCCCCACCCCTCGACCCCCGTACGGTGGGCGAGGCCTTCGGAGAGGGCCGCGAGGACGAACTGCTCGCCCTCGGGCTCTTCGCGGCCCGGGATCTGACGACCCCGGTCCGCCTGCTTTCTGCGGGCCAGCGCCGCAAGCTGGAACTGGCCCGTCTGGTGACCTCCCCCGCCGATCTGCTCCTCCTCGACGAGCCGACCAACCACCTGGCCCCGGGCCTGGTGGAGGAGATCGAGGCCGCGCTGGCCCCCTACGCGGGCACGCTGGTGATCGTCAGCCACGACCGGCGGCTGAGGGAGGGACACCGGGGCCGCGTCCTGGAACTGGCCCCGGCCCTGGCGAGGGTCTAGTCCTCGCCCGCAGTGTCCTCGATGTCGCCCTCCGTCTCCAGGAACACCTGGCGCAGGGCGGCCAGGGTCTCCGGGTCCGGCTTCTCCCACATGCCGCGCGACTCGGCTTCGAGGAGCCGCTCGGCGATGCCGTGCAGGGCCCAGGGGTTGGCCTCCTTGAGGAAGGCCTGGTTCGTCTCGTCGAGGACGTACTCCTGCGTGAGCTTGTCGTACATCCAGTCGGCGACGACACCCGTCGTCGCGTCGTACCCGAAGAGGTAGTCGACGGTCGCCGCCAGCTCGAACGCGCCCTTGTAGCCGTGGCGGCGCATCGCCTCGATCCAGCGCGGGTTGACCACCCGGGCCCGGAAGACCCGGGAGGTCTCCTCGACGAGCGTGCGGGTGCGGACGGTCTCCGGGCGGGTCGAGTCGCCGATGTACGCCTCGGGGGCCGTGCCCGTGAGCGCGCGGACGGTCGCGACCATGCCGCCGTGGTACTGGAAGTAGTCGTCGGAGTCGGCGATGTCGTGCTCGCGGGTGTCCGTGTTCTTCGCGGCGACCGCGATCCGCTTGTACGCGGTCTCCATCTCCTCCCGGGCCGGGCGGCCTTCGAGCCCACGCCCGTACGCGTACCCGCCCCACACCGTGTACACCTCGGCGAGGTCGGCGTCCGTGCGCCAGTCGCGCGAGTCGATCAGCTGGAGGATGCCCGCGCCGTACGTGCCGGGACGCGAGCCGAAGATACGGGTGGTGGCGCGCCGCTCGTCGCCGTGCTCGGCGAGGTCGGCCTGCGCGTGCGCCCGGACGTAGTTGTCCTCGGCGGACTCGCCCTCCAGGCCCGCGACGAGCCGTACGGCGTCGTCGAGGAGGCCGATGACGTGCGGGAACGCGTCGCGGAAGAAGCCCGAGATGCGCAGCGTCACATCGACGCGAGGGCGGCCGAGCTCGGCGAGCGGGATCGGCTCCAGGCCGTTCACGCGGCGCGAGGCCTCGTCCCACAGCGGGCGCACGCCGAGCAGGGCGAGCGCCTCGGCGACGTCGTCGCCGGCGGTGCGCATCGCGCTCGTCCCCCACAGGGAGAGACCCACGGAGGTCGGCCACGCGCCGTTGTCGTCGCGGTAGCGGGTGAGCAGGGAGTCGGCGAGCGCCTGGCCGGTCTCCCAGGCGAGCCGGGACGGCACGGCCTTCGGGTCGACGGAGTAGAAGTTGCGGCCGGTCGGCAGGACGTTGACGAGGCCGCGCAGCGGGGAGCCGGAAGGACCGGCCGGCACGAAGCCGCCGTTCAGGGCGTGCACGGCGTGGGCGAGCTCGTCGGTGGTGGCGGCGAGACGCGGCACGACCTGCTCGCAGGCGAAGCGGAGGACGGCGTGGACCTCGGCGCCGTGGGCGGCGGCGACCGTCGGGATCGCCTCCACGTCCCAGCCGGCGGCCTCCATCGCCTCGACCAGCGCGCGGGCCTTCGCCTCCGCCTCGTCGGCGGTGGTGCGGGTCGCGGCCGACTCGTCCAGGCCCAGCGCCTCGCGCAGGCCCGGCAGTGCCTGCGTACCGCCCCAGATCTGGCGGGCGCGCAGGATGGAGAGGACCAGGTTGACCCGGGCCTCGCCCTCCGGGGCGCCGCCCAGGACGTGCAGGCCGTCGCGGATCTGGGCGTCCTTGACCTCGCACAGCCAGCCGTCGACGTGCAGCAGGAAGTCGTCGAAGCCGTCGTCCTCCGGGCGCTCCTCCAGACCGAGGTCGTGGTCGAGCTTGGCGGCCTGGATCAGCGTCCAGATCTGGGCGCGGATGGCCGGGAGCTTCGCCGGGTCCATCGAGCTGATCTGCGCGTACTCGTCGAGCAGCTGCTCCAGGCGCGCGATGTCGCCGTACGAGTCGGCGCGGGCCATCGGCGGCACCAGGTGGTCGACGAGGGTCGCGTGGACGCGCCGCTTGGCCTGGGTGCCCTCGCCCGGGTCGTTGACGAGGAACGGGTAGATCAGCGGGATGTCGCCGAGGGCCGCGTCGGGGCCGCAGGCGGCGGACAGGCCGGCGTTCTTGCCGGGCAGCCACTCCAGGTTGCCGTGCTTGCCCAGGTGGACCATGGCGTCGGCGCCGAAGCCGCCGTCCTCGGCGCGGGCGGCGATCCAGCGGTAGGCGGCCAGGTAGTGGTGGGACGGCGGGAGATCGGGGTCGTGGTAGATCGCGATCGGGTTCTCGCCGAAGCCGCGCGGCGGCTGGATGAGGACCAGGAGGTTCCCGCGGCGCAGGGCGGCGAGGACGATGTCGCCCTCCGGGTTGCGGGAGCGGTCGAGGAACATCTCGCCGGGCGCCGGGCCCCAGTGCTCCTCGACCTGCTCGCGGAGCTCGGCGGGCAGGGTCGCGTACCAGCGCTTGTAGTCGGCGGCCGGGATGCGGACCGGGTTCTTCGCGAGCTGCTCCTCGGTCAGCCAGTCCTGGTCGTGGCCGCCGGCCTCGATGAGGGCGTAGATCAGCTCGTCGCCGTCGCCGGAGACGATGCCGGGGAGGTCCTCGGCGGGCCCGAAGTCGTACCCCTCCTCGATCAGCCGGCGCAGGAGGGAGACGGCGGAGGCGGGGGTGTCCAGACCGACGGCGTTGCCGATGCGGGAGTGCTTGGTGGGGTACGCGGAGAGGACGAGCGCCAGCTTCTTCTCGGCGTTCGGGATGTGGCGGAGCCGGGCGTGCCGGACGGCGATCCCGGCGACGCGGGCCGCGCGCTCGGCGTCGGCGACGTACGCGGGCAGGCCGTCGGCGTCGATCTCCTTGAAGGAGAAGGGGACGGTGATGAGCCGGCCGTCGAACTCGGGCACGGCGACCTGGCTGGCGGCGTCCAGCGGGGAGAGGCCCTCGCCGTTCTCCTCCCACGCGGACCGCGAGCCCGTCAGGCACAGGGCCTGGAGGATCGGCACGTCGAGCGCGGCGAGCGCACCCGCGTCCCAGGCCTCCTCGTCGCCGCCGGCCTGCGCCTCGGCGGGCTTCGTACCGCCGGCGGCGAGGACGGTCGTGACGATCGCGTCGGCTCCCCGCAGCACGGAGATCAGCTCCGCCTCGGGGGCGCGCAGGGACGCCACGTACAGCGGGAGGGCCCGCGCGCCGGCGTCCTCGATCGCGCCGCACAGGGCGTCGACGAAGGCGGTGTTCCCGCTCATGTGGTGGGCGCGGTAGTAGAGCACGGCGACGGTCGGGCCGGTGTCGTTCTTCGCGACCCGGTCGAGCGGGCCCCAGGTGGGGGCGGCGGCCGGGGCCTCGAAGCCGTGGCCGGTGAGCAGGACGGTGTCGGAGAGGAAGCGGGCCAGCTGCTCCAGGTTGGCCGGGCCGCCGTGCGCCAGATAGGCGTGCGCCTCGGTGGCGACGCCAATGGGGACGGTGGAGGCCTCCATCAGCTGGGCGTCGGGGGCCTGTTCGCCGCTGAGCACGACGACCGGCTTTCCGGCGGCGCGGATCGCGTCGAGGCCCTCCTGCCAGGAGCGGACGCCGCCGAGGAGCCGGACGACGACCAGGTCGGCGCCGTCGAGCAGGCCGGGGAGGTCGGCGAGGGGGAGGCGGGAGGGGTTGGCGAAGCGGTACTCCACCGGCCCGCCGGCCGCGCGGGCGCTGAGCAGGTCGGTGTCGGAGTGCGACAGCAGCAGGAGCATGGCGAGCTCAGGCCTTCCTCGGGGTTGTCCGCGCCCCGGGTGGTCGTATGGGTTGGGGCCTCCCCTGCTCGAGCGAAGCCTAGAGCTTGGGGAAGGGAGTTCCTGACTCACCCGTCCCCTCACGGGTACGGGCTCACAGTGGCGGGACCGCGCCGGATTCTCACCGGGCTTCCTCCCCGGGGTCCTGGGACCCCATGCCGGTCTGCATCCTAGATCGTGCCGCCGACGGGCCCCAGTGAGCGAGGGGGTCGACCGGATCACACCGGCCGGAAGGAGCCGGGAGTCGCCCGGATCACAGTCGGTGGTCAGCCGGTTCCCCGTGGGTATGCTCGCCGCCATGCCGCCCACCCCGCCCCCGACGCCCGAACCGGGCGAAGCTCGCATACGGGACCGTGGCGACGCCTGCCCCGGGGCGCTGCGCCTGCACCCCGCCGACGACGGTCGCCTGGCCCGACTGCGCCTGCCCGCCGGGCGTTTGACGGCCCATCAGGCCAAGGTCCTGGCCCGGGCCGCCGAGACCCTCGGTGACGGGCGGATCAGCATCACCTCGCGCGGCAACGCGGAGCTGCGCGGCCTCGGCGAGGGCTGCGGGGCGGAACTGGCCGACCTCCTGGCCGGGGCGGGCCTGCTGCCCTCGCCCACCCACGAGCGCGTCCGCAACATCGTGGCCTCGCCCGGCGCCGGACTCGACGGACTCGGGTATACGGACGTGCAGTTGTGGGCGCGCGCACTGGACACCGCCCTGTGCGCCGAGCCCCGGGCCGCGTCCCTTTCGGGACGGTTCCTGTTCGTCCTGGACGACGGGCGCGGGGACGTCGCCGGACTCGGCGGCGATGTGAGCTTGATCGCAGGGCCGGAGGGATCGGTCCTGCTGCGGCTCGGCCCGGAGGTCTTCCGCCTCGCCGCCGCCGACGCCGTCCGGGCCGCCCTCACCGCCGCCCTCGCGTTCCTGGAAGCCGCCGAGGCCGCCGGGAACGGGGCCTGGCGGCCCCGCGAGCTGCCCGAGGAGCACGTGCCCGACTGGGCCGGGGCCCTCGCGCGGGCCGGGATCGCGGCGGAGCCCGTACCCGTACCGCCGCTTCCCGTGTCCCCGCCGCCCGCGCCCGGCCCGCTCGGCGCGCACGCCCTGCACGTCCTCGCCCCGCTCGGCCGCCTGACGGCCGCCCAGCTGCGGGCCCTGGCCGACGGGGCGGCCGAGCTGCGGCTCACGCCCTGGCGTGGCGTGGTCGCCGTCGGGGCCCGCGCCGGCCGGCTGCCCGACCTGGAGACGTACGGCCTGGTCACCCGGCCCGACCTGCCCTCGGTCGGGGTCAGCGCCTGCACCGGGCGGCCCGGCTGCGCCAAGTCCCTCGCCGACGTACGGACGGACGCCGGCCTCGTCCACCGCGGGGGCCTGCCCGTCCACTACTCCGGGTGCGAGCGCCGCTGCGGCCACCCGCACGGCACCTGGGTCGACGTCCTCGCCACCGGCGACGACACCTACCTGGTGGACGGCGTCCCCACCCCCCGTACCTCCCTGCCCGAAGCAGTGACCACGGCCCGCACGACGAGATGAGCGAGAGCACCAGGATGTTCGACTACGAGAAGGACGGGACGGAGATCTACCGCCGGTCCTTTGCCACCATCCGCGCCGAGGCGGACCTCGCGGGCCTGCCCGCCGACGTCGCCCAGGTGGCGGTCCGGATGATCCACGCCTGCGGCATGACCGACCTCGTGCAGGACATCGCGTACTCGCCGCAGGTCGTCGCGAACGCCCGCGCCGCCCTCCGGGCCGGCGCCCCCATCCTCTGCGACGCGCAGATGGTCGCCAGCGGCGTCACCCGCAAGCGACTGCCCGCCGACAACGAGGTGCTCTGCGCCCTCTCCGACCCGGCCGTCCCCGGCCTCGCCGCCGAGCTCGGCACCACCCGCTCGGCCGCCGCCCTCGAACTGTGGCGGGACCGCCTCGAAGGCTCCGTCGTCGCCATCGGCAACGCGCCGACCGCCCTCTTCCACCTCCTGGAGATGGTCGCGAAGGGCGCCGGGAAGCCCGCCGCCGTCCTCGGCATCCCGGTCGGCTTCATCGGCGCCGCCGAGTCCAAGGACGCGCTGGCCGAGAACACCCTCGGCCTCGACTACCTGGTCGTACGGGGCCGGCGCGGCGGCAGCGCGATGACGGCCGCCGCGATCAACGCCCTCGCCCACGAAGCGGAGATCCAGGCATGAGCACCGTGACCGGAAAGCTGTACGGGGTCGGCCTCGGCCCCGGCGACCCGAACCTGATGACGGTCGCCGCCGTGAAGGCCATCGCCTCCGCCGACGTGATCGCGTACCACTCGGCCCGCCACGGCCGCTCGATAGCCCGCTCCATCGCCGCCGAGCACATCCGCGAGGACCACATCGAGGAGCGGCTGATGTACCCGCTCACGGTGGAGACCACGGACCACCCGGGCGGCTACCGGGGCGCCCTGAACGACTTCTACGAGGAGGCCTCGGCCCGCCTCGCCGCCCACCTCGACGCCGGCCGCACCGTCGCCGTCCTCGCCGAGGGCGACCCGCTGTTCTACGGCTCGTACCAGCACATGCACAAGCGGCTCGCCGACCGCTACGACACGACCGTCATCCCCGGCGTGACCTCGGTCAGCGCCGCCGCCGCCCGGCTCGGCGAGCCGCTGTGCGAGGCGGAGGAGGTCCTCACGATCATCCCCGGCACCCTGCCGGAGGACGAGCTGACGGCCCGCCTCGCGGGCACCGACTCGGCGGTCGTGATGAAGCTCGGCCGCACCTTCCCGACGGTGAAGCGGGCGCTGGAGCGGGCGGGCCGCCTGGACGACGCGCGGTACGTGGAGCGCGCGTTCATGACGGGCGAGCGCACGGAGCAGCTCACGGACGTGGACCCCGACTCCGTCCCGTACTTCTCGGTGGCGGTCCTCCCCTCCCGTATCGACCAGGAGCCTGCCGTACGGGAGACGGGCGAGGTCACCGTCGTCGGCACCGGCCCGGCCGGGGCACCCTGGCTCACCCCCGAGTCGCGCGGCGCGCTCGTCAACGCCGACGTCCTCGTCGGCTACACCACCTACCTCGACCGGGTGCCGGTCCTCCGCCCCGGCCAGATCCGGCACGGCTCCGACAACAAGGTCGAGTCCGAGCGCGCCGAGTTCGCCCTCGACCTGGCCCGGCGCGGCCGGAAGGTCGCGGTCGTCTCCGGCGGCGACCCGGGCGTCTTCGCCATGGCGACGGCGGTCCTGGAGGTGGCCTGCGAACCGGAGTACGCGGACGTGCCCGTACGGGTCCTCCCGGGGGTGACGGCGGCGAACGCGGCCGCCGCCGCGGCGGGCGCCCCGCTGGGCCACGACTACGCCACCCTCTCCCTCTCCGACCGCCTCAAGCCCTGGGACGTCATCGAGGCCCGCCTCCGCGCGGCCGCCTCCGCGGACCTGGTCATCGCCCTCTACAACCCGGGCTCCAAGTCCCGCACCCACCAGGTGGCCGCCGCCCGCGACCTCCTCCTCGAACTCCGCGCCCCGGAAACCCCGGTGGTCGTCGCCCGCGACGTGGGCGGCCCGGAGCAGTCGGTCCGGATCCTCACCCTGAAGACCCTGGACCCCTCGGAGGTCGACATGCGCACCCTCCTCCTGATCGGCTCCTCGCAGACGCGGGTGGCCGAACGGGGCGACGGCCGCACGATCACGTGGACGCCGCGGCGGTACGGCTGAGCGATCCCGCCGAACAGGCGGTCCCACGAGGCGGGGCGAGGGGGCAACCCTCCCCCCGCCTCGCGAGTCATACGGGAGTTCCCGTGTTCCACACGCACCGCACCGGTCCGGAAAGGGCCCTCCCCCTGTGATGACTCGTACCCGGCTGAGCGCCCTGGCCGTCACGGCCGCGCTCGCCGCCTCCGGCGGTCTCCTGACCGCCACCCCGGCCGCCGCGGCCGTCAGTTGCGCGGCTCCGGTGTGGAAGGCGGAGTACTTCGCCAACCCCACCTTCACCGGCACGCCCAGGCTGACCACCTGCGACAGCGCGATCGCCGAGAACTACGGCTACGGCGACCCGGCCGGCGTCACCCTCCCCCAGGACAACTTCTCCGTCCGCTGGTCGGTGACCCGCGACTTCGGCTCCGGCGGCCCGTTCACCTTCACCGCCGCGGCCCAGGACGGCATCCGCGTCAACCTCGACGGCGTCCGCAGGATCGACCTGTGGAGGAACGTCTCCACCACCCAGACGAAGACGGTCAACCTCTCCATTCCGTCCGGCCGCCACACCATCACCGTGTACTACGCGGCCTGGACCGGCGCCGCGAACGTCAAGTTCGCCTACACGCCGGTCACTTCGGCCACCGTCGACAAGGTCCGCCCGCTCGCGCCGACCGGCGCGACCGTCGCGTACGACAGGACCCTGAACAAGGCCACCCTGAAGTGGGCGGCCAACAAGGAGATGGACCTCGCCGGCTACCGCGTCTACCGGCGGCTCAGCACCTCCACCACCTGGACGAAGGTCAGCAGTGCCACGGCCCTGGTCACGGGCACCGGCTACGTCACCTACCCGCCCGCGACCGGCCAGACGTACCTGTACGAGCTCCGCGCCGTCGACAAGGCCGGCAACGAGTCCCCGGGCGGCGCCGACCTGACCGTCGTGTCCGTGGACAGGACCCCGACCGCCGCCCCGACGGGCGTGGCCGCGTCCGACGGCTACACCGGCGTCGTCCTGGCGTGGCAGCCGGTCAGCGGCGCGGCGACGTACACCGTCCACCGGCAGCGCACCGGCACCACCGACCCCGTCGCCCAGGTCGCGACCGGCGTCACGGCCACCACCTGGAAGGACACCACCGCCACCGAGCGGACCGGCTACACCTACTGGATCTCGGCCGTCGACGCCGCCGGCAACACCTCGGCCCGCACCGCCGTCACCGCCACGCGCGGCGACTACGCGCCCGGGGCTCCGAAGGACCTGACGGCCGTGGACACCGGCAGCCACATCCGGAGCTTCGCCCTGAGCTGGACCGCCCCGGCGGACACCGACGTGGCCTCCTACCGCGTCTACCGCGGCGGCTCCCTCCTCGGCACCACGTCCACCCCCTCGTACACCGACCAGAACGGCCTCTGGCACGGCACGACGTACCGGTACACGGTCACGGCGGTGGACCGGGCCGGCCACGAGTCCCCGGCCTCCGCCGAGGCCGTGGTCACGACCGAGGGCGACCTGATCGCCCCGGCGCCCGTCACCGGCGTCAAGGCGACGCCGCGCGAGGACGGCGTGCTGATCGAGTGGGACGCGAGCACGGAGCCCGACCTCAAGCGGTACGAGGTCTACCGGGCCGAGAAGTACGACGACGGCGACGGCGGCACCATCTGGCTCGCCCACCGCGTCCAGTACCTCTCCGCGACCGCCACCTCGTACCTGCACCCGAGCGACGCGGACGGCGAGACCGTGATGTACACCGTGATCGCCGTGGACCAGTGGGAGAACATGCTCATGGCCGACGACCCGAGCCTGAACTGGGCCGAGGTCACCGAACTCGGCACGCCCATCAGCAGCTAGCCACCCAGGCGGCGGCCTCCTCCGGGGTCGCCGCCTCCTGGATCCCGGAGGGGACCGGGGGGCGGCGGACGACCACGACCGGGAGGCCCGCCTCGCGGGCCGCGGTCAGTTTCGGGGACGTCGCCGCGCCGCCGCTGTCCTTCGTCACCACGACGTCGATCCGGTGCCGGGCGAGGAGCTCCCGCTCGCCGTCCAGGGTGAACGGCCCCCGGTCGAGGAGGATCTCGGTGCGGGCCGGCATCGGGGCGTCCGGGGCGTCCACCGAGCGGACCAGGAACCACTGCGGGCAGCCGGCGAAGGCCGCGAGGCCCATGCGGCCCGTCGTCAGGAAGACCCGGTCGCCGAGGCCGTCCAGGGCCCGCGCCGCCTCCTCCAGGGACGTCACCGAGCGCCAGTCGTCGCCCTCCACCGGGCCCCAGCCGGGGCGGCGCAGGGCCAGCAGGGGAACATGGGCGGTGGCGGCCGCCCGGGCCGCGTTGAAGCTGATCCGCTCGGCGAAGGGATGGGTGGCGTCGATGACCGCGTCCACGGCGTGCTCCCGCAGCCACGCGGCGAGCCCCTCCGGCCCGCCGAAGCCGCCGATCCGGACCTCCCCGGCCGGCAGCCGCGGGCTCGCCACCCGCCCCGCGAGGGAGCTGGTGACCCGGACCCGGCCGTGCAGCAGCCCGGCGAGGGCGCGGGCCTCGGTGGTCCCGCCGAGAATGAGTACGTGCACAGGAGCCTCTTCGTGAGTACAGGCGGCGGGCGTGAGGCCCAACTCAAGCACACCGGCCTCCGCCCGGGCTGGACGACCGGTGCGTGCGCGACGGCGGCCACCACCGCCGCGTACACCGCCCTGCTCACCGGCGACTTCCCCGACCCGGTGACGATCACCCTGCCGAAGGGCCAGACGCCGTCCTTCGCGCTGACCGCCGAGTCCCTGACGGGCGGCTCCGCCATGGCCGCCGTCGTCAAGGACGCGGGCGACGACCCCGACGTCACGCACGGGGCCGTGATCCGCTCGACGGTACGGCTCCTGCCGGCCGGCTCCGGCGTCGTCTTCCGCGCGGGCGAGGGCGTCGGGACCGTCACCCTGCCCGGCCTCCCCCTGGAGGTCGGCGAACCCGCCATCAACCCCGTCCCCCGGCAGCTCATGCGCGAGCACGTCGCGGAGGTCGCCGCCCGGCACGGAGGCGGCGGCGACGTCGAGATCACCGTCTCCGTCGACAACGGCGCCGAGATCGCCCGCTCCACCTGGAACCCCCGCATCGGCATCCTCGGCGGCCTGTCGATCCTCGGCACGACCGGCGTCGTCGTCCCGTACTCCTGCTCCGCCTGGATCGACTCCATCCGCCGGGGCGTCGACGTGGCCCGCGCGGGCGGCCTCACCCACGTCGCCGGCTGCACGGGCTCCACGTCCGAGCGCACGGTCACCGGCATCTACGACCTGCCGGAGATCGCCCTCCTCGACATGGGCGACTTCGCAGGCGCCGTCCTCAAGTACATCCGCCGCCACCCCGTCGACCGGCTCACGATCTGCGGCGGCTTCGCCAAGCTCTCCAAACTGGCCGCCGGCCACCTGGACCTCCACTCGGCCCGCTCCCAGGTCGACAAGGCCTTCCTCGCGGACCTGGCCCGCACGGGCGGCGCGCCGGACGCGCTGGCGTCGGAGATCGCCGAGGCCAACACCGGCCTCGCCGCCCTCCGCCTCTGCGAGGCCGCCGCCGTCCCCCTGGGCGACCTGGTCGCCACCCGGGCCCGCGACGAGGCCCTGGCCGTCCTGCGCGGCGCGCCCGTCGTGGTGGACGTGATCTGCATCGACCGCGCGGGGACGGTCGTGGGGCGCTCGTCGGTGGCGGGGCCGTAATCCGCGCGACAGCGCGACGGACGCCCGCCGAGAATCCGGGGATGACCGACTTCTCCCACAAGCCCACCCTCGTCGGCGACCTCGTCGCACTCCGTCCCGTCACCGAGGACGACGTGCCCGCGCTGCTGCCGTTCTTCGAGGACCCGGAGGTCACCCGGCTCACCGGCAGCCACACGTCGTTCGACGAGACGGCCCTGCGGAAGTGGTACGGCTCGCGGGCCGCGCAGGACGACCGGCTCGACCTCGCCGTCGTCGAGCGGGCGACCGGGCGGGTCGTCGGCGAGGCCGTCCTCAATGAATGGGACCCGCACAACGAGAGCTGCGCCTTCCGGATCGCCTTCGTCCCGGACGCCGTCGGCCGGGGCCTCGGCACGGAGGCGACCCGGCTGATCGTCGGCCACGGCTTCGGGGCGCTCGGCCTGTACCGGATCTGGCTGGAGGTGTACGCCTTCAACCCCCGCGCCCGCCGCGCCTACGAGAAGGCCGGCTTCCGCGCGGAGGGCGTGCTGCGGGGCGCGCTCCTGTGGGAGGGCGAGCGGGTGGACGCGACGGTGATGTCGATGCTCGCGCCGGAGTGGGGGGCGGGCGACCGTCAGGCCGTCAGACCTTGACGACGAGGATCCGGTCGGGGACCAACTTCTCCAGGTCGTCCACGTCCGACGTGAACACCATGACCTCGCCGGCCTGTCGGCATGCGACGACGGCGAGAACGGCGTCGATGGCGTACTTGTGCCCGCTCAGTCCCGCATCGGCCAGGAGCCGACGGGCCTGGCGGGCCTCTTCCTTGCCGATGTCCGCCACGCGGACGCGGGACAGCACCCAGTCCCAACGCTGCTCGGTCGTCCTGCCGTCGTACGCCTCGACGAGAGTCAGGGGCGACGTCACCACGTCGGCCTCCCCTCGGGAGGCCCGGGTGAGGCGGGCCATCATCGCGCGATCGCCCCGCACCGCGAGCGACAGCGCCTCGCTGTCCAGGACGAAGACCTGGAGCGGCCGGTCCGCCCGCCGCGTCACGCGGCCTCACCCACGCGCGCCTCCCGCGCCCGCCGACGACGTTCGTGTTCGGCGTGGAATTCGTCCATCTCCGCGCCGGCGGCAGCAAGCTCGTCCTCCGTCACCGGGCCGTACTCCTCCTCCAGCCAGTCGACCAGTTCCCGCAGCCGGTCGCGGTCGCGCCGCACGCGCAACGCCTCCGCGACGTAGGCCGACAGTCCTTGTTCGGCAGCCTCGGCACGGACCTCCTCCAGGAGGTCCTCCGGGATCGTCACTGTCACCTTCTTCGTGGCCATACACACGACCATACTCCCCGTACCCACCGCCGTACCGTTTCTCCACAGACCCGATCCGGATGCGACCTCCCGCACCCGAACCTAGGCTGGCCACGGCAGAGTTCCCCGTTCCCCGAGCGAGAGGGAGTACGTCCCATGGCGAAGCGCGGAAACAAGAAGCGGGCCCGTAAGAAGAAGAAGGCGAACCACGGCAAGCGGCCCAACGCCTGAGGCGTCGGGCCGGGGTCGGGACCGTCAGCAGGTGTGGCGGTCCCTCGCCGGGTCGTACAGGTGGCTGTCGCGGAACTCCGAGGCCGCGAGCGTGCGGCCGACGATGATCACCGCCGTCTTCGTGATGCCCGCCGTCCTCACCTGCTCCGCGATGTCGTCGAGGGTGCCGCGCAGGATCACCTCGTCCGGCCGGCTGGCCATCGCGACGACGGCGACCGGGCAGTCGGCGCCGTAGTGGGGGACCAGCTCGGAGACGATCCGGTCGACGTAGCGGGCGCCCAGGTGGAGCACGAGCAGGGCGCCGCTGCGGCCGAGGGTCGCGAGGTCCTCGCCCTCCGGCATCGGGGTGGCCTGCTGGGCGATGCGGGTGAGGATGACCGTCTGGCCGACGGTCGGGACCGTCAGTTCCCGCTTCAGCGCCGCCGCGGCCGCCGCGAACGCCGGGACGCCCGGCACGACCTCGTACGGGATGCCGGCCGTGTCCAGGCGGCGCATCTGCTCGGCGACCGCGCTGAAGACCGAGGGGTCGCCGGAGTGCAGCCGGGCCACGTCCTGGCCGGCCTCGTGGGCGGCAATGATCTCCGCGACGATCTCGTCCAGGTGCATCTTCGCCGTGTCGACGAGCTTCGCGTCCGGCGGGCACTCCGCGAGGAGCTCCGTGGGGACGAGCGAGCCCGCGTACAGGCAGACCCCGCACGCCGCGAGGGTCCGCGCGCCGCGCAGGGTGATGAGGTCGGCCGCGCCGGGGCCCGCGCCGATGAAGTAGACGGTCATGAGTCGGAAGAACCCTTCGTTACGGACCACTGCGTGACGGGCATGGCCTGGCGCCAGCCGGTGAAGCCGCCCACGGGCACGGCGGTGGAGACGGCGAGCCGGATCAGTTCGCCGCCGTGGGCGCCGTACCACTGAGCCAGCAGCGCCTCGGATTCCAGCGTCACGGTGTTCGCGACGAGCCGGCCGCCGGGCGGCAGGGCGTCCCAGCAGGTGTCGAGCAGGCCGGGGGCGGTGAGGCCGCCGCCGATGAAGATCGCGTCGGGGGTCTCCAGGCCGGCCAGGCCCGCCGGTGCGGCGGCCGTGACGACCTTCAGGCCCGGGACGCCCAGCGTGTCGGCGTTGCGGGCGATGCGGGCGGCCCGCTCCGGGGACCTCTCGACGGCGATCGCCCGACAGGAGCGGTGCGTCCGCATCCATTCGACGCCGATGGAGCCGGAGCCGCCGCCGACGTCCCAGAGGAGTTCGCCGGGGGCGGGGGCGAGGGCGGCGAGGGTGGCGGCACGCACGTACCGCTTGGTGAGCTGGCCGTCGTGCTCGTACGCCTCGTCCGGGAGTCCGGGCACGGCGCCGAGCCGGAGGGTGTCCGGGTCGCGTACGCAGTCGAGGGCGAGGACGTTGAGGGCGTCGGTCCGCTCGTGGGGCCAGTCGGCGGCGGTTCCGTCGAGGAGCCGCTCGGCGGGGCCGCCGAGCTGTTCGAGGACGCGGATCCGGGTGCCGCCCCAGCCGGTCGTCCGCAGCAGCTCCGCGACGCGGGCGGCCGTGTCGGCACCTTCGCTGAGGACGAGGAGGCGGCGGCCGTCGTGGAGGGCGGCGGAGAGCGTGGCGAGGGGGCGGGCGACGAGCGAGACCGTCTCGGTGGCCTCCAGCGGCCAGCCGAGGCGGGCGCAGGCGTACGAGACGGACGACGGGTGCGGGTGCACGTCGAGGGTGACGCGGCCGTCGGCGCCGGCGGTCTCCGCGAGGGTGCGGGCGATGCCGTGGAAGCTGGGGTCTCCGCTGGCGAGGACGGCGATCGCGCGGCCCTCGTGGGCGGCGAGCAGTCCGGGGACGGCGGGGCGGAGGGGGGAGGGCCAGGTGATCCGCTCGCCGGGGCAGTCGGCGGCGGAGAGGAGGCCCAGCTGGCGGGGGGCGCCGATGAGGACCTCGGCGGCGCGCAGGACGCGGCGGGAGCTCTCGGGGAGCCCGTCCCAGCCGTCCGCGCCGATTCCGACGACCGACACCACCGATATCGCAGCGTTCACGTCGGGGACTCTACGTGAGGGGCGCAGGTGGGCGGCACGTGGCGGCCCTCACTTCTGGGCGTTCTGCCCGACGTAGAAGAGCAGCCAGACGAAGCCGGCGAAGGCGTGCGTGGCGAAGACGTACACGAAGACGCGGAGCATCACGCCCCGCTCTTTCCAGCGTTCGTTGTCGTGCGCCTTCTCGGTCATGGGGTCCAGGGTACGGGCGTCGCGGGGTGCTCGGACGCGGCCGGAATAGCGGAGGGGGTCGCACCGTTGAACGCGATGGTTTAAGGTTCAACCAATAGGCCGCGAGGCAGACACCGCGAGAGGTGAGCACGATGCAGTTCGGGATCTTCACCGTCGGCGACGTGACGACCGACCCCACCACCGGCCGTACCCCCAGCGAGCACGAGCGCATCAAGAACACCGTCGCGATCGCGCTCAAGGCCGAGGAGGTCGGGCTCGACGTCTTCGCGACCGGCGAGCACCACAACCCGCCGTTCGTCCCGTCCTCCCCGACGACCCTCCTGGGGCACATAGCCGCCCGCACGGAGAACCTGATCCTCTCCACCTCGACCACCCTCATCACCACCAACGACCCGGTGAAGATCGCCGAGGACTACGCGACCCTCCAGCACCTCGCCGACGGCCGCGTGGACCTGATGATGGGCCGCGGCAACACCGGCCCGGTCTACCCGTGGTTCGGCCAGGACATCCGCCAGGGCATCCCGCTCGCCATCGAGAACTACGCGCTCCTCCACAAGCTGTGGAGGGAGGACGTCGTCGACTGGGAGGGCAAGTTCCGCAGCGCCCTCCAGGGCTTCACCTCCACCCCGCGCCCCCTCGACGGCGTCCCGCCGTTCGTCTGGCACGGCTCCATCCGCTCCCCCGAGATCGCCGAACAGGCCGCCTACTACGGCGACGGCTTCTTCGCGAACCACATCTTCTGGCCCAAGCAGCACACCGAGAAGATGGTCCGCCTCTACCGGCAGCGGTACGCCCACTACGGCCACGGGACGGAGGAGCAGGCGATCGTCGGCCTCGGCGGCCAGGTCTTCCTGCGGAAGAACTCGCAGGACGCGGTACGGGAGTTCCGCCCGTACTTCGACAACGCTCCGGTCTACGGCCACGGTCCGAGCCTGGAGGAGTTCAGCCGCGAGACCCCGCTGACCGTCGGCTCCCCGCAGGAGGTCATCGAACGCACCCTGTCCTTCCGCGAGTACGTCGGCGACTACCAGCGCCAGCTGTTCCTCGTCGACCACGCCGGACTGCCCCTCAAGACGGTCCTGGAGCAGCTCGACATCCTCGGCGAGGAGGTCGTCCCGGTGCTGCGCAAGGAGTTCGCGAACCTGCGGCCCGCCGGCGTACCGGAGACCGCCCCGCTCCACCCCGCCGTCCTCGCGTCCAAGGAGGTCTGACGCCATGCAGACGTTGAAGCTGGTCGCCGTGTCGGCCGGACTCAGCTCCCCGTCCTCCACCCGGCTGCTCGCCGACCGGCTGCTCCAGGCGGCCCGGTACCGGCTGGCCGAGCAGGAGTACGCCGTCGACGTCCAGGTCGTCGAACTGCGCGACCTGGCCGTCGACATCGCGAAGAACTTCGTGACGGGCTTCCCGTCGGCCGCGCTCCAGGAGGCGATCGACACGGTCACGTCCGCGGACGGCGTCATCGCGGTGACCCCGGTCTTCACGGCCTCCTACAGCGGTCTGTTCAAGTCCTTCTTCGACCTGATCGACCCGACCGCGCTGAGCGGCACCCCGGTCCTCATCGGCGCGACCGGCGGCACGGCCCGCCACTCCCTGGTCCTGGACCACGCCCTGCGGCCCCTCTTCGCCTACCTCCGCGCCTCCGTCTCCCCCACCGCCGTCTACGCGGCCTCGGAGGACTGGGGCTCGGGCGGCGACGAGTACACCGAGGGGCTGCCGGCGCGGATCACCCGGGCGGGCAACGAGTTCGCGGACACGGTGGCCGCCCGTCCGGCCCGGCGGACCGACGACGAGGAGATCGTCCCGTTCGAGAAGCAGCTGGCGGATCTGCGCCTGGACTGACCGGTTTTGTTACGTTAGGTCCACTGGCAGCGACGAAACGGAGGTCGGCGATGGCCGGCGGCAGGATCGTGGTGGGCGTGGACGGATCGGAGCCTTCCCTGAAGGCGCTGCAGTGGGCGGCCGCACAGGCCGCCCTCACCGGGGACCCGCTCCAGGCGGTGATCAGCTGGGACTACCCGGCGGTCTGGGCGTCGGTGATGCCGGGCGTCCCGCTCCAGTACGACCCCGAGGAGCTCTCCAAGCAGATCCTCGACCAGGCGGTGGACGCCACCCTCACCCCCGAGGAGGCCGCCACCGTCACCCGTACGGTGGTCGGCGCCAACGCCACCCAGGCCCTCATCGACGCGGCCTCCGGCGCGAGCCTCCTCGTCGTCGGCGACCGCGGCTACAGCGGGTTCAAGGCGGCCGTCCTCGGCTCGGTCTCCTCCCACGTCACCCAGCACGCGCCGTGCCCGGTCGTGGTCGTACGGGGCGAGGTGCGGTCCTGACCATGGACATCAGACTCGAACTCATCGGCGTCCCCGTCACCGACATCGACCGGGCCAAGGCCTTCTACGAACAGGTCGGCTTCCACGCCGACCACGACGTCACGGTCAGCGAGGACATCCGCTTCGTCCAGCTCACCCCGCCCGGCTCCGCCTGCTCGATCGCCCTCGGCAAGGGCATCACCGCGATGGCCCCCGGCTCGCTGGACAACATGCAGGTCGTCGTCACCGACATCGAGGAGGCCCACGCGGACCTGACGGCCCGGGGGATCGCGGTCAGCGACATCTCCGACCAGCCGTGGGGCTCCTTCGTCTACTTCGAGGACCCGGACGGCAACCGGTGGTCCGTGCAGCAGACGACGCCCCGGGGGGCGGCGTAGGCAAAGGTCGGGGCCCCGCTCGGGGCCCCGACCGATACGACGGCGTCAGCGTCAGTACGGGGCCGGGTGGCCCGTTGCGTCCTCGTGCGTGTAGAAGAGGTAGAACGCCGAGCCGCCCGCGATCGCCCCCACGATCAGCCCCAGCAGCACCGACGAGTAGATGCTCGCGCCCGAGAGGCTGAACAGGAAGCCGATCGCGATGCCCGCGTAGGCACCCCAGACGGCGCCCCGCAGTTCACGGGGCAGGACGTGGCCGTAGCGCTGGAGGGCGTACATCCCGACGGCGACGACGACGGCGGAGATGAGGCCCAGCCAGAACTGTCCCCAGCTGAGCGCGCCTCCGTCTCGGACGATGACCGGCGCGTACAGGCCGTACAGGATGCCGGTCGTCGCCGGGAGGGCCCAGCCGTGCATGCTGAATGAGCGCCGGACGGGCACCGCTGCGTGTGCGGCCATGGCAGGAGCTCCTTCGTGTCCGACCCCCCTGGTTCCGGGTTCCCGCACCCTCCAGAGCACACCCGCGCCCCGTACCCCGCAAGTGGATCACGGGCCTGAGGCGGCCACCGCGGCCAGCCGGGCCAGGGCCTCGTCCAGGACCGCGACCGGCGGCGACGCGAGGCCGAGCCGGACGGCGTCGGGCGCGGCGGCCCGGCCGACCGCGAAGGCGCTGCCGGGGGTGACGGCCACGCCCGCGCGTGCGGCGGCCGCGGCCGTGAAGGTCTCCGCGCGCCAGGGCGCGGGCAGCTCCCACCAGCAGTAGTAGGCGTGCGGGGAGGTCCGGAGCGCGTGTCCGGCGAGGCGGCGCCGGAGCAGGGCGTGCCGGGCCTCCGTGTCCGCCCGCTTGAGCGCCACCGCCTCGGCGACCGTCCCGTCCCCGGTCCAGCGCGTGGCGGCGGCGAGCGCGAGCCCGCCGGCCGTCCAGGCGCCGGAGCGGAGGGCGTCGGCGACGGCCGTACGGAGTCGCGACGGCACCACGAGGTAGCCGACGGTCAGTCCGGGGGCGAGCCGCTTGGAGAGGCTGTCGACGAGGAGGACCCGCTCGGGGGCGTGGGCGGCGAGCGGCGCGGGCGCGCAGGGGAGGAGGAAGGACCAGGTGGTGTCCTCGACGGCCGTCAGGTCCAGGCGACGGAGCAGCTCGGCGAGTGCGGCCCGCCGCCCTTCCCCGGTGGTCGTGGAGAGCGGGTTGTGGAGGGTGGGCTGAAGGTAGACCGCGGAGAGCGGAGCGGCACGGTGGGCGGCCTCCAGGGCTTCCGGCCGCACCCCTTCCCCGTCCAGGGCGAGCGGTACCAGCCGGATCCCGAGGCGTTCCGCGACCGCTTTGACCAGGGGGTACGTGAGTGCTTCGACGCCGAGGCGGCCGCCGGGCGGTACGAGGGCGGAGAGCGCGGCGGCGATGGCCTGGCGGCCGTTCCCGGCGAAGAGGACGCCGTCGGGGTCCGGGGCCCAGCCGGGCCGGGCGAGCACGGCCACCGCCGCCTCCCGGGCCTCGGCCGTCCCGCTCGCGGCGGCCGGCCGGGACACGGCCTCGGCGAGCACGTCGGGCCGGGCGAGCGCCGCGAGCGCACGGGCCATCAGCTCCGACTGGCCTTCGGCCGCCGGGTAGTTGAGCTGGAGGTCGACGGGCGCGGCGCCGGTCGCCTCGGCGAGCGCGGGCCCGGGCAGTGGGGGCGCGGCCCGGACGAAGGTGCCGCGCCCGACCTCGCCGACGACCAGGCCGCGGCGGGCCAGCTCCCCGTACACGCGGATCGCCGTCGAGTTCGCGATCCCGTGGCGGCGGGCGAAGACCCGCTGCGGCGGCAGCCGGTCGCCGGGGCGCAGCCGCCCGTCCCGTACGGCCGCCTCGACCCGGTCGGCGATCCTCCGGTACTCCTCCACGAGCCCCACCCCCGCCCCACTCCTTGCACCCTCATTGCACCGAGAGCAAAGATCTTATTGCACCGAGCAGTTGGGGCTGCCTAGCCTGCCGTCATGCCCACCTTCTACGAGGACCGGGGCACCGGCCCCGCTCTCCTCCTCGTCCACGGCCACCCCTTCGACCACACCATGTGGCAGCCGCAGATCGACCGCTTCTCCCGCACCCACCGCGTCATCGCCCCCGACCTGCGGGGTTACGGCGCCACGCCGCTCGGCCCGACGACCGGTGCCACCGCGCTCGGCGACTTCGCCGAGGACCTCGTCGCCCTCCTCGACGAACTCCGCATCGAGGAGTGCGTCCTCGCCGGCCTCTCCATGGGCGGCCAGATCGCCATGGAGCTCGTCCGCCGCCACCCCGAGCGGGTCCGGGGCCTCGTCCTCGCCGACACCTTCCCCGCCGCCGAGACCGAGGACGGCAAGAAGGCCCGCAACGCCATGGCCGACCGGCTCCTGCGGGAGGGCATGCGCGGATACGCCGACGAGGTACTGGACCGGATGGTCGCCCCGTACAACACGCACGCCGCGCCGCACGTCCACCGCATGATGCGCACCACCGACCCGGCCGCCGCGGCCGCCGCCCTGCGCGGCCGGGCCGAGCGCCCCGACTACCGCGAGACGCTCACCACGGTCGCGGTCCCCGCGCTCGTCGTCGTCGGCCGGGACGACACGTACACCCCGGTGGCGGACGCCGAGGAGATGCACGCCCTGCTCCCCCACTCCACGCTCACCGTGATCGAACGGGCCGCCCACCTGCCCAATCTGGAGCGGCCCGAGGAGTTCGACGCGGCCCTCGACGCCTTCCTCCGCTCACTCGTTCGGCCCAGTTGAAAGTTCGGAATCGTACGAACGCTCCCACGATGGGGCCATGAGCCAGAACACCGCACCCCGCCCGTCGGACACCAAGCCGAGCAGCACCTCCGGCGCCTGGGCCGCCGGCGGCACCCTCTTCGCCGGCGTCCTCATGCTGGTCACCGGCTTCATGGACGTCTTCCAGGGCATCGCCGGCATCGCCGAGGACGACATCTACACCCGCGTCGGCGACTACGTCTTCAAGTTCAACCTCACCACCTGGGGCTGGATCCACCTGATCCTCGGCGTCATCGTCGCCATCGCCGGCTTCGGCATCCTCAAGGGCGCCGAGTGGGGCCGGGTCGCCGGTATCTGCCTGGCCTCCCTCAACGTCCTCTTCCAGTTCCTCTTCCTGCCCTACCAGCCCTGGTGGGCGCTCTTCTCCATGGCCATCTCGATCTTCGTGATCTGGGCGCTGGCCACGGACGACGCCTACGGCCCCGGCGAGAGGTACTGACCGCCCATGCGACGCACCGCGGGAACCGTGCTCGCCCTGGTCACCACCACCCTCCTCACCCTCACCGGCTGCGACGCCGCCTCGGACAAGGCCAGCGAGATCGTCTCCTCCGCCACCGCGGCCGTCGCCTCGGCCGCCCAGGAGAAGATGAACGAGGTCAAGGACGGGGTGGACGCCGGCGGCGACGTCAAGGCCGGGCCGACGAGCACCGACGGGGACCGCACGGTCGCGGAGATCACCGCGACCAACCCCAAGGACAAGACGGCCGACTACACGATCATGGTCAACTTCCGTGACGAGGGCGGCAATCTGCTCGACGCCGTCGTCCTGAACATCGACGGCGTCGAAGCCGGCAAGTCCAAGACCGGCACGGCGCGCAGCAACCGGACCCTCACCGGCGAGACGAAGGCGGAGATCGCGCAGGCGCTGCGACACTGAGGCGCGTGGACGAACCGCAGCCCCTCCGGCCCAGGCGCCGCCTCGCCGCCTGGGCCGCGGGGCTGCTCCTGGCCGTGCCCGCGCTGGTCACGGGCTGCCGGGTGCTCGACACGGACGCCGTCACCCCCGTCCCGCAGCTGCTGTCCTTCCTCCCCTGGCTCACGGTCCCCGCCGGCCTCGGCCTCCTGCTCGCCGCGTTCGCCCGCCGCCGCACCCTGTCCCTCCTGGCCGTGGTCGTCCTCGCCACCACCGCCTGGAGCGCCCTGCCCCACCTGCCGCAGGCCGTCACCGCCTACGGCCGGCCCCTCGCGAAGGTCCGCGTCCTCGCCGCCAACGTCGAGTTCGGCCAGGCGACCGAGGCGCTCATCGGCACGATCCGACGCGAACGCCCCCGGCTGGTGTTCGTCTCCGAATGCGACCGCGCGTGCGGGCGGGCCCTGGCCGCCGCCTTCCCCACCGAACTCCCCCACCGGACCGCCGTCGAAGCCGCAGGATCCGCCGGATCCGTGCTGCTCAGCGCCTATCCGCTGCGCGACGAGGGGGTGATCCCCGCGGCCATGGGCATGCCGGGCGCCACCGCCGACATCGCCGGACTGCCCGTACGCCTCCAACTCGCCCACCCCCTGCCGCCGCTGCCCGGCCAGGTACGCCGGTGGAAACGGGAACTGGGCCGGATCGAGGACGCGGCCGCGGGACGACCGTACGACCGGCCGTTCCTGGCCGCCGGAGACTTCAACGCCTCCCAGGACCACGCCGCCTTCCGCGCGATCCTCGACCACGGCCACCTCCAGGACGCCGCCCGGCAGGCGCACACGAGCCGCACCCCCACGTGGCCCACGGAAGGCCCCGTCCCGCCGTACGTCCAGATCGACCACGTCCTGGTCAGCGACGACTTCAGCGTCTCCGGCATCCGCTTCCCCACCCTCGCCGGCTCCGACCACCGGGCGGTCCTCGCCGATCTCGACCTGCGCGGCGGGCGCTGATCCGCCACGCTGGAAGGCATGGAAAACGAGGAGATCCTGGACGACATCGGCGCCCTCGTCGAGGAGGAACGCGCCCTTCGGGAGCGCGCGGGCACCGGCGGCCTCGCCCCCGAGGAACGCGCCCGCCTCGCCGACCTCGAGGTACGGCTCGACCAGTGCTGGGACCTGCTGCGGCAGCGGCGCGCGAAGGTTGAATTCGGCGAGGACCCGGACGAGGCAACCCTCCGCCCGGCCACGGAGGTCGAGTCCTACCGCAACTAGCGCGCGGGCCGCGCGCGGGCAATCGCCCCGCAGCCCCAGCCCACCCGCCGTGTGGGCAATCGTCCCGCTGGGGCGGGACGCAGGTCCACAACGGGGGCGGGTGGGCGCCGCCCCAGCGGAACGATTGGCCACAACGGGGCGGCGGCGCGCCGCCCACGTCGTACGTTGGTCGCATGGCTCGTCCCGCAGGCCCCGTCCGGATCACCCCACCCCCCTGGCTGACCGCAGGTCTGAGGCCGGCGCCCACCCCCATCCCCTGGGCCGCCGTCGCCCGCGCCTCGATCGCCCTCTCCGCGCCGCTCGCCGTCGGCCTGGCGACGGACCAGGCCGCGTACGGCGCGCTCGTCTCCATGGGCGCCCTCTCCGGTGTCATCGGCGACACCGCGGACGCCTACCGCATGCGGGTCTTCAACATCGCCGTGCCGCAGCTGTTCGGCGCCCTCGGGGTGACCCTCGGGACCCTCGTCTTCGGGGAGGGATGGGTCGCCGTCGCCGTCCTCACCCTCGTCGCCCTGCTCTCCGGGATGATCTCCTCGATCGGCGCCGTCGCCTCCGTCTCCGGCCTCCTCCTGCTCCTCAACGCCGTCGTCGGCGCCGGACTCCCCATGCCCGACCCCTGGTGGAAGGCGCCGCTCCTCCTCGCCCTCGGCGGGGTCGAGGTCCTCGCCCTCACCCTCCTCGGCTGGCCCATGCGCCGCGCCGCGCCCGAGCGGGAGGCCGTCGCCGACACCGCCGCCTATGTGGCGCGGGCCTTCGGCGGCGACACGGACCAGGGCGGCCGGCTGCGGGCCCGGCGGAAGCTCTACCGCGATCTGTCCACCGTCCGCTCCGAGTTCCAGCGGGCCCTGACCGAGCCGCCTCCCACCGGCACCCGCGCCGCCGCCTGGTGGCCGCTCGTCGTGGCCGTGGAGCGGATCGTGGACGCGACGACCGCCGCCCGGATCCGGGTCAACCACGGCGCCCCCGCACCCGACCCGGCGGAGGTCGCCGACGTGGAGCGGGAGTTGCGGGAGCTCGCGGACGGACTGCGCGGCACCGACACCCTCGTGGAGGTCCGCACGGAGCTCCCCGGCGACGAGAACGGAGTCCTCGCACCCCTCCGCCAGGAGGTCAGCGCGGCACGCGCCATCGCCGGTCCCGACCTGCGATAAACCTTCCTCCGGGGGCGTACGGGAGAACTTACCGGCGGTCACGGAACGGAACCCTCCCCACCGCCGTTACCGGAAGCCACTCGGGCGACTACGATGCGCTCGATTCACCGTGATCCGCGCCCGCCGCCGTCGGCAACCGGCCCGGCGGACCGGCCACTTCGCTCTGCCACCGTCCGACCCCCGTGCCACCACCGCCCTGCCTCAGCCCCTGCGCCCCCGAGGACCCGCCATGCGCACCACCACGAACAGAGGGCTCCAGCCCAACGTCCTCGGCACCTTCGACACGATCGTGATGGCGGTCGCCGGCAGCGCCCCCGCCTATTCGCTGGCCGCGACCGCCGCCGTCCTCTTCGGCGCGGTCGGCCTCGCCGGACCCGCCGCCCTGCTGTACTGCGCGATACCGATGCTCGGCATCGTCCTCGCGTACGCCCGCCTCGGCCGCATCGATGTCAACGCCGGCGCCGGCTACTCCTGGGTGGGCCGCACCCTCCACCCCTTCCTCGGCTTCCTCTCCGGCTGGGCGCTCGTCTTCGCCGCCACCGTGTTCATGGTGGCGGGTTCGCTGCCCGCCGGCTCCCTCACGCTCTCGCTGATCGACCCGGACCTCGCCGAGAACACGCCGCTCGCTGCGGCCGTCGGCGCCGGCTGGTTCCTGATGATGCTGCTCGTCGTCCTGGGCGGCGCCCGGCTCACCGTACGGGCGCAACTCGTGATGTCCGGCGTCGAGATGCTGATCCTGGTCGTCTTCGTCCTGGCCGCCGTCGCGCACCGGGGCCGGGCCACCGCCTTCGACTGGTCCTGGTTCGCCCTCGACCACTTCAACGGGGCCGACACCTTCGCCGCCGGGGCGCTGATCGCCGCGTTCTACTACTGGGGCTGGGACGTCACCAGTAACCTCAGCGAGGAGACCCGGAACAGCCGCCGCACCGCCGGACTCGCCGCGCTCGTCGGCGTCGGCTTCGTCTTCCTCCTCTTCGAGGCCTTCACCGTCGCCGTCAACGTCCTGCTGAGCGCCGAGGAGATCCGCGCCGCGGGACCCAACGTGCTCGCCGTCCTCGGCCAGGAGATCTGGCCCGGTGTCGGCGGCAAACTGCTCGTCGTCGCCGTCCTCCTGTCGACCGTCGCCACCCTGGAGACCACCCTCCTCCAGGTCACCCGCTCGCTCTTCGCGATGGGCCGCGACCGGACCCTGCCGGCCTCCCTCGGCCTCGTGCACCGCCGCTGGAACACCCCCTGGGTCGCGATCGCCACCGTCGGCGGCGCCGCCCTCCTGATGTTCTGCGCGGCCGCGGCCGCCGGCTCCGTCCAGCGCATCCTCAGCGACGCCGTCTCCGCGATCGGCCTCCAGATCGCCTTCTACTACGGCCTCGCGGGCATCGCCGCCGTCGTCGCGTACAAGGCGGTCCTGTTCCGCTCCGTACGGAACCTGCTCCTCGGCGGCCTGTGGCCGCTGCTCGGCTCGGCGTTCATGCTGTGGTCCTTCGTCGAGTCGCTCGGCGAACTCTCCACGACCGCCCTCGTCATCGGTCTCGGCGGCCTGCTCCTCGGCGTGGTCCCGCTGCTCGTGTACTGGCGCAAGGGCAGCGACTACTACCGCCCGGCCCGCCTGGACGCCGTCCGCGCCCTCGAGGCGGCGGAGGGCTCCGCCCCGGCCACGCGCCCGCGTACCGGACCCCGCGACAAGAGCTACGCGACGGACTTCTGACCGCACCTGTACGTACGCAGCGACTTCTTCCTACGGCAGCCGAACCCGAAGGAGGCCCCCGATGGCCGTACGACGCCGCAACGCGCGCGGGGGGCGCCCGGAGCGCTTCACGCCCGACTTCGACCCGGACTTCGGGGACCGGGCGCTGACCGAGGCGCGCCACGACATCGTCATCGGCCGCTGGCAGGGCGTACGGGACCTGCTCGCCGCGACCGGTACGGACTGGGCGCGCCGCACCCACCGGCTGCGGCTCCTGTCGCACGCCGCGGCCGGCAGCTCCACCGTCGAGACCTGGCGGGCCGCCGAACCGGGCAACCCCGACGCGGCCGTGCTGCGGGCGGCGACCGAGGTGGTACGGGTCTTCGACGCGGCCATCGCGGCCGGCCGGGGCGCCACCATGGAACGGGCCCGGATCGACGCCGCCGTCGACGCCTGCCGGGGCGCGGCCGAGGCGGCACCGGCCGACCCGATGCCGTGGGTGTCCCTGCTGTCGGTGGCACGCCTCTACGAGGGCGGGGTGCCGCGCCGCGAACTGCGGCACTGGTTCGACGAGTTGCGGCGCCGGGACCCGTACAACACCGAGGGTCACATCCAGGTGCTGCGCTACTGGTCGGCGCGGTGGCACGGCACGCACGGCAGCATGTACGACTTCGCCCGTGACGCGGCGGGCGTGGCACCGCCCGGCTCCCCGCTGCCGGTGCTGGTCCAGGTGGCCCGGGTCGAGGAGTACCGGTACATCGCGGACGGCGCGCTCGGCCGGGGCCCGGTCCGCGGCTTCGACCAGCACTGGAAGCACGAGCTGGCGGTGACGGAGCTGCGCCGCACGCACGCGCGCTGGATCGGCGGCCGGGACCCGGAGCAACCGGTGGCACCGGAAGAGGTGGCCGACCTCAACTTCCTCGCACACGCGGCCTGTTACGCGGGGCAGGTGGAGATCGCACGAGAGCTCCTCGGGATGCTCGGGACGCGCGCGGCATGGGTGCCGTGGGCGTACACCGGGGATCCCGAGGAGCAGTTCGTCCGCTTCAGGGACGGCCTCGACGTGAGCTGATCAGCTCAGGTCTCAGACGCCGATGTCCCGCCCGTCCGCACGCCACACGGAGACGACGGCCGGGCGGACGATCTTGCCGGGCCCGTCGGGCCAGACGGAGGCGGGCTTCTCGACGGAGGCGCCGTCGATCTCGCCCGGGTGCTGCACGGAGACCAGGACGCGGCGGTCCTGGACGAGCGGGCCGCAGGTCTCGGCGCCGGTCGGCACGGTCAGGAACTGCTTGAGCTCACCGCGCCGCTCGCCGCGCGTGGCGACGCCGAACAGGCCGTCGTGCGAGCCGAGCTGGTTGCCGTCGGTGGAGATCCACAGGTTGCCGTGCGGGTCGAAGGCGACGTTGTCGGGGCAGGAGATCGGGGAGACCTTCTCCTTGGGGAAGCCGGCGAAGTAGGTGGCCGGGTCGGTGGGGTCACCGGCGACGAGGAACAGCCGCCACGCGAAACCGTCGGAGGACGGGTCGTCCCAGTGCTCGGAGAGCTCCAGGATGTGGCCGTGCTTGTTGACGTTGCGCGGGTTGGCCTCGTCGGCGGGGGCGTTGCCCGTGGTGCCGCGCTTGGAGTTGTTGGTGAGCGCGACGTAGACGCGGCCGCTGCGCGGCGAGGGCTCGACGTCCTCGGGCCGGTCCATCTTGGTGGCGCCGACCTTGTCACCGGCGAGGCGGGAGAAGACGTACACCTCTTCGGCGGTCATGCCGGGCACGTGCGAGACGGCACCGTCGGGACCGGCCGTGGCGAGCGGGATCCAGACGCCGGAGCCGTCGAACTCGCCGTCGTTCGGGAGCTTGCCGGTGCCGTCGATCTCCGCGGCGGGCGAGTCGCCGGTGAACTTGGCGACGTAGAGGGTGCCCTCGTCGAGGAGGGTGAGGTTGTGCTCGTGGGCGGCGCGGGAGCTGCCCTTCTTCATCCGCTTCGAGGAGACGAACTTGTAGAGGTAGTCGAACCGCTCGTCGTCGCCCATGTAGACGACCGGACGGCCGTCCTCGGTGAGCCGGGGCTGCGCGGCCTCGTGCTTGAAGCGGCCGAGGGCGGTGCGCTTGCGGGGCGTGGACTCGGGGTCGTACGGGTCGAGCTCGACGACCCAGCCGAAGCGGTGCGCCTCGTTCGGCTCCTGCTTGAGGTCGAAGCGCTTGTCGAACCGCTCCCACTTGCGCTCGGAGGCGCCGGTGCCGATGCCGTACCGCTTGTCGGTGGCGGAGGAGCCGTTGGCGAAGTACTGGTTGAAGTTCTCCTCGCCGTGGAGCGTGGTGCCCCAGGGGGTGGTGCCGCCGGAGCAGTTGTTGAGCGTGCCGAGGACGGTACGGCCCTCCGGGTCGGCGGAGGTCCTGACGAGGGCGCCGCCGGCGACGGGCCCGGTGAGCTCGAACTCGCTGGTGGCGGTCAGACGCCGGTTGAGCCGGTGCCGGGTGACGGCCGTCAGCTTGCCGGTGCGGTACTCCTCCTGGACCACGACGACACCGAGACCGTGCGCGGCCCAGGCGATCTCGACCTGCTCGCGGGTCGGGTTCTCGGGGTCGTACCCCCGGAACATCAGCACCTCGTCGGTGTACTCGTGGTTGGCGACGAGGACCTGGCGGTGCGGCTCGTGGCGCAGCGGCAGGAGGGAGAGGAAGTCGTTGTTGTAACCGAACTGGCCGGCCTGGGCGGCGGCGGTCTGGTTCTCGGAGTCGAAGGCGGGCGCGCCGCGGAGGATGGGCTCGCCCCAGCGGATGACCACGTTCTGCTCGTACCCGGCGGGGACGGTGACCCGGTCGTCGGTGTTGGGCGCGACGGGCGCGAAGCGCAGGCCGCGGGCGCCGTCGGTGGGCTGCGGCTTCTGCGGGCTCTGCGGGCTCGCCTCGGCCGCGGGGGCGTTCCCGAGGGTGACGGCCCCGCCGACGGCGGAGGCGACGGTCACGACGGCGGCGGCGCGGAGGGCGGAACGGCGGGAGAGGGCGCCGGCTATGACGTCGCCGACGTACTCGTTGTCGCTGGTGTTGGGCACCTCGTGGAAGCAGGCGTCACCACAGCGGAACCGGCAGGTGAGAGCGGAACGGCCGCCTCCGTGGGGGTTCGTGCTCAGCAGCGGCAGCAGTTTGCGCACTTCGTCCTCCTCCGGCGCACCACTGCGCCGACATGGTGTCGGATTCCTTCGGCGGCGACGCTATGTGCGTAGATCTGCACAGGGACGGCAGCAGAGTGAACGCCGAATGAATGCACGGCATCCGAGGGCGACCGGGTCACCGGAGGGGGAGGGGGTGGCCGCTAACCTTACGTGTCCGCCCTGGCCAGGGATGAACGTCCCGAAACGCCCAGTACGGACATTCACACTGCACCCCCACTCATGCGAAAGGGTTCGCCCATGGGTATTCGGAGCATGCTGCGCAAGGTGTTCGGCCGGGACCGCGAGGAATCCCCGGCAACCTCCGTCCCGCCCCAGACGCGTGAGACCCCGGAGGCAAGGACCGCTCCGGACACCGCCCCGGAGTCCCCGACCACGGAGGACGCCCCGGCCACCCCGGCGACCCCGGAAGCGGCGGCGCGCCGCGCGGCGGACGACCTGGTGGCGGCGGCGTTCGACAACCCGCAGATCCCGAAGGCGAGGACGGCGGACAATGACGCTCCCGCGGGGGAGCCGGGTGAGGGTGCGGGTACGGCTCCCGAGCCGGAGGACGCGGGTGCGGTGACGGAGGCGGACGCGGCTTCCGCCACCGAGCCGACCGCCGAGGAGCCGACCGCCGCGGCGGAGGCCGAGGCGGAGGTTGCCGTCGCGGCGGAGGCGGAGGCCGAGGTCGCCGTCGCCGCGGAGCCGGAGGCGGAGGCCGAGGTCGCCGTCGCCGCCGCCGCGGAGGCTGACGCCGATGAGGAGCCGCAGGCCGAGGGCGCCGTCGCGGCTGAGCCGGAGGCGGCCGTCGCGGTGGACGCGGACGCGCCCGAAGCCGCTCCGCAGGAGGAGGAGGCGGCGGAGCCCGCCGCCGAAACGACCGAGCCGGAGGCGGAGGCTGCGGAGGAGCCGGAGGCAGTCGTCGCGGCGGAGCCGGAGGCGGCCGCTGCGGAGGAGCCGGAGGCCGAGGTTGCCGTCGCGGCGGAGCCGGAGACGGTTGCCGCCGTGGACGCGGACGCGTCCGATGCCACTCCGCAGGAGCAGGAAGAGACGGCGGAGCCCACCGCCGAAACAGCCGAGGCGGAGACTGCGGAGGAGCCGGAGGCCGAGGTCGCCGTCGCGGCGGAGCTGGAGGCGGTTGCCACCGAAGCGGCCGAGCCCGAGGCCGCCACGCCGGCGGAGCCGGAGACGGCCGTCGCAGTGGACGCGGACGCGTCCGAAGCCGCTCCGAAGGAGCAGGAGGCGGCGGAGCCGGAGGCTGACGCCGCCGACGAGCCGCAGGCCGAGGTCGCCGTCGCGGCGGAGCCGGAGACGGTTGCCGCCGAAGCGGCCGAGCCCGAGGCCGCCACGCCGGCGGAGCCGGAGGCGGCTGCCGCCGCAGATGCCGACGCGCCCGCAGCTGCTGCGGAGCAGCAGGAAGAGGCGCCCGCCGCCGCAGCGATCGACGAGACGGCCGAGCCCGAGGCGGACGCCGCCGACGAGCCGGAGGCCGAGGTCGCCGCCCCGGCGGAGCCGGTCGCCGTCGCCGTCGCCGTCGCGGACGCGGAGCCCGAGGCCGACGTCCCCGCCGAGCCGGAGGCTCAGGCCGACGAGGCTCAGGCCGACGAGGTCCCGGCCGACGAGGCCGTCCCCGCTCTCCCCCTCGCCGCCGTCAAGGCCGCCGCCCCGCATCTCGCCGACGCGTACAAGGCCGCCGGGGCTCAGCTCAAGAAGCAGGGGCTCACGGGGGCGCGGGCCGCCGTGTACCTCGTCGTCGACCGGTCCGGGTCGATGCGCGGGTACTTCAAGGACGGTTCCGTGCAGCGCCTCGCCGAGCAGGTCACCGCGCTCGCCGCGCACCTCGACGAGGCCGCCACCGTCACGACCGTGTTCTTCTCGACGGACATCGACGGCACGGTCGACCTGACCCCCGCCGACCTCACCCCCACCCGCATCGACGAGGTCAACGGCACCCTCGGCCGCCTGGGCCGTACCAACTACCACCGGGCCGTCGAAGAGGTCCTCGCGCACCACGAGAAGAACGACCCGGCCCGCCCGGCGCTCGTCGTGTTCCAGACGGACGGCGCCCCGGAGTCGAAGACGGCCGCCACGCAGGCGCTCGCCGAGGCCGCCGACCGCCCGCTGCACTGGCGGTTCGTGGCCTGGGGCGAGGAGGACAACAAGGCCTTCGACTACCTCCGGAAGCTCGACGGCACCCCCCGTACCGCCACGTACTTCGCGGGCGTGACCCCCGTCGAGACGGCGCACGCGGCGTTCTACCGGGGTCTGCTCTCCGGCCTGGAGTTCTAGGAACAGGAAGAGGAGGTGGTGACGGTGACCGGCAGGGTCACCGTCACCACCAGCCCACCCCCCTCCCCCTCGCCCCGCGCCACGGCCCGCACCGCACCCCCGTGCGCGACGGCGACCGACCGCACGATGGACAGCCCGAGCCCCGCGCCGGGCCCCATCCGGTCCCGCCCTTCCCCCCGCCGGAAGGGCTCGAAGAGCGCGTCGACATCGCCCTCCGGAACGACCGGCCCCGTGTTGACGACGGTCAGGACCCCGGGCTCCTCGACCCGTACCGCCACCTCGCCACCGCCACCCGGCAGGTTGTACGCCTCCGCGTTCGCGACGAGGTTCCGTACGAGCTGCGCGAGCAGCACCCGGCTCCCCCGGACGACACCACCGTCACCCACCACGCACGCGTGCGCGTACTCCTCCGAGACGACCTCGCCGAAACGCACGTCCTCCCGTTCGGCGAGCCCCCGCTCGCTGCGCGCGAGGAGCAGCAGCCCGTCGATGAGGCGCTCGCTGCGCCGGTTGGCGTCGAGGAGGACCTGCCGTACCTCGCAGTCGTCGTCGAGCCCGATCTGGATCGCGGCGCGCTGGGTGGCGAGCGGGGTCCGCAGCTCGTGGGAGGCGTTGGCGATGAACCGGCGCTGGCTGTCGAAGGCGGTCTCCAGGCGTCCGAGGAGCGCGTCGATCGTGTCGCCGAGCTCCTTGAGCTCGTCGTCGGGCCCGCGCACGTCGAGCCTCTGGTCGAGGCCGGAGAGCCGCCGGGCCCGCGCGGTCATCTCGTGGACGGGCCGCAGGACCCGCCCGGCGGTCCACCACCCCACCACGACCGCACCACAGGCGATGACGAGCAGGGCCAGGCTGGACCACATGAGCATCTGCTCGCCGGCGGCCCGGCTGACGTCGTCGCCGATCCGGTACGCCTCGACGACGGCGACGTCGTCCGCCCGCGCGACGATGGCCTCTGCGTCGGCGTCCGTACCGGCTCTGACCAGCAGGTTCACCACGAGCAGCAGGACGGCGCCGAGGACCAGGAAGACACCTCCGTAGACGAGCGCGATGCGGGTACGGATGGTGGACCCGGCGCCGAGGAAGGACTCGCTCACACCACGTACCCCACGCCCTGCACGGTCCGGACGAGGCCGGGCTCCCCGAGCTTCCCCCGCAGCTTGCTCATGCAGACCCGTACGGCCCCGGTGAAGGGGTCGGCGTGGGCGTCCCAGGCGCGTTCGAGGAGCTCCTCGGCGGAGACGACGGCGCCGTCGGCCTCCAGGAGGATCTGGAGGACGGAGAACTCCTTGGGGGAGAGGTCGAGGTCCCGTCCGTCACGGGCGGCGGTCCGCCGGACGGTGTCCATGACGAGCCCGTGGCGTTCGAGGAGGGGCGGCAGGGCGGGCCGGGCGGAGCGCCGCCGGAGGGCGCGGACGCGGGAGACCAGCTCGGGGAAGTCGAAGGGCTTGCCGAGGTAGTCGTCGGCGCCGAGGTCGAGGCCTTCGACGCGGTCCTCGACGGCGGCGGAGGCGGTGAGCATGAGGATCCGGGTGGGGGAACCGGCGGCGAGGAGCCGCCGGGCCACGTCGTCCCCGTGGACGCGGGGCAGATCGCGATCGAGGACGAGCACGTCGTAGGGACTGGCCGCGACCGGATCGGACGGAACGGGACCGGGCACGACCGGACCGGACGGAACGGGACCGGGCACGACCGGACCGGGCGCTACAGGGCCGGCCGCGACCGAATCGCCCAGGGCACCGCCATCGCCCACAGCGCCGCCATCGCCCACGACGCCACCGCCGCCGTACACGTACAGCCCCAGCCGCTCCAGGGCGTCGTCGCCCGCGTGGACGGTGTCGACGGCGAAGCCCGCCCGCCGCAGGCCGGTGGCGAGGAGCGCGGCGAGGTCTCGCTCGTCCTCGGCTACGAGTACACGCATGGGGCCCATCCTCCCGAGGAGGGACACGAGGACGGCCCCCACCCCCACCCCCGCTTTATGGATGTGAGTGGATCTTCGTCAGACCGTTAGGATTTCGACCATGGCGGCCACTGGATCCGAGAAGCAGGGGGCGAAGGCGTTCTACGTCACGACCCCCATTTACTACGTCAACGACGCTCCTCACCTGGGCCACGCCTACACGACCGTCGCAGGCGACGTGCTCACGCGCTGGCACCGTCAGCGCGGCGAGAAGGTGTGGTACCTCACCGGCACGGACGAGCACGGTCAGAAGATCATGCGCACGGCCGAGGCGAACAACGTCACGCCCCAGGCCTGGTGCGACAAGCTCGTCGAGGAGGCGTGGAAGCCCCTCTGGGAGCACCTGAACATCGCGAACGACGACTTCATCCGCACCACGCAGAAGCGTCACACCGACCGCGTGCAGGAGTTCGTGCAGGACCTGTACGACAAGGACGAGATCTACAAGGGCGGGTACGAAGGCCCGTACTGCGTGGGCTGTGAGGAGTTCAAGCTCCCCGGCGACCTCATCGAGGCGGAGGACGGCACCAAGCTGTGCCCCGTCCACAAGAAGCCGGTGGAGATCCTCAAGGAGGAGAACTACTTCTTCAAGCTGAGCGAGTACGGCCCGAAGCTCCTGGAGTTCTACGAGGCGAACCCGGGCTTCATCCAGCCGGAGTCGGCCCGCAACGAGGTCGTGAACTTCGTCAAGCAGGGACTTGAGGACCTCTCGATCTCCCGTTCGACCTTCGACTGGGGCATCCCGGTCCCGTGGGACGAGAAGCACGTCATCTACGTGTGGATCGACGCGCTCCTGAACTACGCGACGGCCGTCGGCTACAACGAGAACCCCGCGAAGTTCGAAGAGACCTTCCCGGCGAACGTGCACCTCATCGGCAAGGACATCCTGCGGTTCCACGCGGTGATCTGGCCGGCGATGCTGATGGCGCAGGGCCTGCCGGTCCCGGGCCGGGTCGCGGCCAACGGCTGGCTGATGGTCGGCGGCGAGAAGATGTCGAAGTCGAACCTGACGGGCATCAAGCCGCAGGACCTGACCTCGCACTTCGGCGTGGACGCGTACCGCTGGTACTTCCTGCGGGCGATCGCGTTCGGCCAGGACGGTTCGTTCTCGTGGGAGGACTTCACCGCCCGCTACACGTCCGAGCTGGCGAACGACTACGGCAACCTGGCGTCCCGCGTCGCGGCGATGGTCGGCAAGTACTTCGGCGGCGAGCTGCCGGCGTCGACGGCCGACGGCGACGCGGAGAAGGCGATCCACGAGGGCCTTGCGAAGGCCGTCGCGACGGCCGACGCGAAGATCGGCGAGGAGCTGGACTTCCAGGGCGGCATCCTGGCGATCTTCGACTTCGTGAAGCAGGTCAACGGCTACATCACGGAGCAGGAGCCGTGGAAGGTGGCCAAGGACGAGTCGGAGGAGGGCCGGGCCCGCCTGGCGACGATCCTCTACACGGCGGCGGAGTCGCTCCGCGCGGTGGCCGTCCTGCTCAACCCGATCATGCCGGAGACCTCGCAGGCCCTCTGGGAGTCCCTGGGCGCCGAGCCGTCCCTGGGCGCCCTGGCGGCGCAGCCGGTCCAGTCCTCCGCCATGTGGGGACAGCTCCCGGCGGGCGCGACGGTGACGAAGGGCGCGGTGCTGTTCCCGCGCCTGGAGGACCCGAAGAAGGACTGACGCGTCCCCGTACGAAGAAGGCCGCCGTCCCGGTGTCGATCCGGGAGGGCGGCCTTTTCCGTACGGGTCACCAGGTCAGGGCGAGGGCGGCGACGGCGGGCGCCATGTAGACGACCGGGAAGGGAGCGTGAGCGTACGCGCGGGCCCGCACCACGGTGATCACCGCACCGAGGAAGTACAGGATGAGTCCGATCGCGGCGAGCGTCCCGATGACCGGGATGTAGAACCCGACGATGAGTCCGACGGCCCCGGCGGCCTTGGCGGCACCGAGCCAGTTCCACCAGGCCTGCGGAACCCCGTACTCGGCGAGGGGCTCGACGGTGAACTTGGCCTTGAAGAAGATCGACGCCCCGGAGAACCCGGCCATGAACGCGGCGACGGCGGTGACGACGATGGCGGTGGTGGACATCTCGGCGAACATCTCGGCTCCTTAGGCCTTCCCGTGTCCGCCTCGTTCGAGCCGGACACTGCACTGACGGAGACGAGGAGAAGTGTGTGACAGCCGCCGAGAATTTTCTTTCCCCAGCTCTCTTCAGCAGGCTCCAGATCCACGAGGTGGTGGCACCGGACGACGCCGCCGACGGAGGAATCTGCGTCGTCCGCTGTCTCAGGGGCATCGCCCGGGTCGGGCAGGTCTTCATCCTGGAGGGGGACCAGGACACGGCGGCTCCCGAGGTCGCGCTCACGCTGGACGTCATCGAGAAGGACAGGCGGTCCCTGGAGTTCATCGACCCCCCGCACAGTGCCGCGGTCCTCCTGTCCGGCGGACCGCTCGACCGGCTTCGGGAAGGGGACGTCCTTGTGTCCCACCCCATGCCCGACTGGTACCGGAAGCTCGAAGCGAGCGGACTGCAGGTCCTGGACTTCGACAGGTCACCCGGTCTGCCCGATCCCCTCCGGGCGTTCCACGCCTTCGTGGGGTACGAGGTGAGGCCGACCGTTTCGGTCGTCCATGCGCGCCCCGATGCCGCGGCAGAACTGGACCTCCAGTGGGACACCCTGGCGAAGTCCGCTCAACTCATGAACAACGACGGGGAGTTCTGCATGCTTGCCCCGAGCCCGGGGAGGGACGAGATGCTCTGGATCCGCGTGAAGGACCCCGTCGGGGTCGACCTGCCCTCCCGCGTCCTGGCAGGCGCCGGCCTCGGGGAATTCCTGGCCGTTTCCGTGGACGGGCGGATCATGTGCGCCGTGTCCGACGAGGAGTACGACCAGTGGATCATCGTGCACCGCTTCGACGAAGAAGACCGAGGAGCCTGAGTGTCGACGACGGACGGAGGGTTCGCGGCGGACTGGTCGCGGGGGATGTCCGTGGTCCCGGTGCCGGCGAGTGGGCGCCTGGACGCCACTGCCGCGCGCAGGATCGCGGCAGGCTGCCGTGCGTCGGGCGAAGACCGGGTCCTGTACCTCGTCTCCCGTGACACTCCGGCCGTCGCCCTACGGCCCACGGAGGCCGACCTCGTCGGCATGGCTCCACCGGCGCTCCTGCTCACCCCCGACGGGGACGGGGCCCTGCTGTTTCCCGAGCCGGGGTACGCGCTCGTCGCCGGGACCGGGGCGTTCCTGGCCGCCGCCGTGGGCGAGGGAGCCGACGCGGCGCGGGCACGGTTCGGGCGCTATGCCCGGGCGGTGAAGGGGCGGTGGCCGCGCGTCGAGGAGATCGCCCGCGCCTACCCGCCCGTCCACAGGGTGTGGTTCCGCGCGGCCGATGTCGTACCGGGGACCGCGACGGCACGACTCCTGTCGCTGCTGGACGGCTTCACCCGGGGAACGTGTACGGCGGCCGATTTCGCCGACGGGTGGCGGGAGACGCGGAGGGCGGCGCGGGCGAACGGCGAGCGGACAGGCGGAGCCCTGGCCGAGCTCTTCGACCGCGTGTTCCTGACGCTGGAGGACTACACGCCCGACCCTCAGCTGAGGGAGCCCGGCGACCTCACGGACACCGAACTGCGGGAGGCGATCCGTACCCTCCGGCCTCACCCGCCCGCGTAGCGCACAGCCGGCTCACAGGCCGTCCCGACGCGGGGCCCAGGTTCGGTGCCTAGCGTGCGCCGCATGGTCGTGACGCGTGAGGACGAGAAGCTGGCCGGGGCTGCCGTGGAAGGCCTGTGGGCGGGGGTGGAGCTGACGCCCAAGCCGGGGCTTCCCGATGCGCGGGAGGCGGATCTGCCGGGGCTGCGGTGGTCCGCGCGGGCGTTGGAGCCCGGGTTCGCCGCGATGGCGGCGGCCGCACGGCGGACCGGGGAGCCGGGCCGCGCGCTCAGGGAGGAGTTGGGCGCGATCGGGCGGGCCACGGAGCGCGACATGGCGCGGGCGGACGGCGGCGCGGGGACCCACCACGGGGCCGTGTGGCCGCTGGGGCTGCTGGTGGCGGCGGCCGCGCTCGCGCCCGCCGGGGACCTGGACGAGATCACCGCCCTCGCCGGCCGGATCGCCGCGCACCCCGACGCGCGGGCGCCCCGCCGCCCCTCCCCCGGTTCGGCCGTCTCGGTCCGGTACGGGGCGGCCGGCGCGAGGGGCGAGGCGCGGGCCGGGTTCCCGCACGTACGGCGGGCGTGCGCAGCCCTCCGTACCGCCTGCGACGCCGGGGCCCGCGAGCCCGAGGCCCGTCTGAACGCCCTGCTCACGGTCATGACCACCCTCCAGGACACCGGGCCGCTCCACGCGGCCGGCCCGCACGGCCTGCGGGAGGTGCAGGACGGAGCCCGTGAGGTCCTGGCGGGCCGGACAGCGGTCGAAGCCCTCGACCTGCGGCTACGGGAACGGGGCCTGATCCCCCGGGGCAGCGGCCATCTGCTGGCCGCTGCCCTGTTCGTGGACGCGCTCCGTCAGTAATCCGTACCGGTGTGGGTGGCGTCGGGGTCGACGCCCAGGGTCAAGGTGGCGAGGACGCCCTTCTCGATCTTCTTGGCCCGGTACTTGAGCGTGAGCAGACCGCCCTCGGCCCCGTTGCCGGGGTAGATGGTGTCGGCGTCGAGCGTGGTGCGCTCGGTGGTGCTGGTGGAGTACGGGGCGACCTCGGCCGAGTCGAGTACGGCGCTCTCGGCGAAGAAGAGCTGCCCGGTGTGGCAGGTGTGCCCGCCCTCGTACCCGGCGGACGTCATCGTCCCTCCCGCATGCACCTTGGTGTGGATGTGCACGCAGCGCCCCCGGTACCAGCCGGGGAAGACGGTCGTGAACTCCACGTACCCGTGCTTGTCGGTGAGCTGCGTCCCGCGTAGGTACCGCTTGTCGTCGGTGGGCTCCTCGTGCCCACCGCCACCACCGCCACCGCCGGGCCCGGGGCCGCCGGTCGGCGGCGTACCGGTGGGAGCGCCCGTGGGCGGGGCCCCGGTGGGAGGCGTACCGCCCCCGGAGCCACCCGTGCTGAGGCTCTCGTACCCGGAGTAGATCCCGAGCGCGTCGCAGTGCCAGATGTCCACGGCGGCGCCCCGCAGCGGCTCACAGCTCTCGGAGTCGATCACCTTGAGGCGCACGGTGAGGGGGATGCCCTCGCGGTCCTCGGTGATGTCCTTCCGGATCTTGTCCGCGTCAATGTAGTACGGACCTTCGGTCGTCTCGGAGGTCAGCCGATAACAGGCCTCGCCGGACGTCGTCGTCTCGGAGGTCGTGTCCGCCGAGGCCGTGGTGACGACCCCGGCACCGATCCCGGCCGCGACCACGACCCCACCCCCGGCGACGAGGGCCCGCCGCCGGGTCATGTCCCGCCTGTGCTTCTGGTTTTCGCTCATGGGCGAGGACCCTAGGAACGGCACCTGTCAGGAACGTGAGAGCGGGCTGTGGGTAGCTGTGTACGTCAACTGCCGGAGGCGTACGCGACGAACCCGGCCCACGCGGCGGGCGCGAGCGCGAGCTGGGGCCCGACGATGTCCTTGGAGTCCCGGACGTGCACGGCGCCGGGGGCGGCGGCGACCTCGACGCAGGAGTCGCCCTCGCTACTGCTGCTGTAGCTGCTCTTGAACCACGCCAGTTCGGAGGCGTCCCCGGCCGAGGTGTTGCGGATCATGTTTCTCCCAGCAATTGCTCGATGAGGGCCGTCGACTCACGAGGAGTGAGAGCCTGAGCCCGGATGATGCCATAGCGCAACTCAAGGATATGGAGCTGTTTCCGCTCGGTCGCGGGCCGCCATTGGCCACGGCAGGCGAGCGACCGACAGCCGATCCGTCCTCGAACTTCAGCACCTCGATGCCGCCCGCGAGCCCGGCGTGCTCCTCGCGGTTCATCGGCATGACCTGAAGCTCGACGTTCCGGAGTCGCCCGACCTCCAGCAGGTGTTCCAACTGGTTGCGCAGCGACGCACGCCCGCCCAGCGGGCGCCGGAGCGTCCACTCCTCCAGTACGAAGCTGAGCTCCGGCGCGGGGTTCCGCTCGAAGACGCTCTGACGGGCCACCCGCCCCGCCACCATCCGCTCCACGTCGTCCTGCGAGTACGCCGGGCGCCGCATGAGCAGCAGCCCACGCGCGTACTCCGGGGTCTGCAGCAGGCCGTGGATGTTGAGCGGATCGTACAGCTGGAGCTCCACCGCCCTGGCCTCAAGGTTCGCCAAGTCCCGAACCTTCTTCGGGTAGCGGACCTTCGCCACGTCCTCCTTCATCGCGGAGAGCAGCCCACCCGCCCCCAGCACCTCGTCCGCCTTGTCCAGGTACTCGGGCCGGGGGATCCGCTTCCCGCCCTCGATCTTGTAGACCAGGTCCTCGCCGTAGCCGACCACCACCCCGAACTCGGCGGCCCGCATCCCCACGGCCTCCCGCCGCAGACGCAACTGCCGCCCCACTGTGGCGATGACGGCGAGACCCCAGTCGTCGTCCGGGTCGACCTCCCACCCCGGCTCGTCCGCCTCGCTCTTGAGGTGCCGTACTCCTTCGTCCACCGACATGCGCGCCCTTCCTCCAACCGCCCGATCACCGCAACATCCCTACCCGGCGCACAGGTTCGGACAGGCCGGACAGCAGTGGACAAGCCCCGGACAGTGACCGTACGCATCGGTGCCGTCACTGTTCACGCTAACCAGGGGCGACCACGCTCGGTGACGTGAACCAGAAGAACACCACCCAAGTACCAGTACAGGACCACGACTTCCGAGTGCTGTTGTCACCCACTCCGCGCGGCGCGAGGCTCGCCCGGCTGCTCGCCGTCGAGTGGCTACGGACGGGCGATGTCCCGTACGAGGTGACGGAGGCGGCCACTCAGATCATCGCGGAGCTCGCGGCGAACGCGGCCACCCACGGGCGGGTGAGCGGCCGGACCTTCCGTCTCTCGCTGTGGGTTTCGGCGAAGGCGCTCCGGATCGAGGTGACGGACACGCGGGGCGACGCCCTCCCCCGGCACACGGGGCGGGGCCTGCTGCTCGTGGAGGCGCTGGCCGACCGGTGGGGCGTCGACCTGGGACCCGTACCCAGGAAGACGGTGTGGGCGGAACTCGACCTGCCACGCCCCTGACCTGTGCAAACAACCCAGCCACCGAAGCACGGAATCGCGAGCTTCGGTGGGTCGGGCGGTCTTTCCAAGGACGACAAGAGAGAGAAAGAAACCCACCAAACCCCACCCCTCCCGCCCCAAGGACGACACTCACTCATGCGGGTGAAAGAACCCAACTGGGCTGGATTCGAGAGGGGTTGCCTGCTTTACGCTCAGCTCGATCGGCATATGCCGCCAGACATGAGTCAGCCCTCGCCGGGACGGCAATCCCGAATGGCGAGGGCCTGACTCGAGGAAGTTAAGGGCTTCCCCATGGGCAACCACGCTACAACGCGCACCCCCTCCCCGTCCCGTAAGAGCGCGGGAAACCACCCTCATAGGGGCACGCGCACACGCTCCGCCGGCGTCATCCACGACAACACCCGCCACAGCACCCGCTTCACGGTGATCGGCAACCACCTGGCCCAGCACCCGGAGCTGTCGGGGCTGGCCATCGGACTCGCCGTCTACATCCAGTCGCTGCCGAGCGGGGCGCCGGTCGACATCAAGTCGCTCGCGGCCCGGTTCCCCGAGGGGACGACCCGGATCGCCGCCGCGCTGCGTGAGCTGGAGGCCCACGGCTACCTGCGCCGTACGCGGGAGCGCACCGACTGCGGGCGGATGATCACCCGTACGGTGTCCTGCAACCAGCCCGGCCGGACCGGCGGCGAAGACGTGCCGAAGCCCAAGCCGAGGCCCCCGGCCCGCCGGCCGGAGGCGAAGAAGCGCCGCGCGCTGCCGGCCGTACCGCAGCCCGCGTACCCGGCGCCGGACCTCCTGGCCACGGCCCTGGACATCCTGGCGGGCCTGCACCGCGAGGACCCCCGCCTGCACCTCTCCGCCACGGACGCCGAGCACCTGACCCCAGGCGTGGCCAGCTGGCTGGAACGCGACCTCACGCCCGACGACGTACGCCGCGTCCTGACCTTCGACCTACCGAAGGAACCCATCCACCGCCCGGCCTCCCTCCTGGCCCACCGCCTCAACGCCGGCCTCCCGCCGCTCCCGCCGTTCCGTCCTCAGACCCCGGCCGTCGTGCACCCGATGCAGAACTGCGACAGCTGCAACCACGGCCACCGAGCCCCGGAACCGGGGCCCTGCCGGGCCTGCCGCACGGCAAACGACTGACCCTCACGCGCCAGGGAACCAGGAGAATCCCTGCAGTCATCTCACTGCACGAGCGCAGCAGGCGAGCTGGTCCGCGAATTCCTGACCCAGCGACCCGCACACAGGACCTTTCCCGCCTCCCGGCAGGGGATGCGGCGGTGAGCGACTACGTCGGAGCCTTGCGGCGATTCGGCGCGGTCGCCGGGTAGAGCCTCGGACCGCCGCGGAAGGGCCCGGGGCGATGCCGTGGAACGCAGGGCCGCGACCACATCGCGCTCGCGGCCGGGACAGCTCTTCCCGGACGGAACCGAAGGGCACTGCGGGCGCCGACCTGACAAAGACGCGCCGAACCACGCACGATGCCGCGAGGCCTTGGCCCACCCGCTCTGCGGCTCAAGTGCCAGCACACCAGCGCGGTTCGCACGGACCCAGGCTGTCGTCCGCCGACAGGCGCGGCCAGATCGGACTTTTGTTCGTTGCTGGTGTGAATGGTCGCATGGCAGCATGCGTGAGTGGATGAGACCGGGGACGACGAAGCACTGAAGCCTCAACAGTTCTCGAGGCTGGCGGAGTTGGCAGACACACCGGTTCCGGTGGAGGAGCCCGCGCCGGAGACGACGCCGCCTGTGCCGAACCTTCCGGAGCCGGAAGCCGTCGACGAGGTGGCGGTGGCCCGCCGGGAGTTTGCGCGATTGCTCGGTGAATTTCGACGTACGGCGGTCGTGATGCCGTTCGACGAGTACGGGAGTCCGTGGACGGCCGACTTCAACGGGGTCCGGTGGATCTGCGCGTTCTCGGACGAGGAGGCGCTGGCGCGGTTCGCGGTCGCGCGGGGGGATGCGGCGCGGGAGTGGACGTACCAGACGATCCTCGGCGCCCGGCTTCTCGACGTGATGGTGCCGATGCTGCCCGGTCCGGCCGGGGTCGCGCTGGACGCGGGCAGCGAGGACGGAATGGTCTTCCCTCCGGTCGCGGGGATCGTTCCGGATGAGGTGGCGGTCGATTTCGGGGGGACGGGGACACGATGAGCGGGAACGAGCCTGATCTCGCGGCGCCGGCGGAGGCGCTGGCGGCGATAGCGAAGGGTATCGACCTGGCCCATGCCGAGCTGAAGGAGCTCGGGATGACCGGCGAGGCGTCGGCGGGCCGGGGGTTCTCCGACCTCGCCCTGTCCGGCCTTGAGTTGGGGCACGGCGGGCTGACGTCGGAGTTCGAGACGTTCTGCGACCGGTGGGAGTGGGGCGTCCGCACGCTGACCATGCGGGGGAACGGGTTCGCTCAGGCGGTCGGCCTGTCCGCCGGCTCGTTCGCGGAGCAGGAGCAGTACATCAAGGACTCGATCAAGATCGGCGTGAACTCCCTCAACGGGAACCCGCACCTCTCCGAGGACGAGGTCAAGCAGAAGAGCTGGGACACCATCCGTGACCAGCGGACGTGGGACGGCGCGGACTGGAGCGGGGAGTCGTTCAGCGACGCTCACGACGAGGTCAAGCAGACCTGGAAGAACACCGCGTACGACGTCGAGGACTCGATGCTCGACGGCATGGAACGCTCGGGCGCGCTGGACCCTGAGCGGCGGGAGGCGGCGGACGAGCGGCTCAGGGACCTGCTCGATCCCGACCAGGCAACGCTCGACCAGGCTGAACAGCCGCGCTGGGGGGAGAGCCGCTGATGGTGGACTGGGGCGGTCTGGTCGACAAGGGCATCGACAAGATCGGTGACGGCATCGACAAGGGCAAGGAACTCGTCGGCGAGGGCATCGACTCCGCGACCGACTACACCGGTCAGCTCCTGGACACGGCGGGAGCGCACGACTGGGCGGACTCGGTCGAGGACTGGGGCGACGAGACCGCCTCCTCCCTCGGCGCGGAAATCGGGGAGAAGCAGCTCGGGCAGACCGAGGACGCGAACGAGCTCGTCCACGGCAGACCGGAGAAGATCGCCGAGGCGGTGAAGAACCTCCGGGACTTCCAGCGCGCGTTCGACCTGGTCGGCGGCGGGATGAAGAAGCTGGACGCAGGTCACTGGAAGGGCGAGGCGGCCGACGCGTTCCGGGAGAAGTTCCAGACGCTGCCGACGGACTGGCTGCACGCGGCGGACGCGATGGAGAACGCGGCCAAGGCGCTGGAGACGTACTCCCAGGCGATCGTGAGCGCGCAGGGCAAGGCGCGTGAGGCGATCGCGCTGTACAAGGAGGGCGACGAGGCCTCCAAGGCGGCCGAGGCCACACACAAGGAGAAGACCGCCGCCTACGAAGCGGCCCGCACCAGCGACAGCCCGCTTCCCGATCCCGGCCCGTTCACCGACCCCGGCACGGCCAAGCGGCAGCGCGCGCAGGAGATCCTCAACGACGCGCGGAAGGCCCGCAACGAGGCCGCGGAGACGGCGAAGGCGGCGGTCGGCGCCGCCCTCGCCCACGCGCCCAAGGAACCGACGGGCCGCGAACGGGCCAAGGCCGAGCTGATGGACCACGCCCTGGGCCAGGGCTTCGAGCTGGCCCACTTCGGCGGTGGCGTCGTCAAGGGCACGGCCGGCCTGCTCAACTTCGTCCGCTCGGTCAACCCGGTGGACCCGTACAACCTGACCCACCCGGCGGACTACTACAAGGGCGTCAACATGACGCTCGCCGGCCTGGTGTCCACGGCGGCGAACCCGGACCGGGCCCTGAAGAACGCCTGGGACGCGGCGAAGGGCGACCCGTCGGAGTTCCTCGGCCGGCTGGTGCCGGAGCTGATCGGGACGAAGGGCGGCGGGCTGATCAGGGCGGGCCTGCGCGACGCGCTGAAGAACGGCACCAAGCACCTGCCGGAGGGGAAGAGGCCGCCCGGCAGCCGCGGGGACCACGGGAAGGACCCTGACAGCAACGGCAAGACGTGTGGCGAGACGGCGTGCAAGAACGATCCTGTCGACATCGCCACGGGCCGGATGCTGCTGCCGCAGACCGACATCGCTCTACCCGGCTCGCTGCCGCTCATCTTCCGTCGCACCTTCGACTCCACGCGGCGCTCCGGGCGCTGGTTCGGCCCGACGTGGTCGTCGACGGTGGACCAGCGGCTGGAGATCGACTCGGAAGGCGTCGTCTTCAGCTGCGACGAGGGCAGCCTCCTCGCCTACCCGCACCCGGCCCCCGGCGTCCCGGTCATGCCCACGCACGGCCGGCAGTGGCCACTGGACCGGGTCGAGGACGGCTACACGATCACCGACCCCACGACCGGCACCGTCCGGCACTTCGGCGACCACGACGACGAACTCGCACTCCTGGCCCAGATCGACGACCGCAACGGCCGCTGGATCACCTTCGAGTACGACGAGTCGGGTACCCCCACGGCGATCGTCCACCACGGCGGCTACCACCTGAAGCTCACCACGAGCGAAGGCCGCGTGACCGCCCTGCACCTCGCGGGAGCGGCCGCGGACGGATCCGACCAGGAGGTCCTGCGCTACGGCTACACCAACGACCACCTGACCGAGGTCACCAACTCCTCCGGCCGCCCCGTGCGCTTCGGCTGCGACGAGCACGGCCGCATCACCTCGTGGACCGACACCAACGGAAGCCACTACGACTACGTCTACGACGACCAGGACCGCTGCACCTATCAGTCAGGCGCCAACGGACATCTCGAAGCCACGTTCACCTGGGACGACGTGGATCCGGCCACCGGGCTCCGCCTGACCACCTTCACCGATGGCGCGGGGAACACCGAGCGTCATCTGATCAACGACCGTGCACAGGTCGTCGCCGAGATCGACGCACAGGGCGCGGTCACGCGCTTCGAATACGACCGTCACAACCGCCTGCTGTCACGGACGGACCCGCTGGGCCACGTCAGCCGCTCCACCTACGACGAGCACGGCCGCAGGACGATGCTGGAGCGCCCGGACGGCCGGCAGGCGCGGGCCGAGTACGACGAAAACGGGATGCCGACACGCATCACCGGCACCGACGGCAACGTCACCCGCCAGACCTTCGACGAACGCGGCAACCGCACGTCGGTGACGGCCCCCTCGGGCGCCCGGTCGGAGTTCGCGTACGACGAGCAAGGCCGACTGACTTCGGTGACGGACCCGCTGGGCGCCACGACCCGCTTGGTCCTGGACGCCCGGGGACTCCCCGTCGCGATCACCGACCCCCTGGGCGCCACGACGCGCTACAAGCACGACGCGTTCGGCCGCACGGTCGAGGTGACGGATGCCCTGGACGCGGTCACACGCCTGGAATGGACGGTCGAGGGCCGCCTGGCGCGCCGGACGGCACCCGACGGCACGGTGGAGTCCTGGACGTACGACGGCGAGGGCAACTGCCTGAGCCACACGGACGCGATGGGCGGCACGACAAGCTTCACGTACACGGACTTCGACCTCCTCACCTCCCGCACGGGCCCGGACGGAGTCCGCCACGAGTTCTCCCACGACTCGAACCTGCGGCTGACGCGGGTGACCAACCCGCAGGGCCTGACCTGGGACTACGACTACGACCCGGCGGGCCGCCTGCTCACGGAGTCGGACTTCGACGACCGGACGCTGAGCTACGACTACGACGCGGCGGGCCGGCTGACCTCCCGCACGAACGGTCTCGGGCAGCGCGTCAGCTTCTCGCGCAACGAACTCGGCGGGACCGTCCGCAAGGACGCCGAGGGGTCGGTCACCACGTACGAGTACGACCTCTTCGACGAACTGGCGTCGGCGACCGGACCGGACGCGACGCTGATACGTCTCCGGGACCGCTACGGCCGCCTGAAGTCGGAGGCGGTCAACGGCCGGACGCTGACGTACGCGTACGACGAAGTGGGCCGCCGGGTGGGGCGAACGACGCCGGGTGGTGCGGTCAGCACGTGGTCGTACGACGCGGCGGGCCGCAGGACGAAGCTCACGGCATCCGGACGCGAGCTCGCCTTCTCCTTCGACGCTCTGGGTCGCGAAGTGGACCGCACGGTCTCGGACTTCGTGTCTCTGACGTCGTCGTTCGACGAGATGAGCCGCCTGACGACGCAGGAGATCACCTCGCGCGGCAGCCGTCTCCAGCACCGCGCGTACGGCTACCGCCCGGACGGCGGCCTGATCTCCGTCACGGACGGCCTTACGGGCACGCGCCGCTTCGACCTGGACGGCGCGGGCCGCGTCACGACGGTACGGGCGGACCGGTGGACGGAGCGGTACGCCTACGACGAGGCCGGCAACCAGACAGAGGCGGACTGGCCGGCCGCCCACGCCCATCACGACTCGACGGGCCGACGCACTTACACCGGCACCCGCCTCACCCGGGCCGGATCGGTCCAATACGAACACGACGCCCAGGGCCGGGTCACGCTCCGCCGCCGAACCCGCCTCTCGCGGAAGCCGGACGTCTGGCGCTACGCGTGGGACGCGGAGGACCGCCTGACCTCGGTGACGACACCGGACGGCACGGTGTGGCGGTATGCGTACGACCCCCTGGGCCGCCGCATATCCAAGCAATCCCCTTTCGAAACCGTCCACTTCACGTGGGACGGCACGACCCTCTGCGAGCAGACGACGGACGACGTCACCGTCACCTGGAACCACGCGGGCCTACGCCCCCTGACCCAGACGGAACGCCGCACGGACACGGACTCCACGGGCTCCACGAATGAGCGCTTCTTCGCCATCGTCACCGACCTGATCGGCACCCCGACCGAACTCGTCGACGAGTCGGGCACCTTGGCCTGGCACACCCGCACGACCCTCTGGGGCACGACCACCTGGAACCGCAACGCCACGACGTACACCCCCCTTCGCTTCCCAGGCCAGTACTTCGACCCGGAATCGGGGCTCCACTACAACTACTTCCGGTACTACGACCCGGAATCGGCCCGGTATCTCAGCCAGGATCCCCTGGGGCTGTCTCCCGCCCCGAATCCGGCTACGTACGTCCATGCCCCACACAGGTGGAGCGACCCGCTGGGACTCTCACCCTGCCCGGATGAACGCGGTAAATACGACTTCCGGCAACCAAATCCCCAGTTTCCACCCGACCAGGGTGCCGTAGACGCCATGAGGTCCGCCCCTCGTGGTGGAAACATCGATTGCTCGGAGATCGCGGAACGAGTACTCGAGGGTTCCAGCGGTAACGGGAAGATCATCAACTTCACGCTCAGGGAAGGCGATGACATCAACATCCCGGAGAATATGGGTTCACTGGTGACGGGGTATCGATATCATGATGTATACACGGACGGGAAATACGTATACGACCCAGCGATGAGCAACGACCCCATTCCCTATGGTGACTATGAACGTGCGATTCGTCTGAATAACCCCGGGAAGAAATTGATCGTCGGCGACGGCGGATACGACGGCCCTCTCTGGTGACGTGGCGAAAGGTATCGGACTCATGTCGACACGATTTCGCGTGGCGGGCGAGGCAATCAGCCGTCTTGGGGCCTTGGAGTGGTTCAAGCTGAGCGTGAGTCGTCACCCGGACCTTGGGCACCTTCAAGTGCCCTACATCGGTTGGCGGTTCGCCGAGCCCAGCGATGCGAAGCTCCGGTTCGTCGAAGACGCCGTGCGCGCAACACCCACCCAGGTGGACTGGCGCCTGGACACGTCCCGGCGGAACTGGCTTCTCGCTCCGGCACGCATCCTGGGAGACGGTGCGAACCCGGCCGCTTCGCCCGCCTTCGACGAACGCGTCGAGGCAGCCACGCGGGACCAGGGTTTCTGCGCGCAGGCGTGGGACGACCTCGACGCGATCATACGAACCCTGGGCGACCTCACCGCCGCACGAGAGGACCTGCACGGGGGCTGAGCTGTCGCGGCCGCTGGGGGTCAGGGGCCGCTGATCGTTCGCGCAGCCGAGAAACACCGGTGGGGCCCGGCACCGTATCTACGGTTCCGGGCCCCACCAGCGTCGAAGGGCTGATTACCGCCCCGCCTCCGGGTGGACCGACTCCGTGACCGGGCGGTCCTCCGTGACGGTCTTCTTCTCGACCGGCTTGCGGAGCTGGATGTTCAGTTCGCGCAGGCGGGACTCGTCCAGCTCGGTCGGGGCGCCCATCAGGAGGTCCTGGGCGTTGCCGTTGAGCGGGAAGGCGATGGTCTCGCGGATGTTGGGCTCGTCGGCGAGGAGCATGACGATGCGGTCGACGCCCGGGGCGATGCCGCCGTGCGGCGGGGCGCCGTACTCGAAGGCGCGGAGCATGCCGGCGAACTCGGACTCGACGGTCTCGCGGGAGTAGCCCGCGATCTCGAAGGCCTTGAACATGATCTCGGGCTCGTGGTTCCGGATGGCGCCGGAGGAGAGCTCGATGCCGTTGCAGACGATGTCGTACTGCCAGCCGAGGATGTCCAGCGGGTCCTGGGTCTCCAGGGCCTGAAGGCCGCCCTGCGGCATGGAGAACGGGTTGTGCGAGAAGTCGATCTTGCCGGTCTCCTCGTCCCGCTCGTACATCGGGAAGTCGACGATCCACGCGAAGCGGAAGACGTTCTCCTCGAACTGGCCGGCGCGCTTGGCGGCCTCGACCCGGACCGGGCCCATGATCTTGGAGACCTCGTCGAACTCGCCCGCGCCGAAGAAGATCGCGTGGCCGGGGGCCAGGCCGAGGCGCTCGGTGAGGACCTTGACGTTCTCCTCGGTGAGGAACTTGGCGATGGGGCCGGTGAGGGCGTTCTCCTCGCCCACGCGGACCCAGGCCAGGCCCTTCGCGCCGAGGGAGACCGCGAAGTCGCCGAGGGAGTCGAAGAACTTGCGCGGCTGGTCGCCCGTGTTCGGGACGGCGAGCGCGCGGACGTGCTTGCCGGCGAAGGCCTTGAACTCGGAGTTCTCGAAGACGTCCGAGATGTCGACGAGTTCGAGGGCCGTGCGCAGGTCCGGCTTGTCGTTGCCGTACTTGAGCATCGACTCGCGGAACGGGATCCGCGGGAAGGGGGAGGTGACGTGGCGGCCGTTGCCGAACTCCTCGAAGAGTTCGGTCATCAGCTTCTCGATGGGCTGGAAGACGTCTTCCTGCTCCACGAAGCTCATCTCGACGTCGAGCTGGTAGAACTCGCCCGGCGAGCGGTCGGCGCGGGCGTCCTCGTCGCGGAAGCAGGGCGCGATCTGGAAGTACCGGTCGAAGCCGGAGATCATCAGCAGCTGCTTGAACTGCTGCGGCGCCTGCGGCAGCGCGTAGAACTTGCCCGGGTTCAGTCGGGACGGGACGACGAAGTCGCGGGCGCCCTCGGGGGAGGTCGCGGCGAGGATCGGGGTCGCCATCTCGTTGAAGCCGAGGGCCACCATCTTGGAGCGGATGGAGGCGATGACGGCGGAGCGCAGCATGATGTTGCGGTGCATGCGCTCGCGGCGCAGGTCGAGGAAGCGGTACTCCAGGCGCCGCTCCTCGTTGACGCCGTCGTCGGCATTGATGGTGAAGGGGATCTGCTTGGCGGCACCCAGGACCTCGACCTCGGCGGCCTCGATCTCGATCTCGCCGGTCGGCAGCTCGGGGTTGACGTTCTCCGCGCCGCGGGAGACGACCTTGCCGTCCACGCGGACGACGGTCTCCTTGGTCAGCTTGTCGAGAACCTCGGCGGCGGGGGTGCCGGGCCGGGCGACGAGCTGCGTGATGCCGTAGTGGTCGCGCAGATCGATGAAGAGGATGCCGCCCAGGTCGCGCCGATTGTGCAGCCAGCCGCTCAGCCGGACGTCGGTGCCGACGTCAGAGGCGCGGAGCTCGCCGCAGGTGTGGGACCTGTACCGATGCATCGTCGTTCATCCAGTCTTCGGGATCGTGGGTCGTGGGGCGCCGGCCGGCCGTGACCACTGTCACAGATGTCACAGGACACGAGGGCAGACCCACCCAGAGTACCGGCCGGGCCAAGATCGCATTTCGAATAGTGTCGGTGGCGACCTGCTGTCCGCTATTCATAAAGTGGGGCAATGCGCACCGAGGACGTCCTGGCCGCGATCGCGACCGGCCTGTGGCGCTGGGACAACGCGTCCGGGATCGTCTCGCTCGACGCCGAGGCCGCCCGGCTGCTCGGGCTGCCCGCCGAGCCCGTGCGACTCACCGAGGCGGCCGTGCGGTCGCGTTTTCATCCGGTCGACTGGAACGAGATCGACGGGGTGGTCAACCTCGCCGTCGCCGAGGGCACCCTCGCCGAGGCCCGGCTGCGGATCATGGACGGGCACGGCCGGGTGATCCGTACCGTACGGAGCAGGTCGAAGCCGCTCATCGAGGGGAACGACTACCAGCTGGTCGGCACGCTCCAGGAGGTCGCCGAGCAGCTGCCGGGCACCGCGGCCCGTACGCCCATCACGGGTGACTGGCGCCGCTCCCGTGAGGCCTTCCTGCTCGACGCGGGCCGGGCGCTCGCCGAGGCCCGGTCGACGGCCGAGGTGCTGCGGGTGGCGGCCTCCCTGTCGATGCCCGGCTTCTCGCCGGACGGACTCGCCGTCTTCGGCGTGGCGGGCGAGCGGCTGACGGTGATCGGCCACCACGGGCACAGCGAGGGCGACGAGGGGCCGTTCTCGTCGATGTCGCTGGACACGGACTATCCGGCGGCGGAGGTCGTACGGACCGGGCGGGCCATCTATCTGCCGACGCCGGAGGAGTACCTGCGGCGGTTTCCCATGACCTGGCCGCTCGCGCAGCGGTTCGGGCGCCGCTCCTGGGCCTTCGTGCCGCTGGTCGTCGCCGGGCGGACGATGGGGGCCTGGATGGCGGCCTTCAAGCATCCGGTGGCGTTCACGCCCGACGAGCGTTCGGTGCTGACGACGGTCGCGCGGATGCTCGCGCAGGCCCTCGCACGCGCGGGCGTGGCCGAGTCCGAGCGCGAGCTGTCGCTCGGCCTCCAGCGCACGATGATGCCGGTCCTCGGTCCCGGCATCCCCGGCATCCAGGTCGCCGCGCGGTACGTGCCGACCGGCGGCGGGCTCCAGGTCGGCGGCGACTGGTACGACATGATCCGGCTGCCCGGCGGCTCCTCCCGCACCGGCGGGAGCGGCCCCGGACGGATCGCGCTCGTCATCGGCGACGTGCAGGGACACGACGTGCGGGCCGCCGGCCTCATGGGGCAGCTGCGGATCGCCCTGCGCGCGTACGCCTCCGAGGGCCACCGGCCGGACGCGGTCCTCTCCCGGGCCTCGCGGTTCCTGTACGGGATCACGGACGGGGACGACGAGGACCTGGGGAACGGCGGCGGGCCGCGCTTCGCGACCTGCCTCTACCTGGAGGTCGACCTGGAGACCGGGTCGGTCGACATCGCGCGGGCCGGGCATCCGGATCCGGCGGTGCGGATGAACGACGGAACGGTTCTCCTCAGGCCCACCGCCGGGGGGCTGCCGCTCGGCATCGACCCCGACACCGACTACCCCACCACCCGGCTCACGCTGGACCCCGGCGAGACCCTCATGATCTGCACCGACGGGCTCCTGGAGACCGGCGGGCACGACCTGGACACCGGCTGGGAGCGCGTACGGGCGCTCCTGGAGTCCCACGACGGCGAGGACCTGGAGGGGCTCGCCGACGCCCTCGTGGAGGCCGTCCACGGGCCCGGCTCGCACCACACGACGGGCCCGCTCGCGGACCGCCGCGAGGACGACATCGCCGTCCTGCTGCTCTCCCGCCGGCCCGCCGGGACCGTACGGGAGGCCCCCCGCCGCACCCTCATGTCGATCGCCCAGGCGGAGCCGGAACGGATCGCCGAGGCCCGCGAGCAGGTCCGGCAGCTGCTGCACGACTGGACGGACGGGGACCAGCTCGACTCGGCGGTCCTGATGGTCTCCGAGATGGTCACGAACGTCCTCGTCCACACCGACGGCGACGCGCTCCTGATCGCGGAGGTGGCGTGCGCCGAGAAGTCGCGGCGGCTGCGGGTGGAGGTCTCCGACGGGAGCGACGAGCTGCCGCACAAGCGGCACCCGGGCGAGATGGCGTCGAGCGGCCGCGGCCTGGTCCTGATGGAGATGCTCGCGGACGCGTGGGGGGTCGACCCGCGGGGCGAGGGCAAGGCGATCTGGTTCGAACTGAACGAAACGGAGTCGGAGGGCGGCTGCTGCCGCTAGCCTCCGGCGGGCAGCCCCGGTTATGGGCCCGCGCCCCGCGCCGTGTGGCCCATCGTTCCGCTGGGGCGGCGCCCACCCGCCCCCGTTGTGGCCAATCGTTCCGCTGGGGCGGTGCCCCCGCCCCCGTTGTGGGCAGGCGTTCCGCCGGGGCGGCGCCCACCCGCCCCCGTTGTGGGCAATCGTTCCGCTGGGGCGGAACGGGTGGGCACAACGGACCCGCGCCCTGCCGGCGCCAGAGGCTCCCGAGCCTGAACCCGCACCACGACGTGCGCCGCCGCTGGGGGTGCGGGTCCAGGCTCGGAACGCGGAGGCGCCGCTAGAGGGCGCCGTCCCGTGTGCCCACCCGTCCCGCCCCAGCGGGACAATTGCCCACACGGCGGTGGGCACCGCCCCGCATGGGCGCGGGCGCGCACGGGCGCCGTCCCGCGCGGCGCGGGGCCCAAACGGGCGGGGCGCCGCCTAGCGGGGCGCGGGCGCGCGCGGCGGTGGGCGTCGCCCAGCAGGGCGCGGGCGCACACGGCGGGGGCGTCGTCCCGCGCGCGGTGACCCTGCCCCCGGCGCAGACTGGTTTCGTACGCGGTCGCGCGCGGGGGACCTCGGAGTGCGCCATGGACACCCATAAGGTCGGCAGCGACACCACGGTGATCGCCGACAGTCTCGACGTGCCGGGCATCGGGCACATCCCCGTCAACGCCTACGTCCTCACCGCCGCCGAACCCGTGGTCGTCGACACCGGGCTCTCAATCGAGGACCGCGACTTCGTCGCGGCGCTCAGCGGGGTCATGGACCCGGCCGACGTCCGCTGGATCTGGCTGACCCACCCCGACCGGGACCACACCGGCGGGATCTTCGACCTGCTCGACGCCGCCCCACGCGCGCGCGTGATCACGACCTTCCTCGGCTTCGGGATCATGACGACCGAGCGGGCGCTGCCCATGGACCGGGTGTACTTCCTCAACCCGGGCCAGTCCCTCGACGTCGGCGACCGCACGCTGCACGCCTTCCGCCCGCCGCTCTTCGACAACCCGGCCACCGTCGGCTTCTACGACGACCGCACCCGGATCTGCTTCAGCTCCGACTGCTTCGGCGGCCCGATGCCGAGCGCCGAACTCGCCGAGAGCGGGCACGCGAGCGACCTCAAGCCGGAGGAGCTGCGGCAGGCACAACTGCTCTGGGCGACGCTCGACAGCCCGTGGGTGCACCTGGTGGACGCGGAGAAGTACCGGGCGACGCTCGCGCCGCTGGCCGAGATGAACCCGGAGATCGTGCTCTGCACGCATCTGCCGCCGGCCGTACGGATGACGAACCAGATGCTGGAGACGATCGCCGCCGCCCCGGACGCGGACCCGTTCGTGGGCCCCGACCAGGCGGCCCTGGAGCAGCTCCTGGCCTCGTTCGAGCCGGGCGGTCTGACCCCGGCCTAGGTCTCCCCGGCAGGCGTCCCGTACCGCGTCCGCAGCACCCCCAGGACCCCCGTCGCGGCGGCCGTCAGCGGTACGGCGAGCAGCATGCCCAGGACCCCCGCGACGGACGCCCCCGCGGTGATCGCGAGCATCACCACCGCCGGGTGCATCTGCACGGTCCGGCTCTGGACCATGGGCTGGAGGACGTTGCCCTCGATGACCTGGACGGCCAGGACGATGCCGAGCACCCACAGCGCGATGACGAAGCCGCGGTCGGCGAGGGCGACGAGGACCGCGATCGCGCCGGAGAGGAAGGCGCCGAGGTACGGGATGTAGGCGGTGACGAAGACGAGCGCGGCGAGCCCGACCGCGCCGGGCACGTCGAGCACGACCAGGCCGATGCCGATGAGGACGGCGTCGACGAGGGCGACGAGCGTCGTGCCGCGCATGAAGCCCTCGACCGCCTCGAAGGCGCGCCGCGCCATGGCCTCGACGAGGTCGCCGGTGGCGCGGGGGGCGAGGGAGCGCAGGGCGCCGGCGACCCGGTCGGAGTCCTTGAGGAAGAAGAAGATGAGGAGCAGGGCGAGGACGGCGGTGGCGAGTATCTGGCCGACGACGCTGAGCCCGCTGATGACCCCGGAGGCGGCGGTGCCGCCGAACTCCCTGAGGAGCTTCTCGGCGTTCTTGGCGAGGTCGTCGAGGGAGGTGCCGGCCGCGCCGAGGTGGTCGGCGATGTCGGAGGCGGCCTGCCGGAGCGAGGCGAGGATCTGGTCGCCGGTGTCGATGAGCGCGACGACGACGATGTACGTGGCGCCGCCGACGACCACGAGGACGGCGACGACCGTGAGCGCGGCGGCGAGCCCCTCGCGGACCTTCATCCGCAACAGGCGCCGGTAGAGCGGGCCGAGGAGGGCGGTGCCGAGGATCGCGAGGAGGACGGGGGTGACGGCCGTCTTGAAGACGACGCAGAGCCAGATGAAGACGGCGGCGACCCCGGCGGCGAGCAGCAGGACGACACACCAGGCGGCGAACCGGCGGGCGGGTTCGGGGAGGAGCGGCGCTCGGCTGGTCTGCACCTCATCACCGGACCACGCCCGTCGGCGTGTCGTCGCGCGCTGACGGGCCGTACGGGTGACGTCCCGTCAGCGACCGGGGAGAGGCGGTACGGGGCGGGTCCGAGCGCTCCGTGAGGGCAGTACGGGGCGGGGCCGGGCGCCCTGTACGGGCGGAGTCGGGCGCCCCGCACGGGCAGGGCTGGGCGCCCCGTACGAGCGGGGCCGGGCGCTCCGTACGGGCAGGGCCGGGCGCTCCGTACGGGGCGGAGCCGGCCGCCAAGTACCGCCCCGCCTCCGCCCTACCGCCCCGCCTACCTCTCGTACCGACCGCCTCCCCCGTACCGTCCCCCCGCTACTCGCCCATCCCGTGGACCGCCGGGATCGTGCCGAGGCGGCCCGCCTGGAAGTCCTCGAAGGCCTTGCGGAGTTCGGCCTGGGTGTTCATCACGAAGGGGCCGTAGTGCGCCATCGGCTCCCGGATCGGCTGCCCGCCGAGGAGGACGACCTCCAGGTCCGGGGTGTTCCCGTCCTGCTTCTCGTCCGCGCGGACGGTCAGCGCGCCGCCCTTGCCGAAGACGGCGGTCTGGCCCATGTGGATCGGCCGCCGTTCGGCACCGGCCGTGCCGCGGCCGGCGAGCACGTACGCGAGGCCGTTGAAGTCCTCGCGCCAAGGCAGGCTGATCTCGGCGCCGGGGCGCAGGGTGGCGTGGATCATCGTGATCGGGGTGTGGGTGATGCCGGGCCCCTGGTGGCCGTCGAGCTCGCCGGCGATGACGCGGAGCAGCGCGCCGCCGTCGGGGGAGGTGAGGAGCTGGACCTGGCCGCCGCGGATGTCCTGGTAGCGGGGGGCCATCATCTTGTCGCTCGCGGGCAGGTTCACCCACAGCTGGAGGCCGTGGAAGAGGCCGCCGCTGACGACGAGGGACTCCGGCGGGGCCTCGATGTGGAGGAGGCCGGAGCCGGCGGTCATCCACTGGGTGTCACCGTTGGTGATGGTGCCGCCGCCACCGTTGGAGTCCTGGTGGTCGAAGGTCCCGTCGATGATGTAGGTGACGGTCTCGAAGCCGCGGTGGGGGTGCCAGGGCGTGCCCTTGGGCTCTCCGGGCGCGTACTCCACTTCACCCATCTGGTCCATCATGATGAACGGGTCGAGGTACTGGTAGTTGATCCCGGCGAACGCGCGGCGCACCGGGAATCCCTCGCCCTCGAAGCCCGAGGGGGCCGTGGTGACGGCGAGCACGGGGCGGGCGGCGGCGTCGGCCGGGGCGGCGACGCGCGGCAGGGTGAGCGGGTTCTCGACAGTCACAGCGGGCATGACCGGACCTCCTAGGTGCGACCTTGTACGTCCATTTTAGTTGAACACTGAACTTCTTGCTACCCGGAACGCGCCTCTGTCCCGTGTCATTCCCGCGCCCCCTCCCGGACGGCCGAAAGTCACCCATCCGTCCGAGTGAGCCACGCCGCCGCACCCCCGGCCGCTCGGGCACGCTGTCCCCGCCGGGCGGACCACCCGGCACCCCGACGGCCCCTGGAGGAGCCCGTATGTCGAACTACCCGGACCACCTGAAGTACACGAAGGACCACGAGTGGGTGGAGCGGACGGGCGACAAGCGCGTCCGCGTCGGCGTCACCGACTTCGCGCAGAAGCAGCTCGGCGACATCGTCTTCGTGGACGTCCCGAGCGTGGGCCGCGACGTCGAGGCGGGAGAGCCGTTCGGCACCCTGGAGTCGGTCAAGTCGGTGAGCGAGCTGTACGCGCCCGTCTCCGGCCGGGTGGCGGTCGTGAACCCCGACCTCGAAAGCGACCCCGAGAACATCAACAGCGACGCGTACGGAGACGGCTGGATCGTCGAGATCGAGATCACCGGCACCGGCGCGCTGGACGGCCTGCTCGACGCCGCGCAGTACGAGAAGCACCTCGCCACGGACGACGAGTAGGCCCCACGAGGAACGGGCGGGCCCGGCGCCCCTCAGGGGCCGCCGGGCCCGCCCGTACGTACGTCGCGGATCCGTCAGCCGTACATCCGCCGCATCGCGAAGTCGACCATCTGCTCCACGGCCTTCGCGTCGAAGACCATGCGGTGGTCGCCCTCCATGTCGAGGACGAAGCCGTAGCCGGTCGGCAGCAGGTCGATCACCTCGGCGCCGGTGATCACGAAGTACTTCGACTCCTTGCCCGCGTACCGCCGCAGCTCCTTGAGCGAGGTGAACATCGGGATGACCGGCTGCTGGGTGTTGTGCAGGGCCAGGAAGCCGGGGTTGTCGCCGCGCGGGCAGTAGACCTTCGAGGTGGCGAAGATCTGCTGGAAGTCCTCGGCGGCCAGGGTGCCGGTCGTGAAGGCGCGTACGGCGTCCGCGAGGGAGGGCGGCGAGGGCTCCGGGTACAGCGGGGGCTGCTGCTGGGCGTACCCACCGCCGGGCATCCCGGCCTGCATGCCGCCCGGCATTCCGGCCTGCGGCGGCGCGTACTGCCCCTGCTGGGGCGGCGCGTACTGCTGCTGGGCACCCGGGTTCTGCTCGTAGCCGTACATGGGGCCAAGACTATCGAGAGGCGTTCGCGCACCTCTACACGTCGGGGCATGGAGGGTTCTCCAGGAGAAAGCGAGAGGGGGGTGGCCGCCCGCCGGCACACAGGGACGGGCGCTCGATCACGTACCGTAGCCGACCGGTTACGCATGATGCCCCGCTCGCCCGGGTTCTCCACTCTCACGTGGGCGAGTCCTCCGCCTCCCTTGACGGTGGCGATCGACGTCGCGGACGTCACGGACGTCACAGATGGCCGGATAGGGGTTGCTTCTTATTACCGGTGGGTAGCATCATCGGAGAGAGCGTGTTGCTACTCGCTGGTACGTGTACGAGGAACCTGTACGGGAACCTGCCTCCCCGAGCCTTAACGGAGCCGTCGCCATGGGGCACTACAAGTCGAATCTCCGCGACATCGAGTTCAACCTCTTCGAGGTCCTCGGCCGCGACAAGGTGTACGGCACCGGTCCGTTCGAGGAGATGGACGTCGAGACCGCCAAGAGCATCCTCGACGAGATCCGCCGTCTCGCCGAGAACGAGCTCGCGGAGTCCTTCGCCGACGCCGACCGCAACCCGCCGGTCTTCGACCCCGAGACCAACACCGCCCCGGTCCCCGCCACCTTCAAGAAGTCGTACAACGCCTTCATGGAGTCCGAGTACTGGCGCCTGGGCATCCCGGAGGAGATCGGCGGCACCGTCTCCCCGCGCTCCCTCATCTGGGCCTACGCGGAGCTCCTCCTCGGCTCGAACCCGGCCATCTGGATGTACTCCTCCGGCCCGGCCTTCGCCGGCATCCTCTACAACGAGGGCAACGAGGCGCAGAAGAAGGTCGCGCAGATCGCCGTCGAGAAGCGCTGGGGCTCCACCATGGTCCTCACCGAGCCCGACGCGGGCTCGGACGTCGGCGCCGGCCGCACCAAGGCCGTCCAGCAGGAGGACGGCTCCTGGCACATCGAGGGCGTCAAGCGCTTCATCACCTCCGGTGAGCACGACATGGAGGAGAACATCCTCCACTACGTCCTCGCCCGCCCCGAGGGTGCCGGCCCCGGCACCAAGGGCCTGAGCCTCTTCCTCGTCCCGAAGTACGAGTTCGACTGGGAGACCGGCGAGCTGGGCGCCCGCAACGGCGTCTACGCCACGAACGTCGAGCACAAGATGGGCCTCAAGGCCTCCAACACGTGCGAGATGACCTTCGGCGACCAGCACCCCGCCAAGGGCTGGCTGATCGGCGACAAGCACGACGGCATCCGCCAGATGTTCCTCATCATCGAGTTCGCCCGCATGATGGTCGGCACGAAGGCGATCTCCACCCTCTCCACGGGCTACCTCAACGCCCTGGAGTACGCCAAGGAGCGCGTCCAGGGCACCGACCTGGCCAACTTCATGGACAAGGCCGCGCCCAAGGTCACCATCACGCACCACCCCGACGTCCGCCGCTCGCTGATGACGCAGAAGGCGTACGCCGAGGGCATGCGCTCCCTCGTCCTCTACACGGCCTCCGTGCAGGACTCCATCGCGGTCAAGGAGGCGGCCGGCGAGGACGCCAAGGCCCTGCACGGCCTGAACGACCTCCTGCTCCCGATCGTGAAGGGCTACGGCTCCGAGAAGGGCTACGAGCAGCTCGCGCAGTCGCTCCAGACCTTCGGCGGCTCCGGCTTCCTCCAGGAGTACCCGATCGAGCAGTACATCCGGGACGCCAAGATCGACACCCTCTACGAGGGCACCACGGCCATCCAGGGCCAGGACTTCTTCTTCCGCAAGATCGTCCGCGACCAGGGCGCCTCCCTGAACGCGCTGTCCGAGGAGATCAAGAAGTTCCTCGCGGTCGGCACCGGCGGCGAGGAGCTGGCCGGCGCCCGCGACTCGCTCGCCAAGGCCGCCGTCGACCTGGAGGGCATCGTCGGCAAGATGATCACCGACCTCACCGCCACCGGCGAGGACGTCAAGAACATCTACAAGGTCGGCCTCAACACCACCCGCCTGCTGCTCGCCTCCGGCGACGTCGTCGTCGGCTACCTGCTGCTGAAGGGCGCGGCCGTTGCCGCCGAGAAGCTGGCCGCAGGCGCCACCGGCAAGGACGTCGCCTTCTACCAGGGCAAGATCGCGGCCGCGAAGTTCTTCGCCGCCAACATCCTGCCCGGCGTCTCCGCCGAGCGCGCGCTCGCCGAGGCCGTCGAGGGCTCGCTGATGGACCTGGACGAGGCCGCGTTCTAAGACGCACCTCGCTCCGCAGGCACGGCCCGTCCCCGGGGAGGGGGGCGGGCCGTTCTGCTGCCCGGGACGCACCCGGTTCCTCATTTCCGGGGTCTCGTATTCGAATTCCGGTCCGTGCGTAAGGTGAACCCATGAGCAGCGCAGCTTCCCGTCCCACCGCCGGCCCCTTCGACCGCGGACACACCGACGACCTCATGGCCTTCCTGACGGCCTCCCCCTCGCCGTACCACGCGGTGGCGAGCGCCGCCGAGCGGCTGGAGAAGGTCGGCTTCCGCCGCGTCGAGGAGACCGCGGCCTGGGACGGGACGGCCGGCGGGAAGTACGTGATCCGCGGCGGCGCGATCATCGCCTGGTACGTGCCGGAGGGCGCCGCCGCCCACACCCCGTACCGGATCGTCGGCGCCCACACCGACTCCCCCAACCTGCGCGTCAAGCCGCAGCCCGACATGGGCGCCCAGGGCTGGCGCCAGGTCGCCGTCGAGATCTACGGCGGGACGCTCCTCAACACCTGGCTCGACCGCGACCTCGGCCTCGCCGGCCGGCTCACCCTCCGCGACGGCAGCCACCACCTCGTCAACGTCGACCGGCCGCTGCTGCGCGTCCCGCAGCTCGCCATCCACCTCGACCGCCAGGTCAACGACGGCCTCAAGCTCGACCGCCAGCGCCACATGCAGCCCATCTGGGGCATCGGCCAGGTCCACGAGGGCGACCTCATCGACTTCGTCGCCGCCGAGGCCGGCGTCGACGCCGAGGACGTCACCGGCTGGGACCTCATGGTCCACGCCGTCGACGCGCCCGCGTACCTCGGCCGCGACCGCGAACTCCTCGCCGGACCGCGCATGGACAACCTGCTCTCCGTCCACGCCGGCGTCGCCGCGCTCGCCTCCCTCGCGGGCCGCGACGACCTCCCGTACATCCCGGTCCTCGCCGCCTTCGACCACGAGGAGAACGGCTCCGAGGCCGACACCGGCGCCCAGGGCCCCCTCCTCGGCAACGTCCTGGAGCGCTCCGTCTACGCCCGCGGCGGCTCCTACGAGGACCGGGCCCGCGCCTTCGCCGGCACCGTCTGCCTCTCCTCCGACACCGGCCACGCCGTGCACCCCAACTACGCGGAGCGCCACGACCCGACGCACCACCCGCGCGTCAACGGCGGCCCGATCCTCAAGGTGAACGTCAACCAGCGGTACGCCACCGACGGCAGCGGCCGCGCGGTCTTCGCCGCCGCCTGCGAGAAGGCGGGGGTGCCCTGGCAGTCCTTCGTCTCCAGCAACGACATGCCCTGCGGCACCACGATCGGCCCGATCACCGCGGCCCGGCACGGCATCTCGACGGTCGACATCGGCGTGGCGATCCTCTCCATGCACAGCGCCCGCGAACTCTGCGGCGCGGACGACCCGTACCTCCTGGCGAACGCGCTGGTGGCGTTCCTGGAGGGCTGACCTCCGGGTCGCGAAACATCCGCGAAAGGCCCCCGCTGACAGCGTGGCCCTCATGGAACGTCATGAGGGCCCGCCCCGGGGGAAGTTCGCCACCGTCCTCACCACCGCCGTGGTGCTCGCCACGGCGGCGGGCGGAGCCGTGATCGCGCACTACGACGAACGGCCCCCGTGGGGCACGGACATCGCCTACGAGGGCGGCTACCTCCAGGCCGTACGGATCGTGAAGTGGCGCCCCCTGCGCGACGGCGAGTGCGCCGACATGGAGCGGCAGGGGATGGGCGGCGACCGGGCCGTGCACGATCCGGCGGCCTGGGTGGAGGGGTGCCTGGACGGGGCCGCGGGGCGCCCGTCCAGGAACCAGGGGATCGTCCGCTGATCAGCCGTCCATGCCGGCGAGGATCAGCGGAAGCCGGGCGACACCCTCGGCCGTGATCTTCACCGGGACGCCCCAGTCCTGCTGGTGGACGTGGCAGGCCGGGTACTCGTTGGCCGGGTCGTCGTCGCAGGACGCGGCCATCGCGGACACGTGCAGCACGCCCTCGGTCACCTCCGGGTTCAGGTCGAGCTCGCGGAAGAGATCGGTCCCGGTCCCCTCACCGCCGAGGAGCAGCTCCGGCGGGGTCGAGGAGACCAGGAGGCGGGTCGAGGGACCGTAGCGCTCGTCCAGCTTCTGCCCGGTCGGCGCCTGGAAGACGACGTCGAGGCGGAGGCTGCCGGGGGCGACCTCGGTGGCCTCGCGCTGCGTCCGGTAGGCGGCGGACTCGACCTGGACGGCCTCCTCGGGCAGCCGCAGCCGGGTCAGCCGGTGCCGGGCGGACTCGACGACCACGATGTCGCCGCCGACGAGGACCGCGTCGCTGGGCTCGCGCAGGTCGGTGGCGAGGGTGGTGACCTCGCCGGTGGCGGGGTCGTAGCGGCGCAGGGCGTGGTTGTACGTGTCGGAGACGGCGACCGAGCCGTCGGGCAGGGCGGTCACGCCCAGCGGGTGCTGGAGCAGGGCCTGGTCGGCGGCGCCGTCGCGGTGGCCGAAGTCGAAGAGCCCGGTGCCGACGGCGGTGTGCACGACCCCCTCGGTGTCGATGTACCGCACGGCGCTGGTCTCGGAGTCGGCGATCCACAGCCGGTCCTCGGTGGCGGCGAGCCCGGAGGGCTGCGCGAACCAGGCCTCGGCGGCAGGCCCGTCGACGAGCCCCTCGTTGGTCGTCCCGGCGGCGACGTGCACGGTCCCGGTCTCGGGGTCGTACGTCCACAGCTGGTGGACACCGGCCATGGCGATCCACACCTTGCCCTGCCACCAGGCGACGTCCCACGGCGAGGAGAGGTCGACGTCGAGGGCGGGCCCGGAGGTCGGGGACCCCTGCCACCACTGCTTCCCGGTGCCGGCGACGAGCTCGATCGCACCGGTCTCCGGGTCGTACGTGCGCAGGGCGTGGTTCACGGTGTCGGCGACGACGACCTTGCCGCCGGGCAGGAGCGCGAGCCCCTGCGGCTCCCGGAAGACGCCTTCGCCGATCCGCCGCACGACGGTCTCGCCGTCCTCGGCGAGCTCGACGAGCTGGTGCCGGGTGGTGTCGGAGACGAGGAAGTTCCCGTTCTCGAGGATGACGGCCTTCCCGGGGAAGCGCAGGTCGGTCGCGACGGGCTCGGGTGCCACGTACGGCCCGTCGCCGCGGCGCAGCGTCCCCTTGGCCTCGTGCTCGGCCTCCAGCTCCTCGACGAGCGTCCGGATGGCGTTGGCGTGCCCCTCACCGGCGTGCTGGGCGACGACGTACCCCTCGGGGTCGATGACGACGAGCGTCGGCCACGCGCGCACGGCGTACTGCTTCCAGGTCGCGAGCTCCGGGTCGTCGAGCACCGGGTGGTGCACCTCGTACCGCTCGACGGCGTCGACGACGGCCTGGTGCTCGGCCTCGTGCACGAACTTCGGCGAGTGCACCCCGACGATCACGAGCGTGTCGCGGTGCTTCTCCTCCAGGTCCCGCAGCTCGTCGAGGACGTGCAGGCAGTTCACACAGCAGAACGTCCAAAAATCCAAGATCAATACGCGGCCTCGGAAGTCGGCGAGCTTCAGATCCTTCCCACCGGTGTTGATCCAGCCCCCTTTGCCGATCAGCTCGGGGGCACGGACACGGGCACGTCGGGGCGCGGGGGTGGGCGCGGAGTCGTTCATGGTTCAAGCTTGCCATCCGCACGTGAACACAGGATCACAGCGGATGGAGCGCCTGATCGGCGGCGCGCTGGCGCCGGCGTTCATGTTCCTCTTCGGGTGAGAAACCCACAGGGCCGGGCAGACATAGGCCCGTGAAATATCTCGTACGGGACAAGATCTTCGCGATCGGCGACGACTACTGGATCGAGGACGAGCAGGGCCGCCACGCCTTCCTCGTCGACGGCAAGGCGCTGCGGCTGCGCGACACCCTGGAGCTGAAGGATCCCGACGGGCGGGTCCTCGTCACCCTGCGGCAGAAGATGTTCAGCCTCCGGGACGCCATGACGATCGAGCGGGACGAGCGGCCCCTCGCGACCGTCCGCCGCAAGCGGCTCTCCCTGCTCCGCAACCACTACCGGGTGACGCTCGTCGACGGCACCGGCCTCGACGTCAGCGGGCGGATCCTGGACCGGGAGTTCACCGTCGAGTACGAGGGCGAACTCCTGGCGCACATCTCCCGGCAGTGGTTCCACGTCCGCGAGACGTACGCCGTGAACGTGGTCCGCGAGGACGCCGACGCCGCGCTGCAGATCGCGGTCGCCGTGTGCGTCATCCGGATGGCGGAACGGGAGAGGGAGGACTGACCTCAGCCGGTCTTCGTCAGCGCCTGTTCCAGGTCCGCCCACAGGTCCTCCACGTGCTCGATGCCGACCGACAGCCGGACCGTGCCCGCGCCGATGCCGGCCGCCGCGAGCGCCGTCGCGTCGAGCTGGTGGTGGGAGGTGGACGCCGGGTGCATCACCAGCGTCTTCACATCGCCGAGGGAGACGCTGAGGGAGGCGAGTCGTACCGCCTCGACGAAGGTACGGCCCGCCTCCCGGCCGCCCGCGAGGTCCACCGAGACGACCCCGCCGCCGCCTCCGGGCAGCAGACGCGCGGCGATGGCACGGTCCGGGTGGCTCGCGAGGGCCGGGTGGCGGACGGCCTCGACCGCCGGGTGCGCTTCGAGCCGGGCGGCGAGCTCGGCGGCGCTCGCGCACTGGCGCTCCATGCGCAGGGAGAGGGTCTGCATGCCGCGCAGGGTGAGCCAGGCGGCGAACGGGTCGGTGGACGCGCCCTGTTCGACGGCGTGGTGGCGGACGCGACCGTACAGCTCGGTGTCCTTGAAGACGGCGATGCCGCCGAGGACGTCCGCGTGTCCGGCCAGGTACTTGGTGGCGGAGTGGACGACGATGTCGGCGCCGTGGTCGAGGGGGCGGCAGAGCAGCGGTGAGGCGAAGGTGTTGTCGACGGCGACGGGGACCCCGGCCTCGGCGGCGACGGCGGCGAGCGCGGGGACGTCGGCGACGCGGGTGGTGGGGTTGGCGATGGTCTCCAGGTAGAGGAGCCGGGTCTCGGGGCGCAGGGCCGCCCGCACCTCCTCCGGGTCGGTGCCGGAGACGTACGTGACGTCGACGCCCCAGCGGGCGGCGAGGTCGGTGAGGACCGCGTACGTCCCGCCGTACAGGCAGGTCTGGGCGATGACGTGGTCGCCGCTGGAGAGCAGGCCGAGGAGGACGGCGTTGATGGCGCCCATGCCGGAGGCGAAGGACCGGGCGGCGGCGCCGCCCTCCAGGCGGGCGACGGCTTCCTCCAGGGCGCGGACGGTGGGGTTGCCGTGGCGGGCGTAGAGGAAGGTGTCCGGGGAGGTGAAGCCCTCGGCGAGGGCGTCGGCCGAGTCGAAGGCGAAGACGTGCCCCTGGTGCAGGGGGATGCCGAGGGGCCTGCTGCCGGTGATCTCGACGTGGGGCGGGTGGACGGCGAGCGTCTCGGGGCGGATGTCACTGCTCATGAACTCATTCTGGGGAGGCGTCGGTTGCCCTCACAGGTCCAATCCCGGCAGATTGGTTCGGCGATGATCTGACAGCCCGCCCCCGCCCCCGCCCCGCCCTCGCCGAGGAATCGTTCATGCACCTCCACGTCACCCCCTTCGACCTCCGGGCGTGGAGGGAGGGGAACCGGCACGACCACCGGGCCGGCTGGCAGGGGGTGTCGGCGGAGTTCGGTGAGATCACGCTGACCTGTCCCCTGCCCCGTACCTCTCCCGAGTCGCTCGTCTCGGAGGTGCGCGGCGGTCGGCTGCCGACCGCCTCCTTCGAGGCGCGCGGGCCGCACGTCGAGGGGATGAGGCTGCCGGGCCTGAACCGGTCCACGCTGCGGGTCGGCGACCGGGTCGTGTACGTGACGCGGAACCGTTTCGGCGCCACCCTGGAGCAGCGCGCCCTGGAGATGCGGCACGCGGGCGACCACTACCGGCTCGCGGCCCTCGACAGGCACGGCTACGTCCTGACCCGCGCCGCGGACGACGAGGACCCCGGCGTCCGGATCACCGTCCGCGAGACCGGGCGCGGCAAGGGCCACAGGCTGTCCGTGCACGTCGACGGGCGTGCCGAGGGCGGGGATCTGGCCCTCGGTCTGGTCTTCGCGGGCGTCGACCGGTCCGCCCTGACCCGGATCGGCGCGGTGAGGGCGGGCCTGGCCCGCGCCACCCATTTCTGGACCGAGTCCCAGTACTGAGCCGGGGCTAGTCGGCCCTCGGTCCGTACGCCTCGAAGTCGATGACGTCCAGCGGGTCCTCGTGGGGGCGTACGAGGCCGGGGAGGCCTTCCGTGCGGAGTTCGCCGCGCAGCCAGGCGAGGAGGGTCCCGGTGAGGGTGCCGGTGAGCGGCGGGCCCTGGTCGGCGTGGCGCGGGATGACGATCAGCGGCCAGTCGTCGGGGGTGTCGCCCTCGGTGAGCCAGCACAGCTGGTCGCCGTCGATGGAGTCGGCGAAGGGCAGGAAGCCGCCGGGTTCGGGCCAGACGGCCAGCGGGTGGTACTGGGGGTGGTCGGCGCGCAGGCCCCGGTAGGCGTCGCCGTACCACTCCTCCGTGCCCGCCAGGTCGTACCGGCCGGTGCCCAGCGGCACGCTGAGGCGCAGCCACTGGCACACCTCCCCGCCGCCGTACGTCTCCATCAGGCGGACGTACTCGGTGGGCAGGCGGGTGCCGAGGCGTTCGTACAGCCACTCCCAGCTCTCCGTGCCGAGGTACGGCTCGGCGGGCGGCGGGAGCAGGGCGGTGAGCGTGTCGAGTCCGGTGCCGCCGGAGACGAGCGCGGCCCGCTGCTCGGGGGTGGGTTCGGGGCGGCGGGGCGGCGGGGTCCAGGCGGTCAGCTCGCCGGCGGCGACGCCGCTGCGGGCGAGGTGCGGGCGCAGTCCGTCGGAGACGAAGCCGGTGAGGGTGGGCAGGAGGGTGGTGCCGGGGCGGAGCCAGGGGTCCTTGCCGGCGTTCGCGAGGTTCTGCACATGGACGACGACGGGCCACCGGTCCGGGTCGTCGGACGCGGTCGTGTCCCAGTAGAGGGTGTCGGCCATGCGGGTGGCGCCGAAGGGGAGGACGCCGGGGGCGGCGCGGCGGCCGCCCTCGACGAAGCTCCCGTAGTCGAAGAGGCGCGCGTCGCTCGCGAAGGGGGTGTGCAGCCAGAGTCGTTCGCCGATGTCGAGGGGGCCGTAGGCGGTGGCCACGGCCTTGTAGTCGGCGGGCAGCCGCAGGCCGAGCCACTCCTCGACAGCGTCCCAGTCGACGGGCGGGGCGGGCTCCTCGGGCGGCGGGCCGAAGAGTGCGGCGAAGGCGGCGAAGGCCGCCTTCTCCTGGTCGTTCACGAGGTGCCTCTCCACGGATCCGAAGGGGTTCAGGCGCGGCGGTTGCGCGGGGGCGCGATCCCCAGCACCCGGTCCTTCAGCGCGGGGAACTCCTCCCTCGTCGTGCGGACCTTCGCCGGGTCGAGGACGACCCGCAGGATCTCCTCGTCCGGGCCGGCCTCCGCGAGGGTCTCGCCCCAGGGGTCGACGACGATGGAGTGCCCGGCCTGCTCCACGCCCGCGTGGGTGCCGGCGGTGCCGCAGGCGAGGACGTACGCCTGGTTCTCGACGGCCCGGGCCCTGGCCAGGAGGGTCCAGTGGGCGCGGCGGCGGGCCGGCCAGCCGGCCGGGACGACGAAGGCCTGGGCGCCCGCGTCGACGAGGCCGCGGAAGAGTTCGGGGAAGCGCAGGTCGTAGCAGGTGCCGACGCCGACGGTGAGGGTCGGCAGGTCGACGGTGACGAGGTCCTCGCCGGCGGCCATGAGGACGGCCTCGCCCTTGTCGAAGCCGAAGCGGTGGATCTTCCGGTAGGAGGCGACGAGTTCGCCGTCGGGGGAGAGGACGAGGGAGGTGTTGTAGAGCGCGCCGCCCTCCGCCTCGACGAAGGAGCCGGCGTGCAGCCAGACCCCGGCGTCGCGGGCGGCGGCCGCCATGGCGCGGTGGGTGGGGCCGTTCAGCGGTTCGGACTCGGCGGCGAAGAGGTCGGACGCGAACGCGCCGACGGTCCACAGTTCGGGCAGTACGACGAGGTCGGCGCGGCCGGATTCCTCCCGTACGAGACGCGCCACGCGGGCACGACGGGCTTCGACCGGTTCGTCCGGGTCTACCGCGATCTGGATCAGCGAGGCGCGCACACTACCACCGTCCTGGCATTCGAGCCGTCAACACCGGCCTACGATCGTCACACGAAAGCACTGCCGGGGTGCCTTCGGGCAGCGTAACTTAGCGTCCGAGCCTCCCACCCAGTCGTGTTTTCAGCCCGCGCACCGAAGAACCGCCGAGGGGTCCCGTGACCGTCCATCCCAGCCTCCAGAACTACGCCGACGCCTGGACCCATTCCATCGAGGCGATAGCCGAGCTGGTGCAGCCGCTCGTGGAGGGCGAGTGGAACCGGCCGACCCCGTGCATCGGCTGGTCGGTGCGGGACATCGTGTCCCATGTGATCGGCATGGAGACGGAGATGCTCGGCGATCCGCGGCCGATCCACTCCCTGCCCCGCGACCTGTACCACGTACGCAGTGACTTCGCGCGCTACATGGAGGTCCAGGTCGATGTGCGGCGGCACCACACGGCTCCGGAGATGACCTCGGAGCTGGAGTACATCCTCATCCGGCGGGCCCGGCAGCTCCGCAACGAGTCCCGCTCCCCCGAGCATCTGATCCGCGCTCCCCTCGGCGCCGAGCAGTCCCTCGAACTGGCCTACCGGGATCGTGCCTTCGACGTGTGGGTGCACGAGCAGGACCTGCGGACGGCGCTGGGCGTGCCGGGCAACCTGGACTCGGCCGGTGCGCTGGTGGCCCGTGACGTGCTCCTGGAGGCGCTGCCGAACGTGGTCGCGAAGGACGCCGGGGCGCCCGCGTCCTCGGCGGTGGTGCTGGACGTGACCGGCCCGGTGGAGTTCCTGCGGACGGTACGGGTCGACGCGGAGGGCCGCGGTTCGATCGACGGCGCGCCGTCGCTGGGCCCCGCGGTGACGCTGGCGACGGACTGGGAGACGTTCGTCCGGCTCGCCTGCGGCCGGGTTCGGCCGGCCGAGGTGGCCGACCGGGTCAAGACCGAGGGCGATGCCGACCTCGCGGCGGCGATCCTGGACAACTTCGCGGTGACGCCCCGGTAGATCGCGGCGCTCTCCATACGGGGCGCGGTGACTCCCGGTAGATCGCGGCGCTCTCTACACGGGCACGTGCACGGCCTCGACGCGGCTCGCGACGAGCCGTTCCCGTTCCCTGCGGTGGGTGCGGGCCTTGAGGCGCAGGATCTGCACGATGCCGAGGGTCTCCAGGACGAAGACCGAGGAGAACGCGATCCGGTAGTTGCCGCCGGTCGCGTCGAGCAGCACGCCCACGGCGAGCAGCGTCGTCATCGAGGCGACGAAGCCGCCCATGTTGACGATGCCGGAGGCGGTGCCCTGACGCTCCGGCGGGTTGGCCGGGCGGGCGAAGTCGAAGCCGATCATCGAGGCCGGTCCGCAGGCGCCGAGGACCAGGCAGAGGGTGACGAGCAGCCACATCGGCGCGTGGCCGGGGTACGCGAGGGTGGTCCCCCACAGCAGGGCGGTGGCCGCGACCGTACCGAGGGCGAGCGGGGCGCGGGCCCTGTGGTGGCGGGCGATGATCTGCCCGTACGCGAGGCCGACGACCATGTTCGAGAGCACGACCAGGGTGAGCAGGGTTCCGGCGGTGGACCGGGACAGGCCCTGCGCCTCGACGAGGTAGGGCAGGCCCCAGAGCAGCAGGAACACCATGGCCGGGAACTGGGTGGTGAAGTGCACCCACAGGCCGAGCCGGGTACCGGGCTCGCGCCAGGACTCGGCGATCTGGCGGCGGACGAAGGCGGCGCCCGCGTGGGTGGAGGGCTCCGGCTCGTACCCCTCGGGGTGGTCCTTGAGGAGGAGCAGCAGCAGGACGAGGACGAGGACGCCGGCGAGGGAGCTGCCGACGAAGGTGGCCGTCCAGCCGAAGCCGTGCAGGGCGCGGGCGATGAAGACGGTGGAGACGAGGTTGCCGGCCATGCCGATGAGTCCGGCGAGCTGGGCGATCAGCGGGCCGCGGCGGGCGGGGAACCAGCGGCCGCCGAGCCGCAGGACGCTGATGAAGGTCATGGCGTCGCCGCAGCCGAGGAGGGCGCGGGAGGCGAGCGCGGTGCCGTACGAGGGTGAGAGAGCGAAGCCCAGCTGGCCGATGGTGAAGAGGACGACGCCGAGGGTCAGGACCTTCTTGGTGCCGAGCCGGTCGACGAGGAGGCCGACGGGTATCTGCATGCCGGCGTAGACGAGCAGCTGGAGGATGGAGAAGGTGGAGAGCGCGGAGGCGTTGACGTCGAAGCGGTCGGCGGCGTCGAGTCCGGCGACGCCCAGGGACGTACGGAAGATGACGGCGACGAAGTAGACGGCGACGCCGACGCCCCAGACGAGGGCGGCCCGCCTTCCACCGGGCGGATCGCCGGGCAGGCTGACCGTGCTCATCGGTCCTCACCCCGGACCAGGACCTTGACCCAGCTGAGGTGCTGGCGGACGCAGTGCGCGGCGCCCTCGACGTCGCCGGCCTTGATGCGGTCGAGGATCTCGGCGTGCTCGGTGATGTTCTTGGCGACGCGGTCGGGCTGGGACTGCATCACGGCGACGCCCATGCGCAGCTGGCGGTCGCGGAGCTGGTCGTAGAGGCGGGAGAGGATCTGGTTGCCGGCGTGCCGGACGATCTCGGCGTGGAAGCAGCGGTCGGTGACGGCGACTTCGGCGAGGTCCCCGGCCTCGGCGCGCCGCTTCTGCTCCTCCAGGAGCTCTTCGAGCCGGGCGATGAGGGTGACGGGGGCGGGCACGGCCCGGCGGACGGCGAACTCCTCGACGAGGAGCCGGGTCTCGACGACGTCGGCGATCTCCTGCGCGGAGACGGCGAGGACGAGGGCGCCCTTCTTCGGGTAGAGCTTGAGCAGCCCTTCCATCTCCAGCTTGAGCAGCGCCTCACGGACGGGGGTCCTGGACACCCCGACGGCCTGGGCGAGTTCGCCCTCGGTGAGGAGGGTGCCTCCCTCGTAGCGCCGGTCGAGCACGGCCTGCTTGACGTGCATGTAGACGCGGTCGGCGGCGGGGGGCTGCCTGGTGGGCTGGGGGGCGGGACCGGCGGGCGCTGATGGCATGCGCACAGCATAGATACAACAGAGGTGCAAGACAGGGCCCCGTCCGCATCGTGGACGGGGCCGGCCGTACGGACCGCGGACTCAGCCCGCGTTCTCGTAGCGGTAGTCGTAGTACTTCTCACCCGCGACGAGAACGGAGGTGAAATGGACCGGAATTCCGTCCGCATTCCGCTGGACCTCCTGCGAGGTCTGCCGCGTGAAACCGAGCGAGACCCCCGGGACCACCGGATTCTCCGGATTCTCCGCGTCGACCGTCCAGCCGCGCTCCGCCGCCCGCGCCAGGAGTTCGTCGGCCGGGACGCGGAACACGTCCTCGCCGTCGAGCAGGACCCGGGTCGAGGTCTCCCGCCCCTCGCCCGGCCACCACAGCTCGACCGCCGTGACGGTGTCCTCCTCCTCCAGGAGCACCTCCACGCCCACCTTGTCGCACTTCGCCGAGATGGTCACCAGGACACGGTTGGGGCGGGTGCGGACCCGGGGCTCGCCCCAGGGCGACACGGCCGCGACCGCCTCGTCGAGCGTCATCCCGAGCCGCACCGGCCCGACACCGTGCGGGGGTTCGAGCAGCAGGTCCATTCCCCACCCATGCCTTTCTATTTCAGGATGTCGTAGTCAATCGTCCAGCCGCGGTCTGCCAGCATTTTCTGGAATTTGCGGTTGTGTTTGAGGCTCTCGATCATATCGGCGATATGGGTGTCGTACTTGTCGCCGTACAGCTCCCGGATCTCGTTGATGTCCATCATCATCGCCTCGTCCCAGCGGCCCGCGTCGATGAGCGCCCGCTGGTCCGCACGCCACTGGTCGGCCTCCTTGCTGGAGCCGGTGCTCGTCACGCCGCGGTGGTCGTCGTACTCCATGCGGATCGCCGGGCCCATGCCCGCGCCGCCGCTCTTCGTCTTCCGGAAACCGGCCTGGTCGAGATGGGCGTAGGAGTCCTTCGCCGGGATGTGGTTGATCTCCATGTCGACGTCGGTGCGGCGCGTCCCGTCGTCGTTCTTGAGGTTCGCCGGCTGGAGTCCGCTGTACCAGCCGCCGTCCTCCGTGCACCCCTTGGCGATCAGGCCCTCGGGGTCCATCCGCACGTGCGGGTTGAGCACATAGGCGACCGGGTTGGGCGCCGCGCCGAGGCCGAGCGGGTCGGGGCTGGTGTAGCGGGCGGTCGCCGGGTCGTAGTGGCGGTGCAGGTTGTAGTGGAGGCCCGTCTCCGGGTCGTCGTACTGGCCGGGGAAACGCAGCGGGGTGTACGCGACGGCGTCCCGGTTCCAGGTGGTGTGGCCCCACACGGTGGTCCGGCTGTGCCAGGCGACCTCCCCGTCCTCGCCGACGAGTTCGCTCGGGGTGCCGATGAGGTCCGTGACGATCGCGAAGAAGCGGCTCTCCTCGGTGTCCGTGCGCTGCTCCAGCTGGGCGAGCGGCCGGCGGCCCTCGTACTCCCAGGTGAGCGTGGTGCCCTGGGCCGAGTCCGTCTGCTCGACGAGCCGGCTTCCGTCCCAGGTGAACCGGACCGAATGCACGACCGTCCGGCCGTCCTCCGCCATCCGGTGCTTGGCCGTGCGCCGGCCCAGCGGGTCGTAGGCGTACGTCCACAGCGTCCCGTCCGGTGTCCGGCAGGCCGTCAGCCGGTCCTCGGCGTCCCAGGTGTAGCGCCAGGTCTCCGGCTTGCGGGAGAGCCGGGTCCGCTGCCGCAGCACCACCCGGCCCGCGGCGTCGTACTCGTAGCGGACCGCGCCGGCCGCCAGGACCCGGGTGCCCCCGTAGCTGCGTGCGCCCCGGCCCTCGTCCCGCAGCGCCCGGTCCGGCCAGTCGGCGTGGGTCTGGTTGCCCAGGTCGTCGTAGGAGTAGCGCTCCGACCAGTCGTCCGCGGTCACCTCGGTCGGGCGGCCCACCACGTCGAGACCGAAGAGGGTGACACGGCCGGTCAGCCGGTCGGTCACCTCCTCCGGGCAGCCGTCGGCCCGGTAGGCGTAGCCGCGTGACCGCAGCTCGCCCTGGGGGCCCGTTAGGGTCTGCCCGGCCAGCCTGCCCGCCGCGTTCCACTCGGAGGCCAGCGTCACGGGCCGGTCGGCCTCGCCGAAGACCCGGCTGAGCTCACGGCCCCGGGCGTCCCGGCCGAAGCGCAGCACGCGCCCGCCGCTGACCAGCTCGGTGCGCTGCCCGGTGGGGTCGTAGGCGAAGGTCGACACCGCGCCCGTGGGCGTGGTGCGGCGCACGACCCGGCCCGCCGCGTCCCGCTCGTACCGCAGGGTGCGGCCGTCGACGGTCTCGGCGAGGACCCGGCCCAGGGCGTCCCGTTCCAGCGTCAGGGTGGAGTCGGGTGCCGTGACCGAGGTGATCCGGCCGGCGGCGTCGTAGGTGTAGCGCGTGGTCCGGCCGGCGATCTCCTTGGTGAGGAGCCGGCCGCAGGCGTCGTACGTGAGGGTGGTGGTGTCGCCGAGCGGGCCGGTGCGTCCGACGAGCCGGCCGCAGGCGTCGTAGGCGTAGCGGACGGTGCGGTCGTCGAAGTCGGTCTCGGCGACCAGCCGGCCGGCCGCGTCGTAGACGTACGTCCAGGTCAGGCCCTGCGGGCCGAGGACCTCGGTGAGCCGGAGCTCGGTGTCGTAGCGGAACGCGTAGCGGGCCCCGTCCGCGCCCGTGCGGGCCGTGAGCAGGTCGAAATGGCCGTACTCGAAGCGGGTGGTGGCGCCGGTCGCGTCGGTGTGGGAGGCGCAGTTGCCCTCCTCGTCCCAGGTCCAGCTCTCGGTGCTGCCGTCCGGGCCGGTCAGGTGGGAGAGCCAGCCCTCCGGCGTCCACTCCATGGCGGTGACGGCGCCGGTGGGGTCGGTGCCGCGCACCGGGCGGCCGTAGGCGTCACGGGCGACGGCGTAGCTGTGGCCGAGGGCGTCGGTGGCGGTGAGGGTGACCCCGGCGTCGTCGGTGGTGAAGCGCTCGGTGGCGCCGTCCGGGCCGGTGCGTGCGGTGAGCGCGCCGAAGGCGTCGTGGGTGAAGCGGGTCACCGCGCCGTCCGGGGCGAGGAGTTCGGTGCGGTTGCCGCGCGCGTCGAAGGTCTGGCGCCAGGTCGTGCCGTCCGGTCCGGTGACCGCGACCGGCAGGTGCAGGGCGTCGTAGGCGGTGGTGGCCTCGGTGCCGTCGGGGAAGCGGATACGGGTGAGGTCGGCGTGGTCGTCCCAGGTGAAGTGGGCCTCGTTGCCGAGCGGGTCGGTGCGGGAGAGCAGGTTGTCGTGGCGGTCCCAGCTCCGCAGCACCGTGTTGCCGAGCGGGTCGGTCTCGGCGACGACCTGGCCGAGCTCGTTGAGCCGGACGACCGCGACGGCCCCGGTGGAGTCGGTGAAGCGGGTGAGGCGGTGTCCGGTGGCGGCGTCGGTCTCGTAGGCGAAGCGGGAGGAGAGGAAGCCGTCGGGGCCGATGGTCTCGACGACCCGGCCGGCGGCGTCGTACACGTACCGGTAGACGGCTCCCTTGCGGTTCGTCCAGGAGGTGACGCGGGCCTGGTCGTCGTAGGTGAACCGGAGCGGGCGGCCGGAGCAGTTGGTGACGGTGTCGAGGTTGCCGAAGGGGTCGTACCCGAAGGAGGTCAGGGTCCTGGCCCCCTCCGGGGCGTACAGGGAGAGGCCGGTGACCCGCCCCGCCTCCGGGTCGGTGAGGACGAGGGCGCGGTAGCCGCCCTCGTGGACGACGGAGGAGGGCAGGCCGTCGTCGCCGCGCTGGATGTGGACGACGTTTCCGTGCCGGTCCTCGATCGAGCGGAGCCAGTAGTAGAGCGTGCCGCGGAACGGGTTGCCGGTGTAGTGGCGGGTGAGTCCGGCGTGCGGGTCGCGCAGCGCGTACGTGACCTCGCCGAGCGCGCCCGCGTCGGCGAGCGAGAGCGGCAGCCGGGCCCCCTCGACCGGCCACACCTCGTCGTCCTCGCCCTGCGGGAGCCTCGGGTAGACGAGCACGGAGCCGTCCTCGCGGGCCAGGAGCGCCCCGCCCCGGGGGTCGAGCTCGATGCGTTCGTCGAGGGTGGAGGCCCAGCTGCGGCCGAAGAGCTGGCCGTAGCGGTAGCCGGAGAGGTGGGTGCGGCGCAGGATCAGGGGCAGGACGCCGGGCAGGGCGAGGTCGGTCTGGGCGAGGATCATCTCGCCGGAGGCGATGTCGACCGGGTCGGTCGCGCAGCGGCGGGTGTTGACGGGGGTGCCCTTGCCCCGCGGGTCGTCCTTCGCGTCCTTCATCGAGTCGGGCTTCACGGCGGACGGGCCGCGCTTGTCGTTCGGGCCGCCGCCGGGGCCCTTGCCGCCGCCGTCCTCGTGCTTGCGGCGCTCGTTGGCGAGGCGGACGCGCACGTCGTCGTCGTGGTTCTTGTGGTCGACGGAGATCTGCTTGACCGCCTTGGGGAGCGTCTTGCCGACGTGGTCCCCCATGGTCGTGGCGGACTTGGCGAGGGCGTCCATCGCCTTGTCGAGGACCGGGTCGAGGGCCTGCGCGATGGAGTCGCGGCCACGGGTGCGGCCGTGGTGCGACCTGGCCTTGGTGAGCTTCCCGCTGGTCTTGCCGTGGATGGCGACGCTGACGCCGTTGAGCTGGGTGCCGGCGTGGTCGTGCTCGGCATGGTCGATGGAGAAGCCCTTGCCCCCGCCGGGACCGCCGCCCGAGCCGCCCGCGGAGGCGAGCTTCAGGGCGTCCTTGGAGGACTGCACGCCGTCCTTGAAGCCGTCCGCGCCCGCCTGCTTGGCCTGATCGAGGTTCACCCCGTCCTGGAGGCCGAGGGCGGTGGCGCCGAGCTGGACGACGAGGTCGGCGGCGAGGTTCTCCAGGGCGGCGACGGCCGGCTCGGTCATCGCCGAGACGATGTAGGAGACCGCCTCCTCCATGCACTCCTTGATGAGGCGCTTGACCACCTCCTGGGTGGCCCGCATCGCGCCCGCGCCGATCAGCGCGGAGAGCCCGCCGGTGACCGGGATGAGGGAGAGGGCGATACCGGCTTCCGAGGCCAGATAGCCGAGTTGGACGAGAGCCGCGCCCTTCATGACCTCGACGGCCACCGCGGCGGCGTCGACACCGTCGGCGATGGTGCGCGCCGCCGAGGCGATGTCCTTGATGTGCTTGTCCTTGACTTTGCCCCAGTGACCGTTGAGGGCGTCGAGGGCCTCGCCGTGCCCGGAGGAGAGCAGCCGCTGCACATGGTTGTTGGCGAGCTGTCCGTCGTCCTCCAGGTCGTCGGCGAATTCCCGTAGGGAGTCCGCCATGTCCCGGTAGGCGTCCTCGTCCACATTGGGCCAGGCCACGCCTATGAGGTCGAGGAGCGTGTCCGCCCAGCCGGGCACCGTGACCGCCATGCTTCCCCCTGTGCGTCCGTGTGGTTCGTCTCGTTCGCGAAGCGGAACAGTCCTACCACGGAGAAGGACGCGGAAACGCATCCGGCGGTGGCATGAGCCACCGCCGGATGTTTCACGTGAAACGGACGAACCTCGCCACTACGCCCAGGTGATGAGCCTCTTCGGGTTCTCCAGGATCGCGGCGACGTCCGCCAGGAACTTGGAACCGAGCTCGCCGTCGACCAGGCGGTGGTCGAAGGAGAGGGCCAGCGTGGTCACCTGACGCGGCTTCACCTTGCCCTTGTGGACCCACGGCTGGAGCTTGATCGCACCGACCGCGAGGATCGCGGACTCGCCGGGGTTCAGGATCGGCGTACCGGTGTCGACGCCGAAGACGCCGACGTTGGTGATGGTGAAGGTGCCGCCCTGCATCGCCGCCGGGGTCGTCTTGCCCTCGCGGGCGGTGGCGACGAGCTCGCTCAGGGACTTCGAGAGCTCGGGCAGGGTCTGGGCGTGCGCGTCCTTGATGTTCGGCACGATCAGACCGCGCGGGGTGGCCGCGGCGATGCCCAGGTTCACGTAGTGCTTGAGGACGATCTCCTGCGCCGCCTCGTCCCAGGCCGCGTTGATGTCCGGGTTGCGCTTGGCCGCGACCAGGACGGCCTTGGCGATGAGGAGGAGCGGGTTGACCCGCAGGCCCGCCATGTCCTTGTCGGACTTGAGCTCCTCGACCAGCTTCATCGTGCGCGTGATGTCGAAGGTCACGAACTCGGTGACGTGCGGCGCGGTGAAGGCCGAGCCGACCATCGCCGCCGCCGTGGCCTTCCGTACGCCCTTGATGGGGATACGGGTCTCCCGGGCGTCCGCCGAGACGGCGGGCGCCGGGGCCGGCGCGGCCGCGGGGGCCTGGGCGACGACCGGGGCCGTCTCCACCACCGGGGCGGGGGCCGCCGCGCGGTGGACGTCCTCGCGGGTGATGATCCCGTCCGGGCCGGTCGGGGTGACCGACGCCAGGTCGACGCCGAGGTCCTTGGCGAGCTTGCGCACCGGCGGCTTGGCCAGCGGGCGGGCACCCGCGGGGGCGTGACCGTTCAGCTGCTCGGGAACCGACGGTACGGAGACGGGCGCAGCGGCCGTCGCCTTGCGAGCCCGGCGCTTGGTGGAGCTCGCGGCCACGCCGTAGCCGACGAGGACCGGCTGGCGGCCCTCCGGCTCGGCGGCCTCCGGCTCGGCCACCGGCTCCGGCGCGGGGGCGGCGGCCACGGCCGGCGCGGCCGGCGCCTCGGGAGCGGCGCCGCCGCCGACGTTCACCGAGATGATGACCTGGCCGACGTCGACCGTGGTGCCCTCGGGGAAGAGGATCTCGTGGACCGTGCCGTCGAAGGGAATCGGCAGCTCGACGGCGGCCTTGGCCGTCTCGACCTCGATCACGACCTGCCCGTCGGTGACGGTGTCACCGGGCTGGACGTACCACTTGAGGATCTCGGCCTCGGTCAGGCCCTCGCCCACGTCGGGCATCTTGAATTCGCGGATCGTCATCGTGCTCTCCTCAGTACGCCAGCGAGCGGTCGACGGCGTCGAGCACGCGGTCCAGGCCCGGCAGGTACTCCTCCTCCAGGCGCGCCGGCGGGTACGGCGCGTGGTAGCCGCCGACCCGAAGGACGGGGGCCTCCAGGTGGTAGAAGCAGCGCTCGGTGATGCGGGCGGCGATCTCCGCGCCGGAGCCGAAGAACACCGGGGCCTCGTGGACGACCACCAGGCGGCGGGTCTTCTCGACCGAGGCCTGGATGGTGTCGAAGTCGAGCGGCGAGATCGAGCGCAGGTCCACGACCTCGATCGACTTGCCCTCCTCGGCCGCGGCGGCGGCCACCTCCAGGCAGGTCTTCACCATCGGGCCGTAGGCGACGAGGGTGAGGTCCGTGCCCTCGCGGGCGACGCGGGCCTTGTGCAGCTCGCCGGGGATGGCCTCGGTGTCGACCTCGCCCTTGTCCCAGTAACGGCGCTTGGGCTCGAAGAAGATGACCGGGTCGTCGCTCTGGATCGCCTGCTGGAGCATCCAGTAGGCGTCGGAGGAGTTCGCCGGGGTGACGACCTTGAGGCCCGCGACGTGCGCGAAGAGCGACTCGGGGGACTCGGAGTGGTGCTCGACGGCGCCGATGCCGCCGCCGTACGGGATGCGGATGACGATCGGCATCTTCACCGTGCCGAGCGAACGGGCCCGCATCTTCGCCAGCTGGGTGACGATCTGGTCGTACGCCGGGAAGACGAAGCCGTCGAACTGGATCTCCACGACCGGCCGGTAGCCGCGCAGGGCGAGGCCGATCGCGGTGCCGACGATGCCGGACTCGGCGAGCGGGGTGTCGACCACCCGGTCCTCGCCGAAGTCCTTCTGCAGACCGTCGGTGATCCGGAAGACACCGCCGAGCTTGCCGACGTCCAGGCCCATGATGACGACCTTGGGGTCGGTCTCCAGGGCCTTGCGCAGCGACTCGTTGAGCGCCTTCGCCAGGGGAAGCTTCTGAACAGCCATGATTACTCGGCCTCTCCGCCCTCGAAGGACGCCTGGTAGGCGGCGTACTGTGCGCGCTCCTCGTCGACGAGCGCGTGCCCGTCCGCGTACACGTTGTCGAACATCGCCATGTGGTCCGGGACGGGCATGGCGCGGACGACCTCGCGGACGTGCTTGCCGAGAGCCTCGCTCTCCGCCTCCAGCTCCTCGAAGAAGGCCGCGTCGGCGTGGCCCTCGTTCTCCAGGTACGCCTTGAGGCGCAGGATCGGGTCCTTGGCCTCCCAGGCCTCGCGCTCCGCGTCGCGGCGGTAGCGCGTCGGGTCGTCGGAGGTGGTGTGGGCGGCCATGCGGTAGGTGAACGCCTCGATGAGCGTCGGACCCTCGCCGCGGCGGGCGCGCTCCAGGGCGGAACGGGTCACGGCCAGGCAGGCCAGGACGTCGTTGCCGTCGACGCGGACGCCGGGGAAGCCGAAGCCGCGGGCACGCTGGTAGAGCGGGACGCGGGTCTGCTTCTCGATGGGCTCGGAGATCGCCCACTGGTTGTTCTGGCAGAAGAACACGACCGGGGCGTTGTAGACCGCGGAGAACACGAACGACTCGTTGACGTCGCCCTGGCTGGAGGCGCCGTCGCCGAAGTACGCGAGCACGGCGGAGTCCGCACCGTCCTTGGCGATGCCCATGGCATAGCCGGTGGCGTGCAGGGTCTGCGAGCCGAGGACGATCGTGTACAGGTGGAAATTGTTGCTGTTGGGATCCCAGCCGCCGTTGTTCACGCCGCGGAACATTCCCAGCAGATTCGTCGGGTCGACCCCACGGCACCAGGCGACGCCGTGCTCGCGATAGGTCGGGAAGACGTAGTCGTCGTCGCGCAGCGCCCGGCCGGAACCGATCTGTGCGGCCTCCTGGCCGAGCAGCGAGGCCCACAGGCCCAGCTCGCCCTGACGCTGCAGGGCGGTCGCCTCGGCGTCGAAACGGCGGGTGAGGACCATGTCGCGGTAGAGACCGCGCAGCTCCTCGGCGCTCAGGTCGATGTCGTACTCGGGGTGCTGAACGCGCTCCCCCTCGGGCGTCAGCAGCTGAACGAGCTCGGGCTCCGTGGCCGTGGTGGCCGTCGCCTTCTTGGTGGTGCTCGTGCTCGCGCTTGCGGTGCGCTTGGTGCCGCTGCTGCGTCGCGTCGTCTTGCGCGCGGCAGTGCTCTCCACGGTCACGTGCGTGCTCCTCCGTCGGTCCGGCCTCCGGGTTCGCCGGTGAGGCCAGTGCGGCTCCGCCTTGTCCGTACCTTCGCACGGGGTGGGTGCGACGCGGCCGGAGTCGGGCGTGACAGGTGCCCCGGCGAGCGCCGTCATAGGCACGTTACCCATTACGCGGCATTCCCGCGAAACCCCACTTGACCTGCGATTTTGCTTGGATTTCCAAGTAAATCGAGAAATGGGGGAAGCGCTGCTGGTCAGCGCATGGACAACGACCCGACGCCGTCGTCGGAACACCCGGCACGTTATCCCGCGCACCCCGGGCGCCGGAAGACCCAATATGTGAGACTGACTGCGTGCGCGAAGAAGGAAAAATCCGGGTATTTCTGCTGGACGACCATGAAGTCGTCCGGCGCGGGGTCCACGAACTGCTCTCCGTGGAGGACGACATCGAGGTGGTCGGCGAGGCCGGGACGGCGACGGACGCGCTGGTCAGGATCCCCGCGACCCGCCCGGACGTCGCCGTGCTCGACGTCCGGCTGCCCGACGGCAGCGGGGTGGAGGTGTGCCGGGAGATCCGCTCGCAGGACGAGTCGATCAAGTGCCTGATGCTGACCTCGTACGCGGACGACGAGGCGCTCTTCGACGCGATCATGGCCGGGGCCTCGGGTTATGTCCTCAAGGCCATCCGGGGCAACGAACTCCTCAACGCCGTGCGGGACGTGGCGGCCGGCAAGTCCCTGCTCGACCCGGTGGCCACCGCCCGGGTCCTGGAGCGGCTGCGCGACGGCAACAACCCGAAGAGCGACGACAAGCTCGCCAACCTGACGGAGCAGGAGCGGAAGATCCTGGACCTGATCGGCGAGGGCCTGACCAACCGGGTCATCGGCGAGCGCCTCCACCTCGCGGAGAAGACCATCAAGAACTATGTCTCCAGCCTGCTGTCGAAGCTGGGCATGGAGCGGCGCTCGCAGGCCGCGGCGTACGTGGCGCGGCTCCAGGCCGAGCGCCGCTGACGAGCACCCGGCCCCGGTCTCACCCGTACCGGCCAGGCCGGGGCCGACGGCCCGCTTTCGGGACCTACGTCCCCGTCGAACCGGGGCAGGGGCCCCTTTTCCGACACGGTGCCGGTGGCGGAGAGTGGAAACCATGCCCACCGACGAGATCCGCGCCATCGAGTTGCTCAGCCGTGTGTCGTACGGCCGGGTGGCGACGAGCATGCGGGCGATGCCGTTCGTCGCCCCCGCCCGCCACATCGTCTCCGACGGCCGCGTCCTGCTCCGGATGCACCGTGGCCTCGGCTACCACCGCGCGTGCAACGGCAGCGTCGTCGCGTACGGCGCGGACAACTTCGACTCCGGCGCCGACCACATCTGGTCCGTGCAGTTCACCGGCACCGCGGAGATCGTCGAGCCGACGGACGAGGAGCTGGCGGCCTTCGGGCCCGAGCCCGTGCGGGTGGACGGCGAGCCCTTCACCCCGGTGTTCATGCGGATCGAACCGCAGTTCGTGACGATCCACGAGCTCGACTACAGCGGCCACGCGGACACCGGGGCGCACTCCGAGAGCCCCTCCGGAACGCCCGCCGAAAGCCCTTCCGGAGCGCCCGCCGAGGCCCGATCCGCGGAGCGACCCCTCCACCACGCAGCGTGATCTAACATCTGCGGAGTGCCGCGCTCATCTGTACTCCTCGCTCCGCCCGTAGGCCACCTCCTGCGCCGCTACCGGGACGTCGGCGAGCCCCTCTCCTGCGTCCCCGTGACCGAGGGCCTGCTCAACCGCGGCTACCGGCTCTCCACCACCCGCGGCGCCTACTTCCTCAAGCAGCACCTGGACGCCCCCACCTCCGACCGGGCCACCATCACCCGCCAACACCGGGCCACCCAGCGCCTGCACGCCCTCGGCCTGCCCGTGGCCCCGCCGCTCCCCGACAGCCGGGGCCGCACGGTCGCGCTCGTCGGCGGCCACTGCTACGCCCTGCACCCCTGGGTCGACGGCCGCCACCGCGACGGCGCCCAGCTCTCCACCGGCTGCTCACGGCGGCTCGGCACCCTCCTCGGCCGCGTCCACACCTGTCTGGAGCAGGTCATGGAGTCCCCGCCGCCGGGCGGCGAGCACGAGAGCGCCCGCCCCGAGGACACCTTCCGGGCCATCGAGGAACTGCTCCGCCTCGCCCGCGCGCACCGCCCCCGCGACAGCTTCGACGCCCTCGCCGAGCACCGGCTCAGGGAGCGGCGCCGGCTGCTCGCCCAGCACGCCCACCACCGGCCGCCGCCCGCGTCCGCCGCCGGCTGGGTGCACGGCGACTTCCATCCGCTGAACCTGCTGTACCGGGGCGCGGAACCCGCCGCGATCGTCGACTGGGACCGGCTCGGGGTCCGCCCCAGGGCCGAGGAGGCGGTCAGGGCCGCCGCGATCTTCTTCGTACGGCCCGAGGGGGAGCTGGCCCTGGAGAAGGTACGGGCGTACGCGCGCGCGTACCGGCGTGAGACGGGCGCGGACGGCGCCGAGCTGGCGGCGGCGGCGCACCGGGTGTGGTGGGAGCGGCTCAACGACTTCTGGACCCTGCGCTGGCGCTACCAGCTGCACGACCGCAGGGCCGACCCGCAGTTTCCCGCGGTGTCGGCCCTGGCGGTGTGGTGGACGCGTGAGTACGCGGCGGTCCGCGACGCCTTCGCCGGCTGAGCCGCCGGCGGGGCGTCAGCGGGTCAGCCGGTCTCGGCGCCCGTGCCCGTCGTCGGGGTGTCCGGGTTGCCGTTGCCGCCGGTGGTGTCGTCGGTCGGCTCGCCCGTCGGCTCCGTGGGGTTGCCGGTCGGCGGCGCGGTCGTCTTCGTCGGCGGGTTCGTCGGCTGGGTCGGCGGCGCGGTCGTCGGCTGCGTCGGCGGTTCGGTCGTCGGCGTGCCCGTGGGCTCGGTCGGCGTCTGCGTCGTCGGCGGGGTCCAGGTGTCCTGGGTGCCGCCCGTCGACGTGCCGGGCTCCTCGGTGGGCTCCTGGGAGGGCTCGTCCGAGGCCGTGGGCTCCTCGGAGGCCGTCGACGGCGAGTTGGTGACGGTCGTCGTCGGCTTCACCGTGCCGTTGTGGTCGTTCGCCTTGTCGACCGCGTACACGACGCCGGCGACGACCGCGATCAGCGCGAGCGCGGCGAACAGCCACACCTTGCCCCGGCCGCCCCGGCCGCCCCTGCCGCCGTTGCCTCCGCCGTATCCGCCCTGGCCGTAGCCGCCGGTGCCGCCCGTGCCGCCGTCGTACCCGCCGTAACCGCCGTCGTCCGGGTTCATCGGCGGGAGGATCGGGCCCTGCGCGGTCTCGCCGTGCATCGGGTGGCCCATCGCGGTCGTCGCGGCCATGCCGCCGCCCGGGGTGTGCCCGCCCTCGTAGATCTCGACCGGCCCGGTGTTCCACGTGCCGATGTGGCCGCCCTGCTGCTGGAGCATCTGCAGGCCGTACTGGATGAGGCCGCGCATCTCCTCGGCGCTCTGGAACCGGTCGTCCGGGTCCTTCGCGAGCGAGCGCATCACCAGGCCGTCGAGCTCCGGCGGCACGGACCCCGTCACCTCGGACGGCGGGACCGGCGCGTCCTGCACGTGCTGGTACACGACGGACAGCGGGGTCTCGCCGGTGAAGGGAGGACGCAGCGCGAGGAGTTCGTAGAGCAGGCAGCCCGTCGCGTACAGGTCGGAGCGGTGGTCGACCGCCTTGCCGAGGGCCTGCTCGGGGGAGAGGTACTGCGGCGTGCCCATGACCATGCCGGTCTGGGTCATCGTCGACTGCGCGCCGTGCAGGGCGCGCGCGATGCCGAAGTCCATGACCTTCACCGCACCCGTGTGCGTGATGATCACGTTCGCCGGCTTGATGTCGCGGTGCACGATGCCGTGCTGGTGCGAGTAGGCCAGCGCCTCCAGGACCCCGGAGACGATGATGAGCGCCTGCTCGGGACCGGGCGCCTCGGCGCTGAGCAGCAGGTCGCGGATGGTGCGGCCCTCGACCAGCTCCATCACGATGTACGGCACGGGCCGGCCGCCCACGAGGTCCTCGCCGGAGTCGTACACGGCGACGATGGCGTGGTGGTTGAGCCCGGCGACGGACTGCGCCTCACGGGTGAAGCGGGCCTTGGAGACCGGGTCCTCGGCGAGGTCGGCGCGCAGCAGCTTGACGGCCACGGTGCGGCCGAGCCGTACGTCCTCGGCGGCGAAGACCTCCGCCATGCCGCCGCGGCCCAGACGGTGCGTCAGGCGGTACCGGCCGTCGCCGACGACGCCGCCCTCGCCCCACGATTCCGCCGACGCGTCCGGCACACCGTTACCTGCTCCGGAATCGGGTGCCATCAGTCCTCGCCGTCGTCTGTCGTGCCGTGTCCAGTCGTCACGCTACAGGCTCCGTACGACACCACGGTCCGAGATGGACCGGCCATCCAACCCCCTCGACGTACACCTGTGCAAATTCGACGGGGTTTCCCCCCAGAGTGCGGAAACGCTTCGGAGAAGCTTCCTGTGCGGAGGGTCACGGAACGGGTACCGAACCGGTGCCCGGCTTGACGTGTCACTGCCCTACGGCAGACTTGCGCCAGGAAATTCCGGATCAACGCCGCCACGCGCGCGTAGGGGGAAGCACAGATGAGCCAGGACGGCGCACAGGGCCGCTATGCGGGCGGTTCGGTCGCGGGCGGCCGGTACCAGCTGCGTGACCTGCTCGGCGAGGGCGGCATGGCGTCGGTGTACCTGGCGTACGACAGCGCTCTCGACCGGCAGGTCGCCATCAAGACGCTGCACACGGAGCTCGGCCGGGAGCAGTCCTTCCGCGAGCGGTTCCGGCGCGAGGCGCAGGCCGTCGCCAAGCTGTCGCACACGAACATCGTCTCGGTCTTCGACACCGGCGAGGACACCCTCGACGGCGCCGTCATGCCGTACATCGTCATGGAGTACGTGGAGGGGCAGCCGCTCGGCTCGGTCCTCGCCGCGGACGTCCAGCAGTACGGCGCGATGCCGGCCGACAAGGCACTCAAGGTCACGGCCGACGTCCTCGCGGCCCTCGAGGTCAGCCACGAGATGGGCCTGGTCCACCGCGACATCAAGCCGGGCAACGTGATGACGACCAAGCGCGGCGTGGTCAAGGTCATGGACTTCGGCATCGCGCGGGCCATGCAGTCCGGGGTCACCTCGATGACGCAGACCGGCATGGTCGTCGGCACCCCCCAGTACCTCTCCCCCGAGCAGGCCCTCGGCCGCGCGGTGGACGCCCGCTCCGACCTTTATTCGGTCGGCATCATGCTCTTCCAGCTGCTGACGGGCCGACTGCCCTTCGACGCCGACTCGCCGCTCGCCATCGCCTACGCGCACGTGCAGGAGGAGCCGGTCGCCCCGTCCTCCGTCAACCGCTCGGTGACGCCGGCGATGGACGCGCTCGTCGCCCGCGCGCTGCGAAAGAACCCGAACGAGCGGTTCCCGAGCGCGGCCGCGATGCGCGACGAGTGCCTGCGGGTGCTCTCGGCCGGCCAGACCGGCGCCCCGATGATCGTCCCGGGCGGCGGTCCGGTCAGCAGCGGTGCGGGCGTCGGCTCGGCGGTCTTCCCGCCGGTCGGCCAGACCCCGCCGCCGACCCCGCACCCCGGTGTGCAGCAGCCGTACATGCCGCCGACGCCGCAGCCCGGCCCGTACGGCCCCGCGACCCCGGCTCCCGCCCCGGCGTACGGCTACCCGCAGCAGGCGCCGACGCCCGCGCCGTACGCCCCGACCCCGGCCCCGGGGCCGTACGCGCCCACGCCGGCTCCCATGCCGGCGGCCATGCCCGGATCGGCCACGGTCGCGGGCGGCTCCGGCTCGTCCGGCTCCGGCTCCCGGCGGAACACCCCGGTGCTCATCGGCGCGATCGCCGTCGCGCTGCTCGCGATCGGCGGCGTGCTCGTCGCGTACAACATGAACAAGGACGAGCAGGACCCGCAGGCCGGCGGCACGGGCGGCACGGAGACCCAGCAGAGCGAGTCGGCGGCGCCCGGCCACAAGGGCCCCGACCTGACCAAGACGATCGACGTCAAGAAGTGCACGCAGCCTTCGGAGTCGAGCGACGACCCCTCCAAGTTCGAGGTCCCGAACTTCACCTACAAGAACATCCAGTCGGTGAAGGACTGCATCCGCGCGGCAGGCTGGAAGGTCATGTCCCAGACCCCCGTGGACGAGGCCACCTACGGCGAGGGCACGGTCCTGGAGCAGTACCCGCCGGCCGGTGAGGACATCACCGACGAGGACGCCGAGTTCACCCTCAAGATCTCGACGGGCAACCCGCCGCAGTAGGGCGAACCCTTCACAGGGAGCGGCCGGAGAACTCCGCCGCACATATTCCTCGAACACCTGAACATCAGCGAAGCTCCGCTTCTAGCATGGCCATGCCACGCAGCCTACGAACGGATCTTCCATGCGTATGCGCTCACGAATCTCCATCGCAGCGACGGTGGCCATGGCGACTGTGCTTCCCGTAACCATGGCTACCCCCGCGTCAGCCGCTTCCGTCTCCTGTTCCGTATCCGGCGCCTGGGGCAGCGCTACATGGACCTGGAACGGGAAGTACCGGATGGACAACCTGCAGCTCACGGCCAAGGACACTGCCTCCGACGGTCACCACCCGGCGGTCATGCTGGCCACCCTTCGAGCGGACGGGAGCCGGAGGGAGTGGCCCTGGCATCACAACTACGACGGCAACGGCACGTCGCGGACGTGGAGCACGTACGCCTATGACACTGCCGGCATCAGGAACGCCACCATCGAGGTGGCCAACTTTGAGGGCAGTACGTACCTCGTGGGATGCATGGCCGGCTCGCTGAACAATCCAAACTGGTAACTCCGTTTCAACAGCCGGACCCCCACCCGAATGCCGAGATCCACATGCGCCCGGATGCCGGAACTATTCCGACATGTGACGCTGAGTTGAACACCTCGGCGGCTCGGTACGGGAGGGGGTCACCCGGTGACTCCAGCACTCCGCAAGGCACGCGCGCGGGCCCTCCGCCCGGCGCTGACCTGTGCGTTCACCTGCGCCTGCGCCCTGTACGCCGCGCCCCTCGGGTACGGCGTACAGGCCCCCGGCGCCTCGGCGGCCCCCACTCCGGTGGCGACCGCGTCCTCGTCGGCCGCGTCGCCGGACGGCCCCTCCGCGCCCGCCTCCGCTTCCGCCTCCCCGGGCGCTTCCGCGGGGGGCACCCGCGCCCCCGCCTCTCCCGCGCCCGCGCCCACCGGCACCGGGGCGCCGTCCGCCCCGCCCGGGCCGAGCGCCGAGCCGTCCGACGCGCCCACCCCCAGCGGCTCCGCCTCCCTCGCGGGGCGGCCCGCCGGCGAGGGGCGGCCCCGACCCGGGCGCGGCGAGTCCGCGGCTCCCTCCACGACCGCCTCGGCGCCGTCGCCCGGCCCCTCACGTACCGAAACCGCTACAAGCTCGCGCGGGCGCGAGGCCGCCGAGGGGACCGGCGAGCCGGTACGTGAGGAGGACCCGGTGCCGCCCGGGGCGGCGCCCGCCAGCCTGCCCGCCGCGGCCCCCGGACTGGCGGCCGAGGCCGCGCCCACCCTCGTCGACCAGCGGATTCCCGTCCTCACCCTGGGCGTGGGGCTCGCCCTGATGGGGCTCGGCATCGGCTTCCTCGGGCTCCGGATGCGCCGCCGCTGAGCCCGCCGGGGCCACCGGGTCCTCCTTGAGTCGGACCTTCCGCATCCCTCCGAGGACGGTTGTCCGGCGCGGCATACCCGGTATACATACTGAGTATGTCGATCCGCCACGGGCTCCTCGCCCTCCTCGAACGCGGCCCTCGCTACGGCTCCCAGCTCCGTACGGAGTTCGAGTCCCGCACCGGCTCCACCTGGCCGCTCAACGTCGGCCAGGTCTACACGACCCTCAACCGCCTCGAACGCGACGGCATGGTCGCCCAGGGCGGCGAGGACGAGGCCGGGCACACGCTCTACGCGATCACCGACAGCGGCCGCGCCGAGCTCAGGACCTGGTTCGAGAAGCCGGTGGACCGCACCAGCCCCGCCCGCGACGAGCTGGCCATCAAGCTCGCCATGGCCGTGGGCGCGCCCGGCGTCGACATCCGCGACGTCATCCAGTCCCAGCGCCGGCACACCGTGAAGGCGATGCAGGACTACACCCGGCTCAAGGCGCAGGCCCTGCTCGCCGTCGAGAGTGGCGGCGGGGCCGGGGGCCGGGACGACGTGGCCTGGCTGCTCGTCCTGGAGCAGCTGATCTTCCAGACCGAGGCGGAAGCCCGCTGGCTGGACCACTGCGAGTCCCGGCTGATCCGCCTGTCGGCCGCTGCCGCCTCCCCGAGCACCCCGGCCTCCCCGGCTGCCACGGCCGCCACGGCCGTCCCGGGCACGTCGGCCTCGTAGCGCACTTCGACCACCGGTACGCCCGGGGCGCGCCGCCCGCACGCCCGCGCCCCGCCCGTACCGCCGACGCACCACCTTCCACCGCACGCTCCCGTACCCGGCCCGACCGCCGGCGTACGGCCAACCGGGGGGACCCCTCCATGACCGCTCAGCAGCCCGTGCTGCAACTCCAGAACCTGACCCGCGTCCACGGCGCGGGCGCCACCGAGGTGCATGCCCTGCGCGGCATCGACCTCGCCGTGTACCCCGGCGAACTCGTCGCCGTCATGGGCCCGTCGGGCTCCGGCAAGTCCACGCTGCTCACGATCGCGGGCGGCCTGGACACCCCCAGCTCGGGCCGGGTGATCGTCGAGGACACCGACATCACCACCGCGAGCGTCAAGCAGCTCGCCGCCCTGCGCCGTCGCAGCATCGGCTACGTCTTCCAGGACTACAACCTCATCCCGGCCCTGACGGCCGCAGAGAACGTCGCCCTGCCCCGCGAGCTGGACGGGACCTCCGCCCGCAAGGCCCGCGTCGAGGCCCTCGCCGCCCTGGAGGAGATGGGGCTCGGCCACCTCGCCGACCGCTTCCCCGACGAGATGTCCGGCGGCCAGCAGCAGCGCGTGGCCATCGCCCGCGCCCTCGTCGGCGACCGCCGGCTCGTCCTCGCCGACGAGCCGACCGGCGCCCTCGACTCCGAGACCGGCGAGTCCGTGCTCGCCCTGCTCCGCTCCCGCTGCGACGCGGGCGCCGCCGGCGTCCTCGTCACCCACGAGCCGCGGTTCGCCGCCTGGGCCGACCGGGTGGTGTTCCTTCGGGACGGCGCCATCGTCGACCAGACCGTGCGCAGCGACGCCGACTCCCTCCTCTCGGGCCAGGTGGCCGAAGCGTGAAGACCTGGCTCCACTCCTGGCGGGCAGCGATCCGCATAGCCCGCCGCGACGCCTGGCGTTCCAAGGGCCGCAGCGCCCTCGTCCTCGCGATGATCGCGCTGCCGATCCTGGGTGTCAGTGCCCTCGATCTGACCTACCGCAGCTCCGAACTCTCCCCCGCCGAGCGGGTGGAGCGGACGATCGGTGCGGCCGACGCGCGCTTCAGGGACGCCCAGGTCGGCGGTGTCCCGATCTTCCAGGACCCGACCGGCGAGATGCACACGACGGCCAAGGACTACGAGAACGAGCCGTGGCCGAGCGGCCCCACCGATGTCACGAAGGTGATCCCGGCCGGCTCCACCGTCCTCACGGACGCCGTCGGTTCGGCGAAGCTGACGACGGCCCACGGTCTGCTCATGACCGAGGTGCGTGAGCTGAAGGCCTCCGATCCGATCGCCCGCGGCATCCTGACGCTCCTGGACGGACGTTTCCCGGAGAAGAGCGACGAGGTCATCGCGACCTCGCACTTCCTGGAGACCAGCGGTCTGTCGGTCGGCTCGACCCTTTCCGCCCGCAACTTCGATCGCCCGTACCGGATCGTCGGCTCCTACGAACTTCCCGACACGCTCAACGCCGACCAGGTCAACACGCTGCCGGGGGCCTTCCTCGCCCCGTACGCGAAGGCCGTCGAGAAGGCCGGGCTGCCCGCGCCCGATGTCTCCGTCTCGTACCTGGTGCGCCGGCCCGGTGGTTTCACGTGGAACACCGTCAAGGAGATCAACACCAAGGGCGTCGCCGTCGTCTCCCGCGCCGTGGTGATCGACCCGCCGGCCGCGTCCGAGGTGCCGCTCAACCAGAAGGAGGGCTGGGGCGGTTACGAGTCCAGCGCGGGGGCCGATGCCGCCGAGCTCGCCTCCCTCGCGACCGTCGTCGGCCTGGCGATGCTGGAGATCTGCCTGCTCGCCGGACCCGCCTTCGCGGTCGGCGCCCGCCGCTCGCGCCGCCAGCTCGGTCTGGTCGGGGCCAACGGCGGTGCCCGCAGCCACATCCGGGCCATCGTGCTGAGCGGCGGTCTGGTCATCGGCGTCGCCGCCGCCGTCACCGGCACCGTCCTCGCCCTGATCCTGACGCTGCTGCTGCAGCCGGTCCTCGAGGACACCATGGGTCAGCGGTTCGGGGCCTTCGACATCCGGCCCCTCGAACTCCTCGGCATCGCGCTGCTCGCGGTCCTCACCGGTCTGCTCGCCGCCGTCGTCCCGGCCGTCACCGCCTCCCGGCAGACCGTCCTCGCCTCGCTCACCGGCCGGCGCGGAGTCCGCCGCAGCAGCCGGGTGCTGCCCCTGATCGGCCTGGTGGCCCTCCTCATCGGCGGCGCGGTCGCCCTCTTCGGCTCGATGGTCTCCCAGCAGGTCACCCTCGTGGCGGCCGGCTCCGCCCTCGCCGAGCTGGGCGTCGTCGCCATGACCCCGGCCCTGGTGGGCCTCTTCGGGCGGACCGGCCGCTGGCTGCCGCTCTCCCCGCGGCTCGCGCTGCGGGACGCCGTCCGCAACCGGGGCCGTACGGCACCCGCCGTCGCCGCCGTCCTCGCCGCCGTCGCGGGCACGGTCGCCGTCTCCACGTACATGGCCAGCCGCGAGGCACAGAACCGGGCCGAGTACGAGGCCTCCCTGCCGTACGGCGTCGCCTCCGCCTTCGTCCAGGAGGAGGGCGGCCGGGACGTCCCCGCGGTCCGCGACGCGATCCAGCGCACCTTCCCGGTCGACGTCCGCGCCGACGTCGGGCGCGTCTCGGTCGGCAAGCCCGGCTGCCCGTCCTGGGGCGGCCCCGGCTGCGGCCGCTACGAGGTCGTCCTCCCCCCGGCGAACGAGTGCCCGATGTACGCGACGCTCCCGGGCGGCGGCGACCCCTCGGAGAAGTACACGCCCGAACAGCGGCGGAAGATGATCACCGAGGACTGGCGGTGCAAGGACTCCGCGAGCAGCGGGATGTACGTCTCCGACGGCGGCCTGGTCATCGGTGACGCCAAGCTGCTCCAGGTCCTCGGCGTCGACGACCCCGCGACCGTGAAGGCCCTCGCCGACGGGAAGATCGTCGCCTTCAACCGCGCCCTGGTCGAGAAGGACGGCACCGTCGGGATCAAGCAGATCACCGACATCGCCGCCGCCGACAAGGCCTCCGAGGAGGGCCGCCCCGCACCCGGCAAGGTCAGCACCCTGCCCGCCTACCTGGTGCCCGGCGGCAAGAAGTCCTACGGCGTCCAGGCCCTCATGACCCCCGCCACCGCCAAGGCCGCCGGCCTGTCCACGGTGCCGCTGGGCGTGTACGTCAGCACCGAGCGGCTCCCGGACAGCGAGCAGCGCCAGAAGCTCGACAGCGACCTCGCCAAGCTCGGCAGCAATGTCGAACTGCACCTGGAGGAGGGGTTCGTCAACGACAACGGCATCCTCCTGCTCTCGCTGGCGATCTTCGCGGGCCTGGTCACCATCGGCGCCGCCGGCATCGCCACCGGACTCGCCCAGGCCGACGCCGAGGCCGACCTGAAGACCCTCGCCGCCGTCGGCGCCCCGCCCCGGGTCCGCCGCACGCTCAGCGGATTCCAGTGCGGAGTCGTCGCCGCGATGGGCGTGCTCCTCGGCTCGGCCGCCGGACTGCTGCCCGCCGTGGGGCTCCGGCTCACCGAGGAGCGCGACCAGCTCCGCTTCTACGAGCAGAACCTCGCCGAGGGCTGGAGCAGCGACCTCGCCCCGCCGGACGTGCCGATCGTCATCCCCTGGGAGACCCTGGCCGGCCTGCTCGTCGCCGTCCCGCTCGGCGCCGCGCTCCTCGCCGCCCTGGTGACCCGCTCGCGCGGTGCGCTGGCCCGGCGCGCGGCGACCTGACGGTCTTCGTTCCCGTCCTGTGCCCCTGTACGAGGGTGGATCACCCCCGTACAGGGGCACACCCTGTGGTGACGCTTGGGTACGAGAGAATGGCGGCATGGAGATGCCGAGGAATGACAGGTCGCAGGAGAGCCCCCAGGTCCTCATCGTGGGACAGGACGGGATGGCGCTCGGCGGCACTCAGGGCGACGACGAACCCCGCGAGGTCCCGGTGACGGAAATGGTCGAGCAGCCTGCGAAGGTCATGCGGATCGGCAGCATGATCAAGCAGCTCCTGGAGGAAGTACGGGCGGCCCCTCTGGACGAGGCGAGCCGGGTCAGGCTCAAGGACATCCACGCAAGCTCCGTGAAGGAGCTGGAGGACGGGCTCGCACCCGAGCTCGTCGAGGAACTGGAGCGGCTCTCCCTGCCGTTCACGGACGAGGCGATCCCCTCCGAGGCGGAGCTGCGCATCGCGCAGGCGCAGCTGGTGGGCTGGCTCGAGGGCCTGTTCCACGGCATCCAGACGGCGCTGTTCGCCCAGCAGATGGCGGCCCGCGCACAGCTGGAGCAGATGCGCCGCGCGCTGCCTCCGGGTGCGTCCCACGACGATGACGACGACCACGGCCACGGCCACGCGGTCCGCTCGGGACCGTATCTGTAGGTCGCGCTCGGTACGGAGGAGGGGCCCGGCACAGCTCGTGTGCCGGGCCCCTCCCTCGTACGTACGGGGTCAGGCCTGCGGCACGAGCAGCAGCACCTTGCCGACGTGGCGGCCGCCCTCAAGGGCCCGGTGCCCCTCGGCGGCCTCCGGCATCGGCACGGTGCGGTCGACGACCGGCCGGACCGTGCCCGCGCCGATCAGCGGCCAGACGTGCTCCCGTACGGCCGCGACGATCGCCGCCTTCTCCTGCGCCGGGCGGGACCGCAGGGTGGTCGCCAGGACGGCGGCACGCTTCGCGAGCAGCGCCCCGAGGTTCAGCTCGCCCTTCACCCCGCCCTGGAGGCCGATGACGACCAGCCGGCCGTTCACGGCCAGCGCCTTCACGTTCCGCTCCAGGTACTTGGCGCCGACGATGTCCAGGATGACGTCCGCGCCCGCCCCGTCCGTCGCCTTCGCCAGCTCCTCGACGAAGTCCTGCTCGCGGTAGTCGATGAGGATGTCCGCGCCCAGCTCGGCGCAGCGCGCCAGCTTCTCGGGGCCTCCGGCGGTGACCGCGACCCGCGCGCCGACCGCCTTCGCCAGCTGGATCGCCATCGTGCCGATGCCGCTCGCGCCGCCGTGCACGAGCAGCGTCTCGCCGGGCCTCAGGTGCGCGAGCATGAAGAGGTTGGACCAGACGGTGCAGGCGACCTCGGGGAGCGCGGCGGCCGTGGCCAGGTCGACGCCCTCCGGGACCGGCAGCAGCTGCCCGGCCGGGACCACGACCTTCTCGGCGTAGCCGCCGCCGGAGAGCAGCGCGCACACCTCGTCGCCGACGGCCCAGCCGGACACCCCGGGGCCGAGCGCGGCGACCCGGCCGGCGCACTCCAGGCCCGGGTACGGGGAGCTGCCCGGCGGCGGGCCGTAGAAGCCCTGGCGCTGGAGCAGATCGGCGCGGTTGACCGCGCTCGCCACCACCTCGACGAGCACCTCGCCCTCGCCGGGTACGGGATCGGGCACCTCGGCCCAGACGAGAGCCTCGGGACCACCGGGTTCCGGAATCGTGATCGCATACATGGCGGCGAGGCTACTCGTCGGGGCGACTCGGTTCTCGGGCGGACGCGGTCTTGCCGGGTCGATCCGGGTCCGGGCGCGGGCCAGGGCCTGTCCGACCCTGATCCGCCGGACAGCCCTAGTCCTCGGGCGGCGAGGAGAGCGGGGTCACCGGTGCGGCGCGCACGATGGTGATCACCCGGTCGGTGAGCTGGAGCGGGCTGGCCGCGGGGTCGTCGTAACCGATGAGCCGGTGGCCCCGGAGCACGCTCACCACCAGGTCGCCGGTCTCCCGCACGTTCTTGCCGGCCTCGCTCTTGGTCACCGGCCGTTCCACGAGGTCGAGGCCCGAGCCCTGCTGGATGAGGTCCTCCATCACTGTGCCGGCGCTGGGGCTCAGCACGGAGAGGCCGAGGAGGCGCCCGGCGGCGCTGGCGCTGGTGATGACCGCGTCCGCACCGGACTGGCGGAGCAGCGGCGCGTTCTCCTCCTCGCGGACCGCGGCGACGATCTTCGCGCCCCGGTTGAGCTGGCGTGCCGTCAGGGTGACCAGGACCGCCGTGTCGTCGCGCTGGGTGGCGATCACGATCTGCCGGGCCCGCTGCACCTCGGCCCGCAGCAGTACGTCGCTGCGGGTGGCGTCGCCGATGACGCCGACGAATCCGTCCGCGTTCGCCGTCTCGATCACCTTGGTGGAGGGGTCGACGATAACGATCTGGTCCTTGCGGAGTCCGGTCGCGCAGAGCGTCTGGATCGCGGACCGCCCCTTCGTCCCGAAACCGACGATGACGGTGTGGTCGCGCAAGGTGGACCTCCAGCGGTTCAGCCGGAACTCCTCCCGGGTCCGCTCGGTGAGGACCTCGAGAGTGGTGCCGACCAGGATGATCAGGAAGAGCACGCGCAGTGGCGTGACGAGGAGGATGTTGGCGAGCCTGGCCGAGTCGCTGTACGGGACGATGTCGCCGTATCCGGTGGTGGAGAGCGTCACCGTCGCGTAGTAGGCGCAGTCGAGGAAGTCGAGCGTCTCGTCGGCGTTGTCGTGGTAGCCGTCGCGGTCGACGTAGACGATGAGGACCGTCACGGCCAGCACGCCGAGCGCCATCAGCAGCCGCTTGCCGACCTGGCGCAGCGGCCTCTCGACGACCCTGCGGGGCAGCCGGATCTGAGGGCCCGAGGCCCGCTCGTCCTCGTTGCGGGCCATCACGTCACGGCTGGGAAGTTTCACGTGAAACACGCTCCCTGAGCCGGTACGGCACCCGACGTCGGCGGCCAGGGAAGGTCGAGGACGTCCAGCTCCTGGCCGGACCGGGCGCCGCCGGGCGGGACGACGGCCATGCCGTCCGCGACGGCGATGCCCCGGAGCATGGCGGGCCCGTTGTAGTGCAGCGGAACGAGCTGCTCGCCCCGCCGGACGACCGGGACGAGCCGGGTGTCGTGCGGATGCCCGTGCACCTCGTCCGCGACGGGGGCGCGGCCCCGGCCCCGGGAGCGCGAGGTGTCGGCCAGGGCCGCGAGGAGCGGCTCGGCGAGCGTGAGGAGCCCGGAGACGGCGGCGAGCGGGTTGCCGGGCAGGCCGACGAGGTGGCGGTGGCCGCCGAGGGCCGCGAGGAGCATGGGGTGGCCGGGGCGGACCTTCACCCCGTCGACGAGGAGCGTGGCGCCCGCCTTGTCGAGCACCCGGTGGAGGTGGTCGACGGGTCCGGCGGCGGTGCCTCCGGTGGTGACGACCAGATCGGCGGCGGAACCGGTGACGGCCGCGTACAGCTCCTCGGCGTCGTCGCCGATCCGCCGGGTGGCGAGGACCTCGGCGCCGAGCGCCGTGAGCCAGGGGCCGAGCATCGGGCCGAGGGCGTCACGGATGAGCCCCTCGTGGGGGAGCCCGGCCGTGAGCAGCTCGTCGCCGAGGACGAGGACCTCCACCCGGGGGCGCGCCGGTACGGGGAGCTCGTCGTACCCGGCGGCCGCGGCGAGGCCCAGGACGACGGGGGTCACGGCGGTGCCCGCGGGGAGCAGCTCGTCGCCGGAGCGGCACTCCTGGCCCCGGGGCCGGATGTCCTGTCGGGGAAGCACCTCGCGCAGGGCGTGCAGCACAAGGCCCGCGGCCTCGGTCCGCTCCGTACGGGAGTGCTCGCTGCGGATGACGGCGGTGGTCCGGGGCGGTACGGGGGCGCCGGTGGCGATCCGTACAGCCTCGCCGTCGGCCAGGGCGGCGGCGGGCGCGTGACCGGCGAGGACGGGGGTCTCGGCGCGGACGCTCCAGGGGCCCGGGCCCGCGACGGCCCAGCCGTCCATGGCGGAGGTGTCGAAGGAGGGCAGGTCGGTGAGGGCGAGCAGCGGCTCGGCCAGGACCCGGCCGAGCGCCTGCCCGAGCGGCAGGCGGTGAGGCTCTCGGCCGGCCCGCGCGGCGGTCCCGGCGCGGGCGGCGGCGGCCCGGGCCTCGGGCCAGGCGGTGGCGCGGTGCGGCGGCTCGGCCTTCGCGCCGGTGGTGGTCGTTCCCGGGGCCACGGGGGTGGGCTCCTTCAGGGTCATCCGGCCTCGTCCTGCTCGGCGGCCCAGCGCTGGGCGAGCGCCGCGGCCTTGCGGGCGGCCTCGGCGACCGCCTCCGGTCCGCCCTCGCTGCCCGCGCGGGCCGCCGCGTAGCCGACCAGGAAGGTGGTCAGGGGCGCGGCGGGGCGGGCAACGCCGTGGGCGGCGTCACGGGCGAGGTCGAGCAGCACGCCGGTGTCGACGTCCAGTTCGATGCCCAGTTCTTCCTTGACTGCGGTGATCCATTCATCCAGCACGGTCCCATGATCCCTGATGCGGGTCCGGGCCGTGGCGATGTCCTCCCAGGTGTCGCAGTCGAAGGAGGCGAGGGGGCCCGCGGCGACGCGGGTGAGGCGGAGTCCTCCGGTGAGCCGGCGCAGCGGTCCGCCGTCGAGGGTGCCCCGCTGTTCCACGACGAGGGCCAGTTCGCGCAGGAGGGGGGTGCGGCGGTACGCGGCGACGAGCGGCTGGTCCCGCCCCTCCGCGTCGGTGAGGAGCACTCCCTCGGCCCCGGGGTCCGCGTCGAGCGCGTCGAGGAGGCGGCGGACGGCGGCCCCGTCGAGGAAGGGCAGGTCGGCGGAGAGGACGAGGAGGACGTCGGCTCCGGTCTCCCGTACGCCGGCGCCGAGGGCGGCCAGCGGGCCGCCGCCGGGCGGGTCCTCCCTGGTCCAGCGGACGGGGCGGGCGGTCGGGCGGGGGTCGGCGACGACCACGGTGCGTTCGGCGTCGGGGCAGGCGGCGAGCACCCGGTCGAGGAGGGTCCGGCCCCCGATCCGTACCCCGGGCTTGTCGGAGCCGCCGAGACGCCGGGCGGCGCCCCCGGCGAGCACGACGGCGTCGTATGCGGTGGTCACCCCAGCAGTATGGGCCGCGAGGGGCCACCGCCGACGGGCCCGTCTCCCTTGCTGAGACGGGCCCGTCGTACGGAGGCAGCGGCGCGGGGCCGTACCGGGTCCTGCTGGGACGGGCCCCTCGGACCGTCCGTGTCGGACCGTGCCTGTCGGACCGCGCGTGTCAGACCGTGCGGAGCAGGACCGCGGGCTGCTCGACGCAGTCCGCCACGTACCGCAGGAAGCCGCCGGCCGTGCCGCCGTCGCAGACGCGGTGGTCGAAGGTGAGCGAGAGCTGCACCACCTGACGGACGGCCAGTTCGCCCTGGTGCACCCAGGGCTTGGGGATGATCCGGCCGACACCGAGCATCGCGGCCTCGGGGTGGTTGATGATCGGCGTGGAGCCGTCGACCCCGAACACCCCGTAGTTGTTGAGGGTGAACGTGCCGCCGGTCAGATCGGCCGGGGTGATCGCTCCCTGCCGGGCCGCCTCCGTCAGCCGGGCGAACTCCTCCGTCAGCGACTCGGCGGTCCGGGTCCCCGCGTCCTTGACCACGGGGACGACGAGCCCGCGCGGGGTCTGGGCGGCGAAGCCGAGGTGCACGGACGGCAGCCGGACGATCTCCCGTGCGGCCGTGTCCACCGTGGAGTTGAGCTCGGGGAACCGGGCCAGGGCGTGGACGCAGATCCGCGCGAGAAGCGCGAGCAGCGAGATCTTCGGCCCGCCGGCCGCGTTCATCGCCCTCCGTGCCGCCATCAGCTCGGTCGCGTCGGCGTCGACCCAGCAGGTCGCGTCGGGGATCTCCGTACGGCTGCGGGACAGCTTGTCCGCCACCGCGCCGCGGACCCCGCGCAGCGGAACCCGCTCACCGGCCGGGGCGGCGACCGCCACGACGGGTGCGGGCGCCGGGGCGGCGACCGGCCGCTCCAGGGCCGCGAGGGCCAGCTCCACGTCGGCCCGCAGGATCAGCCCCTCGGGCCCGGATCCGCGCACCTCCCGCAGGTCGAGGCCCCGGTCACGGGCGAGTTTCCGCACGAGCGGCGAGATGACGGGCACGGGCCCCTCGTGCCCGGCCGGTGCCGGAGCCGCCGGAGCGGCGACCGGGGCCGGAGCGGCAGCCGGGGCCGCGGCGGTCACCGGAGCCTGGGCGGCCGCCGGGTTCGTGTGCCGCACCCGGCGACGCCGGGCGGCGGGCCCGGCAGTGCCGTAGCCGACGAGCACGTTGCCCGAGTACTCCGAGGAGACGGCCGACTCGGCATCGGCCCCGCCCGCCGTGGGAGCCGCTCCCGGAGCGGCCTCGGCGAGCTCCTCCGGCGCGCCCGTGCCGCCCACGGCGACCGTCAGGAGCGGTGCGCCGACGGGCAGTTCGGTGCCCTCCTCGCCGTACCGGGCGGTGACGACGCCGCCGTACGGGCAGGGCACCTCGACCATCGCCTTGGCCGTCTCGACCTCGACGACCGGCTGGTCGATGGCGACGACGTCGCCGACGGCGACCAGCCAGCGCACGATCTCGGCCTCGGTGAGCCCCTCACCGAGGTCCGGCAGCTTGAACTCAAGGACCTGTGCCATCAGCTGCCCGCCTCCCACTGCAGTCGCGCCACCGCGTCCAGGACCCGGTCCACGCCCGGCAGATGGTGTCGCTCCAGCATCGGCGGCGGGTATGGGATGTCGAAGCCCGCGACCCGCAGCACCGGCGCCTCCAGGTGATGGAAGCAGCGCTCGGTCACCCGCGCGGCGATCTCCGCGCCGGGGCCGCCGAAGCCGGTCGACTCGTGGACGACGACCGCGCGGCCGGTGCGCCGCACCGAGGCGCAGACGGTCTCGTCGTCGAACGGGACGAGCGAGCGGAGGTCGATGACCTCCAGGTCCCAGCCCTCGGCCTGGGCGGCCTCCGCCGCCTCCAGACAGACCGGCACCGAGGGACCGTAGGTGATCAGGGTGGCGCCGGTGCCCCGGCGCCGCACGACGGCCTTGCCGATCGGCTCGACGGCCGCGGGCGCCTCGGGGGACCAGTCGGACTTGGACCAGTAGAGCCGCTTGGGCTCCAGGAAGACCACGGGGTCGTCGGAGGCGATGGCCGCGCGCAGCAGCCCGTACGCGTCCTCGACGGTCGCCGGCGTGACGACGTGCAGCCCCGGGGTGGCCATGTAGTAGGCCTCGGAGGAGTCGCTGTGGTGCTCGACGCCGCCGATCCCGCCGCCGTACGGCACACGGATCACGATCGGCATCGGCATCGCGCCGCGCGTCCGGTTCCGCATCTTCGCCACGTGCGAGAGCAGCTGCTCGAACGCCGGGTACGCGAAGGCGTCGAACTGCATCTCCACGACCGGCCGCAGGCCGTACATGGCCATGCCGACGGCCGCGCCGAGGATGCCCGCCTCGGCCAGCGGAGTGTCGGTGCAGCGGTCCTCGCCGAACTCCTTGGCGAGCCCGTCGGTGACCCGGAAGACACCGCCGAGGGTGCCGACGTCCTCGCCCATCACATGGACGGTCGGGTCCTCGGCCATCGCGTCGCGCATGGCGCGCTGGAGCGCCTGCGCCATCGTGGCCGGCTTCGGCTTCCCGGCGTTCCCGGCGGCCTTGGCCGCCGCGGGGCCGGTCGTCGCGGTCGTCATCACGCCTCACCCTCGGCTTCGAGCTCGGCGCGCAGCTGCGCCGCCTGTTCGCGCAGCTGTGTCGTCTGCTCCGCGTAGACGTGGGAGAAGAGTTCCATCGGGTCGAGCACCGGGTCGGCGTTCATCCGTTCGCGCAGCTCCGCCGCCATCGTCTCGGCGGCCTCCGCCGCCGCGCGCCTGCCGTCCTCGTCGAGCAGGCCACGCTCCGTCAGTTCCCGTTCGAGCAGCAGGATCGGGTCGTGCGCCCGCCAGGCCTCGACCTCGCCGGCCGCGCGGTAGCGGGTGGCGTCGTCGGCGTTGGTGTGGGCGTCGATCCGGTAGGTGACGGCCTCGACGAGGGTGGGGCCGCCGCCGCGCCGCGCGCGGGCCACGGCCTCGGTGAGGACCTGGTGGACGGCGACCGCGTCGTTGCCGTCGACGAGCCGGCCCGGCATCCCGTACCCGACGGCCTTGTGGGCGAGGGAGGGGGCCGCGGTCTGCTTGGCGAGCGGCACGGAGATCGCGAAGCCGTTGTTCTGGACGAAGAAGACCACGGGGGCCTGCCAGACGGCGGCGAAGTTCAGCGCCTCGTGGAAGTCGCCCTCGCTGGTGCCGCCGTCGCCGACCATGGCGAGGGCGACGACGTCGTCGCCCTTGAGGCGGGCGGCGTGGGCCAGGCCCACGGCGTGCGGGAGCTGGGTGGCGAGCGGCGTGCACAGCGGCGCGATGCGGTGCTCGTGCGGGTCGTACCCGGTGTGCCAGTCGCCGCGGAGCAGGGTCAGGGCCTGGACGGGGTCGAGGCCCCGGGCGACGGCCGCCAGGGTGTCGCGGTACGAGGGGAAGAGCCAGTCCCGCTCCTCCAGGGCGAGGGCGGCGGCGATCTCGCACGCCTCCTGGCCGGTGGTGGACGGGTACACGGCGAGCCGGCCCTGCTTGGTGAGGGCGGTGGCCTGCGCGTTGTACCGGCGGCCGCGGATCAGCTCCGCGTAGAGCCGGAGCAGCAGCGCGGGGTCGGCGTCGGCCACGGCGTCCGTGCCGAGCACGCGCAGCGGCTCGGCCTCGGGCAGCAGCGGCGCGGGGTCGGTGCGCGGCTGCCAGGCCGGCGGCGGGGTGGTCCGGTGGGCGTCAACGGCACCGGGCGGCTCTTGGACTGTCGAACTGCGCTGTTGCAACGAGTCCACCTCCTCGTGGGAGCGGGCATAAGACCCGAAGGCGGGTGGCGCGAGTGTGGCGCGCCTCACCTACCGATTGTTCGGTCGTGGAGGCATTTTGGCTACAGGCACCTCCAGCCTGTGGACAAACGGTTCTCCACAGCCTGAGATAAGGGCAGGTCGTCCACCGGAGAGAGGCGGGGGCACATGGCGGATGAACAAATGGCCGAGGACTGGGAGCGGGTCGTCGCACCGGCGTCGGCACCGGTGACCCCAGGCGCCCCGGCACGCCCGCTGGACGCCATCGACCGCGACATCCTGCGCATCCTGCAGACGGACGGCCGCGCCTCGATCCGCTCCGTGGCCGAGCGGGTGCACGTCTCCCGGGCCAACGCCTACGCGCGGATCAACCGGCTCATCGACGACGGGGTGATCCGCGGCTTCAGCGCGCGCGTCAACCACGAGCGGGCGGGCCACGGCGCCTCCGCCTACATCACGCTCAAGATCGTCCAGAACTCCTGGCGGACCGTGCGCGAACAGCTCCAGGCCCTGCCGGGAGCCGCGCACATCGCCCTCGTCAGCGGCGATTTCGACGTGCTGCTGCTCGTCCACACGCCCGACAACAGGACCCTGCGCGAGCTGGTGCTCACCAAGCTGCAGTCGATCCCCGAGGTGCTCTCCACCCGGACCCTGCTGGTCTTCGAGGAGACGGACCTGGACCCGGACCACCGGGAGCCGGGCCGCTGACCCCCCAGTAGCCCGTACGAGGGGTCAGCGCGCCGTCCGCAGCCCGTCGAAGGCCAGGTGGACGACGGTCTCGGCGAGCTGCTCCCGCTCCGCCGTCGCGTCCGGATGCGGCCGGTACCACTCCACCAGCGAGTTGATCATGCCGAAGAGGAGCCGGGTCGCGAGCCGGATGTCCACGTCGGCCCGCAGGTCGCCCTCGGCGGCGGCGGCCTTCAGCAGATCGGCCACCTTGTGGTCGAACTCGCGGCGCCGCTCCATCGCCCACCGCTCGGTGGCCGTGTTGCCCCGCACCCGCAGCAGCAGCGTCACGTACGGCAGCTCGGCTATGAGCACCTCGACGGTGCGCCGCGTGACGTACTCGACCCGCTCGACGGCCCGGCCGCGCCCGGCCCCCGGCTCGTCGAGGATCGCGAAGAGCCCGTCGAGCGCCCGGCTGACCGCGCGCCGCAGCAGCTCCTCCTTGCCGGAGACGTGGTGGTAGATCGAGGACTTCGAGATCCCGGCCGCCTTGGACAGGTGCTCCATCGAGGTGCCGTCGTAACCGCGCTCGTTGAAGACCCGCACCGCGACCGAGAGCAGCGTCTCGGGGGTGTACGTGTCGCGCTTCGCCGTGGTCATCGGGAGTCCTCCGCGTCCTCGGCGGCCGCCCGGCGCACGAGGCCGAGCCCCGGCGCGTACCGGCCGTTCGTGTACCGCGCGTGCAGCTCGCGCAGCAGACCGCACGTGCGCCGGTAGCCGAGCCTCCCGGCCCACTCCATCGGTCCGGCCGGATAGTTGACCCCGAGCCGCATCGCCGTGTCCACGTCCTCGGCGGTCGCGACCCCACGGTCGACCGCGTCGACCGCGACGTCGGCCAGCATCGCGACCGTCCGCGCGACGATCATGCCGGGCACGTCGCCGATCACGGAGACCTTCTTGCCGAGTGCCTGGAAGAGCCCCACCGCCTCGGCGAGGGCGGCGGGGTCGAGGTCCTCGCGCGTGGAGAGCACGATCCGGCTCGCGGCCGCGTAGTCGTACGCGAGGTCGAAGGAGATGATCCCCTCCTCGGGGTACTCGAAGGAGGTCTCGCCGTCCGCGAGGCTGAGCTCGGCGCCACTCGGCAGCTCGATGTGACCGCCGCCCTTTTTGTGCAGGACCGTGATTCCGGCCGCCTCGAAGAGCCCCACCAGCGCCTCCGCCGGCCCGAGGTCACCCCAGACGGTGATCCACTCGGGCGCGCTCTCGGGCGCCGCCGTGTGCGGCTCGGGCCGCTCGGCGCCCTCCGCGTACGAGAACCAGCCGTGCCCCGACTTGCGCCCGAGCCGTCCCGATTCCACGAGCCGCCGCTGCGCGAGCGAGGGGGTGAACTTGGGGTCCTGGTAGAAGGACTCCCACACCGACCGGGTGACGGCCTCGTTCACGTCCTGGCCGATGAGGTCCGTCAGCTCGAAGGGCCCCATGCGGAAGCCGCCGCACTCGCGCAGCGCCGCGTCGATGGTGGCCGGATCGGCCCCGCCCTCCTCGAAGACCCGCAGTGCCTCCGCGTAGAAGGGGCGCGCGACCCGGTTCACGATGAAGCCGGGGGTGTCCGCGCAGCGCACCGGCGTCTTGCCCCAGCCCTTGACCGTCTCGTACGCGCGCGTGGCGACGTCCGCGTCGGTGGCGAAGCCGCTGACGACCTCGACGAGGGGGAGCAGCGGCGCCGGGTTGAAGAAGTGCAGTCCGACGAACCGGCCGGGCAGCCGCAGCCCTCCCCCGATGGCGGTGACGGAGAGGGAGGAGGTGTTCGTGGCGAGGACGGTGTCGTCGCCGACGATCTTCTCCAGGTCGGCGAAGAGCCGCTGCTTGACCGCGAGGTCCTCGACGATCGCCTCGATCACCAGCGCGGCGTCCGCGAGCTCCGCGGCGTCCTCGGCCGCGTGCAGCCGGCCGACGGCGGCCTCCTGGGCGACGGCGTCGAGGCGGCCCTTCTCCACGAGCCGGTCCAGGCGGGCGGTGAGGGCGGCGACGGCCTCGGCGGCCCGGCCGGGGGCGCTGTCGTAGAGGCGCACGGGGTGGCCGGCGACCAGCGCGACCTGGGCGATGCCCTGGCCCATGGTCCCGGTGCCGACGACGGCGACGGTGCGGTCCCGTCCGACGGCGGCGCTGCCCTGTCCCTCGGCGTCGGGGCGGTCCTGCCCTTCGGCGGCGGTCTCACTGGCGGTCACGTCGTCGCTCCCCCTGACGGTCACGTTGGCGCTCATAGGAGTGATCCTCCCCGATGGGTTTTCCACAGGATCGGCGGACCCCCTTGTCCCGACCGATCGTTCGGTTACTCTAACTCCGTACGCGTCTCCCTGCCCAGCTCGACGAGGAGTTGGTCCATCGATGGCCACCGCTCAGCTGACCACCGACCGTCTGGCCGAGAAGCACCGGTCCACACTCGACCAGGCGCTCGACACCATCCGCACGCGCGCCTACTGGTCGCCGTACCCCGAGCACCCGAAGGCGTACGGCGCCGACGGCTCGCTCGACGCGGCGGCGGGTCTCGCGGCCCACCAGTCCGCGCTGAACACCCGCTTCGACCTCGACCAGCCCGGCACGGACGACTGGACCGGCGGCGAGACCTCGCCGTACGGCCCCTCGCTCGGCATCGAGTACCCGCACGCCGACCTCGACGTGCTGCTCCCCGCGATGCGCGCGGGCATGGGCGCCTGGCGGGACGCCGGAGCCGAGACCCGCGCCCTGGTCTGCCTGGAGATCCTCGCCCGGATCTCCGCCCGCACCCACGAGTTCGCCCACGCCGTCATGCACACCAGCGGCCAGGCGTTCATGATGGCGTTCCAGGCCGGCGGCCCGCACGCCCAGGACCGTGGCCTGGAGGCCGTGGCCTACGCGTACGAGGAGCAGACCCGCACGCCCGCGGGGCGGGCCGGCTGGTCCAAGCCGCAGGGCAAGCGCGACCCCCTGGAGCTGAGCAAGGAGTTCACCCCGGTCGGCCGCGGCATCGCCCTGGTCATCGGCTGCAACACCTTCCCCACGTGGAACGGCTACCCGGGCCTGTTCGCCTCCCTCGCCACCGGAAACCCGGTCCTGGTCAAGCCGCACCCGCGCGCGGTGCTGCCGCTCGCGCTCACGGTGCAGGTCGCCCGCGAGGTGCTCGCCGAGGCCGGCTTCGACCCGAACCTGGTCGCGCTCGCCGTCGAGCGCCCCGGCGAGGGCATCGCCAAGACCCTGGCCGTCCGCCCCGAGATCCGGATCATCGACTACACCGGCTCCACCGCCTTCGGCGACTGGCTCGAGGACAACGCCCGGCAGGCCCAGGTCTACACCGAGAAGGCCGGCGTCAACACGGTCGTGGTCGACTCCACCGACGACTACAAGGGCATGCTGGCCAACCTGGCCTTCTCGCTGTCCCTGTACAGCGGCCAGATGTGCACCACCCCGCAGAACCTGCTGATCCCCCGCGACGGCATCACCACCGACCAGGGCCCCAAGTCGTACGACGAGGTCGTCGCCGACCTCGCGGCCTCGGTCGGCGGCCTGCTCGGCGACGACGCCCGGGCGAACGGTCTGCTGGGCGCCCTGGTCAACCCGGACGTGAAGGCGCGCCTGGAGGCCGCCGCCGGGCTCGGCGAGGTCGCCCTCGCCTCCCGCGAGGTGGTCAACCCGGAGTACCCGGACGCCGTGGTCCGCACGCCGGTCATCGTGAAGCTGGACGGCTCCAAGCCGGACGCCCAGGCCGCGTACTTCTCGGAGTGCTTCGGCCCGGTCTCCTTCGCCGTCTCGGTGGACTCCACCGCCGACGCCCTGGAGCTGCTGCGCCGCACGGTCCGCGAGAAGGGCGCCATGACGGTCGGCGCCTACACGACCTCGGCGGACACCGAGCGCGCGGTGGAGGAGGTCTGCCTGGAGGAGTCGGCCCAGCTCTCGCTGAACCTGACGGGCGGGGTGTACGTGAACCAGACGGCCGCGTTCTCCGACTTCCACGGCTCGGGCGGCAACCCGGCGGCGAATGCCGCGCTGTGCGACGGCGCGTTCGTCTCCAACCGCTTCCGGGTGGTGGAGGTCCGCCGCCAGGCCTGATCCACCGGCTCGTGGAGGCCCTCCGGGGCCTCCACGACACCTCCTGGGACGCCCTGGGGGGCTCCTAGGACGCCTCGATCTCCGCGTACCGCTGCACCCACGCGTGCATGGCGATCGCGGCCGCGGCGCCCGCGTTGATCGACCGGGTCGAGCCGAACTGGGCGATCGAGCAGACCATCTCCACGTGGGCGCGGGCCTCCTCCGTGAGGCCCGGCCCCTCCTGCCCGAAGAGCAGCACACAGCGGCGGGGCAGCACGGTCCGCTCCAGCGGGACGGCGCCCGGCAGGTTGTCGATGCCGATGACCGGGATGCCCTCGGCCGCCGCCCACGAGGTCAGCGACTCGGTGTCCGGGTGGTGCCGGACGTGCTGGTAGCGGTCGGTGACCATGGCGCCCCGCCGGTTCCAGCGGCGCCGGCCCACGATGTGGACCTCCTTCGCCAGGAACGCGTTGGCGGTCCGTACCACCGAGCCGATGTTGAAGTCGTGGCCCCAGTTCTCCACCGCCACGTGGAAGTCGTGGCGGCGGGTGTCCAGGTCGGCGACGACCGCCTCGCGCGTCCAGTACCGGTAGCGGTCCACGACGTTGCGCCGGTCGCCGTCGGCGAGCAGCTCGGGGTCGTACCGCTCGTCCCGCGGCCACGGCTCCGGGTGGGGCCCGACGCCGATCTCGGGGCCGAACCCCTCGTCGTACTGGACCGGCTCGGGCTGTTCTTCCGTGGTGCTCACCCGACGAGGGTACGGGGACCGTGCTCCTCACCCGTACGGCGCTGCTCGGGCAGCGGTTCGCCGGAGGTCCCCTCGGGCGTCTCGGCGGGGGTCCGCCTCAGCAGCCGGTCCCTGCCCTTCACCACCCGGGCGCCCAGCCACACCAGGAACGCCGTCGGCAGGAACACCGCGTCCGCGGAGATCATCGCGAGCGAGAAGACCGGCAGTCCGAGAAGGACCGCGATCCCGGCGTGCTCCATCATCATCACGACGAGCAGGACGTTCTTGACCTTGCGGTTGAAGAGCGTGAACGGGAAGGCGACCTGCACGATCACCGTGCCGTAGGTCAGCAGCATCACCATGATCCCGCTGGCCCCGAGCAGCTCGGACAGAGCCGGCCAGGGCGCGAAGTAGTCCAGGTGGAGCGGGTAGAACAGCGCCGTCCCCTCCTGCCAGCGCGAGCCCTGGATCTTGTACCAGCCGGCCGTGGCGTAGATCAGGCAGACCTCCACCATGAGCACGGCGAGGACGGCGTTGTGCGCGAGGTTGGCGAGGGCGTCGAGCAGGGTCCGCGGCTCCCCGGGCGCCAGCCGGCAGACCAGCCACCACAGGCCGTTCCCCAGCCACAGCACCCACAGCAGCACCGGAACCCACCACTCGCCGCTGACATCGCTGAACCAGGTCGCGGCGAGGAGGAAGCCGCCGAGCACGACCCACAGCAGCGGTCCGACGACATCGCGGCGCGGGGCCTCCCCGGCCTCGGCCGCGCGGGCCTCACGGGCCGCCCGCCGGGCGTCGAGGGACCACACCCGGCCGCAGCGGGTGAAGACCAGGTAGATCGAGACGATGTGGAGGACGTTGTCGCCGCCGTCGCCCACGAACACGGAGCGGTTCAGCAGCGAGAGCACACCGACCATGAAGACCACGGACACGGCCCGGGTCCGCCAGCCCACCAGGAGCAGTGCGGCGGAGAGCACCGCGAGCCCGTAGACGACCTCGAACCAGAGCCGGCCGTCCGACCACAGGAGCACGGTGAAGGCCCGGTTGTCGGCGATCAGCCGCTGCGCCAGCTCGAAGGACCAGGGGCCTTCGGGCCCGTACAGCAGGTGCCGGTGCGGCAGCTCGCGCAGCAGGAAGAGCAGCCAGGTCAGCGAGAAGCCGATCCGTACGATCGCGCTCTGGTACGGGGCGAGGGTGCGGCCCGTGACGGCCTGCACCCCGCGGGCGAGCCGGCGGTCGAAGGGCTCGCGGGCACGCGCGGGCGTGGCGTGGGACGTACTCATCGGCCCGCCTCCGCGCGGCTCGCGACGGCACCGGCGGACCGGTCGGTCTCGGTGATCCTCCACCACGGGAGGTCGCGGTAGGACGGGTTGGACCGCGTCTTCTCGGTGCTCCACTGAGGGGAGGGGACGGGCCGGGAGACGGTACGGAGCTGGATGCGCCGCACGTCGGGGCCGAGGGCGCGCCCGTCGGCGCCTTCGAGGTCGTCGAGCCTGAGCATCGCGATCCGGCGCATGTACTGCTCCGAGAGGTCGCCGCGCAGTCCGTTGGAGCGGTTGTCGTCGTTGTGCGTGTTGAGGTAGAAGTCCACGGCCCTGCGGAGCTGGTTCTGCTGCGCGTGGCTGGGCAGCGGGTTGTGCCGGATGGCCGCGATGTCCAGCGCGGTGAGGTCGATCCAGCCGGTGGTGCGGCGGCCGCCGTCGGCGGTGGCGAGCTCGGCGCGGACCTCGACCGAGATGTTCGTCTGGAGCGGATTGGGCGCGAAGAGCTTCCAGTTCTGCTCGAACTCGGGGTAGATCCAGTCGTCGACGGCCTCGCCGTGCCGCTTGGTCAGCGTGTTGGACGGCGCCACGTGCAGGAAGACCATCGCCAGGTGCACACAGGTGAACACCGCGACGACGGCGAGCGCGACGGCGACGACGACCTGGTACGGCAGCGAGAGGGCCATGATCCCGGTGCCGGTGGTGCCGGTCCCCTTGCTTCCGTCCTGGGTTCGGGCAGCGGCGCCCGGAGCCTCGGGAGGGCTTGCGGGCGGGTCCTCGGGAGGGCTGAGGGGCGGGTCCTCGGGGGGTCTCCGCCCGCCGTCACTCACCTCGACCGCGTCCTTTTCGACGTACGCGTCCATCCCGCCCCGATCCCGATCGGCCCACCTCGGTTATCCACAGGGTTGACACCATACGGGCCGCCGACCCACCATTGAAGTCATTCAACCGAACGATCGGTCGGTAGGGGGTCTGATGACCGCAGTGACGGCAGGGACGGCAGGGACCACGGGCGTGCCCGGCGTGTCGGACACGGCCGCGGCGGCGGAGCAGGCCGCCTACGAGGCCGTGTTCGACGCAGCCGTCGCCGCCGACGAGCGGATCGAGCCGCGCGACTGGATGCCCGAGGCCTACCGGGCCTCGCTCGTCCGCCAGATCGCGCAGCACGCCCACTCCGAGATCATCGGCATGCAGCCCGAGGCGAACTGGATCACCCGGGCGCCCTCCCTGCGCCGCAAGGCGATCCTCATGGCCAAGGTGCAGGACGAGGCCGGCCACGGCCTGTACCTGTACAGCGCGGCCGAGACCCTCGGCACCAGCCGCGACGAGCTGCTCGACAAGCTGCACTCCGGCCGCCAGAAGTACTCCTCGATCTTCAACTACCCCACGCTGACCTGGGCCGACGTCGGTGCGATCGGCTGGCTGGTCGACGGCGCCGCGATCACCAACCAGGTGCCCCTCTGCCGCTGCTCCTACGGCCCGTACGCCCGCGCGATGGTCAGGGTCTGCAAGGAGGAGTCCTTCCACCAGCGCCAGGGGTACGAGGCACTGCTCGCCCTGTCGAACGGCACCGAGGCCCAGCACGCCATGGCGCAGGACGCGGTGAACCGCTGGTGGTGGCCCTCGCTGATGATGTTCGGCCCGCCGGACGACGAGTCGACGCACACCGCCCAGGCGATGGCCTGGAAGATCAAGCGCCACTCCAACGACGAGCTGCGCCAGCGCTTCGTCGACATCGCCGTCCCGCAGGCCGAGGCCCTCGGCCTCACCCTCCCCGACCCGGACATCCGGTGGAACGAGGAGCGCGGGCACTACGACTTCGGCCCGATCGACTGGACCGAGTTCTGGGACGTCCTCAAGGGGAACGGCCCCTGCAACGACCAGCGGCTGAGCAAGCGGCGCCAGGCCCACGAGGACGGCGCCTGGGTCAGAGAAGCGGCGGCGGCCTACGCGCAGAAGCACACCGGCAAGCACGGGGAGGCACAGGCATGACGACCGACGGTTGGCCGCTGTGGGAGGTGTTCGTGCGCTCCCGCCGCGGGCTGTCCCACACCCACGCGGGCAGTCTCCACGCACCCGACGCGGAGATGGCCCTGCGCAACGCCCGTGACCTGTACACCCGCAGGTCCGAAGGCGTGTCGATCTGGGTCGTCCCCTCGACGGCGATCACCGCCTCCTCGCCCGACGAGAAGGACCCCTTCTTCGAGCCGGCCGCGGACAAGCCGTACCGCCACCCGACCTTCTACGAGATCCCGGAGGGGGTGAAGCACCTGTGACCGGCACCACCGACACCGTGACCGCCGCCGCGGCGCTCGCCCTCGGCGACGATGCCCTCGTCCTCTCCCACCGCCTGGGGGAGTGGGCCGGCTCCGCCCCCGTCCTGGAAGAGGAGGTCGCCCTGGCCAACATCGCCCTCGACCTCCTCGGCCAGGCCCGCGTCCTGCTCTCCCTCGCCGGCGACGAGGACGAACTGGCCTACCTCCGCGAGGAGCGCTCCTTCCGGAACAGCCAGCTGGTCGAGCAGCCGAACGGCGACTTCGCCCACACCATCGCCCGGCAGCTCTACTTCTCCACCTACCAGCACCTCCTGTACGGGCAGCTGGCCACCGGCGACGGCCCCTTCGCCGGCCTCGCCGCCAAGGCCGTCAAGGAGGTCGCCTACCACCAGGACCACGCCGAGCACTGGACCCTCCGCCTCGGCGACGGCACCCCCGAGAGCCACCGGCGGATGCAGCAGGCCTGCGACGCCCTCTGGCGGTACACCGGCGAACTGTTCCAGCCCGTCGACGGCCTCGACCTGGACCTTCCCGCCATGGAGACCGCCTGGCTGGACTCGGTCGCCGACGTCCTCGGCCGGGCCACCCTCACCGTCCCCTCCGGACCCCGCACCGGCGCCTGGAGCGCGGGCGCCGGCCGGCAGGGCCTGCACACCGAACCCTTCGGGCGGATGCTCGCGGAGATGCAGCACCTGCACCGCAGCCACCCGGGGGCGACATGGTGACCATGACGGCCCTGGAAGAGGAACTGAGCCGCATCGCCGGCTCCGTCCCCGATCCGGAGCTGCCCGTCCTCACCCTGGAGGAACTCGGCGTCATGCGGGGCGTGCAGGTCCTCGGCCCCGGCCGGGTCGAGGTCTCCCTCACCCCCACCTACACCGGCTGCCCCGCGATCGAGGCGATGGCATCCGACATCGAGCAGGCCCTCCACGAGCACGGCGTACCGGACGTCACCGTCGTCACCGTCCTCGCCCCGGCCTGGTCCACCGACGACATCAGCGAGGAAGGGCGCCGCAAGCTCACCGAGTTCGGCATCGCCCCACCCCGCCCCCGGGGCCCCGCAGGCGGCCCCGTGGCCCTCACCCTGGCGATCCGCTGCCCGCACTGCGGATCCGCCGAAACCGAGCTCCTGAGCCGCTTCTCCTCCACCGCGTGCAAGGCACTGCGCCGCTGCACGGCCTGCCGCGAACCGTTCGACCACTTCAAGGAGTTGTAGATGGAGTCCTCAGCCGCCGCACGGGCCGGATTCCATTCCCTCAGGGTGAGCGAGGTCGAACGGCTCACGGACGACTCCGTGGCCGTCACCTTCGCCGTCCCGGCCGAACTCCACGAGGCGTACCGCCACGTCCCCGGCCAGCACCTCGCCCTGCGCCGCACCGGCGAACAGGGGGAGGAGATCCGGCGCACGTACTCGATCTGCGCCCCCGCCGCCCCGGCCGGCGAGCCTCCCGTCCTGCGCGTCGGCATCCGCCTCGTCGACGGCGGCTCCTTCTCGACGTACGCGCTCAAGGAACTGGCCGTCGGCGACCTCGTCGAGGTCATGGAGCCGATGGGCCGCTTCGCGCTCACCCCGCGCCCCGGCCACTTCGCCGCCGTCGTCGGCGGCAGCGGCATCACCCCGGTCCTGTCGATGGCGGCCACCCTGCTCGCCCGCGAGCCGGAGGCCCGGTTCTGCCTGATCCGCAGCGACCGCACCGCCGCGTCCACGATGTTCCTCGACGAGGTAGCCGACCTCAAGGACCGCTACCCGGACCGCTTCCAGCTCGTCACGGTCCTCTCCCGGGAGGAGCAGCAGGCCGGTCTGCCGTCCGGCCGTCTCGACCACGACCGGCTCACCGGGCTGCTGCCCGCGATGCTGCCCGTCGACACGATCGACGGCTGGTTCCTGTGCGGCCCCTTCGGCCTCGTCCAGGGCGCCGAGAAGGCGCTGCGCGGCCTGGGCGTCGACCGCGGCCGGATCCACCAGGAGATCTTCCACGTCGACGACGGCTCCGCACCCGCCCCGGCCCCCGCGGCCGACGCGCCGGCGCACGCCACGCTGACCGCGACCCTGCACGGCCGTTCCGGCACCTGGCCGGTGGAGCGGGGCGAGACGCTCCTCGACACCGTGCTCCGCGCCCGCGCGGACGCGCCGTACGCCTGCAAGGGCGGGGTGTGCGGCACCTGCCGTGCCTTCGTCGTCGGCGGAGAGGTGCGGATGGACCGCAATTTCGCCCTGGAGCCGGAGGAGACCGAAGCCGGATACGTCCTGGCCTGCCAGTCCCACCCGGCCACCCCGGACGTGGAGCTGGACTTCGACCGCTGAGAACCGAGAACCGCTGAGAACCACTGAGAACCACTGAGAACCGCTGCTGAGACGGTGGCGCCGACGAGGTGCGGCGCCACCATTCCCTTCCCCTAGAACCTGTTCTATCTTGACGACCCGTCAGAAGAACAGGCTCCGGGGCAACGGGAAGGCAGCACCGTGGACTTCACCTTCACCGAAGAACAGCAGGCGGCCGTCGAGACGGCCAAGGCGGTCTTCAAGGACGTCACGCCCGACGCGGTCCCGAGCCCCGCGCTCACCCCGGGCGCCGTGGCCGAGGACCACGACCGGCCGCTCTGGTCCCGCCTCGCCGCCGCCGACCTCCTCGGCCTCACCCTGGCCCCCGAGCACGGCGGCGCCGGACTCGACCCCGTCGCCCTCTGCCTCGTCCTGCGCGAGTCCGCCCGCGTCCTGGCCCGCGTCCCGCTCCTGGAGACCAGCGCGGTCGCCCTGACCGTCGAGCGGTACGCCCATCCCCGTACGGCCGCGGCACTCCTCCCCCGGGTCGCCCGCGGCGAACTCGTCCTCACCGCCGCCTCCCAGGGACGCACCGGCCACGAACCCGCCGACCGAGCCGTCACCGCGCGCCGCGACGGAGCCGGCTGGATCCTCGACGGCCTCCAGACCGCCGTCCCCTGGGCCCAGAGCGCCGACCTCATCGCCGTACCGGCCCACACCACCGAGGACCGCACGATCCTCGCCCTGCTGCCCCGCACCCACGAGGGCCTCACCCTCAGCGCCCAGTACTCGACCAGCGGCGAGCTCCTCGCCGAGCTGCACCTCGACGCCGTACGCCTCGACGACACGGACGTCATCGACGCCGACGGCGCCTGGGAACGGCTGCGCGACCTCCTCACCACCGGCACCTGCGCGCTCGCCCTCGGTCTCGGCGAGGCCGTCCTCACGATGACGAGCCAATACACCGGAAAGCGCGAACAGTTCGGGCACCCCGTGGCCACGTTCCAGGCCGTCGCCGTCCAGGCCGCCGACCGCTACATCGACCTGCGCGCCATGGAAGCCACCCTCTGGCAGGCCGCCTGGCGCCTCTCCACCGGAGCGGACGGGGCCCTCCCCGCCGCGGGGGACATCGCCGTCGCGAAGATCTGGGCCTCCGAAGGCGTACGCCGCGTCGTGCAGACCGCGCAGCACCTGCACGGCGGCTTCGGCGCGGACACCGACTACCCGCTGCACCGCTACCACGCCTGGGCCAAGCACCTCGAACTGTCCCTCGGCGCCGCCGCGGCCCACGAGGAGGCCCTCGGCGACCTGCTGGCCGCCCACCCCCTCGGCTGAAGCCTCAGACCCGCGTCAGAGGACGAACGCCGGGCTGCCGCTCTCCCCGACCATCGGACGCCCGGCACCGTCCCACGCCAGCATCCCGCCGTCGACGTTCACCGCGTCGAAGCCCTGCTGCACCAGGTACTGCGTGACCTGCGCCGAACGGCCGCCCACCCGGCACATCACATACGCGCGCCCCTGCTCGGCCACGGCCTCCGTCACCTCACCGAAGCGGGCCACGAAGTCGCTCATCGGCACGTGCAGCGCGCCCTCGACGTGACCGGCCGCCCACTCGTCGTCCTCCCTGACGTCCAGCACCAGGGCATCGGCCGGCACGGAAGCCGCGTCCACCGAGGGCAGCGGGGAGAAATTCATGGGACAGGCCTTCTCTCGTCGGTACCGCTCGAAGGTCTCGGGCGGTACTGAAAACCTACTGCACCAGCTCCGCCAGCTCGGTCTCCCGCTCGGAGACCTGGGCGAGCAGCTGCTCGGCGATCTCCTCCAGGAGCCGATCCGGGTCGTCGGGCGCCATCCGCAGCATCGCGCCGATCGCGCTGTCCTCCAGCTCGCGCGCCACCGCCGACAGCATGTCCTTGCGGTCGGCCAGCCACTCCAGGCGCGCGTACAGCTCCTCGCTCTCGCTGAGCCGCTCCTCGACCGGCACCGGTCCGGCCTCCCACTCCTCGGAGAGCTCACGCAGCAGGGCCTCGTCGCCGCGGGCGTAGGCGGCGTTCACCCGCGTGATGAACTCCTCGCGCCGCTTCCGCTCGTCCTCCTCGCGCGCCAGGTCGGGGTGGGCCTTGCGGGCCAGCTCGCGGTAGAGCCTGCGGGCCTCCTCGCCGGGCCGGACGCGCTTCGGCGGCCGCACCGGCCGGTCGGTGAGCATCGCCTCGGCCTCGGGGGACAGGCCGTCGGAGTCGATCCAGTCGTGGAACAGCTCGTCCACCCCGGGCATCGGCAGCACCGCGGCCCGCGCCTCCTGCGCCCGCCGCAGATCCTCGGGGTCCCCGGTACGGGCCGCCCGGGCCTCGGCGATCCGCGCGTCGAGCTCGTCGAGCCGCGCGTACATGGGCCCGAGCTTCTGGTGGTGCAGCCGCGAGAAGTTCTCCACCTCGACCCGGAAGGTCTCGACGGCGATCTCGAACTCGATCAGCGCCTGCTCGGCCACCCGCACAGCCCGCTCCAACCGGGCCTCGGGCCGCTCGTCCCCGACCTGCGGGGCCTCAGGCTGCTCATCCCCGTGCTGCGGGGCCTCCGCCTGCTCGTCCCCGGACTGGCCGGCCTCGGGCCGCTCGTCCCCGGGTCCTTCGTTCCCACCCTGGTCCACGCTCACGTCCACGCCGCCCAAGTCCTCGTTCCGCATCGTCCCACCCAGCCTACGGTCCTTCGGGGGGCCTCCCCCTCCCCCTCCCTCCCTCCCCCTCCCTCCCCTCCCCCTTTGGCTCCCCCGCCCGCGACGGACGTCAGACGCCCAGTTCCGCCGCCACGCGGCCCGTACGGACGGCCGAGAGCAGGTCGGCGTGGTCGGCCGTGGTGCGGTCCGCGTATGCGACGGCGAAGGAGGCGACGGCCTCGTCGAGCTCCTCGTTCTTGCCGCAGTAGCCGGATATCAGGCGCGGATCGGCGCTGTGGGCGTGCGCACGGGCGAGCAGGGCGCCGGTCATCCGCCCGTAGTCGTCGAGCTGGTCCGCGGTGAGGGCGGCGGGATCGACGCTGCCCTTGCGGTTGCGGAACTGCCGCACCTGGAACGGACGCCCGTCGACCGTGGTCCAGCCGAGCAGGATGTCGCTGACGACCTGCATCCGCTTCTGTCCGAGCACCACGCGCCGCCCCTCGTGACCGGCGTCCGGCACGGTGAAGCCGGCGGCCGGCAGGTGGGGCAGCAGGGCCGACGGCCGGGCCTCCTTCACCTGGAGCACCAGCGGCTCGCCCCGGTGGTCGAGCAGCAGGACCACATAGGAGCGGGTGCCGACGCTCCCGGTGCCGACCACCCGGAACGCCACGTCGTGGACGGCGTACCGGGCGAGGAGCGGCAGTCTGTCCTCGGACACGGTCTCCAGGTACGCGCCGAGGGATGCGGCGACCTCGGCCGCTTCGGCGTCCGGGACCCTGCGCAGCACCGGGGGAGCGGCCACGAACCTGCGGCCGCCGCCCTCGGCGTCCGTCACGGCCTCGGTCGACCGGGCGGCGAACCGGGCGCTCGTGTTGTTGCGGGCCTTGGCGGAGACCCGCTCCAGGGTGCCGAGGAGGTCGCGGGCGTCGGTGTGCGAGACGAGTTCCTCGTCGGCGATCGCGTTCCAGGCGTCGAGTGCGGGCAGTCGGGCGAGCAGGCGCATGGTCCGCCGGTACGCGCCGACGGTGTCGAAGGCGGCGGCCCGGCACACGTCCTCGTCGGCTCCCACCTCCCGGCCGGCGAGGACGAGTGAGGTGGCGAGCCGCTTGAGGTCCCATTCCCAGGGGCCGACGACGGTCTCGTCGAAGTCGTTGAGGTCCATGACGAGCCGGCCGCGGGCGTCACCGTAGAGGCCGAAGTTGGCGGCGTGCGCGTCGCCGCATATCTGGGCGGCGATCCCGGTGACGGGCGTCCCGACGAGGTCCTGGGCCATCAGCCCGGCGGAGCCGCGCAGGAAGGCGAAGGGGCTCGCCGCCATCCTGCCGACCCGTATCGGCGCGAGCTCGGGGACCCGGCCGCGGCTCGATTCCTCGACGGCGCGCACGGCGTCCGGGCGGTCGGCGGCGAGGGCCGGCCGGTCGTGCGAGGAACGGGGCACCCGCTCGCGCAGCTGCCTGCCGCGGTCCTTGGGGGAGACCCCGGCATCGGGGGCGGCGCGGCGCGCGAACCCCGGCACGTGCGGGACGCGCGCCCCGTCCTGTGCTCCGTCCGTACCGCGCTGTCCTGGCACGACGGCCCGGATCTCGTCCATGGGACGCCCTCCCCCGATGCGATGTCCAACATCATCCGGCCCAGACCGTACCGCCCTTCCCGATCGACCGTCTCCCCCTGTGGACAACGCCCTGTGGACAACGCTCAGACCGCGACGGCCTCCTCCACTTCCTCCTCGATCTCGGCGGGGGTCGGCGCCTGGGCGAGGGGACTGTTCGCCCTTCTCCGACGGGCTTCCGTGGTCCCCGCCGCGACGACGAGCACGGCACCGGCGAGGAGCCAGAGGGCGAGGACGAGGACGTTGCGGCCGAGTCCGTGGCCGTCGAAGTAGACGTGGCCGCGGACGCCCTCGACGAAGCCCGCGCCGTTCCAGAAGGCGTGCAGCGCGCCGAAGAAGCCGGGCTGGAGCTCGGGCCGGTAGATGCCGCCGGAGCTCGTGAAGTTGAGCATGACGAAGAGCACCATCACGCCGAGCGTGGTCCAGCGGCGCAGGAAGGTGTGCAGGCCGACGCCGACGGCGAGGATGCCCGCCGCGTACAGCCAGGACAGCGCCCATACGCCGCCGAGGCCCTGGTCGACGAGGTGGAAGACCGGCCCGGCGAAGAGGGTTCCGATGAGGCTGACGACGAGCGACATGCCGGCGGCGAGGAGGGCCCTGATCCGCATGGGCAGGACGGCTCCGGCTCCGCCGATGACGGCGACCGAGGCGTAGGCGCCGATGCTGAGGGCGACGAGCAGGAAGAAGACGCCCTGGCCCGTGGGGTCGCCGGAGGCGGTGGGGGCGATGTCGGTGACCTCGAGCGGCGCGTCCTGGGCGGCGGCGACCTTGGTGAAGACCTTCTCGACCGCCATGGCGCTGGTGTCGGAGGAGCCCGAGGCGACGAGCAGCTCGGGCTTCTCGCCGGGGAGGTAGGCGCCGAAGCTGCGCTGCTCGCGCAGGGCGGAGACGGCCGTGTCCCGGTCGGCGACGGTACGGACGTCGAGGGCGGCGGCGCCCTTGTTCTGGAGGGTCTGCGCGAGGACCTGTGTGGCGGGGCCGGAGCCGACGACGTCGACGCGCAGGTCGTGGGGTTCGGGCGCGTGGAAGGCGCCGAGGTAGGCGAGCCCCATGCCGACGCACATCAACAGGGGGGTGAGCAGATGTCCGAGGACATGCCGCAACGCACCGCCGGTGTTCGGTCCTGCGGACACCGAGACCTCCATGGTTGGCTTTTACAACTAAAGAACCGTTGTACTATACAACCGAAAGCCCGTAGGGGTTCGACCGGCGTCCGGGCCACCCCGAACGACAGCAGGGAGCGCACGATGACCGGCGGCGCACAGCCACCCCGTGAGGCGTCCTTGGATGTCATCCAGCGCGAGCTGACGGCCTTCGCCCGCCGGGCCCGCGCCGCGGCCGCCCGGGTCCACCCCGAGCTCCCGCTCGTCTCGTACACGCTCCTCGCCCACATCGAGGAGCAGCGCGGCTGCCGCGCCACCGACCTCGCGGCCCACTACCTCCTGGACAAGTCGACGGTGAGCCGTCAGGTCGCCGGTCTGGAGAAGCTCGGTTTCGTCGAGCGCCGCCCGGCCCCGGAGGACCACCGGGTGCACGTCCTGCACCCCACGGAGGCCGGCACGAAGGTCCTGGCCGCGGCCCAGACGAGCCGCATGGCCGCCTTCCAGGAGCGCCTGGGGGACTGGTCGGCCGAGGACCTCGCCCGCTTCGCCGCGTACCTGCTGCGCTACAACACCGCGACCACGAGCCCCGCCCCCGACACCCCGCCGAACTGAGCCGCGCCGCCGCGTCTCCTACAGCCCCGCGTCCCGCGCGAGCAGGGCCGCCTGGACGCGGTTCTCGCAGTGCAGCTTGGACAGGATCCGGCTCACGTACGTCTTCACCGTGGCCTCGCTCATGTGCAGCCGCCTTCCGGCGTCGGCGTTGGAGAGTCCTTCCCCGAGCAGCGCCAGGACGCCTCGCTCCTTCTCGCTGAGCGCCGCCACCCGTCCCCGAGCCTCCTCGGCGCGGGCCGCCTCCCGGCCGCCGGCCAGCCGCTCCACGACGTGCCGGGTCGCCGCCGGCGACAGATACGCGTCGCCCGCCGCGGCCGCCCGCACCGCCCGGATCAGCTCGGCGGGCGCGGTGTCCTTGAGCAGGAACCCGGCACCCCCGTGCTCCAGCGCCCGCAGGACGTTCTCCCGCTCTCCGAAGGTCGTCAGGATGATCACGCGGGCCGCGGGTGCCGCCCGGCGCAGCTCCGGCAGGGCCGAGAGGCCGTCGAGCACCGGCATCTGGATGTCGAGCAGCACCACGTCGGCGGCGTGCGCCCGCGCGGCCTCGACCGCCGCCCGTCCGTCGGCCGCCTCCCCGACGACCTCGATCTCCGGGTCCGAGATGAGGATCATCCGGATCCCGGCCCTGATCAGAGGCTCGTCGTCGGCGATCACGACCCTGATGGGCTGCCCTGCCACAGCTTCCTCCCCCACGCCTCCGGTACGGGCGGTGCGGCGCTAGCGCTGCTCGACCACGTACGACTTCTTCTCGATCAGCTTGCCGTCCTTGAAGCAGAACCGGAAAACGGGCTCGTCCTCATAGGTCTCGCCCATCTCGGAGGACATCAGCACCAGGCAGCTGGAGCCGTCCGGCCGGGTGGGCCCCGTCCCGCCGAGGCCCGCCGTGGCTATGGTGTCGCCCGAGGGCAGCTGGTCGCGGACCTCCTTCTCGGTCATCCCGACCTTGACCGCCTCGTACTGCGCGGGGTCGATCATCCCTTCCTTCAGCGAGCCCATCAGGAAGTAGAGACCGAAGCCCCCGGCCACCACCAGCAGGACGAGCGCCGCGAACGCGATCCCGCAGCCCAGCGCGATCGACCCGCCCGTGCTCCTGCCCCTGCCCCCACGCACCGCCATCGCCAGCTCCCGCTCCGTGAACGTCCGGTCGGCCGGTCCGACCGTGACCGGACGACCATCGCCCACCAGCGGTTTCGTGGTCTGCTGCCGGAAGTCGTCGGCCGCATCGACCAAAGGTGCCGCCTCGGCGACCGGCGCCGCCCCGTACGGCAGCATCCCGGCCACCCGGAACCCGCCGCCGTCCGCCGGGCCCGCGTGACACATGCCGCCCACGAGACGGGCCCGCTCGACGAGCCCGGCCAGGCCCTGCCCACCGCTCACGACGTCCTTCACCGGTCCGTCCACCGGCTCCCCGTTGACGACCTCCACGACGAAGGTGTCCGGCTCGTACCGCAGCTCGACGCCGATCGGCGTCCCCGGCGCGTGCTTGTAGGCGTTGGTGAGGGCCTCCTGCACGATCCTGTACGCGGCGTGGTCGGCGGCCGGTGCCAGTGGCCTCTCCTCCCCCAGCCGCCGCAGTCCGACCGAGGTGCCGGCCGCCCGGGCCGCCGCCACGAGCCCCTCGATGCCGGCGATCCCGCGGGCGGCCCGTCCCGTCTCGTCCCCGGCGAGGGCGGGCGCCGACGCCGTCCCGTTCTCCGCCGCGACGCCGTCGCGGAGTATCCCGACGACCTCCCGCAGTTCGTGCATGGCGGTCACCGAGGCGTTCCGCAGGACGCCGACCACCTCGCGCTGCCGCTCGCCCAGCTCCCGGTCCACTTCGAGGGCCCCGGTGTGCACGGCGATCAGCGCCAGCTGGTGCCCGAGGCTGTCGTGCATGTCCTGGGCGATCCGCTGCCGCTCGCGCAGCCGGGCGTGCCAGACCACCATGCTCCGCTCCCGCAGCAGCTGCGCGTTGCGTTCCTGGAGCGCGTGCAGCAGGGTCCGCCGCTGGGTCCAGTACCGGTGGGCGAGCCCGGGAGCCAGGGTGGTGCCCAGGTAGTAGAGGGTCGCCAGGAAGGCGACGGAGAGCAGTCTCTGCCGGTCCCAGGTCTCCAGGAGCGTCCCGCCGACGTTGAGGACGAAGGCGGCGATGAACGCGGCCAGCGCCCGCCCGGCACTGGCGACGTACCGGCCGGACGACCAGCCCAGCACGATGAGCAGGAGTGCGAGGCCGGGCAGGAAGGGCGTGAGCCCGGCGGTCACGACGAGCGCGCTCGCGGGAAGTCTGCGCCGCAGCAGCGACAACAGGGCCGCACCGGCGGCGACCGCGGCAAGGCTCCATCCCTCGCCGCCCATGATTTCCTCGGTCCCCGCGGCGAGCAGCGCGAGGACCACGGCGAGGGCCACCTCACCGGTGATCCTGCGCCGCGACCACTGCCCGGGCACGGCGAACCAGCTCCACCCGGCGGCGGCCCTGGACCTGATCCCCCGTGTGGTCCGGCTCCCCGACTTCGACATGTCGTCCACGCTCGAACCCTAGGCAGCGGCCGGTGCCGCGGACGTCCCTCTTTCGTCTCGCCGTGGGACGACAAAAGTCGCGGACCCGATCACCCGCCCCCTGCGACGTGGGAAGGGTCACATCCGTACCGACAAACGCGGAAGCCCCGTAGGTCGATGACCTACGGGGCTTCCGTCTGGTGCGCGAGGGGGGAGTTGAACCCCCACGCCCTTGCGGGCACTGGAACCTGAATCCAGCGCGTCTGCCTATTCCGCCACCCGCGCATTGGGTGATCTCCCTGCCCTCTCACTTTTCAGTGGGAGCGCCTGGCGACATCTGAAGATTAGCACGTCGCAGACCGTGGATTCACATCCGTTGTTTCGCCCCCGCTCCCGGAGAACAAGGAGAGGGAGGGAGAACCACAGGGACCGTGAAGGGCGCGAGCGGGAAGGAGTGGGGGAAGGGAAGGAGTGGGGAAGGAGAGGCGCGGAGAGGAGGGAGGGGCAGGGAGAACCGCGGGAGAGAAGAGATGAAGGAGGGGAGAAGGGGGGAGGAAGCGGACGGACCGTCCCGGAACCCCGGCCCGAGCCTCCGCTCCCACAGCCGGGTGCGGGACACTGTCCACAGGCCGCCTCTACGATCCGTGGGGGAAGCCTGTGAGAGGTGACACTCATCCACAGGGCAGAGAAGGGGAACCAGCCGATTTCCCGACGCGTGGATACGATCAGTAAGCAGTACCAGGGCGACAACGACGGAGGAGGTGCCCCATGGGAGTCCTGAAGCGTTTCGAGCAGCGTCTCGAAGGTCTGGTCAACGGCACCTTCGCCAAGGTCTTCAAGTCCGAGGTCCAGCCCGTCGAGATCGCCGGCGCGCTCCAGCGCGAGTGCGACAACAACGCGACGATCTGGAACCGCGAGCGGACCGTCGTCCCCAACGACTTCATCGTGGAGTTGAGCACGCCCGACTACGAGCGTCTCAGCCCCTACTCGGGCCAGCTGGGCGACGAGCTCGCCGGCCTGGTCAGGGACTACGCGAAGCAGCAGCGGTACACCTTCATGGGCCCGATCAAGGTCCACCTGGAGAAGGCCGAGGATCTCGACACCGGCCTGTACCGCGTCCGCAGCCGCACGCTCGCGTCGAGTACGTCACAGCCGCAGCAGCCCTCCGCGGGGCCGCAGCAGCACCAGCAGCAGCAGGGCCGCGGCGGCTACGGGTACCCCCCGGCCGGCGCCCCGCCCATGCCCGCCTCCCCGCCTCCCGGCGCGCCCGGCCACCGGCCGACGGCGCCCGCAGGACGCCCGGCGGCCGGCCCCGGATCCATGCCCGGACCCGCCACCCACGGCGGAGCGGGCGCTCCGGTGCGCCGCTGGATCGAGATCAACGGCACCCGCCATCAGATCTCCCGCCCGACCCTGGTCCTCGGCCGCAGCACCGACGCGGACGTGAGGATCGACGATCCCGGCGTCTCCCGCCGGCACTGCGAGATCCGGACCGGAACGCCCTCGACGATCCAGGATCTGGGATCCACCAACGGCATCGTGGTGGACGGGCAGCACACCACCCGCGCTACGCTCCGCGACGGCTCGCGGATCGTCGTGGGCAGCACCACCATCGTTTACCGGCAAGCCGAAGGGTGAAGCGGGGGCAATGTCAGAGCTGACCCTGACGGTCATGCGGTTGGGTTTCCTGGCCGTTCTGTGGCTGTTCGTCATCGTGGCCGTCCAGGTCATCCGCAGCGACCTCTTCGGTACGCGGGTCACCCAGCGCGGTTCGCGGCGCCAGGAGGCGCGACCTCAGCAGAACGCGCGCCAGGCCGCCACGCCGCCGCAGCAGCGCGGCCAGCAGAACACGGGCGGCCGCCAGCGCCGCGGCGCCCCGACCAAGCTGGTCGTCTCCGAGGGCACCCTCACCGGCACGACCGTCGCCCTCCAGGGCCAGACGATCACGCTGGGCCGGGCGCACGACTCGACGATCGTCCTCGACGACGACTACGCGTCCAGCCGCCACGCCCGGATCTACCCGGACCGGGACGGCCAGTGGATCGTCGAGGACCTCGGGTCCACCAACGGGACCTATCTCGACCGGAACCGTCTCACCACCGCTACACCCATTCCGCTGGGCGCGCCGATCCGGATCGGCAAGACCGTCATCGAGCTTCGGAAGTAGTGCTACATGATGAGTGAGCGCGAGCGGAGCGAGCGAGCCGGGACGGTCCCCGCCGCGGGATGTGCCGCGCTCCCGACCGGAGCGACTGAATCGACCGGCGTGGCCGGAGCGACCGGAGGGTGGGCAGTGTGGGTCGAGACCGGCTGTACCCCGATGCAGCGTCGACAGGGCAGGTGCGCATGACTCTGTCCCTGCGATTCGCCGCGGGCTCGCACAAGGGCATGATCCGCGAGGGCAACGAGGACTCGGGTTACGCCGGTCCCCGGCTGCTCGCCATCGCGGACGGCATGGGCGGCCAGGCCGCCGGCGAGGTCGCCTCCTCCGAGGTGATCTCCACGCTCGTCACGCTCGACGACGACGTCCCCGGCTCCGACATCCTCACCTCGCTCGGTACGGCGGTGCAGCGCGCCAACGACCAGCTGCGGATGATGGTCGAGGAGGACCCGCAGCTGGAGGGCATGGGCACCACGCTCACCGCCCTCCTGTGGACCGGCCAGCGGCTCGGTCTCGTGCACGTCGGAGACTCGCGCGCCTATCTGCTCCGCGACGGTGTCCTCACCCAGATCACCCAGGACCACACCTGGGTCCAGCGCCTCGTCGACGAGGGCCGGATCACCGAGGAAGAGGCCACCACCCACCCGCAGCGTTCGCTCCTGATGCGCGCGCTCGGCAGCGGCGACCACGTCGAACCCGACCTCTCCATCCGTGAGGTCAGGGCCGGCGACCGCTATCTGATCTGCTCCGACGGCCTGTCCGGCGTGGTCTCGCACCAGACCCTCGAGGACACCCTCGCCAGCTACCAGGGCCCGCAGGAGACCGTGCAGGAGCTGATCCAGCTCGCGCTGCGCGGCGGCGGCCCCGACAACATCACGGTGATCGTCGCCGACGTCCTCGACGTCGACGGCGGCGACACCCTCGCCGGTCACCTCAGCGACACCCCGGTCATCGTGGGCGCCGTCGCCGAGAACCAGGCACAGCTGAACGACGGCGGGGCGATGCAGACCCCGGCCGGCCGCGCCTCGGGCCTCGGCCGCCCCGCGCCGCACCAGCAGCCGCCCGCCGGCGGCTTCGGTCCGCCCGGCAGCGGCGACGACCACGGCTACGGCGGCATGCCCCCGCAGGGCTCCTTCGACTCGTACACGGACGACGACTTCGTCAAGCCGCGCACCGGCCGCAAGTGGCTCAAGCGCTCCTTCTTCATCGTCCTCGCCCTCGCCGTCGTCGGCGGCGGCCTCTACGGCGCCTGGCGCTGGACGCAGACGCAGTACTTCGTGGGCGCCAAGGACCAGCACGTGGCGCTGTACCAGGGCATCAGCCAGGACCTGGCGTGGGTGTCGCTCTCGAAGGTCGAGAAGGACCACCCCGAGATCGAACTCAAGTACCTCCCCGCCTACCAGCGGAAGCAGGTCGAGGACACGATCGCGGGCGGCAGCCTCGGCAAGGCCGAGACGAAGATCTCCGAGCTGGCCGTGCAGGCCTCGGCCTGCAAGAAGGCCGAGCAGCGGCACGCCGCCGCCGAGAAGGCCGCCGACCAGGCGAGCAAGCCGCCGGCCACCCAGAAGCCGAACGGCACCGCCACCCCTGACTCCAAGCCCACCACAGCCGCTCCGTCCCCGGGTCCCACCCTCACCGCGGAGGAGCAGAAGCTTGCCTCGAACTGCGGCAAGCAGTAAGCACCCGTAGGGGGCCTTTCACCACCATGAGCGTTGTCACCAACACGACCACCATCGGCGCGATCGAGGCGCCGAGCCGCCGCAACACCGAGCTGGCGCTGCTCGCGTTCGCCGTCGTCATCCCGGTGTTCGCGTACCTCAACGTGGGCCTGGCCATCGACGGCAAGGTCCCGGCCGGCATGGCCGGGTACGGACTCGGCCTGGCGCTGCTCGCGACCGTCGCCCATCTCGTGGTGCGCAAGTGGGCCCCGTACGCGGACCCGCTGCTGCTGCCGCTGGCGACCCTGCTCAACGGGCTGGGCCTGGTACTGATCTGGCGTCTCGACCAGTCGCCGCGGCTCATCGCGACCTCGATGCGGCTGTACAAGAGCTTCAGCCCCGACGCCCCCAGCCAGATGATGTACTCGGCGGTCGGCGTCGCCATGTTCGCGGGCGTGCTGCTGCTGCTCAAGGACCACCGCGTCCTCCAGCGCTACACGTACATCTCCATGGTCGTGGCCCTCGTCCTGCTGCTGCTGCCGCTCGTCCCGGGCCTCGGCGCGGACGTCTTCGGCGCCAAGATCTGGATCCGCATCGGCGGCTTCTCGATCCAGCCCGGTGAGTTCGCCAAGATCGTGCTGGCCGTCTTCTTCTCCGGCTACCTGATGGTGAAGCGGGACGCGCTGGCGCTGGCCAGCCGCCGTTTCATGGGGCTCTACCTGCCGCGCGGCCGTGACCTCGGCCCGATCCTGACGATCTGGGCGGTCAGCCTCCTCATCCTGGTCTTCGAGAACGACCTCGGTACCTCGCTCCTCTTCTTCGGCATGTTCGTGATCATGCTGTACGTGGCGACCGAGCGGACCAGCTGGATCGTCATGGGTCTGCTGATGGCCGTCGCGGGCGCGGTGGTCGTCGGCTCCACGGCCAGTCACGTGAAGTCGCGTGTGGCCGCGTGGCTCGACCCCTTCGGCTGCCTGGAGACCGCCACCGACCAGAACATGCTGAACGCCTGTGACCAGATGACGCAGGTGCTCATGTCGTTCGGTTCGGGCGGCATCCTCGGCACCGGTCTCGGCCAGGGCAACTCCGACCTCATCCAGTTCGCCGCCAACTCCGACTTCATCTTCGCCACGGTCGGCGAAGAGCTCGGTCTGACCGGCGTCATGGTCTTCCTGCTGCTGTACGGCCTGATCATCGAGCGCGGCATCCGTACCTCCCTCGCCGCCCGCGACCCGTTCGGCAAGCTGCTCGCGATGGGCCTGTCCGGCGCCTTCGCGCTCCAGATCTTCGTCGTGGCCGGCGGTGTGATGGGCCTCATCCCGCTCACCGGTATGACCATGCCGTTCCTCGCGTACGGCGGTTCGTCCGTGATCGCCAACTGGGCCCTGATCGGCATCCTCATCCGGATCAGCGACACCGCGCGCCGTCCCGCGCCCGCGCCCGCCCCGTCCCCCGACGCCGAGATGACCCAGGTGGTCCGTCCGTGAACAAGCCGCTGCGGCGGGTCGCGATCTTCTGCGGCCTGCTGGTCCTCGCCCTGCTCCTGCGGGACAACTGGCTCCAGCTGGTCCGCGCCGACGAGCTGAACGCGCACCCCAAGAACCGGCGCGTCCAGATCGAGCGGTACTCGAACGAGCGCGGCAACATCATCGTCGACGGCAAGCCCATCACGGGCTCCGTCGACTCGGGCGACAAGTTCTACAAGTTCAAGCGGACCTACATGGACGGCCCCATGTGGGCCCCGGTCACCGGCTACGCCTCGCAGGCGTACGACGCCAACCAGATCGAGAAGATCGAGGACGGCATCCTCACCGGCAACGACGACCGGCTCTTCTTCGACCGCACCCTCGCCATGTTCACGGGCGAGAAGAAGAAGGGCGGCGATGTCATCACCACCCTCAGCGGCGCCGCGCAGAAGGCCGCCTACGAGGGCCTCGGCGACAAGACCGGCGCCGTCGTCGCCATCGAGCCGAAGACCGGCAAGATCCTGGCGATGGCGTCCACGCCCTCGTACGACCCGTCCACCTTCGCCGGCTACTCCGGCAAGGACGAGAAGGCCTGGGTCGCGCTGGAGAAGGACAAGAACAAGCCGAAGCTGAACCGCGCGATCCGCGAGATCTACCCGCCCGGCTCCGTCTTCAAGGTCGTCACCGCCGCCGCGGCGCTGGAGAACGGCAAAGTCACCGACATCAACGCGCCCACCGACACCCCCGAGGGGTGGAAGCTCCCGCTGTCCACCAAGGAGATGGTCAACCACGCCAAGGGTTGCGCCAACACCAGCCTCAACCACGCCCTGGAGATCTCCTGCAACTCGGTCTTCGCGAAGCTCGGCGACGACGTCGGCCGCGACAAGATGGTCGAGATGGCGGAGAAGTTCGGCTTCAACGCCGAGCAGTTCACCCCGGTCCGCTCCTCGGCCTCCGTCTTCGACAAGAAGGCCGACCGCCCCGGTAACGCGCTCTCGTCGATCGGCCAGTTCAACACCGCGACCACCCCGCTGCAGATGGCGATGGTCACAGCGGCGATCGCCAACGACGGCAAGCTGATGAAGCCGTACATGATCGACCAGCTGCGGGCCCCGAACGTCGACGTCATCAAGCAGAACGAGCCGGAGGAGATGAGCCGCCCGGTCTCGCCGGAGACCGCCCAGAAGCTCCAGCAGATGATGGAGAACGTCGTCTCCAACGGCACCGGCGGCAACGCCGACCTGAACATGGACGGCGTGAAGGTCGGCGGCAAGACGGGTACGGCCCAGCACGGCGAGAAGAACGCCCAGCGTCCGTACGCCTGGTTCATCTCGTATGCCAAGACGGCCGAGGGTTCCCCGGTCGCGGTCGCCGTCGTCGTCGAGGACTCGGCGGGCACCGACCGTGAGGACATCAGCGGTGGCGGCCTGGCCGCCCCGATCGCGAAGGCCGTGATGAAGGCGGTCCTGAAGACCCGGGGCTGACCCCCCGGACCCGTACGAGCCAGGTACCGGTCAGGTATCAGCTACCGGCCCCGGGCGGAACGCCTTCCCGGGGCCGGTAGCGTATGCGCGAACAGCACACACCGCCGGACCACCCATGGGTGCGGTCGGGACAGACGGAGAGGGCTGGATTAGCTATGGAAGAGCCGCGTCGCCTCGGCGGCCGGTACGAGCTGGGCCCGGTGCTCGGCCGTGGTGGCATGGCCGAGGTGTACCTCGCCCAGGACACCCGGCTCGGCCGCACCGTCGCCGTGAAGACGCTGCGGGCCGACCTGGCCCGTGATCCGTCCTTCCAGGCCCGGTTCCGCCGTGAGGCACAGTCCGCCGCCTCGCTGAACCATCCGGCGATCGTCGCGGTCTACGACACCGGCGAGGACTACGTCGACCAGGTCTCCATCCCGTACATCGTGATGGAGTACGTCGACGGGTCGACCCTGCGTGAGCTGCTTCACTCCGGGCGCAAGCTGCTGCCCGAGCGCACGCTCGAGATGACGGTCGGCATCCTCCAGGCGCTGGAGTACTCGCACCGCGCCGGCATCGTGCACCGTGACATCAAGCCGGCGAACGTCATGCTGACGCGCACCGGCCAGGTCAAGGTCATGGACTTCGGCATCGCGCGCGCCATGGGCGACTCGGGCATGACCATGACGCAGACCGCCGCGGTGATCGGCACGGCCCAGTACCTCTCCCCCGAGCAGGCCAAGGGCGAGCAGGTCGACGCCCGCTCCGACCTGTACTCCACCGGCTGCCTGCTCTACGAGCTGCTCACCGTCCGGCCCCCGTTCATCGGTGACTCCCCGGTCGCGGTCGCGTACCAGCACGTCCGCGAGGAGCCGCAGCCGCCGAGCAACTTCGACCCCGAGATCACGCCCGAGATGGACGCCATCGTCCTGAAGGCGCTGGTCAAGGACCCCGACTACCGCTACCAGTCCGCCGACGAGATGCGCGCGGACATCGAGGCCTGCCTCGACGGTCAGCCGGTCGCGGCCGCCGCCGCGATGGGGATGGGCATGGCGGGCGCGCCCGCGTACGGCGGGGGCTACGGCTATCCGCCGGAGGACCAGCCGACCACCGCGCTGCGCCAGGCCGACCCGGCCGGCCAGACGTCGATGCTGCCGCCGGTCAACCCGGACGACGGTGGCTACGGCTACGACGACCGTCCCGACCGCCGTCGCGGCGGTGGCCAGAAGAAGTCGAACACCTCGACGATCCTGCTGGCCCTCGCGGGCGTCCTGGTGCTCGTCGGCGCGATCTTCATCGGCGTCTCGCTCTTCGACAAGAAGGACGGCCCGCAGAAGGTCACGGTCCCGCAGCTGGTCGGGCAGACCATGAGTGCGGCGCAGGAGCGCGCGAAGAACGCCCAGGTGAAGGTCGAGCAGGCCGGCACCGAGCGCTGCGACCAGCCCAAGGACACCATCTGCCGCCAGGATCCGGCCGCGGACGGCACCGCGACGATGGAGGCCGACGGCACGGTCAAGGTGTTCGTCTCCGAGGGCTCCCCGCTCATCGAGGTCCCTGACGTCATGGAGCAGTCCCAGGAGCGGGCCGAGCAGACCCTCAAGGACAAGGGCTTCAAGGTCAAGGTCGCGCAGGAGGAGTCCGAGGAGGAGCCCGGTACGGTCCTGCGCCAGAACCCGGAGGGCGGCACCAAGGCCGAGCAGAACTCCGAGATCACGATCACGGTCGCGAAGAAGCAGCTGTCCGAGCTTCCCAGCGTCAAGGGCCGGACCTACGACCAGGCCGTCCAGCAGCTGAACTCGCTCGGCTTCAAGAACGTGACTCAGGAGCCGGTCGACTCGCCCGAGCCCGCGGGCACGGTCGTCGACCAGACCCCGCAGGGCCCGTCGAACCAGCCGCTGGACGTCCAGATCACGCTGAAGGTCTCCAAGGGCCCGCAGCAGACGACGGCCCAGATCCCCACGGGACTGACCGGCAAGAAGTTCAAGGACGTCCGGGACCTGCTGCAGGGCATGGGCTTCACGGTCACCCAGGTGGGCTCGGACAAGGAGGACGCCATGGTCCTCGGCACGAACCCGCCGGAGGGCACGACGGTCCCCACCAACCAGCCGATCACCGTCACCACCCTTGGCGGCGGCGGGGACAACAACAACGGGAACCCCGGCGGCGGCTTCTTCGGCTGACGCCCCGCAGGTACCCGATACGCACGCGGGAGAGCCCCGGCATCCGTACTGGATGCCGGGGCTCTCCCGTCTGCTGGGGTTCAGCGCAGTTCGGCCGGTGGGGTGCGGTCGCGGTCGACCTTCTCCGTGCGTTCCAGTTCGCCCCAGACGATGTAGCGGTAGTCCGAGGTGTACATCGGGGTGCAGGTGGTCAGCGTGATGAAGCGGCCGGGCTTCGTCCTGCCGGATTCCTTCGGGACGGGCTGGAGGACGTCCACGTTGTACTTCGTGGTCTCGGGAAGGGTCTTGTAGACCTTGTAGACGTACCAGGTGTCCTTCGTCTCGAAGACGATCGAGTCCCCGGTCTTCAACTTGTGGATGTTGTGGAATTTGGCCCCGTGCCCGTCCCGGTGCGCGGCGAGCGTGAAGTTGCCCTGCTTGTCCTGCGGCAGCGCGGACTTGATCGGGTCGGTGTAGTAGCCGGCGACGCCGTGGTTGAGGACGTCGGTGCCGGTGCCCTGCTTCACCAGGACCTCGCCGTTCTGCATGGCGGGTACGTGGAGGAAGCCGATGCCGTCCTTGGTGTCGAGCGCTCCGGGGCCCTGGTCGGCCCACTGGTCGCGGACCTGTGCGCCGTCCTTGTCGGCGGCCCGGTCGGCGAGGACGTTCGTCCACCACAGCGAGTAGACGACGAAGAGGCCGAGTACCAGGCCCGCCGTGATGAGGAGTTCGCCGAAGAGGCTGATGATCCCGGCGATCCGGTTGCGCGCGCGTGCCACTAGGTCGTCCCGTCGTCCCGTCCGGAGGTGTGGGGTCTCAGCCTACGAGCGCTTCCGGCTTTCCCTTGCTGCGCGGGCGTTCCTCGACCAGCTTGCCCCACACGATGAGGCGGTAGGTGCTGGTGAACTCCGGCGTGCAGGTGGTCAGTGTGATGTACCGGCCGGGTCCCTTGAAGCCGGACTGCTCCGGTACGGGGTCGATCACCGAGACGTTGGAGGGCGAGGTCTGCGGCAGGACGCTCGCCATCTCGTACGTGTAGTACGCGCTCTTGGTCTCGACGACGATCGGGTCGCCGGGCTTCAACTGGTTGATGTACCGGAACGGTTCGCCGTGCGTGTTGCGGTGGCCGGCCACCGCGAAGTTGCCCTGCTTGTCGGCCGGCATGGCCGTCTTGAGCTTGCCCTCGCCGTAGTGGCCGACCATGCCCTTGTCGAGGACCTTGGTCTTGCTGATGCCCTCGGCGATGGGGACGACCACGTCCAGCTTGGGGATGTACATGATGGCGAAGCCCCTGCCGGGCTCGAAGGCCTCGGGCTTGTCCTCGCCGCCGCCCTGGGACCAGGTGTCCTCGATCTGTTCCTTGGCCCGGTCGGTCTCCTGGCCGGCGAGGACGTTCGTCCACCACAGCTGGTAGGTGACGAAGAGGAGCATGACGACGCCGAAGGTGATGAAGAGTTCTCCGACGACCCGGCTGGCGACGACGCCGACGCTCTCCTTCGCGGCGCGGGCGGCGCGCCGGGCCTCGACGCGGGACAGGGGCCGCCCTTCGGCGGCGGACGGCGCGGTGGTCGCGGGGGCGCCACCCCGGTTTCGGCCACGGCCGCCCTTGGCGGCGCGACGGCGCTCGGCCCGCCCGGGCCCCGGACCCGGCTCGGCCGGCACCTCGGAAGACGTCCCGGAGGGCTCTTCCAGGGCCCGCAGGGGCATCGTCTCGTCCCGGGGGGCCTCCGGGGCCTCCTCCGCCTCGTACGCCCCGTACGAGGGCTCGTAGGGGGCCTCGGGGGCGTACGGCTCGGCGGGTGCGTAGGAGTTCTCGGGGACGTACGGGTCTGCCGGCGGCGCATACGGCTCGGCGGCAGCGTAGGACGGCTCGGCGGGTGCGTGCGCGGCGCCTGCCCCGTACGCAGTGCGTGCCCCGTACTGCTCACCGGCCCCGTACTGCTCGGCCGGCACGTACTGCTCGGCCGGCACGTACGGTTCGGTCGGCGCGTGCGGTTCGGCGGGCGCGTACGGTTCGGTCGGCGCGTGCGGTTCGGCGGATGCGTGCGGTTCGGCGGGCGCGTACGGGTCCCCGGGTATCGGCTCCGGCTCCGGCCCCCGCTCCGGCACGTTCGTCGCCCGGAACCACGGCGAGCCCGTCGTCACGCGACGGCCTTGCCCACCACCGGAGCGAGCCCCGCCGACCTGCCGACCGCCCCCTTGTCGCCGCACTGCTCCAGCCAGTTGGCGAGCATCAGGTGCCCGTGCTCGGTGAGGACCGACTCGGGGTGGAACTGCACGCCCTCGACGGGGAGTTCACGGTGGCGCAGCCCCATGATGATGCCGTCCTCGGTCCGCGCCGTGACCTCGAGCTCGGCCGGCAGGGCGGCGGGCTCGGCGGCCAGCGAGTGGTAGCGGGTCGCGGTGAACGGCGAGGGCAGACCGGCGAAGACGCCCTTGCCCTCGTGCGTGACGAGCGAGGTCTTGCCGTGCAGCAGCTCGGGCGCGCGGTCGACGACTCCGCCGTACGCCACGGCCATCGACTGCATGCCGAGGCAGACGCCGAAGACGGGCACACCCGTGTCGGCGCAGTGCCGGACCATGTCGATGCAGACCCCGGCCTGCTCGGGCGCGCCGGGCCCGGGGGACAGCAGGACGCCGTCGAAGCCGTCCTGGGCGTGGCTCAGCTCGACCTCGTCGTTGCGGAGGACTTCGCACTCGGCGCCGAGCTGGTAGAGGTACTGAACGAGGTTGAAGACGAAGCTGTCGTAGTTGTCGACGACGAGAATGCGCGCGCTCACTGGCCGTCCACCGTCACATCGTTGAACGGAAGCAGAGGCTCCGCCCAGGGGAACACGTACTGGAAGAGGACATAGACGACCGCGAGGGCCAGCACGATCGAGATCAGCGCCCGTACCCACGCGTTGCCCGGCAGATGCCGCCAGATCCAGCCGTACATGACGTGGACCGCCCCTTCCGTTCGTTACGGGGACCAGAGTACGGGGCGAGGGGGCCGTGAGGGGTCAGCTGTCCAAAGCCTGTGGACGGCCGTCGGTCACGGGGCGGGTGGCGTCGAGGTGCGCCCAGACGATCAGCCGGTGGCTGCTGCCCCACTCGGGGTCGCAGGTGGTGAGGGTGAGGTAGCGGCCGGGCCCTTGGAAGCCCGACTTCCTGGGGACGGGGTCGACGACGGCGGTGTCGCCGGGGACGGTCCGGTACGGGCCGCGGTCGATCCGGTAGGTGAACCAGGTCGTGCCGTCGGTGAGGACGATGGCGTCGCCGGGGCGCAGCCGCGGGAAGTCCTTGAAGGGGTCGCCGTGGGTGCGGCGGTGGCCGGCGACGGCGAAGTTACCGGTGCCGCCGAGCGGGGCGGTGCGGGTGTAGTGCCCGAGGCCCTTCTTCAGGATGTCGGGGCCCGTGCCTTCGAGGACGGGCCATTTCCAGTCGCGGCCGAGCCGGGGGACGTACATCACGGCGATGCCCTTGCCGGTGACGTACGGCGGCGGTACGCGCGCGGGGGCGGCGGCGACGGGGGTGTCGGCCCATTGGCGCTGGAGGGTGTCGATCTGGGCGGCGCTCGCGCTGTCGGCCTGGACGCCGGTCCAGTACAGGAGGTAGGCGACGAAGAGGACGATGAGGGCGCCGGCGGTGATGCACAGCTCGCTGAGGGTCCTCACGAGGAGACGCAAGCGGCCCTCCCGCCGTCAGCTCACCGGCTTCGCGTAGTGGAGGTCCACTGTGCCCGAGTACCCGGGAAGAGTCACCGTCTTGTGTTCGTCCACTTTCCAGCCGAGCCCGTACGCCTTGACGTACAGCTGGTAGTTCTGGAGCGCGGGAGAGTCGGCCAGCGCCTTGGCCAGCCTGCCCTGGTCGCCGACGGCGGTGATCTTGTAGGGCGGCGAGTAGACGCGGCCCTGGAGGATCAGGGTGTTGCCGACGCAGCGCACGGCGCTGGTGGAGATGAGCCGCTGGTCCATGACCCGGATGCCTTCGGCGCCGCCCTGCCACAGGGCGTTGACGACGGCCTGGAGGTCCTGCTGGTGGATGACCAGGTCGTTGGCCTGCGGTTCGGGGTAGCCGGGGGCGGCCTGGGCGTTGGGCGGGGCGTCGTCGAGGGTGACGGTGAGGCCGGAGCCGGAGACCTCGGTGGTCCCCGCCTTCGCCTCGAGCGCGTGGAGTTTCTCGTCCTGCGCGCGCGTGGAGCCGTCGTCGCGGGCGGCGAGGGAGTCGACCTGACCGCGGAGGGCGGCGGTGGACTCGTCGAGGCCGGCGTTCTTGTGGCTGCGTTCCTCGATCAGGTCGGAGAGCCTGAGGAGCGAGGCGTCCGTACGGATATTGGTGCCCTTGGCGGTGTTGAAGCTCGTGACGAAGATCAGTCCGGCGAGGGCGAAAACGGCAAGAGTGAGCACCCGGACGGGGCGCCACCTCGTGGTGCGGCCCTGCCCTTCGGGAGTGTCGGCGGAATTGCTCAACGTACCCTGATCCCCTTCGGTGCCTCGGAACCACTACGCTAACGGACGCCTGGGGGACGCAGTCGTCCTCCTTCGTCACATCCCGGCGCCAGCCACAGTTCCCTGCGCGGTCACGCAGCGCATCGACAGGAGAGTCCCTCGTGCCGAAGTCACGGATCCGCAAGAAGGCCGACTTCACGCCTCCGCCCGCCAAGCAGGCCACCAACATCAAGCTGACCAATCGCAGCTGGGTGGCGCCCGTGATGCTGGCCCTGTTCGCCATCGGTCTGGTGTGGATCGTGGTCTTCTACGTCACCGACGGCTCCATGCCGGTCGAGTCGATCCGGAACTGGAACATCGTGGTGGGCTTCGGCTTCATCGCGGCCGGCTTCGGCGTCTCCACACAGTGGAAGTAGCCGGTCGGGCCACGGTCCGGGCGATCTAGCGGTCGCTGCGGCCTCTCGTCTAGCGGTCGCGGCGGCCTCTCGTCAAGCTCTCCCCCGAGCTTATCCACAGCGTTGTGCACAGCACTGGATAACTTACGAAGATCTGTGGATAACTTGCACGAGGTTGACGGCGGTATGACCGGAATCACCCTCGGCAGAACACGCGGCGCCCCTCGCCTCCCTGGAGAAACACCAGGTCAGAGGCGGGGGGCGCCGTCTTTCCCCATAGTGCGGGAAAGATTTGCCACACACTGTGGATAACTCTGGGGAAAGCTCACAGAAGAGCTCTTCCACAGGCCCCTGTGCTCAGGTGAGCGCGGCCGATCGGGCGAGCACGATCCCCAGGTCGATCAGGAGCACCAGGGCACAGGCCCCGTACTGCACGAGGTTCCGCCGGACCCGGGGCGCGTGCACCATCGCGTACGTCAGCAGCACGCCGGCCACCAGACCGCCGATGTGCGCCTGCCAGGAGATCCCCGGACGGGTGAACGTGATGAGCAGGTTCAGCGCCACGAACAGGAGCGCCGGACGCATGTCCTGCCGCCGGCGTCGGGCCAGCACGATCCAGGCGCCGAGCAGGCCGTAGACGATGCCGGAGGCGCCGAGCGAGAACTGGTTCTGCGGGGAGAGCAGATAGGCGAGTGCCGAGCCGGAGAGCCCGGAGAGCAGGCACACGGCCGTGTACCGGATCCGCCCCAGCTCGGGTTCGACGATCCCACCGATCATCCAAAGGCCCAGCATGTTGAAGAGGAAGTGCGGGATCTCCTGGTGGAGGAAGGCGGAGGTCAGCAGCCGGTACCACTCGCCGTCGGCGACCCCGACCGGCTCACCGCTCGGCAGGTAGGCGCCGCCGATCAGGGCGAGATCGTCGAGGAGCCGGTCGCCCACCACCTGGACGGCGATGAACAGCGCCAGGTTGATCGCCATGAGGATCTTGGTGACGAGGCGCCCGTCCGACGCCACCCGGCCGCCCGCGAGCGTCCGGGGCTGGTTGGCACCGGCGGCGTGGCCGGTGCCCGAGCCGCCCCGTACACACTCGGGGCACTGGAAGCCGACGGACGCGGAGATCATGCACTGCGTGCAGATGGGCCTGTCGCAGCGGGCGCAGCGGATGCCGGTCTCGGCCTCCGGGTGGCGGTAGCAGCGCAGCAGACCGGGCTGCGTGTCCATGGCGGGTTCCGTCCCTTCCGCCTCAGCGCTTCTCGATCACCACGGACTCGACGACGACGTCCTGGAGCGGGCGCTCGGTGTGGGGGTCGGTCGCGGTGCTCGCGATCGCGTCCACGACCTTCCGGCTCTCCTTGTCGACGACCTCGCCGAAGATGGTGTGCTTGCGGTTCAGCCAGGTCGCGGCGCCGACGGTGACGAAGAACTGGGAGCCGTTGGTGCCCGGGCCCGCGTTGGCCATGGCCAGCAGGTAGGGGCGGTCGAAGAAGAGCTCCGGGTGGAACTCGTCGGCGAACTCGTAGCCGGGGCCGCCCGTGCCGTTCCCCAGCGGGTCGCCGCCCTGGATCATGAAGCCCTTGATGACCCGGTGGAAGACCGTTCCGTCGTAGAGCGGGTCCGAGGAGACCGTGCCGGTGGCGGGGTGCGTCCACTCACGCTCACCCGAGGCGAGCTCGACGAAGTTCCGGACCGTCTTCGGGGCGTGGAACGGCATCAGCCGCACCTCGATGTCACCCAGGCTCGTCTTGAGGATCGCGTACAGCTGCTCGGCCACGGTCGCCTTCCGTCCCACGTCGTGTCGCGTCGCGTCGTCCCGCGTCCCGCGTCATGTCACGTCTGTCTCTGGCGTGTCCGATCCTCGCATGCCCCGGATGCCAGCCCCACATGCCGGACGGCGCTCCGGCGGGCATGATTCCGAAAAGGATGGAAAGGTGAAAAACCGACATCGCCACCGAGGAGGAGGAATCCCGTGACCCGCATGGACAGCGTGCGCGCCGCGACAGGTTCGGCGAAGGAGAGCGTCCTGCACGCCGCGGAAGTGGTGGCGCCGTACGCCGGTACGGCCAAGGACCAGGCCACGCATTACGCGCACGAGGCGAGGGTGGTGATCGGCCCGAAACTCTCGAAGGCCGCTCATCAGGCCCGTACACAGGCTCGCGCGCAGTACGACTGCTATGTCGCACCGCATGTACCGCCGCGGGTCGACGCGGCTGCACACCGTGCGGCGGTCAAGACCCGCCAGGCCGCCCGTCAGGCGGCCGACTACACCGTGCCGCGCGTCGAGAGCGCGGTCGCCGCGACCGGTCCCGTCCTCGAGGAGGCCGGATCGCGTTCCACTGCCGCCTGGGCCGCGCTGCGCGGTCAGGTGACGCCGAGTGAAATCCAGAAGATCATGAAGAAACACGAGCGTCGGGCCAGGGCCGGACGCCTCGCCAAGGGACTCGTCGTCCTCGGCCTACTGGTCGGCGGCGCGTTCGCCGCCTGGAAGTGGTGGGACAAGCAGGCCAATCCCGACTGGCTGGTCGAACCTCCGGCTCCCACCGAGATGGACGAGGGCTCACCGCAGTCGTCCGTCGACGGCAGTGGGGCTCCCGACACGGAGGTGGAGACCGAGGCCGATGACGATGCCGCAGCCGCCGCAGAGGCCGCCGAACGCGACGAACGTCGCTGACCGACCGCCACTCCTACCGGGTCCTACCGGGGGTACTGCTGGGGGTCCTACCGGGTCCTGCTGGGTACTGCTGGGGTTCTGCCAGGTCCTGCTGGGGTCCTGCTGAGGCTCTGCTGAGTCCTGCTGGGGTCGTACCGGGTCCACCAGGGTTCTGCTGGGGTTCTGCTGGGGTTCTGCTGGGGTTCTGCTGGGGTTCCGCCTGGTTCTACCGGGTCCTGCCTCGTTCTGCTGCGGCCCTGTCGGGGCCGCCGAGGTCCTGCACGTGGGGTGTGGGGAGTACGCGTCGTCGTCTCCCCGCGCCCTACGCCGCCGCGGCGGCGAGCGCCAGGTCCGTCAGCGCGGCCGGGTCGCTCTCGACACCGGCCGTCGACGAGGACCGCCGGCGCGCGGAGGGGGAGGAACCGTGGGCCTCGGCGGCGATGCGCTGCTTGAGGGTGGGCGGCAGGGAGCGGTCCCCGACGAGCGGCCACTGATACGTCCGCTGTGCCGGTACGGAGGCGAGCGCGCGCTCCCCGGCGGTGTCGGCGCGGACGGCGGCGGGCGCGGACGGCTCCTCGGGCTGCTGGACGGCGGGCTGCCCGGCCGCGGCGGCGGTGTTCGCCAGGCCGACGGAGGCGAGCAGGGCGAAGAGGACGGAGATGAAGGCGGTCCAGAACTGCTTGACCTTGGCGGTGGCCATGGTCCCTCACTTTCGTGACGTTCTCGGATGGTTCATTTCGGGTTGCGCGCTTTACGTACTTTTCTCATGATGTGGATGCGCCTCGGTTTTCCATGGACCGACGCCGTCGCCGCGCAGTTCTTCCGATGAACACCACCCGTCCGGCCCAGCTCCAGCCGGAGTCCAGAGGGCCTCCAGACGTGCCGTAGACGCTGTCAGGGCCCCGGGGGTCCGCCCCGGTGCTGCGCAGGTGCGAGACGACGGCGGTGAGAGGCATGGCTTTGGGGCCCGAGGCATTCCGCGACTTCTTCGGATCCGTACCGGCGGCCGTCGCGGTGGTGACCACGGCCGGCCCCGACGGCAGACCACTCGGCTTCACGTGCACCGCGTTCAGCGCGGTGTCCCTGGACCCGCCCCAGCTGCTCGTCTGCGTGGACGAGGGCTCCCGCACCCTGCCTGCGGTGCTCGGCGCGGAGGCGTTCGCGCTGCATCTGCTGTCCGCCGAAGGGGGCGAGGAGCTCGCGCGTACCTTCGCGGGGCGCTCGGACCGGAAGTTCGACGGCGTGGCATGGCGGCGCGGCGAGTCCGTGCCCGCGTGCCCGGTGCTGCTCGACGGGGTGCTGGGCCACGCGGAGTGCACGCTGGAGCGGAGCGTGGCCGCCGGTGACCACCGGCTGTTGATCGGCCGCATGGAGCGGGTCGTCCTACGCGAGGAGGCCCGCCCGCTGCTGTACCGGCGGGGGACCTTCGCCGCATGGGACTCCTTGCGGGCGGCCGCCGCGCCGGCGCGGATCGCCGCGGGAACGTGACCGGGCCACGGCGGGTTCCCCGCCCGGGTACGGAGAGCGGGGAGCCCGCCGGAACCTCGGCCGGGACCGGCCGACCGGCCGCCCGGATCTCGGGCGGGGCCGGGCGGTCGGCTGTCGGGGCGTCAGGCGTGGCAGGTGGGCAGGCCGCCGTGGTAGTCGATCATGCGGGCGAAGAGTTCGCTCATGTCCACCTGGGAGCCGCGGGGCTCGCCCTGTTCCTCGGCGTACGCGCGGAAGAGGTTGGGGACGAGCCGCTCGGAGTCGAGCCAGTGCGCGTACGCGCCCAGGTCGGTGCGGCGGGCCAGTTCGACCGGGTCGAGGGAGTCCGCGAGGCCCTGCCGGGCGAGGTCCTGGAGCAGGCGCAGATAGCCCTCGGTCTCGTCGAACACCCCGGGTCCCGCGACCGGGCCGTGGCCGGGGACGACCACCTCCGGGGCGAGGGCGCGCATCGCGTCCAGGGCTTCGAGGGAGCCGGCGACCGAGCCCATGGGGCAGAACGGCGTCACCCCGTTCATCACCAGGTCGCCGGTGAACAGCACCCGTTCCGCCGGCAGCCAGAGCACCGTGTCGTTGCTGGTGTGCGCAGGGCCCAGGTGCAGCAGCTCGGCCGTCTTCTCGCCGATGTGCAGGGTGAGCCGGTCGCGGAAGGTCAGCGCGGGCGGGACGAGTCGCAGGTCGCCCCACTCGACGTCCGGCCACAGGCCCGTCAGGTGCAGGCCCGTTTCGGTCATCTCCGTACGGGTGCGCTCGTGGCCGACGACGAGGGACTCCGGGAAGACGAAGTTCCCGAAGGTGTGGTCGCCGTGGAAGTGGGTGTTGAACAGGACCTGCGGGACGGCCGGGGAGACCCGGAGCACCGCCTCGCGCAGGGCCCTGGCGCGCGCCTCGGTGGCCGCCGTGTCCACGAGCGCGGCGCGGTCGCCCGAGACGACGAGGCCGGCGTTGTTGAGGCACCAGCCCCCGTCCGGCTGGACGTGGGCGAACACCCCGTCGGCGACCTCCGTCAGCTCGGTCGGGACGGCGCCGGCGGTGATTCCGGTCATGTGGGTCTCCTCCTCGACATCATGGAATTGGCTCATCGTCGGCTGAGGGGCTGGAGCCCCGCTCGAACCCGTTCGCGCTGATCGCGCCTCCCCCGCCGGCCGTGCTGACCACGCTGACGACCGTCCCGTCGGGCAGCGTGTGGGTGGCGGTGCTCAGGGTGCCGGGGAGCGCGGGCCGGCCGGCCGGGTCCGCCGGGTCGAGGCCGATGGTGCGGGGCGGGTGGCGCAGCCCGGTGCCCAGCGCCTTGGCGTACGCCTCCTTGAGGGTCCACAGCCGCAGCAGCTCCGCGTCGCGCGCGGTGCCGCGCAGCCCTCGCGCGGTGAGTGCGGCCCGTTCGTGGGGTGTGCACATCCGGTGCTCCAGTACGGACATGGCGCGGCCGGGTCGTTCCGCGTCCACACCGACCCGGCCGCCGTGGACGACCGCGACGGCCAGCAGGGAGCCGGTGTGGCTGAGGCTGAAGTCCAGGTCCGGCAGGTCGGGGGCGTAGGGGCGGCCGAGCGCGGTGCGGGCGAGCGCGATCCCGTCGGGGTCGCGGCCCACGAGCGCGCCGAGTGTGGTGCGCAGCAGCAGTCGGGAGGCCAGGAAGCGGCGGCGCAGCCGGTCGTCGCGCAGGGCGCGCAGGCGGGCGGTGTCCTCGGGCCGCCGCGGGCCGCCGCGGGACTCGGCGGCCCGGGCCCAGTCCTCGACGGTGCCGTGCCTGAGCAGGGGCCGCCCGGGTCGGGGGTCGGGGCCGGGCCCGGTGGCCGGGCCCGGTGGTGTCCGCACGGCGGCGCGGGCGGTCAGGCCAGCTGGTCGTGGGTGACCAGGCGGGAGCGGGTGTGGACGCCCTCGTCGGTGACTTCCAGGACGTCGTGGACGACGCAGCTGGGCGTGATCTCGGGCTTTCCGCCGGGCCGGACGGTGACGACCAGGGCGTACACGGTGGAGCGCAGCGAGCCGTCGGCCTGCGGCTCCAGGGCGATGTGGTTGAACCAGTGGCGGCGCTGGACCGGGTCGTTCTCGAAGCGCTTGTGGAACTCCACCAGTTCGGCGACGATCCCGGCCCGGCCGACCGCCGGCTGGGCGGCGGGGGAGTGCTGGAAGGTGCCGTCCTCGGTGAAGGTGGCCGCGTAGTCGGTGAAGTGGCCCTCGTCGAGGGCCTGCATCTGGTGGGCGTAGAAGTGCTGGACCTGGGCGTAGACGTCGGTACGGACGGTGGTGGCGGTCACTGGTTCCTCCGGAGCGCGAGACGGTCGATGGCGTCACCCTCGCCGGGCGGGCTCGAAGGGTCCTCCACTGCGGCTTGAGCCGGGCCGGGGAGCCTCGGTCCGTCACGTCACCTCGCCACCGAGCCGACACACGGGAGCCGGGCATGCTGTTCGAGGACGATTTCCACGAGGACTGGGGTGCGCCGGGGCGCGCGGCCCGCTGGCGGCTGCGGCCGCTGCCGTGGCTCGCGCAGGGCGACGCCCGGGTCCGGACGCCCGGGGACGGTGACGGGCTGTGCGTGGAGTCGGGGTACGGCGCGGGGCTCGGGGAGCAGCCCGCGTTCACTCGGGCGCCGGCCGGGCAGGAGGAGGCGGCGCATCTGCGGTGGGCCGCGTTCGCGGAGCCCGAGGCGCGTGGGCCGGGGGTGTTCCGGGCGGAGGCGGAACTGTCGGCGCGGGTGCTGTCGGCGGACCGGCATCCGGACGGGGACGGCCCGTCGTGTGCCATGGCCGCGCTGATCTGCGTGGACATGGTCTCGGGCCTGGCCTTCGACTTCGCGCTGACGAACGGGTTCGTGTGGGCGCTGTACGAGCGGCTGCCGCGCCCCGGTGCGGCGCACGGCTCGTTCGCGTACGCCGTTCCGGTGGCGCCCCGGACTCCGGAGGCGTGGCATCGCTGTGCGGTCGAGGTGGACGCGGCTGCGGGGCGGGCGTGCTGGCTGCTCGCGGGCGAGGAGGTGTTCGCGGTGGACCGTACGGGCCTGGAGCTCGACGCCCGCCGGCACGGCCGCCATCTGGAGCGGTCCACGCCGGGTCCGCGCGCCGAGGTCGCCCCGGAGCGGCTGACCGTCGGCTTCGGTCTGCTCGCCACGGCGGCGTACGGCCAGGGGGTGCGACTGCGGGCCCGCCGCGTGGCGCTGGCGGCGGGTGCCGGTCTCGGTCGGCCCTGACCTTGCGCGCGGCGGTCAGTCGGTCGCGGCCGCTTCCGCCGCTTCCGCCGCCTCGGCCGCGTGGCGGAGGGTGGTCAGGCTGTTGCGACCGAGAGCTTCCCGCACGTATGTACGGGCGTCGGCGAGTGTGGCGTCGGGGCCGAGCACCTCGGTGATGCCCGTCGGGTCGACGGCGACCGTGTGGCGTGCGGTCGCCACCGGCCCCTGGGGGGTGTGCGTGAACGTCCACTCGCCGCTGTGGCCGGACAGCAGCCGGGGGGTGCGCTGCTGCTTGTACGCGATCCACTCCGGTGCGCGGCAGATCCGCGCCGAGCGCGTGGTGTGGGCCGAGCCGTCGGCCGTGACGGTGTCCATCTCCAGCCACTGCAGGCCCGGTTCGGGCTCGGTCAGCGTGACGCGGGCGACGTGCGGCAGCAGCTCCGCCCAGCGTTCGGCCCGCTCGACGAAGGTGTAGGCGTCCTGGGCGGTGCCGGTCAGCGGGATGGTGTCCGTGAACGAGAAGACCAGGTCGTCCACGGGGTGCCCGGTCTCCGCGAGCGCCGCGAGGGCGCCCAGTTCGCGGGCGCTGTTGCGGTCGAGGGCCTCCTCGATCCGGGCCACGGCGGCCGGGTCGTCGTCGGCGACCGTGAACCGGTGGCGCAGCACGATCTCGGTGCGGCCGTCGGCCAGTCGCCGGAAGAGCCAGCCGCCGGACATCGACGTGACGGGCGGCCTGCTGTGCTCCTGGCGGAAGGACACGTACAGCCGTCGCGGGTCGAGGACGCGGCGCGAACGCCAGTGCGCGATCTCGCCGTTCACCTCGGCCCAGATCTCGAACCGTTCGGTCCGTCCCTCCTGGGCGAGGTGCCGCACGTGCACGGTCGGCTCGAACACGGCGGGCCACCGGGTCACGTCGGCGACGAGGGCGTACAGCGTCTCGGCGGGCGCGGCCACCGTCACGGAGTGCTCGCTGCGGTGAACGGTCGGGGTGGGGAGGGCGGCGGTACGGGCCATGAGGCGTACTCCTTGGGCGCGGGGGATGCGTACGGGACGGCGCGGGGCCGCCCCGGGGGCACCGCACGCACGGGCGGCGCGCGGTGCCCCCGGGGCCGGCCGACCGGCCGACCGGTGGTGGGACCGCGTCAGGCGGCCCGCACCTCGGAACGGTTGACGAGGTCGAGCAGGAGGCGCGGGGTGAGCGCCTCGTTGACGTCGTCGTCGTCGAGGGCGACGCCGAACTCGCGCTCGATACGGGCGGCGCTCTCCATGAGGGCCAGGGAGTCGTAGCCGAGGTCCTCGAAGGTGATGTCGAGGATGTCGCCGGAGAGGTCGGCGCTGTCGTCCTCTCCGGCGCAGGCGACGAGGATGGTGCGCAGTGCGTCGAGGGTCAGCTGTGCCATCGTGGGGCTCCTTGGGTTCAGGGTCGGTGGGTGGTAAGGACGACGGCCGAGTTGAAGCCGTGGCGGCCGCGGGCCAGGACCAGGGCGGTGCTCAGGGCGGCCTCGCGGGGCTGCCCGGTCACCAGGTCGAGCCCGTAGGCGTCGGGCACCCGCGTGGTCCGGCCGGTCGCGGGGATCACCTGGTCGCGCAGGGCGAGCAGGGCGGCCACCAGGTCGGTGGGACCACCGCCCGCGCACAGGCGCCCGGTGAGGGCCTTGGGCGCGGTCACGGGTACGCCGCGCGGCCCGAAGAGCCGGCCGATCGCCTCGGCCTCGGCCCGGTCGAGTTCGGGGACACCCGCGCCGTCGGCGAACACCACGGAGACGTCGGCGGGCGTCAGACCGGCCTGTGCGAGGGCGAGTTCGGCGGCGCGGCCGAGGGCGGGCGGCCGGCCGGAGCCGGGCGCCGGGTCGAAGGTCGCGGCATAGCCGGCGATCTCGCCGTAGATCCGCTCGACCCCGCGCTCGCGCGCCGAGTCGGCGTCCTCGACGATGAGCACGGCGCCGCCCTCGCCCGGCACATGGCCGGAGGCCTCGGTGTCGAAGGGCAGGTAGGCGCGCTCCGGGTCGGTGACCGTGCTGACCAGGCCGCCGGCGAGCTGGGAGGCGTAACCCCAGGGGTCGAGCGCGGAGTCGACGCCGCCGGTGAGCACCAGCCGGGTGCCGCGGCGGACCGTGCGGCAGGCGTGGCCGATCGCGTCGAGGCCGCCGGCCTGCTCCCCGACCAGCGCGGCGCTGGGTCCGCGCATGGTGTTGCGGATGGAGATCTGGCCGGTGTTGACGGCGTAGAACCACGCGAACGACTCGTACACGCTGACGTACTGGGGTCCCTGGCTCCACAGCTTGTGGAACTCCCGGTGGGTGAAGTCGAAGCCGCCCTGCGCGGTGGAGGTGACGACGCCGAGGTCGTAGTCCTCGAAGCCCGCGTCGGCGCCCACGCCGGCGTCGGCGAGCGCCCAGTCCGCGGCGACGAGGGCGTAGCGGGTGGAGACGTCGGTCTGCGGCAGGAGCCGTCCGGGCAGGTGGTCGGAGGCCTCGAAGTCGTCGATCTGGCCGGCCAGCCGGGACGGGTAGCGCGAGGCGTCGAAGCGGGTCAGCTCTCCGATGCCGTTCTCGCCGGTCAGCAGCGCCTTCCAGTAGCGCTCGGTGCCGATGCCGCCGGGCGCGGTGACGCCGAGACCGGTGACGACGACCCGCTTGTGGCCGGAGGTGCCGGGCTCGATGTTCGACGGGGTGCTCATGCGGCCACCTCCGGGCGGTGCAGGACCATCGCGCTCTGGAAGCCGCCGAAGCCGCTGCCCACGGTGAGGACGGTGTCGATGCGCTGCTCGCGCGCGGTGAGCGGCACGTAGTCCAGGTCGCACTCGGGGTCGGGGGTGTGCAGATTCGCCGTCGGCGGTACGACGTTGTGCTCGATGGCCAGGATCGACGCGGCGATCTCGATGGAGCCGATCGCGCCGAGCGAGTGGCCCACCATGGACTTGATGGAGCTGACGGGCACCGCGTACGCGTGGTCGCCGAGGCTTCGCTTGAACGCGGCCGTCTCGTGGCGGTCGTTCTGCTTCGTGCCGGAGCCGTGCGCGTTGACGTAGTCGACGGCGGTGCGGTCGAGGCGGGCCTCGTCGAGCGCCGCCCGGATGGACTCGGCCATCTCGCGGCCGTCCTTCTTGAGACCCGTCATGTGGTACGCGTTGCAGCGCGTGGCGTAGCCGCCGACCTCGGCGTAGATGTGCGCCCCGCGCCGCTTGGCGGCCTCGTACTCCTCCAGGACGAACATGGCGGCGCCCTCGGCGAGGACGAAGCCGTTGCGGGTGCCGTCGAAGGGCCGGGAGGCGTGCTCCGGGTCGTCGTTGCGCGGGGTCGTCGCCTTGATGGCGTCGAAGCAGGCGACGACAATCGGCGAGACGGGGGTGTCGGCCGCGCCGGCGACCGCCACGTCCACGCTGCCCTCGCGGATCAGCTGGACGGCGTAGCCGACCGAGTCCAGGCCCGAGGTGCAGCCGTCGGACACCATGGTGACCGGGCCCTCGGCGCCGGCCGCCCAGGCGACCTCGGCGGGCATGACGCCCGGGCTGAGGTAGTCGAACATGTACGGCGACAGGTGCGCCGGGTCCACCAGCCACTCACGGCCGGCGTCCGCCATCACGAGGTACTCGTTCTCCAGGCTGGTCGCGGAGGCGACCGCGCTGCCCAGGGCGACACCGATCCGGGAGGGGTCGATCGTGTCCCTCTCCAGGCCGCTGTCGGCGAGCGCCTCGCGGGTGCAGGCGACGGCGAACTGGGTGGCGCGGTCCATGCGCCGGACCTCGCGCGGGGAGAAGCCCTCCGCCCGCGGGTCGAAGTCGACCTCGCCCGCGATCCGGGACCGGAACGGCGCGGCGTCGAAGAAGCTGATGGGCCGGGTGGCCGTGCGGCCCGCGGTGAGCAGGTCCCAGAAACCCTTCGTCCCCGAGCCGCCAGGGGCGCGCACCCCGACCCCGGTGATCACTACGCGTCGGGTCACCGTCGTCCTCCTGTGCTGCTGGGCATCGCGTGGGGCTCCTTTCGCCCGCCGTACCTCTCTGACACAGCGGCACACTCCCCCGCCCGGCTTGAGGGCGGCTCGCGGGCCGATGGTGCGCTCGTGGGCGCCCGCGAGCCGCCTTCCAGCCCCGCTCAAGGGGCCGCGACCACGCTCTCGGGTGGACGGCGGGACGCCCCGCACGCACCACCCCGCACCCGCCCGAGGGACCCAAGGGAGACGAGCAGCATGACGACGCAGACAGCGACGGACACGGCCGAGGCCACCGCTCCGGCGAAGCCGGTGGCGCTGGTGACCGGCGCCACCAGCGGCATCGGTCTGGCGATCGCACGGCGGCTCGCCGCACTCGGCGCACGCACCTTCCTGTGCGCCCGGGACGAGGCGCGCCTCGCGGAGACGGTCAAGGAGCTGCAGGCCGAGGGCTTCGACGTGGACGGCACGGTGTGCGACGTGGCGGACCCGGCGCAGATCCGCGCCTATGTGGCGGCGGCCGTCCAGCGGTACGGCACCGTCGACATCCTGGTGAACAACGCCGGCCGCAGCGGCGGCGGCGCCACCGCCGAGATCCCCGACGAGCTGTGGCTCGACGTCATCAACACCAACCTGACGAGCGTCTTCCTCATGACGAAGGAGGTGCTGGGCGCCGGTGGGATGCTGGCCAAGAAGCGCGGCCGGATCATCAACATCGCGTCCACGGGCGGCAAGCAGGGCGTCGTGCACGCGGTGCCGTACTCGGCGTCCAAGCACGGCGTCGTCGGTCTGACCAAGGCCCTCGGCCTGGAGCTGGCCCGTACCGGCATCACCGTGAACGCCGTGTGCCCCGGCTTCGTGGAGACCCCGATGGCCGAGCGGGTGCGCGAGCACTACGCCGGCATCTGGCAGGTGTCCGAGCAGGAGACCTTCGACCGCATCACCGCCCGGGTGCCGATGGGCCGGTACGTCGAGACCCGCGAGGTCGCCGCGATGGTCGAGTACCTGGTGGCGGACGACGCCGCCGCGGTCACCGCGCAGGCGCTCAACGTCTGCGGCGGGCTGGGCAACTACTGATGGCCGCCGAAGCTCAGGAGGCGCCCGTGGCGTCCGTGGCACCCGTCGCGCTGGTCACCGGCTCCTCCTCCGGCATCGGGCAGACCGTCGCCCAGCGGCTGGCCGGCGCGGGCTACCGCGTGGTCGTCAACTCCGCCCGCTCCGTGGAGGAGGGCGAGAAGACGGCCGCCGCACTCCCCGACGCGCTCTACGTCCAGGCGGACGTCTCCGACGAGGCGGACGCGCACCGCCTGGTGGAGACGGCCGTCGCGCACTACGGCCGGCTGGACGTCCTGATCAACAACGCCGGACGCACCCGCGCCATCCCGCATGCCGACCTGGCCGCCGCCACGCCCGAGGTGTGGCGGGAGATCCTCGGCCTCAACGTGATCGGGACCTGGCAGACCACCGTCGCCGCGATGCCGCACCTGTCCCGCTCGGGAGCCGGCGCCGTGGTCAACGTGTCCTCGATCGCGGGCAGCCGCCCGGCGGGCAGCTCGATCCCGTACGCGGTGAGCAAGGCGGCCATCGAGCACATGACCCGGCTCCTCGCGAACACGGTGGGCCCGGCCGTCCGCGTCAACGCGGTCGCGCCCGGGCTGATCGAGACGCCCTGGACGCAGAACAGCGACTTCTTCGCGCCGATCGCCGAGCACGTACGGCAGACCACTCCGCTGCGCCGCACGGGCCGGCCGGAGGACGTCGCGGAAGCCGTCCTGGGGCTGCTCCGCGCCACGTACACCACCGGGCAGGTCCTGCTGGTGGACGGCGGCGCCCACCTGCTCTGACCCATCCACCCCCGTTTCCCGAGGAGTTCCACCGTGCGGCTCGCCGTGAACCTCGTCCACCAAGGTGCCGGTGACCTCGCCCGCGCCGCCGAACGGCTGGGCTACGCCGCCGCGCTGGCCCCCGAGGGCTACCGCTCCGACGCGGCCAGCGTGCTGGGCCTCGTGGCGGGGGTGACCGAACGCATCGCCCTGATCTCGGGCGTGATGCAGATCCCCGGCCGCCCGCCCGCCATGGCCGCCCTGACCGCCGCCACACTCGACTCGCTGAGCGGCGGTCGCTTCCGGCTCGGCCTCGGAGTCTCCAACCCCGATGTGTCGGTGGGCTGGTACGGCGTCGATTTCACGCGACCGCTCGAACGCACCCGGGAGTACGTCGACATCGTCCGCCGCGCTCTGGAGGGCGGGCCCGTCACCCACCGGGGCACGTACTTCGAGGTCGGCGGACCGGCCCCCCTGCATCTGCTGACCGAACGGCCTCCCGGCCGGCTGCCGGTGCTGCTCGCGGCGGTCGGCCCGCGCAATCTGCGGCTCGCGGGGGAGATCGCGGACGGCTGGCTCGGGGTCTTCACCTCGCCGGAGGCCGTCTCCCAAGCCGTCGCGGAGATCCGTAAGGGCCGGGGAACGGACGACCTGAGCGGGTTCGACGTGCTGCCCAGCCTGCCCACCGCCGTCGCGGACACCGCGGAACAGGCGGCGGACGCGCTGCGTGGCCAGTACGTGTACCTCATGGGCATCGGCGACTCCGAGCGCAACTTCTACTGCGCGATGGCGCGTTCAATGGGGTACGAGGCCGAGGTCGCCGCCTTCCTCGACCGGCTCGCGGCAGGCGACCGTGCGGGCGCCGGCGCGGCGCTCCCGCTCGGCTTCATCGACCGTACGGCGCTGATCGGCCCCGTCGACCGGATCGCGGACCGGATGCGCGCCTACGCGGACGCGGGCGTGACCACCCTCGGAGTCATGGTCTCGGCCGCCGCGACCGACCTGGAGGGCCGTCTGTCCATCCTCGAAGCGGCTGCCCAGGCCCTGGAACGCTCCGGCACGGCCACCGGCTGACTCCGGTCCTGTTTCACGTGAAACAGGACCGTCACCCCCTGCCTGGTTTCACGTGAAACGAGAGCGCCCCCGGCCGCCTTGTTTCACGTGAAACGAGCCCCCGACCTGCTCACCGCACGGAGACGCCATGACGATCCTCTTCCACGACGACTTCACCGAAGGGCTGCGGGTGCGCTCCCCGGAAGCCCGGACCGAAGGTCCCTGGGCGCTGCGGCCCGCCGGTGCGCTGACGGCCGGGGACGGGATCACGCGCGCCACGGACGCCGGCCTGCTGGTGGAGCCGACCGGCACGGACCCCGGCACCGGGCGCCCGGCCTTCCTGGTGCCGCCCGGCGGCGAGCCCGTCGACCATCTGCGCTGGGCCGCCTTCGGCCCCGCGTGCCCGACCGGTGGCGCCACGGTCACCGTGTCGGCGACGCTCTCGGCCGAACAGCTGGGGGAGGCGGCGGACGACGTACCGGACGGGGCGGGCGCCCTCGTCGTACTGGACCGTGACGCCGGTCTGGTCCTGGACTTCGCGCTGACCGGCGGCCGGGTATGGGCGCTGTACGGCCGCGTGCCAGGCCCGGACGGCACACGGGGCGGCTTCTCGTACAGCGTGCCGCTCGCCAAGCGCGGCCCCCTGGACACGCATCACTGCGCCCTCGTGGTGGACACCGCGGCGGCCGTGGCCCGCTGGTTCATCGACGGCACCGAGATGTTCTCCGTGGAACGCCTGGGGCAGGCCCTGCCGGAGGAGGTGCGTGCGGACTCGGTGTCCCCGGGCCCGCTCGACCTCGTCCACTCCTCGGCGCTCGCGCCCGGTCTGGCGCTGATCTGCGACCGTCCGCACGGACAGGGTCTGCGTCTCACCGTGGGCGCGCTGTCGGTCACCGACGAGGTGGCGTCATGACCCGTATCGAGGACGCGGCCGGCTTCCACTCCTGGTTCGCCGGTCGAGGCGCCGCCCACCGGTACCGCATCACCCCGACTCCTCTGCACGACCTGGACGGCTGGTACACCGACGCCACCACCGGCGACGTCCGGCACCGCAGCGGCCGGTTCTTCTCGATCGAGGGCCTGCGGTTCGAGCCGGCCGCCCCGGATGCACCGGCCTGGACGCAGCCGATCATCCGGCAGCCGGAGACCGGCATCCTCGGCGTGCTGCTCAAGCGGTTCGACGGGGTCCCCCATCTGCTGATGCAGGCCAAGATGGAGCCGGGCAACATCACCACGCTCCAGCTCTCACCGACGGTGCAGGCCACCTTCAGCAACTACACCCGGGTGCACCGGGGCGCCGCCGTCCGGTACATCGACCACTTCCTCACCCCGGGCGCCGCGGACCGGGTGCACTACGACGCCCTGCAGAGCGAGCAGGGCTCGTGGTTCCTGGGCAAGCGCAACCGCAACATCGTCGTCGAGACGACCGCCGACGTCCCGGTCCACGAGGACTTCTGCTGGGTGCCGCGCCCGGTCCTCGCGGAGCTGCTGCGGGTCGACAACCTCATCAACATGGACTCGCGCACCGTGCTCGCCGGACTGCCCGACGACGTGGCGGACGACGGCACCGGCGAGGCTCCGCTCTCCGGGCGGGCGGCGGAGAAGCCGCTGCACGACACCGCGGCGCTGCTGCACTGGTTCACCGAGGCCAAGGTGCGCCACCGCCCCGAGCGCACGACGCTCCCGCTGAGCCGGGTCGGCGGCTGGCGCCGCGACGACGAGCGCGGCGAGATCGTCCACGAGGCGGGCCGGTACTTCCGGATCATCGGCGTCGACGTGGAGGCCGACAGCCGCGAGGTGCCCTCCTGGTCCCAGCCGATGCTGGCGCCGGCGGGACGGGGCGTCATCGCCTTCGTGAGCAAGGAGATCCACGGGGAGCGCCATCTGCTGGTGCAGGCCCGCGCCGAGGCGGGCACTTTCGACACCGCCGAGATCGGGCCCAGCGTGCAGTGCAACCCGGGCAATCTCACCGAGTCCGCGCGACGGCCGCCGTATCTGGACGCGGTGCTGTCCGCCCGGCCCGAGCAGGTGCTGTTCGACACCGTGCACTCCGAGGAGGGCGGCCGTTTCTACCATGCGGAGAACCGCTACCTGGTGGTGGACGGAGCCGAGGTCCCCCTCGACGTTCCCGAGGACTACACATGGATGACGGTCCGCCAGCTCACCCGTGCCGGCCGGATCGGCAACCTCGTCGACGTCGAGGCCCGCACCCTCCTGGCGTGCGTCCGCACCCTGCCCGGCCACGGGGTGTCCCGGTGAGCGCGCTGCGGATCGGGGTGGCGGGCTGCGCCGACATCGCCCTGCGCCGCATGGTGCCCGCCTTCGCGGCCTCCCCCCACACGGTCGTGACGGCGATCGCCAGCCGTACCGCCGAGAAGGCCCGGGCCGCCGCCTCCACCTTCGGCTGCGCGGCCGTCGTCGGGTACGACGCCCTGCTCGAACGGTCCGACGTGGACGCCGTGTACGTACCGCTGCCGGTCGCCCTGCACGCCCGGTGGACCGAACGCGCGCTGCGCGCGGGCAAGCACGTCCTGGCCGAGAAGCCGCTCACCGCGCGGCCCGACGACACCGCCCGCCTCCTCGACCTCGCCCGCGAGCGCGGAGTCGTCCTCGCCGAGAACTTCCTGTTCGTCCACCACAGCGCGTACACGGCCGTACGGGACCTGGTGGCCGAAGGCGTGATCGGCGACGTACGCGCGCTGCACGCCTCGTTCACGATCCCACCGCGGCCCGCCGACGACATCCGCTACCGCGCCGACCTGGACGGCGGGGCCCTTCTCGACATCGGCGTGTACCCGGTCCGGCTGGCCTCCCTGCTGCTCGGTCCGGAACTGCGCGTGCACGGCGCCGTCCTGCGCCACGACAGCGCGCGCGGCGTCGACCTCGGCGGCAGCGCGCTGCTCGGCGATCCCGTCACCGGGGCGAGCGCCCAGCTGGTCTTCGGCATGGAGCACGGGTACACGGCGGGCTGGCGGCTGCTCGGCAGTGAAGGCTGCCTGTCCCTCGACCGCGCCTACTCCCCGCCGTCCGAGCACCGCCCGGTGCTGCGGATCGAGCATGCGGGCGGCGTCGAGGAACGCGTCCTGCCGGCGCACGACCAGGCGGCCGCCGCCGTCGCCGCCTTCGCCGAGGCCGTACGACGACGGCGCACGAGCGACCCGGCGCACACGGCCGACGCGGGCGGCATCGACCGGACGGGCGCCACCGGCCGGACGGCCGACTCGGACGCCACCGGCAAGACGGCCGACACGACCGACGCGGCAGCCGTCATGCGCCAGGCCCGGCTGGTGGACGAGATCCGCCGGACAGCCCATGTCGTGAAGATCTGAGCCGAGGGACGGACGACGGACATGGACATCCGAGAGATCCCGCAGGTCCCGGGCTCCTACGTGATCACCCCGCGCCAGTGGCCCGACCCGCGCGGCACGTTCTTCGAGTCGCTCCGCACCGACCTGGTGAGCGAGGCCGTCGGGCGCCCCTTCGAGGTGCGGCAGATCAACTACTCGACCTCGCGCCGGAACACCCTGCGCGGCATCCACGGCGTCCTCATCCCGCCCGGCCAGGCGAAGTACGTCACCTGCGTCCGCGGCGCGCTGCGCGACATGGTGGTGGACCTGCGGGTCGGCTCGCCGACCTTCGGGCAGAGCGCGAGCACCCTGCTCACCCCCGAGAACGGGGTGGCCGTGCACGTCACCGAAGGTCTCGGCCACGGCTTCCTCGCCCTCACCGACGACACCTGCATCTCCTACGCCCTGTCCACCGCGCACGTCCCGGGCACCCAGTTCGAGATCGACCCGCTCGACCCCGAACTGGCGCTTCCCTGGGGCCACGAGGAACCACCGCTGCTGTCCGAGAAGGACGCCCGGGCACCGTCGCTGCGCACCGCCCTGGAGCGGGGCGTCCTCCCGCACTGGCCCGGCACCGGCACCGTGCCCTCCGGGGCCCACCGAAAGAACGGGACACCATGAAGCTGCTGTTTCTCGCGCCGGTCGTCGGCACCCACGGCGAGGTCACCACCGGTCTGGGCCTGGCCCGGCTCCTGGCACCCGCCGGCATCACCGCCCACTTCGTGGTGGACACCCACAACGCACCGCAGCTCGAGGCCGCCGGCGTGCCCGGCACCGTCATCGACGCCTCGATGGGCGAGGGTGTCCGCGCGGTCGTCGAGGACGCCGTACGGGCCGAGCGGCCCGACGTGATCGTGCTCAGCGACTACCTCTCGTACTGGCTGATGATGCACCGCGTCTACCGCACCGACCCCTGGTTCGTGGAGCGGCTCGGCGTCCCGGTGATCCCGCTCGACCTGTACGAGTGGGAGAACACCGACTTCCGCATCGACCACTTCGGGCTCGGCCTCGACGTGGACCGGCGGATCCTCGGGATGCCGGTCGCGCTGCGGCCCGCGCCCTGGGCCCGCCCCGACCCGGGCCCCGGCAGCCGCGCCCTGGTCTACCCGTTCATGCGCCCGCTGCCCCGCCCCGGCACCGAGGCGCGCCGCGCCGTGCGGTCCTCCCTCGGACTGCGTGACGAGGACCGGCTGCTCTCCCTGTCCGTCTCGGGCTGGCAGCGCCACGCCCAGTCGGTCGACGACCCGGTGACGCGCGGCCTCGCCCGACGGGTACCCGAGCGCGTCGCGGCGGCACTGCGCCGGCTGTCGGCCACCACGCGCTTCCTGGTCGTCGGACCCGACCTGGAGGGTCTCGAAGGGCTGCCGGCCGAGCGCACCCACCGGGTGCCGTCCTGCCCGCCCGACCGCTACCAGGCCCTCCTGGACGCCTCGGACGCCGTCCTCTCGCTGCACGCGCCCGCCTCGGCACTGGTCCGCTCGGTCTTCTCGGACCTGCCCGCGGTGTACGTCGGCCACAGCGGCCCGCACACCGAGGGGCCGGACGCCCTCGCCCCGTACAGCATGTGGCCGCTGCGCTGGAACTCCGTCGTCCGGCCGCTGCTCGCGGACAACCCGCTGACCGGGACCTTCCGGCAGGCCGAACTCCTGGACACCGACGGGACGGTGGCGGCCGTCGACGCCGTCCTGAACGACCCCGGGGAGCGCGCGCGCCTTGCGGAGGGACGCGCCCGCTACCTGGCCACGCTCGACGCGCTGCCCGCCGTACCGGAGATCTTCGCGGAGGCGGTGCGCCGCCTGGGCTGAGCCCGGACGGCGACGCACGCCGAAGCACCGCCGACGCACGCCGGGACCCGGATCCGCGGGTCACCGAGCAGCGGCGGCGGCGAACTCCCGGATGCTGCTGGTCACATGGTCGATCATCGCGTCCGTCAGACTCGGATGGACACCCACCCACAGGGTGTGCTCCGTGATGACATCGGAGTTGGTCAGCTCGCCCACCACCCGGAACTCACGGCCCTGATAGGCGGGGTGCCGTGTCAGGTTGCCGCCGAAAAGCCGCCGCGTGCCGATGGCGCGGGAGCCCAGGAACCCCTCCAGATCGCGCCGGGTGAAGGGGGCGTCGGGCCGCACGGTGAGCACGAAACCGAACCAGCTGGGGTCGCTGTGCTCCGTCGCCCGGGGCAGCAGCAGCCCGGGAACGTCCGCGAGACCCTCGTACATGCGCTGCCAGTTGGCCCGGCGGGCCTTGCCGAAGGAGTCGAGCCTGGTCAGCTGGCTGACGCCGAGCGCCGCCTGGATGTCGGTGGCCTTCAGGTTGTAGCCGAGGTGCGTGAAGATGTACTTGTGGTCGTAGCCGTGCGGCAGCGTGCCCAGCTGGTAGTCGAAGCGTTTGAAGCAGGTGTTGTCCTGGCCCGGCTCACACCAGCAGTCCCGGCCCCAGTCCCGCAGCTGCTCCACGATCCGCGCCAGCGCCAGATTCCGGGTGAGGACGCAGCCGCCCTCGCCCGTGGTGATGTGGTGCGCCGGGTAGAAGCTGGTCGTCGTCAGGTCGCCGAAGGTGCCGGTCAGCCTTCCGTGGTGGTACGAGCCGACCGCGTCGCAGTTGTCCTCCACGAGGTACAGACCGTGCTCCGCGGCGATCGCGGCGATGTCCGCCACCGGGAACGGGTTGCCCAGCGCGTGCGCGATCATGATCGCCTTGGTCCGGGGGCCGACCGCGGCGAGGACCCGCTCCGCGGTCGTGTTGTACGTGCCGAGCTCGACGTCGACGAAGACGGGGACCAGGCCGTTCTGGATGATCGGGTTGACCGTCGTCGGGAACCCGGCCGCCACGGTGATCACCTCGTCGCCGGGGCGGAGCCTGCGCTCGCCCAGGGTGTGGGAGGTCAGCGAGGTCAGGGCGAGGAGGTTGGCCGAGGAACCGGAGTTGGTCATGTGCGCCTTGCGCAGCCCGAAGTAGCGGGCGAAGTCGCGCTCGAAGCGCCGGCTGCTGGGCCCGGCCGCGATCCGCAGGTCGAGCGCCGCCTCGACGAGCGCCACCCGGTCGTTCGCGTCGAGTGTCGCGCCCGCCGGCTGCACCGGCGTCACACCGGGTACGAACTCCCGCTCCTCCGTCGCCCGGTGGTACTCGCGCACCTTCGCCAGGATGTGCGTCTTCTCCGCGTCCATCGGATCCACTGGCCTTTCGCTGGGCTGACAGGGAGTGCGGCGCGGACGTGCCACCGCGGACCCCGTCACCCTGAGGCCGTCCCCTAGCCGCCGACTAGCCGGTCGCTAGCCCACCGCTGGTCCCCGGCTCGAGCCCCGCTGGAAGCCCGGACGCCGCCTCCCACAGGCCCCGCAGCGACTCCTCCGGGTCGCGCACCGCCCGCCAGCCGAGGAGCGCCTCCGCGATCTCGTGGGACGGGCCCTGCTCCACCCCGGACAGGCCGCCGGGCGGCGCGTGCCCCGGCTCCGGGAGGCGCTCCTCGACGTGCGCGGGCACCCCGCTGAGCCGGATGAGCAGGTCGAGGAGGTCCCGTACGTCGACCGGGCGGCCCGTTCCCAGATCGAGGGACCGGCCGCGCACCCGCGCGGCGGCCGGCGGCGCCACGGCGGCGAGCACGGCGCCGGCGGCGTCCCGCACGTCGAGGAACTCGCGGCGCTCACGCCGCGCGAGGGTCGTCACGGTCACGGCTTCGCCGGTGCGCGCCGCCCGGGCGAGCCGCGCGCCGACCCCGCCCAGGAAACTGCCCTCCGGGGTGCCCGGGCCCAGCAGGTTCGGCAGCCGCAGCACCGTGCCGCCCGCCGCCGTCACGCACGCGGTGGCCGCCGCCTTCGTACGGCCGTAGACGGTCGCCGCCGCGTGCTCGTGCACGCTGCCGAGCTGGACGAACCGGGGCGCTCGGGTCGCGAGGGCGGTCACGGCCGTCATGAACCGGAGCACCGCGTGCTCGTTGGCCTCCGCCATCTCGGCCTCGCTGGCGCCCCACACCGCGCCGGAGGCGTTCACCACCACCTGCGGCGCCAGCGCGGCCAGCTCGTCCGCGAGCCGTCCGGGCCCGGACCGCACCAGGTCGACCGCGCGCGCCGTGACACCTCTGGGCGCCCGGGCGCGCCGGGACCAGGCGTGCACCTCCCAGCCGCGGGCCAGGAACGCGGCGCACACGTGCCCCCCGGCGAATCCGCTGCCGCCGAGGACGAGCACACACGGCGCGGGGACGGAACGGGCTGCCATGTCAGGGCCTCCTTCGGGGCTGCTGCCGGGGGCGGAGCTTTCCTGGGTTCAGGGCTGTTGCCGGGGCCGGAGCCTTCCAGGGTTCAGGGGCTGCTACCGGGGCCGGAGCCTTCCAGGGCGGCCTGTAGTCCCGCTCGAGCGGCCCACGTGAGGCTGGCGCGAGGAGTACGGGACCGGGCGACCGGCCCCGGCCGCAGGCACTCACAAGGAGCAGACCAGGATGCCGACTCAGGAGTTGACGGCACGGCAGGTGTCGTCCCGCATCGAATCCGCCGCCGTGGTGGCCGCGGCCGCCGATGTCGCGAAGACCGCCGCGGAGCACGCGCGGGCCGCCGAGCGCGATCGCCGGCTCGCCCCGGAGGTGGTGCGGTCCCTGCTGGACGCCGGCTTCGCGCGCCACTTCGTACCGCGCCGGCACGGCGGCGAGGCCGGGACCTTCGAGGAGATCGTGCGGGCGGTGGCCCTGGTCGGCGAGGGCTGCACCTCGGCCGCCTGGGCGGCTTCGCTGACCGCCTCCCTCGGCCGGATGGCCGCGTACCTCCCCGAGGAGGGACAGCGGCGTGTCTGGGCGGGGGGTCCGGACGTGCTGATCGTGGGCGCGCTCATGCCGCTGGGCCGGGCCCGGCGCGAGGAGGGCGGCTGGCGGATCGACGGCACCTGGCCGTACGTCAGCGCGGTGGACTACGCGGACTGGGCGCTGGTGTGCGCGATGACGACCGAGGACCGGCCGACCGCCCGGTTCTTCGCCGTGCCGCGCGGCGACTGGCGCACCGAGGACACCTGGTCGTCGGTCGGGATGCGCGGCACCGGCAGCAACACGCTTTCGGTGGAGGGGGTGTTCGTGCCGGACGAGCTGACCTTCACCCGTGACTCCCTCGCCACCGGCATCGCCGAGGGCGAGGAGGCGCCCTGCCACCGTGTGCCCCTGAAGGCCGTCAACGGGCTGTGCTTCGCCGCCCCCGTGCTGGGCGCCGCGCGTGCCGCCCTGGCGGCCTGGCGGGAGGGCACGGCACCCCGCCACACCTCGGCCTCGGGCGGTCTGGAGAGTGCGGCGGCGGTCGTCCTCAGCCGCGCGGCGGGCGAGGCGGACGCGGCGGCGCTGCTCCTGGAGGCGGCGGCCCGTACGGCCGACACCGGACAGGTCACCGCCTCCGACACGGCCCGCGCGGGCCGGGACTGCGCGCTCGCCGCGGAGCTCGCCACGTCCGCCGTGGACCGCCTGTTCGCCTCGGCGGGAACCCGCGCCCACCAGGACTCGGCCCCGCTGCAGCGCCACTGGCGGGACGCCCACACCGCATCCGGCCACGTGGTCCTGGCCTTCCAGGCCGCGGCCGAGTCGTACGCCCGCGAGCTCCACCCGCCGCACCCCGCGAACTGACCGAGGCCCGGCGCGCCCACCCCGTCACGGGCCCGGCGCGCCCACGGTCACGGGCCCCGGCGCGCCCACCCCATCACGGGCCCGGCGCGCCCACGGTCACGGGCCCCGATGCCCGGCCCCGTACCCCTGCCGCGCCCACCGTCACAAGCCCCGGCGCCCGGCCCCGTACGGCTCCGGCGCCCACCGTCGCAGGCACCCGCGCCCGGCCCCGTACCCCTCAGTCCTGCGTGTCGTCCTGGCAGCTCGGGCTCGTGCCGCCGCACGGGTCCTCCGTGGGGGCGCGGTGCCGGCCGCCCCGGGTCGCGGCCCCCGTCGGCTCGCGCAGGAGCCTGCGCGGCCCGGGACCCTCCTCGCCGAGCTCGTCGAACGGGTTCGTCAGCGGACAGTCCCGTACCGAGAGACAGCCGCAGCCGATGCAGTCCTCCAGGCCGTCGCGCAGCGCGAGCAGCTGCTCGATGCGCGCGTTGAGATCCGCGCGCCAGCGCTGCGAGAGCCGTGCCCAGTCGTCCCGGTTGGGCGTGCGCTCCTCGGGCAGCTCGGCCAGTGCTTCGGCGACCGTGCTCAGGGGGATTCCCATGCGCTGGGCGACCCGGATCACCGAGATGCGCCGCAGCGTGTCCCGGGTGTAGCGGCGCTGGTTGCCGGGCGTGCGGCGGCTCTTGATCAGGCCCTTGGACTCGTAGAAGTGCAGGGCCGTGACCGCGACGCCGCTGCGCGCCGACAGCTGTCCGACGGTGAGCTCGGTGACGTGGTACGCGGGCCGGGCGACGGTCATGTCAGCCGGCCTCCACCAGGGCCCGGTGCAGCTGGTCCACGGAGGGGACGCCGGTGGTGACCCGTACGCCGTCGACGAAGACGGTCGGGACGCCGGTGACCCCGAGGCGGGCGGCGGCCCGCTCGTCCTCGCGTACGTCCTCGCCGTAGGCGTCCGTCGCCAGGACCGCCGTCACGCGGTCGGCGTCGAGCCCGGCGGCCGTCGCGGTGCGGAGCAGGACCTCGTGGTCCGCCACGTTCAGCTGTTCCGTCAGGTAGGTGCGGAACAGCTCGCCCTTCATCTTGTGCGCGAGACCGTCCTCGGCGGCCAGGTGCACCAGGCGCTGCGCGTCGAAGGAGTTCACGGGGCGGACGCCGGTGAGGCGGATGTCCAGCCCCTCGGCCTCGCCCAGGACCCGGATCTTCTCGAACAGCTCGACCGTTTCCCCGGGTTGGAGTCCGAGCTTCTCCCGCATCATCTCGCCGAGCGTAGCACCGGGCGTACGGGGCTGGTCGGGACGGAGTTCGAAGCTCCGCCACACCACCTCGGCCTCGCGGTCCTCCAGGCGTTCGATCGCCTTGTCGAGGCGCGCCTTGCCGATGTAGCACCACGGACACATGATGTCGGACCAGATCTCGATCTTCACGGACGGTCTCTCCCCACTTCCGGTTGTACGTCTCAGGCTGCAACCTCGAGTGCGCTGGAGGTCAAGCGCACTCGAGGTCGGCCGCACGGAAAACGCGCCGGCCGGCCCCGCTCGGGGACCGGCCGGCGCGGCGCACCCGCGTAGCCGCTACTTGACGACCGTCGTGGTCAGCGCGATCGGCTGGTCGGGCCAGCAGGCGAGCTGGGCCTCGCCGGCCCAGTTCGGGGAGATGAAGGTCCAGCTGAAGCCCGGGTCGTCGTGGGAGGTGCCGCCGAAGCGGGTCTCCAGGGTGGTCCGGCTGTAGGGGGCCTTCAGCTTGATGGTGATCTTCGGCAGGTCGAAGGGGGTGTTGGAGACGTACGGGCCCGCGGCGCGCAGCACGGCCTTGGTGCCGTCTATCTGCAGCTCCGGGGTGCCCGCGGCGCCGCCGTCGGCGACCTGGTAGGAGACGACCGTCGCGCCGGCCGGCAGCTTGAACTGCAGGGCGACGTTCTTGACCTCCTTGTTGTAGGCCGGGTTCGGGGTGATCGGGGCCGGGTCGAGGGTGACGTCGAAGGTCGCCCCGGGCCGGACGGTCGCGGGGGCGACGGCGTCCACGTAGGTGGAGTAGGCGAGGCCGGTCACGGTGCCGACCCGGCAGTCGAAGTAGGTCTTCACCGGAGCGGCCTGGGCGCCGGACGTGGTGGCCGCGACACCGGCCAGGGCCAGCGGGACGGCGATCGCGGCGGTGCGGGCACGGCTGCGCAGTGCGGACATGGTGATGGGTTTCCGTTCTCGTCGACAGCGTGCCGCCGGCCGGGTGCCGGCGGCTGAGTGGGTGGTGAGGAAGGCGCGACGGTGCCGACCGACGGCACACGGCGTCCCGTGGTCAGGAGGTGTGGGCGCGCCAGAAGTCGGGGTGGTCGCGGTACCAGTCCACGACCGCCCCCAGTCCGCTCTCGATCGACCAGCGGGGCGCGTAGCCCAGCTCCTCGCGGATCTTGGAGTCGTCGATCGCGTAGCGGAAGTCGTGTCCGAGGCGGTCCTCGACATGGCGCACCATGTCCCAGTCCGCGCCCAGGAGGTCGAGCAGGCGGGCGGTCATCTCGCGGTTGCTCATGCCGCTGCCGCCGCCGATGTTGTAGATCTCGCCGGCCCGGCCCTTGGTGAGCACGAGCTGCAGGGCCCGGCAGTGGTCGTCCACGTGCAGCCATTCGCGCACGTTGCGGCCGTCGCCGTACAGCGGGACCGTCCGGCCGGTCAGCAGCCGGGTGACGAAGAGGGGGATGAGCTTCTCGGGGTGCTGACGGGGTCCGTAGTTGTTGGAGCAGCGGGTGACGCGGACGTCGAGTCCGTGCGTCCGGTGGTAGGCCCGGGCGATCAGGTCGCTGGACGCCTTGGACGCGGCGTAGGGCGAGTTGGGCAGCAGCGGGCTCTCCTCGGTCCAGGTGCCGCTGTCCACCGAGCCGTACACCTCGTCGGTGGAGACGTGCAGGACCCGGTCCACCCCGGCGTGCAGGGCGGCGTCGAGCAGCTGCTGGGTGCCCATGACGTTCGTACGGACGAACTCGCCGGGGCCGGTGAGGGAGCGGTCGACGTGGGACTCGGCCGCGAAGTGCACGATCGCGTCGTGGCCGGGGACGACGCGGTCGAGGAGGCCCCGGTCGCAGATGTCGCCGTGGACGAAGTCGAGCCGGTCGTGGTCCTCGGGCAGGTTGTCGCGGCGGCCCGCGTAGGTGAGCCGGTCGACGACCGTGACGTGGACGTCCTCGGTCTCGGGGTAGGCGCCCGCGAGGATCTGGCGGACGTAGTGCGAGCCGATGAATCCGGCGGCGCCGGTGACCAGGAGCCTCATGCCGCGACCTCCGCCCGGGTGTGGTCGCCGATGATGAGCCGGCGTCCGGCGGCCTCGCCGCCGCGCACGTCGGCCGAGCGGCCGATGAGGGAGCCGGACAGGCCGCGCACGCCCTGGATGGTCACGCCGTCGAGGACGATCGAGTCGCGGATGCCGGCGTCCTCCAGGACGCAGTCGCGGCCGAGGGCGGTGTACGGGCCGAGCTCGCTGTCGCGCACGACGCTGCCCGCGCCCACCACCAGCGGTCCGACGAGGTGTGAGCGCTCCACGCGGGCTCCGGCCTCGACGACCACGGCCCCTTCGAGGGTGCTGGCCGCGTCGACCTCGCCCCGTACGCCGGGGTCGAGTCCGCGGAGCAGTACCCGGTTGCAGTCGAGCAGGTCGTCGGGGCTGCCGGTGTCCTTCCAGTAGCCGGTGTACTCGCCGGCGACGACGCGGTCACCGCGTTCCACGAGGTACTGGATGGCGTCGGTGATCTCCAGCTCGCCGCGGGCGCTGGGCTCGATGGCGCGGACCGCCTCGTGCACGGCGGCGGTGAAGAAGTACACGCCGATCACGGCGAGGTCGCTGCGCGGCTGCCGCGGCTTCTCCACCAGCGCGCGGACCCGGCCCTCGGCGTCGATCTCGGCGACGCCGTAGGCGCGCGGGTCGTCCACCTTGGTGAGCAGCAGCCGGGCGGCGGGGCGCTCGGCCCGGAAGTCGCGGGCGGACTCGGCGATGCCGTCGGCGAGGATGTTGTCGCCCAGGTACATCACGAAGTCGTCCTCCCCGAGGAACTCCTCGGCGATGGCGACGGCGTGCGCCAGGCCGAGGGGAGCCTCCTGCTGGAGGTAGGTGACGTTCAGTCCGTAGGCGGAGCCGTCTCCGACGACGGCGCGGACGTCCTCGGCGCGGTCACCGACGACGACGGCGACGTCCTCGACACCGATGGCGCGGACGTTCTCCAGACAGTGCACCAGGATCGGCTTGTTGGCGACGGGCACCAGCTGTTTGGGCATGGAATAGGTGAAGGGACGCAGTCTGGTCCCCATCCCTCCGGACAGAATCAGTGCCTTCATGGCAACCCTTCACTCCCGCCTTCGGCCCTTGCCTTGGTTACGGGAACGATTCTGCGAAGCCGACCTAGAGAGCCGGTCCAATCCAGCTGGACCCGGCGCGATTCCTACCCGTACGAGCTCGTACGCCCGGCCGTGTGCCCGGCGCGTGCCCGGCGTATGCCCGGCATGTGCCCGCCGCCGGGGGCGCGTCCGTGAACGCGGAGAAGGGGGCCGGCGCGGGCCGGCCCCCTTCGTGGACACGTGCGACGGGGGAATGGCACGTGTCCGTACGGGGGCGTGCTCGCCCGCCGGTGGGGCGGGCGGCACGCGGGTGCGCGGCCGGGGCCCCGGGGTCGTGACCCCGGGTGTCCCGGCGCGGCGGTCGGTCAGCTCTTGCCGGCGGGCTGCTTGCCCTCCTCCTTGGCACCGCCCGGCGCACCGGCGGCGGGCTCACGGCGCTTCTCCTTCGGCACGGCGGCGAGGACCAGGGCGATCAGCAGCATGACCCCGCTGACGACGAAGACGGTCTGCATCGCCTCGGCCATGCCCTCCAGGAACGGCTTGGCGAGCCGCGGGTCGGCGTGGTCGAGGAAGGAGCTGTCGTCCAGCGGCACGGCGCCGTCCCGGGCGCCGAGCAGCACCTTGTTGGCGGCCTGCCCGGTCACGGAGGGGTCGTTCACGGCCGCCGTGAAGGCGGGGTCGGAGGCGGCGTCGCGGTAGGCCGCGGCCACCTTCTCGCCGACCGCGCCGAAGAACATCGACAGGAAGACGGCGATGCCCGCGGTGCCGCCGATCTGCCGGAAGAAGGTGAACGAGCCCATGCCGGCGCCCATGTACTGCGGCGCGACACCCGTCTGGATCGCGATGAGCATGACCTGCCAGGCCAGGCCGATGCCGAAGCCCATCAGGCCGGCGGCGACGCCCGTCAGCCACAGCGAGGTGTCCACGCTGAGCGTCCCGAACAGGAAGGTCGCGACGACCATCAGGACGAGTCCGCTGAGCAGGACCACCTTGTAGCGGCCCGACTTGGTGACGTACGGACCGGCGATCCGGCCCGCCACGACGATGCCCAGCGTCTGCGGCAGCATCATCAGTCCGGCCTGGGTGGGGGACAGGCCCTTGACCATCTGGAAGTACAGCGGAAGGACGGACAGCGCGCCGAACACGGCGGCGCCGACGAGGACGTTGACACCGTTGTAGACGGAGAAGAGCGGGTTGCGGAACATCGGCGTGGGCAGCAGGGCCGCGTCGGCCGCCCGCTTCTGCGCCAGCAGGAAGAGGACCAGGCCGATCGCCCCCAGGACGAACAACAGAATCGTTCCGGTGTCCGTCCAGCCCCACTTCGGGCCCTGTTCGACCGCGAAGAGCAGCGGCAGCAGGCAGGCGATCAGCGCGAGCAGGCCCGCGATGTCGAACTTGTGCTGGGCGCGGTTCGGCTGGACGCGCACCAGCGTGCCGATGAGGACCGCGGCGGCGACGCCGATCGGCACGTTGATGAAGAAGGCCCAGCGCCAGCCGGTCGCGCCGAGGAAGGAGTCGAGCCCGGCGAAGAAACCGCCCGCGACGGGGCCGATGACGGCCGAGACACCGAAGACCGCGCCGAACCACGCCTGGTAGCGGCTGCGTTCGGTCAGCGGCACCAGATCGGTGAGGATCGCGAAGGCGAGGCTCATCAGACCGCCCGCGCCGACGCCCTGGACGCCGCGGAACACGGCGAGCATCGTCATGGACTGGGCGAGGCCGCTGAGCACGGAGCCGAGGACGAAGATGCCGACCGCGGTGATGTAGACGGGCCGGCGGCCGTAGATGTCCGAGAGCTTGCCGTAGAGCGCCGTCGTGATCACCGAGGTGATCATGTACGAGGTGTTCGCCCAGGCCTGCTCGGAGAGGCCGCCCAGGTCGTCGGCGATGGTACGCAGCGCCGCGGAGATGATCGTCTGGTCGAGCGCGGCCATGAACAGGCCGAGCAGCAGACCCGTCATGATCAGCCGGATTCTGCGCCTGTCCACCGCCCCGGCCGCGTCGGCACCGGAATCGGGCGCGGGGGAACCCGGCTTCGCTGTGTCTGTCATCGGAAGTTCTTCCTTCGGATATCGGAAGGGGCGTCGGGAGGGGTCGGGCCGCTGCGTCCGGACCAGGATGAAACCTCTAGCGCGCTGGAGGTCAAGGGGCATCGTGCGGCGCCCTGCTAGGGCGCGACTACAGCCCCCCTCGCGCTCCCGCACCACCGCGCACCGCACCGCCCGGCACCGGCCCGCACCACGCCCCCGGCACCGGCCCGCACCACACCGCACCCCGCCCCCGGCACCGGCCCACACCGCCCGGCCCGCACCACACCGCACCGCATCGCACCGCTTCCAGCGGCGCTCCAGGGGTGCTCGACCCCCGCTCCCTAGCGTCCGCCGCCATGAGATTCCTTTTTGTGTCCGGAGGAAGCGCGGGGGCCGTCTTCCCCATCACCCCGCTGGCGCTCGCGGCGCGCAACGCCGGTCACGAGGTGATCGTCGGGGCCACGGAGAACGTGATGCCGCTGGTCGCCGCGACGGGTCTGCCCGGCGCCCCGATCACCTCGCGCACCATGTTCGACTTCATGCAGCGCGACCGGCACGGCAATCCGCTCGAGATCCCCAAGGACCCGCACGAGCGGAACCTGTTCAACGGCCGGGGCATGGCCCGCCTCGCCCTGGGCAGCATGGAGGGGCTCGTCCCGCTGGTCGAGCGCTGGCAGCCGGACGTCCTGGTCGCCGGAGCCCTCTCGTACGCCGCCCCGCTCGTCGCCCACCGTTTCGGACTGCCCTGGGTGCGGCACGCGCTCAACATGGGCGAGCCGTCCATCATCGACCTGTCCGCCGCCGCCGAACTGGCGCCGGAGCTGGAGGAGATGGGCCTGTCCGCGATCCCCGACCCGGACATGTACGTGGAGATCTGCCCGCCCGGCGCCCGCCGCCCGGACGCGGGTCCCGCGCAGTTCATGGGGTACGTGCCCTTCAACACCCAGCGGGCGCTGGAACCCTGGATGTACTCCAGGACGGGCGACCGGCCGCGCGTCCTGGTCTCGGCCGGCAGCCGCGTGACCGCCGACTACGAGGCCGACGCCCTGTCCGCCCTGGTGGAGAAGGTCGCCGGGCTCGACGTGGAGCTGCTGATCGCGGCGCCGCAGGAGATCGCGGACGCCCTGGGCGACCTGCCGGAGAACGTACGGGCGGGCTGGCTGCCGCTCGACGTCGTGCTGCGCACCTGCGACCTGCTCGTGCACCGGGCCGGCGGCAACACGATGCTGCACGCGATCGTGTGCGGCGTCCCGCAGCTGCTGATCCCGGCGATGCCGAAGCAGGTCGGGATGTCGGCCCGGCTCGCGGAGTACGGCGCCGCGATCATGCTGACGGCGGGGCAGGACGACTCCCCGGAGAACGTCGCCAAGATGTGCCGGGAGCTGCTCGAAGACCCCTCGTACAAGGCGAGGACCGAGGAGCTGAGCAGGGAGATCGCGGGCCTGCCCACGCCCCACGACGTCACGGTCGCCATCGCCGACATGGTCCACGCGCGCGCGAGGACGTGAATCCCTCACATCCGATTCATGACGGGAACACTGGTCGGCGGTCGTGAGGTGTTCGCAGAATCCAGCGAGGGCGCTGCGTCACCGCGTCTTCAGCTCGTACGTCCTCTTGGAAGACACCGCAGGCTCCTGGAAGGAACCCCCCATGAACCACGTCCTTGCCGAGAACCCCGCCTGGGCCGCCGTCCTCACCCCGGCCCACGAGGAGTCCCCGGCCATGCTGTCGATCGAGGACCTGGACGCGGTCCCCGCCGATGCGGCGGCGCTGTTCACCTGGTGCATCATGGCCCCCGAGCCGACCGAGGCCGTCGCGGCCTGACGCCTCGGCACACGAGCAAGGGGGACCGGTGGCCGACGACGGCGGACCGCGGATCGGCTGGCGCAGCCATCTGCGCAGCCTCGTCGTGCCGGGCGAGGCCGTCTACCTCGTCTCCGCGCGAGGCGTCCGCGCCGTGCGCGGCGCCCCGGCCGAGGCACTGGCCCCCTTGCTCGACGGGACCCGCACGCCGGACCAGGTGCTGCGGGAGGCCGCCGCCACCGACGCCCCCGGCGCCGGCCCGCGGGAGCTGCGCGGCGCGCTCGCCGAACTCTGGTCGGCGCACCTCCTGCGCGCCCACACGGAACCGCTCCGGAACCCGGGAACACCGGCAGCCACCTCCCCCGGCGCCTCGGACGAGGCCTTCTGGGACCTGGCCGGAGCGACGGCCCCGTCCGCGGCCGCGGCCGTGCGGCTCGTCGTCCTCGACGGCCCGGTCTCCCCCGAGGAGGCACGGGACGCCTGCGCCGCCTCCGGGCTCACCCTCGCGCCGCCCACCGCGGAAGCGGAGGACGCCGAGGTCACCCTGGTGCTCTGCGCCGACTACCTGGACCCCCGGCTCGCCGGCATCGACGCGCGGCAGCGCGCGGCCGGCCGCCCCTGGATCCTCGCCAGACCAGGCGGCCCCGAGGCGTGGACCGGCCCGGTCCTGCGCCCCGGCGACGGCCCCTGCTGGCACTGCCTCGCCGAACGGCTGCGCCTCCAGCGCGGCGGCGAGGCACCCCTGCACCGCGCCCTCGGCAGTACGGACCCGGTCTCCCGCCCCGACGCCTCGATCGCCGCGAGCCGTGCGGCGGGCCTGCACACCGCCGTCCTGGAGACCGCCAAGTGGCTGGCCGGCGTGGCAGGACCCACCCGCGACGCCGTCCACACCTTCGACGCCCTCACCCTCGCCGCTGAGCTGCATCCGGTGACCCGCCGCCCCCAGTGCCCGGCCTGCGGCGACCCCGGGCTCGTGGCCACCCGAGTGCGCGAGCCCTTCGTGCCGCGGCCCCGCCCCAAGGCGGCGGACGGCGGCAACGGCCACCGCGCCCTGTCCCCCGCTCAGATGCTGGAGCGGTACGGCCATCTGGTGGGCCGCGTGACCGGCGTCGTACGCGAGGTGCGGCGGGACCCGCGCAGCCCCGCCTTCACCCACAGCTTCCTCTCCGGGCACAACCTGGCCATGCGGGCGTCGACTCTGGACGGGCACAGCGCCGGGCTGCGCGCGCTCAGCGGCGGCAAGGGCCTCACGCCCGAGGAGGCGACGGTCAGCGCGCTGTGCGAGGCCGTCGAGCGCTACAGCGGTTCGCGGCACGGCGACGAACCCGTGGTCCGCGACAGCTTCCGCGCGCTCGGCCCCGCCGCGGTCCACCCGGACGCGGTCCGGCTGTACGACCCCCGGCAGTTGCGCGAGCGGGACGCCTGGAACGCAGCCGGCTCGCCCTTCCAGTACGTCGGCCGTCCCTTCGACGAGGACGCGCCGCTCGACTGGACGCCCGTGTGGTCCCTGACCTCCGGCACCCGGCGGCTGCTGCCCACCTCCCTCCTGTACTTCGACAGCGATCCCGCGGCCCCGCTGCGCGGGGACTCCAACGGCAACGCCGCCGGTTCCAGTCGTGAGGACGCCTTCGTGCAGGGCTTCCTGGAGCTCGTGGAGCGCGATGCGGTCGCCCTGTGGTGGTACAACCGCACCCTCGCCCCCGCCTGCGACCTCGACGCCTTCGTCGCCGCCGGCGACACCTGGATCGAGCCGTTGCGCGCGGGCTACCGCTCGCTCGGCCGCGAGGTCTGGGCCCTGGACCTGACCTCGGACTTCGGCATCCCGGTGGTGGCCGCCCTGTCCCGGCGCACCGACGGCCCCGCCGAGGACGTCCTCTTCGGCTTCGGCGCCCATCTCGACCCGCGTATCGCGGTACGCCGCGCGCTCACCGAGATGGGGCAGATGCTGCCCGCGGTCGTCGACGCGCGCCCGGACGGATCGGGCTACACCGTGGACGACCCCCAGGCCCTGTCCTGGTGGCGCACCGAGACCGTCGTCCGCCAGCCCCATCTGCTGCCCGACCCGCGGCTCGCCCCGAGCGGCCCCGCGACCCATCCGTACATCCCTCGCGCGGACCTCGCCGACGACGTGGCGGCACTCACCGCGCTCGCCGCCGAACGGGGTCTGGACGTCCTGGTCCTGGACCAGACCCGCCCGGACATCGGGCTCCCTGTGATGAAGGTCATCGTTCCCGGCATGCGCCAGTTCTGGCCACGTTTCGCGCCGGGCCGTCTCTTCGACGTGCCGGTCGCCCTGGGCCGGCTCGCCGCCCCCACCCCGTACGAACTCCTCAACCCCCTGCCGCTGTTCGTCTGACGCCGGCGACGGCGGCCGTCCCGACCGCCCCTCTCGGCCACCGCCCTTCCGAGGGTGGGGAATCGGCCGCTGTTCGGGGACTGTTCACCGAGGTCGGAGCCGATGGAGACCCGGACAGCGCGGTCCGATATTTCCATGATCGGCATCGCGGTACCTTCCGGTACGTCTCTACCCCCACAGAGAGGTCGTCACCTCCGATGAACGCGCGTGACCATCAGTCAGACGATCCGAACGACCCCGTCCCACGCCCCTCCCACGACGGCTCCACCGTGCTGGCCCCCCGCCTGGCCCGCTCGGTCCTGCTGGCCACCTTGGCCGGATACTCCCTGGTCACCGCCGTGAACATCCTCGGCACCCGAGCATCTCCCGTCGAGACCGGGGCGGGATTCCTGGGCCTGCTCGTGATGTTCGGCCTCCAGCTCGTGCACTCCAGGCCCCACGCCCGGCAGAGTTCCTACGGATGGCGTGTCACCACCCTCGCCGTGCAGGCCGTGTGCTGTTTCGTGCCGCTCGCGCTGTTCCATCTGGCATGGGGAGCGATGTCCGGTTTCCTGGCCGGCTCCGTCCTCCTGCTCCTCCCGGGCCGGACGGCCTGGCCGCTGTACGTGGCGATCGGACTCTCCCTCTTCGGGTACGCGGCGCTCGTCGCGGACCGCGGGCTGTTCGACAGCGTCTACGCGCTGGAGACCACCCTCGTCACCGGGCTCGTGGTGTTCGGGCTGAGCAGCCTGACCGGTCTGGTGACCCGGCTGCACGCCCAGCGTGCCGACCTGGCCCGGCTGGCCGTGGCCGACGAGCGGCTCCGCTTCTCCCGGGACCTGCACGACCTGCTCGGGTACAACCTGTCCGCGATCACCCTGAAGACCGAACTGGTCCGCCGGCTGGTGCCGGAGATGCCGGGGCCCGCCAGGGCCGAGACCGACTCCATCCTGGCCCTGTCCCGCCAGTCGCTCGCCGATGTGCGCAAGGTCGCGACCGGCTACCGCGACATGTCGCTGCGCGAGGAGGCGACCGCCACCCGCTCGATGCTGGAGGCGGCGGGGATCGAGGTGGTGGCGGCCATCGACACGGGCCCGCTGCCGCCGGAGATCGACACGGTGCTCGCCACCGTGCTGCGCGAGGGCGTCACCAACGCGTTGCGGCACAGCCATGTCCACCAGTGCACGATCCGGTGCTGGGAGGAGGAGGGCCTGATCACGCTCAGCATCGCCAACGACGGCGTGGAGCTCGCCGACCGGGGCCCCGACGAGGCGGGTCCCCTGCCCCGGCAGGCGGCGGTGGACGAAGCCGGCGGCTCCGGCCTGGGCAATCTCACCCACCGCCTCGGCCGTGTCGGCGGCAGCCTCACCACCGAGCTGAGCGACGACGGTTGGTTCCGGATGACCGCCCGCGCGCCCCTGCCCGCTCGACCTGACACAGTCGGCCTTAACCGGAAGGAGAACGCACAGAAATAAACAATTGTAGTATGAATATGGTCAGACCATGGGGGGATTCACCGCAATGATACGGATATTGCTGGCCGAGGACATGGGCATGATCCGCGGCGCGCTGGTGGCGCTGCTGAGCCTGGAAGACGACCTCGACGTGGTCGCGCAGGTCGAACGCGGCGACAGAATCCTCCCGACCGCCCTGGAGCACCGCCCCGACGTGGCGATCATCGACATAGGGCTCCCCGGCATGGACGGCCTCACGGCGGCGGCGCTGCTCGCCGAGGAACTCCCCTCCTGCCGCACCCTCATCCTGACGAGCCTCAGCCGGCCCGCCGTCCTGCGCCGGGCACTGGACGCCAAGGTGGCCGGCTTCCTGCCGAAGGACGCCTCCCCGCAGGACCTCGCCGAGGCGATCCGCCGGATCGCGGCCGGGCACCGCGCCATCGACCTCCAGCTCGCCCTCGCGGCCTGGGACGGCGCCGAGAGTCCGCTCACCAAACGGGAGCTGGAGGTGCTCCGCCTGACCGCCGCGGGCGACGAGGCCCCGGAGATCGCCGCCCGGCTGCACCTGTCCACAGGGACCGTCCGCAACTACCTGACCTCGGTGGTCACCAAGCTGAACGCCCGCAACCGGGTGGACGCGGTGCGCATCGCGCACGAGTCCGGCTGGCTGGTCTGACCGCCGGCCGGACTCGTACGCCTCAGGTACGCATCAGATGAAGGCCCGCGTACGGCGCCTGCTCCCGCCCCAGCTCCAGCTCGGGCTCACCGGAGAGCACCGCCTGGTGCAGCCGCCTCAGTCGGTGCGAAGGCTCCACGCCGAGCTCCTCGACGAGCGTCCGGCGCAGTTCCTGGAACACCTCGAGGGCCCGCCACACCCCGCCCGAGCGGTACAGCGCCGTCATCAGCTGGGCGGCGAGATTCTCGTTCATCGGGTGCCGGGCGACCAGCATCCGCAGCTCGGCCAGGAGCGAGGCGTGCCGCCCGAGCAGCAGATCCGCCTCGATCCGCTGCTCCAGGACGCGGGTGCGCTGCTCCTCCATCCCGAGCACCTCGACCCCCAGGACCCGCCCGACCGGCACGTCCACCAGTGCGGGTCCCCGCCAGAGCCCGAGCGCCCGCTCCAGCGTCACGGACGCGGCCCGCGCGTCACCCGCCTCCAGCGCCACCGACCCGCGGGCCGCCAGTGACTGGAACTCCCGCAGATCGCTGTCCTCCGGACGCACGGCGAGCCGGTACCCCCCGAAGGACGTCGTGAGCACCTCCTTGGCGTCCCCGCCCCGGTCGAGTCCACCGCCCGGCGCCCCGGCACGCAGCGCCGCGGCGACCTTGCGGCGCAGATGAAGGATGTACGTCTGCAGTGTGGTGGCCGCGCTCTTGGGGATCGCGTCCCCCCAGATCTCCTCCATCAGCGTCGGTACGGTCACCACCCGCTCCGCTCTGATGGCGAGCAGCGCGAGCAGTTGGCGCGGCTTGCCCGCACTCGGAACGATCGACTGCCCGTTCAGACGGACCGCGAGCGGCCCGAGAATCCCCACATCCATGAAACTCCCCCGGAGTGCTCCGATATTGGAGGGACTGATCAGCAATGTCGGTATCGACGATTGCACGCCTCGTCCGCGCCTCCCAGGGCCGTCGTCATGGATCGGACCATGACCAGCTCACTCGAGCGAGACCCGAGCACGAGTCCAGCGACCGGACCCCCGCGCCCATCGAAAAAGCCCCCTGAACCTGTGTTCTCCACAGGCCAGGGGGCATTCGTCCGGTGGAGCCTAGGGGAGTCGAACCCCTGACATCTGCCATGCAAAGACAGCGCTCTACCAACTGAGCTAAGGCCCCGGAACGAGGACAGCGTACCGGGTCCACCCCTATGTCCGGCAAAAGGATTGGGACTCCCGGTCGGCAACCACTCTCCGTAAGATGCTGACCGAGGTTCGCAGTGGCGAACCTAAGGGATGGGGAGTAAGCAATGGACGCAGCGCAGCAGGAAGCCACGGCGAGAGCCAGAGAGCTTCAGCGCAGTTGGTACGGAGAGCCGCTGGGGGCGCTCTTCCGTCGCCTGATCGACGATCTCGGGCTCAATCAGGCCAGGCTCGCGGCCGTGCTCGGGCTCTCCGCGCCCATGCTGTCCCAGCTGATGAGCGGCCAGCGGGCCAAGATCGGCAACCCGGCCGTCGTCCAGCGCGTCCAGGCCCTCCAGGAGCTCGCCGTCCAGGTCGCCGACGGCAGCGTCAGCGCCGCCGAGGCCACCGACCGCATGGACGAGATCAAGAAGTCGCAGGGCGGCTCCGTCCTCACCGGCACGGGCCAGACCGCCACCGGATCCGGCGCGCCGACCGTGCGCCGTGTGGTCCGCGAGATCCAGTCGCTGCTGCGCTCCGTGGCGGCCGCCGGCGACATCATCGACGCCGCCGACTCGCTCGCCCCGGCCCACCCGGAACTGGCAGAGTTCCTCCGGGTGTACGGCGCCGGGCGCACCGCCGAAGCGGTCGCCCACTACGAGTCGCACCAGAACTGACGCGGGCCCGGCAGCCGGCCGGCACCGCGGAGAGACGACGCACACGGGGAGCGGGCACAGCGCGATGGGTGAGGTCTTCGCTGGTCGGTACGAGCTGATCGACCCGATCGGACGCGGCGGGGCGGGCGCGGTGTGGCGTGCCTGGGACCACCGGCGCCGCCGCTATGTGGCGGCCAAGGTGCTCCTGCAGAGCGACGCGCACACGCTGCTCCGCTTCGTCCGTGAGCAGGCGCTGCGGATCGATCATCCGCACGTCCTCGCCCCGGCCAGCTGGGCCGCCGACGACGACAAGGTCCTCTTCACCATGGACCTGGTGGCCGGCGGCTCGCTGGCCCACGTCATCGGGGACTACGGCCCGCTGCCGCCCCGCTTCGTCTGCACGCTGCTCGACCAGCTGCTCTCGGGCCTGGCCACGGTGCACGCCGAGGGGGTCGTGCACCGGGACATCAAGCCCGCCAACATCCTCATGGAGGTCACCGGCACCGGGCGGCCGCATCTGCGGCTGTCCGACTTCGGCATCTCCATGCGCAAGGGCGAACCCCGCCTCACCGAGACCAACTACGTGGTGGGGACGCCCGGTTATTTCGCGCCCGAGCAGCTCCTCGGCGCCGAGCCCGACTTCACCGCCGACCTCTTCGCCACCGGCCTGGTCGCGCTCTATCTGCTCCAGGGCCGCAAGCCGGACTCCCAGACCCTGGTCGAGCACTTCCTCGCGCACGGCACCCCGGGCGCCCCCGAGGGCATTCCCGAGCCCCTGTGGCAGGTGCTCGCCGGTCTGCTGCAGCCCGATCCGCAGGCCCGGTTCCGTACGGCCACGGGAGCGCGGAAGGCGCTGAGCGCCGCCGTCGAGATGCTGCCCGAGACGGGCCCCGGCGAGGAGCCGGTCGAGATCTTCGACCAGCTCGGCCCGCTCCCGTCCGGCTTCGGCCCCGAAGGCCCGACGGGCCCCACAGGACCCACGGCCCCCGCAGGCGCCGCAGGCACCGCAGGCACCGCCACCACGGACCTCGCTGCGCCGGCGCCCGCCGCCGCGCCCGTACCGCCCCAGGAGCAGCCCGCCCAGCCGGCTCAGCCCCCGGCGCACCCCACGCACCCCGTACAGCCCGCTGCACACCCCGTACAGCCCCACCAGCAGCCGTACCAGCCCACCGTCCACGCCCCGGCGGCCCCGACGCCGCCCGGGCCCTCCGAGACGGGCAGCTTCCACCTGCCTCCCCCGGTCACGCACCCGACCCCCTCCTTCGAGCAGGCGCCCACCTCCGCGACGCCGTACGGACAAGCCCCTACTCATCCATACACCGCTCGACCCGATCAGGTTCCCGCCCCGCACACGGCACCCACGGCGCTCGCCCCCGTACGCCGACCGGGACCGCCCCCGAAGGTGGCGGTCCCGGTGCTCCTGCTCGCGCTGGTGTCGCTCGCGGTCGGTATCTGGGCCCTGACGCAGATCTGAGCCCGGCGGATCTCAGGCCCTGCGCCGGGCCAGCAGGGTCCAGGCCCCGAGCCCGAGCAGCAGGACGGTCCCGGTGCCGATCCCGGCCGCCGCGACGATCTTCATGGAGCCGCTCCGCTCGGCGGCCTCCTCCACCTGCGCGCCGCTGGACCCGCTCGCGGCCGCGTCCTTGTCGTCGGCGGTCACGGCGAACGGCCCGGGGTCCCCGTCGTACCCGGGACCGGACGCGGCCTTGTTCATGACGTTCACCCGCAGCGTCAGCGGCACCGGCTTGTCGCCGTAGTCCTTGGCGACCGCCGGGCTGAGGGTGGCCGACAGGTAGTACCAGCCGGCGAACCGCATGCCGTTGGTGGCGTCGTCGTACGAGGTGCGGTTCGCGTGGGCCACCGGCCGCTGCGGGCCGAGCGTCACCGTCGCGGGCTTCCCGTCGTAGGTGACGGTGTTCTCGTCGACGTGGCCGAGCGCCGGGTTCTCCAGGGAGAGCACCAGGGCGTTGGAGACGTACGCGTCGGCGGCGGAGCTGCTGCCGAGCTCGGCGGTGGTGAAGAGCTGCTGTCCCCAGTCGACGGGCACCCGGTAGAAGAGCGTCTGGCCGGGCCGGATGTCGGAGCGCCACTCGCCCTGCGTCAGCGAGGCGGCGTCGTGAATGCCGGAGCCGCCCTGCCGCGGCTTGGGGCCTCCCGTCGGCGGCGCGGGCGTGGCGGAGGGCCAGGCGGACGGGAGCTCGGTCGGCCCGGCCTTCTTCAGCGGCGGCTCGGACAGGTGCCGGATCTCGAGCTCCCAGTCGTCCGGGGAGGAGGTCGCCTTCGAGGAGCGCTCGACGAGCACGTAGAAGGCCCCCGCCCGCTGGCAGCTGGAGCTGTCCGCGTCGATGATCCGGCGGGCGTAGGCGGCGAGGGGCCGCGCGTAGTCGGCCGACGAGAAGTTGACCTGCTGGTAGCTGCATTCGGCGCCGGAGCCGTCCTGCATGGTCACCTTGACGCCGTCGCTGTACTCGACCTTGCCGCCGGGCTTCGGCACGGCGACCACGGAGACGTACGAGTTCCGCTTGTCGTCGAGGTCGACCCGGTAGTAGAGCTTGCCGTCCTTCTTGACGGTGTCCCGGTACGTCTGCCCCGTCTTCAGGGCCTTCGCGTCGAGGCTGGAGGCGGCGCCCTGGATCCGCTGGGCCGAGCCGTCGAAGGCGTACGGCGGTACCGCCGCGCCTTCGGCCGCCTGGGCCTGGACGGGCAGTGCCGTCACCGCGCCCACGGCCGTGGCCGCCGCGATCAGGGCTCCCGCCCTCCGACCGATCCCGGTCCGCCTGCCGGCCTGCGTGCTCACGCGTCTCTCCCGTTCCTTCCCGCCCTGCGCCGCGCCCGCCCGAGGGCGATCAGCACCCCGGCGAGCAGCACCAGTGCCCCGCCGCCCACCGCGACGGCCGTGGTGCCGGTCCATCCTGCCCCGCCCGCACCGCCGGTGTCCGCCCGCGCGGTGGATTCGTCCTGCTTCGCGGGGGCCTTCACGCGCGCGTGGTGCTCGGGTCCGGCCTTCTCCTCGCCGAGGACGGCGATCCGCAGGACGACGGCGATCTCGGGGTTCCGGGCGATCCCGGCCGCGTCGGCGCCGAGGGTGACGGCGATGTAGTGGCCGCCGGGCGCGTGCGTGGCGATCACGTTCGGGTCGGCCTCGTAGCGGTTGGCCCAGGCGACGGGGACCGTGCCCATCTTCAGCGCGATCGGTTCGCCGGTGTACGTGGTCTCGGGGGTGAAGACGCCCGTGCCGCCGCCGACCGGGTGGCGTGACGGGGTGTATACCTCGGTGCCGCCGTACGAGCGGGCCGGGGAGCCGTTGTCGCCGACGGTCGGCTCGTTGGCGAACTCGACGTCGTAGCGCAGCTGCTGGCCCCAGCCGACCGGCACCTTGAACCAGAGGGTCTGGGAGGGCAGCAGCCGGTCGCGGAAGACGCCGGGGCCGAGTTCCTTCGCGTCGTTGAAGCCGGTGCCGCCCCGTACGTCCTTCGGGTCGCCGGTGGGCAGGGCGGCCTCCGGGCCGCCGGCGCCGTACTCGGGCTGGGACTGTGCCGGGACGGCCCCGGCGGGCAGGGGCTTCTCGACGCCGTGGACGATCTCCAGGGGCCAGCGGGCCGCGTCGGAGCCCGGCTTGCTCTCCCGCGTGACGCGCAGCCAGTAGCGCCCGGCGTTGTCGCAGGTGGAGTACCGGGTCTCGGTGGGGATGCGGGAGACGGCCGAGGTCAGCGGGACGGCGCCCTCGTCCTGGTGGAAGATCTGGGACCGCGTCGCGCAGCCCCCTTCGTCGCCGATGCCCGAGACCCAGACGATGGTCGTCGCCAGCTTGTCGACGGTGTCCACCGCCGCCCCGGGCTGCGGGACGGCCGTGGCGGCGAGGTTCACCGTGGACGCGTCGTCCATGTCGACCGCGTAGTACCGCTTCTCGCCGGGTCCGATGGTGTCGAGGTACTGGCCGGGCGGCAGCGCGGGTGCGCCGTCCCTGGTGGGCGTGCCCTCGATCCTGGTGCCGCGCAGCCGGTAGCCGTCCGCGGAGAGGCGGGCGGCCCGCTGGAGCTGGCGGGCGAGCGCGTCGGCGTCGGGCGCGTCGTAGTAGCGGCCGTTCCCGGCCTCGGCGACGCACTCCAGCTGCTCCCGGGCCTTGCCCTTCACCTGGAAGCCGACGGTGTCGATGCGCAGCCCGATGCCCTGGCGGGCGAGCTCGGCGGCGACCTCGCAGGGCTGCGGGGTGCCGCAGTTGTCATCGCCGTCCGAGATCAGCAGGATCGTGCGGGTCGTGATGGCCCCGGGAGGCGGTGCGGGCAGGTCTTCGGCGGCCTTCCGCAGCGAGAGCCCGATGGGGGTGTCCCCCTTGGGCGTGAGGGCCGCCACGGCCGCCTTGAGGCCGGCCCGGTCGAGGGGGGCGACCGGCTTCACGAGCCGGGTGTCGGTGCAGCCGCTCGTCCGGTCGGCGCCGTACACGCGCAGGCCGGTGGGGTGGCCGTCGGGAAGGCCGTCGACGACGGTCCCGACCGCGTCGCGGGCCGCCGCCATCCTCGTACGGCCGGGGTCTCCGCCGCCCACCGGGTCGGCCATGGAGCCGGAGGAGTCGAGCACCATGACGAGGCTGCCCCCGCCCGGCTCCTGCGCGGTCTCGGCGACCGCGGACGGGGCCGGTGCGAGCAGCAGGGCGCACAGTCCGGCGACCGTCCCTCCCGCGATCCCCCGTCGAAGTAGAAGAAGTCGATGTGGAAGCAGTCGTTGTGGAAGCAGTCGATGTGGAAGAAGTCGAACCCTCACAGCCGTCCCCCTTGTTCGCGATCACTCAACTTTGCTTTAGCAAGCTAGTGATTTGCGCTGGCGAACTCAAGGGAACCCGTGTCACGGTCCTGGAACAGCGAAACCCCGGCGGCGCTCACGCGCTGCCGGGGCCTCACCCACAGAGTGTGTGTCTCTCAGACACCGGAACCTGCGGGCACGGAGTCGGTCGCCTCCGTCCACAGATCCTGCTCGGCGCGATCCGCCTGGATCTGGCGGTACACGAGGAGCCCGCCGATGGCGGCCAGTGCGACCAGGAGAAGCTTCTTCACCGCGCGACCTCGTCTTTCGTTGACGTAGGAGACTTCTGACGCCCACTCTACACATCGACCGATACCGATCGGTGACCTGTACGGGCTTCGCACCCCTGCTTCAAACCTCGCACAAACAGATCGACCCGGATGGAGGAACCATCCGGGTCGATCTGAACTGTGGGGCTAACAGGATTTGAACCTGTGGCCTCATCCTTATCAGGGATGCGCTCTAACCAACTGAGCTATAGCCCCGCCGCGCTTTGCGGTGTGTGTCCCGCGCGCTGACTCCTGAACATTAGCGCACGTGGGGGCCAGTCCCAAAATCGGTAACCGACCGACCCCCTCGCAGGTCACTCGTCCTCGGCCAGCGTCAGCTCCACACCGCCCACGAAACCGGCCGACAGGTTGTAGATGAAGGCACCCAGCGTCGCCAGCGCGGTCATCAGGACCACGTCGATCACGGCGATCACCGAGGTGAACATCAGCACCCGCGGCAGCGACAGGAAGGACTGCAGATCGAAGCCGTTGGACTCGTTCGAGCCCGTGGCCTCGCTGATCGTGCCGCCGACCGTCGAGAAGACGCCCATGGCGTCCATGACCATCCACAGCACCGCCGCGGCCACGACCGTGCAGATGCCCAGCGCGATGGAGAGCAGGAAGCTCACCTTCATCACCGACCACGGATCGGCCTTGGCCACCCGCAGCCGCGCCTTGCGCGTCCTGGGCGTCGTGCGCGCCCCGGTCCGCGGCCGGCGCACGGCCCCGGTCTGCCCGCCCTGCGTACCGCCCTCAGGCGTGCCGTACGCCTGCGGCGGGTGGTAGGGCCCGCCCGACTGCCCCTGGGGGCGCTCGCCGGGCAGCGGCCCGTTGTAGGTCTCGTACGAGGGCTGCTGCCCCCGAGTGTCCGTCACCGCAACCCCCTGGGAGTCCGTGGCGGGGCCACGGGCGCCGTTCGCTCCAGCACCAGCAGAAGCTCCGGCAGCCGCCGATCCGGCGCCCGTGGCTCCACTCACGCTCTTACTCCTCGTGCTCCCCGGCCGAAGGCTCCGTGCCCTCGACCGCCTCGGCGTCGACCTCGACCGACTCGACCACGCCCTCGGCGTCGTCTGCCGTTTCGACGTACTCGTCTTCGCTGCCCGCCTCGGCGTTCCGTGCGATGCCGACGACGGCATCGCGCTTGCCCAGGTTGATCAGCTGGACGCCCATGGTGTCACGGCCGGTCTCCCTGACTTCGTTGACTCGCGTACGAATCACACCGCCGGACAGCGTGATGGCGAGGATCTCGTCGGTCTCCTCGACCACCAGCGCGCCCACGAGCGAGCCGCGGTCCTCCACGATCTTGGCGGCCTTGATACCGAGGCCGCCACGGCCCTGGACGCGGTACTCGTCGACGGGGGTGCGCTTCGCGTACCCGCCGTCGGTCGCGGTGAAGACGAAAGTACCGGGCCGGACGACATTCATCGAGAGGAGTTCGTCGTCCTCGCGGAAACTCATCCCCTTGACGCCCGAGGTGGCACGTCCCATCGGACGCAGCGCGTCGTCCGTGGCGGTGAAGCGGATCGACTGCGCCTTCTTGCTGACGAGGAGGAGATCGTCCTCGGCCGAGACCAGCTCGGCGCCGATCAGCTCGTCGTCGCCGCCGTCCGCGGTCTCCCGCAGGTTGATCGCGATGACACCGCCCGAGCGGGGCGAGTCGTAGTCCTTCAGCGCGGTCTTCTTCACCAGGCCGGCCTTGGTGGCGAGTACCAGGTACGGCGCGGCCTCGTAGTCGCGGATCGCCAGGATCTGGGCGATCTGCTCGTCCGGCTGGAAGGCGAGCAGGTTGGCCACGTGCTGGCCGCGCGCGTCCCGGCCGGCGTCCGGCAGCTCGTACGCCTTGGCGCGGTAGACCCGGCCCTTGTTCGTGAAGAACAGCAGCCAGTGGTGGGTGGTGGAGACGAAGAAGTGGTCGACGATGTCGTCCTGCTTCAGCTTCGTGCCGCGCACACCCTTGCCGCCGCGCTTCTGCGAGCGGTAGTCCTCGGTCTTCGTCCGCTTCACATAGCCGCCACGCGTGATGGTGACGACGATGTCCTCCTCGGCGATCAGGTCCTCGATGGACATGTCACCGTCGAAGGGCACGAGCTTGGAGCGGCGGTCGTCGCCGAACTTCTCGACGAGCGCGGCCAGTTCCTCGCTGACGATCGCCCGCTGGCGCTCCGGGGAGGCCAGGATCGCGTTGTACTCGTTGATCTTCGCCTGGAGCTCGTCGTGCTCGGCGACGATCTTCTGGCGCTCCAGGGCGGCGAGCCGGCGGAGCTGCATCTCCAGGATCGCGTTGGCCTGGATCTCGTCGATCGTGAGGAGGTCCATCAGGCCCGTCCGCGCGACCTCGACGGTCTCGCTGCGGCGGATGAGCGCGATGACCTCGTCGATCGCGTCGAGGGCCTTGAGCAGACCGCGCAGGATGTGGGCGCGCTCCTCGGCCTTGCGCAGCCGGAATTTCGTCCGGCGGACGATGACCTCGATCTGGTGCGTCACCCAGTGGCGGATGAACGCGTCGAGCGAGAGGGTGCGCGGCACGCCGTCGACGAGCGCCAGCATGTTCGCGCCGAAGTTCGTCTGCAGGTCGGTGTGCTTGTACAGGTTGTTGAGGACGACCTTGGCGACGGCGTCGCGCTTGAGCACGATGACCAGGCGCTGGCCGGTCCGGGACGAGGTCTCGTCGCGGACGTCGGCGATGCCGCCGATCTTGCCGTCCTTGACCAGGTCGGCGATCTTCTGCGCGAGGTTGTCCGGGTTGGTCTGGTACGGCAGCTCCGTGACCACCAGGCACTGGCGGTTCTGGATCTCCTCGACCTCGACGACCGCGCGCATCGTGATCGAGCCACGGCCGGTGCGGTACGCCTCCTCGATGCCCTTGCGGCCGACGACGAGCGCGCCGGTGGGGAAGTCGGGGCCCTTGATCCGCTCGATCAGCGCGTCGAGGAGCTCCTCGTGGCTGGCCTCGGGGTGCTCCAGCGCCCACTGGGCGCCGGCCGCGACCTCGCGCAGGTTGTGCGGCGGGATGTTGGTGGCCATACCGACGGCGATACCGGCCGAGCCGTTGACCAGCAGGTTCGGGAACCGGGCCGGGAGGACCGTCGGCTCCTGGTTGCGGCCGTCGTAGTTGTCCGTGAAGTCGACGGTCTCCTCGTCGATGTCGCGGAGCATCTCCATCGACAGCGGCGCCATCTTGCACTCGGTGTAGCGCATGGCGGCGGCCGGGTCGTTGCCCGGGGAGCCGAAGTTGCCGTTGGAGTCGACGAGCGGCATGCGCATCGACCAGGGCTGGGCGAGGCGGACGAGCGCGTCGTAGATCGAGGAGTCGCCGTGCGGGTGGTACGTACCCATGACGTCACCGACGACGCGGGCGCACTTGTAGAAGCCCTTCTCGGGCCGGTAGCCGCCGTCGTACATCGCGTACAGCACGCGCCGGTGGACGGGCTTGAGGCCGTCCCGTACGTCGGGCAGCGCGCGGGACACGATGACGGACATCGCGTAGTCGAGGTACGAGCGCTGCATCTCGGTTTCGAGCCCGACGGGCTCGATCCGCAGTACCGGCTCTTCTTCTTCGGTGGTCCTGGTCGGGGTGTTTTCGTCGGCCATTGCTGGTCGTCAGTCCTTTCGTACGGTCAGCTGAGACCGACTCAGATGTCGAGGAAGCGAACGTCCTTGGCGTTGCGCTGGATGAACGAGCGGCGTGCCTCGACGTCCTCGCCCATGAGCACCGAGAACAGGTCGTCGGCCTGCGCGGCGTCGTCCAGGGTGACCTGGCCGAGCACGCGGTGCTCGACGTCCATGGTGGTGACGCGCAGCTCCTCGGCGTTCATCTCGCCGAGACCCTTGAAGCGCTGGATCGAGTCTTCCTTGATCCGCTTGCCGTTCTGCTTGCCGAGCTCGACGAGCGCGTCCCGCTCCCGGTCCGAGTAGGCGTACTCGAAGTCGTCCCGGCCCCACTTGATCTTGTAGAGCGGCGGGCGGGAGAGGTAGACGTGCCCGGCCTCGACCAGCGGCCGCATGAAGCGGAAGAGGAAGGTCAGCAGCAGGGTGTTGATGTGCTGGCCGTCGACGTCGGCGTCCGCCATCAGGATGATCTTGTGATAGCGGAGCTTCTCGATGTCGAAGTCCTCGTGCACACCGGTGCCGAAGGCCGAGATCAGCGCCTGGACCTCGGTGTTCTGCAGGATCTTGTCGATCCGGGCCTTCTCGACGTTCAGGATCTTGCCGCGGATCGGCAGGATGGCCTGGTACATCGGGTTCCGGCCGGACTTGGCCGAGCCGCCGGCGGAGTCACCCTCGACGATGAAGATCTCGCACTTGGACGGGTCGTTCGACTGGCAGTCGGACAGCTTGCCCGGCAGCGACGCCGACTCCAGGAGACCCTTGCGCCGGGTCAGGTCGCGCGCCTTGCGCGCGGCCACGCGCGCGGTGGCGGCCTGGATCGACTTGCGGATGATGTCCGCGGCCTCGATCGGGTTGCGGTCGAGCCAGTCGTTGAGGTGCTCGTAGACCGCCCTCTGGACGAAGGTCTTGACCTCCGTGTTGCCCAGCTTGGTCTTGGTCTGGCCCTCGAACTGCGGCTCGCTCAGCTTGACCGAGATGATCGCCGTCAGACCCTCGCGGATGTCGTCGCCCGTGAGGTTGTCGTCCTTCTCGCGGAGCAGCTTCTTGTCGCGCGCGTACTTGTTGATCAGCGAGGTCAGCGCCGCACGGAAGCCCTCCTCGTGCGTGCCGCCCTCGTGGGTGTGGATGATGTTGGCGAAGGAGTACACGCCCTCGCTGTAGCCGCTGTTCCACTGCATCGCGACCTCGAGGGACAGGCTCTTGTCCTTGTCCTCGGCCTCCAGGTCGATGACCGTGGGGTGGACCAGCTCGCCCTTGCGCGAGTTGAGGTACTTCACGAAGTCGACGATGCCGCCCTCGTAGTGGTACTTCACCGTGCGCGCGGCCTGCTCGGCCGCCGCCTCGGCGTCCGGGTCGTCGGCGCCGACCGTGGCCTTGGCGGACTCGCGCTCGTCGGTGAGCGTGATCGTCAGGCCCTTGTTGAGGAAGGCCATCTCCTGGAAGCGGCGCGAGAGCGTCTCGAAGGAGTACTCGGTCGTCTCGAAGATGTCCGGGTCGGCCCAGAACGTGACCGAGGTGCCGGTCTCGTCGGTCGCCTCGTGCTGCGCCAGGGGCGCGGTCGGGGCGCCCATCTTGTAGTCCTGCGTCCAGCGGTGGCCGTCCGTCCTGATCTCGACGGAGACCTTGGTGGACAGGGCGTTGACGACCGACACACCGACACCGTGCAGACCGCCGGAGACGGCGTAGCCGCCGCCGCCGAACTTTCCGCCCGCGTGGAGCACGGTCAGCACGACCTCGACGGCCGGCTTGCCCTCGGAGGCCACGATGCCCACGGGGATGCCACGGCCGTTGTCGACGACGCGCACGGCGCCGTCGGCCAGGATCGTCACGTCGATGGTGTCGGCGTGGCCGGCCAGGGCTTCGTCGACCGAGTTGTCGACGACCTCCTGCACCATGTGGTGCAGACCGCGCTCGCCGGTCGAGCCGATGTACATGCCAGGGCGCTTGCGCACGGCATCCAGGCCTTCGAGGACCTGGATGTTGCTGGCGGTGTACTGGTTGTTCTCGTTGGGGTCGCCGGAATCGGCCACGAAGCGCCCTTTCTGGCACAGCACAGGCCGTTCTCCGGGCATACCGGAGCGGCTGCGTCGTTCGACATGTTCCGCAGGGTGGCGGGATTGTCTCCCAGTCTACCGGTAGCGCCGACAGTCATGGGGGTTTGCCGGTACCTGAATGCGCATGTGCCGCCCTGAGCGGGAGCGAGACGACTCCCCATATCCGGATAGGGGCTCCAGAGGCCTTAGACGGCCACCTAGCGCTTCGGGCGGTGACGGCCAGTGGGCACCGGCTGTGGGCATCGGATCCGCCCCCGTTGTGGGCAATCGTTCCGCAGGGCGTGGGGGTCCCCCCGGACGGAGTCGGGGGAGGGTGGGCACAACGCCCACCCGCACGGCGCCCTACTGCTGGGACCCGCACCCCGAGGGCCTTGCGGTAGACCCGCACCACGAGGCCCCGCACCCCAGACGCCCGGCGCTCTAGCCGTACGTGTCCCCGGGCCCGACACTGCCGGGCGCCCGAAGCGGCCCGTACCCCCGCCGGGGGCCACCGGGCCCCAGCACCTTGATGAGCCGCACCGTCCCGTGCCCGAGGTCCTCGTTGAGCCGCGCCACCAGCGTCGGCGCAAGCAGCCGCAGCTGCGTCGCCCACGCCGTCGAGTCGCACTGCACCGTCAGCACCCGCGCGTCCGGCTCGTCGTCGAACTTCACCGGGACGCAGTGCTTCGCCAGGTCCTCGCCGACGATCTGCGGCCAGCGGCCCATGACCCCGCCGACCGCCGCCGGGGTCTCCCAGCCGCGCTCGGTGATCAGCCGGTTGATCGCGGCGCCGAGCGCCATCGGGTCGCGCCCGTCGGCGCGCGCGCCGGAGCGCAGCCCGCCCCCGCGCCGGGCCTGCTTCTTCTGCGCCGCGGCCGCGCCCTTCGCGCGGGCCTGCTCCTTGGCCGCGCGCAGCGCGACCCGGGCGAGATCCACACCCGACGGCTCGGGCGCGGCCGGCCTGTCCACAGGCTGTGGGGAGTTCTCCTCGCTCATACGCGTTCCACCGCCCCGCCGGACACGGCGTACCGCGTTCCCTTGAGCACGCCGGGCACGTCGTCGTCCACCGCCGCCGTGACGAGCACCTGCTCACCGGGCGCCACCAGCTCCGCGAGCCGCTCGCGCCGCCGGGCGTCCAGCTCGGCGAAGACGTCGTCGAGGACGAGGACCGGCTCGTTGCCCTCGGCGCGCAGCAGGTCGTACGAGGCCAGCCGCAGCGCCAGCGCGTACGACCAGGACTCGCCGTGGCTCGCGTACCCCTTCGCGGGGAGGTCGCCGAGCTTCAGGAACAGCTCGTCCCGGTGGGGTCCGACGAGCGTGACGCCCCGCTCGATCTCCTGCTTGCGGACCTCGGCGAGGGCGGCGAGCAGCTGCTCGTACAGCTCCTCACGGGTGTGCCCGGTGCCCGGCGCGGAGGGGCGGTACTCGAGGAGGATCGGTCCGCCGCCGGGGGCGAGCTGCTCGTACGCCTTGTCGGCGAGCGGCTGCAGTACACCGATGAGGTCGAGCCGCTGGGCGAGCAGCTCGGCGCCCGCCCTGGCCAGGTGCTGGTCCCAGACGTCCAGGGTCGACAGGTCCATGCCGCGGCCGCCGTGGCGCCGGGCCATCGCCGCCGACTTCAGGAGGGTGTTGCGCTGCTTGAGCACGCGCTCGTAGTCGGAGCGCACGCCCGCCATGCGCGGCGTGCGCGCGGTGATCAGCTCGTCGAGGAAGCGCCGGCGCTCGCCGGGGTCGCCCTTGATCAGGGCCAGATCCTCGGGGGCGAACAGCACGGTCCGTACGATCCCGAGCACGTCACGCGGTCTGACCTGCGAGGACCTGTTGATACGGGCGCGGTTGGCCCGGCCCGGGTTGAGTTCAAGCTCGATCAGCTGGGAGCGCTCGCCCTGGGTGACGGCGGCGCGGATGACGGCGCGCTCCGCCCCCATGCGGACGAGCGGGGCGTCGGAGGCGACGCGGTGGCTCCCGAGGGTCGCGAGATAGCCGACGGCCTCCACCAGGTTGGTCTTGCCCTGGCCGTTCGCGCCCACGAAAGCGGTGACGCCCGGGTCGAGCGGGACCTCGACCCGGGCGTAGGAGCGGAAGTCGGCCAGCGAGAGATGCGTGACGTGCATGGTGGGCGCCGACCTTCTTCCCCCGGCGGCTGTGCACCGCGGGGTGCACAGCCTGTGGATTACTTCTTCGTCTCGACCGCGTGGCCGCCGAACTGGTTGCGCAGCGCGGCGATCATCTTCATCTGCGGGGAGTCGTCCTGACGGGAGGCGAACCGCGCGAACAGCGAAGCGGTGATCGCCGGGAGCGGGACGGCGTTGTCGATGGCGGCCTCGACCGTCCACCGGCCCTCGCCGGAGTCCGACGCGTAGCCCCGCAGCTTGTCCAGGTGCTCGTCCTCGTCCAGCGCGTTCACCGCGAGGTCGAGCAGCCAGGAACGGATGACCGTGCCCTCCTGCCAGGAGCGGAAGACCTCGCGCACGTCGGTGACGGAGTCGACCTTCTCCAGGAGCTCCCAGCCCTCGGCGTAGGCCTGCATCATCGCGTACTCGATGCCGTTGTGGACCATCTTCGCGAAGTGGCCGGCGCCGACCTTGCCCGCGTGGACCGAGCCGAACTCGCCCTCGGGCTTGAGCGCGTCGAAGATCGGCTGGACCTTCGCCACGTCCTCGGCGGAGCCGCCGTACATCAGCGCGTAGCCGTTCTCCAGGCCCCACACACCGCCGGAGACGCCACAGTCGACGAAGCCGATGCCCTTGGCGGCGAGCTCCTCGGCGTGCTTCTCGTCGTCCGTCCAGCGCGAGTTCCCGCCGTCCACGACGATGTCGCCGGGGGAGAGCAGGTCGGCCAGCTCGTCGATGGTGGACTGGGTCGCGGCACCGGCCGGAACCATGACCCACACGACGCGCGGACCCTTGAGCTTGTTCACAAGCTCTTCCAGGCTGTGGACATCGGCGAGGTCCGGGTTGCGGTCGTATCCGATGACGGTGTGGCCTGCGCGGCGGATGCGCTCGCGCATGTTGCCGCCCATCTTGCCGAGACCGACGAGACCGAGCTCCATCAGAGATTCCTTAAGCGTCGTGTGCGGTTTACCCGGGTCCGAGCCTACGCCCGGACCCGGGTGCACACCTGTGGGGTCAGCCGCTCAGGCGATGCCCCCGTTCTGGGCCGATCAGCCGCTCAGCCGCACCGGCATGATCAGGTACTTGTAGGCCTCGTCCGCCTCCGCGTCGAGCGCGGGCTTGCCGCTCAGCAGCGCCGGCTTCGTGGAGGTCGTGAAGGAGAGCTGGGCGACGGGGGAGCCGATCGCGCTCAGGCCCTCCAGCAGGAAGGTCGGGTTGAAGGCGATCGAGATGTCGTCGCCGTCCAGCTGCGCGTCCACACGCTCCACAGCCTGTGCATCGTCGCTGGAGCCGGCCTCCAGGATGAGCACGCCCTGCTCGAAGCTCAGCCGGACCGGGGTGTTGCGCTCGGCCACCAGGGCCACACGCTTGACGGCCTCCACGAAGGGGGCGGTCTCGATCACCGCGATCGAGTTGAACTCGGTGGGGAAGAGCGTCCGGTACTTCGGGAGGTCGCCCTCCAGGAGGCGGGTGGTGGTGCGGCGGCCCGCGCCCTCGAAGCCGATGAGGCCCTCGCCCTTGCCGGAGCCGGAGAGCGCCAGGGTCACCGTGTCGCCGCTGGTGAGCGCCTTGGCGGTGTCCAGGAGGGTCTTCGCGGGCACCAGGGCGACCGCGGAGGCGTCCGGGGACTCCGGCTTCCACAGGAACTCGCGGACCGCGAAGCGGTACCGGTCGGTGGAGGCCAGGGTGACCGTGTCGCCCTCGATCTCGATGCGCACACCGGTGAGGACGGGCAGCGTGTCGTCACGGCCGGCGGCGATGGCCACCTGCGCGGCGGCGGAGGCGAAGACCTCACCGGGGACCGTGCCGGTCGCGGTGGGCATCTCCGGCAGTGCCGGGTACTCCTCCACAGGCAGGGTGTGGAGGGTGAAGCGGGAGGAGCCGCAGACCACGGTCGCCCGTACACCGTCTGTGGAGATCTCCACGGGACGGTTGGGGAGGGCGCGGCAGATGTCGGCGAGCAGCCGGCCGGAGACGAGGACGGTGCCGTCCTCCTCCACCTCGGCCTCGACCGAGACCCGGGCGGAGACCTCGTAGTCGAAGCTCGAGAAGCTCAGGACGCCGTCCTCGGCCTTCAGCAGAAGGCCCGCGAGTACGGGCGCCGGCGGACGGGCCGGGAGGCTGCGGGCCACCCAGGCCACCGCCTCCGCGAGTACATCGCGCTCCACCCGGATCTTCACCGGAACCGCCTCCTGCTGTTGCTGGCTCTTCGTCGACTGCGGGAACCAGTCTGACGTACGCCACCGACACTCGGTGCTGCTCGGGGTCAAGTCGCGACAAGAGCGCGTCGGAGCTCCGGCGCCGAGTTGTGCACAGGTCCCACTTCGAAGCGAATTCCGGGCTAACTCTATGTGGGAGTAGTAGTAGGGCCTGTGGAAACCGTGGATAACGCCATTTGCGCAGGTCAGGCCCGATTTTTTGTCCACCGAGGCTGTGGGTGGAGCCCGTGGACAACCGGGGGTATCTGTGGACACCCGAAAGTTCTGCACAGCCGGTACACAGGCCATGGGGAGTTCTCCCCAGCGCTGTCCCCAGCTTTCCCCAGGTTCCCCACAGCCCAAACGTCTCCCTTGGTGTGACCGCTTTCACTCGGCCCAGTGAGCGGGGCCGTTTCGTTGCCGAACAGTGGACAGCGGTGTGGAGAAGCTGTGGGCAACCGACCGCCCCCTGTGGGCAGCCAGTGGACAACCTTCAGGGCTCCCTGTGGACGAAAGATTCATCCACAGCCTGTGGAGATCGTTTGCCAACAATTCCACAAGGGTCTGACCTGCGGTGATGATCTGTCACCAGGCCGGCCTGTGGACACAATCCGGATAACTCAACAGTCCCCACCCTGTGGACGGGAGATCATCCCCCAATCTGTGGAGAACCTGCCACCGGAACGGAGTAATCGAACAGGGCAGGGGAAGTTGGGGACGGGCGGAGCACCGCGGGAACGACGAAGGGCGCCCCGGGAGGTGTCCCGGAGCGCCCTTGCGGAGCTTCTGGAGAGGCCGTGGAGGCCCGCGTCAGCCGTTCTTGATGCGGTTGGTGAGCTCGGTGACCTGGTTGTAGATGGAGCGCCGCTCCGCCATCAGGGCACGGATCTTCCGGTCCGCGTGCATCACCGTCGTGTGGTCGCGGCCGCCGAACTGCGCGCCGATCTTCGGCAGCGACAGGTCCGTGAGCTCACGGCACAGGTACATGGCGATCTGCCGGGCCGTCACCAGGACGCGGCTGCGCGAGGATCCACAGAGGTCCTCCACCGTCAGACCGAAGTAGTCGGCGGTGGCCGCCATGATCGCGGGAGCGGTGATCTCCGGCGAGCTGTCCTCGCCCCCGGGGATCAGGTCCTTGAGGACGATCTCGGTCAGCCCGAGGTCCACCGGCTGCCGGTTGAGGCTCGCGAAGGCCGTCACCCGGATCAGCGCGCCCTCCAGCTCACGGATGTTCCGCGAGATCCGGGAGGCGATGAACTCCAGCACCTCCGGCGGGGCGTTGAGCTGCTCCTGCACCGCCTTCTTGCGGAGGATCGCGATGCGCGTCTCCAGCTCCGGCGGCTGCACATCGGTGGTGAGACCCCACTCGAAGCGGTTGCGGAGCCGGTCCTCCAGGGTGACCAGCTGCTTGGGCGGCCGGTCCGAGGAGAGCACGATCTGCTTGTTCGCGTTGTGCAGGGTGTTGAAGGTGTGGAAGAACTCCTCCTGCGTCGACTCCTTGCTCGCCAGGAACTGGATGTCGTCGACGAGCAGGATGTCCACATCGCGGTAGCGCTTGCGGAAGGCGTCGCCCTTGCCGTCGCGGATCGAGTTGATGAACTCGTTGGTGAACTCCTCGGAGCTCACGTACCGCACGCGCGTGCCCGGGTAGAGGCTCCGCGCGTAGTGCCCGATCGCGTGCAGCAGGTGGGTCTTGCCCAGACCCGACTCCCCGTAGATGAAGAGCGGGTTGTACGCCTTCGCCGGCGCCTCGGCCACCGCGACGGCGGCCGCGTGCGCGAACCGGTTCGAGGAACCGATGACGAAGGTGTCGAAGAGGTACTTGGGGTTCAGCCGCGCGTGCTGCTCCCCCGGAGCGCCGGCGCCCTGCCCGGAGGACGAGGAGCCGGGACCGCCGCCCGGCACACCGCCGGGGCCGGGCACCGGACCGCCGGGGCGGGGGCCGGGACGAGGACCGTGGTTCTGCGGGTCGGGCAGCTCGGCGCGCTCGGGCCGCTGCGTCTCGTAGCCGCGGGCCGGCTCGTCGTAACGGGTCGCCCGGGACTGCTCCGGACCGGTGTACGGGGCGCGCTCCTGGTAGCCGCCGAGCCGCGGCTGCTGCCAGGAGAGGTCCTCCTGGGTGCGCGGCCAGGCACCGGGGTCGGGCCGCTGCTGCTGCGGGTAGTCCGGATAGGCGGGGCGCACGGTGGGCAGCCCGTCGTCGGGCATCGGCCGGTGGCCGTACCCCTCGTACTTCTCGTACGGCTCGGGCTGCGGACGCTCGTCGTAGCGGGGCTGCTGCACCGGGGGCGCCGGCGGCGTCGGCTCGCCGACGGAGTCGTCGACGGTGATCGCGATCCGGATCGGCCGGCCGCACTCACGGCTGAGGGTCTCGCTGATCAGCGGGGCGAGCCGGCCCTCGAGGACCCGCTTGCCCCACTCGTTGGGTACGGCGAGCAGCGCCGTGTCCGCGACCAGGGCGAGCGGCTGGCAGCGCTCGATCCACTGCTTGTCCTTGGGCTCGATTCCCTGCTGGCCCTCCGCGAGGAGCTGCTCGAGGACGCGTGGCCACACTGCGGCAAGATCGGCAGGTACGTCAGCCACGGGGCACGCTTTCTCGCAGGTCCCACGATGGTGTGGTTCTCGGGGACAGTGGGGCGAAGTCCGTGAGGACGGGTCCGCCCGGGACAGGTGAGGACAGAACGGAAAAAGATTGTGGAGACCGTCCACGGTAGTCGGGCCGGATGACGTGGTTCAAGTTGTTGTCCACAGCCTGTGCACAATGGGGGGTGGCGACAGGTCGGTTTGACCGGATGGCGTAGCCGCGCGTACCGTAACCAGGTCGAGTTGTCGATGGCTGCTGCCGCCTGCCTCCGATGGGCAAAGATCACGGTCAGTGATCGTGTAGCGGTGCACTCGGGCGTATTGCGAGCTACTCGTGGGCGCACGGTGACAGCCAGGCGATGTCCCGCCATCTACGAATCATTTCTGGAGCCCCCGAGTGAGCAAGCGCACCTTCCAGCCGAACAACCGTCGTCGCGCCAAGACCCACGGCTTCCGCCTGCGGATGCGTACGCGTGCCGGTCGAGCCATCCTTGCGAACCGCCGTTCCAAGGGTCGCGCTGAGCTGTCCGCCTGATTCTCTTAATCAGGTCATGACGTGCTGCCTACCGAGAATCGGCTGAGGCGGCGCGAGGACTTCGCAACCGCGGTACGCCGAGGTCGCCGGGCCGGTCGCCCGCTCCTCGTCGTCCACCTACGCAGCGGTGCAACGAACCCGCACGCGCCTGGGGAGAGCGCTCCCCCGACGCGTGCGGGTTTCGTCGTGAGCAAGGCCGTGGGCGGTGCGGTCGTACGCAACCAGGTGAAGCGACGTCTGCGCCATCTCGTCCGCGACCGTCTCTCCGAGCTGCCCCCCGGTAGCCTGGTGGTCGTACGGGCGTTGCCCGGAGCCGGCGACGCCGATCACGCACAGCTGGCCCGAGACCTGGACGCCGCTCTCCAGCGGCTGCTGGGAGGGGGCGCGCGATGAAGTACCCGCTGCTGGCTCTCATCAAGCTGTACCAGTGGACGATCAGCCCTCTCCTGGGCCCCGTCTGCCGGTACTACCCGTCGTGTTCCCACTACGGATTCACGGCCATCGACCGGCATGGCGCGATCAAGGGCACGGCCCTGACCGCCTGGCGGATCCTGCGGTGCAACCCGTGGTCGCCCGGCGGTGTGGATCATGTCCCCCCGCGCAAGCGCCCCCGCTGGCACGAGATGCTGCGGAACGCGCTGCGCGGCGACAAGGGCGGACCCACCGCCGAGACGAGCCCGGCCGCCGAGACCTCGCCCAATGCTCAAGGAGCCTGATTAGTGGACACGATTGCCAGTCTGTTCAGCTTCATCACCTGGCCCGTTTCCTGGGTCATCGTCCAGTTCCACAAGATGTACGGGGCGATCTTCGGCCCCGACACGGGCTGGGCCTGGGGTCTCTCCATCGTGTCCCTGGTGGTGCTGATCCGTATCTGCCTGATCCCGCTCTTCGTGAAGCAGATCAAGTCGACGCGGAACATGCAGGCGCTCCAGCCGAAGATGAAGGCGATCCAGGAGCGCTACAAGAGCGACAAGCAGCGTCAGTCCGAAGAGATGATGAAGCTGTACAAGGAGACGGGCACCAACCCGCTCTCCTCGTGCCTTCCCATCCTGGCGCAGTCGCCGTTCTTCTTCGCCCTGTACCACGTGCTCTCGTCCATCGCCAACGGCGAGACCATCGGCGTCATCAACCAGTCGCTGCTCGAGAGCGCCCGGCAGGCCCATATCTTCGGCGCCCCGCTGGCCGCCAAGTTCATGGACAGTGCTGCGGAGGCCGAGGCCCTCGGTGCCTCGATCACCAACGTCCGCATCGTCACCGCGGTCATGATCATCATGATGTCGGCCTCGCAGTTCTTCACCCAGCGCCAGCTGATGATGAAGAACGTCGACCTCTCGGTGAAGACCCCGTACATGCAGCAGCAGAAGATGCTCATGTACATCTTCCCGCTGATCTTCGCGGGCATGGGCATCAACTTCCCCGTCGGTGTCCTCGTCTACTGGCTGACCACCAACGTGTGGACCATGGGTCAGCAGATGTACGTGATCAACCAGAACCCGACCCCGGGAAGCAAGGCTCAGGACTCCTACCTCCAGCGCCTGCTGAAGAGCATCACGCAGCACGGTGAGGTCCGCGGCCGCCGCCGCAAGAACATCGTCAAGGTGATCGTGGCCAAGGGCAGCGACCGCAACGAGAACGAGCGCCGCTTCTTCACGGGCCTCTCCAAGGCCGGCTTCGCCGCCCAGGCCGACGGCACCGTGATCAAGGGCGACACCCTCGTGGCCGAGGCCGAGGGCGGTGCCGCCGCCAAGCGCCAGCAGCCCAAGCGTCAGACCAAGGCCCAGCGTCAGGCATCCGGAGCCCAGTCCGTGGCGAAGGACACCGAGGAAGCCTCCGAGCCGGCCGCCGAAGAGGCGACCACTTCGCTCGAGAAGAAGCCCCAGGGTCCTGCCAAGAGCGAGGCCAAGGACGAGGCGCAGGCCGACAAGCCCCAGCGTCCGAGCCGCGCCAACTCCGGAGGCTCCCGTCAGGGCAAGTCCGGTCAGGGGCAGCGCAAGGGCCAGCAGCGGCCCAAGCACCCGTCCTCCAAGAAGTAAGCCCTCCCAGAAGCAAGAAGGAGTCCATCCGTGACGGAAGGCACTACCTCCGCCGCCGCCGAGGGTGGCGACACCCTGACCCGCCTGGAGCAGGAGGGTGAGATCGCGGCCGACTACCTCGAGGGCCTGCTCGACATCGCCGACCTCGACGGCGACATCGACATGGACGTCGAGGCGGACCGGGCCGCGGTCTCGATCATCAGCGACTCCAGCAGCCGCGACCTGCAGAAGCTCGTGGGCCGCGACGGCGAGGTCCTGGAGGCCCTCCAGGAGCTGACCCGGCTTGCCGTGCACCGCGAGACCGGTGACCGCAGCCGACTGATGCTCGACATCGCCGGCTTCCGGGCCAAGAAGCGTGCCGAGCTCGCCGAGCTGGGCGCCAAGGCCGCGGCCGAGGTGAAGTCCACGGGCCAGCCGGTCAAGCTGGACCCGATGACGCCGTTCGAGCGCAAGGTCGTGCACGACGCGATCGCCGCCGCCGGTCTGCGCAGCGAGTCCGAGGGCGAGGAGCCGCAGCGCTTCGTCGTTGTGCTCCCGGCCTGAACCCTCACGTAGTGTCGGCCCCGTCTGTTCGCAGGCGGGGCCGATCTTTGTCAGCCTTGATAGTCAGCCACCACAGTGCGCTCGCACGCGAGTCGTGCGGTACGGAAGGACGGTTCCCGTGACGGAGGCAGCGGAGCTCCCCGAGGCGCCGGAGCAGGCGCGGACAGTCTTCGGTGAGTACTTCCCGGAGGCCGTGCGGTACGCGGAGCTGCTCGCGGACGCGGGCGTGAAGCGCGGCCTGATCGGCCCGCGCGAGGTCCCGCGTCTCTGGGAGCGCCACCTGCTGAACTGTGCCGTCCTCTCGGAGGTCGTCCCCGAGGGCGTCACCGTCTGCGATGTGGGCTCTGGCGCCGGTCTGCCCGGTATCCCCCTGGCTCTGGTCCGGCCCGACCTGAAGATCACGCTGCTTGAGCCGCTCCTGCGCAGGACGAACTTCCTCCAGGAGGTCGTGGAGCTGCTCGGCCTCGACCATGTGACCGTGGTCCGGGGGCGGGCGGAGGAGATGCTCGGCAAGATCACGCCCGTGCACGTGGTGACCGCCCGCGCGGTGGCCCCGCTCGACCGGCTGGCCGGCTGGGGCGTTCCCCTGCTGCGCCCGTACGGCGAGATGCTGGCGCTCAAGGGCGACACCGCCGAGGAGGAGATCAACGGTGCCCGCGCCGCGCTCTCCCGGCTCGGCGTGGTGGAGGCCTCGGTGCTGCACGTGGGCGAGGGGATCGTCGATCCGATGACCACGGTCGTCCGGGTGGAGGTCGGTGAGAGCCCCGGTGGTGTGCGGTTCGCGGCCAAGCGGGCCAAGGCCGCCCGGACGAGCAAGACCCGTCGGCGCCGCTGAGCGTCGCATACGTACCATTTCGGAGTGTCGAACGGTCCCGGCCGGGCGGCAGGGGCATGGTGTTTCACGTGAAACGTCGCTCACTGCTGCAGGGGATCATCAGCCGCGGTCGCGCGGCTGCCACGTCCCGGGACCGTAGACCCCGCGTGAAGCCACCCGCGAGGGTTACGGAGTTGTCCACAGAGGTGGATTCGCCCACAGAACCACCGACCTCGCTGGTTCACGACCCCGAAAGCATGGCAGGCTCTCCTCATCGCGAGCCTGAAGCCGAGGAGAGTGAATCCTTGCGGTCCGACGCCAACATCGCGGGACCGATGACCGATCCGGTCCCCGGTCCCCGAACCGAATCGGTGGGGGACGATGTTTCACGTGAAACATTGCCCCCGATGGACGACACCCCCATTGGTCGTGCTGCCCAGCTGGCAGTAGAGGCGCTGGGTCGTGCCGGTGAGGGTCTTCCCCGCCCGGCCCAGACTCGCGTGATGGTCGTCGCCAATCAGAAGGGCGGCGTGGGCAAGACGACCACGACGGTCAACCTTGCCGCGTCCCTGGCACTGCACGGCGCCCGCGTCCTGGTCATCGACCTGGACCCGCAGGGCAATGCCTCGACGGCGCTGGGCATCGACCACCACGCCGAGGTCCCCTCGATCTACGACGTTCTCGTGGACAGCAAGCCGCTCTCGGAGGTCGTGCAGCCGGTCATGGACGTCGAGGGCCTCTTCTGCGCCCCCGCCACCATCGACCTGGCCGGCGCGGAGATCGAGCTGGTGTCGCTGGTGGCCCGTGAGAGCCGCCTGCAGCGGGCGATCCAGGCCTATGAGCAGCCGCTGGACTACATCCTGATCGACTGCCCGCCCTCGCTCGGCCTCCTCACGGTCAACGCCATGGTGGCGGGCGCGGAGGTACTGATCCCGATCCAGTGCGAGTACTACGCGCTGGAGGGGCTCGGGCAGCTCCTGCGGAACGTCGACCTGGTCCGAGGGCACCTCAACCCGGCGCTCCACGTCTCGACGATTCTGCTCACCATGTACGACGGCAGGACGAGGCTCGCCTCCCAGGTCGCCGACGAGGTGCGCAGTCACTTCGCCGAGGAGGTGCTGCGGACCAGTATTCCGAGGTCCGTCCGTATCTCGGAGGCGCCGAGCTACGGACAGACGGTCCTCACCTACGACCCGGGTTCCAGCGGCGCCCTGTCGTATCTCGAAGCGGCCCGTGAGATCGCCCTGCGGGGGGTCGCCGTGCAGTACGACCCGCAGCACGCCCATGTAGGGCACCAGAACAACCAGCGCAGCATGTCGGAGGGGATCCAGTGAGCGAGCGACGTAGGGGATTGGGGCGTGGGCTCGGTGCGCTGATCCCGGCTGCTCCCCAGGAACGGCAGGTGGAGCGAGGGGTGGCCGCCGCGAAGCTGGCGACGCTGCCGCAGAGCGCGCAGGCCCCGGACTCGATGCCGGTGTGGAACGAGCCGGAGCCGCTGGCCCTGCCGGAGTCTCCGGCCGGTGCCTACTTCACCGAGCTTCCGATCGACGCCATCGTCCCCAACCGGCATCAGCCGCGTGAGATCTTCGACGAGGACGCGCTGGCGGAGCTCGTCACCTCCATCAAGGAGGTCGGCCTGCTCCAGCCCGTGGTCGTGCGCAAGATCGAGGCCGACCGCTACGAGCTCGTCATGGGTGAGCGTCGTCTGCGGGCGTCGACGACGGCGGGTCTTGAGCGGATCCCGGCGATCGTCCGGGACACCGACGACGAGAAGATGCTCCTGGACGCGCTCCTGGAGAACCTTCACCGGGCCCAGCTGAACGCGATCGAAGAGGCCCACGCCTACGAGCAGCTGCTCAAGGACTTCGGCTGCACCCATGACCAGCTCGCGGAGCGGATCGGGCGCTCCCGCCCGCAGATCTCCAACACGCTGCGGCTGCTGCGGCTCTCGCTGCCGGTGCAGCGCCGGGTCGCCGCCGGAGTGCTCTCCGCCGGCCACGCCCGGGCCCTGCTCGGCGTGGAGGACCCGGACGCCCAGGACAAGCTGGCGTACCGGATCGTCTCCGAGGGCCTCTCGGTGCGCAGCGTCGAGGAGATCGTGAGTCTGATGGGCTCCGAGGAGCCCGCGTCCGCGGTCAAGCCGAAGGGCCCGCGGGCCGGTGGCCGTGTCTCGCCCGCGCTCACGGACCTCGCCTCCCGGCTCTCGGACCGCTTCGAGACCCGGGTGAAGGTCGACCTGGGGCAGAAGAAGGGCAAGATCGTCGTCGAGTTCGCCTCGATGGACGATCTGGACCGGATCCTCTCGACCCTGGCTCCCGGCGAGGGACGGGTCATAGACCACAAGAACACCGAGGACTGATCTCCTCACCGAGGCCGCCGAGGGCGGGCCGTGCTCCGGTCTTCACCGGAACGCGGCCCGCCCTTTGCCTGTGAGCGGTATCGCCCCGATCGCCCGATCGATACGATTCCGAGAGGCGTATCCGTGCTCGAAGGCGAGGGAAACGAGGAGCAGCCGTGGGGCGTCGGCTCGTACCGCTCACGCTGGACAACCTGCCGGATCTCCCCAAGCGGTGTCGGTCCTGTGTCTTCTGGGAGCTCGACCCGGTCAGTGGTGAGGCGGCGGTCAAGGCGGGGCGCCCGGAGCTGGAGAAGGAGGCCTGGATCTCGGCCGTTCTCCTGGAGTGGGGCTCCTGTGGCCGGGTGGTCTACGTCGACGAGGTGCCGGTCGGTTACGTCCTCTACGCTCCCCCGGCCTATGTGCCGCGTTCGACGGCCTTCCCGACGAGCCCTGTGGCGGCGGACGCCGTCCAGCTGATGACGGCCTGGATCATGCCGGGTTATCAGGGGCAGGGACTGGGCCGTGTGGTGGTGCAGACCGTGGCCAAGGACGTGATGAGGCGGGGCTTCAAGGCGATCGAGGCCTTCGGGGACGCCCGGTGGAAGGAGCCGGCCTGTGTGCTGCCGGCCGACCATCTTCTGGCGGTGGGCTTCAAGACCGTGCGCCCCCACCATGCCTTCCCCCGGTTGAGGCTGGAGCTGAGGACGACGCTCTCCTGGAAGGAGGATGTCGAGATGGCTCTGGACCGTCTGCTCGGCGCCGTGCAGAAAGAGCCTGCCCTGCGGCCTCTCTAGTGTCGGAGAACGAGAACGGCCCGCCCCCACAGGGGGGCGGGCCGTTTCACGTGAAACATGCGGCGGGTGTCAGGCCTTGCTGGGCTCGACGAAGTCCGCCAGGTCGCGCAGGATGGCGGCCTTCGGCTTGGCACCGACGATGGTCTTCGCGACCTCGCCGCCCTGGTAGACGTTGAGCGTCGGGATGGACATGACGCCGTACTTGGCAGCCGTGGCCGGGTTCTCGTCGATGTTGAGCTTCACGACCTCGATCTCGCCGTGCTCGGCGGCGATGGCCTCGAGCGACGGGGCGATCTGACGGCACGGGCCGCACCAGGCAGCCCAGAAGTCCACCAGGACGGGCTTGTCGCTCTTGAGGACGACCTCGTCGAAGTCTGCGTCGGTCACGTTCTTCAGGGCGCCGGCCACGGCGGCCTCCTTATTTCGCGGGGTGTGGGGTGGGGAGAGACGGGGTCAGACCGCGGGGGTCTCGGCCAGCTTCTCGCTGTCGGCGAGGGCGGCCAGGAAGCGCTCGGCGTCGAGTGCGGAGGAGCAGCCGGTGCCGGCGGCCGTGATGGCCTGGCGGTAGGTGTGGTCGACGACGTCGCCGGCGGCGAAGACACCCGTGAGGTTCGTGCGCGTCGACGGGGCGGCGACCTTGAGGTAGCCCTCCTCGTCGAGGTCCAGCTGGCCCTTGAAGAGCTCGGTCCGCGGGTCGTGGCCGACGGCGATGAAGAGGCCGGTGACGGGGAGCTGGCGGGTCTCACCGGTCTTCGTGTCGCGCAGGGTCAGACCGCTGAGCTTCTGCTCACCGTGGATCTCGGTGACCTCGCTGTCCCAGGCGAAGGAGATCTTCGGGTCGGCGAAGGCGCGCTCCTGCATGGCCTTGGAGGCACGCAGGGTGTCGCGGCGGTGGACGATCGTGACGGACTTGGCGAAGCGCGAGAGGAAGGTGGCCTCCTCGATCGCGGTGTCGCCGCCGCCGACGACGGCGATGTCCTGGTCCTTGAAGAAGAACCCGTCGCAGGTGGCGCACCAGGAGACACCGCGGCCGGAGAGCGCGTCCTCGTTGGGGAGGCCGAGCTTGCGGTGCTGGGAGCCGGTGGTGACGATCACGGCCTTGGCGCGGTGCACGGTGCCGGCGGTGTCGGTGACGGTCTTGATGTCGCCGGTCAGGTCGACGGCGACGACATCGTCCGGGACCAGCTCGGCGCCGAAGCGCTCGGCCTGGGCCCGCATGTTGTCCATGAGGTCCGGGCCCATGATGCCGTCACGGAAACCGGGGAAGTTCTCGACCTCGGTGGTGTTCATCAGGGCGCCACCGGCGGTGACGGCACCCTCGAAGACCAGAGGCTTCAGCGACGCTCGGGCCGTGTAGAGCGCTGCGGTGTAACCCGCGGGCCCGGAGCCGATGATGATCACGTTACGGACGTCGCTCACGGGTTTCTTCCTCGTCTCTGCAGACTGCCACTGCCTACGGGGGCGGTTGTCTCGGTCGCTCTCACCCCACCCAACGGATCCTAAGGGGCGTGCATTCCCGAGACCGCCGCGCGGCACCGTGGCCGGGCGGGAAGAGAGGTCAGGAGCGGGGGTACGTCTGGCTGAGCAGGACGTCGGCGGCCGGGCTTCCGCTCTCCGTGGGCCGCTCGGCGCAGGAGGCGTCGAGCACATAGGCCTGGACTCGTGTGCTGTCCGTCGGATCCGTCATGACGAGCAGATAGGCCGGTGTCCCCTGGTACTCGCCGCGCTCGTGGCCGAGCACCCCGTCGGTGCGGCCGGTGCCGGCAAGGACACAGTCGGGAACGGCGTCGGCCGCGTTGCGCTGGGCAGTGTCGCTGCCGGCCTCTGCGGACATGGATTCGGGGCCCACCCCCTGGGGGGTCTTGGGCGCGCGGTTCTCTGAGAGGAGGGCGTGGACGCGGTCCTCGACGGGTGCACCGGAGAAGGGACTGAGGGACGCGCTCGCGAACGTGTCGGCCTTCTGGGCGGCCGGACTGCTGGCGGTCGGGTTGCCCGCCTGGCTGAGATAGAGGCTCGTACCGAGCACCACGGCTCCGAAGGCGGCGCCGATCGTGGCGAACAGTGCGGTCCGGCGACGGCGTCGCGTGCCGGGTCGGCCGGGGCCGGTGGCCGCCCGAGGGCGTCCGGCAGGACGGTCCGCGGCCGGGGAGGACGGGGAGGGGGCCGCGGTCTCGGCGGAGGCGCGCGATGTTTCACGTGAAACAGGGGTGTCGCTCTCCGGGGAGGTGGCGTTGAGGAGGGCTTCGGCGGCCAGGGCGGCGTCGATGCGTCCGGCGATCTCGGCGGGCATGCGGGGCGGCCCGGGCAGGGTGCCGAGCAGACCCCGGATCTCCTCCAGGGAGGACCGGACGTCGGCGCAGAGGGGACAGCCCTCCAGGTGCCGTCGTACGGCCGCCGAACGGGTCGGTGAGAGCAGCCCCTCGGTCAGATCGGAGATCTCCGAGACGTCCGGGTGCTGTGTGGTGTCGGCCTTGCCGGCCGTGGAAGTCACGTGCGCCCACCTCCGCCCTTCACAGCAGCTGGATCTGTCGGTCCGGTATCCGTCGGCCCCGGCACCGGTGGGACGGATGTCCCCGGCGTCCGGTTCCTTCCCCCTTCGGCGGCCTCGTTACCCACGGTGTCGGCGCGCAGATGAGTGACCATCGGAAGGAGGCGTGCCCGCCCGCGCGCGCAGCGGCTCTTCACGGTCCCGGTGGGGACGCCGAGGATACGGGCTGCCTCCGCGACCGGGTATCCCTGCATGTCGACCAGGACCAGGGCGGCTCGCTGGTCCTCGGGGATCGCGGCGAGAGCGGCCAGGAGCTGACGGTTGAGGTCCTGGCGCTCCACGGGTGCCTCGGCCGACTCGTGGGGGTCGAGAAGCTGCTCGAAGCGGTCCGTGTCGTCGACCGGCGAGGTCCGGCGCGAGGCGGCCTTGCGCGCACGGTCGAGGCAGGCGTTCACCGTGATGCGGTGGAGCCAGGTTGTGACGGCCGACTGGCCGCGGAAGGTGTGGGCGGCCCGGAAGGCGGAGATCAGGGCGTCCTGGACGGCGTCAGCGGCTTCCTCGCGGTCCCCCAGGGTCCGCAGGGCCACCGCCCACAGCCGGTCGCGATGGCGCCGCACAAGCTCACCGAAGGCATCGGGGTCCCCGGCGACATGGCGGGCGAGGAGTTCCTCGTCCGCCGCCGTCCGGGGGTCGTCAGCCGGAGGCGTCACGGTTCCCTCCTCGATCGGCAGCCGTGCAGGCATTCAATCCGGTCCGTGCCCGGAAGTAAATGAGCGCCGAGCTGGGCTCGGCGCTCATCGATGGTGCGGGTGGTGACTAAGGGGCGGACCCCTGGAAGGACACGTTCGTGATGGCCTGCTTGTAGCCGGCTCCGAAGAACTGGTCACCGTCGGCGTACGGCGCGGAGGTCATCCAGAGGAGCACGTAGCGCGTCTTGACCGGTGTCTTCGTCTCCGGCTTCGCCGTCGTGTCCGAGGTCTCGACCGTGGCGATCCGCTTCATCGACTCCACGGGACCCGAAGGGGTCAGCGAGTCCGCCGCGTACAGGGTGATCGCGGTCTGCGGGCCGCCGTAGCGGAGCGCTATGGAGGCCGAGGTCACGTTCTGCTCGCTGCCGAGGTCGTAGACGATGCCGACGCCCTGCTTGTAGGGAGCGAGGACAGGGCCGCCCGTGAACGTCTTGGTGCGCCAGTACGTGGAGCTGTCGCTGTCGTAGGTGTTGTGGACCCCGCTGGTGTCCTGCGCCCTGCCGTCGGGGGCGTACTCCTCGGCCCCCTCGATGGCGAGCGGCTTCGGCGGTGCGGGCTTCTCGTCGACGGTCGGTGAGGTGACCGGGGTCTCGGTCTGCGTGCCGTCGGGCGCGAGCAGCCGGTCCGCGATCTGCCAGCTGCCGAGCCCGAGGGCAGCGATCAGGAGGGCCGAGACGGCCCACTTGAGCGCCTTGCCGGTGCGGCTCTGCAGCGGAGGCGGCGGCACCACGACCGTCTGGGTGACCACGGGACGCGGCTGCGGGCGTCCGTAGGTGCCCTGCTGGTACGTCGTGTGCTGGTACTCGGGCGGGGCGGTGAACTCCGGCTCCGGCGGCCTGACACGGGGCATCGCCGCCACGGCCTTCGCCAGCTCGTCCGGAGTGGTGCAGGGCGGCTCCTGACGCGAGGCGGTGGCCCCGTCGTTCGCGAGGGCGCGCATGGCGATCTCGGAGAGACCCCGGTGGACACCGGCGCGGACCTGATCCGGCGCCAACAGCCCGACGCCCTTGGGGAGGCCGGAGAGCCCATAGGCGTCGCTGTCGTACGGCCAGCGCTGGGTGAGCGCGGCGTACAGCAGGGCGCCGATGGCCTCGGTGTCGCTGCGCTGCGGACGCTCGGCGGTGATGCCGCGCAGCGCGGCGTTCACGGCCAGGCCGCGGATCCGGTACTGACCGGTGGAGCTGCGCAGGACGGCGCTCGGGGTGAGCCGGAGGTGGGCGAGGCCTTCGCGGTGGGCGGCGGCCATGGCCTGGGAGACCTGGCTGACGAGCTGGTACGCGTCGTGGGGCTCCAGGGGGCCGGCCGCGAGCAACGCGGTCAGCTCGGTGGAGTCCGGCAGCCATTCGTGCACGACGTACACGAGGTCGTTCTCCTCGACGGCGTCGAGGACCTGGACGAAGCGGGGGTCGCCGAGGAGGGCCGAGGAGCGGGCAGCGGCCAGCACCGACCGAGCTCTGGGATGGTCGGCCGGCAGCAGGTGGACCCCGACCGCGCGACGCAGCTTCTCGTCGACGGCACGCCAGCTGCTGAAGCCGTCCAGACGAGTGACGCACTCCTCCAGCCGGTAGCGTCTGGCCAGTTTGTGACCGCTGTGCAGTTCGGGTGCCGTGATGGAGGGCTGTTCGCCGCTCTGTCGTTCGACCGCCTTGCTCTCCGTGGCCTCGGCGGACTTCTCCGCCGTCTTCTGCTCTTCCGCCACCCCGTCGGTCGCGGCCGTGTCCGCCTTGGCGGTCAGCGGGTCGTCACCGCTGTTGTCGGCCACGTCGACGGCAGCCGTGCTACGTTCCGCCACCGTCGTTCCTGCCTCCCCATCCGTTGCGCCACATCCAACAGCCAAGCCAATTGTGCCCACAGTCGGACGCTATGCACGACACGCGGTTCCCGCCGATGGTTGTGCGGGACTGCGGGGTTCAGCGTCCCAGACGTCCGCGGACCATGCCGACCAGGGTGTTCAGTTCCGCGATCCGCATGCGCTTCGCGGCGACGAAGAAGACTCCGAGGAGCACCGCCCCGCCGACCACGAGGGCGGCGAGCGAGCCCAGGGCGCCCTCGCCGAGCAGCTTCAGCAGGCCGAAACCGACGGCACCGGCGACGATCGCCGCGGGCACGGAGGCCATGCAGAGCCGCGCGTAGGTCCGCATCACGTGGGTGCCGTCCAGGTCCCCGCCCAGGCGCTTGCGGAGCCGGCGCCACGCGATACCGACGCCGACGGCGTAGGCGAGGCCGTACGACGCGGCCATGCCGACCACGGCCCACTGGGCGGGCAGGACGACGTAGCAGAGCGCCGAGGCGGCCGCGTTGACGGCGGCGACGATCACCGTGTTGTAGAAGGGCGTCCGGGTGTCCTCGTAGGCGTAGAAGCCGCGGAGCACGACGTACTGGACGGAGTAGGGGATCAGGCCGAGGCCGAAGGCCATCAGGATGAAGCCCATGCCCTGGGCCGCTTCGACGCCGCTGGAGGCGTAGAGCAGGGTGCACATCGGGACGCCGAGCGCCAGGAACGCGAAGGAGACCGGGACGATCGCGACGGCCGAGTTCCGCAGGCCCTGGGAGATGTCGTCCCGGACGGCACCGGGGTCGTCGTCGTGGGCGGCGCGGGAGATCCGCGGCAGCAGCGCGGCCATGACGGAGACCGTGATGATGGCCTGCGGCATGCCCCAGATCAGCTGGGCGTTGGAGTAGGCGAGGAAGCCGGCACCGTTCTTCCCGGACTCCTCACCGGCGGCGGTGGCGAGCTGGGTGACGACCAGGACGCCCGCCTGGTTGGCGAGGACGAAGAGGACCGTCCACTTGGCCAGCTTGACCGTCTTGCCGAGCCCGTGGCCCTTCCAGTCGAAGCGGGGGCGGAAGCGGAAGCCCGTCTCGCGCAGGTACGGGATCATCGCCAGGGCCTGGACGACGAGGCCCAGCAGGGTGCCGATGCCGAGCAGTCGGATGCCCTCGTCGGGAATGGTCTGCACGCCCATGTGGGACTCGGCGGAGGTGCCGTACACCCAGATGAACAGGCCGAAGGTGACGATCATGACGATGTTGTTGAGGACCGGCGTCCACATCATCGCGCCGAACTTGCCGCGGGCGTTGAGGATCTGACCCATCACCACGTGCACGCCCATGAAGAAGATCGTGGGCAGGCAGTAGCGGGCGAACGTCACGGCCACGCTGTTGGCCGCCGCGTCGTCGGCGATGGTGTTCGACATCAGCCGGATCAGCAGCGGCGCCGCGAAGACGGCCAGCGCCACGATGAGGCCGAGCGCCACCATGACCAGCGTGAGCAGCCGGTTGGCGTACGCCTCGCCGCCGTCCTCGTCGTTCTTCATGGAGCGGACGAGCTGCGGGACGAAGACCGAGTTGAGGCCACCGCCGACGGTGAGGATGTAGATCATCGTCGGCAGGGTGTAGGCGATGGTGAACGTGTCACCGAGCAGGGCCGCGCCGAGCGCACCGGTGATCACCAGGCTGCGGACGAAGCCCGTCAGCCGGGAGACCAGCGTGCCGGCCGCCATCACCGCGCTCGACTTCAGCAGCCCGGAGGCACGGCCGGACTTCTTGGGGGCGGGCGCGGGCAGCGGGTCCGGCTCCGGGGCGGGCGGCGGCACCTGGCCGGGCGCCTGCTGGTCCCGGTAGAGGTGCGCGAACGCGTCCGGCTCCGGCGTCTCCTCGCTCGCCCGGGTCACCAGGTCGTCGACCCCGGTGAACTGGACCGTGCGCGCGTCGTCGCCGTACGGCAGATGCCGCGAGGGACCGTCCGGCTCGGGCGCCGGGGTCTGGGCCCACACCCGGGGGTCGGGGGCGTGCTGCGGTGAGGCCGGCTGCTGGTAGAGCGCGTGGGGGTCCTGGTACGTGCCGGGCGGGGGCGGCGGGTGCGCGGCGCGGTCGTAGAGCGCCTCGGTCACCGGGTCCTGCGCGGACAGGTCCTGGGCCTGGTACGGGTCGTGGGCGAAGGCGTCCTGGACGTAGGGGTCCTGGGCGTACGGGTTCTGCGCGTAGGGGTCCTGTCCCTGCGCGCCAGGGGCGCCCTGCTGCGGGGGCGGCACCGGCGGGTGGCCGGCACCGGGAGGCGCCGCGGGCGTCCCAGCGGACGGCGCCGGGCCGCCCGCGCCCTGGCCGCGGTCACCGTCGTACGGCGCGTTCATGGTTACCCCACCTCATCGTCCCCGGCCGACCGGCCACGACATCGCTCAACGGTCCACTTTCTCACTCGGGCCCGACGGGTCGCCGCTTTCGGACCCGGTGTCCGGTGTCAGGTCACTCGGCTGCACGGGTTCGTCCGCGTCGGACTCCCCTTCGCCGGGCGCGTCCTCGCCGGACTCCGAAGCGGCGTCGTCCTCGGCGGGGTCGTCCTCGGTGGTCTCGGCCGCTTCGGCCGCCTCGGCCTCGGCGTTCCGGGCGGCCACCCGCTTGCGCTGGCTGTACATGCGCACGCCGGCGAGCACGAGGAGGAGGACACCGCCGGCGATCACGAGCATCACCGTGGGAGTGATCTCGGAGACCCGCACCGTGAAGTTCATCGGCTGCCCGTACGGGGTGCCGTCCTCGGTGTAGAGCTGGGCCGTCATCGGCACCTGGCCGTTGACGTTGGCCGAGGCGGTGAACTTCACCGACTGGCTGTGTCCGCCGCCGACCTTCACCGGGAGCTCGGCGAACCTCTCGCCGTTCAGCTCCAGCCGGTTCTTGTTGCCGGAGGTGAGGCGCAGCTTCAGGTTGTCCACGCCCTGGAGCAGCTTGTTCTGGACGGTCACGGGAATCGTCGCGCTGCGGCCGGAGAGCGTGAGGTCCGACTTGTCGACCAGCTGGACGCCCTTGGTGAGGGTCTGCAGATAGTCCAGGACGTTGTTCCGGTAGATCGCGGCGGCCCGGGCCTCACCGCGCCAGGAGGTCGACATCTCGCGGTTGATCGCGTTGCCGAAGGGCGTCACGACGCGTTCCGGCTGGGTCAGGACGACCTTGAAGTCGTCCAGCTCGTCCCGAGTGGTCTTCATGTCGCGGAAGGCCTGGACGGGGAGCTCCCGGTCGCGCAGCTTCTTCGGGTAGCGGGAGCGGCTCGGCACCGTGGTGGAGGCGTCCGGGTCCGGCTTGGCCGCGGCGGCCGCGAGGAGGTCGCTCGGCTCGGTCCAGCGCCGGCCGGAGAGGCCCGTCAGGGCGGTCGCCATGGACTGGGCCTGCGTGACCGTCGGCATCCGCTGCGGGGCGACGACGATGCTGCGCTGGTCCTCCGGCTGCTCCAGGGTGACCGCGAGCGACTGGGCGAGGAACTCCTGGACCGCGAGCGTGGAGTTCTCCGCGCGGACCATGTCCCCTTCGAAGGCGGTGGACATCAGCGCGTCGCTCACCACGGCCGTGGTGCTGCCGTTGCCGAGCGGGCGGGCTGCCGTGGGCGTGTAGGAGAGGTCGTCGCGGACGCTGTCGCTGCGCGCGATCACCTTCTCGGCTCCGGCCGAGGTCGCCACCGCCACGATGGACGGGTCGACGGCACCGTCGACGGGCCAGGCGAAGTCGGTGGCCGCCTGTACGTGGAGGACGGTCTCGACCGTCATGCCCGCCAGGGCGGTCGCCGACTGGAGGTGTCCGAGGGAGCCGGGAACGTCCTTGCCCCGATGGGCCAGCGAGGCCAGGTCGGGGTCGGCGAAGGGAAGGGCGACGACCTTGTGCCCCTGGACCGCCTTCTCCAGAGCGTCCAGCCACTGCTCGGCGACGGCCTGGTGCTTGCCGGGGATGTCCAGCTCGCCGTCCTTGACGCGGTAGCCGTTCGCCATGGCGTCGACGGAGGCCAGCAGGTCCGGGTCGACCACCCAGGTGACCGGGAGGTCCTTGCCCAGGGAGACCAGCTCGTTCAGGCGCCCGCCCGGACCCAGCTCGGCCGCCAGGTCGTCGTCCTCGAAGACCGGGGTCTGCTGGTCGTCCGTGGCCGTCTGCGCCGAGACGTGCGCCGAGCCGATGAGCGGCCACAGGTAGGTGAGCTGGGTCTTCTTCTCGGTGGCCTCGGGCTGGTACGGCAGGAAGGTCCGCTCGATGCCGAGCACCCGCTCGTACTGCCGGTCAGAGGTCTGCCCGGTGAGCGAGACGCCCAGCTGGTAGACCCCCTCCTCGTCGAGCCCCAGCGCGGAGACGGGGACGGAGAGCGAGAACTCCGTGCTGAGGCCGGCGCCCAGCCGGGGAATCTTGACGGTCGGGGCGTCCTCGAGGGGCGCGGGGTCGCTGTCGTTCCGGAAACCGGTGCGCCCCGTCACCTGCTCGATCTCGCTGCGGCTCGTCATCCTCGGTCCGACGCGCAGGTTCACGGTCGCGTCGGTGACGGTCTTCTTGCCCCGGTTGGTCACCGAGCCCGTCACGGTGACGGTGTCCCCCTCGACGGGCGCGCTCGGCGCCAGCGTGTCGAGTGACACATCGACCGTCCTGGAGCCGGTGGCATCCTCGGCCGCGGCCGCCGGGGCGGCGACGAGGGGGGCCTGGAGCAGGCCGGCGAGAAGGGGTGCCCCGAAGGCGACGGTGAGCGTGCGCCGCAGCCATCGGCGGGCAGGTGAGGGACCGGTTCCCTGGATGTCTGCCGCCTCGGCCACGCGTTCGCCCGTCCTCGTCGTTGTCTGTGAAGTCAGTGGTGTCGATGGTTCCCGGTTGCTGTGTCCAGGCATGGTAACGAGGCTGGCTGGGGGCAAGTGCCGGGGACTGCTCCAGCCGAAAACGGGAACGCCGCGGTGAGCCGGGGCACGTACCCTTTTCTGTTGTGCCGAACGCCAACGAAGACACCCCGACTGCACTGAGCCAGGTGCAACGCCGCGCGGTCAGTGAACTACTCCGTGTGTCCCCTGTCGCCGACGACCTCGCCCGCCGTTTCCAGGAGGCCGGGTTCAGCCTCGCGCTGGTCGGTGGCTCGGTGCGGGACGCGTTGCTCGGCCGGCTCGGCAACGACCTGGACTTCACCACCGACGCCCGCCCCGAGGACGTACTGAAGATCGTCCGTCCGTGGGCCGACGCAGTGTGGGAGGTCGGCATCGCCTTCGGGACCGTCGGCTCCCAGAAGGACGGCTACCTGATCGAGGTCACCACGTACCGCTCGGAGGCGTACGACCGGACCTCCCGGAAGCCCGAGGTCTCCTACGGCGACTCCATCGACGAGGACCTCGTCCGGCGTGACTTCACCGTCAACGCCATGGCCGTGGCGCTCCCCGAGAAGGAGTTCATCGACCCGTACGGCGGTCTTGAGGACCTGTCCGCCCGGGTCCTGCGCACCCCGGGTACGCCGGAGGAGTCCTTCTCCGACGACCCGCTGCGCATGATGCGGGCCGCGCGGTTCGCCGCACAGCTGGACTTCGAGGTCGCCCCCGAGGTCGTCACGGCCATGAAGGAGATGTCCGCCCGGATCGAGATCGTCTCCGCCGAGCGTGTCCGTGAGGAGCTCAACAAGCTGCTGGTCTCGGCACACCCCCGGAAGGGCCTCGGGCTCCTCGTGGACACGGGCCTCGCCGAGCACGTGCTGCCCGAGCTGCCTGCGCTGCGTCTGGAGAGCGATGAGCACCACCGGCACAAGGACGTCTACGAGCACTCGCTGACCGTGCTCGACCAGGCGATCGACCTGGAGGAGGACGGCCCCGACCTCGTGCTGCGTCTCGCCGCCCTGCTCCATGACATCGGCAAGCCGCGCACCCGCCGCTTCGAGAAGGACGGCCGGGTCTCCTTCCACCACCACGAGGTGGTCGGCGCGAAGATGACGAAGAAGCGCATGACCGCGCTCAAGTACTCCAACGAGATGATCAAGGACGTCTCGCGCCTCGTGGAGCTGCACCTGCGCTTCCACGGCTACGGGGACGGCGAGTGGACCGACTCGGCCGTGCGGCGTTACGTCCGCGACGGCGGGCCGCTGCTCTCGCGGCTGCACAAGCTGACTCGCTCGGACTGCACCACGCGGAACAAGCGCAAGGCGGCGGCGCTCTCCCGGACCTACGACGGTCTTGAGACCCGCATCGCCCAGCTCCAGGAGCAGGAGGAGCTGGACGCGATCCGCCCGGACCTCGACGGCAACCAGATCCAGGAGATTCTGGGCATCGGACCGGGGCCGGCCATCGGTCAGGCGTACAAGTTCCTGCTGGAGCTTCGGCTGGAGAACGGGCCGATGGAGCACGACCAGGCCGTCGCCGCGCTCAAGGAGTGGTGGGCAGCGCGCGACTGAGTCGAGCCGGCGCCCGGACGGGGCCGATGTTTCACGTGAAACATCGGCCCGCTCGACGCTCTGGAGGGGTGGTGTTTCACGTGAAACATCACCCCTCCTGGCGTTCCCGGTGCAGGACCGCCGCGAGCGCCGCGTAGATCACGGCCACCAGCACGACCAGAAGAGGCGACTGGCCGTCGGGCGGCAGCATCAAGGCCGCGACGCCCGCCGCGCCCACGAAGGCGACGTTGAACAGCACGTCGTAGAGCGAGAAGACCCGTCCTCGATAGGAGTCGTCCACGGCCGTCTGGACCACCGTGTCCGTCGCGATCTTGGCTCCCTGGGTGATGAGCCCGAGGAGGAAGGCGGCGACGAGGAAGGGGGTCGGGGTGAAGGTCAGGCAGAGCGCCGGCACGAGGACGGCGGCCGCGGCCGTGCACACCGTCATCCACCCGAAGGGGCCGAAGCGCCCCACCGCCCAGGGGGAGAGGACGGCGGCCGCGAAGAAGCCGGCGCCCGAGGCCGCGACGGCGATTCCGAGCAGTCCGAGGCCCTCGGACTCCGTGGAGCTCCAGGTGTAGCGGCAGAGCATGAGCACGGCGACGAGCAGGGCGCCGTAACAGAAACGCATGAGGGCCACCACGGCGAGCGCCCGTGCGGCGGGACGTCGCTCGGCGAGATGCCGCAGCCCCTCGACCAGACCGTGGGCGGTCGACTTCAGGGCTGAGACGAGGGGCTGTGGCGTGACGTCGGCGTCGGGGCCGAGGAGCTCCCGGGACATCCGCAGGGAGGCGAGGGCGGCGCAGAGATAGAGGACGGCTCCGAAGGCGACGACGACCGCGTCGGAGTCGTCGGCGATGAGCCGGACACCGAACGCGAGACCGCCGCCGAGGGTCGCGGCGAGGGTGCCCGCGGTCGGCGAGAGCGAGTTCGCCACGACGAGCCGCTCCTCGTCGACGACACGGGGGAGGGAGGCCGACAACCCCGCCAGGACGAACCGGTTGACGGCGGTGACGGAGAGGGCGGAGGCGTAGAAGAGCCAGTCCGGTACGGAGGCGAGGACGAGGACGGCGGTCCCGCAGGCGAGCAGGGAGCGCAGGAGGTTCCCGTACAGGAAGACCTGACGGCGCTGCCAGCGGTCGAGGAGCACTCCGGCGAAGGGCCCGACGAGCGAGTACGGGAGCAGGAGCACCGCCATGGCGGAGGCGATCGCGGTGGGGGAGGTCTGTTTCTCGGGGGAGAAGACGACGTACGTGGCCAGGGCCACCTGGTAGACGCCGTCGGCGCACTGGGAGAGCAGCCGGACGGCAAGCAGGCGGCGGAAGTTCGTCAGGCGCAGGAGTACGCGCAGATCACGTACGACGGACATGGCAGCAAGACTCACATACGAAGAGGGCCCCCGGGCAGTGGCTCGGGGACCCTCGATCGACAAGCGTGCGGCGCTTTAGCGCTCGACCTCACCCTTGATGAACTTCTCGACGTTGGCCAGGGCCTCGTCGTCGAAGTACTGGACCGGCGGGGACTTCATGAAGTAGCTCGACGCGGAGAGGATCGGGCCACCGATGCCCCGGTCCTTGGCGATCTTCGCGGCGCGCAGGGCGTCGATGATGACACCGGCGGAGTTCGGGGAGTCCCACACCTCGAGCTTGTACTCGAGGTTCAGCGGGACGTCGCCGAAGGCGCGGCCCTCGAGGCGCACGTACGCCCACTTGCGGTCGTCCAGCCAGGCCACGTAGTCCGACGGGCCGATGTGGACGTTCTTCTCGCCCAGCTCGCGGTCCGGGATCTGCGAGGTGACGGCCTGCGTCTTGGAGATCTTCTTGGACTCCAGGCGGTCGCGCTCGAGCATGTTCTTGAAGTCCATGTTGCCGCCGACGTTGAGCTGCATCGTGCGCTCAAGACGGACACCACGGTCCTCGAACAGCTTCGCCATCACGCGGTGCGTGATGGTCGCGCCGACCTGCGACTTGATGTCGTCGCCGACGATCGGGACGCCCGCCTCGGTGAACTTGTCAGCCCACTCCTTGGTGCCGGCGATGAAGACCGGAAGGGCGTTGACGAAGGCGACCTTGGCGTCGATGGCGCACTGGGCGTAGAACTTCGCCGCGTCCTCGGAACCGACGGGCAGGTAGCAGACGAGAACGTCGACCTGGCGGTCCTTGAGGATCTGGACGACGTCGACGGGCTCCTCGGCGGACTCCTCGATGGTCAGGCGGTAGTACTTGCCGAGACCGTCGAGCGTGTGACCGCGCTGGACCGTGACGCCCTTGTTCGGGACGTCGCAGATCTTGATGGTGTTGTTCTCGCTGGCGCCGATGGCGTCGGAGAGGTCGAGGCCGACCTTCTTCGCGTCGACGTCGAAGGCGGCGACGAACTCGACGTCACCGACGTGGTAGTCGCCGAACTGGACGTGCATCAGGCCGGGCACCTTGGCCGCCGGGTCGGCGTCCTTGTAGTACTCGACGCCCTGCACCAGCGAGGCGGCGCAGTTGCCCACGCCGACGATGGCTACGCGAACCGAACCCATTCCGGTTGCTCCCTGTGTGATCGTGGAAGCCCTGCGGTGCGCAGGGTTTCACTTGGCGGTGTCGTCGGACGGATCCGGCCGGGTACTGCCCCCGTGCCGGGGCAGGCCGCCCGTCTCTCCAGAATCGTTGTCGTGCAGAGCGGGGGCGTCGGGGCCGGATCGCTGATCCCGCCCTGCCCGCTCGCTCTCGATGAGCTCGTTCAGCCAGCGCACTTCGCGCTCCACGGACTCCATACCGTGGCGCTGTAGCTCAAGCGTGTAGTCGTCCAGGCGCTCGCGTGTCCGGGCCAGGGAGGCGCGCATCTTCTCCAGGCGCTCCTCCAGTCGGCTGCGGCGGCCTTCGAGCACGCGCATCCGGACCTCGCGCTCGGTCTGCCCGAAGAAGGCGAAGCGGGCCGCGAAGTGCTCGTCCTCCCAGGCGTCCGGGCCGGTGTGGGAGAGGAGCTCCTCGAAGTGCTCCTTACCTGCCGGGGTCAACCGGTAGACGATCTTGGCCCGGCGCCCTGCGAGTGAAGCGGCGAGGGCCTCCTCGGGCGCGCTGCCCGGCTCCTCGATCAACCAGCCGTTGGCGACCAGCGTCTTGAGGCAGGGATACAGCGTTCCGTAGCTGAAGGCCCGGAAGACGCCCAGCGAGGTGTTGAGGCGCTTCCGCAGCTCGTACCCGTGCATGGGGGCCTCGCGCAGCAGGCCGAGAACGGCGAACTCGAGGATGCCGGAGCGTCTGCTCATCCGTCGCCTCCTCCTCCGCCTTCGGGACCCTTATGCCGTGCTGATGTATCGACTCGATACATCAGCACGATAGAACGGCCTCCCTGTCTCGACAAGCGGGGGTGCAGTGACCGGCGTCACATCGTCAATTCACAGCGTTCGACTTGCCTGATTTGGGGTGAAGTCCGGCCGTAGGTGGGTTTTGGCCGTGCGTAGTCTGTGCGGCATGCAGACCACCGGGAACCGAGCGATGCCCTGGGGCGTCAGTGCTGCGGGTGACCGGCTGCGGTACGGGGGGGCCTCCAATGGGGTTCCGCCGTGCGCATTTCGGGGGGACCGGAACTCAACTGCCGCTTCCAGGCGTACACGCCTGCCCGAGGAGTAGTCGTTCGATGAGCGAGCATCGTCGCAAAATGCCGCCGCAGCAGCCGCCGACGGGCGGTCGCGCGGCGGCACGGCGCGCTGCCCAGCAGCCGGGCCGCAGGTCGGCCCCGGCCCATGACGTCGGTATGGGGGCCCCTTCGGCCTCGTACGGTCCTCCCTCCTCTCATGGAGAGGAGGAGCGTCCCTACGGCGGGCGCGCGGAGGCCCGTCGGGCTGCCCAGCGCGGCAGCCGGCGCAGGGGCGCCGACGCGGGCCCCGGCGGCCCCGGCGGCCCCGGCGGTCCCGGAGGGGGACGGCGCGGTGGCGGCGGTGGCGGCAGTGGTCCGGGGCGGGGCTCCGGCGGTCGCCCGCCGGGCAAGAAGCGGATGATCGACTACCCGCGTTACGGAAAGTACGGCTGGCGTCGCTGGATGCCGTCGTGGAAGCTCGTGTCGGGCACGTTCCTGTTCTGCGTGGCGAGTGTGATGGGCGTTGCCTACATCGCGTACTCGCAGGTGGAGATCCCCAAGGAAGCCGATACCGCGGTCTCGCAGAACAACATCTACTACTGGGCCGACAACTCCCGGATGGTCGCGACGGGCAGTGGTGCCAACCGCCAGATCGTCCAGTTCTCGGAGATCCCGAAGTCCATGCAGGACGCGGTGATCTCGGCGGAGAACAAGACCTTCTGGACAGACTCCGGTGTCGACCCCATGGGTATCGCCCGCGCCGTGTGGAACATGGCCAAGGGCGGCGAGACCCAGGGTGGTTCGACCATCACCCAGCAGTACGTGAAGAACAACCGCCTGGACGACCAGTCGCAGACCCTCACACGGAAGGTGAAGGAACTCTTCATCTCCATGAAGGTCGGCAACGAGGTCCCCAAGGATCAGGTCATGGCCGGCTACCTGAACACCTCGTACTACGGACGTGGTGCGTACGGCATTCAGGCGGCGGCCCGCGCTTACTTCAACGTGGACGCCCAGGACCTGAACCCCAGCCAGTCGGCGCTGCTCGCCGCGGTGCTGAAGGGCGCGACGTACTACGACCCCGCCGGCTACCCCGAGATCGACCCCGAGGCGTCGCCCCAGAACAACACCGAGCGAGCCACCAAGCGGTGGAACTGGATCCTCGGTGAGATGCAGAAGGACGGGCATCTCACCGCCGAGGAGCGGGCGAAGTACCCGACCTTCCCCAAGGTGAAGAAGCCGGGCCAGAGCGCCAACCTGAGCGGCCAGATCGGCTACCTGGTCAAGACCGCCAACGCGAACATCAAGGCCCAGTTCGGCATCACGCTCCCGGAGCTGGAACGCGGCGGCTACGAGATCCACACGACCTTCGACAAGAAGAAGGTGCAGACGCTCGAGAAGTCGGTCCAGAAGATCATCAAGGAGAACATCGACACGAAGGAGCGCCCGAAGGACGACACGCACGTCCAGTTCGGCGGTGCTTCCGTCGACACGGCCACCGGGAAGATCGTCGCTCTCTACGGCGGTGTCGACGCCACCAAGCACTTCACCAACAACGCCGACGCCACCGGCGCCATGGTCGGATCGACGTTCAAGCCGTTCGTGCTCGCCGCCTCGATGAAGTACGGCGTTCGGAACCCGAAGCTCGGGCCCGACCAGGACGAGTCCACCCGCACGATCGTGGACCCGGACAAGAGCCGCTACGCGGGCAAGGACAAGCAGGTCGTCCGCACGTACAGCGGCGACATCTGGGTCAACGAGAAGGGTCAGGAGTGGCGTCAGAGCAACGACGAACACGCCAGCTACCCCAGCATCACCCTTCGCCGTGCGATGGTCCGCTCCGCCAACTCGCCGTACGTGCAGCTCGGCATGGACATCGGTATCGACAAGGTGCGTGAGACCGCCGAGGACGCCGGCCTGCTGGACAGCTCCCTCGTCGAGGGCGAGGTGCCCTCGTTCTCCCTCGGTATCTCCAGCCCGAGCGCGATCCGCATGGCCGGCGCCTACTCCACCTTCGCCAACGAGGGGGAGCAGAACGATCCCTACTCGGTGGAGAGCGTCTCGAAGGACGGCGTGGAGATCAAGAAGCACAAGGCCAAGCCCAAGACCGCCTTCACGCCGGCCATCGCCAACAACGTCACCGACGTTCTGCGAAGCGTCGTGGACGAGGACGAGGGCACCGGCAGGAGGGCCCGCATTCCGGGCCGTGCCGTGGCCGGCAAGACCGGTACGACCGACGCCAACAAGTCGGCCTGGTTCGTCGGGTACACCAAGCAGCTGGCTACCGCGATCGACATGTACCGCTACGACGACGACGACACGAAGAAGAACCGCGAGTTCCTGGAGATGTACGGCACCGGTGGCATGGAGAAGGTCCACGGTTCGTCGTTCCCCTCGCGGATCTGGCAGGACTACATGTCGCAGGCTGTCGAGGACATGGCGGTCGTAGACTTCCCCGAGCCGGAGAAGATCGAGGGAGCCGAGCCCGTCTACGGCGCCGGCGCCCCGAGCCCGACGCCGACGCCGACGGCCACTCCGACGCCCACCGAGTCGACGACGCCGACGACGACTCCCCCGGCCACCCCGACGACGACTCCCCCGGCGACCAAGACGCCGAAGCCGGGCAAGACGACGTGCAGCATCTGGGACATCAACTGCAACAACACGGGCAATCCCGGCGGCAGTACCGGGGAGCCCACCACCGCGCCACCCACGACACCGACGCCGACCGACTCACCGACGGCCGCCGACGGGGGGAACGGGAACGGTAAACCCGGGTTCGGGACCTTCCCCTGATCCCTCGCCCTGAGGGATGACCCGGGCACCTCCTGAGGGCCGCCGCGACCGCTCCGTACTTTCCGTACGGGCCGGCCGCGGCGGCCCTCGCCGTTTTCCCAGGGACGTACGGCAGGATGTCCCCCATGCCGAGCCTCCAGAAGTCGAGTGCGCCGCAGGAGCGCTCGCAGACGGTCATCCCCACCCACCGGGACAAGGTGGCCGCCGCGGGCAGCGAACTGATCGGTGGCCCCTACGGGCGTCGGGCGATGGCAGGCACCGGGCAGCTGACGCCCGTGCGGGTGATCGCGCTCGTGGCCCTCGGCATGTACGCCCTCGGCATGGTGCAGAAACTGCCCTGCTACAACTGGGCCTGGTTCCAGGGCGCGACCTCCCAGTACACGCACGCGTGCTACTCGGACATCCCGCACCTCTTCACCGGGCGGGGCTTCGCGGACGGCCTGGTCCCGTACTTCGACCGGCTGGGCGGCGACATACCGTTCCTGGAGTACCCGGTGCTGACCGGCCTCTTCATGGAGGTCGCGGCCTGGCTGACGCCGGGCGGCGGCGACATGACGCAGCGGGAGCAGTGGTACTGGCTGGTCAACGCGGGCCTGCTGATGGTCTGCGCGGCCGTCCTTGCGGTCTGTGTGGCCCGGACGCACCGTCTGCGCCCCTGGGACGGTCTCCTGGTCGCGCTCGCGCCCTCGGTCGCGCTCACCGCCACGATCAACTGGGACATACTGGCCGTCGCGCTGACCGCCGCCGCCGTCCTGATGTGGTCGCGGAGCCGGCCGCTGGCCTTCGGGATCCTGCTGGGTCTGGCCACCGCCGCGAAGTTCTACCCGATACTGCTCCTCTGCCCGCTGCTGCTGCTCTGCTGGCGTGCCGGGAAGTGGCGGGCGTACGGGACCGCCGTGCTCGGCGCGTGCGGCGCGTGGCTGGTCGTGAACCTGCCCGTGATGCTGCTCGCGCCGGAGGGGTGGAAGCAGTTCTATCTCTTCAGCCGGGACCGGAACGTCGACTTCGGCTCGATCTGGCTGCTGCTCAGCCAGCGGACCGGTGACGTGATCACGCCGGGGCGGGCCAATCTGTACGCGCTGCTGCTGATGGCGGCCGCGGTGGCCGGTCTGGTGTTCCTGGCGTTCACGGCGCCGCGCAGGCCCCGCTTCGCCCAGCTGGCCTTCCTGATCGTCGCCGCGTTCGTGCTGACCAACAAGGTGTACTCGCCGCAGTACGTCCTGTGGCTGGTCCCGCTGGCCGCGCTCGCCCGGCCCCGCTGGCGCGACTTCCTGGTCTGGCAGGGCTGCGAGGTCGTGTACTTCGTCGGCGTCTGGATGTACCTGGCCTTCACGACCAGCGGCAACAAGCAGGGCCTTCCGGTGGACGGCTACCAGTTCGCGATCGTCGTGCACCTGCTCGGCACGCTGTACCTGTGCGCGATGGTCGTACGGGACATCCTGGCGCCCGAGAAGGATCCCGTCCGGCAGGACGGCGCGGACGACCCCTCGGGGGGCGTCCTGGACGGCGCCGAGGACGTCGTCGTGGCGGGCAGGGCGGCCCATCCGGCCCGGCACGCCGCCCCGGTCGTGGAGGAGGGGCAGCGGGTCCGCTGGGGCACCGCCGACGACCCCTGGCGCGCACCCGAGTAGCCACCGACGAATCACCCCCGGGAGCAGGGCTCCCGGGGGTGATTCGTTTCGGCAGGCTCAGCCGGTTGGTGCGTCCCGGTCGGCTCAGCGCTCGACGAGGCGGTCGAACTGCGTCGTGGTGTGGCGCAGATGCGCCACGAGCTCGTCGCCCACCCGGGGCTCCTGGGCGTCGGCCGGCACGAACAGGATCGACACCTGCATGTGCGGCGGCTCGGCGAACCAGCGCTGCTTCCCGGCCCAGACGAAGGGCGAGAGGTTGCGGTTGACGGTGGCGAGGCCCGCGCGGGCGACGCCCTTGGCGCGCGGCATGACGCCGTGCATCGCCTTCGGGGCCTCCAGGCCCACGCCGTGGGAGGTACCGCCGGCGACGACGACCAGCCAGCCGTCCGACGCGGCCTTCTGCTGGCGGTAGCCGAACCGGTCGCCCTTGGCGACCCGGGTCACGTCGAGGACCGCGCCCCGGTACTCCGTGGCCTCGTGGTCGCCCAGCCACAGCCGGGTGCCGATGCGGGCGCGGAAGCGGGTCTGCGGGAACTGCTGCTGGAGCCGCGCCTGCTCCTCGGCCCGCAGGTGGCTGACGAACATGGTGTGCAGCGGCAGCCCGGCGGTCCGCAGCCGGTCCATCCAGGTGATGACCTCCTCGACCGCGTCGGTGCCGTCCGGGCGGTCCAGGGGCAGGTGGAGGGCGAAGCCCTCCAGGCGGACGTCCTCGATGGCCGCGTGGAGCTGCTGGAGCTCCTCCTCGCGCACGCCGTGCCGCTTCATCGAGCTCATGCACTCGATCACGACCCGGGCGCCCACCAGGGCGTGGACGCCGTCCACGGACGACACGGAACGGATCACCCGGTCGGGCAGCGGAACCGGTTCCTCACCCCGGCGGAAGGGGGTGAGGACCAGCAGGTCGCCGCCGAACCAGTCCTTGATCTTCGCGGCTTCGTACGTGGTGCCCACGGCGAGCATGTCGGCGCCGAAGCGCGACGCCTCGTCCGCGAGGCGCTCGTGGCCGAAGCCGTACCCGTTGCCCTTGCAGACCGGGATGAGACCAGGGAACTGGTCGATCACGGTCTTCTGGTGCGCCCGCCAGCGAGCGGTGTCGACGTAGAGGGAGAGCGCCATGGCCGGCCCGGAACCTTTCTGACGGCAGCGGTGTATCAAAGGTGTGTACGAGACTACGAAGCCTACGGAACGGTCAGCGGCGCGACATGTAGATGTCGAGCGCCTTGTGCAGCAGCTTGTTCAGCGGGAAGTCCCACTCGCCGACGTACTCGACGGCCTCGCCGCCCGTGCCCACCTTGAACTGGATGAGGCCGAAGAGGTGGTCGGTCTCGTCGAGCGAGTCCGAGATGCCCCGCAGGTCGTAGACGGTGGCGCCCATGGCGTACGCGTCGCGCAGCATCCGCCACTGCATCGCGTTCGAGGGCCGGACCTCACGGCCGATGTTGTCGGAGGCACCGTAGGAGTACCAGACGTGACCGCCGACGACGAGCATGGTCGCGGCGGAGAGGTTCACCCCGTTGTGACGCGCGAAGTAGAGCCGCATGCGGTTGGGGTCCTCGTTGTTGAGGACGGTCCACATGCGCTGGAAGTACGAGAGCGGGCGCGGCCGGAAGTGGTCGCGGACGGCCGTGATCTCGTACAGCCGCTGCCACTCGGCCAGGTCCTCGTAGCCGCCCTGGACGACCTCGACACCGGCCTTCTCGGCCTTCTTGATGTTGCGGCGCCACAGCTGGTTGAAGCCCTTGAGGACGTCGTCGAGCGAGCGGTTCGCGAGCGGGACCTGGAAGACGTAGCGGGGCTGCACGTCGCCGAAGCCGGCACCGCCGTCCTCGCCCTGTTGCCAGCCCATCTTCCGCAGCCGGTCCGCGACTTCGAAGGCGCGCGGCTCGATGTGGGTGGCCTCGACGTCCTTGAGGCGCTTGACGTCCGGGTCCTGGATGCCGGCCTTGATGGCGGTCGAGTCCCAGCGGCGGATGACCACCGGCGGGCCCATCTTCACCGAGAAGGCGCCCTGGTGCTTGAGGTGCGCCAGCATCGGCTGCAGCCAGTCGTCCAGGTTCGGCGCGTACCAGTTGATGACCGGGCCCTCGGGCAGATAGGCGAGGTAGCGCTTGATCTTCGGGAGCTGGCGGTAGAGCACCAGGCCGGCGCCGACGAGCTCACCGGACTTGTCGAACCAGCCGAGGTTCTCCGAGCGCCACTCGGTCTTCACATCAGCCCATGCCGGGACCTGGCAGTGACTCGCGGCAGGCTGGCTCTGGATGAATGCCAGATGCTGCTCACGGCTGATGGTCCTCAGGGTCAGGCTCATGCGGGGCGCTCCTCGGCAGGTGTGTCCCCATCGGTCAGGGGCTCCGGCTCTCGCGCCGAAGCCTACTGTGACCGGGGAGCGCCCCGAATGGGTGTGTGTGCCCTGACGTGCCGCCGGGCTCAGCTGATGACGCCGCCGAAGAGGCCGCCGTGCGCCATTCCGAGGTAGAAGCCGAACGCCGAGGCGCCGAGTCCGAGGATCAGCAGGAAGCGCTCGCGTGTCGTCACGGAGATGAACTGTCCGTACGCGCCGGTCAGGATGCCGACCAGGCCCGACCAGGAACTCAGCAGATGCAGGTTGTCGAACTGCGCGGTGGTGAAGGAGATGATCCCCAGCACCAGCGTCACGGCCATCAGGGTGTCCTGGAGCGGGTGGGGTTTGCCGTCGGTCGCGAAGAGAGAGTGGCCGGGGTCGGGTCGCATTGCCTGTGCCATGGGGCACCTCCTGGCGTGCCTGCCGGAAGGCGGCGCATCGTAGCGCCGCCGACATCCGTTGTGTACAGATTGCGTCCCCTTCCCGGAGAATTTCAACCGCAAGCCGATGTGCGGGTACTCTGTACAGCTGCGCCGGTGTCTGCCCAGGTCCCTCCGGGATCCCCGACAGCGCTCCTCGCTCGCCGAGGGGGACTGTCAGTGGTGGCGGATACCGTTGCTTACGCATCACGACCCTCCTGCCACGGAACGACCGTGGCCGCTGAGTCCAAAGGAGGTGGGTTCCACATGCGTCACTACGAGGTGATGGTCATCCTCGACCCCGATCTCGAGGAGCGCGCTGTCTCCCCGCTGATCGAGAACTTCCTCTCCGTCGTCCGTGAGGGCAACGGAAAGGTCGAGAAGGTCGACACCTGGGGCCGTCGTCGTCTCGCCTACGAGATCAAGAAGAAGCCCGAGGGCATCTACTCGGTCATCGACCTGCAGGCCGAGCCTGCGGTCGTCAAGGAGCTCGACCGCCAGCTCAACCTGAACGAGTCGGTCCTCCGGACCAAGGTCCTCCGTCCCGAGACCCACTGAGCTTCTAGCTCAGAGGTCATCGGGTTCGAGTAGCAACACAGCAGCCAGAAGCAAACCCGCCGAGAGGTTCCCCCATGGCAGGCGAGACCGTCATCACGGTCGTCGGCAATCTTGTCGACGACCCCGAGCTGCGCTTCACCCCGTCCGGTGCGGCGGTCGCGAAGTTCCGTATCGCGTCCACCCCCCGCACCTTCGACCGTCAGACCAATGAGTGGAAGGACGGCGAGAGCCTGTTCCTGACCTGCTCGGTCTGGCGTCAGGCGGCGGAGAACGTCGCCGAGTCGCTCCAGCGAGGCATGCGCGTCGTCGTGCAGGGCCGGCTGAAGCAGCGGTCCTACGAGGACCGTGAGGGCGTCAAGCGCACGGTCTATGAGCTGGACGTCGAGGAAGTCGGCCCCAGCCTCAAGAACGCCACGGCCAAGGTCACCAAGACCACCGGTCGAGGCGGCCAGGGTGGATACGGCGGCGGCGGCCAGCAGGGCGGCGGCGGTGGCGGTGGCGGCTGGGGTGGAAACTCCGGCGGCGGTGGCCAGCAGGGTGGCGGCGGTGCTCCCGCCGACGACCCGTGGGCGACCGGCAGCCCCTCCGGCGGCGGCCAGCAGGGCGGCGGCGGTGGCGGTGGCGGCTGGGGTGGAAACTCCGGCGGCGGCTACTCGGACGAGCCTCCCTTCTAGGGCACGCCCTCGAAGCAGCTCGTACCCCCACTTCTTGATCACACAGGAGAAACACCATGGCGAAGCCGCCTGTGCGCAAGCCTAAGAAGAAGGTCTGCGCGTTCTGCAAGGACAAGACCGCGTACGTGGACTACAAGGACACGAACATGCTGCGGAAGTTCATTTCCGACCGCGGCAAGATCCGTGCCCGCCGCGTGACCGGCAACTGCACGCAGCACCAGCGTGACGTCGCCACGGCCGTCAAGAACAGCCGTGAGATGGCGCTGCTGCCCTACACGTCCACCGCGCGATAAGGGAAGGGTGACCGAAAAATGAAGATCATCCTCACCCACGAGGTCTCCGGCCTCGGTGCCGCTGGCGACGTTGTCGACGTCAAGGACGGCTACGCTCGCAACTACCTGGTCCCGCGCGGTTTCGCGATCCGCTGGACCAAGGGTGGCGAGAAGGACGTGGCGCAGATCCGCCGCGCCCGCAAGATCCACGAGATCGCGACCATCGAGCAGGCCAACGAGATCAAGGCCCAGCTCGAGGGCACGAAGGTGCGCCTGGCCGTTCGCTCCGGCGACGCCGGCCGTCTCTTCGGCTCCGTGACCCCGGCCGACATCGCCTCGGCGATCAAGACCGCGGGTGGCCCGGACGTCGACAAGCGTCGCGTCGAGCTCGGTTCGCCGATCAAGACCCTGGGCTCGCACCAGGTGTCCGTGCGTCTGCACCCCGAGGTTGCCGCGAAGCTCGGCGTCGAGGTCGTCGCCGCGTAACGCTGCCCTTGGCAGTCTGCGCTCAGCAGTGAGGAAGGGCCGTACCCCTCGGGGTGCGGCCCTTCCGCCGTTTCACGTGAAACGTGCGCTCCTCAGCGGGTGGCGCCGGTGACGATCCAGCGGCCGGAGCGCATACGGAGCCAGAGGGTTCCCATCCGGACCGCCATCATCAGGGTCATCGCCCACCAGAGCGCCGTCAGCCCGCCGCCGAGGGTCGGGACGAGAAGCGCGACCGGGGCGAAGACGGCCAGCGTGAGCAGCATGGCCCAGGCCAGGTAGGGGCCGTCTCCCGCGCCCATGAGCACGCCGTCCAGGACGAAGACCACGCCGGAGATCGGCTGGGAGAGGGCGACGACCAGGAGTGCGGGGAGCAGAGTGTCCTGCACGGTGGTGTCGTCGGTGAAGAGCGGGACGAACAAGGGGCGCGCGACGATGAGCAGCGCACCGAGCACCACCCCGGAGACCACGCCCCACTGGACCATGCGGCGGCAGACCTGCCGTGCGCCGTCGGCGTCGTCGGCGCCGAGGTAGCGGCCGATGATGGCCTGGCCCGCGATGGCGATCGCGTCGAGCGCGAAGGCCATCAGGCTCCACAGGGACAGGATGATCTGGTGGGCGGCGACCTCCGCGTCTCCCAGCCGGGCGGCGACGGCCGTGGCGATCATCAGGACCGCGCGGAGCGAGAGCGTACGGACCAGGAGCGGGACGCCGGCCTGGGCGGAGGCGCGAATGCCGGCCGGGTCGGGACGGAGGGAGGCGCCGTGGCGCCGGGCGCCCCGTACGACCACGACGAGGTAGGCGGCGGCCATGCCGCACTGGGCGATGACCGTGCCCCAGGCGGAGCCGGCGATGCCCAGGCCGGCCCCGTAGACCAGGCCGATGTTGAGTGCGCCGTTGGCGGCGAAGCCGGCGATGGCCACGTAGAGCGGTGTACGGGTGTCCTGGAGGCCGCGCAGGACGCCGGTGGCGGCCAGGACCACCAGCATGGCGGGGATTCCGAGGCCGGAGATCCTGAGGTAGGTGACGGCGTACGGGGCGGCGGTGTCCGAGGCCCCGAAGAGGTCGACGAGCCACGGCGCGGCGGGCAGGGTCAGCGCGACGACGGCGACGCCGAGGAGGAGCGCGAGCCAGATGCCGTCCATGCCCTGCCGGATGGCGGCCGGGAGGTCGCCCGCGCCCACGCGCCGGGCGACGGCGGCCGTGGTGGCGTAGGCCAGGAAGACGAAGACGCTGACGGCGGTGGAGAGCAGGGCCGCGGCGATCGCGAGGCCCGCGAGCTGAGGTGTGCCGAGGTGGCCGACGATGGCGCTGTCGACGATGAGGAACAGCGGCTCGGCGACGAGAGCGCCGAAGGCCGGCAGGGCGAGGGAGACGATCTCGCGGTCGTGCTGTCGGCGGACGCCCTTGGGGGTCGCGGGGGCCTGAGTCATGGGCTCAATCTAATCTTCCACAGGTAAGAGACGCAATTGCTTAGTGCTCCTTACTCTTCGCTGGTGCGGGGCTTCGGGTGTGGGCCGTTTGTTCTGATCTTGGTCCCGGGGGAGAACTTTTTCTCCCCCACAGCCCGTGGATGGGAAACATGCAGGTCAGATGCGTGGGAGCGGGGGTGTTATGAGTTTGTCCACATGGCTGTCCCCCGCTCCGTGCACAGGATCCGGCGAGTTCTCCACAGCATCTGGGCCTTCACCCACAGGGCCTGTGGATAACCAGATTGGCTGACGCCTCCCGCGGGCCTACCGTGGTCCGGCGCCCGACGCGCCAGCAGCGGTCGCAAAGCCACTCTTTGATCAAGGCCGTGGCGTAAGAAAGAGTGGCACGGCGAGGTCCGCGGAGCGGACGGGAGGAGGTGGCTTGGTGAGCGTTCCCGAGCCCATGGACGACCCTTGGGCCGACACCGGACCGAGTGACCGGCTGCCCACCCGTACCCGAGGCGAAGGCCGCGGCCGGGGCCGCGGGCGCGACGACCAGCACGAGCGGGGCGGCGACGGTCCCTGGGACGGCGGGCTCTCCGGCTTCGAGCGCGTTCCCCCGCAGGATCTCGACGCCGAGCAGTCCGTCCTCGGCGGCATGCTGCTCTCCAAGGACGCCATCGCGGACGTCGTGGAGATCATCAAGGGCCAGGACTTCTACAAGCCGGCCCACGAGACCGTCTACGCGGCGATCCTCGACCTCTACGCCAAGGGCGAGCCGGCCGACCCGATCACCGTCGGCGCCGAGCTCACCAAGCGCGGCGAGATCACCCGCGTCGGCGGCGCCTCCTACCTCCACACCCTGGTCCAGTCGGTACCGACCGCGGCCAACGCCTCGTACTACGCGGAGATCGTCCACGAGCGCGCGGTCCTGCGCCGCCTCGTGGAGGCCGGCACCAAGATCACGCAGATGGGCTATGCGGCCGACGGGGACGTCGACGAGATCGTGAACTCGGCCCAGGCCGAGATCTACGCGGTCACCGAACAGCGCACCACCGAGGACTACCTGCCGCTCGGCGACATCATGGAGGGTGCCCTCGACGAGATCGAGGCGATCGGCTCCCGCAGCGGTGAGATGACGGGTGTGCCCACCGGTTTCACCGACCTCGACTCGCTCACCAACGGACTGCACCCCGGCCAGATGATCATCATCGCGGCCCGCCCCGCCATGGGTAAGTCGACCCTCGCGCTGGACTTCGCCCGGGCGGCCTCCATCAAGCACAACCTGCCCAGCGTCATCTTCTCCCTCGAAATGGGCCGCAACGAGATCGCGATGCGTCTCCTTTCGGCCGAGGCCCGGGTCGCGCTCCACCACATGCGCTCCGGCACGATGACCGACGAGGACTGGACCCGGCTCGCCCGCCGGATGCCGGACGTCTCCCAGGCCCCGCTGTACATCGACGACTCCCCGAACCTGTCGATGATGGAGATCCGGGCGAAGTGCCGGCGGCTCAAGCAGCGCAACGGCCTCAAGCTCGTCATCATCGACTATCTGCAGCTCATGCAGTCGGGCGGTTCCAAGCGGCAGGAGAGCCGTCAGCAAGAGGTCTCCGACATGTCGCGAAACCTGAAGCTCCTCGCCAAGGAGCTGGAACTGCCGGTGATCGCGCTCTCCCAGCTGAACCGTGGTCCCGAGCAGCGCACCGACAAGAAGCCGATGGTCTCCGACCTGCGTGAGTCCGGCTCGATCGAGCAGGACGCCGACATGGTGATCCTGCTGCACCGTGAGGACGCCTACGAGAAGGAGTCACCGCGCGCGGGCGAGGCGGACATCATCGTCGGCAAGCACCGTAACGGTCCGACGGCGACCATCACCGTGGCCTTCCAGGGCCACTACTCACGTTTCGTGGACATGGCCCAGACCTGATCCGATCGGGAAGGGCCGGGGCAGTGATCGCGTTGGATGGTGTCTATGACGACATCATTCGAAGCCTTGTTGCCCGGTACCGAGCGGGCTCTGCTCCACCGTGTCGCGGTGGCCCAGAGCGAGGGGCGGACGCCTTCCTTCGTGGGGGCGGTGGTCCGCGACGGAGCGTTGGTGTGGAGCGGCTCGCGCAGCTGTGTGGACGGCCACGCGCCCGATACGGACACCCAGTTCAGGATCGGGTCGATCACCAAGGTGTTCACCGCCGTACTGGTGATGCGGCTGCGGGACGAGGGCCTGCTCGGGCTCGACGATCCGCTGGAGCGGCACCTCAAGGGCGCGGGCGTCGGTGAGGTGACGATCGCTCAACTCCTCGGCCACACCGGTGGTCTCGCGGCCGAGACGCCCGGTGCGTGGTGGGAGCGGTCCTCCGCGGAGCTGCGGCCGGAGCTCTCCGACGTTCTGGGGGAGCAGCCCTTCCTCCAGTCGCCGGGGCGCCGGCACCACTACTCCAACCCCGGCTACACGCTGCTCGGTTCACTCGTCGAGGCGGTCCGGGGAGTGGCCTGGGAGGAGGCGCTGCGGCGCGAGATCCTGGAGCCGCTGGGGATGAGCCGGACGACGGTCGATCCTGTCGCCCCGCACGCGGGCGGCTGGGCCGTGCACCCCTGGGCCGACGTCATGATGCCCGAGCCGTCCGAGGACCTCGGTCTGATGGCACCGGCCGGGCAGCTCTGGTCGACGGCCGCCGACCTGGCCCGGTTCGCCGCCTTCCTCGCGGCGGGGGACGAGCGGGTGCTCGTCACGTCGTCCGTGGAGGAGATGCGGGCTCCCGCCTCCCCGCCCGGGGAAGGCGACTGGGAAGGGGGCTACGGGCTCGGCATCCAGCTGCTGCGCAGGGACGGCCGCACCCTGATCGGCCACACCGGCTCCCTCCCGGGCTTCGTCGCCTGTCTGTGGGTGAGCGTGGAGGACGGCCTTGCGGGGATCGCCCTCTCCAACGCCACCTCGGGCCCGTTGGCGGCGACTGTGGCCGCCGATCTCGTGCGGATCGTGGCGGAGGCGGAGCCGAGGTTCCCGGAGCCGTGGCGGCCCCTTCCCGAGGCCGAGGTCGACGAGGAGCTGCTCTCCCTCACGGGGCCTTGGTACTGGGGCACGTACGCCTACGGGCTTCGGCTCGGTCCCGAGCGGAGCGTCGTGCTCGAACCCCTGCGGGGCGCCGGACGACGGGCCCGGTTCCGGGCGCTGCCCGAGGGCGGCTGGGTCGGGCTGAACGGCTACTACGCGGGGGAGACGCTCAGGGCGGTGCGGCGCGCCGACGGCAGCGTGAGCCATCTCGACCTCGGGTCGTTCGTCTTCACGCGGGAGCCGTACGACCCGGCGGACGCGGTCCCCGGCGGCGTGGACGAGGCGGGCTGGCGCGGTCTCTGAGTCGCCGGGAGATCGGGTGTTTCACGTGAAACCGTCGTGTTTCACGTGAAACGCGTCCTCAGAGGCTCTTCTTGAAGCCCACGTGGGAGGCCTCGAAGCCGAGGCGCTCGTAGAAGCGATGGGCGTCGGTGCGGGTGACGTCGGAGGTCAGCTGGACGAGGCGGCAGTCCTGGCGTTCGGACTCCGCGACGGCCCACTCGATGAGCTGCGTCCCGAGGCCGCTGCCGCGTTCGTCGGAGTGGATGCGGACGCCCTCGATGATCGAACGGGTGGTGCCCCGACGGGAGAGCCCGGGGATGACCGTCAGCTGGAGGGTGCCGACGATCTTGTCCTCGCGGACGGCCACGACGACGTGCTGGTTCGGGTCGTTCGCGAGGCGCTCGAAGGCGGTGAGGTACGGGGCGAGGTCGTCGGGGGACTCGCGCTGGGCGCCCAGGGGGTCGTCGGCGAGCATGGCGACGATGGCCGGAAGGTCCTCCGCGGTGGCGGGGCGTATCTCAAGATCGCTCATGCCCCGCAGCGTACGCGTGCCCGCGTCAGGCGGGCGTGCTCACGCCCTCCACGACCTGGACGAGCGCTGCCAGCTCCGGGTTCTTGGCGGCTTCGTCGAGGGCCTCGCGCAGCGCGCTGTCGTTGGTCGGGCGCGCCTCTTCGAGGAGCTTCAGGCCGGCCTCGGTGACATCGGTGTAGATGCCGCGGCGGTCGGTGGCGCAGAGGTACCGGGTGAGCAGACCGCGGTCCTCCAGCCGGGTGACGAGCCGGGTGGTGGCGCTCTGGCTGAGCACGACGGCGTCGGCGACCTGCTTCATCTGGAGGTGGCCGCCGGGGCCGCTGTGCTGACGGCTGAGGACGTCGAGCAGCGAGTACTCCCGCACGCTCAGACCGTGCCCGGACTCCAGGGCGCGCTCGAGGTGGGCCTCGATCCTGCCGTGCAGCAGGGAGAGAGCGCACCAGCGCTGGGAGAGCGCGGTGAGGGCGGGGTCCGTCGCGGTCATGGTCTCTCCTCGGTCTCTCCTCGCGCGGGGCGGCGCGTGATCCAGGGTAGACGAAGGGACACAATTATGCGCGTCTGCAAGTAAACCTATCCGGCGGCGACCGTCAGGGGAGCGAAGCGGCGTCGCCAGTCGCCGGGGAGGTCGGGCAGGGAGCGGATCATCACCGACGTCGTGGCGATCGTGTCGATGCCGTTCTCCTTCGCCCAGCTCAGCAGGGAGGTGTGGCGTACGTCGATGTCCGTGCGCAGCGGTCGGTCGGTGGCGGTCGCCAGGGAGGCGATCAGAGCCTGGGCCGTACCCGGGTCCCGGGCGATCAGGGGCCCGATGACATGGGTGTCCATATTGGGCCAGGCGGCCGCGAAGCCGGTGATCTCGCCGTCCTCCTCCGCGACCCGGAGGTGGTCCGCGAACGCGGGGAGCCGGGCGAGCATGTGGGTGCGGTCGAGACCGAAGACCTCGTGGTCCAGGCGCAGGACGGCCGGAAGGTCCTCCGCCGTCGCCGGGCGGACCGGGATGTCCGGGGCGGGCGTGGTGAAGGTGAAGTGCCCGAGCACCATCTCCGACCGGCTCGTCTCGGTGAAGCCCAGCTGCTCGTACAAGGGCTGCCCGTTCGACGTGGCGTACAGCGTGACCGGGGTGTCTCCGGCCTCCGCCAGGACGTGCCGCATGAGCCGGCGTCCCACGCCCTGGCGTGCGTACCGCTCGGCGACGAGCATCATGCCGATCGCGGCGAGCCCCGGTCCGTACGAGGTGACCACGGAGCAGGCGGCGAGGCCGGGGCCGTCGGGGTCGTCGATGCCGTAGCCGGTGCCGGCGGTGAGCAGCAGTCCCCACTTGTGTTCCTCGCGGAGCCATCCCCGGTTCTCGGAGAGGTCGGCGCAGGCGAGGAGGTCTTCCGAGGTGAGACGCCGGATCGGGAGCTGAGCGAGGGGAGCGGGGGAAAGCGGCATGCCTTTCAGGCTGTCCGACGCGATGATCTCCCGTCCACCGCTTTAACGGATCCGGCCGACCCCACGGGCCGATACCCGAGGAGCCGTTGCTTCCGTCCCGTGGCGCACGGACGATGTTTCACGTGAAACCCCGAACCTCCCGTACACGACGTCTGCACCTCTTCGACCTCGACGGCACCCTGATCCGGGGCTCGGCCGCCGCGGTGGAGATCTCCCGGCAACTGGGCCTGGTGGACGAGATCGCCGCGTTGGAGGAGGGGTTCCTGCGGGGCCTCACGCCGGACGAGTTCGCCGTCCAGGCCCGCGCACTGTGGTCCGCGCTCACTCCCGAGCAGGTCGCGGCGGCCTTCGAAGGGGCGCCCTGGCTCGTCGGCATCCGCGAGGTCTGGGCGGACATCCGGGCGCAGGGAGACCGCTGTGCGGTCATCTCCCTCTCGCCCGACTTCTTCGTCGAGCGGCTTCTCGACTGGGGCGCCGACACGACGCACGGTTCGCTCTGGCCGGCGGTCCCCTTCACGGAGCCGATCCACCGACCAGGCATTCTCGACGCGCGAGCGAAGGTGCGCATCGCGCGGGAGCTCTGCGCGGGGTACGGAGTGGACCCGGCCGACTGCGTCGCGTACGGGGACTCGATGTCGGACGCGGAGCTCTTCGCGATCGTGCCGGAGACCGTCGCCGTGAACGCGGACCATCATCTCGCCGGGCTCTCCCGCCACAGCTACTCCGGAGGGGACCTGCGCGAGGCCTACGCCCTGGTCCGAAACAGCGCAGCCTAGCCAGAAAACCGGGCCTATGGCCCGAGAATGCCACTTTCTGCCCGAAGCGCCGGTCGGAAGCGCCATGCTGCGATCAGGAAGCCGGCCAGCGTGAGGCGAGGCAGATGATGGATGCTCCGACGACCACGACGGACGACCGGGAGTCCCCGACGCCGGAGGGGAAGGAACCCCGGATATCCGAGGGACCCTCCGCCGACGCCGTGCTCGTCCGTCGCACCCTGGCGGAGATCGCACCGGTCGCCGACCGGGTGACCTCGTACTTCTACGCCCTGCTCTTCGTGCACCACCCCGAGCTGCGTCAGATGTTCCCCGCGGCCATGGACGCCCAGCGGGACCGGCTCCTGAAGGCCCTTCTGACGGCGGCCGAGCACATGGACGACGCCCCGGTCCTCACCGCGTACCTGGAGAACCTCGGCAGGGGACACCGGAAGTACGGGACGCAGGCCGCCCACTATCCGGCCGTCGGCGAGGCCCTCATCGGCGCTCTTGTGCGGTACGCGGAGAAGAGCTGGGACGAGGAGACCGAGGCGGCCTGGGTCCGCACGTACACGACGATCTCCCAGATCATGATCGACGCGGCGGCGGAGAACGAGCGGACCGCGCCCGCCTGGTGGCAGGCCGAGGTGGTCTCGCACGACCTGCGCACCCCGGACATCGCCGTCGTCACGCTCAGGCCCGACCAGCCCTACCCCTTCCTCGCCGGGCAGTACACGACGCTGGAGACCCCGTGGTGGCCCCGGATATGGCGCCACTACTCCTTCGCCTCGGCACCCCGGCCGGACGGGCTGCTCTCCCTCCACGTCAAGGCCGTCCCGGCCGGCTGGGTGTCCAACGCGCTGGTCCACCGGGCCCGCCCCGGGGACGTACTGCGGCTGGGTCCGCCGGCCGGCTCGATGACGGTCGACCACTCCACGGACACCGGCCTGCTCTGCATGGGCGGCGGCACCGGGATCGCACCGATCAAGGCGCTGGTCGAGGACGTCGCCGAGCACGGGGACCGGCGCCCGGTCGACGTCTTCTACGGGGCGCGCAGCGGACACGACCTGTACGACATCGACACGATGCTGCGGCTCCAGAAGACCTTCCCGTGGCTCTCCGTCCACCCGGTCACCGAGGAGCAGGGAAGGCTCCCGGACGCCGTCTGCCGCTACGGCCCGTGGAACGAACGCGACGCCTACCTCTCGGGCCCGCTCGACATGGTCCGCCGCGGGGTCGACGCACTGCGCGGAGCGGGCGTCCCCTCGGACCGCATCCGCCATGACTTCCTCGCGGAGCTCACCCCCGCGGCCGCGGGCTAGCCCAAGTCGGGGGCGTGCATGGCGCGGACGCCCTCGATGTTGCCGTCGAGGTAGTGGCGCAAGGAGAGCGGGACGAGGTGCACGGCGGCGATGCCGACCCGGCTGAAGGGCACCCGGACGATCTCGTACTCGCCGACCGGTTCCTCGATCTCGGGGCCGTGTCGCAGGGAGGGGTCCATGGAGCCGAGCCGGCACACGAAGAAGTGCTGGACCTTCACTCCGGAGACTCCGCCGTCGACGATGTGCTCGACGGTGTCGACGAAGCAGGGCACCACATCGGTGATCTTGGCGCCGAGCTCTTCGAGTACTTCGCGGTGCAGGGCCTCGACGACGGTGGCGTCGGTGGGCTCCACTCCGCCGCCGGGCGTCAGCCAGTAGGGATCCATCCCGGGCTTGGTCCGCTTGATGAGGATCAGGTCGTCCCCGTCGAGCAGGATGGCGCGTGCGGTGCGCTTGATCACGGGCCGTTCGGTCATGGGAAGAAAATGGCCCGTCCGAGGTGTCCTGAAACTCACCAGTCCCCGGCGGCGCGCAGCAACTGCTCATGGGCCCGTGCGAGAGGGGACAGCGCGAGCGTCCCCGTCCGGGCGACCAGGAAGTACGTCCGGAGCGGAGGGACCGGGGGATCGAGCAGCGGTACGAGGTGTCCCTGCCGCAGGGCTTCCTCGCAGAGGTAGCGCGGCAGGACGGCGAGCCCGGCGCCGGAGGCGGCCGAGTCCCGCACGGCCCGCAGATCGGGGGCGATGACGGTGGCGGCGGCCGCCGGTTTGGTCTCGAAGACGCTCGCCCAGTACCGGGAGACGAAGGGCAGCGACTCGTGGACCTCCACCACCGGCAGCTGTTCCAGGACCACCGCGCCCTCGCTCAGGAGCACCTCGGGGGAGAGCCGGGCGGCCCACCGGGGGGCCGCGACCAGGACGTGCTCCTCGTCGCAGAGCGGGGTGGAGACGAGCAGACCGCCCCGGGGGCGGGTGGTGGCGATGGCCAGATCGTGATGGCCCGCGGCGAGTCCGTCGAGGATCTCCTCGGTGTTGCCGGGGAAGGAGGCCCGCACGGCGAGTCCCTGGCCGACCAGCGGGGTGAGGGCGGGCAGCGCACGGAGCGCGGTGAACTCCGGTGGCCCGGCGAGATGGAGGGTGCGGACCCCGCTCTCCTCGGCGAGCCCGGTCTCGGCGATCTCCACGAGGGCGTCCAGATGGGGCGCCGCGCGGTGCGCCAGCTCGTCGCCGATGGTCGTCGGGGTGACTCCGCGCGCCTGTCTGAGGAAGAGCGGCCGCCCCAGCTGTCGTTCCAGGGTCCGGATCTGGCTGGTGACGGCGGGCTGGGAGAGGCCCAGGAGCGCGGCGGCGCGGGTGAAGGAGCCGGCCCGGTGCACCGTGACGAACGTGCGCAGCAGGGCCAGATCCATGTCCGCCCCCTCCCGGCCGTGCGGCCGTTCGACTCAGGCGGTCGGCTGACTGCGCCTCAGGACCGTCCAACTATAAATAAGTCGATAGGTCGCTGTCGCTACCGTGATTGGACACTGACGCACAGTCAACTAGCCTTGTTCAGGCGGTCTCCGCGCGTGGAACCGGGGGCGTTCCGAGCCATGAGGGGGGAGGCTCGGAGCGTCCTCGGTCCGTGCCCCCGCCCCGTGATCAGCCCGCGCTTCCGGCCTCGTCGAGGGCGCGCAGCACATCGGCGATCAGGTCCTCCGGGTCCTCGGCCCCGACCGAGAAGCGGATGAAGCCCTCCGCGACCGCGTCCCCGCCCCAGCGCCCGCGTCGCTCCGCCGTGGACCGCACCCCGCCGAAACTGGTGGCGTCGTCCACGAGCCGCAGCTCCTCCAGGAACCGCTCGGCGCGCTTCCGGTCCGCCAGCTCGAAGGAGACCACCGGTCCGAAGCGCCGCATCTGCCGGGCGGCCACCTCGTGCGAGGGGTCGTCGGGCAGTCCGGGGTAGCGCAGCCCGGTCACGTCCGCGCGCTCGGCGAGCGTCCGCGCCAGCGTCAGCGCGGTGGAGCACTGCCGGTCGATCCGCAGTTGGAGCGTGGCGAGCGAACGGTGGGCGAGCCACGCCTCCATGGGGCCGGGGATGGCGCCGACCATCTTGCGCCAGCGCCGTACGTCCGCCGCCAGCCGAGGATCCCGGCAGCTCACATGGCCGAGCAGGATGTCGCCGTGCCCGGTCATGCCCTTGGTGTCGCTGGCGACGGAGAAGTCCGCGCCCAGTGCGAGCGGGCGCTGGCCGAGCGGGGTGGCGAGGGTGTTGTCGACGGCGACGAGTGCCCCGGCAGCGTGTGCCTCCCGCACCATGCGGCGGATGTCGCAGACATCGAGACCGGGGTTGGAGGGGGTCTCGATCCACAGCAGCCGAGCCCCGTCCAGTACGGACAGCTGGGCGTCGCCGCCGGTCGGCGCGGTACGGACCTCGACGCCGTACGCCCGCAGCTGTTCGTGCAGCAGGGGCACTGCCTGGTAGCCGTCGGACGGCAGCACCACGGCGTCGCCGGCCTTCAGCTGCGAGAGCAGGACGGCGGAGATCGCGGCCATGCCGGACGCGAAGATCAGTGTCTCCACGCCCTCCTCCCCCGGCGCCTCCAGCTCGCCGATCGCCCGCTCCAGATGCGTCCAGGTCGGGTTCTCGTCGCGGCCGTAGGTGTACGGGCCGGTCGGCTCGCCCGGCAGATGGAAGTGGGCCGCGAAGACCGGCCCCGGCAGGGTCGGTTCGTACTTCACGGGCTCGGGCAGTCCTGCCCGTACCGCCCGCGTGCCGTCGCCGAGTTCCTCGTGCGTCACGGTGTCCGTTCCTCCAGTTCCGTGCGTACGGCCGCGAGCAGTCCCTCGGTCGCGGCCTCCACCATCTCCAGGCATTCCTCGAACTCCTCGTGGCCCCCGTAATAGGGGTCGGGGACGTCGAGTCCGGGCCCGGCGGCCGGGTCGTAGGAGCGCAGGAGCCGTATTCTCGCTGCCTCCTCGGGGGTGCGGGCGAGCCGCCGGAGCTCGCGCAGATGCCCTTCGTCCAGGGCGATGACCAGGTCGAGGGCGGGGAACCACGAGGAACGGAACTGCCGGGCGGTGTGCGTGGAGGTGTATCCGTTCTCGTCGAGCACGGCGACCGTGCGCGGGTCGGCTCCGTCGCCCTCGTGCCAGCCTCCGGTGCCCGCGCTGTCGACCGCCACCAGCTCGCCGAGGCCGGCCTCCTCCACCCGACGGCGGAAGACGTGCTCGGCCATCGGCGAGCGGCAGATGTTGCCCGTGCAGACGAAGCAGACGCGGTAGGTCATGGATTCCACTCAGTCGCCGTCGGGGAGCACGACGTTCAGCGCCCAGGAGACGACGGAGATGATCAGGCCGCCCAGGACGGCGGTCCAGAAGCCCTCCACGTGGAAGCTGAGGTCGAGCTGATCGGCCAGCCAGGACGTGAGGAGCAGCATCAGGGCGTTGACCACCAGGGTGATCAGGCCGAGGGTCAGGATGAAGAGGGGAAGCGTCAGCAGCTTGACGATCGGCTTCACCAGGAAGTTCACCAGACCGAAGACCAGGGCGACGAGAATCAGCGTCCAGGCCTTCTTGCCGGTGCTGTCACCGGTCAGGGTGATGTCCTGGAGCAGCCAGATGGCGACTCCGAGGGCGCCCGCGTTCGCGAGCGTCTTGACTACGAAATTCTTCATGTGTCTGATCGTGGCAGACGTGATCGGGCCTAGGGCAGGGGCGAGCAGGCGATGAAGGCATTCCGGCTGGACGAACTGGAGGCGGAGCGCGCCGCGAACAAGGGTGCGTACCTCCAGTTCCTGCGCGAGCGGAACATGTCGGTGGGCCTGTACGCGCTCGACGCCGGGGAGCTCGACCCGCAGCAGCCGCACGGCCAGGACGAGGTGTACTTCGTGGTCAGCGGCCGGGCGGCGATCACGGTCGGGACGGAGACGACCCAGGTGGCGCGCGGCAGCGTCGTCTATGTGCCGGCCGGGGTGGAGCACAAGTTCCATCACATCAGCGAGGACCTGCGGGTCATGGTGGTCTTCTCCCCGCCGGAGCGCTGAGCCGGACCCCGGAGCGCTGAGCCGGACCCCGGAGCGCTGAGCCGGACCCCGAAGGGCTGAGCCGGACCCCGGAGCGCTGAGCCGGACCCTTGAGCGTCGAGCCGGACCATGAGCACTGAGCCGGACCCGGAGGACCGAGGGGCGCAGAGGCCTTGAGCCCCTAGGGGTCGGATCAGGGGAGAGCGGGGGCCGCAGGGCCCCCACGGGCTTCCTCCCGCCCCTAGCCTTGAGAGTGTTCGGGCGCGGAGTGCGCCGAGACGTTCTTCGAGAGCGAGGTAGGGACGATGGCCGTACGGGAGATTCTCGCGGGGATGCCCTGGTGGGTGAAGTGGGTCGCCATACCTCTTCTCGCCCTGTTCGTCTTCGGGGGGCTGATCACCAGCGTCCTGACCTTCGTGGTCGCTCTGCTCTTCAAGGTGCTGCTCTTCGTGGCCCTCGTCGCCGGACTGATCTACGTGGTGCGCAAGTTCAGCTCCTCCGGCAGGTCGCGTGAGGACTGGTAGCACAAGCTACTGATCAGTATGAAGCCGACGGCGGGCATTAGCCCGGGCGAGGGAACGCACCGGGCTAATCAGGGTGTGGGCCCCAGGGCTGCCACTAGAGTGGAATCCCTCCGCCGCATTGGGGACTACAGGCGTAGACCTCCATACTGACCAGCGGTTTCCCAGGCCCGGCGGGCGCGCGGGGGCGGCCCCCGCGGGCGGGTGCACTGCATCCGTCGTCACGCCTGGGGGTGACCTTTGGCCACGGCTACGCAGACGGCTGCGCCTACCCTGATCGGCTCGGTACAGCGGGCGCTGAGACTCCTGGAGGCCGTTGCCTCCCACGCGGAGGGCGCCCCGGCCAAACAGCTCGCCCGTGAGACGGGCCTTCCGCTGCCCACCACGTACCACTTGCTCCGCACCCTGACGCACGAGGGCTATCTGCTCCGCGACAAGGGTGTGTTCGTCCTGGGCGACGCCGCCGTCCGACTGGCCGGCGGCGGAGCTGTGCAGAATCGTCGCATCAAGATCGAAGACTCCCTGGCCCACTGGCGGGACGAGATCGGTGTACCCATCTACTTCGCCCTCTACCGCGAGGGCGAGATCGAGCTCGTCGCCGTCGCCGACACCCCCAACGCACCCGCGGTGGAGGAATGGGCCGACTTCCGCGAGACCGCGCACGCCCACGCGATCGGGCAGTGCCTGCTGAGTCAACTCGATCTGAAATCTCGTCAAGGCCACCTCGACCGCCACCCGGTGGAAGCCATCACTCCGTACACGGTGCGTAACCAGCGTGCCTTTTTGGAGCGTTTGGGCAATTTGGACCGAATGGAACCCGTGGTGGAGCGTCAGGAATATGCGCTCGGCACGGTCTGTGCCGCCATTCCCATCACCGCGGGCTCCGCGGCGGCCACGTTGGCGATTTCCCTCCCCCTTCACCAGGAAGAACGGTTGCTCCCAGCAGTCGAGCGGCTACGTACGGAGATCGGGAAGCTCTTCGATTCACTCGCGTTCTCTATCAGTATCTGAAAAATCACTCCTTGTGATCTGCTAACGCGTACAGCACGATTGCGTCAAGAGGGCCACGGGGGATCATTCCTGGCCGTTTCGGTCACAGCTTTCAGCAGCTGTGTTTACACAACTGCTTCATCTACTGCGGGGTACATGATGCGAGAGTCGGTTCAGGCCGAGGTCCTGATGAGCTTCCTCGTCTCCGAGGAGCTCTCCTTCAAGATCCCGGTCGAACTCCGATATGAGACCCGGGATCCCTACGCGGTGCGGATGACCTTCCACCTCCCCGGAGACGCGCCCGTGACCTGGGCGTTCGGACGGGAGCTGCTGCTCGACGGGATCAACCGGCCGAGTGGGGACGGCGATGTGCACATCGCCCCGACGGAGCCGGAGGGGCTCTCGGACGTCTCCATCCGGCTCCAGGTGGGCGGCGATCGCGCGCTCTTCCGGGCCAGCGCGCCGCCGCTGGTCGCCTTCCTCGACCGAACGGACAAACTGGTTCCACTTGGTCAGGAACGGACACTCGGTGACTTCGAGGACCACCTGGAGGCCGCACTGGGCCGGATTCTGGCCGAAGAGAACGCCGGACCCGCCTGAGCGGGGCCGTTCGAGCCGGACCCTCCCCGAGCCGGGCCGGCCCGAGTCCTCAGCAGCGACACCTCACTTGGCGCGGCGGCGCCGCCCTCCCCGTACCGCCGCGGGCTTCCCACCCCCGGAAGCCGGCCGGTCGGCGGAGACGACCAGCGCCGCGAGCACCGTGGTGACCGGCACCGACGCCACCAGACCGATCGACCCGACCAGCGTCCGGACGATCTCCTCGGCGACCAGTTCGCTGTTCGCCACCGTCCCCATGCTGCTCTGGGCGATGGAGAAGAGCAGCAGCAGCGGCAGGGCGGCGCCCGCGTAGGCGAGCACCAGCGTGTTCACGACCGAGGCGATGTGGTCACGGCCGATCCGGATCCCGGCCCGGTACAGGCCGCGCGGACCCATGTCCGGATCGGCCTGATGCAGCTCCCAGACCGCCGAGGTCTGGGTGACCGTCACATCGTCGAGCACACCGAGCGAACCGATGATGATCCCGGCGAGCAGCAGGCCGGACATGTCGATCTCCGGGTACAGGCCGTGGATCAGACCGGTGTAGTCGTCGGTGTTGCCGCTGAGCGAGGTCCAGCCGATGAAGAGCGAACCGAGCAGACCGATCAGCAGCAGCGAGATCAGGGTGCCGAGCACGGCGACCGAGGTACGGGCCGAGAGCCCGTGGCACATGTAGAGCGCGATGAGCATGATCGCGCTCGACCCGACCACCGCCACGATCAGCGGGTTCGACCCCTGCAGGATCGCCGGCAGGATGAAGTACGTCAGCAGGAGGAAACTCACGGCGAGCGAGATGAGCGCCATGACACCTCGCATCCGGCCGACCACCACGACCGCGACGGCGAAGATGCCGGCGAGCAGCGTCAGCGGCAGCTTGCGGTTCACATCGGTCACCGAGTACTGCAGGTCGTGCGGTGCGTCGGGGGCGTACGCCACCACCACGCCCTGCCCCTCGTGCAGTTGGCGCGGGGCGTCCGGCTGCACGATCTCGACGAACGTGCGCCCCGCGTCCGGGCCGCTGGTGACCTCGATCGTCGCCTTCTCGCACTGTCCCTGCTGGGCGTTGACCGCCTCGCGGCCCTCCGGAGTGGAGGTGTCACCGGTCGGCGGGACCTGGGCGGCGTTCACGTCCTTGCAGTCGACGTGCTCGACGGAGACGACCTTGCCCTGCTGGGTCTGCCGGTCGAAGCCGACGCCGGTACGCGCGTGCTCCGGGGTGCCGCCCGGCCACAGGACCACCAGCCCGACCGCGACGGCGGTGGCGAAGGGGATCAGGATGGCGGCGATGACCTTGCGCAGATGCCGCGAGACCGGGGCGGCGGGCCCGTGACCGTGGCTGTGGCCATGGCCGCCTCCGTGGCCGTGGGAGGGCCCGGAGTCGTGTCCGGGACCGTGGGCGTGGCCGTGCGGCTCGGGGCTCTGTTGGGGGGAAGTCACCGACCGATCATCGCAAGAACGGCGGGGGCCCACTGTTCAGCACGCCAGGGATGACGCTAGCGTGGTGGCACCTTTGCACACGCGGGAGCTCGGAGCACCGGGCTGAGAGGGCGCTGATCACCGTACGCACGTACGGGAGGAGGCTGCGCCGACCGCCGAACCTGTTACCGGGTAATGCCGGCGTAGGGAGATCGGTCTCATGACCATTCAGGATGCACGCACGCCTGCCTCCGACCAGAACCAGGCCGACGGGCAGGAGCGCACGCCGGGCTGGCACAAGGGGTACGTCCAGGGCTCGCGCCCCGACCTCCGGGTGCCCGTCCGCCAGGTGCACCTCACCAACGGCAAGGACGTCACGCTGTACGACACGTCCGGCCCGTACACCGACCCCGCCATCGACACCGACGTCCGGCGGGGCCTTCCGCCGCTGCGTGAGAACTGGATCATCGCGCGCGGAGACACCGAGGAGTACGCGGGCCGTCCGGTCCGCCCCGAGGACGACGGCATCAAGCACACCTCGCCGCGCGGCGGTGGGCTGAAGAACCTCGACGCCGTCTTCCCCGGCCGCCCCCGCCTGCCGCGCCGGGGCCGCACCGGCCAGGCCGTGACCCAGCTCGGGTACGCCCGCCGGGGCGAGATCACCCCGGAGATGGAGTACGTCGCGATCCGAGAGAACGTCTCCCCCGAGGTCGTACGGGAGGAGATCGCCGCGGGCCGCGCCGTGCTGCCGGCGAACGTGAACCACCCGGAGATCGAGCCGATGATCATCGGCAAGCGGTTCCTGGTGAAGGTCAACGCCAACATCGGCAACTCCGCCGTCACCTCCTCCATCGAGGAGGAGGTGGAGAAGATGACCTGGGCGACCAAGTGGGGCGCCGACACGGTCATGGACCTGTCCACCGGCCGCAACATCCACACCACCCGCGAGTGGGTGCTGCGCAACTCCCCCGTGCCGATCGGCACCGTGCCGCTCTACCAGGCCCTGGAGAAGGTCGACGGCAAGGCCGAGGAGCTGACCTGGGAGATCTACAAGGACACGGTCATCGAGCAGGCCGAGCAGGGCGTCGACTACATGACGGTGCACGCCGGCGTGCTCCTGCCGTACGTGCCGCTCACCGCGCGCCGCAAGACCGGCATCGTCTCGCGCGGCGGCTCGATCATGGCCGCCTGGTGCCTCGCGCATCACAAGGAGAACTTCCTCTACACGAACTTCGAGGAGCTCTGCGAGATCCTGGCGGCGTACGACGTCACCTACTCGCTCGGCGACGGTCTGCGCCCCGGCTCGATCGCGGACGCCAACGACGAGGCGCAGTTCGCGGAGCTGCGGACGCTCGGCGAGCTGAACACGATCGCCAAGCGCCACAACGTCCAGACGATGATCGAGGGCCCGGGCCACGTCCCGATGCACAAGATCAAGGAGAACATCGACCTCCAGCAGGAGATCTGCGAGGAGGCGCCGTTCTACACGCTCGGCCCGCTGACCACGGACGTCGCCCCGGCGTACGACCACATCACCTCGGGCATCGGCGCGGCGATGATCGCCTGGTGGGGCACGGCGATGCTCTGCTACGTCACGCCCAAGGAGCACCTGGGCCTGCCGAACCGCGACGACGTGAAGACCGGTGTCATCACGTACAAGATCGCGGCGCACGCGGCGGACCTCGCCAAGGGCCACCCGGGCGCCCAGGAGTGGGACGACGCGCTGTCGGACGCGCGGTTCGAGTTCCGCTGGGAGGACCAGTTCAACCTGGCCATGGACCCGGTCACGGCCCGCGAGTTCCACGACGAGACGCTGCCGGCGGAGCCCGCGAAGACCGCGCACTTCTGCTCGATGTGCGGTCCGAAGTTCTGCTCGATGAAGATCTCCCAGGACATCCGCCGTGAGCACGGCGGCACGCAGCAGGAGATCGAGGCCGGCATGGCCGAGAAGTCGAAGGAGTTCGCGGAGAGCGGCAACCGGGTCTACCTGCCGCTGGCGGAGTAGTCCCGATCAGCCCCCGGACCGGCCGCCCCTCAGGGCTTCGGCGGGTCCGGGGGATCGGTCGCGGCGAGGGCGGCCCGGAGGAAGGGAAGGATGCCGCGTTCCAGGAGGGCGCGGCGCCAGGCCTCGCGGGCGCGGGTCAGTTCGTCGTCGGCCGTGGCGGTTCCGTCCGCCGCGGCCGGTCTGTTGCGCAGGGCGGTCAGGAGAAGGCCGGCGCCCGCGCTGAGCAGGCCGGCGGCGGCGAGGGCGGCGAAGACGAGGCCGGCCGTCAGCAGGGTCTCGCCGAACACGACCGTGGGGGCGAGGGCGTGCAGGACCGCCCCGACGAGCAGGAGTATCGCGGCGGCGGTGCCCGCGAGGACGGGCACCATCACGGTGACGATGGCGACGACTCCGGCGCCCGTGCCGGGGTCCGCCAGGGGTATGCGGGTGTCGATGGCCACGCGGTTCTGCTCGCGGACCTTCACGAAGTGGTCGTACTCGCTCGCCGCGGCGGTGGTGATCAGCGCTGTCGCGTTCAGCGTCATGGCGCGCAGCTGCGCGACCGTGAGCCGCGTTCCGACTCCGTCGAGATCCGGACGTGCGTGGGCGGTGCTCAGTGCGTCGTCGAGGACCCGCTCGTACTCGGCGCGGTCCTCGGTCAGCAGGTGCGGAGCCACGTTCATGTGCATCCCCCGATGCTCCGTAGGCCCGGATCAGCCGTGGGAAACGGTCGGTTGGGCGGAAACGGAGGAGAGCCTGCTACGGATGACCCGATGGTATTGCGGTGACGCCACGACCTGACAGGGTGTTTCCGGAAATCGACTTCCCCGGATGCGCAGGGTTATGCGTCAGCCGTTCAGGGGGAGTTGGACGACCAGTAGCTTTCCGGCCATGGTCACGCCGCCGTCCATGGCGATCGCGAGACCGTCGGCGTACACGTGCGGTCCGTCGACGACCGGGCCCCCGCCGCCCTCGCCTTCCTCCGTGCCGACCTGGCCGAGGAGGTACGGGATGGGGCTGTGGCCGTGCACGATCCGGCGGCCGCCGTACATGGAGAGCAGCTCCTGGACGGCCTGCGGGCCGCCGTCGTCGCGGAACGCGAAGCGCTTGGTGAACTTCCGGAAGAGGTCCCAGACCTCGTCGGCGTCGTTCCGGTTGAGGACCTCGTGGACCGTGTCGTTGACGTCCTCGATGGTCTGGCCGTATTCGAGGTACGCGGTGGTGTCGGAGTGCACGAGGAGGTGGTCGTCCTCGCGGACCACGGCGTCCAGCCGGGACATCCACTGGAGGTGGACGTCCTGGAGCCGGTCCATGTCGTGCTTCTGGCCGCCGTTGAGCAGCCAGGCGGCCTGGAAGGTGGCGGTGCCCGCGCCGGAGTTGACGGGCGTGTCGCCGAAGCGCTTGGCGCCGATGAGCAGCAGCTCGTGGTTGCCCATGAGGGCCTTGCAGTAGCCGCCCGCGGCGGCGGCCTCGGCGGAGAGGCGCATGACGAGGTCGATGACCCCGATGCCGTCGGGGCCGCGGTCGGTGAAGTCGCCGAGGAACCAGAGCCGGGCGTTGCCCGCGGACCAGTTGCCGTTCTCGTCGATGAGGCCCTGGGCGCGCAGCGCGGCGATGAGCTCGTCGAGGTAGCCGTGGACGTCGCCGACGACGTAGAGGGGGCCGGGTCCGTCGCCGTTCGCGGGCACCGGGGCCGGGGCCGGCTGCTCGGGGGTGACCGGGACCTGGACGGTGTCGCCGCGGTTGATGACCGGGAGGTCGCGCTCGGTCGGGGTGTATCCCTCGGGCTCCCCCTCGGGGAAGGCGTTGCCGGGGTGACCGGTGGCGACGGAGACGATGGAGGAGCCGGTCGTGGAGGTGGTGTACCCCGCGGCGAGGCGGTGACCCAGATGGAGGGTCGGCGCGGCGGGCATCGGCGCGGCCGCGGGTGGCTGCGGCGCGGGGGGTACGGGCTGGGTGACGGATGCGGCCGGGGCGGCGGGCGCGACCGGGGCGGCGGGCGCGACCGGCGCGGCTGCGGCCCGCGGGGGCGCGGTCTGCGGGGTCGGCATCGGGACGGCCTCGACCGGGGAAGGGGCGACCGGGGGCAGGTGCGCGGCGGACGCCGGATGCTCGATGGGGGTCAGACGTTCGACGGGTGCGGTCTCGACCACGGGAGCCGACACCGGTTCCTCCGGGGAGAGCGGCTCGGCGGCATGACCCTGCACGGGCACGCGGGCGTACGGCGGTACGCGGAAGTCACGCAATGTCGCCGTGCGTACCACGGGCTCCTGACCGGCCCCCTGAGTCATCGACCCCTCCACCACCGTCGCGATGCCCTGCACATCGCGGACCGGCCTGGTCGGGGTGGTCCGCGGTGTCGTCCGCCCATCATAGGAATGAGCGTCCTCCTGTGTGACGCACCAGGGGTGGTGAATCCGGGTCCACTCCGGGTTCACCGGTTGTTTCGCCCGAATTGAGAAGGTCCAGTCCAGGGTAGAGGCCGGTACGTCGACCGGTTTCGCCGTCCCTGCCCACGGGCAGGGGCGGGGACGGCGGGTCGGATGACGGCGGGTTCGGGCGCCGCCGCCCGTGGCGTCAGTCCTTCGCGGGTGAGCGCGGCGGGCTGACCGTGGTGCGCGGCGAGCGCCGCTGCGAGGAGGTGCGGACGATGAGTTCGGTCGGTATCACCTGCTCGACCGGTCCGTCGGTGTCGATCCCCTCGATGGCGTCGATGAGGAGCTGGACGACGGCCGTGCCGATCCTGCGGGGTTTGAGCGAGAGCGTCGTGATGGGCGGTTCGGTGGTGGCGTAGACGGTGGATTCGCTGCAGCAGACGATCTGGAGGTCGTCCGGGACGCGTAGTCCGTAGCGGCGGGCGGCGGCCAGGAG